>NZ_MAHX01000001.1 GCF_002023715.1 Elizabethkingia occulta
TATATACTGCCCGCTAGGCGATATTTTATCAGCAGGAGGTATAATACTATGTTGATGCTGATGATTTGTTGTAGAGCAGCATGAAGATTTCTCTTCAGTATGTTTAGCTGCTTCTTTTTGCAGGCTTCCGATTGCTGGTAACGAATTACCCGCAGGAGCAGAACAACATCCGGATTTTGGAGCTTCATGTTCAATGCTGTAATTCCCGGCTTCTTCTAACTTCTCCTGAAGCTCTTCTTCTGAAAAATCTCTTTCTGAATGTATTATAGCTACAGGAGGATCTAATTGCACACTAGCAGAGATTCCTTCTATTTCATTTAGCTTTTTCTCTATTTTACTGCGACAACCATCACATGACATTCCTTTTATGCTGAATACTTTTTCCATGTTTAATATTTATACTACAAATTTCGGAAAGTGAAATCAGGTATGTATTATAAATATATGGAAGATGTTTATATAATTCAGCTTCTTATTTCTGTAGAAGTAAAAAAAAGAAGGATTAGCACAAACGCAGAAAAAACAATAAACCTTATATTGTTTTTAAGGCACAAAGAGTTTTATCCTACAATAAAAATTAGTTGTGCTAGCAAAAATCTTTGATTTTTCCTTTATGCCTTAAGAATTTTTTGAAAATCTTTTATAGCTCAATTGTGCCATTGTGTTGGTTTTTGTATAAAATGTCATAATAATCCTTTGACTGAATTAAAATTTAGATTTTATCCAGAGCCTGTCTGTGTTTGTCTTTTGCTTTTTGGAATAGTGAAGGCGAAAAACCTGTAACCTTTTTAAACTGAGAAGAAAGGTGCTGTACTGTTTTATAACCAAGCATGTCCGCTATCTGTGTCAGGGAATACTCATTGTATACAAGTAATTCTTTTACCTTTTCTATTTTATGAAGGATATAGTATTGCTCCAGTGTAACATTTTCTGTCTGAGAAAATAATTTGGATAGAGAGCTGTACTCTTTATGCAGATGTTCACTAAGGTATGTCGATATTTTAAAGTCTTCCTCAATGTTCAGATTTTGTACTTTCTGCAAAATAAGAGTTTTCATTTTCTCAATCTGCTTTACCGAAAGATCCTGAAGGATTTCAAAGCCTTGTTCATTCAAAGCTTTTTCGAGTACAGATACCTGCTCCTTGTCGAGAGTATCCTTAATTTCAGCAACGCCCAACTCTAATTTAGTCAGAGAAATATTCAGATTACTAAAGATATTCTGAACAGACGACAAACACCTGCCGCATACCATATTTTTGATGTGTAATTCCATTAGCCTTCAGGGAATCTGTCGTGTGGATATTCTATTTTGGTTTTGCCATGAGCTGCTGGTTTACCATGTTCATCCAGACTTACCATGATAATTTTATCAATCTTTATAATGGTTTGTCTTGTCATTTTATTTCTTACTTCGCATGAAAGTGTAATAGACGTGTGTCCAAAAGATGTTGCCAAAATTCCGATTTCTACGATATCACCTTGTGTAGCGGAATGTATGAAGTTGATTTCTGATATAAACTTTGTAACGCAACGTGGGTTTTCTAACTGTATAATAGCATATAATGCTGCTTCTTCATCTATCCATTGTAAAAGTCTGCCCCCGAATAAAGACTGATTAGGGTTTAGATCTTCAGGTTTTACCCATTTACGGGTATGGAAATTCATTGCCATAAACTTATTTGTTTTGATAGAGTAAAAATAAAAAAACTTCTACAATAAATGCAGAAGTTTTGGTAGAGAGATTTAGGATTAAGGATATTTAGGGATAAATCCCCTGTTTTTTGTATTTCGTCGTGGATTATCGAAAAACAGGAGATATTGTTTCCTCTGTATAAGCAAAGTTTGTGCTGAAAAAAGTAAATAAATGATAATGAATGTTAATTTTTTTATAAAAGATTCTCCGGGCTTATCGTTTAATGATAAAGCTTGGTTTTACTGTTTTTATTTAGGTATATTTGAGGTTAATTTTAAACAAAAGTATTGTAATGAGAAATCAGTTTCTTACCTGGGGCATTGTCATTGTATTGGCCTCCTGGGGAATAACTTTCCTTATTAACGCCGACCTGTGGATACCAATTTTGCTATCCCTTATTTATCTCTGGGGCTTATATGACGCTTTCCAGACAAAGCATGCTATTTTACGAAACTTTCCTGTCCTGGGGAATTTCCGTTATTTCTTCGAGGAAATATCGCCGGAAATGCAGCAGTATTTCATCGAGAGGAATACTGATGGTAAACCTTTCCCGAGGAATGAAAGATCTGCGGCTTACCGAAGAGCAAAGAATATATCTGCGAATGTACCATTTGGGACACAGTTAGACATTAATACAAGAAAATATGAAGGAATTAAGCACTCTATTTATGCAAAAGTTCCTTCTGAAGAATTACCAAGAGTAACCGTTGGAGGACCATTGTGTAAGAAACCCTACAGTGCATCTTTATTTAATATTTCTGCAATGAGTTACGGAGCATTGAGTAACAGAGCTGTGGTATCTTTAAATTCTGGCGCTAAAAAAGGAAATTTCTTCCATAATACAGGAGAAGGAGGAATATCTCATTACCATTTAGAAGGTGGTGGAGATCTTTGCTGGCAGATTGGTACTGGGTATTTCGGATGTCGTGACGATCACGGACATTTTAACCCTGAACTATTTGCTGAGAAGTCTGCTCATCCAAATGTAAAGCTAATCGAAATAAAACTTTCTCAGGGTGCAAAACCAGGACATGGTGGTGTATTACCAGGAGTAAAGAATACACCTGAAATTGCAAAGATTCGTCACGTAGAACCAGGGAAAACTATTTTATCTCCTCCGGGACATACTGCATTCAACAGTGCAGAAGGTTTATTAAAGTTTGTACAACAGTTGAGAGACCTTAGTGAAGGAAAACCTGTTGGATTTAAACTTTGTATTGGTGATACACGTGAATTTGAAGAGATTTGCGAAAAAATGAATGTACTGAATATCTGGCCGGACTTTATTACAGTAGACGGAGCTGAAGGTGGTACAGGAGCTGCACCATTAGAGTTTTCAGACGGAGTTGGTATGCCTTTGGAGCCTGCACTTATCTTTGTAAACAGAACGCTTCAGAAATATAACGTTCGTGATAAAATCAGAATTATTGCCAGCGGAAAAGTATTGACTTCACTGGATATCCTTAGAGCTGTAGCAATGGGAGCTGATATGTGTAATAATGCAAGAGGGTTTATGTTCTCTTTAGGCTGTATTCAGGCGCTAAGATGTCATTCTAACGCTTGTCCTACAGGTGTGGCAACTCAGGATAAAATGCTGATTAAAGGTCTGGATGTGGCAGATAAGAGCGAGAGAGTATATTATTTCCACAGAAATACATTGCATACGTGTAATGAGCTTATCGCTGCTGCCGGAAGAACTTCTTATGCGGAAGTAGATGCTTCTATGTTTATGAGAGGTGATGAGTTTGAACATTTATCAGATTCTTACTTCCCGGATATCTTGACGAACGTAAAACACAAAACCCAGATCTAATTAAGAACTGAGTTTATCTGTAAAATAAAAAAATCCGGTGAAGCAATTCACCGGATTCTTTTTTGTAAAAGATTTCTCTTATTTCTTAGATTCCTCCACAGAAACTTTTCTGAAGTCTTTCAATAATTTGCTTAACTCTAAAGCAGCTTTTCTAGCTCTTGTACCTGCAGCTTTGTTACCTTTTTCTAATTGAAGGTTAGAGTCAGTTGTGAAAGTTCCAAACTCCTGTGCGATTTTTTCTAATAGTTCTTGCATATGATTAATTTTTGGACTGCAAATATAAAATAATCCTTCATTTATAAAGAATTTTATCGCTGTAAATATCGATAAAATCTACATTTTTATTCATTTTCTAAATTAATGATTCTAAAAATTGAAGCGTTGAAAAAAATATTTTACTGCTTTTTATTTTCAATCAATCTCATTTTTGTTTTCCGAAGTCAAAGAAAAAAAGAGTAACTTTATTTAAATCATCTGTTTATGAGAAAACTATATCTTTTAATATTCATAATTCTGGGATTTTTGGTGACAGCTCAGGATTTGCAAACTATCGCAAAGGAAATTAAAGAAGAAGGGATAAAATTATACAGAAGTGAAATGGCAAGTTGGTACGGAACGGATGTATTTCTGGCCAATTATAAAAATAATGAAAATATTGGCGGATACTTTTCTTATATAAAAGACAATGTACCTGTTTGCATATTCTTTTCAAAAGAAAATAAAGTGATAGGTTCCGTGGCTTTTCCTGCTAGCTATAATCCTAAAGATTTCAAATTGGATCTAACAACAAGAGATTTTACAGATGTTGAGCGAAAATATTTTAACATCCGGCAGAAGGCATTACAAAGGATTAAAGCAGATACTATTTTCAGAGCTTATCAGAATACAAATCTAAATCTGATACCAATTGTTGATGAGAGAAAGAATGGACAAAATAAGGTTTATATTCTGACCGGAACTACACAAAATAATCTTGTTCTGTTTGGTAATGACTATCTGGTTACTTTTAATAAAAATAATGAAATAGAGAAGCCAGAACGTCTGCACAACAGTTTAATTGCGATGAACACAAAAGATGAAAAAGGAGAGAACATGGTAAGTGGAATTCATTCACATATCCTTCCTGACTGGTTGTATATAACACCTACAGATATATGTACACTTATGCTATACCAACATATTCATAACCTGGAAAGTTATATTACGATATCAAAAAAATATACCAGTATATGGGATTGTAAAAACAATAATTTGGCGATTATGAAAACTGAGGATTTTGAAAAAATGAACAAGAGTAAATAAGAGCATAAAAAAATCCTCCCCGAAGGAAGGATTTATATCATTAAGAAATTGCTTAGATTAAGCCTCTTCTTTAGTTTCAGTTTTCTCAGCAGCTTTCGGAGTTTCTACAGGAGCATCAGAAACTACGTCAAATTCGTAATCGTGCTCTACGTTTCTGTGAAGTCTTACTTTTGCAGAAAATTTACCAGTTCTCTTGATAGTGTTACCAGGAATCTTGATGAATTTTTTCTCGATATCTACACCAGCTTTAGCTAATGCTTCTGCAAGATCACCATTGTTGATAGATCCGAAAAGTTTGTCACCAGCACCTACTTTAGCAGGGATAGTTAATACAACTTTTTTCAGTTGATCGATCTTAGCTGTAGCAGCAGCAACTAATTTAGCTTCTTCTTCTTTTCTAGCCTCTAAAGTAGCTTCTAAAGCTGCCTTGTTTTTAGGTGTTGCTAATAAAGCATATCCTTGAGGAATAAGGAAGTTACGAGCGTAACCAGGTTTTACATCGATAGTATCGAATTCAAGTCCTAAATTCTCTACGTCTTTTTTTAGAATAATTTGCATTGTTGTTGTCCGTTTTTAATTTTAGATTCAGTTAAATTTTGAATCCAAAAATCGTTAGAATTAATATTGATTCAGCAACAAAAGAAGCAAGACAAGCCTGCTTCTTTTATTAATTTGTCTTATTTTAAAAGGTCTGCTACGTATGGCATCAAAGCTAAGTGTCTAGCTCTTTTGATAGCTGCAGAAACTTTTCTCTGGTATTTTAGAGAAGTACCAGTATATCTTCTTGGAAGGATTTTACCTTGCTCGTTTACGAATTGTAATAAGAAATCAGCATCTTTATAATCTACATGCTTGATTCCGTATTTTTTGAAACGACAGAATTTCTTCTGTGTTTTTGTGTTGATATCTAGTGGAGTAAGGAACTTTACTTCAGATTCACCACCTTGCGCGGCTTGTTGTGCCATTTCATCTATTGCCATTGTCTTAAGATTTTAGGGGTTAATTAATTAAGCTTTTTGAGATTTCACTTTTGTTCTTCTCGTTACTGCATAGTCTACAGCATGCTTATCCATTTTAGTTGTTAAATAACGGATAACTCTTTCGTCACGCTTGTAAGCTAGCTCTAAGTTAGCTACAACATCACCTTCACCTTTGAATTCGATCAAAGTGTAGAATCCGTTCTTTTTCAATTGGATTGGGTAAGCCAATTTCTTAAGTCCCCAGTTTTCTTTAGCAACGATCTCACAACCATTGTCCTTAATAAGGTCTTCGAATTTTTTAACTGCTTCCTCCACCTGAGCATCAGATAGAACGGGAGTCAAAATGAAAACAGTTTCGTAATTGTTCATAATGATAAAATATTTATTTTTATTTCGAGGTGCAAAGATATTGATATTTTCTGAATTTGCAAACAAAACAAAAGAAAAAGCTCCACTACATAAGTAACAGAGCCTTTTTTAGTTCTTATTGGAATGGATCTCCACACATATCGTATGGAATATCACAATACATGCTGATATTTGGGTCGCAAAGATTTGGTCCGGTAGGTTGCTTCATACAGCATACGATATAACCATTATAAGAAGCTTCGAATTCTCCGGTTGCACAATTGTTTCCCATTCCTAGGATATTCTTTTGTTTTTTTCTGTCAAGTTTTTTCATAATTGATAATATTTATTATTTATTTGATGTTACTGTTAGATTTTACCTTTCGTCTCCACACATTCCCATTGGCATAATACAAAAGTTAACAACCAGCTCGCATGGGTTACTGACAGGTTTTAGGCAACATGCAGTGTAACCATTATGTTCTACTGCATAATGCTTGGGCGGGCAGTCTGTGGAACCTCCTAAGATCGATTTTTGACTTTCCCTGTTTAGCTTTTTAGCATTGTTTAAATGTAGAAATGTTTTTCTCATAGTTTCTATATTTTAAAATTTGGTGATATATTATTTGATAATAATGTTAAATATAGGTTTTTTTTACTAATTCTATGAGAATAAATTGTTAGTAATGAAATATTTATCTTCTTTTTACCAAATCTTTGAGGTGAAGCTTATCTTTAGGAGCACGCACTTCTTTGTTAAGCTTTTCAAGAAAACCAATTTTTAATGAATCATATAATGAGTGTCTGCTAATAATCATGGAAGCAATAGAGGATATCATACCTGCCAGCATTAGATGGAATATAAGGCTGTGTCGATCAGTCATTTCCAATACCAGAATAGCAGATGTAAACGGGGCGCGGGTAATTCCTGTTAAAAAGGCAACCATTCCCGCCAATATAATAACATTAGTCTCTTCTGGAGTAAAATTGGCTAATCCTGAAAATACAGATCCTATGCTTGCTCCTATACTAAGTGCTGGAGCGAAAATACCACCAGCACCACCACTTGTAAAAGATAGGGTAGAGCCTATAATTTTCAGGATGGGCATATACCATTTTTGATGCTTATCACTAGTGAATAAGGAATGTTCCATTAGTTCTTTACCAGATCCTAATATATTTTTATCTATAAAATAAGCAAGTGAAGATATAATAAGAGCAGTACCTATTAAGAAGAAAACATGCTGCTTTTTGTGGGTGAATTTTGCTCTGAATTTATTAATCTTTAGCATCAAGCCGGAAATATAGCTACTGGTGATTCCGGATACTGCTGCAATAAAAATTACTGGAAACATTAACCATAGAGTAGTCCCGCCGGTTTTAGGATAGCCTAAGTACAGATAAGGTCCTGCGAGAGTTTCTGCGGTAAGTCCGGCAATAATTACAGCGGTAAAAAGTGCTGTTTTAAAATAGCTGATATGTGTTTTTGCTAATTCTTCAATAGCAAATACAACACCACCCAAAGGTGTATTGAATGCTGCAGAAAGTCCTGCTGCGGCACCAGTAAGAATCATATTTTTTTGTGAAATCTTTGGCCACCACCTGGGTAGAAGTTCATTGACTTTCCGGAACACAGATCCGGCAATTTGTATTGTCGGTCCTTCTCTACCGATAATACCGCCACCTGTAATAAGGACAAAGCTTGATATAATTTTAATAATAATAATTTTAAAACTTAGCAGGTATTTTATCATATAGCGATCTCTGGGATTTGCCAGATCTACGGATGCCATTACCTGGGGAATACCACTTCCTTTTGCATAGGGGGCAAAACGATCTACAAGCCACCATGATAAAACAAAAGCAACTGGGGTTATAATGAAAATCAACCAGGATTTCCAATGAAAAATTTTAAATAAAAGGAGCTCGCCCCAACCGAAAATTTTAGCGTATAGTACAGCTATAAGTCCTGTGATAATGGAAGCTATCCAAAAAGGGATAGCCTGGAGCAAGTTGTCTTTCAGTCGCTCATTTGTGATATTATCAAAAGCTTGCTTTAGTCGCTTACGAATATAAAAAAGTAGTTTTTTCACCAGTGTTTTTGTGTTTTATGAATTTGCCAGAATATCAATTTTATCCTGTGTCAGTCTGTATACGGTCCATTCATTCATAGGAACAGCTTCCAGAGATTCATAAAACTCGATAGAAGGCTTATTCCAGTTCAGTACAGACCATTCCATTCTTCCGCAGTTTTTCTCTTTAGCTATTTGTGCCAGTGCAACTAAAAGTTTTTTACCATAACCTTTTCCCCTGTGCACAGGTTCTACAAAAAGGTCCTCCAGATACAATCCGGCTTTTCCCACGAAAGTAGAAAAGTTATAAAAATATAATGCAAAGCCTATCGGAACATTGTTCTCTTCAGCAATAAGCACTTTGGACAAGCCTTCATGGAATATATTATGTCTTAGCTCTTCCTCAGAAGTAATAACAGCATCAGAAAGCTTTTCGTATTCTGCAAGTTGTTTGATAAGAGAGAAAATTACAGATGTGTCTTCCTCTGTTGCCTTTCGGATTAGAAAATTGTTGGTCATATAGTTTTTATTGAAAATTAATTAGATTCTCAAATTTATAAAAAGTGAGAAGGATTATCAATTAAAAACTAAAATAAAATACTGAAAATAGTGAGTCCTTGTGCACAAAGAAAATAGATTTCAATATTATTTATGATATTTGTTGTTCTTTAAAAACGATAACCCAAAATGAAAACGAATAAAGTTCTGATATCTTTATTAATATATGCTGCACCATTTTTAGTGTCGGCACAAAATAATTTCGATATCATTCCCAAACCTTCCTCTGTATCTTTAAAGAACGGTGAATATATTTTTCCTCAAACAGTTAAGGTCAGTGTTTCACCAGAGTTTGCTAATGTCAAGCCTCTTTTATCTGAGTATTCTGCTTTTAAGCAAGAAAAAAATATAGTTGGTGCTAAAAATGCAAACTCCGGAGATATCCGTATTGTGAAAGATCAACACAATAAATTTGCTCCCGGAGCTTATCGATTATCTATAAATAGTAAAGGTATACAAATTGAGGCATCAGATATTGCAGGTGCTATTAATGGTGTTCATACTTTTGTACAGTTAGGTTTGCTTCAGAAAGATCCGTCAAGGTTAAGTTTTGCTTCCATTGAAGATCAACCACGTTTTTCGTACAGAGGATTGCATTTAGATGTATCCAGGCATTTCTATCCTTTTTCTTTCCTGAAAAAATACATAGATCTTATGGCTCTGTATAAATTCAATAATTTCCATTGGCATTTGACTGATGGAGCAGGATGGAGACTGGAAATAAAGAAATATCCGGAATTGACTAATAAGGCAGCCTGGCGTACCCATGCAAACTGGAAAGACTGGTGGCAAAATGGGCGTCAGTATACAGAACAAGGGAGTCCTAATGCAAGTGGAGGCTTTTATACGCAGAAAGAAGCAAAAGAATTAGTAAAATATGCTGCTGATCGAGGTATAAATATAATACCAGAAATAGAAATGCCAGGGCATAGCGAGGAAATATTGGCTGTTTATCCGGAATTATCATGCTCCGGGAAACCATATACTCAAAGCGAATTTTGTATTGGAAATCCTAAGACATTTGAATTTCTTCAGAACGTAATAGATGAAGTGCTGGAAATTTTCCCGTTTAAATATATACATATAGGTGGGGATGAAGCGGATAAAAAACACTGGGCTTCCTGCCCGAAAGATCAAGCCTTAATGAAAAAGGAAGGATTAAGGTCTGTTGATGAACTTCAGAGTTATGCTATTCGCAAAATGGATCAATATTTACAGTCAAAAGGGCGGAAACTTATAGGTTGGGATGAAATTCTGGATGGTGGATTAACGCCCGGAGCTACTGTGATGAGCTGGAGAGGGGAGTCGGGAGGTATAGCTGCAGCTAATGCGGGACATGATGTAATTATGACTCCCGGGGAATTTCTGTATTTCGACAGTTATCAGACTGATCCCAGAACTCAACCCGAGGCAATAGGCGGATATTTGCCTTTGGACAAAGTATATTCTTATAATCCGGTTCCTGCAGTTTTGAAAGAAGAAAAAGCTAAACATGTGTTGGGGGCGCAGGCAAACCTGTGGGCCGAATATATTCCGACAACAGAACATGTAGAATATATGGTATTTCCCAGAGCTCTTGCACTGGCTGAAGTCAACTGGACGGCTTTCGAGAATAAAAACATTCAGGATTTTACCAAAAGGCTACAGTCTCATTATAAAATTCTACAACAACTTCAGGTGAATTATTACAGGCCATCCTATAATATATATAGTATAGTGAAATTTGATTCCTCATCCGGAACTAATAAGGTGAGTTTGGTTACTGAGCAAATGAATCCTGAGAATATAAGATATACATTAGACGGTAAAGAGCCAACAAATGAGTCCTTAATATATAAGGAACCTTTTATTCTGAATCAGTCTGCAAAAGTTAAAGCTGCATATTTTATGAATGGTATAAAAATAGGTCCGATTTTAGATTTGGATATAGATATTCATAAAGCAATTGGGAAAAAAGTAATTTATAATAATAAATGGGATGGTTATGAAGCTCAGAAGGAACAAACATTAACGAATGGCGTTTTCGGCGGATTGACTTATCATGATAAGCAATGGCAAGGTTTTACTAAAGATGTAGATGTTGTTGTTGATTTTGAAAAAAAGGAAACACTTAATACGGTTGCTATGCGCTTTATGCAAATTATTGGTCCGGGAGTTTATATGCCCGGAGAAATGAAAGTCTTGGTTTCAGATGATGGAGTAGCATATAAAGAAATTGGACTTGTGAAAAACGATATTCCGGAGACAGAGTCAAAATTAACGTTTAAGCGATTTGAACTAAAATTAAAAACTCCCGTACAGGCAAGGTACCTGAAAATTATAGCTCCTAATACAAAGAAAGGGTATTTGTTTACAGATGAAATTATTGTTTACTAATACATATATATAGTATATAAAATCCGGCTTTGTGCCGGATTTTTAGTTTTTACATATATATATAGAGAGGTATTAAAGCTAAAAAAGAACGCGTGGGCTTCTAGAAAGAGCCTGTTCCAGCAAATGCTTAAAAGAAAACCACGGTTTTTAAAGGGTGTAGAGCGATATATAGAGGATATAAAAAGAGTTCAGTTTTTGCAATGTGAACATAATATTAAATTTTTCTCACCCGTACTCAGACAGTTACATATATTATGTTAAAAAAGGTGTGGTAATGTTTGGTGCGTTATAGAAGTTTTTCTACTTTTGCAGTCCTAAACAATGAGAGTTGTTAGGGGAGCAGGAGATAATTGAGACGAAAAAGCGATTAAAATTTTTAGAAAAAAGATTTGGTCATGTTAATAAAATTTATTAGTTTTGCCCACGCAAAAATGGTTACTAAAAGAACTGTTATAGCGGAGTAGAGTTAACGAATATGACTGAAAAAAAACTTCA
>NZ_MAHX01000002.1 GCF_002023715.1 Elizabethkingia occulta
CGTTTTTTTAACTTTATTTAGAATCGGTAAATTCTGTGATTTTGACTATCCCAATTTATGTTGACTGAAGTTATTCTTTATTCAATAAATCAAAAAGGCTAATATGTAATGCATCACATACTTTTAATAATGTTAAAAAACGAAAATCCTCTTTACCATTTTCCATATCACTAATTTTTGACCTATCCATTTTTGGTATTTTCTCAGACAGTTGTTCTTGGGTCAAATTTAATTCTAATCGTCTTTCCTTAATTTTTGCACCAACATATTTATATGTTTTTAGATATTTGTCCGTCATTATAAGTAAAATATTTGTGGTTTATTTGCCACATTTAAGAATTATTATTATATTTGCTTTAAAGATTTGATAATTAAGCCACAGAGGCATTAATTGACGATATTTTCTCGTTCCGCAAAAAGACCAAAAACCAACGAGAGGATCGTGAAATCGCTCCATGTTTAAAAAGTTTATTAACTTTGCATACGCATGTGGGCGGTTCTCACGTTAACTTTCAATGGAAATCATTAATTAAAAATTAATGATGGGCTTGGTCGCCCAGCGGATTGAAAGTGTGAGACCGCTCCTTGCTTTTTTACAAGGAAACTCTTCATACAGAAAACATCGTTCTATACCAATATTTAAAAAAGTTAATATGAGAACGAAATTATCCACCCCTCCAACTAAGGAACCGTCAGGTTAACCCTCTATTTTCAATAAAGACCATCAGCTCTATACCTAACATTAATGTGAGGTATGTTTCAATATGGATTTACAAAATACGCCTGCCACTAAATTTGGTCTTCTTTTAAACTCGCACCTTAAAAGTAGTATTTTGTTCTATAACTGCCAAATTCTGATTCTTCAAAGGTAAAAGAACATTGGTATAGAGCTGTTTTTCAGAATAAAAACATTCAAACATTCATATCAATCAAATTTTGCCTGTGGTAAGGGGAAGTGTATTTATATTTTCCCTGCTCAGGTAAGAAAACAAAAACCATTAATTAGCCTGTGAGAATGTCAAAAATTAAAATTTAGACAAAAATTGGTAAAGTCCAATAAATAAATTTTGACAGTATTACATAGAAAAGTCTATCAAACTCCCTATATCACAAAATTACACAGGATAGGAAGAGTGGCCAGATTAGTTATGTATTAGAGTATGAGAGTTACAATGGGTGTACAACCATTGCGGGAGCAATCCTTATTTATGAAATCTTTCTCGTCTTATCGACCAGACTTTTTGCACTTAGCAAGGGGAATATAGTTATGAGGTATATTTTCCCTGCTTTTTCAAAATACAATTCTACCTGCCTATGATATACCAATAACTTTGTATTCATCATTGGAACACTACCAATGCATCTTTAAGCGTGAAAAAACAAACTCTTCCAGCACCTCGTGAAGTAGCATTTACATAAAGTGAGGAAGAGTAATCAGAAATAGTTTATTTAAACTCATCAAAAGTATGAAAAATTTCTTTTGCAGGGGGCGTGTGTCCCTTATTTTAGCAGTGATAGTAGCTGCCTTGGCATATTCACAAAAAAAAACTCTGAAAATAGGTGATGCTTTGCCAAGTTCTGTTTGGACAGCCCCAATGGAGGTTGTCAATCATCCACAGAAAACTATAAAATTATCCGAAGATAAAGATAAATTGATCTTACTTGACTTCTGGAATACATGGTGTAGTGCGTGCCTTACAGGCTTTCCTAAAATGGAAGAACTTCAAAAGAAGTTTAATGGCAAGATAAAAATACTGGCTGTCAGCAATCAGGACAGAGCCACTCTGGAAAAATTTTTCGCCTCTAAAAATGGACAGAGGTATAAGGAGATACTTTCCGTAGCGGGAGATAAAATTCTGCATTCTCAATTTCCTCATAAAGGAGTCCCTTATATTATATGGATTAAGGACGGAAAACTACTTAATACCACTGATGGGGCTCAGGTAAATGAAAATACCATAAATGAAGTATTAAAAGGAGAAAGTTCCAGTCTTCAGACCGTTGTATACATGAGTAGGGAAAGACCTTTAATGTTATCAGAAAGTTTCGATCAGGAGAAAGGAACCAGCCTTACAAATTATTCACTTCTTTCAAAAGGAAGGATAAGAAGTATAGGTTTCGGTTCAGGCTTCCATAGAAAAGGAAATATTGTATATGGCCGTCAGTTTACCAATCTCTCATTACTGGAGATCTTTACCGCTATTACCGATGAAATCTTTCAACAACGAAAAGAATCTTTTAGTAATAAAAGAATAGTTATAGAAGCAAAGAATGGGGCTGCACTGGATTATATAAAGAATTCCGAAGGACGTGTGGAGGATTATAATCTTTATAATTACGAATACATCGTTCCGGTATCACTATCCGATTCACTCTATCCGATGATGCTTAAAAACCTTAGCCAATTTGCAGATTATTCCGCCAGTATAGAAAAAAGGAAGGTAAAATGTCTGATTCTTAGAAGAACCTCGCAAAAAGATAAGATTGCCACCAAAGGGGGTGAAATGAAATATAGATTTTCAACCTCAGAATCAGACTTACAAAATATTTCTATGTATGCTTTTGTCAACAGTATTAATGGAATTCCTGAAATAAAACTGCCCATTATTGATGAAACAGGATATACAGGAAATATGGACTTAAAGCTATTGGATATTTCAGATCCTGTCTCTTTAAGCAAAGCGCTTTCAAAATATGATCTTGATCTCATTGAGGCTGACAGGGATATAGATGTACTTGTCATTAAGGATAAATCATAAAGAGACTACCCACTATTCTTTAGCCCTCAATAATAAAACTCTAATAATATACTATGAAAAAAATACTCATGCCATTGATACTATGCAGTAGTATATCACTTATGGCTCAACATACTATTTCCGGACAAGTATTTGATGAATTAAGCAAAGTCCCACTAAAAAATGTTACCATAGCTTTAAAAAATAGCAGTACCGCAGTAATCACAGATAGTAATGGCTTTTTCAGGCTTGAGACAAAAGAAAACAAAATTGAAGTTATAGCTTCAGTTCTGGGATATGAATCCAAAACCATAGAATTAAACCTTCCTCAAAGTATACCCGTAAAAATTATGCTAACAGCTAAGTTTACGGATATAGAAGCTGTAAATATAGCCACCGGATATCAGAAAATTTCAAAGGAAAGAGCCACGGGATCTTATTCTCATGCAGATAACAAACTTCTAAACCAACAGGTTGGCACCAATGTTTTGGATCGTCTCTCCAATATGATAAGCGGAGTAACAATAGACAGGGGAACCTCAGGAACTCCTCAATTGATGATTCGGGGTATCAGTACAATCAATGGTCCTAAATCACCATTGATTGTCGTAGACAATTTTCCTTATGAGGGAGACATTGGTAATATCAATCCCAATATGGTTGAAAGTATTACGGTACTAAAAGATGCATCTGCGGCAAGTATTTGGGGAGCGAGAGCTGCCAATGGGGTTATTGTCATTACAACAAAGAGTGGGAAATTCAGCCAGCTACTGTCACTAGAGTTCACAGCTAATACAAGCATAAGCCCAAAACCTGATTTCAATTACCTAAAGACCATTTCATCATCAGATTTTATAGATGTTGAAACGGAACTCTTTAAAAGAGGTTACTATGATAGTGATATTAACTCTTCATCACATCCGGCTTTATCTCCGGTGGTAGATCTACTGAACAAGCAGAGAAAGGGGCTTATGAGTGAGGAGGAAGTTAACCGTCAGATTGGGGTTTTAAGGAATATTGATGCCAGAGATCAGTACAGACGGTATATGTATCTGCCTTCTGAAAAAAGACAGTACTTTTTAAACATTGCAGGTGGAGCCCCAAAATTTTCATGGACATCCGGAATTGGATATGATGACAACAAAGGAAATCTTGGAGAGAAATATACCAGAACCAATCTTCGTTTCCAGAATACGTGGCGTCCTATAAAACAATTAACTGTAAATACCGGAATATATTATACAGATACCCGTACAGAGAGTGGGCGCATAAGCTATGGAGGGATTACAATGGCAAGAAACTCAGCAGTGCCCTATATGCAGCTGGCAGACAGCGAAGGTAATCCGAGTATAGTGACAAAGGGCTATGATCAGAATTATAAAGATAGTTTTGGATCAGGAAAGCTTTTAGATTGGAATTATTATCCACTTTTAGACTGGCAGAATGACTCTGCAAAGACTAATGGAACGGAAGTGATGATTAACGCTTCTGTTAATTATAAAATTCTAAGAGGACTTGAAGCCGAATTCAAATACCAGTATCAGAGACAGAATGATATTACAGAAAGCCTTCATAATTCACAAAGTTACTTTGCCAGAAATTATGTAAACAGTTTTGCGCAGATAGATACCAACGGAAACACAAATTTTATTGTTCCAAAGGGCGGGATTTTAGATAAGTCAGGAACATTAACCATTATCAATAATGTAAGAGGGCAATTAAACTATACAGGTAAATGGCATAAACACGGCGTCACAGCAATTGCAGGAGCAGAGAGCCGTGATGCGGTAAGAAGCTACGAATATAACCGTTACTATGGGTATAATGAAAACAGTATGGCTTCCAGTAGTGTTGATTATACCCGGCAGTATACACTTCTTCCTACGGGTAGTATGGAATTTATCCAAAGGGGGCAATCCCTTGGAAAGAGAACGACTCGTTTTGTTTCTCTGTTTGCAAATGCTGCCTATACTTTTGATAACAAGTATACTATTTCGGGAAGCTTTCGCAGGGATGCCAGCAATTTGTTTGGGTTAAATACCAATGACCAGTGGAATCCCTTTTGGTCAGTGGGAACGCTATGGGAAATTTCCAAAGAGAATTTTTATCACGCAGAATGGCTTCCTTATTTAAAATTGAGAGCATCTTATGGATTTAATGGAAATATAGATCCTGCAATGGTCGCTGTAAGTACCATCGCTTTTGATACGGATAAATCCCGTTACACCGGAACATCAGTGGCTCGTTTTGACAATTATTTTAATCCAAGGCTGCGTTGGGAAACTTCCAGAATGATTAATGCAGGGGTAGATTTCTCTTCTCGAAACAGCAGAATAAGTGGCTCTGTTGAGTATTTTACTAAAAAAGGAACCAACCTTTTTGGCCCCAGACAAATGGATTACACAACAGGTATAGACTATATGCTTTCCAATGTAGCAGAGACAAGCGGACATGGAATAGACGTTGAACTAAAGACCATGAATATTGACAGAGCAGTAAAATGGAATACTATTCTAAACTTCAGTACTTACAGAGATAAGGTCACAAAATATTATCTGGCAGATCCTCTGGCGAGCCAATTCATAGGGAATGGCTCTTCCGTACCCATATCGGGAGTAGAGGGATTACCTGTCTATTCTATATTTGCGTATAAATGGGCTGGATTAGATCCTAAAACCGGAGACCCGCAGGGGTATCTTAACGGACAGGTCAGTAAGGATTATTCCCAAATGGTGGGTGTAGGTACTTCAGTTCAGGATTTAGAATTCTACGGTTCAGCGGTTCCTACGGTCTATGGCTCATTTGTGAACTCCTTTAGCTACAAAAACTTTAGTATGGATATAGGTATTTCTTACAAGTTTGGATACTGGTTTAGAAGAAATTCAATAAACTATACCAACTTATTTACCAGCTGGACTGGACATAGTGATTATGCCTTCAGGTGGCAAAAAGAGGGTGATGAAGCCTTTACCAATGTACCATCCAATAATTATCAGAGTGATGCTAACAGGGATGCATTCTATAGCGGATCAAGTATACTTGTTGAAAAAGGAGATCATATACGATTACAATATATCAACCTCACATATACTTTTGACAAAGCTCTTTTCGGGTCTCCTGTTTTTGAAAACCTGAGTGTATTTGTGAACCTAAGCAACCTGGGGATTTTATGGAGGGCTAATAAAAGTGGAATAGACCCGGATTATAATCTTGGGCTTAATGGATTAAGACCTCCGGCTGTTTATACAATAGGGCTTCGTGCCAAATTCTAACCTGATTATTTCAATACAATATTATTATGTTATGAAAGAAACATTAAAAAAAATATTTGGATTTTTATCTGTATTAGTAGTGTTAACGGGCTGTAGCAGGTTTTTAGATGAAAAATCTGACTCACAGCTGGCTACTCCTCAAACCCTTGAAGATAATCAGGCATTATTGGATAGGATAACAGATGTATTGGGAGATTTTGCTTCCAGTGGGATGACTTCCTCTGATGAATTTTATTTATCAGATAGCGATTATAACGCCTTGGAATATAATGAAGATAAAAGATTGTATACATGGCAGCCTGATTATGTGTCGACCAATCAAGGGGTAGGAAATGACTGGTATTCTTGTTACAAGGCTATTTATGTAAGTAATGCAGTGCTTGACAATTTGGAAACCTATCATATTTCAGGAGCTGAGAATGTAAAAGGTCAGGCATTAGCACTGCGTGCCATACGCTATCTGGATGCTGCGCAGATATGGTGTGTGGCTTATAATGAGGCAACCGCAGGACAGGATTTAGGTTTACCACTCCGGTTAGATTCTGATATGAACCAGACTTCGGTAAGGTCATCGGTTAAACAGACTTATGATCAGATTTTAAAGGATTTAACTCAGGCTGTGGAATTACTGCCTGTAAAGCAGATAGCTGCCAGCAGACCCTCAAAGATTACAGCACTTGGGTATTTGGCAAGAACTTATTTATATATAGGAGATTATGAAAAAGCTTTACAATATGCCTTACAGGCATTAGAACTGCAAAATACTTTAATGGATTTTAATACACTAAAATCATCAGATACTTATCCTATTAAGGATATGAACGCTGAAGTTTTATTAAGAACTACAATGCGTATCTCAGGACCTGTACGTTTTACAGTAGCTAAGGTTCCATTAAATTTATTTCAATTATATCATGAAAATGATCTTAGAAAACTTATTTATTTTAGGGTAAACCCTAATGGAGATATTATCTTTAAAGGAAACTACACAGGAGGTTCTTCGGGGAAAATGACCAGCGTTGCAGTGGATGAGCTGTATTTGATCGCAGCAGAATCTTATGCTCAGACTGGTGATGTTACCAAATCTATGAAAATGCTTAATGATCTTCTAATCACCAGATGGAAAGCCGAAACATTTATCCCTTTTGTTGCTAATTCCAAAGAAGAGGCATTACAGCTTATTAGGAAAGAGAGACAAAAGGAGCTATTGTTTAGAGGGATTCGCTGGGCGGATTTGAAAAGATACAACCGTGATGGAGCTAATATTACCTTAACAAGAACTATTGAAAATAAACAATACTCTTTACCACCTAATGATCCTCGTTATGCTATAGCTATTCCGGAGGAAATTATTAAATTGTCGGGGATGCCACAGAATCGCAGATAGAATAATAAATTGCTATTAAGTATAATAAACTGGCTTGAAAAATTAAAGGTTGGCAATTTTGCCAACCTTTGTTATAAATTAAGGTCTACGATCCATACTGATCGAAAGTACCTGAGCATTTGTCTTACCGGAAAGTGCGGTGTTTGGGGATATAACCAAAAAATAAGGCTTAGTACTATTACTGTATACCTGTGTCTTCTGAAATAATCTATACATTTTCAGAGAGCGTTTTTTTAAGCAAAATACAGGAACTTATTATACGATTATACAGAGAAACGAAAATGACAGAAATACTACCAAACAGCTACCCTGTTATTCTTTAATTTCGGAATTGCACTCATCCGTATTTCGGATTTGTACTCATTCGGAATTCGGAATTGCGCTCGCTAAAGTTAAGAAATTGTTAAAATTGGAATTTTTATGAGTCCAATTTCGGAATTGCACTCATTTAGGTATTGTAAAGCCTTTGAAAATTGTAGATAAGGTAAAAATAACAGAAGAAAATAAAATCAGATTCGGAATTGTACTCATCTGGTAAAAGCTGTTTTTTCGGAATTGCACTCATTTATGTTTCGGAATTGCGCTCATGGAGAATTCGGAATTGTACTCATTCCAGATTGAATATGGATGCTTTGTCATAAGGGGATGTGGTTAATCACTAAAAGTATATTAAAAGTAATTAAAAGTCTTTTTTTATTTAAAAGGAAAAGAGACGGGAAAATTTGCATTGAAAAAAGAAAAAATGAACTGTAAAGAAATAAAAAAGAATATCGGAATTAAAAGGGTTTTGGAATCCTTCAATCTGTTTCCGACAAAGGAGAACATTCTTTTATTAATCTGTCCATCAATATAGTTTAATTCCTTCCATGATTCACTTTAAATAATTACAACCTGCGTAAAAATTACCCACCTATTTCTCTAACCTGAGTGATTTTTAACCACCCTGTTGTGGAACGTGAGTGAAAAAGTAACAGGTTGCGTCCAAAAATGAGTAAAATAGATATAGGTTAGCAGAGAACCTGCGTAATTCTTATCACTCAGGTCTTATTTTAATAATTCATAGTCTTTTTATGTGATAGTCATTTCTGAGGGTATTATTAAAATAACTGCCGTACCAAAAAAATCTCTGATAAATAAAAGAGACTGCTCCGATCAGGACAGTGTAAACTTTTTTCAGGACTAGACACATTTTTAAAATAATTACAGCCTGCATAAAAATTACCCACCTATTTCTCTAACCTGAGTAATTTTTACCCATCTTACTATAGAACATGGGTGAAAAAGTAGTAGGCTATGACCAAGGGTGAGTAAAATAGATACAGCTTCATGAATAGCCTGCGTAAAAATTACGCAGGTCTTCCCGCCATAATTTGCCGTCTTTTTTTCTTTCAATAACAAGAAATCTCAGATTAAATCATAATTATAACATGTTAGCTGTTCTGTTTTTACTTTTTTAGAGCTCTGAAAATTATGCGGTTTTTTTCTAGCAAGATGTGTCTTTGTACGTACAAACTTTTCAAGTTTTCCCTACAAAGACTCTCTTGCCTTTTTTGCAAAAAGGTGGAAAAACTTCGGAACTCAGTTTTTTTATTTTGGGAAAATCAGATACAATATTCCAGATTAACCCAGTATATTCTTTTTTAATCTTTATATATTCCAGATGAGTCCAGATTCATCTTATTTAGGCCAAGTCCCTTATATACTATTGTTTTCAGGATTATTATGCCTCAATTTTACAAAGAAATTCTAAGCTGATTATTATATGCAAACGAAGAATAATGGAAAAGAAGAACGTATTTTCATAAGAATTCAAAAATACCGGAAAGAAAACTGGAAAAAGCTTTGTTCCAAACGACAAATTTCTTTGAGCAGTTTAATTATTGACTCCGTGGAGGGTAGAATTTTTGATGATGAAAGGAGAAAAATATTGGCATTTATTGAAAAACAGGACAATATTTTTGCAAAGGTCGAAAACAACATTAATCAGATAGCTAAAATAGCCAATATTCAAAAATTTATAAGTAAAGGGGAGCTAAAAAGTTTCAGTGAAAATTTGAAAACAATCATTGAACTAAAGGAACACCAAAACGTAATTTTCACAAAAATCTATTCGTTAATCGTAATGTGTAATAGACCTAGTTTCAAATCCAGCTAATGATAGGCTGTAACAAATTTTATCTGTCTACCTATAAATATATGTAATTGATAACATGAACAGTTTATATTAGAAATTTACTCAGCTTTTGCTGTGATAAAGTGAAGTGTATTGATAAAATCTATTCAAATGTCTGGAGAATCGTAATTCTTCGGGTTATATTAACTATCTGCTGTTTCACAATCCATCCATTAAATTAAATAGGAAGTTAAGTAATCACTCTGGATTTCGTAGGAAAATTGAAGCCTGATGAAAAGATAAGATAATTTTTTTAAATTGAAATACAATGATGTTTGTACACTTTCTATGCATGGTTCTAAAGATTTCTTAATTAACCTAATATATTATCAAATCTTATTATATGAAACTTACACCTCAGGTTGAT
This sequence comes from Elizabethkingia occulta, assembly GCF_002023715.1. Taxonomy (GTDB): domain Bacteria; phylum Bacteroidota; class Bacteroidia; order Flavobacteriales; family Weeksellaceae; genus Elizabethkingia; species Elizabethkingia occulta. Next base: position 9,938 of record NZ_MAHX01000002.1, read on the forward strand.
GAGATTAAAGTTTTTACTAAACGGCATAAAAATACTGTTAGAAAAGATATATTTTATATATTTTTGTATATTACGAATTTTCTATTTATGGAAATAACAAATGAACTAAAGGCTATAGATTTTTTTTGCGGTGCAGGAGGAGTAACTTGTGGTTTTGGAGAAGTAGGAATAAAAGTGCTCGCAGGAGTTGATATTGATCCTAAATTTCAAGATACATACGTAAAAAATAATCATGCAATTTTTATTAATGAGGATGTTTCAAATTTGGCTCCAGAAGACTTGACTAAATATGTTGAAGTTAAAAAGAATGATAATAATCTAATTTTTGTAGGGTGTAGTCCATGTCAGTATTATTCTAATTTAAAATCTGATAAAACGAAATCCCAAAAGAGCAGATTATTACTTGAGGATTTTAAAGAATTTGTTCTTCATTATAGACCTGGTTTTGTTTTCATTGAAAATGTTCCTGGTTTGGAAACAAAAGTAGGAAGTCCAATACATAATTTTAAAAAATCTCTAAGAAAGGAGGGGTACGTTTTTGATCAGAAAGTTGTTAATGCAAAATATTTTAACGTTCCTCAAAATAGAAGACGTTTTATTTTAATAGCCTCAAGACTTAATTCTGAGATTAAATTACCTTTACAAGATAAAAAAAAGGATAATATAATGACAGTGAAAAAAGCTATTGGTAATGAAAAGCTTTTTCCAAAAGTTGAAGCAGGTTTTATTGATAATTCAATATATATGCATACCGTTTCAAGAGTTAGCGATTTAAATCTACAAAGATTAAAACATACACCTAAAGATGGTGGTTCTAGAAAAAATTGGGAGCATAATAAAGATTTACAATTAGAATGCTATAAGGAGCATGATGGTCATTACGATGTTTACGGAAGAATGTATTGGGATAGACCTGCTCCAACTATTACAACAAGATTTATATATACAAGCACGGGGCGTTATTCACATCCAGAGCAAGATAGAGCTATTTCCTTAAGAGAAGGTGCTACATTGCAATCATTTCCTTTAAATTATAACTTTTACTCTTCTAACAAAGGTACTGTAGCGACAATGATCGGTAATGCAGTTCCTCCCAAATTAGCTAAAGCTATTGGGGTAACAATTTTTGAACATTGGAAATTATGGCGCAATTCAAAACAAGAGCAAGAGCAATAGATCTACTAGGGAGACAGCAGATTGCAGGAATTCCCACGGCAATTAACGAACTTTTCAAAAATGCTCATGATGCTTATGCTGATCATGTAGAAGTTGATTATTTTAGAAAAGAGCAACTCTTTATATTGAGAGATGATGGTCTTGGTATGACCAAAGATGATTTTGAAAAAAGATGGTTGGTTCTAGCCACAGAAAGTAAGTTTGCTAATCATAAAACGCCTCCACCACCCACCGCTTTAAATAAAGCCCTAAGACCCATAATGGGAGAGAAGGGCATTGGTAGATTGGCAATTGCATCAATAGGGAAACAAGTTTTAATTTTATCAAGAGCAGAGAGAGAAGGAAAACTGATGCCCTTGATAGCTGCCTTTATAAATTGGGGAGTATTTGAATGCCCGGGAATTAACTTAGACCAAGTTTTTATTCCCGTTATTGAACCTGAAAACAATTTTTTAACGGTTGAAGAAATCGAAAATATGAAATTGTTAGTGATTGAACATCTACAAAAAATTGCTGATAATAATGATATTGAATATAAGGATTTTATCAAATTAAAAGATGAAATAAATTCTTTTAATTGTGATCCTTTTGAATTAATGGATTGGTTACCAAATAATTTAACATTAACTGAAAAATCAGGAACACATTTTTATATTTCGCCTTGCGATGATAATTTAAATGCAAATATTGATGGAGATAAAGAGGTAAGAGATGAAGCTTCAAGCTTAGAGAAGATGCTTATTGGTTTTACAAATACAATGACACCAGATCATCCAAAACCTAATATCGAAACAGCTTTTAGAGATTACAGAGGAGATGATGGGATTTACTATGATCTGATTGGTGAGGAATCGTTTATTAGTCCTGCCGAGTTTAAAATTATGGACCATCATTTTAAAGGTGAGTTTGACGAATTTGGACAATTTGTTGGGAATGTGAAGGTTTATGATAATGATTTTGATAATCATAAAATAATATGGTCTGGAAATAATTTTAGAAAAACTTCTTGTGGAAAATTTTCGATTGAAACCGCATACTTACAAGGAGATCTAAAACAATCATTATTAGAACAGGGATTGTATAGTCCAATCAGGAGTAAATTAGATCGTTATGGAGGTTTATATATCTATCGAGATGGAATAAGGATATTGCCTTATGGAGATAATAATTTTGATTTTTTAGATATTGAAAAAAACAGATCAAAGAGTGCAAGTTATTATTTCTTTTCCTATAGAAGAATGATTGGTATTGTGGACATCTCAAAAGCAGAGAATCCAGAGCTTATTGAAAAAGCCGGGCGTGAAGGATTCATAGAAAACAAAGCTTACCGTCAATTAAGAGATATCTTAAAAAATTTTTTTGTACAACTTGCTAATGACTTTTTCAGGGAAAAAGGCAATGGTGACTTTACATCGACTTTCTTAACAATAAGAAAAGAAAGAGAAAAAATGTACAAAGCTAAAGAGCAAAGAGAAAAAAGAGCAAAAGAAAGAAAGGATAAGTTTTTAGGAGAAATAAATACTTTTTTTGAAAGTGTTCAATCTGGTGATCTACAAAATAGTATCGACGAAATTTTACATTCTACTGAAAAAAATATGGGATCAATAGCTTATATAGCTGATCCTGATGAAGCAAGTCAAAAACTTATTGATTATGAGTTTGAAGGTAGAAAAAAGTTAACCGAATTAAGAGTTAAAAATAAAGTTATGGCTCCAAGAGCTTTTAGCCTTACAAGAGAACAACGAAGAAATTGGGAATCATATTTAGAAGAATACAGTCGAATCAGTAACGAATATTTTAATAACGCTGATAAGAAAATTGAAGAATTATTAAACAAATTTCAGCACGAACTTAATATTGAGATAAGTAGACGGAAAAGAATTGAAAAGCATGTTGATTTAATTTCGGAAGAAGCTAAAGACACTACAAAGAAAAGGTTTGATGAAGCAAGAAACATTGCTGAGGAAATATCGTTTAAAGTACGAAGATTGACCCAAGAATTAATGGGAGATCTTGAACAAAAAATAAGACAGACCAAAATAGGTTTAACAGATATTAAATTAGCCAATACGAGTGATGTTGACATATATGAAGAGATAAAACAAATAGAAATGCCAATAATTGAGGAAAAAGATTATGCAAATTCTATTTTAGAAAATATTATACATCAATTAGATAATATTTATTGGGAGAAAGATGAATCTGGACGTATTGTAACTAATGCTCAAATCACAGAAGCTATTGAAGAAGAATTGGAAGAAGCCAAAGAGAAAATGTTTGCTGACATTGAGTTAACACAGCTTGGTTTAGCTGTAAATATTGTACATCATGAATTTAATAGTACTGTAAATTCTTTAAGAAATGGTATTCGAGATTTACAACGATGGGCGGACGTGGACAATAAAATAGACTCGACTTACAGAAACATCAGAACCAATTTTGAACATTTAGATACCTATTTATCTCTTTTAACACCTCTTAATCGTAGATTGTATAGAAAGGAAGAAAATATAAAAGGAGAAGAAATATATTTATTCCTTTTAGATGTTTTTAGAGGTAGAATTGATAGGCATAATATTAACTTGAAGAGAACAAAGGCATTTTCCGATATTAAATTCAAGGGATACCGTTCCCAGTTCTACCCCGTATTTGTAAACCTTGTTGACAATGCAATTCATTGGCTTAAACAGACAACGGATGATCACGAAAGAATTGTAAGATTACATGCAGATATGAACAAAAATATTTTTTATGTTTCAAATAACGGGCCGGAAATTACTGTTGCTGATTATGAAAATATTTTTGAATTTGGTCAATCCAAGAAAAATAATGGCAGAGGAATGGGGTTATATATATCAAAAGAAGTTTTACGCTCTGCCGGATATACTATTTATGTGGGAGAACCGAGAAAAGATATGAAAGTAACCTTTGTTATCTCACCAATAAACCAAGATGAAAAATGAGTGAAAATTATTTTGAAGAATCAATTGACGTAGCTGATAATTTCATAAAAACTATTTGTTTTGTTGACGACCAGCCTTTTTTTAATGATGCTGAAGATCCTATAAATGGAGGGATCGATCATAGAATTAATGCAGATATTATCACCAAAGTATTTGCGAAAAAGGGGAAATCATGCTCATTTTTCAAATATAATAACATTGAAGATGAAGATACCGTTTTAACATTAGCGAAAAATTGTGATGTTACTGTATTAGATTGGAAAATTATCATGGAACCATCCGAACAAAATGGAAAAGAGGTTAAAAAAGTTTTATCTGAAGAGGAGTTAGAAGAGGATGTTGATGAAGATGAGTCAAGAGGAATTTATGCAATAAGATTAATAGAGAAAATTTTAGGTGAGAATCATAGAACTCCGAAATTACTCATAGTTTTTACAGCAGAATATGATACAGAAAAAATTGTTATTCCTATTAGGAGAAAACTTGATGAGTTAGGTATTGCTTACGAAGAAAATGAAGATGAATTATATTTTCATAACGATAAGATAAGACTCTCAATTTACTTTAAGCTACCTGAAGATCATAAACATATTTCTGAAGAAGTTAAAAGAAAAGAGGTTAATTTAGAAAAATTACCAGAAATAATAAATTCTGAATTTGCACAATTAACCAATGCATTAGTACTACAAGCAGCGATTAGGGCAATTTCTGAGGTTAGAAATAATACTTATAACTTATTAGAATCGTATAACAGAAAACTTGACCCAGCATACTTAACACATCGATCATTATTACCAACCCCGGATGATGCAGAAGACCAGCTATTAGAAATTATAGGTAGTGATATCAAAAGTTTAATAAAGGAAAGTGAAATTAATTCAATTATTAAGACACGAGCACTTCCATTATTTTTAAAGGATCAATACAGGGATGCAAGTTATCCATTTGTGCTCGATAATAGAGAACAGCTTGCAAACCTCGATCCACCAGAAAATATTAATATTGACACTTTGCATTCCATAGTTTTACATGGAGTAGAAAAAACTTTTTATAAAAAAGAAATTCCATTTGAAGAAAATGTATTATTTTCAAAGATCTGTCATAAGAATCTTACAAATACTTTTGCTAACGATGCGGACGAAGCAAAAATGAGTGACATAAAATTCTCAATTCTCACTACAATAAAACCAAGGTATTTGATTTCTAATTTTACAATGACATTAGGGACTATCTTGAAGGAAGAGAGAAAAGAAAGCTATTGGCTTTGTGTTCAACCTAAATGTGACTCTGTTAGAATTAGTCAAAGAAAAAGATCATTCCTTTTATTAAAATTAAATGCTGTTGAACCGCCGAAAAAGTTTCATTTTGTTGTTAAAGTGGATGGTGAGTTTAAATTTTTCAAAATTAATTATAAAATCTACGACTCACAATTAGTAGATTTTATTACTCATGAAAATGGTAATGTTTGCTCATTTGAAAGTGATTCCCAAATCAAGTTTAAAAGAGGAGATAATAAAGATATGTTATGGATAGGCGAATTAAAGAATGACTTTGCTCAGAATGTAAGTAATTCTTTAGCTTTTGAACTTTCACGGGTTGGATTAGACTTATCTGAATGGCTTAGAAGATGGTCTGGGAATTAAAAATTTAAAGAATGTACGAGCTAGATCAATTAATAAATACAGTAAAAAGAATAAAAAATTCTGGAAGTGTTCAAAAATATATAGATTTTATTCAGTTCCCATTTTATAGAAATCTTGAATTAAATACAAAAATCAATTTTGAATTCCCACTAACTGTTTTTATTGGTCAAAATGGTTGTGGTAAGTCTTCCTGTTTACACGCTTTATATGGAGCCCCTCGCAGAACAACTCCTTATGAATTTTGGTTTGATACAAGTGTAGACCCAATAGAATATTATGATGATCAGAAAAAGAGACATTCTTTTTGGTACAGGTTTAAAGGAGATGATAATTCTTATAAAGAGGTAGTCAAGGCAAGGATAAGAAGAAGTAATGACCCTAATTATTGGGAAACTAGCCGCCCATTAGTATGGGCAGGAATGACATCCAGAGAAGATGGGGGAAGAGATACTCCAATTGCCAAAGATGTTGTTTATATTGATTTTAGAGCTGAGTTGAGTGCTTTTGATAAATTTTTCCATTTTGGAAACAATTCAAGGACTTCAACAAGAAATAAACAGGAGTTTATCCGGAAGAAATCAAAACAGCTTCAAGATATAATTTCTGGACGAAAATCATTTGTATATACCCGAGCAGGAGCTATTAACAACCCATTAAGGGTATTAACTCAGGAAGAACTTAAGTGGATATCCTTTATATTGGGAAAAGAATATATTTCAGGAGAATATATTGAACATTCCTTTTTTAGAAATTTTGGTTATACTGTTATCTTTAACACGGGACATGCAAGATATTCGGAAGCTTTTGCAGGAAGCGGAGAAATTGCCGTAGTAAAGTTAGTCCTTAAAATTTTAGAAGCTCAAAATTATTCTCTCATTTTGCTTGATGAACCGGAAGTTTCATTGCATCCGGGAGCTCAAGAGAGATTGAAAATTTTCTTATTAGAGCAAATAAAACTTAAGAAACATCAAATAATTCTGACAAGCCATTCTCCCTCATTAGTAAATGGATTACCTAAAGAAGCTATTAAAGTATTTTATCAAAACCCTAATAATAAAAGATTTCTAGTAAAGGAAAATCTTTCACCTGAAGAAGCATTTTATCATATAGAGTTTCCTTTGCTTAGGAAAAAGGAAATTATAGTAGAAGATACTTTAGCTCAAGAAATACTTTCGGCCGTTCTCTCAGAACTAGGATTTGAGACAAGGAATATGTTTAATATTAAATTCAATCCGGGCGGAGAAAGTGTTATTAAAAAAGAATTCATACCTGTTTTTTGTAGAGAAAATAATAGTTCAAATTATATATTTTTTGATGGTGATCAGAAACCCAATAATAGTCATTATAATTGGACTACTTTTGCTGTATCTGACTTAACAGTTGATTTTTTAAAATCTAAAATACGAGAACAAACGAGTGAAGAAATAAAATTCTCTGTAGATAGCTTAGGAAATACTGGCAATGAACAACAACAAATAGATTTACTTAAAAAGTATTTAGAATATTATAATAGGAATGTGTTCTATTTACCTAAAAATACTCCTGAAGAAGTAATTTGGAATGAAGAATTTTCGAGTATGATGGCGCAATCTGTATTAGATAATTCAAAATTTTCCCAATATATACAAGATTGTAATGCTGTTAACAGCTTTAAAGAGAAGTTTTCTATATACACAAAATATATGATGGGAAATAATACTTCTGAAGATATTTTGAATACTCAAAAAATATTTATCCAGAGGTGGGTAAATGCTAAAAATAATGATTATCAAAGCCTGATTGAAACTATTAATTCCATAATTGACAATGGCTGATATCTATTCTTCCGAGAAAAAATCAGATATTATGTTTAAAATTTCTGGGAACGAAACGGAGCTGAAAATTTTAATTCGGACGTATTTGTTTTCAAAAGGTTATTAGTTTCGGAAAAACGATAAAATGCTTTCCTAGTTGTTCAAATGTTGTGCTTTCAAAGTATAAAACAATAATATTTGCTCATGGATCTTTTAGTATGGACTTAGTATTTTGTGGAGACAAAAATAAAAAAAGAAGTCAAAGATAGGGAGCTTCCGAGTCCAACTACTAAATTTTGTCAAGGTCAGGCCCTAACGGGTTTTTAGAAAAAGTTTTTATGTATATAAAAATACACAAAAACTTTTTCCAAAAAACCTTGACACAACACCCCACTCCCTTAAAAGAGGACTTTCTTTTCTTCTTTTTTTCGGTTTTTTCTTCGCTTTCTTTTAAAAATATTTCAGCAGAGTAGATATGGAGCAGAAAATTATGTTAAAATATCCAGTGTGATACTTACTGGATTAAAAGAATCCCCAAAAGACCAATGAAGTTTTAGGATTTGTATTCAGGGTTTTATATTTTTCTTTATAATATAAGGAAGGAGATAAATATTTTCCTATATTTGATATAATAAAACGAATCAAAAACCTACATTTCAAAAGTGAGTAATTCGGTGAGTAGCTGAAACTTAATTTCAGAAAATGTCGATAAAAAAAGAGATTTAGAGAATAGGTGGTTTTACCTCACTCTCCGCAGAATAAAAAAAGCATTGAGAAATCAAGGCTTTTTTTGTTTTTATAATGTAAAGTTAAAAGTACTCTTATTTTTCTCCTGTTATTTACTTACATGATCAATTGCTGAAAAGAAAAATCGGGTTGTTGCATTAATATTTCATTTTCGCAGGATTCCAATTGTGCTTTGCCTGCATAGATGAACATTTGCTGTTCATAGTCATTAATAGCTGCTTGTATAGTTTCGAACTTTCCGTTTGTAAGATTCTCAGATAATACAAGAGCATCTACAAGTCCTGTGTTTACACCCTGACCAGCAAACGGAGGCATTAAATGTGCTGCATCTCCAATAAGTGTAATTGGTAAAGGACGGTTGTCTTTCCATGGTTTTTCGAGTGGGAATTTTCTTATCGGTAAGCTTCGGAAATTTGGGGTGGACTTTAATAGTTGTTTATAAAGCTCATTCCAGCGCATAAATCTATTTAAAAGGAATTCGCGGATACTTTCTGTGTCCTGTAAATTTGTAGTGGTGATATCCTGTGGATCCGGCCTTTTTAAAATTATACCATAAGATAGTTCGTTGTTATTACAGGGATTTACAACCAATAAATGACCTTGATATGATGTCATTGTTCTGTTACCATTGCAAAACTGGAGGAACTCAGCTGCATTTAGTTCGGGTTGTGGAATATCACCTTGGATAATCATCGTTCCAGTGTCTTCAACAAGAGTATCTGTTACATACTTCCTTATTTTAGACATACCACCATTTGCTTCAATTACAAAATCAGCAAACGCATGGGTCCCATTCTCAAAATGTAACAACCACTTACCATGCATAACTTCAATATCAATGCATTTTCGATCCCATATAACAGTATTCTCAGTTAAGCTGTCCAAAAGCATTGTCCTTAGTGTATTTCGGTTAATTTCAGGGTTGTAATGCTGATTCTCCAACGTGATCTGTTTTACAGATAAGACATTTCCTTTTTGATCGGTAATTGTTGCTCCCATTGGTGTTGCCAGGGCAAAGTATTTATCTAATAATCCTGCTTCTTTAAGAGCTTTTTGACCTGAATCTTTATGGATGTCGAGAGTTCCTCCCCAAATTCTTGTTTTAGAATCTTTATCTCTTTCATAAACATTTACATCAACTCCTTTTTGTTGTAATAACTTTGCGAAAGTTAGCCCTACCGGACCAGCTCCGATAATGGCTATTTTTTTATCTTTTAGTAACATTGTTTTATCTTAATTTTATTACGATACAAATTTGAAAGTATTATTACAGATAAAATAATTACATTAGACATGAAAATAGTCGTAAAAGACTTTTATTGAATGAAGGATATTACAGTTCCAAAAGTTATTGAGCTTTTTTCCAATTTGCTGGGAGCGGAAATAAAAAATAGAAAGTTAGATATCCCCACCAAATTTGGTAAAGGATATTGTAGAGGATTTGTTTTTAACGGACATATCCGAATGATTATAAGTAATTATGAGCTTTATGAAGATCTGACTATCAAGAATCCGGATATAGATGTCACTGGAAAGATGATATTTTTTAAATTCCAGAATATTTTTTCAAAATCAGGAATTCCTTCTGTTATGATTGGAACCAGTCGGTTGAATACTGACGATATTATTTCTATCCATTCCAATACAGCTACTATTAATATAGAAATAGATGCTCGCTATCTGGATAATTTATTCTACTCGTATGAAAAGTCTCCAATTTTAAAAGGCTTGCTACAAAATACACAGCCTTATCTTTTTGAGCAGGTACTTTACCCTTCTTTGCAGGAAATAATTAATGATATAATTACGAATAAGACTGAAGAGGTATTTGAGTTATTTTTCTTAAGAGTAAAGGCCGAAGAGCTTATTTGCAGATTGTTGATGGAATTGGATAAACGAGATGAGAAGCAACTTTATGCTCTAAATGTCCAGGATATAGAAACTATTTATAAGATTAGAGCGCTGATTATTGAAGATCTTGGAATACCTCCGGTTATTAGCGAATTATCCGCTTTTGCAGGAATGAGCCCTACAAAACTAAAACGTTTATTTAGCCAGATATTTGGGAATAGTATTTTTAGCTATTATCAGGATTTAAGAATGAAAGAAGGTGCTGTATTATTGAAAGAAAGGAAATATTCAGTTTCGGAAGTAGGGTATAAGTTAGGGTTTACAAATCTGGGGCACTTTTCCAGGTTATTTAAACAACATATTGGAATGAATCCAAAGCAATATACTATGTATAGCTGAACTTAAATTATAAGACACTAAGACGGGGACGCTCTTTAATCTTGAAAGGCTATCTGAAGAGAGTGTAATAGATATAAACGAAAAAAACCTCTTTAACAGAGGTTTTCCAAAAAGTGCTCTCGCAAATAGGAAAACCCCCATAAAGAAGAAGATTAAAATGTATGATGAATGTGAAATTGGTCGAAGTTTAATAATGTATTTTATCCTTTGCAGGTGGCTTATCATTTGTCTCAGCCACTTCAGCAACAGGATTTATTTTTTTATCACTCGTCTGTTGCTCTTTTAGATTTTTAATTATATTATCATTTGTTAATTTGGTATCATTTACGCTGGCTGTATTATTTGTAGGTGTAGACCCTCCAATTGTGCCAAGTTCTTCTGCTTCTCTACAACCTGTATTCGATAATAAAAGTACACCAGTTGCTATTAATAAGATTAACTTTTTCATAATTGATTTTATTTTATATTTGACCAGATTTTATGAAGGTCATTTCCCTTTCATTTTCCTTTGACTAAATTATGGGAGATAATCTTTAACCGCAAGAAATAGTAGTCCTATATTGGTTAATTTATAGATAAAGACGTCCTAATTTATAAATAAGGACAATTATTTTTAGTTTAAATAATTGACTATTAATTACTTGTGTTTTTGAAATTAATTTTTCATTATTATTTTATTTTATGATATATAAATTATTATTTGGGGTATTTTCATTATTTTTGGGGTAAATAAATTGCCCATTTTAAACAGCAATGCAATTAAAAAAATACATATTTTACTTTTTACTTCTCTTTTTTGTTTTTCTGCATGAAAATCTGAAGGCTCAATCGTATGATGAATTGAAGAAAAAATATGAAAATATAGAAGAAAGTGACGAAAGAGCTTTTGGTGTAATCAATGTGTTAATTGCAAAGGCAAAAAAAGAAAAAAACAATGATGAGTTGATGCGGGCATATGAAGATGCAATCTATTACTCATCGACTACTGATAAAAAGTTAATGTATTCCGATAGTAGTATTGCAGTTGCTACAAAAACATTGAATAATGATTTTATTAGCAGAGCTTATCTAGTTAAGGGAACAATCTATTACTTTAATTTAAAAAAATACAAATCTGCTTTAGATGAATACCTAAAGGCTTATGAATATTCAAAGAAAGGGAGTAATGATTATCAGAAAAGCCAATTAATCTATTATTTAGGGGTTGTTAAAAGCTATTTAGGATATTATAATGATGCTTTAGGGCTCTTTAATGAATGTATTGCTTATTTTGAGCCTAAGACAATAGGAAATCTGCACCCGAATGAAATTTATAATAATAGTCGGGGATATCTTAATAGTCTGCACCTTGCAATTGTCTGTTATATTCATTTGGGCAATTTTGAAAAAGCTAACTTTTTAACAGAGAAAGGGTTAGAGTTTATCAAAAGAGATAAAGTGAACGAATACCCGTTGGAGACTAGCTATCTGTTGAAGTGTAAAGGTATTTCCGAATTTCATGAAAACAAGTTTGATAAAGCGATTCAAACTTTTGGGCAGGCGATTCCTGTTTTGGAAGGCAATAAAGATTTTGCCTGGGCTTCAGTTGTTGATTTTTATATAGGTAAAAGTTATTTAGGTCTTCATAAAGAAGATGAAGCTGTACAGCAATTTAAAAAAGTTGATTCAATATTCCAGAAACATAATTTCATATTGCCAGAATTAAGAGAGAATTATGAGCTTCTGATTAGCTTATCGTAGGCATAATGATCCTAAGGGAGAATTATATTATACTAAAGTATTATTAAAAGCTGATGGAATACTAACTCGGGATTTTACTTATCTGTCTTCTAAAATACATAGAGAATATGATACTCAGAATCTTGTAGATATTCAGAATAAATTGGAGAACCAGAATAAATGGGGATTGGGAATGATTATACTCTTGTGTATAATTGTGAGTGTATTGGTTTACAATGTTTGGAAATATTATCAGAACGAAAAGAAAATCAGGACAAAATATAGAAAACTCGAAGATAATCTTCAATATCATGAGAATGAACCATCTTCAGTCCCGTATGAGAATCTTTCTTCTCAAAGTAAATCTACAATGAGCGAAGATGTTTATAAAGATCTTCAGGATAAATTAGAAAAGTTTGAAAAAGAAAAACAATTCCTTGAAAAAGGAGTTACACTAAATAAACTTGCGGGTACCTTCGAAACAAACAGTACCTATCTTTCTCAATTTATTAATGAGACAAAAGGTATGAACTTTAGTAGATATTTAGGAATTTTGAGAATAAATTATATTACACAGCTGATGTATGAGAATGAAAAGTATCTCAACTATACCATTCAAGGGTTATCAGATGAGTGTGGAATAGCCTCAAGGCAGAATTTCTCCGATTTATTTCAGGAAATTAATGGACTTCGCCCAACTGAATTTATTAAGAAGAGGAAAAAAGATATAGATGAAATGAAATCATCTACAAATGAATAAACTATAATGAAGCCTAGACAGAAATTTAAACCTGTTTAGGCTTTTTTGAAATATAGCTTAAATACCACCATATAAGAAGAGGTAATGCTATTGCCTGAAACATTAAGATTGCTAATGACAGGCCGTCTTGTAATTTATTTGTATTTGCTTTTATAAAGAGTTGTGATCCAAGCGGACCACTTGAGAAAACAACAATATTAAAGAAATTCCATCCGAAGTGTAAGCTAACAGGCAAGTAAAGGGATTGAGTTTTAGTAAAACTATAAGCTAATGCAAGACCTAAGATTGCTGTCATTAAGAATACAATAACCATCTGTACCGGATTACCAAAGGCATTGTAAGAAAATAAATGATAGATACCAAAGGAAGCTGCGGATAAAAGACATGCAGTTTTTACATTCAATTTCCTTGTTAGCAAATATAAAATAGCACCTCTGAATATTAGTTCTTCAAATAATACTGATTTAAAAGTCCACCAGTTACTTTTTAATATGGTTGTAAAAGAAATTTGTTTATTTAATATCCAACTGTTATCTGCGGGATATGTTTTCAATACATGATAGAGTATACAGCATGTTCCGGATAATAATAAACCGATACCTGCATTAATTAATCTGTTTTTTGATGGAAGAAGCCCTAAAGCTTCGAGATTAGTTTTTGCAAACAACCAAAGTAAAAGCCACGAAATAGCCAATTCTATTATAATGCCAACCATATTGATTTTATCTTGTGGATTACATGTAAATATAATGAAATCAGATATTTAAAATTTATTTTTTTAAATGTTACTTTTCATTTTTTATACTCAATATTATTTCAGAAATAAAACCCTGAAGTAAATTCAGGGTTTGCTTTTATATCCAGGATTTTAATTCATAAGCAGCTTGCCAGAAATAGTATTCCATTTGTGTTGCTGTAATAAAGGCTTCGGTCATTCTGGTTCTGTTTTCCGGAGTTGTACTTTCAGCTGCTTTATCACAGATTTCAATGGCCTGCTGAACAGCGATAGCAAATTCTTCACCCGCATAAGTGTCGATCCATTTTTTATAAGGATTAGCTTCAGATTGTCTACTTCCATAAATATGGTCACCTACCTTCTGATAAATCCAGAAACATGGCAAAACAGCAGCCATTCCAATTTCTACAGCATCTAATGCAGCGGTACTTTTCAAGAAATGAACGTAGTGATGGCAAACAGGTTGCATTCTTCCTTTTTCAGTAACATCAAAATCTTTAAAATAAGATTCGTGTAATGCATTTTCTACAACAATAGCATTTTCTGCAAAACGGATAAAGGAAAGAACATCCTGAATATTATATGCTCTGGCACCTATGAGTGCGAGAGCACGTCCAAAATGCTCAAGATATAATGAGTCCTGAGCCATATAAAACTGGAATTTTTCTTTAGGGAGATTTCCTTTTGCCAGTTCAGTAACAAAAGGCATGTCTAGTATAGATTGATAATATTTTTCTATTTGCCTCCATGTATATTCAGACCATTTCATGTATAATTAATTTTTGAGGGTTAAAAAAATGATTAAGTGGGCCATTTCCTTTACCTATTTCTATGTCTTTGCCGTTTTTAATAGCATCAAAAACATATTGTTGCCCCATAGAAACGGCGTCGTGTAAATCTTTACCCTGTGCTATGTATGCCGCAATAGCAGACGATAGGGTGCATCCGGAACCATGAGTATTATTCGTTTTGAATTTTTCAGTTTCAAATGTGTATACCCTTCCGGTTTTATCAAAATATAATGAAGTTATCATATCTGTTTCCTGATGTCCACCTTTTAGCAGAATGCTTTTGCAACCCATATTCAGTATTTTTTCACCAGCTATATACATATCGTCCAGTGTGCATACTTGTATATTTGCCAGAATTGATGCTTCATCCATATTGGGTGTTATAACATCTGCGATAGGAAATAACTTCTGGACAAGAGCTGCAATCGTTTCTTCTTTTATAAGATGATGTCCGCTTGTTGCCACCATTACAGGGTCAAATACAATCGGTATTTTGGCGTATTTGCTCAGAGTATTAACAATGGTATCGACTAGTTGAGGAGTATGTACCATGCCTATCTTGATAGCTGCCGGAAAAATATCATCCAATATTGCTTCAATCTGATCAGCTACAGCTTGTTCTGGAATCGAATATATTTTTCGTACGCCCTGTGTATTTTGTACCGGGAGAGCGGTTAATACAGATGTTGCGAAACAGCCCAGGGCAGAAAAGGTTTTAATATCTGCTTGAATCCCGGCACCACCACTGCCGTCAAATCCGGCAATGGTTAAAACGGAGGGGCTAGTATATTTTTTCATTTTAAAATTTTGTTTTTGAGTTCATATGCGGCTTTTTGAGGATTGTCTGCACTGCAAATGGCAGATACAACAGCAATACAGTCTGCACCTGCTTGTATAATTTCGACTGCATTTTTGGCTGAAATATTTCCAATAGCGACTAATGGTTTTGTAGTTACAGAACGGATTCTGGCAATACCGTCTAATCCCCATTCCGTCACTGTATCGGTTTTGGTTGCGGTAGCAAATACAGGGCTTATACCCAGATAATCTGAAAAATAAGTCTGTTCATTAGAAAGTTGATCGAAGTATTCAATAGAATAACCAATAAGTTTGTCTTTCCAGAAGTTCTGTTGTCTGAGCTCTACGGGAGAAATATCATTGTTTCCTACATGAATACCCGATGTATTTAAAGCTTCAGCAACTTCAGCATTATCATTTATAATTAACGGAATATTATATTTATCCGTTATCTCCTTTAGTTGTTCAGCCTTTCTCAGAAAATCTTCAGTTGAGCAATCTTTTTCACGGAGCTGAATAATATCGGTTCCACCTAAGATAGCTTCTTCAGCAACTTTAAGAAAGTTTTTTTCTTTACAAGCTTCTTCTGAGATTACTAAATACAGTTGGTATGGAAATAAAGAATTGATACCCATAATCAGGATATCTTTATATGAGTCATAAATTCCTCTTTGGTAATATTGTACAACTTATCGATAAGGTTTATTTGTAAGCTTCCGGGACCATTACTTTCCTGTACAGCAATTTCTCCAGAAATTGCCAGCAAAGCCATTGCTGCAGCTACAGCTTCCGTTTTATTTTCAACACAAGCTATAAAAGCACCTATTAATGCGGATGCAGAGCAACCTAATCCGGTAACTTTTGTCATTAATACATGCCCGTTTTTTATAAATAGAGATTTTTCTCCGTCAACAATAATATCTGTTTCTCCGGAAATGCAGATTATAGCTCCATATTGTTCGTGGAGATTTTTAGCAGCATCTATAGCTTCCAGGCTGGCAGCTGTACTGTCCACACCTTTGGTTGTTGCTTTATTTACTTTTGCAAGTGCAATAATTTCGGAAGCATTTGCACGAATTACAGTTGGATGGTAATTTAATAATTGGCTGAGGGTTTCATCCCGAAAAGAAGATGCTCCGGCACCCACGGGATCCAGCACCCATGGTCTTTGAATAGCATTGGCTTCTTTTGCTGCAATCAACATCGATTTTATCCAGATTTCATCGAGAGTTCCGATATTGATAACCGAAGCCGAAGAGATATTAACCATTTCTTTTACTTCAGCTAAAGCATGGGCCATAATAGGTGAGGCTCCTACAGCCAATAATGCATTAGCCGTATTATTCATTACAACAAAATTGGTAATGTTATGTACAAGTGTGGACTTTTGTCTTACTGACAGAATGTGTTTCCAGAGTATTTCTTCCATAGTCATTTATTAAACTGGCTTTAGGGAAATATCCGAAACAAAAGTGATAGCTCGAGGAGCCTTCTTTTTACTTTTCCCTACGTCGGTGTAAGCCGTATCAGGTTCAAAGGGACTCTCTCAATTCTTTTCAGAATACCCCTAAAGCGTACACAAATGTATAAAACTTTTTACAGATCACCATTTACAGTGACATTAAATAAGGTAAATATTTTGTAATGAATTAAGCTATATCTTTGCACAATACAAGAAATGATTTATGAATCATGAAGGAATTGTACTTTCCGGTAATACTTTAGTCCTGTTATTAATACTTCTGTTATTAATAGTAACTGGATTTCTAATCTATAAAGTAAGGATATTACAAAAAGAAAAAATAGCCTTATCAGAAGAGAAAAAAGTACTGAAGAACAGGCTTGGTAATATTCGACTGGATTATATAGAGACAAAGCTGAATCCACATCTTTTCAAAAATATTCTGAATTCTGTTCAGTCCCATGCTTATCAAACCTATGTATCTCTTGATAAATTGTCTGGAGTGTTGGATTATATATTGTATGAAAGCAGCGAAAAGTTTGTAACTCCTGAAAGTGAACTGGACTTTACGAGTAATCTGATAGAGATCAATAAAATAAAGGTCAATCCATTATTTGACTTTAGAATAAAAGCTCAGATTGACAAACAGGATCCTGTGTACAAGGAAAAAGTTTTAGCTCCGCTGATTACTGTAGATTTCATTGAAAATGCTTTTAAACACACAGACTTTCTCGCGGATGACTCTTTTATTTTTGTCTTACTTTCCTTAAAAGGTGGAGTATTAGAAATAAAAGTTGAAAACAGAATTTCTCCTAAATCTCCTTTGCAAAAGGGAAATAGTGGTTTTGGTGGAGAATCCCTGGAACAGAGGCTGAAAATGCTCTACAAAAAGAAATTTTCTATAAGTAAAGATATACACAACAATGTATATACAGCATATTTAAAAATTGATCTCAATGACAAATACAATCAGGTGCGTTATACTAGATGATGAGCTTCTTGCTATAAGCTATCTCAAGCTTCTTTGTGAGCAAATAGAAGGCGTAGAAGTGGTGCGGGTATTTAATAATCCGAGATACTTCCTCGATGAGATTAATGATATCTATTGTGATTTGTGTATTCTCGATATAGAAATGCCGGGACTAAACGGACTACAGGTTGCGGAGCTTATTTCCCATAAGAAGATTATATTTACAACTGCTTATAAAGAATATGCTGCCGAAGCTTTTGATCTGAATGTTATAGACTATGTAAGAAAGCCTATAAAGAAAGAACGCCTACAACAGGCATTTGCAAAAGCTAAAGAATTTGTGGAAACACCAAAGAGCAACTTTATAGAATGGAATACCAATCTTGGAAAAAGCCGAATTTTCACAGATCAGATTGCTTATATTAAAACATCTGAAATAGATAGCAGGGACAAAGATCTGATTCTGGATGACGGGACGGGGATTATTCTGAAGAATATCAATTTCAAAACACTATTGGAAATGCTTCCGGAAAAAGACTTTTCACAGATCAACAAGAAAGAAATTGTAGCACTAAAGTCTATAAAAGTAGTTTCTGTTAACGAAATTATTACCAATATTTCTGAAGATGGAGAAAACTTTGCCAGATTACATATTAGCGAAGTCTACAAGGCAGATCTTCTGGAAAAGCTTGGTAATTAAATGTTTGAGATATTAAGACATATTAAAAAATATTATCCGGAAAATGTCTGAATACGAGATGCGGAAATTTCATTACAAAAAAAAGAGTTTTCACTACATTTTAGAAAAATAAGTATTGAAAATTTTAAATTTCTTTTGAATTTTGCAGATAAGAAATAGTAACATAATGCAAAAGTACAGGAATATTATTTTTTATATCGTAACGATCATATTTTTCTCTGGATTAATGTATTGGTTTTTTATAGAAGGTAAAACTTTAGAGGTTGGAGAAAACATTATATCAAAAACGAGTGGAGGTTCTACATGGGATAATTTTGTAGATTCTTTTATGGTAAATCTGCATCATCCGCTTGCTTTGCTACTGATACAGATTGTGACCATTATTTTGGTAGCAAGACTCTTTGGATGGATCTGTATGAAGATGAGGCAACCTTCGGTGATTGGTGAAATGATTGCAGGTATTGCCCTTGGGCCATCGCTTTTAGGTCTATACTTCCCAGAATTTTCTGCATTTCTTTTTCCAAAAGAATCTTTAGGGAATCTTCAATTCCTGAGTCAGATAGGACTTATTTTCTTTATGTATATCGTTGGAATGGAGCTTGACCTTAGTGTTCTTCGGAAAAAAGCTCACGATGCTGTGGTCATTAGTCACGCCAGTATTATTATTCCGTTTGCCTTAGGAATAGGACTTTCTTATTTTATTTATAAAGAATTTGCACCAGATGGTGTACAGTTTAGCTCATTTGCACTTTTTATAGCCATAGCAATGAGTATTACAGCGTTTCCGGTTCTGGCGAGGATTGTTCAGGAACGGAATCTGCAGAAAACAAAACTAGGGACTATTGTTATTACCTGTGCAGCAGCCGATGACATTACAGCATGGTGTATTTTGGCAGCGGTTATTGCAATTGTAAAAGCGGGCTCATTTGCCAGTTCTATTTACGTTATTATTATGGCAATTGCGTATGTGTTTTTAATGATTAAAGTGGTACGTCCGTTCCTTAAAAGAATTGCCGATTTACAGACCGGAAAAGGAATTATGAGCAAATCTGTAGTTGCCATATTCTTCCTTATTCTTATTATTTCGGCATATGCAACCGAAGTTATTGGTATTCATGCATTATTTGGAGCTTTTATGGCAGGGGCTATCATGCCTGAAAATACTAAGTTCAGAAATATTTTTATAGAAAAAGTTGAAGATGTAGCATTAGTTGTATTGCTTCCTTTGTTCTTTGTTTTTACCGGATTAAGAACAGAAATAGGCCTTCTGAATCATGGACATTTATGGATAACAGCCGGATTAATTATCTTAGTTGCCGTTACCGGTAAATTTATAGGAAGTGCACTCACGGCAAAGTTCCTTCGTATAGGCTGGAAAGATAGTTTGACTATTGGCGCTTTAATGAATACCCGTGGGTTAATGGAGCTTATTGTTCTGAATATTGGATATGATTTGGGGGTTCTAAGTCCGGAGATATTTGCAATGATGGTTATTATGGCTTTGTTTACAACGTTTATGACCGGGCCATCACTGGATTTTATCAATTATATTTTCAAAGGTAAAAAATCCGAAAATGAGGAAGAAGCAGAAGATAACGGCAGAAAATATAAAGTATTACTTTCCTTCGACGGACCGGAATCAGGAAGTACATTATTAAGACTTGCTGATAACTTTACCCATAAGATGAATGGTAATAAAAGTATTACTGCAATGAATATTGCTCCGGTACAGGAACTTCATGCTTTTGAGATGCAGGATTTTGAGAATGAACAATTCGAAGCTGTAGTAGAAACTTCTAATGAACTCAAATTACAGATTACAACATTGTTTAAGGCTTCTAATGATGTGGAAAATGATCTTGTAAATATTACCAATAAAGGTAACTATGACCTGTTGCTCATTATGCTCAGAAGATCTATATATGAAGGAAGCTTACTGGGAAGATTGCTAGGCTTTACCACCAAAATAATCAACCCCGAAAGACTACTAAATACGGTAAAAGGTAAGTCTTATATGTTCAATAATTCGCCGTTCGACGACTTTACTTTAGGTATATTAGACAAATCCAATATTCCTGTAGGGATAATGGTTGATAAGAATTTTGAAAATGCCGAAAAAGTATTTATTCCGATTTTTGACCTGAATGATTTCTACCTTGTAGAATATGCAAAAAGACTGATTAATAACAACGACTCTCAGATTATTATTCTGGATGTTGTGGGACAAATCCGAAGAAATACTGAAATCCGTGAGCTGATAAGAAGTATCGAACAGATTGCCCCGAACCATATTACATTGTACAACGAAAGAACAATAGAAAGAGAATTTTTGGAATCTCAGGACCTGATGCTGATTAGTAGTAAAAGCTGGAGAAATCTTATCGATACTAAAAGTCTTTGGTTATCCGATATCCCATCTACTTTGATTATTTCTAATCCCTGATATAGTTTTTTGCTCCTTTTAGTTCGCTGCCTGTTAAAGAATAAAAGTATATTTATGCTTCAATAATATGTGGCAATGGAAATTAATGTAGATAACGGGAGTGTAGTACTTAAAGAATATCACCTGCAGATACAAAAGGGAATGTTACTGTCGGATCTTCAGCAGACAGAATTTTACAAGAATTATAATAACGGAATGCGTGATGTTAAAACAGGTTATTTCTGGTATTATTTTGATGCAGTTGATGTTAAAGGCTATCAGTTGTCTTTTGATCTGTGCTTTCTGGGAGATAAGCTGGACAGAATTTTTATGAATACCCATAAAGAATCAGATGCAAAAACATGGGATGACTGGAGCGAGGAAAAGGAGATGAAAGTCTTTGAAAGAAATAATCAATTTTTATCGATGATATTAGGTGGTAAACCTACAAAAAAGAAGAAAACACCATACCCTAGCTGCACATTTAATTTTTCTTGGGGAAATGCGTGGTCGGTTTATGATCCCAGAAGTGCCAGCAGCTTTATGGGAATAAATTACGATTAATAGGCTACTTAAATTTTATTGTTAATATTCTTCAATAGTTCGTCAGGCTCACTATAAATTTTACTCGGAGTAAAATTGCTTTTTCAAAATATCTTCCTTTTGACAGTGTCAGGCTGAGCCTGTCGAAGCCTATTTTTTTTTGAATTATATTTAGATAGGCTGTGATCAACCTTATTTATTCCGGACTAATTTCAGAAGCTTGTGATATTCTTCCAAAATACTT
Organism: Elizabethkingia occulta; assembly: GCF_002023715.1. Classification (GTDB taxonomy): domain Bacteria; phylum Bacteroidota; class Bacteroidia; order Flavobacteriales; family Weeksellaceae; genus Elizabethkingia; species Elizabethkingia occulta. The sequence continues at coordinate 31,655 of NZ_MAHX01000002.1, forward strand.
TTCTGCTCTTCAGCAATATAGTCACTACTAAACGGAGCGCCACAATCCTCACTGTTTAGGATGTGAATAAGCTTGCCGTTTACAAAGTAGCTTCTGTTCTCAGTAATTTCAGACCTATCAAAATCAAAAGCTTCGGTATCATTATTTTCTTTCATAGCCTTTGTATCATAAAAGAGAGGTCTGTTGTATTTATAGTTTTTTTCATAAACAAATGACAATTGTCCGTTTAAAAGGTAATATTCAGTCAGTATTTGTCCACTTTCTCCAAAGATTCTGGTAATAATCTTTTCAAGTTTATTTTTCTGATAATAATACTTTGCTTCTCCGCCCTCAGTAGATTCAAAAAGATCCCGCTGTTTTATTGAATGCCATTTCTCTATGGAATTGATTCTTTTAAAGTTTTCCCGTATAGGCTTTAGTTTGTCTGTAAGATATTCATTAACCGGAAGATCTTCTTTATTGAAGCTAGCCCTGGCTTTTATAATATCATATCGGGTAGTGCCTTGCTTTTCTTTAGAGGTATTTATCTTTGTGTTTTGCGAATATCCCGGATTAAAGGCGGATAAAAAAATAAGTATATAACTGTAGGATAATATTTTTTTCATAGATCGTGTTTTAGATGTGTTTTCTAAGGGTATGAAGATACTAAAATTTACTATTTTATTTCGGGATTATTATGCAGCAGAGATTTTGTTACAACTTACCTTAATTGGGATACTCCGATTGTTTTTGTTCTTTAGAACTTTGTCATGTAAAAAATAACCAAGCATCAGACTTTTAAAATATAAACATCATGCAAACAATATTAGGAGCTAATGGCCAGATTGGTGAGGAACTGGCAAGAGAACTAAAAAGAAACTTTACTTCGGATATACGCATTGTCAGCAGACATGCTCAAAAAGTAAACGATACAGATGAGGTATTTTCCGCAGACTTGTCCATTCGTGAAAAAGCTATTGAAGCAGTTAAAGGTAGTGGAATAGCTTATTTTACATTAGGATTGCCTATAAGTTCTGAGCTTTGGGAAAAGCAGTTTTCACTTATTCTTCGTAATGTAATAGATGCCTGTAAAATTAACGGGACAAAATTGGTATTCTTCGACAATACCTATATGTATCCTCAGGACGATCGTATTTTGACTGAAAGTACAGCATTTGCCCCGGTAGGAAGAAAGGGTAAGGTAAGAAGAGAAATGGCAGAAATGGTTTTAAAAGAAATGCAGTCTGGTGAACTGGATGCGGTTATTTGTCGTGCGCCTGAATTTTACGGTCCTGGTAAAACCCAAAGTATTACCAATACTTTGGTGTTTAACAATATTAAGGAAGGTAAAAAACTAAAAGTACCATTGAGTGCCAACAAAAAAAGAAGTTTAATATGGACTCCGGATGCAAGCCGTGCCACAGCTTTAATTGGTAATACACCAGATACATTTGGGCAGACGTGGCATCTTCCTGTAGAAAAAAGCCACCCAACCTATAAGGAGTTTATCAAAATAGCTTCCGGAATTTATGGTAGGGATTTGGAGTATTCTGTTGTACCAAAGTTTATATTTAGAATTGGGGCTTTATTCAATAAAAAAGTAAAAGAATTATTGGAACTTCTTCCAAGATATGAGCATGATAATATTTTTGATGATTCAAAATTCAGAAAAAGATTCCCTGAATTTAAGGTTACCAGTTACAAGCAAGGAATAGAACAGATTAAAAAAGAGCAGTTTCCAACAACAAAATAAATCAGTAATTTAGTGATAGTTAAATCTGAATATCAATTTATATAGATATGAAAACTCCCGTAAAAGTTTCATCGATAAGTACCCTGCATCAGGTTTTAGGCTTGAAGAAACCTTCAAACCCACTTATTAGCGTATTCAGTTTCGATGATATGAAGCTGGAGCCGGAAACTATTCTTAGTGCGGTGACAACGGATTTTTATACTGTTGTTTTGAAGAAAGACTGCGCTGGCGGAAAATGCAAATATGGACAGCAGTATTACGATTTTGATGAAGGAATTATGTACTTTGTTGCCCCTCATCAGGTAGTGCAGTTTGAAGATGTATTGCTGAATAGTGTAAAAGGATTTATTCTGGTTGTACATCCCGATTTCCTACATGGATATGCATTGGGATCGGCTATTAAAGATTATGGGTATTTCTCTTATGCCGCAAATGAGGCACTGAATCTTTCCGAGAAAGAAGAGAAGTCCATTATGGATATTATAGATAATATAGAAAGAGAAATAGATGCTAACATGGATTCCTTTACACAGGATCTGTTGGTTTCCAATCTGGATCTTTTATTTAAATATTGTGATCGCTTTTATAACCGTCAGTTTCTGACTAGAAAAAAGATTAACAACGATTTACTTTCAAAACTGGAAGCTTTACTGGATGATTACTTCCGAAATGATAAACAGATTGTAACGGGTATTCCCAGTGTTCATTTTATTGCAGAGCAATTACATCTGAGTGCCAATTATCTCAGTGATATGCTTCGGGTACAAACGGGACAGACAACGCAACAGCATATTCAGAACAGATTGATAGAAAAAGCAAAAGAATTGCTGTCTACTACTGAAATGTCTGTTTCCGAAATTGCCTATCATTTAGGTTTTGAACATCCTCAATCTTTTCATCGATTGTTTAAAAATCGCACTTCTGTCTCTCCGCTGGAGTTTAGAGCGTCTTTTAATTAATTTCTGTAAACATAAATTTTCTTCCGAATAATTAAAATGAAATTTATGAATTGAATATTTCCCTGACATAGCTTGTGAGGGATTTTTTATATTAAATAATTGTATTTAAATGTATAAAATAAATTATGTTAAATAGTTTTATGGAAAATTATTTATAGTTTTAACTAAATTTAAAAACGAAATTTAGTATACGTGAAAAAAAATTACTTAAAGCTTCATTATGGGGATTATTTATGTTCTTCTTTTTTTACTCCTGTCGAAGAGAAGAGTACTTAGATAATAGAAATGATCAAAGCAAACAACCTTTTGCAATATTTGTCCCTCAGTATCCGGGAGAAAAAATAGATTATGCAGAGGGTTTTGGTTATCTGTATCAGAATTATTTTAATGTAAATAATATTGATAAGAATCAACAAAAGTCAATAGTAGAAAATTTCGGAGTTATAGACTTCAGAATGCATTCCCAATTATTTACTGATAAAGAAGATACTAAGGCTATGATCTTTCCTGTAAAGAAAGAAGGAAAGACAAAAGGACTTGTAATGGCTGTTTTAGAAAATAAAGGAACAAATTTAAGATACACACCTCTGGAAAAAACTTATGAGAGATATTCAGAGATACTTCAAATTTTTTCTCAGCACGATAAAAAGTTTAAGGTTTCCAATGCTATAGCTGCAATGCCAATAAAAAGACCAGGTCCTGATGATAAAGATGATACTGGAGGTACAGGTGGTAATGGAAGTGGAGGGAGTACTGGAATTCCGGGAGTTATTATCACAGTTCCTGTTAAAATTATTACAATACCAATTATTATTAACAATAATGGAATTCCAAATACACGTCCTAACGGTGATGGTTGTCAAGCTTACAATGGATGTGAGCGTTCTCCAAACTCTCCAGGTGGCGGTGGAAATCCTAATTCTAATGAGCCTAAAAGCAAAGAGGCTGACAAATGGGTAGATGAAAATGTAGATGATAAAAATTTAAGAGATAATAAATGTGCTTATGATGTTTATAAAACTCTAAAAAGTAGAGTAGGACTTTTTAATAATTTATTAGGTAATTTTAAAGGCAATAGTTCGATACTCAATTTATATTTCAGAATAAGAGATCTTCCAGCTAAACCAGGGTTTTTCACAATGGGACAAACAAATTCTGAAGGTATAAGAAAAGGATATATTACAGTTGATTTAAATCCAAATGGATTAGGTTCAACAGATGTGGGTATTGCTAAGGTTTATATTCATGAAATGTTACATGCAAAAATGATTCATGATTTAGTTAATGCAGGATGGGATGGTGATAAGGACATTAAAGAAATTAATCCCGAAAGTTTACCAACTTTACTGGATGCATATAAAAATAAATTTTATAATCCAGGGGATTCACAACATAAATTTATGAGTGAATATTACATTCCAAAAATAGCTAGTGCCTTAGCTCGTTTTGATAATAATAATCTGAAATATACTGATTATGAAAATCTGGCATGGACAGGATTACAAGAAACTGATGCTTACAAGGCTTTATCAAAAGAGAAAAAAGATAAAATAACAGATGCTAATAATACATTTAATAGAAAAGCGCCATGTGGAAAATAAAAATAATATGTATATGTTTTTTTGCTTCTGTGAATACTATATGTTATAGTCAAAATCGTTTAAAGCAAATAAAAATTGGACAAATGGAAGGCGTAACAAATGTACAAGAATTTAACACTGTCGGTGGAGAAGTGAAGTACATGAAAATATTAAAAGACTTTGAAGCATCATTTGCTAAAATAAAAAAAGGTTATCCTGAATATTATAGAGATTATAGGATTCTCGATTCTAATATTCCCTCTACTCCTGTCACTAAAATGCTTGTGGTTACGCTATACCCTAAACAATCAGTATCAGAAGAAAATAAAAGGAAATACTACTATTGGATTATACCATTGAAAACTAAAATTTTAAAAGTATCCTACAATATTAAAACTAAAGAAGTGAGCGATCCCATAGAAACTTCTAGAGGAATCGTGGAATAATAACTAAATATATGTTTACAAAACAATAAATCTATATCAGTCAATAGTGATTTTCCCCGATTAACCTCGGGGTTTTTCTTTTCTCATGATATTTTGTGAAGTAAAAGAACGATTTATATATTTTTATAAAGGTTTGAAAATATGAAATCTAGAGTCTGTAATTCGATTGAATTAGAGTGAAAAAAAGAAGCAATTATTTAAATTGAGGAACGAAAAAGCCTCTACATTTCTGTAAAGGCTTAGTGAGTTTATTTTGTTATTTCATCTATTCATAAAGGAATACCAGAATTTTGTAAACAAAGTAGGACTATATTTAAATACTTAGTTTCCATGATCGAAACAATATTATTCTACCCATAGATGTCCAATAGAATAGGTTCTGGCTTTACCGGCTACAATTACTCTTTCATTTTTGTTTTCACAATAAAGCTGACCACCCCTTTCTGATAGCTGGCGTGCGAAGAGCTTATTTTTTCCTAATCTCGATGACCAGAACGGAATGAGGGAACAGTGTGAAGAGCCAGTTACAGGATCTTCAAGAATTGAAGACTGTGGTGTAAAATATCGTGAAACAAAATCGCTGTCAGTACCCGCTGCAGTCACCACAACACCTCCGGGATCCAGATTGATTATATCAAAAATGGATCTTTCAATTTTAATTTTTTTTATGTCTTCTTCAGATTCATATACTAAAACGTAATCTCTTGATTTGAATATTTCTTTGGGCTGAATATTGAGAGACTTAATTATAGTATCAGGAAGAGTAGAGGTTTCAGGCATTCTTGATGGGAAATCCATATAATAAAACCCATCTTTTACATCGACAGTTAATTCGCCGCTTTTGGTTTGAAAAATGATTCTGTCGTTCTGATAGTTTAAGATGGACGCTAAACAATGAGCTGTAGCAAGAGTAGCATGCCCACACAAATCCATTTCTATTTCAGGTGTAAACCATCTTAGATGAATAGTATCGCCATTGTCGATAAAAAAGGCCGTTTCTGCTACAGCATTTTCACGGGCTATTTTTAAGAGTATCTCATCAGATAACCAATTTTTTAACGGAACAACACATGCAGGATTTCCATGGAAAATATCTTCTGTAAAAGAATCTATTTGATATAATTCTAGCTTCATAATTGATAAAATTTCGGTTAATAACAAAGATAAGCTATTCTCCGGAGAGGCCTTGGTCTTAATGATATTCTAACGATATATTTTGCTCGTATTTTGTACAGCATATTGTACGGCTTATAGCTTTTTGTATATTAGTTTCATATAAGTAATTATGAGCAAGATAGATATGAATTCAGCAGTTTTCCCAATTTTGAAAACTGAAAGATTAACGCTCAGGCAATTATCAATTGATGATCATCAAGATATTTTTGCTTTGCGTTCCGACTCGGAAATTAACGAGTTTCTTGGCAGGCAAATATGTGAAACAAATGAAGAGGCAATAAGTTTCATTAATAAGGTTAATAATAATTATAAAGAAGGCAATTCTTTTTATTGGGCAATTACTTTAACAGAAACTAATACACTTGTTGGTACAATATGTTTATTTGACTTTTCAACCGAAAATGATAGCTGTGAAATAGGATATGAATTAATGAAAAAATTTCAAGGACAAGGTATAATGACAGAAGCTGTTCAAGTTGTGATTGACTACGTATTTCACACTTTGAAACTCGAAAAAATACTTGCTGTTACACACTATAAGAATCAGAGTTCAACCAATCTTCTGTTAAAATTCGATTTTGTAAAATCGATAGAAACGTGCAAAGAAGATCCTGAATTGAATATTTTTACTTTGAGTAAGGAGTGTAAATGATGTGAAGTGAAAAATAAGTAGAGAACTACAGTTTTTATATTATATTATTTTTGTATTCTGATGATTTTCTAAAGTAATGTTAAACTTTCAAATATTTGAGAATTAGCTACAACCATATCAAAAATTGAAAATGAAAAAAAATATCATTTACCTTTTATTGCTTTTGTCTTTGTTAAGTTGCCAAAAGTCCTATAAACGCTCTACTGATTATTCATACACAAAACCTATTCAACTATCCGATAGTATTAAAGTAGATTACCTATATAACACTGGAATGGATACCGTTCAAATAATAAATCTTACAAAACTCATATTGTCAGATACTATTCCGAATATACACAGCCTACTCATACTTAAAGATAATAAGCTGGTTTATGAAAACTATTTTGCGGGAGATGATGAAATTGTGGGAAAGAAACTAGGTTATGTAGAACACGGTATTGAGGATTTGCATGACTGCCGGAGTATGTCAAAAAGTGTTACATCTGCCTGTATAGGAATTGCTGTAAAAAAAGGACTTATTAAAAATATTGATGAATCTATTTTTCCCTATTTTAAGCAATATCAGAATGATTTCGATGAGCAAAAGAAAAAAATCACCATTCGTCATTTACTGACTATGACAAGTGGTCTTAAGTGGAATGAAGATATTTCTTATAGAGATCCAAGAAACACAGAACTTAGAATGGATATGAGTTCTGATCCAATTGATTTTATTTTGAGCAGACCAATGGTTTCAGAGCCCGGTGCTACATGGAATTACAATGGCGGTAATACACAATTATTGGCAGAAATAATAAAATCAGTCAGTGGTTTAACCATAGATAAATTTGCTGAACAAGAATTATTTACCCCTCTAGGTATCAATAAATATGAATGGCTTCCGTTGGTCAAAAATATGCCTGCCGCAGCATCAGGAGTTCGATTACGTTCAAGAGATCTGCTTAAATTCGGGATGTTGTATATGAATGACGGAAAATGGAAAGATAAAGACATTTTAAATACCGATTGGACAGAGCAATCTCTGAGTTCAGCCATAACAAGACCTTCTACAAAAGATAAAAATGCAGGATATGGTTTCCAATTTTGGACATTCAAGGAAACAATAAAAGATAAAGAAATAGAAATTCAGGAAGCTAAAGGAAAAGGTGGGCAAAGGATATTTTTTTGTAAGCCGTTAAATTTATTAGTTGTGATAACAGCAGGAAATTACAATAACTGGGAAATAAAAAATGATTCTAAAACGGTCTTATTGAAATATATAATTCCTGCGATAAAATAAGCATCTGTTGTTGGAGTATGAAAGGAGGATAGCAAGTAGAATTAAAAAGTTCTGATGATTATGAAGCGAGCGCGACAGGATTCGAACCTGTGACCGTTCCGATTGAAATCGGAATGCTCTATCCGGTCGAGCTTTTAATAAGTTCTTCAATTTTCTTTTTACTCTTCCAAGCCTTTATTTCTCGTTCTCTTTTATATGCAGAGCTCTTATCGTTAAAAGTTTCAGAATATGCAATAACCCAATCTTTAGTACGAGACGTAAAACCTTTATGATTAGAAAGGTGTTTTCTCAATCTTTCATTGAGCTCTTCTGAGCAATGTCCAATATAAAATTGATCGAGAGCAGAGGAGTATAATATATAGCAGAAACACATGACTAAATATAAACAAAAAAGCCTCTACATCTCTGTAAAGGCTTTAGTGAGCGCGACAGGATTCGAACCTGTGACCGTCTGCTTAGAAGGCAGATGCTCTATCCAGCTGAGCTACGCACCCATTGCGTATAAAAAAAGCTTTTTGAACTAAAAAGCTTTAAAGTCGGGATGGCAGGATTCGAACCTGCGACCTCCTGGTCCCAAACCAGGCGCGATGACCGGACTACGCTACATCCCGAGTATTTTTAAAATCTGTAAAGATTTTTACAAATGCAGAAAAAAATATTAAAAAATAAAAGCCTTATTAGATAAGGCTTTAGTGAGCGCGACAGGATTCGAACCTGTGACCGTCTGCTTAGAAGGCAGATGCTCTATCCAGCTGAGCTACGCACCCATTTGTAGTAAAAAAAAGCTTTTTGAACCAAAAAGCTTTTTTTAAGTCGGGATGGCAGGATTCGAACCTGCGACCTCCTGGTCCCAAACCAGGCGCGATGACCGGACTACGCTACATCCCGTATATTTTTTATTCTGCGGAGGGTAAGGGATTCGAACCCTTGCGACCCTTGCGAGTCGACAGTTTAGCAAACTGCTCCGTTAACCACTCCGGCAACCCTCCTTTTTTTAATGATCTTTTGTTCTGCGTTTGCGAGTGCAAATATAGAACGGATTTTTGAATTTACCAAAACTTTTTTGCATTTATTTTTTGTATTTTTGACAAAATAAAAACCTTTAAAACACCTATTGATGCGTAATACATTATATTTCATCGGATTAAGTGCAGTGCTTTTTTCCTGTGGTTCTTCTAAAAATGTTACCCCTCAGAAAAAAAACTTACCTGTAAATAAAAATAATACCACGAATGTTGGTGTGAAAACACAAACTCCGTCTATGCAGACACCAGTAAAACCGGCTATACAGAAAGATCATGGCGTAGAGTTTTATACAACAAATATTGCTGACATTACAAAAAATGATAATACAGCAAGCTATGGTAGTATTGTAACAGCTAAACCACTCGGTTACCAAATTACGAAGAATTACTTTCCGGCTATAGGACAGAATTTCAGACAGCGTTATCTTATTCTTCATTATACAGCATTGGATAATGACAGATCCATTACAGCTCTAACACAAAGAGGTGTGAGTGCTCATTATTTGGTAAGTGATATCAACGATCAGGAAATCTACCAGATTGTTGACGAAAATAAAAGATCCTATCATGCAGGGGTAAGTAACTGGAGAAAAGATTCCAATCTAAATGATACTTCTATTGGAATTGAAATTGTAAACAGTGGATTTACAACAAACGCTTCCGGTCAGAGAATATTTGCAGATTTCCCGGACTATCAGATAAGAAAAGTAGCAGCATTGGCTAAAGATATTGTACAGCGTTATAATATTCCACCAACTAATGTCTTGGCACACTCTGATATTGCACCCGGCAGAAAGCAGGATCCGGGGCCAAAATTCCCTTGGAAGAAATTATATGATGAATACCAGATTGGGATGTGGTATGATGAAGGTACCCGCTCAGGTTTCCTTAATCAGTTAGAGACAGGAACTTTTGAATCCGATAAAAATACACCGCCATTCATTTACAAAGTACAGAGCCAGCTTCAGTCATTAGGATACCAGGTTGATTTATCCGGGCAATGGGATAACCAGACTAAATTAGTTGTTCAGTCATTCCAGTATCATTTCTGGCCGCAATTAGGAGACGGAGTTCTTGATATGGGAACTTATGCTACTTTATTGGCTTTATTGCAAAAATATCCTTCAAAATAATCGATTGAAAAATATTTCTTTTAAGAAACATTTGATTAATATTTTTCTTAATTCCTGCTTCTGAACATAAGGAGTAGGAATTTTTTTTCGTAATTGATTTATTATAAATGATTTTTTTCTAATCCAATATATTTGGTTTAACTTTAAAGTTTAAAATTTTTGAATAATGAATGATTACAGAATTGAAAGTGATCTGATAGGTGAACTAAAGGTTCCGGTAAATGCATACTATGGAGTACAGACGCAGAGAGCGATAGATAATTTTAAAATTTCCAATGATCATTTATCAGATCATCCGGAGTTTATTAAAGCTTTTGCTTTCGTTAAAAAAGCAGCGGCTCAGACTAATTTTGAATTAGGACTTTTAGATGAGATCATCAATAAAAATATTGCAATAGCTTGTGATGAGATTGTTGCCGGAAAAATGCACGAACAATTTCCAACGGATATGATCCAGGGAGGTGCAGGAACATCCATGAACATGAATGCGAATGAAGTAATTGCAAACAGAGCTTTGGAGCTTATGGGACACCAGAAGGGTGAATACCAGTTCTGTTCTCCAAACGATCATGTAAACCTTTCTCAGTCTACTAATGATGCTTATCCTACCGCAATCCGTATAGCATTATACAATTTGAACAAGACCTTGGTGGAACGTTTGGAATTATTGATACAATCATTTAGAAAAAAGGCAGATGATCTGAAAGATGTGATCAAAATGGGACGTACGCAGCTACAGGATGCTGTACCTATGACAATGGGGCAGGAGTTTAATGCTTTTGCCAATACTCTTCAGGAAGAAATTGCCCGTCTGAATACAAATGCAGATTTGTTCCTGGAAACCAATATGGGGGCAACAGCAATTGGTACAGGGCTAAATGCTCATCCTGATTATGCAACAAAATGTACAGAGAACTTAGCTAAGATTTCAGGGGCTGACGTTGTATTAGCTTCCGACCTTGTAGAAGCAACACCAGATACAGGAGCTTATGTAATCTATTCTTCAGCAATGAAAAGAATGGCAGTGAAACTTTCTAAGATTTGTAACGACCTTAGATTATTAGCTTCAGGCCCAAGAGCTGGTTTCTATGAAATTAATTTACCAAAAATGCAGCCGGGATCTTCTATTATGCCTGGGAAAGTAAATCCGGTAATTCCGGAAGTGGTAAATCAGGTTTGCTTCAAAGTTATTGGTAATGATCTTACTGTAACCTTTGCAGCAGAGGCTGGTCAGTTACAGCTTAATGTTATGGAGCCTGTTCTTACACAGTCAATCATGGAGTCTATTCGTTTTCTGAAAAATGCTATGGATACGCTTCGTGAGAAGTGTATAGACGGAATAACAGCCAATAAAGAAATCTGCCTGAATATGGTGAAAAACAGCATTGGTATCGTTACAGCACTTAATCCATATATAGGATATAAAAATAGTACTAAGATTGCTAAAGAAGCTTTAGATACAGGTAAGAGCGTATACGATCTGGTATTAGAGCATGAATTATTGAGCAAAGAAAAATTAGATGAGATTTTAGCACCCGAGAATATGCTGAATCCACACGCGAAATTCTAATATAAAGTAATGTTGATAAATAAAGAGGAGTATTGCTCCTCTTTGTTTTAAATATATATTTTCATAAAAAATACTATATGAGAAAAATAGTATCTACACTTTCCTTAGTTTTGTTGATGAATATGATGAACGCACAAGATTTTAAAATACAGACATTAAAAGATAATAATGGTTATACTTATGAAACGGTAAACAACGATCCGGATCATGTAAGAGTGTATACCCTTAAAAATGGTCTGAAAGTATATCTGGCTAAGAATACAGATGCACCGAGAATCCAAACCTATATTCCTGTACGTACAGGTTCCAATAATGACCCTTCAGATAATACCGGTTTAGCTCATTATTTAGAGCATATGGTATTTAAAGGAACTTCAAAACTCGGGACCAAAGACTGGACTAAAGAAAAAGTTTTGATTCAGCAGATATCAGATCTTTATGAAGCACACAAGGCAGAGAAAGATCCTGCTAAAAAAAGAGAAATCTATAAGAAAATAGATGCTGTTTCCCGGGAAGCTTCCAAATATGCAATTGCAAATGAATACGACAAAGCTACTTCTTCTATCGGAGCTACCGGAACCAATGCACATACGTGGTTAGACGAAACAGTTTATAAAAATAACATCCCCAACAACGAGTTGGAAAAATGGTTCAAAATTGAGAAAGAACGTTTTTCTGGATTAGTGCTTAGGTTATTTCATACGGAGCTGGAAGCTGTTTATGAAGAGTATAACCGTGCGCAGGATAATGACGGTAGACTTGTAAATTATGAACTGATGAGTGCTTTGTTTCCGAAACACCCAAATGGACAACAGACAACCATCGGAACAGCAGAACACCTGAAGAATCCTTCAATGGTAGCCATCAATAAATATTTCGATACGTACTATGTGCCCAATAATATGGCGGTTGTACTGGTAGGAGATATTGATTTTGATAAAACTATTGCACTGGCAGACAAATATTTTGGGACTTTCCAATATAAAGAATTGCCAATGAAGAAGATGGTTTCGGAAGAACCAATGACTAAAATTGTTGAAAAAACAGTAAAAAGTCCTACTACGCCGAGACTTCAAATGGCATGGAGAACAGACAGCTACGGTTCTAACGAATCCCATCTGGCAGAAATAACAGCACAGATTCTTAGCAATAGTGGGGAAGCAGGACTTTTGGATACCAATGTCAATCAGCAGCAGAAAGCACTGCGTGCAGTAGCTTATAACTCTCCGCTAAAAACCTATGGATACTTCACTATGGTTATTGTCCCTAAAGAAGGGCAAAATATGCAGGAGGCAAAACAATTGCTGCTGCAACAAATAGATCTTATTAAAAAAGGAGAATTTCCGGACTGGATGATTCCTTCAATTATAGAGGATATGAAACTCTCCAGAATGAGACAACTGGAAACAGCCGACGGATTAGCAACTAATCTTTATGATGCTTATATCAAAGGTAGAAGTTGGGATCAGGAACTGAATGAAATCAATGAATATTCTAAGATTACAAAAGACGACATTGTAAAGTTTGCCAACGATTTCTTTAAAGACAATTATGTTGTTGTTTACAAAGAGAAAGGTATAAATGATAAATTAGTCAGAGTAGAAAATCCTGGTATTACACCAATTCAGCTGAACAAAGATTCACAGTCACCTTTTCTTAAAGAAATCATTTCTGAAAAAGTTTCAGATATTGCTCCGGTATTTGTAGACTTCAAAAAAGAAATCAAAGAAACCACAGTTAAAAATGTAAAACTGAGTTATATTCAGAATAAAACAAATGATATAGCACAGATGAACTATATCTTTAACCTTGGGACTGATAACGATAAGGAATTGGGATTAGCGCTAAGTGTATTGGAATATCTGGGAACAGATAAATATACTCCGGAGCAATTAAAGGCTGAATTCTATAAAATAGGTATCTCTTACAATCTTCAGATTGGTGCAGACAGAATTAATGTTTCACTTTCTGGACCAGAGAAAAATATAGGAAAAGGTCTTGCTTTAGTAAACCACTGGATTCAGAATGTAAAACCAGATCAGGAGATCTATAATAAAACGGTAAAAACAATCCTGGAAGGACGTGAAATAGCGAAGAAAGATAAAGCCCGAATTATGGCTGCTTTGAGTAACTACGCTAAGTTCGGAACCGATTCAAGATTCAGGGATGTTATTTCCAAAGAACGCCTTACTGCCATAAAAGCAGAGGAAATCACGAATAAAATAAAATCTCTTGCAAAATATCCATACGAACTATTCTTCTATGGTAAAGACCTTAATGCTTTTGAGAAAGAAGTAAGCAGTTATATACAAAAAGCAAGTCTGAAATATCCTGAGGCTAAAGTATATCCTGAATTGCCAACCGGTGGACAGGTATATTTTACAAACTATGATATGGTACAAATGGAGATGAGCAAAATTGGCCGTGGAGAAGAAATCAAGCCTGCTAATTTTGGTAAAATCAATGTTTTCAATGAGTATTTTGGCAGAGGCTTATCATCTATTGTATTTCAGGAAATCCGTGAGTCACGTTCATTGGCATATTCTGCTTATGTAAACTATGCTTATCCAGATGAACTGAAGAAACACGATTATGTAACAACTTATGTCGGAACACAAGCTAATAAGCTGCCACAGGCAATTTCCGCAATGAATGAGTTGATGGAGGAGCTTCCACAAATTCAGGTACAGTTTGACAATGCTAAAGGATCTGCACTAAAGCAGATTGCTTCTAACAGAATTACCAAGCGTAATATCTATTTCAACTACCTTAGAATGAAGAAGCTGGGGATTGACTATGATGTCCGTAAAGATATCTACAATGAAGTGAAAGATCTTACTTTACCTCAGTTATCCAATTTCTATAATACAGAAGTTAAACCTGTTAACTTTAATACAGCTATTATCGGTAAGAAAGAAAATCTGGATATGAATGCAATTAATAAACTGGGCACATTCCGGGAAGTAAGCCTGGAAGAAATCTTTGGTTATTAAAAATATAAAAATGAAGATCCGGGAAACTTTCCGGATTTTTATTGAAAATTAAACACGACTTTCGGTATTTAAAAACCTCATAGACTATTATAGCCTGTGAGGTTTTTTATATCTATCCGGTTTACTACAAGTTATCATGTCTGTATCACTTTTGAAGTAGAGACTAATATGACGTTTAAATAGTTTAAACACGGATTTTACTGCCTAAAAACCTTAATTTTTTCTTAAAATTAGGCACCGTATTTTTTTGAAAATGGCTATATTCGGGACCATAAAAAACGATATGCAAATATACGAAGCGATTTCTGTTGGGCTGTATCTGTTGTTAATGATAGGTATCGGCGTATATTCTTATAAAAAATCAACAAGCAATTCCGAGGAATTTTTAATTGGAGGAAGGAAAATGGGAGCGGCTGTAACGGCACTTTCAGCCGGAGCAGCCGATATGAGTGGCTGGCTACTGATGGGCGTTCCGGGTGCTATGTATTTATCAGGAATTTCCAGTTCCTGGATTGCTATAGGACTTACTACCGGAGCATTTCTTAATTATATTATTGTAGCACCGCGGCTAAGGATTTATACGGAAGTTGCTCAGAATGCGATTACATTACCTGTCTTTTTTGAAAACAGGTTTAAAAATAAAAATCACCTTCTGAAAGTTACTTCCTCAATTTTTATTCTGGTCTTTTTTACATTGTATACTTCCGCGGGTATGGTTTCCGGAGGTAAATTGTTTGAATCGGCTTTTGGAATTGACTATACTGTAGGCTTATTACTAACCAGCCTGGTTGTTGTGTTGTATACATTTCTGGGCGGTTTCCTTGCCGTAAGCCTTACCGATTTTGTACAGGGAACTATTATGGTATTAGCCTTAGTTATCGTACCTATTGTAGCGATTTCACAAATCGGAAGTATAGGTGAGACTTTTTCTCTTATCAAAACCAAAGACCCTAAATATTTAGATTTGTTCAGAGGGACAACCACTATTAGTATTGTTTCTCTATTAGCATGGGGACTTGGATATTGCGGACAGCCACACATTCTGGTGCGTTTTATGGCGATAGACAAACCAAAAGATCTAGTTAAGGCCAGAAGAATAGGAATTACATGGATGATCTTTACTGTTGCCGGAGCATTAGCAATTGGTTTAATCGGGATTGCTTACCTGCAAAAGTTTGATATTGATACAATGATGAAGTTTGATGGTTCCAAAACCGAAGCAGAAACTATTTTTATTTATTTTTCCCGTATTCTGTTCCATCCGCTTATTGCAGGATTTTTATTAACAGCAATTCTTGCAGCGGTTATGAGTACCATTTCTTCTCAATTGTTAGTAACATCCAGTTCATTAACTGAAGATATTTATAAAGCTTTTCTGAATAAAAATGCAACACCAAAACAACTCCTACTTACCAGCAGACTTTCAGTTCTGTTAGTAGCTGTGGTTGCAGTGCTTTTGTCTCTTAATCCTAAAGATAGTATTCTTAATCTTGTGGGGAATGCATGGGCAGGTTTTGGTTCCGCTTTCGGACCTTTAATTTTGTTGTCCCTTCTCTGGAAAAAAACAACTTGGCAGGGAGGTCTTGCAGGTATGTTGGTTGGAGGAATTACAGTATTGGCCTGGGTGTATATCCAGCATCCTTTTAAAGACTGGTACGAAATGATTCCTGGCTTTATCTTGTCATTGTTAACCAATCTCGTAGTTTCTACATTAACTTACAAACCAGATGAGGTTATTGAAAGTGAATTTGAAGAAGTGAATAAAATTATGCAGGAATAATAAATAACTGTAGAATAACATAAAATAACCAGAGGGAAATAGTAATTTTAAGACAAATCCCCCTGGTTATTTTATTTTTGTATCATGTTTTTATTATCTCATTTTGAGACAATTTAAAAATTTATTACATTTACATTATTAATAATTATAAAGTAAAAACGATAGCTATGCTGAAGAGAATTATCTTAGCCTCATTGATATCTTTGCTGGCTCCCGGATTACAGGCGCAAAATAAACAAGTTCCTGCTTACCTGGATGCATCGAAACCTGTAGAACAACGCATTGAAGATGCACTGTCCAGAATGACACTGGAAGAAAAAGTAGCCATGCTTCATGCACAATCCAAATTTAGTTCTGCCGGAGTTCCGCGCTTAGGAATACCAGAATTCTGGACTACAGATGGTCCGCACGGTGTACGTCCGGAAGTTTTATGGGACGAATGGGATCAGGCAGGTTGGAGTAACGACTCAATTGTAGCATATCCGGCTCTTACAGCTTTATCGGCTACATGGAACAAAAGAATGTCATGGAATTACGGTAAAGCCTTGGGTGAAGAAGCCCGTTATCGTAAAAAAGATATTCTGTTAGGCCCTGGTGTAAATATTTACAGAACACCGTTAAACGGGCGTAATTTTGAATATATGGGAGAAGATCCATATCTCACTTCCAAGATGGTTGTTCCATATATCAAAGGAGTACAGTCCAATGGAGTTGCAACCAGTGTGAAGCACTTTGCACTCAATAATCAGGAAGAATTCCGCCATACCAGTAATGTAATTGTAGACGATCGTACTTTATACGAAATATATTTACCACCATTTAAAGCCGCTGTTCAGGAAGGAGATTCATGGACAATTATGGGAGCTTATGATAAATATAAGAATCAGTATGCCAGCCAGAATGAATATCTGCTAAACAAAATTCTGAAAGGAGAATGGGGATATAAAGGTGTGGTGGTATCCGATTGGGGTGCTGTAAACAATACCGAGCAGGCTATTCATAACGGATTGGATATGGAATTCGGCAGTTGGACAAACGGACTTTCTGCAGGGACCAGAAATGCATATGACAATTACTATCTGGCAAAACCTTATCTGGATCTTATAAAATCCGGAAAGGTAGGCACAACAGAGCTGGATGATAAAGTAAGAAGGATTCTGCGTCTTGCCTATAATACGACAATGAATCCTAATAAACCTCTTGGTAACATTGCATCGGAAGATCATATGGCTGTTGCCAAAGAGATTGGGGAGGAAGGAATTGTATTGCTTCAGAACAATAACAACGTTTTGCCAATAAATACGGATAAAGTCCGTAAAATTGCGGTAATCGGAGAAAATGCGATTAAGATGATGACAGTGGGCGGAGGTTCTTCATCATTAAAAGTAAAATATGAAACCCTGCCTCTGGAAGGTATTAAATCGAGGTTTGGTAAAAAAGCCGACGTACAGTATGCACGTGGTTATGTGGGAGATGTTGGTGGAGAATATAATGGTGTGAAATCCGGTCAGAATCTGAAAGATGACCGTCCGGCTTCGGAATTATTAAATGAAGCTGTTGCATTGGCTAAAAAATCGGATGTAGTAATCTTTGTTGGTGGCCTTAATAAAAGCGACTATCAGGATAGTGAAGGACACGACAGAAAAGAATTGGGATTACCATATAACCAGGATCAATTGATTGCTGCATTGGCAAAAGCCAATAAAAATCTTGCTGTAGTACTGGTTTCCGGTAATGCTGTTTCTATGCCGTGGGTAAAAGAAGTTCCTGCAATTGTTCAGGGATGGTATTTAGGTTCCGAGGCTGGAAATGCTCTTGCTGCTGTATTAGCCGGAGATGTGAGTCCTTCCGGAAAGTTACCATTTACATTTCCTGTAAAACTGGAAGATAATGCCGCTCATCAGATGGGAGAGTACCCGGGGAATAAAGCCGAATTGGCTGCCGGAAAAGGAAAAGATCAAAAGAATCCGATTAATATTACTTATAATGAAGGTGTTTTTGTTGGCTACCGTTGGCATGATACCAAAAATATAAAACCATTGTTCAGCTTCGGTCATGGTCTTAGCTATACAACTTTTGAATATGGAAAAGTTCGTGCAGATAAAACACAGATAACTCAGGACGGAACAATTACATTTACGGTAAGTATTAAAAATACCGGTAAAAGAGAAGGTGCTGAGGTTGCTCAGTTATACATCAGTGATCTTAAATCATCTGTACCACGTCCGATAAAAGAGCTAAAAGGTTTTGAGAAAATAAACTTGAAACCAGGGGAACAAAAAGAAGTAAGCTTTACAATTGATAAATCAGCATTAAGCTTCTTTGATGCAGCTAAGCATCAGTGGGTAGCTGAACCAGGAGAATTCGAAGCATTGGTAGGAGCATCTTCTACGGATATTAAGACAAAAGTGAAGTTTACACTTCAGTAATATTAGGTTAATTAAAAATAAGAAATGCCGGAATATTCCGGCATTTCTTATTTTTAGTCATGAAGATTATTTTACAATCTTCATTTCGTTGATCAGCCATTTAGCATCAGCAAACTTATCAATAATGAACAGGACATATTTTGTATCCACCATAATGTTTCTGCTGAAACGTGGATCAAAATTAATATCACTCATAGTTCCTTCCCATTGTCTGTCGAAGTTAAGACCTACAAGGTTTCCGTTAGCGTCTAATGCAGGGCTTCCAGAGTTACCACCGGTAGTATGGTTAGTTGCTGTAAAGTTTACAGGAACATCACCAGTCTGGTCTTTATACATTCCGTAATCTTTAGTGTTGTATAAATCAATAAGCTTTTTAGGAACGTCAAACTCATAGTCTCCAGGTACATATTTCTCCATTACACCTGCAAGGTGAGTTTTGTAACCATAGGTTACTGCATCTCTTGGGTTAGAGCCTTTTACTACACCATAAGTTACACGAAGTGTAGAGTTAGCATCCGGGAAGAATTTCTTATCCTTATCTGTTTCCAGTTGCTGCTTCATATATTTCTTCTGAAGTGCATCAATTTCTGCCTGTAAAGAAGCATATTTAGGATCTACTTTCTGAGAGTAGGCATCTTTTATAGATAAAGCCAGTTTGTAGAAAGGATCGTTTTTAATAGCAGTGGCAAAACCAGCATCAGCAAAAATCTTGTCAATGTTCTGATTTGTATAAGTGCCATTTAGTGCTTTACGTCCACTGATTATAGAGTTTTTAGACCAGTCCTCGATTACTGTAAGGTTTTTGTTTACATCACTAAACTGAGCAAAACCTGATGGCAGGAAGTCTGCTGGAGTTTTCTGTACATACAGCGCCAATAATTTAGCTGTTACCTTAGCATCCAGTTCACCTTCGTAATCTTTATAGAAAGAAGTTAAAGTATTTTTCAACTTCTTAGTAGATTCCGGAGTCGCTTTTCCGGATTCAACATCCTGAAAATAAGTGATAAAATAATTAGCAAGACGCAATGTTTCAGCATTTCTTGTAACCTCAGTATAATAAGCGTTGTTTAGGGCATAAGGCGCCTGCTCGCTATACAGCTGGTTAAATTTATCAATAGTTGCTTTTACTTCCTGGTTTTTCTGTGCCAGAGTTTGCTCATAAGCTTGTTTTTTAGCTACAGCATTAGATTTTTTCAAACCTTCTACTTCACCCATCCACTTTTTCCAGTAGTTAGCCACAGAAGCATATTTAGAAGCATACTTTATACGGGTTGCATTATCAGTACGCATCTTTTCGTCAAGAGTTTTCAACGCAATATCACGTACTGTAATTTTTGCAGGATCTGTATCATTAATGATTTTTTCTACTGCAACAGAAGGAAGATATTCAGTTGTTTTTCCCGGGAATCCAAAAACGAATGTGAAGTCACCTTCCTTAAGATCTTTTACAGATACCGGAAGTGAATATTTCGGAGTATATGGAATGTTATCTTTAGAATATTCTGCAGGTTTATTGTTTTTGTCCGCATAGATACGGAACATAGAGAAATCTCCTGTATGTCTTGGCCATACCCAGTTGTCAGTATCCGAACCAAATTTACCGATAGATTGAGGTGGAGCTCCTACTAAACGGATATCTTTGAAAGTTTCAATAATGAATGCATAGTATTTGTTACCATCATACATGGATTTGATAACGACTTTCTGAGAAGGCTCCAATTTGAAACTTGCTTTTGCAGCCTCTATATTTTTATCAATTGCAGCTTTTACATCCTTAGCAGCAAGGTTTTCTGTACCCGGAAGAATTTGATTGGTTACCTCCTTAATATCAGTAATGAAATCTACTACTACACCTGGATTAGGAAGTTCTTCTCCCATATTTTTTGCCCAGAAGCCGTTACTTAGAAGGTCATTCTGTACTGTAGAGTGTGCCTGAATTTGTCCAAAACCACAGTGGTGATTTGTTAATAACAAACCTTTTGGAGATATAATTTCAGCAGTACAGCCTCCATTGAATTGCACTACAGCATCTTTAATACTAGGCTTTTGAGTATTGAAAATATCTTTTGCAGAAATCTTCATTCCCAATTCCTTCATTTCCTTTTCATTTAACTCTGTAGGAATCCACATTCCTCCTGCCTGTTGAGCAAAAGCCGTTACTGCGGGGAGTAAAGCAAGTGCTAGTAGGATGTTTTTCTTCATAAACTAAAATTTGCCCCAATTTACGAAGAATATTTAGGATAGACTGAGTTTATATTAAATTCTGTAAGTTGGTAAAAATGGCTTGAAATTTGGATTGTAGGCGATAAATTTCACAGCTAAAATTAACTAAAAGATGAAAAAAAATGTATTACTGATTGCTGCTACAGCTGGACTTTTATTAGTGTCATGCTCACAAAAAAAGGAGCTACAACCCGGAAGTGGAGTTGAAGGGACAACAGCCGAAGTTAAAACAGATTCAATATCTGTAGAACCGATTACTAATGATGGTCACAATTCTCAAAATTCATTAGACTGGGCCGGGACTTATGAAGGAACATTGCCTTGTGCAGACTGCCCTGGAATTAAAACCACTATTACATTGAAGGATGACAATACCTATACAATGACTGAAGAGTATGTTGATAAAAAAACAAAAGCAGAGGATAAAGGTAAATTTGAGTGGGATAAGAGAGGCGGAAAGATTTCCTTAGTAAGTAAAGATGGTAAAAGACAATATATCGTTGGCGAGAACCAATTGATCCATCTTGATATGGACGGAAAAGAAATTACCGGACCAAATAAAGATCTTTATATTCTGAAAAAGAAATAAGGTTTATTGATAACAAAAGTGAACTCCCTGAAATCATTCAGGGAGTTTTTTTATACCAGTCTGCAAGGAACCTCCAAATCTTCGGTCAGATAGTAACTACAGCATAAACGATGATATCCATCGGCAATAATTAGTTCATTCTGACCTCTTACCAAAAGGATAGGAGAGAGCTTTTTATTCTTTTCTACCTTTTTCAGATTTTCCTTTACATGAATATTGGTTTCAGGAAGCAAGGCCAGCTTACTTGCCCTTAATATATCTTTGGACTTCTTCTTTATAGTGGGTGCTTTTTTTAGTTTTGCAACGATCTTTTTAGCTTCATCCGGCACAAAAAGAAGTTCTAAATAATCTTGTGCAGCAGGAAAATCATGTTCCTCCGGCTCTTTTAACCAGATATCTGCTTGTGGTGTATTTTTCTTCATTAGAGAATTTTTTAAAATTGATATGAAGTGATTTTTTCATCATCCATCAGTTGTTGGATCAATGCCAGGTGGTGTCTGTTTTTTCCGGATAGTCTCCATGTTGTAGCCAATACGCCCTGTCCATATTGTTGTCTGGTAATAATAAAGCTCAGATGGTGCTTTTTAAATATACTTTCACAATAAGCAAAGTCAGATTGTGATGAGGTTGTAATTTTATATTCCCGTATTTTGTGATGGTTATCTATATAATCCTGAAGATAGGTTAACAGGCTGAGAATAGCCATTACCAAAGCGGTACCTAATAATGCCAGATAAACATAACCTGAGCCTACACACATACCCAGTGATGCAGTAGCCCAAATTGTAGTAGCTGTAGTAATCCCGCCAATTTTATTATCATCTTTGAAGATAACACCGGCGCCCAGAAATCCTATACCAGTGATGATATTAGCCGCTAACCGATCCGGATTTTCTACTCCGATTTTTATAGAAAGTATGGTGAATAAACAGGATCCGAAACATACCAGAATAAAGGTACGCAGGCCAGCCGATTTATTTCTGTATTCCCGTTCTGCTCCAATAATAAGTCCGATAATAACAGAAATAATAATAAGCAGTAATTCATTCTGTACAGGAAGTTTATCAAATATATCCATAGCGCTGAAAATGATAAATAAATGTACAAAAAAACCTGTTACTATTTTTAGTAACAGGCCTTTTGATGGTATATACTTTATTTAAATATCAGAAACAGGCAATGTGAAATAGAAAGTGCTTCCCTGATTCAGAGAACTGGATACACCAATTTCACCATGTTGCTTTTCAATGAAGTTTTTAGAGATTGCCAGTCCCAGTCCTGTTCCGCTCTGATGTTCTCCGGGTACCTGGAAGTAACGGTCGAATATCTGGCGGTGATATTTTTCATCAATTCCTTTTCCACTGTCCGAGATACCAAACCGCACAAAGGCACCTCTTTTCTCTACAAGAATTCGGATACTCTCTTCGGGG
Organism: Elizabethkingia occulta; assembly: GCF_002023715.1. Lineage (GTDB taxonomy): Bacteria > Bacteroidota > Bacteroidia > Flavobacteriales > Weeksellaceae > Elizabethkingia > Elizabethkingia occulta. The sequence goes on from NZ_MAHX01000002.1 coordinate 54,654, forward strand.
AATGAATGTTTGATAGCATTGCTCAGGAAATTGTTAATAACCCATACCGTTTTATCGAAATCTGCAGTTACACGGTCTTCCTTCTCTGTCTTTATTTCTGTAGTAATGAAGATATTTTTTTGGTCTGCCAGCATTTCCACATTTTTAACGGCTGTATAAACCAGTTCTTCCGGATTACAAGATTCAACATTCAGCCGTATATTACCACTTTCTACCTGAGAAAGATTAAGTAACTCACTGGTTATGGTTAGCAGACGCTGTCCATCTTCATCTATACTTTTCAATAATTCTTGTTGCTGTTCATTCAAGGTACCAAATTTCTGATTACCCAAGAGCTGAACACCCATTTTAATAGCTGCAATAGGAGTTTTTAGTTCATGAGAGATAGTAGCAATGAAATTGGTTTTGGCAAAATCTAATTCTTTGAAAGGTGTAATGTTGCGAAGAAGGATTACTTTGCCAATATTTTTCTTTTCTTTCTCACCTGTTTTAATCGTATTGATAGGAATTACATCCTGTTCAAAATAACTCTCTTTATTATCGGCTGCAATTTTTATAGGTTCTTCCGAAGGATGATCAATATTCTTGAGAAGCTCCCGAAGCAAATCATTGTTTATAGCGACTTCATGGGCTGTTTTTCCCATAAGCTCTTCTTTCTTCAAATTGGTTATTCTCAGAGCCTGATCGTTGATCATGTAGATGAAGTGGTTTTCATCCAGACCAATAACAGCATCGTGCATATTGTTGACAAGTGTTTCAATACGTTTTTTATCCATTAGTTGCTTGGACAGATTACTGCTCTCATATTCCTCCAGCTTTTCGGCCATGATGTTGAATGAATCTGCGAGATCATTGAATTCTTCACTGCCTTTGAAGTGAACTCTTTCATGATAATTTCTACCGGCAATCTGTCGGATACTGGATGTAAGCTGCCGGATAGGTTCGGCAATGGTCTGAGGTAGATTAAAAAGAAGCGTAAAGGCAATCATAAAGCAAACCGTACCTAGACTCACAATCCAGAATGTAGCATTGCCAGCAGTAACAATAGCTGTATCACTTTTCCTTTCAATAGCCTTCATATTCAGAGACATGATTTTTGCCAGATCACTGCGGATTTGCTTTTCGCCGGCATCTGTTTTTTGTTCTAAATATTTTTTAAAATGGATATTGAGACTATGAGTTGCCTCTTTCTCTCCCGGTTCCGAAAGATTCTTTTCCTGAAAAGCATTATTTATTCTGAAGTTTTTTACGGCCTGAGCACTATCCGTATCTATCTTATCCAGTGCCAGCATCATATTTTTAGCATACTCCAGACTGTTATAATTGGCTGTAAGAATTTTTTCTGTGTCGGATTTTAGTTTATTGATATATAAAGCACCAATTACTGAAAGTAAAACAATCAGTAAAAACAGAAGCCCGACTCCTAAAGTGAGTTTTGTTTTAAGTTTCATAGCGCTTAGGATAAAATAATAATATCAATATGTTTTTCGTTCAGTCGGTTCATTAAAGTGTAAATCCAACTGTAACCAGATATACGTTGCCATAGTTTGGGGCGAGGTTTTCCAATACATACTGTAGTAATATTGTGTTGGTTTACATATTCCAATATACCCTGATGAACACTGCTTTCTTTCATGCGTACAACTTTAGCGCCTAATTCTTGCGCTAAGTTAAAATTATTAATCAGGTATCGTTGCTTATCGAGGGCAATTTTTTCCGGTCCTTCCGAAGGTTTCTGAATATAGAGAACAGTCCATGGACTGCTGTAATAACTAGCGAGGCGGGCTGTTTTCCGGATAATTGTTTTGGCTACTTTTTCGTTACTGCTGATACAGGCCAGAAATTTGACCGGTTTGAAGTTCTCTGTTTTTATCTCAGCTTCTACTTTTCTTTCCACGTGGGTTGCCACTTCTTTCAGGGCCAGTTCCCGTAATTGTAAAATATGATTGCTCTGAAAGAAATTAGCCAGAGCTGTTTCAATTTTTTCTTTTTTGTAGATTTTTCCTTCTTTCAGACGGGTTAGCAACTCATCTGCTGTAAGGTCTATGTTTACAACTTCATCTGCAAGAGCCAGAACTTTATCGGGAACACGCTCGGAGACTTCTATACCGGTAATGTTTTTCACATCTTCATTCAGACTTTCAATATGCTGAATATTCATGGCGCTGATCACGTTAATTCCGTTTTCCAGAATTTCCAGTACGTCCTGCCAGCGTTTTTTATTTTTAGAACCTTCTACATTAGTATGGGCTAATTCATCTACCAGTACAACTTCCGGATGATCATTAATGATTGCCTGAAGATCCATTTCCTCCAGATATTTTCCTTTGTAGAATATTGATCTTCTATCAATGGTAGGAATTCCTATAGCCAATGCATCGGTTTCCTCTCTGCCATGGGTTTCAATGAAACCGGCTTTTACATCGATACCGTTTCTCAACAGGGTATGGGCTTCCTGAAGCATACGAAAAGTTTTTCCTACGCCGGCGCTCATTCCGATGTATATCTTGAATTTTCCACGTTTGGACTTCTGGATAAGTTGTAAAAAATGGTCAGCTGATGACATTACCTAAATTTATTGATGTTTTAATGAATTGTAAAATTGTGGAATCGTAAAGTTGTCTTTTGGCTTTTTTGTTATTCTGTAACGTTATAAATACACAAAAGAACAACTTTACCATTTCTCACTTCTCTTTCTATTTGTAATTTTTTAAAACCATACGTTAAGGCTGGATGTTATAATAAAATTAGCTTTTTTAAAGTTATCATTTTTAGCAAATACAGCATCTTTTGAAGTAAATCCTCTTGCCTCTGTCCGGAACATTACATTTTTGAAAATAGTATAATCCACATTTACAGAATAACCAAAGGTTTGAAATCCGTTTGGAGTACCAGAGTTAATAATCACTCCGTTTTTATCATTGTAATATTCTAATCTTCCTGCTACAGCCCATTCAGGAGCCATTTGATATTTCAGCAACAGGTTAGGGGAGTACCAGATATTATAGGCATTACTACCTTTAGTTTTCTGTTCTGCTCCTATATCGAAACCTGCAATGGCTGAGAATTTATCTGTCAACTGAAATGTGCCATACAAATCATGGAAATAACGCATTCTTTTTTCATCTCTGGATTTGTCGTTTCCGATGAATGAGCTGCTGTTCAGGGTTACTTTTTCTGATGGCTTGTAAGTAACCTGGTGGCCAAAAGATATGGATTGATTGCCTTCAGGTTTTGCTATTCTTTGCCATCCGTTCAGAACCAATCCGCTGAGGTACCACTTACCGTTATCAGTTGTATAGGAAAGTCTGACACCGGTTTCAAAATAAGGCGAATTTTCAGCAGCAATGCTTCGGGTAAGGGTGTAGTTATCTTTTCCGATAGCACTTTCCCAGCCGATGTGCGATGGCATAATCCCCGCATCGATCCATAGATTTTTATTTTCAGAAATTTTCACTCCAATATTGGCTTCGTTAACATAGCGTAGTGCTCCCTGCTCTGCAACCATATTATCCTGTGCGTAGGTGCCGGCCATCAAAGCAAGATTGGCTCTTACACGTTTATCCTGATAGGTTGCCTTTGCAACAGCCAGGTTGAGGTTAATCTCATTATGGCGGTTGAAATTATACAGAAAATTTTGATGCATATGTTGTTTGGGTTCATTAAAATTGTAACTGTAAAATACTTCTGCATAAGCAGAGAATGTTATTTTTTTATCTGTTGAGATACTGTCTGAAGACTGAGCTTTTACTGAAAAGCTCAATCCTAATGCCACAAGGGCTATTATACTTTTTTGCATACTTAAGGGCGGGTACTAATGTTGTCTAATGCCAGGTTCAGTTCTAATACGTTTACTTTTGCAGGTCCAAGAAGATGAAGAACCGGTGGAGTCGTGTTTTTGGCAACTACGTCTTTTACCTGCTCTTCGGAAAGATTGCGGGCTTTAGCAATTCTTTTTACCTGATAAAGCGCTCCTTCGGGAGAAATATCCGGATCCAATCCGCTGCCGCTGGCAGTTATAAGCTCCACAGGTACTTTTATACTTTCCATACCAGGGTTTTGCATTTTTAGTGTATCAATTCTTTTTTGTACAATATCCAGATACTCCTTATTGCTAGGGGCTTTATTACTGGCTCCACTTCCATCGGCTTTATAATTTACTGAGGAAGGACGTCCGTGAAAGTATTTCGGAGATTTGAATTCCTGTCCTATATTTCTATAGAATTTTTGACCTTTATAGGTGATGATTTCGGCATTTCCGTTGGTAGGAAGAACCTTTGAGCCGGCATAAACAAATAGAAGGTAAATGCCTACTAAAACTGCCATCACGAGAGTGAGTTTTACGGCAGGTAGAATATAATTTTTCATTTTTTAAGCTTTAAAAGAATACACTGATTAACAGATCTATAATTTTTATTCCGATAAAAGGAACGATGATTCCTCCCAGTCCGTAGATAAGCAGATTTCTTCTCAGAAGAGCACTGGCACCTATCGGTTTGTAAGCAACTCCTCTTAGTGCAAGCGGGATAAGTATCGGGATAATGATAGCATTGAAAATAATAGCAGATAGTATAGCTGACTGCGGGCTATGAAGCTGCATAATATTAAGTTTCTGAAGCGCCGGAATAAAGGTGATGAACAGCGCCGGAATTATGGCAAAGTATTTAGCAACATCATTTGCAATACTAAAAGTTGTCAGTGTTCCACGAGTCATCAGCAATTGTTTTCCTATCTCTACGATTTCAATAAGCTTGGTAGGATCATTGTCCAGATCCACCATGTTTCCGGCTTCTTTTGCGGCTTGTGTTCCGCTGTTCATGGCTACACCAACATCTGCCTGGGCAAGAGCGGGAGCATCATTTGTACCATCGCCCATCATGGCTACCAGTTTACCGGATTGTTGTTCTTTTTTGATGTAGTTCATTTTATCCTCAGGTTTAGCTTCTGCGATAAAATCATCTACACCTGCTTTTTCCGCAATATATTTTGCTGTTAAAGGATTGTCTCCGGTAACCATTACCGTTTTTACACCCATCTTTCTTAACCGTTGGAAACGTTCCTGAATTCCGGTTTTAATGATATCCTGTAATTCTATTACACCGATTACTTTTTCATTAAGTGATACTACCAATGGGGTTCCTCCATTTTCAGAAATGCTTATTACGGCTTCTTCTGTTTCTTTAGGGAAAACATTTCCGGCTTTTTCTGTTAGCTTTTTAATAGCATCATAAGCTCCTTTTCTTATTCTGGTATCATCGAAATCGACTCCTGAGCTTCTGGTTTCTGCTGTAAAGTTGATGTAATGAGGGTTGTTTACCTGTAGATCTTCTGATTTCAGCTGACTAAGTTCTATAATTGATTTTCCTTCAGGAGTTTCATCTGCAACAGAACTTAAAGCAGCAGCTTTTACAAAATCGTCTTTAGCAACAGCCAGGCACGGATGGAACTGGGTAGCCTTACGGTTTCCTATAGTAATGGTTCCGGTTTTGTCCAGAAGCAATACATCTATATCTCCGGCTGTTTCTACAGCCTTACCACTTTTGGTAATTACATTGGCACGAAGAGCTCTGTCCATTCCGGCGATTCCGATTGCAGAAAGCAAACCTCCAATTGTAGTGGGGATTAAACAAACAAAGAGGGAAATGAATGCCGCTATAGTAATTGGGGTTTGCGCATAGTCTGCAAAAGGTTTCAGTGTTACAGTAACTATAATAAATGTAAGGGTAAAACCTGCCAGAAGTATAGTCAATGCAATTTCATTTGGTGTTTTCTGGCGGGAAGCTCCTTCCACAAGAGCAATCATTTTATCCAGAAAAGATTCACCAGGTTTAGTCGTTACTTTTACTTTTATTCTATCCGACAGTACTTTTGTACCACCGGTTACAGAGCTTTTGTCACCACCGGCTTCACGGATAACTGGTGCACTTTCTCCGGTAATTGCCGACTCATCTATAGTAGCAAGCCCTTCAATAATTTCACCATCCATAGGGATTTGATCTCCGGCTTCGCACAGAAATAGATCACCTAGTTTCATTTCCGCAGATTTTTTCAGTGCGGTTTCTACCTGAAATCCTGGCTGGTTATTTGTGATAACCTTTGCAGGAGTTTCTTCACGGGTTTTCCGAAGAGAATCTGCTTGTGCTTTACCTCTTGCTTCAGCAATAGCTTCAGCAAAATTGGCGAAAAGAACAGTGAAAAATAATATAATAAATACTAAAAAGTTGTAAGCGAAACTTCCCTGGCTTGTATTTCCTGCAAGGCTGAATAATGATACAATAAACATAACAACTGTACCAATTTCTACAAGAAACATAACCGGATTTTTAAACATAATTTTCGGATTCAGTTTTACGAAGGACTGTTTTATAGCCTCATTTACTAAATCTTTTTGAAATAATGTTTGAGATTGATTTTTCATTTTTTTAATGTTAAAAATGTTCTATTATTTGGAGAAATATTGAAGCTGTTCTGCGATTGGTCCCAGCGTAAGAGAAGGGAAGAAGGATAGTGCAGCAATTAATATGATGACAGCAAGTGTCATAAATCCAAAAGTTAATGTGTCAGTTTTCAGTGTTCCGGAACCTTCAGGAATGAATTTTTTCTCAGCCAGACATCCTGCAATAGCTATAGGGCCTATAATTGGGATGAATCTTGAAAGCAGAAGAACGATTCCTGTAGAAATATTCCACCATGGTGTATTATCTCCCAGACCTTCAAATCCGGATCCGTTGTTTGCTGAAGAAGAAGTGAACTCATATAGCATTTCGCTGAAGCCATGGAAGCCAGGGTTGTTCAATGTTTTGGTGCCAAATTCCGGTAAATAGGCAGTAAGAGCAGTTCCTGCCAGAATAAGAAACGGATGGAATAAAGCTACAATCATAGCTATTTTCATTTCTTTGGCTTCAATCTTTTTACCCAGGAACTCCGGCGTTCTGCCGACCATTAGTCCACTGATAAATACTGCAAGGATAATGAAGATGAAGTAATTGAGAATACCAACACCACAACCTCCGTAAAAGCAGTTAATCATCATTGCCAGAAGTTCATTCATTCCGGAAAGCGGCATGGTACTGTCGTGCATAGAGTTTACAGATCCTGTAGAGATTACAGTAGTTGCAATACTCCAGTAGCCGGAAGAAGCGCTGCCGAAACGTATTTCTTTACCTTCCATGGCGCCAAGACTGCTGTCTGCACCCATTTGTGTGATTAGTGGATTTCCTGCGGTTTCATTGATGACGTTCGGAATTGCTAACGCCAGAAAACCTACTGTCATCACCGTAAATATGATCTGGGATAATTTTTTTCTTTTAAGGTAAAATCCTAGCGCGAATACTAAAGCAAACGGAATGATCATCTGAGTGGCCATTTCGGTTATATTCGTAATGTAATTCGGGTTTTCCAGCGGGTGAGCTGAGTTAGTTCCGTAAAATCCACCACCATTGGTTCCAAGATGTTTAATAGCTACAAATGCTGCTACAGGACCTCTTGAAACATCTGATTTTTGCCCTTCCAGAGTTGTAATATGATCTTTTCCTTCGAAAATCATAGGAGTTCCGTTTGCGGCTAATATAAATGCTACAATAATGGAAATCGGAATCAGAATCCGGGTCATGGATTTCATGAAGTAATCATAGAAGTTCCCTAACTCTGTGGTTGTTTTTTCTTTGAAAGCTTTAAAAAGTACTGCCATAGCAGCCATACCGGTTGCAGCTGTTACAAACTGAAGAAACATCAGAAAAAGTTGGCTAAGATAGCTAACCCCGGTTTCGCCGGAATAGTGCTGAAGGTTACAGTTAACAAGAAAAGATATAGTTGTATTAAAGGCTAAGTCTGGTGACATATTGGGATTGCCATCGGGATTCAGAGGTAGCCATTGCTGGGTTTGAAGGAGTATGAACCCGATAACAAACCAAACCAGATTAATGGTAAGCATAGCGTACATATTTTGCTTCCAGTTCATCTGGCGATTGGGATTTATTCCTGATATTTTGAAAAATAATTTTTCAACAGGATTAAAAACCGGGTCTAAAAAGGTTTTCTCATAACCATATACACGGGCGATATATTTCCCTAAGAAAAGCCCTATGATAAAGGTTAGAACAAACATGGCAATAATGCCTAAAATTTCTGTATTCATAATAATTTAAAATTTTTCAGGTTTCATCAGCACATAACAGATGTAAATGAATGCCAGAACGGAAAGGATGAATAAACTCCACATGATATATTATATTTTATCAAAAAATTGAACTGTTTTATACAAAAGCCAGAACAAAACAATACTGAGTAATAAAAGGACTAGAAGCATCATATTATTCTAATAATTAAGGTTAGGACTACGAGTGCAGCCAGAAATGTTAGTAACCAGGTATAAGAAGACTGGCTGGGTTTCTGACCGGTTTTTTTTAAAGTTGCCATTTTTCATGATTTTTTATCTGACTGGTAAATGCCAAAACCAGTTCCAATTCACTATTGATCTTCTTAAAGTGTTACTGTATAGTATATTGTGTGTTTTTTAGGAATGTGGTTGACAGAGGAAATCCTATCAAAATGATAGGCTCATTATCCAAATTGATAAAATGAAAGTTCAGAAAGAAGTTTACATAGATTTGTAAACTCCGACTTAACATAATGAATACTTTGAATTTAGAATAATTTTATTAGTTTTGGGAAGAATATTTTAAAATAAACACAAATCATTATTATTTAATTAAAAAGTAGATATGAAAAAAATAACCTTTATAATACTTTCTGTGTTAATCATCTCATGTGGCAAGAAAAAAGAAGAGGTATCAGCATCTCAGGAGGTATCTCAAACAAGTGTTAAAACTTCCGAAAATAATGGTGAATTTGATATTACCAAGATTCCTGTGAGTGATAAAGACCTAGGTGTGCTTCCTTACCTGAATCCGCCGGAAAATTATTGTTACGGTGTTTGCAGCAACTGGAAAGGAACCGTTGAACAGAAGGATATAAAAGATTTTGACAAGGAATACTTTGCTGTTAACGGAAAACTTATTCCGGTAGAAGGGAAAGCGCTAAAGGTTGCGATCGAAAAAAACAGAAGTAAGGATCCTGCGGCTTTTAATAGTCTCTTGGTGGAAAAAGCTTATGAAAAAGCAATATTAGATTTGGGTGGAGTACAGGTTAATAATGTTTCTGTACCGAAAGAAGAAATTGACCGCATAGGAAAAGAAAATCTGATGTCTGCTACATATGGAAATTCAATTGACTTTAATGGACTGGATCGTATAAAAACTTATGTTATCCGTACCAATAGTAAAGAAGTATGGATTCAGTTTTCTCTGCTGAACGAAGAAAGTGGAAAAATTACTATTCTGGAGAAAGCAACAGCTGAAGTTCCAAAGGTTGAAAAAATTACTTCTTCCCAGATGAAAAAAGATATTAACGAGTCTGGGAAAGCTGTATTGAATATTAATTTTGATAATAATAAAGCTACTCTTACAGCAGATGGCAAAATTGTGGCGGATGAGATCCTAAAGCTGCTGAATGAAAATCCTGAATTAAAACTTTCTATAGAAGGGCATACTGACAATAATGGTACAAAAGAACACAATAAGAAATTATCATTGGACAGAGCTACAACAATATATACTTATTTAACAGATAAAGGAATTAAATCTGATAGACTACAAACAAAAGGTTTTGGACAGGATAATCCTTTGGCTGCTAATGACAGTGATCTTAATAAAGCGAAGAACAGAAGGGTAGAACTAGTGAAAATATAAAATTCTATCTTAGCTGGTATTCTTCCAGTTTACGATATAACGTTGCTATACCGATTTCTAAAAGTCGCGCAGCTTCGGCTTTATTACCTTTGGTATATTGTAATACTTTCTGGATGTGTTCTTTTTCAAGAGTCTTAATACTCAATGAATCTGTTTCTGCAGAAGTTTGTTCTGAATATAGAGGAAGGCTGTCGGCATCCAGAATATTGTTATTCATCAGAATAAGACTTCTTTCAACAGTGTTTCTAAGCTCACGAATATTTCCCTGCCAGTTATTTTTCTTTAAGGTTTTATAATAATCTTCGGAAACCTGAACTTTTGAAATCAGATTCATTTTTTTACTGAAGACATCGATAAAGTTTTTGGCAAGAATTTTCAGGTCTTCCTTTCTTTCACGCAATGCCGGCAAGTGAATTTCAAAAACATTGAGTCTGAAGTAGAGATCTTCTCTGAAATTTCCCTGTTTTACTTCTTCCAAAAGGTTTCTGTTGGTTGCGGCAATAAGACGGAAGTTAGAGGTAGATACTTTCGTTTCACCCATTTTAATAAATTCTCCGGTCTCCAGTACGCGTAGCAATTTCGCCTGCAAATCCATTGGCATTTCTCCAATCTCATCCAGAAATAATGTACCACCATTGGCTTCTTCAACAAGTCCTTTTTTATCTCTTACAGCTCCTGTAAAAGCACCTTGTTTATGCCCGAATAGTTCACTTTCCAAAATTTCTTTGCTGAAAGCAGAGCAATTGATCGCAACAAAATTTTTATTGCTTCGGCTTCCTGTTTCATGAATAGCATGGGCGAATACCTCTTTCCCGGTTCCTGTTTCTCCGGTTAACAATACGGTAGCGTCTGTATGGGCAACCCGTTCTGCCAATTTTTTTGCCTGAAGAATAGATTCTGCAGTTCCCAGGATTTGATCCAGCCCTTTTAACTTACATACCGGGGCTATATTATGGGATTTGTTATCTTTTGCTTTTTCAATGGCTCTGTATACGAGGGGAATAATTTTCTCGTTATCATCTCCTTTTACAAGATAGTCATATGCGCCGTTCTTCATTGCCTGTACAGCATCTGAAATATTCCCGAAGGCTGTCATCAGAATCACTTCTTTTTCAGGATATTTGGTTTTAATAGCCTTTACAAGCTCTACACCAAATGCATCCGGAAGACGGACGTCACTCAGCACAACGTCAAAGTCATGCTGTTCCAGCATATTCATGGCTGATCTTGCAGTTGAAGCTTCCTTTACGCTAAAGTTTTCCTGAGAAAGAATCATTCCCAGAAGTTTCAGAAGTTTAAGCTCGTCGTCAATGATGAGGATAGTTCCCGGCATATGATAGAATTGAGATGCAAACTTACGTATTATTCGGCATCGAAAAACAGAAGAGGCTATTCAAAATATTAAAAATAACCAGAAACCTGCTTCTGGTTATCTTTAACGGATTTACTTCTCTGCTAAAATTCTGATTAATTCCTTAGAGTCTGTTAATCCGGTATAAGGATTGGTTAAAATTAATCTTCTTTTTAAATCCTCCGGTAGGCTGTTCAATGATTTATCATCATCAATTATAATAACATCATCTGAGCTGATATGGTGATCTGTAATCCATTTTTCTATTTCAAATCGCCTGGAGTGCTTATGGTTAAGATCCTCTTTTATAATAGATATTTTATTGAATTTAATGCCCCTTTTATGAAAAATATGCTTCCACTGGTTTAGATTAAATCTGAATCTGTGTGATGTTGACAGGACTAACTCAATATTGTGATGATCCACAGAATTTAGAACATCAACAGCCTTATGATTGAATTTATAAAATCCATCATCTTCCATTTCCACTTGTCTATGTGGGTTGGCATGAACCATAACACCGTCTATGTCTAAAAAAAGTTTCATATAAAGTATTTATAAATCTTTAAGAAAGTTATCGTTGCAATACTTTCTGTTCTTTTCATTATTCATATCCCAATCTTCATTTGTTATTACTACAAAATCATTGATAGTATTACATGGATCGCTAAAGTTTTTATTCCATGGTATTATTTCAAAATTAAAATTAGCTAGTTTATAAGCAATATATCTATGATTTCCATCGACAATGAGCTTATTAAGCTGGTCTTTTTTATCGCTCCGAATTTGGTACCATACCCTTCTAAAACTCTTCTGTGTATTCTAGCTATTATAGAGTAACAAATTTTAGTTTGTGTAGTAAAAAATTCGTGGTTCGTGTTTCTAATAAAATCAATTAACCTGTTATAAAAATCTGAGTCTAAATTATCTTCCAAATTCTACATTTTTTATGAAAAAAAATGTTATTTGTTTGATAATCAAATTTATAAAAATATTTTAAATGAAATTGAATAAAAAAAAATCGCCAGAAATTATTTTCTGGCGATTTTATACTGATATTAATTTTTAAAGTTCATTCTCTGTATTCTCACTGCATTCAGAATGGCTAGGAGCGCTACACCTACATCGGCAAATACTGCTTCCCACATCGTAGCCAGTCCTCCGGCTCCAAGAACAAGAACAATAGCTTTTACAGCAAAGGCTAATATAATGTTCTGCCATACGATTTTCTTAGTCTCTTTTCCTATTCTGATGGCTGTAGGAATTTTTGAAGGCTGATCGTCCTGTATAACGACATCTGCAGTTTCAATAGTTGCGTCGCTGCCTAATCCACCCATCGCCATTCCGACATCACTTAGAGCAACAACCGGAGCATCGTTTACGCCATCTCCAATAAAGGCTACTGTTTCATTTTGTGCTTTTATGGCTTTTACCTTCTCTACTTTATCTTCCGGTAATAGATCACCAAAGGCATTTTCAATTCCTATCTTTTGTGCTACTTCTTTTACTACGGCTGTTTTATCACCACTCAACATAGTTGTTTTTATATTGAGTTTTTTAAGCTCTGCAACAGCTTTTATTGCATCTGGTTTTATCTGGTCCGAAATACTCAGATAACCTGCAAACTGACCTCCGTAAGCAATAGCTATTAAGGTATCAGAAATTGCAGAGTGATTAACCTGATACTGAATATTGAATTTATCCATTAATTTGAAGTTACCGGCAAGGAAATCTTTCCCGTTGATAGTAGACTTCAATCCGTGTCCCGGAATTTCTTCTGTATTTTCTAATACTACAGAATGATCTACTTCACCAACATATTCGTGTACAGCGGTTGCAATAGGGTGTGTAGATTTACTTTCGATAACATTCAGGTACTTCAGAATCTCATTTTTATCAAATCCGTTTTCAATATTTGCAGTTTGTACTTTGAATACACCTTCCGTCATTGTTCCGGTTTTATCCATTACCACATTCTGAATATTGGCTAACGCATCCAGGAAATTACTGCCTTTGAAGAGTATTCCGTTTTTACTTCCGGCACCAATTCCGCCGAAGTATCCTAAAGGAATGGAAATAACCAAGGCACAAGGACATGAAATAACCAGGAAGATCAATGCACGATATAACCAATCCCTGAACTCATATTGTTGTACAAAGAAGTAAGGCAACAGACAGATAGCAATAGCCAATATTACAACAATTGGTGTATATACTTTAGCAAATTTCCGGATAAACAATTCTGTTGGTGCTTTTTGCGAAGTGGCATTTTGCACCAGTTCCAGAATTTTGGAAAGCTTGCTGTCTTTATACTCTTTCTGAATGAGTACCTGACTTACTGAAGTAAGGTTGATCATCCCTGCAAGTACAGCTTCACCTTTTCTTTTAGTATCTGGCTTGCTTTCTCCGGTAAGAGCTGCTGTGTTGAAAGATGCACTTTCCGAGATCAGTTCTCCGTCTAAAGCCAGTTTTTCACCTGGTTTTAGCTGAATAATCTGCCCAACCTGTGCTGTTTCAGCCTTAATAGTCTTAGGAATGTTATTTTCCAGAATTGTAATTTCATCCGGTCTCTGATCCAGTAATCCTTTGATATTCTTTTTAGCTCTTTGTACTGCCATTGTTTGGAATACTTCTCCCACAGAGTAGAAAAGCATTACGGCAACCCCTTCAGGATATTCTGCAATGGCAAATGCACCAAGAGTAGCAATACTCATCAGGAAAAACTCTGAGAAGAAATCGCTGTATCGGATACTTTTAACAGCATCTTTTAGTACCGGAAGACCTACCGGAATATATGCTGCTACATATAGTACAACTCTTATCCAGCCCCGGAACCATTCAGGTTTTATATAATTGTCCAATGCGATTCCTACCATAAGCAGAACGAAGGAAATCACAGCTGGCAAAAATAACTGGAATGTTGTTTTCTCGCTATTATCATGAGAATGGTCGTGACCATGATCGTGGTCATGTCCATCCCCGTTATGCTGATGATTGTGTTGTTGCTGCGGTTTTGTGCTGCAGCAGTCGCTATTTGAACTCATAACTTTTAATTTTTATCAAAGATAATGAGGAGAGGCATGCAACCCTATTGCAAAGTTTTATTTTATACCTAACAGACTGAACAATTCATCTTTTTCAAAGGTATTTTTATCACATACGGATATCGAAAGCTACCGATGAAACCATCTTATTAAACGATAAAAAGATCTTATTAACATATTAAGGTTTTTGATATTAGAGGAGAAATACGGTTTATGTATATTTGATATAAGATTAACTGATATGAAAACTAGGTCTGTAAAAATAGTCTTGTCCACAATTATTGTTGTATTTATTGTGAGCAGTTGGGTTCATTATTCCGTAAAGCCGATTGATAAAGCTATGTGGCTTATCGGTACATGGGAGAACAAAACCTCTCGTGTAAGTATCTATGAATCCTGGAAAAAAATAAATGAAAATGAACTGACTGGAAAGAGTTATGCACTTAAAGGTGCAGACACCATTATATTCGAAACAGTTCAGTTGAAACGAGAAGGAGAGAGTTTATATTATATTCCCACGGTAAGAAATCAGAACGATGGTAAGCCGGTTAGCTTTAAAGCCTATTCTGTTACGGATAGTAAAATGGTCTTTGGGAATCCTGAGCACGATTTTCCACAGTCTGTTTCTTATACAAAACTAAGTGCTGATTCTTTAGTCGCGGAAATTTCAGGTGTTAAAAACGGAAATGTACGGCATCAGACTTTTCCCATGAAAAGACTCAGATAGGTTATTATATTAGAAAATTATATCCGGCATTCCCTACAAATACCTGTGGCCAGAAATTTTAATTCTTTTACCAGATAGTCATTAGGAAACGGAACATTGCTAAAGCTTACCTCTTCCAGACAGGTTGTCTGTTTGCACTCGGTACAATAAAAATGCAGGTGATAGTCATGGTGGATTTCCTCATTGCAATCATCACTACATAAGAGATACTGTGTCGTATTATGTTCCTGAATACCATGAATAAGACCTTTTTTTT
Source organism: Elizabethkingia occulta (assembly GCF_002023715.1). Classification (GTDB taxonomy): domain Bacteria; phylum Bacteroidota; class Bacteroidia; order Flavobacteriales; family Weeksellaceae; genus Elizabethkingia; species Elizabethkingia occulta. Next base: position 69,781 of record NZ_MAHX01000002.1, read on the forward strand.
CAAAAGTTTTTAGAGTACGATATAAAGTACTACGGTCAGACTGTGCTAGTTTTTCCTCTAAATCGGACAACGAAAGAGCTTGTGGAGCCTCTAGAAAAGCATCCAAAACCAGCATCCGCATAGAAGTAATGGGAATCTTTTTATTATCGAGGATATTTTCTATTCTTTGTGTGTTCACAGGAAATTAATAATTAGGTTTTTGATGTTATAACAAATTTAAGGATAAATTTTAAATTTTTGTTAAAACGAATGTTTTATAATTGATTAATAATCAGTTTTTTATAAATTGTATATGGATATATAAAAACCTGATTATGGAAAATGCTAAAAAAAGACTGCAAGAATACTCTTTTGATAATTATAAACTGGTCTTAAACTTTGAGACTTTCGAGGATGCAGAGTTATATGCCCAGGAACATCAGGGAGATCTTGTAGAAATAGGATTTACAGACGGTGCAGATAATCCGCTATTCGATGATTATGCAAAGCTAATTAGTAACCGTGCTGTGTTCAGAGTGAAACTTCCTGCAGAGTATGAAATTTTATATTCTCATGATGAACGTTTTCAGGAGTTGGCAGAAGATATTCTGGAAGCCATGAAACGTAAAGAAAATGATGTAGCCCCGGAAGACTGGCTTGCCGATCAGAATATAGCACCTGGAGACAGAATTATTATTCTGAGGGACGGCAGTATTAATACTGTAACAACAAGAGAGAGAATTAAATTCCTAATGGCGGGAAAACTTTACGAGATTGCAGTGCAACTGCCTAAAAAATAACAAAAAACGCCTCGCAGATTTTAAAATCTGTGAGGCGTATGGTTTTATAAATGACTTGCCTTTAGCTATTGACAAGATCTAAAAATTGTTGTTCATCCAGAATGGTGATGGTTCCGATATCCTGAGCTTTTTTCAGTTTGCTTCCGGCTTTTTCTCCAACAATAAGATAGTTCAGATTTTTAGAGACTGCGGAGATATTTTTACCACCATGTTTTTCTACCATTTCTTCAGCCTGTTCTCTGGTGAAAAGAGATAATTTTCCGGTGAACAGGAAAGTTTTTCCGTCCAGAACATTACTGATTACATCATTAGTGTTTTCCCCTTTTTCCAGTTGTACACCATAATTTTTCAGACGTTCTATCATCAAAAGGTTTTCCTGATTCGCAAAGAATTCGGTAATACTTACAGCTATTTTTGCACCGATATCTTCTACCTGGCAAAGCTCTTCTTCTGTTGCATTCTTTAATTCTTCTATACTTGGGAAGTTTTTAACCAGTTTTTTAGCAACAGTTTCTCCTACATGCTTTATACCTATTCCGTACAATACCTTTTCAAAAGGTATTTCTTTTGATTTTTCTACACCATCCAAAATGTTTTGTGCAGATTTCTCAGCCATACGTTCTAAAGGAAGTAGTTGTTCCTTGTTTAGAGTATAAAGATCTGCAGGATTCTCGATTAGTTTTTCACGGTAAAGCTGCTCTATAGTTTCGCCACCCAGATTTTCTATATTCAGGGCTTTACGGGAAACATAATGAATCATTCTTCCGACTACCTGTGGTGGGCAATGCAGCTCGTTCGGACAAAAATGTATAGCCTGATCTTCTATTTTTACAAGTTCAGTACCGCATTCCGGACAATGCTTTATATATTCTATTTCTTTGCTTTCAGATGTCCTTTTCTCGGTATTAACACCCACAATTTTAGGGATGATTTCACCACCTTTTTCTACATAAACAAAATCGTTTTCATGTAGGTCTAATTTTTTTATAATATCCTCGTTATGGAGTGATGCACGTTTTACAGTAGTTCCGGCTAATAAAACCGGACGAAGGTTGGCTACAGGAGTAATAGCACCAGTTCTTCCGACCTGATAAGAGACACTCAGAAGTTCAGTTTCTACCTTTTCGGCCTTAAATTTATAGGCCATAGCCCAACGTGGTGATTTGGCAGTATAACCTAATTCACGCTGATGTTTTAGTGAATTAACTTTTATTACAATACCATCGATTTCAAAAGGCAGGTTATGTCTCTCCTGATCCCAGTAATTGATGAAGTTTTTTACATCATCCAGCGTTCTGCATAATTTTGCCTGATCTTCGGAAACTCTGAAGCCCCATTGCTTTGCATTTGCCAATAGATCCCAGTGAGTTTCTGCAGGAAAATTCTCAGCGATATATTGATATAGTACCGCAGAAAGTCCACGTTTTCTTACCTCACCGGAGTCCTGCATTTTAAGGCTTCCACTAGCTGTGTTTCGTGGATTCATAAAGGGATCGAGTCCCTCTTCCTCACGAAGTAGATTAAGTTTATCAAAGTTCTTACGGGTAAGATAAATCTCACCACGCATATAAAAACGTTCAGGAAATTCACCCTTTAGCTTTAACGGAACGTCAGAAATCGTTCTTACATTACTTGTAATTTCATCACCCTGAAATCCATCTCCACGAGTTACTGCCTGAGATAATTTTCCGTTTTCATAAAGAATGGAAATAGAAGCACCATCATATTTTAGTTCTGCAACAAACTCTACAGGCTCGTCAATGGTTTTTATAATTCGTTTCTCCCAATCTTCCAGATCATTAAAGTCGTATGAATTATCCAGAGAGTACATTCTAAACTGGTGTTGTACAGTGGGGAAGTTTTTGGTGACACCTCCGCCAACACGCAAAGTAGGTGAGTTAGGATCATTGAATTCTGGATGCTGAGCTTCCAGATCCTGAAGTTCCTTCAGTTTTGCGTCGAATTCAAAATCCGAGATAGAAGGTTCATCCAGAATATAGTAATTGTAATTATGCTGATGAAGCTCTTCTCTTAGCTCTTCTATTTGTTGTTGAATGTTTTCGGACATAGGGTCAATAAATGTTTTTACAAAAATAAGCAATCTGCTATTTTAATCATATTTTAAACTGTAAAAAGAAATTTTCTAAAAAGCATTTAATCTGATTTGGAATCCAATATTGTCTTTGAATGCCGGCATCTGATAGTAGCCTAATCTGTAAGAAAAACCTACACCAAATTTACTGCCCAGAAATCTGTTCCATATAATTCCAACTTCCTGATAGTTGTGATCCAGCACTCTAAAATTGAACTGATGGTCGGCACTGTTTTTAAAATTACCTACTACGGTCTGATATTCCAGTTCTATATTGGAATAAGCTTTTCCAATAGTTCTGAATCTGAATGGCAGAGATTGAGAAATCTGAAAACCAACAAATTTGTCTGCGTAGAACGTTCCAGCTGGCATAGTTACAAATCCCAGATTAGAAGGCTTATTGATTTTTGAGGCCCAGTTACTGCTGATATCTCCGGTTTGTCCTGTTATCTCGAAGTTTTTCCAAATAGGAGCTGTTCCGGAAGAAAAACCACCAAAAACTTTAATATTGGTATAACCTAATTTGGTTCCGAACTGATGAATAGCCAAGGCATCTAGTCTGTGATAGTTAAGATCTCCGTCGAATATTTTACTGCCTTTTTCATAGTTTACAAAGAAATATGGATAGTGTTTTTCATAGGTGAGTTTTCCGCCGGGAGTCATTAGATTTTTGTCGTTTGGCGCATATTTGAGAGAAATGGTAGTGCTAACATTTTTAAAGTTATTGCCCATATCCCGATACTGATAGTCGAACATCGCATTTTGATTCTCGTGATTAATGCTAACTTTAGCACTCAGTGTATTAGAAAGATCGTACAAGAATGATGCTCCCCATTTCTGGCTCCGGAAGAAATTGGCGTTGTGCATATCTAAAAGGATGTCCTTTAGCTTCATTGGATTGTCCCAGAATGTAGTATTTATTCTTCCAGCGGGGAATACATCATCATAATAATCTACGCGGAAAACAGATGTTCTTTTATCTGAAAGTTTCATATCCAGGCCTGCACCATATTTCCAGTGGTGATCTTTGAAACCATAGCCGAAATAAGCGTCAGGAGAAAATGTTTTGCCAAATTTCTCATTCAGTTTTACACTTGCCCCAAGTCTTATACCCTGGTATTTATCATAATTAATAATTTTAGTCAGATCAAAATCCAGCATTTTGTAACGTAGATTTCCTTTCATCAGGTTAGTAAAGAGACTTACTTTTTTATCAAAATCATATTTTTTCACCAGGCTGTCTATCTTTACATAGGTACCTTTTTCTCTCTCTGTAAGGCTGTCGGTTCTATATTCCTGCAGGAGTTTTCCGTCGGAATTTTTTACAGCCATTGTATAGCCACGGTAGTCGTCTGCTTTCTGTTCTTTATTAATTTCGAAACCAAAGAACTGATTTTTAATATAGAGATAGTTCCCAAACTTTTTTCTCTTTAATTTGGGTTTCTCAGTACCTTTAGTACTATCCTGTATTTTCCCGGTTGTAAAGCTTTGGTCTCCCATTTTTATTTTCAGATTCTCAGAATCCAGAAACCATTTATTGTTTATTGGTTTCCATACAGATACTACATTCCCTTCATTAATTTTTTTACTGTTGCTTTCTATTTTCTTCAGCGCATAGTTCTCGGCATCTACATAGATGTAACCATTATATTTTCTGGGATTCTGTCTTAGTTTGTTATTGATCTCCTTAAACTTGATTACATAAGTTTTTCGGTTATCCAATGTTGTGGTGTCGGATATATAGTAATGATAAATAGTTCTGCTTTCAGGTTTTATCTGCTTTGGTATTTTGTTGAGGTTAGAAACATTCATAGCCAAAGCTTCATAAATAGGATTGGGAAAACCGGACATTCTGTTATCCAGTATATTTGTTTTTTCTCCGTATCTTTTAGAAAAAAGATGTTCGGAGGCTTTTTCCCAAAGGAAATATTGGTTGTGTTGTACCATATTTACCAAATCTTCTTCGGCTAATGAATCTTTCTTTTTCGTTTCCGCAGTTTTCAGATTTCTGTTCGGAATTTTACCAATAGAATCATTTCTCTTGGCCATAAAGTTCTGATAGGTGGCAATAGAGTCTTTATCAAAATCAATGGATATTTTGCTGTATGATTTGAAATTGTAAGAGTCTAATGATTGTGGACTGTTCTCTTTGTAGCGCTTTAGAAGCTCATCCAGAATTTTTAATGCTCGCGGATCGCTTTTATCAGCAATAGTGACCCGATTGATACTTTTTGTTTTTTCGGAAGTAGGTTTCAGGGAAACAAGCATTTCTTTGCTTATCGTAGCCTCTTCGTCTTCGAAGTCGTTGGCCAGAATATCAACTTTCTTACATTTGGTTTTAAATGTTAGAGTACCTTCCCGGCTGGTTTTCCCAAGTAGATTGTCATCACAGTATACAGAAGCATCCGAAACGGGCTTTTTATTATCGGCATTAATAACTTTTAGCTGAGTCTGGCTAAAGTAAAAACTTATAAAGAAGAGAAGAAGAAAAGATAAAGCTTGTTTCATATATTGTTTTTATATAAGACAAAGCTATGTGTAAGAAAGTTACAGAAAACACAAACAAAATTTAAATTTTTGTTAAAGTAAATGTTCTGTAATGCTTACTAATAAAGAGTTTTCGCCAAAATAAATTATTTATCACTTATTTGTGATATTTTTAAAGATTCTGGTTTGTCAGAATTTTCTGAAACAGATCCATTTTTGGCAAACTCTGCCCAAATAGCCCGTATTTTCTTTCCAACTTTATCAATTTCCGCCCATGGAATACCTTTTAGTAATTCCGCATTTTTCCATGCTTTTTCATTACCAAATAATAAAGGGAGATCTAAACAATGTGCTGCACCTATTTTGTTACTTTCCAATCTGGAAAAGATCCGGAATAAATACACATTACCACCTGCTTTAGCATAATCCGAAGCAAATTCTGCAGCTGGCTTTCCGTAAATCTTTTCGGTCGTAAGGCGTATTGTTTTGTCCAGTATTCTTTTTCCGAAGCCCTTTTCTGTGTATTTCTGTAATGCTCCGGAAGTTCTTAGATAGAATGCAGTTTCTTCATCATTCATACCTATAAGGACGTCATATTTTGTAGCATTATCTTTCCATAATTTGCGAATCTTATTTTCCGGGGCCATTGGTGGGAAACCGTATTGTAGTGCAAAAGGCATTGCAGCTTTCAATCCGTATTTTAATAGTGAAGGGCGAAATTTGGAATACTCATCAACCATCTTCATAAAGTCTTCATCGTCTTTAATGGGACTCGTTTTTATTGAAAATTCTTCTGACATTTTTTGCCGTTTCTCACGAAGTCCTAAAGGAGCACTTTGGATAATAACTCTTTTAAACAACTTTTCTGCACCCTCAGCAATCATAAGATGGGTAACAGCATCTCCTCCGGAAGATTGTCCTAGCAGGGTAATGCTTTCGGGGTTTCCTCTGAATGCTGAAATGTTGGTTTTAATCCATTTCAATGCTTCGATAATATCAAATAAACCAAGATTTGCAGGTCTTTCATCATAACCACCTAAAAAACCAAACAAACCTAATCGATAAGAAACTGAAACAACAATAATGCGCTGTTCTTTCACCCAAACCGAAGGATCGGAAGTAGGAAGGTTTCCGCATCCTATTTCATAAGATCCGCCATGTATCCATACAATAACAGGAATATGCTCATCTGGTGAAATGTCTTTTGGAAATGTAACAGAGAGATATTGTGGGGATTCTTCAACCAGAAAATCTTCAACACGGGTAGGCTCAATCAACCTTTCCAACATTGCGCTTTGGTGCTGAGGACAGACCGGAGTCAGTACAGGTACCGAGGCTAATGCTTCAGTAATGCTTACAGGTATTGGAAGCTGATAACGTTTTGATTTGGCATACCGGATGTTTTTTGCTTTAAAAACTCCGTTTACTTCCTGAATTTTAATCTTTTCTGAACCAATACTGAAAGTGTAATCTTCCAAAAGCATAAATACAGTGTTTTTTGATGATTAAAAATACGGACAAATTTCAAATAAACAGCGATGGTAAAAGAAACTAATTCGTATTGTATATGCTTATCTTTGCGGCCATGAAAAAAATAATAGCACTATTATTATTTCCTGTTTTATTGTCTGCACAGACAGTAGCAAGAGTAGTAGGGATTAAAGACGGGGATACTGTTGTGGTTCTTTTAAAGGGTAACGTACAAAAAACATTGAGACTGGCAGAGGTAGATTGTCCGGAGAGCAGGCAGCCCTTTGGTAAGAATGCTAAGAAATTTACTTCTTCGGAAATTTTCGGAAAGAGTATTACTTACGTAGAAACAGATACGGACCGCTATGGAAGATCAATAGCTAAGGTATACTATGATAATGGAAAATATCTGTCTGCAGAACTTATTAAGGCCGGATTAGGCTGGTGGTACTATAGTTATTCAAAGGATAAATCGTTGGGCGATTTACAAGAAGTTGCAAAAAATCAGAAACAGGGATTGTGGCAGGATGTACATGCTATGGCTCCATGGGAGTACAGAAAACAACAGAGAAATAAGGTAAAACAAAATAATAACAGTTTCGGAGGTTAAGGATTTAATGTTTGGTAAACATAAGTTCCTGCCGCTTTTTGTAAATTTGTATACACAGATAAAAAATAACATAATGGATCTAAAGGGAAAAAACGCCATTGTAACAGGTGGTGGTAAAGGATTAGGTAAGGCAGTTGCTTTAGCGCTGGCTAATGAAGGAGCAAACGTTGCAATTACCGGAAGAAATGAAGAAAATTTAAAAAGCACAGTAGCCGAATTAGAGCAGCTGGGAGTGAAATCTGCCTATGCAGTATTCAATGTAGATCAGGAAACTGAGGTACAAAAAGGTATTGCTGATCTTGCAAGCCAGTTAGGAAGTATAGATATTCTGATAAACAATGCCGGAATTGGAAATATGGGAACGCTTGAAGATATGTCTTCGGAGGTTTGGGAGCAGGTAATTAAGACCAATCTTTTTGGGGTTTATTATGCTTCAAAAGCGGTATATCCGTTTATGAAAGAAAATGGCCAGGGAGATATCGTAAATGTTGCTTCTACAGCAGGATTAAAAGGTGGTGGCGGAATGTCTGCCTATGCAGCTTCTAAAGCAGCAGTAATATCGCTTTCTCAGTCGATGATGGCGGAATGGAGAAAACAAAATATCCGTGTGATTACGCTTACGCCAAGTACAATAGCATCAGATATGAGTATCGGAGCAGGTTTAACAGATGGTAATCCAGATAAAGTATTACAACCGGAAGACTTTGCAGAGTGGGTTAGAGACATCCTAAAAATGAACAGAAGAGCGCTAGTTGCTAATGGTTCTATTTTCTCTACAAATCCTTAAAATACCATTTGACAAAATAAAAAAGCTACCTGATTCAGGTAGCTTTTTTTATGTATAAAATTTTCTTTAATTGATTTATTGATGTAAAATTTATTGAATTATTTTTTTATTCAATTTAGATATTATTTATTTCATTTCAACTTTAATAAAATATTTATATAATTTTAAAATTGATATTAATATTTTATATTTAATGTATTTTATTTTGTTATTAATGTAATTAAATTGCTTTTTTACTAATTATTTTTATTTTGATTAATTTTGTTTACTTTTGAAAAAAAAGATAATGAAAAAAATCTCTATATTAATTTTTTTTATACTTTTTTCTGTATTCTATACACAGGAAAATGGTCTGCTCAAAAAGAACCTTATAGGTATCCAGTATAATATTTTAGGATTAGGGGTATATAATGAATCTTTAATTTCTGAAAAATTGGTTCTGAGAAGTGATATTTCTATGAATTTAGTTTCTATATGGAGCGGGTTAATTTACCCTGAAACTGGATATGTTATATTACCTTCAGTTAGTGTGGCTCCCCGTTACTATTATAATATAGCAAGGCGGAAGGGTAAAAATTTAAACATCAGAAATAATGCTGCAAATTTTTTAGATGTTTCCCTGATGTATAATCCGGGATGGTTGTCAATTTCTAATTATGACGTTAAGGTGAATGATGCTATTTTTCTTATTCCTCACTGGGGGATTAGGAGAAATTTTGCCAGAAACTTTAATTATGAATTTTATGTTGGTCTGGGGATAGGTAAATCTTTAGTCAAAGGATCTGATATTGCTGCTATCCCATCCTTAGGATTTAAGATTGGCTATGATTTTTAAGAAATCAAATAAGCTTTATATACAAAATCAGGCTATGAAAATTTCATAGCCTGATTTGTATCTTTATAATTATAATATTATAACTGCATCGCTTTTTCAAAAGCTTTTTCCAATCCATCAAGATTTTTACCTCCGGCTGTAGCAAATGCTGGTGCACCGCCGCCACCGCCCTGGATTTCTTTAGCAAGATCCTTAATCAAAGTTCCGGCCTGATAAGTCTGGGTAAGATCGTCAGAAACTCCAATTGTAATCATTGGTTTATCACCTGCGTTGGACAGGATAATAGTCAATGATCCCGGAATTTCTTTCTTCAATTGGAAAACGATATCTTTAACAGAACCAGCGTCCATTGAGGTTTTCTTTACCAATAGTTTTTTATCGCCTTTATCCTGATATTCATTTTTCCATTGTAAAGCTTCCTGTTTCGCTTTTTCAGCTTTAAAGCTTTCAATTTCTGACTTTAAGGATTGGTTTTCTTCTACCAGTTTTTGAACAGATCTTAAGACATCTTTGGACTTCAGGAATTGTGCTATTTCCTGGTAGTTTTTTTCTAATGTTTCGAAATATTCTCTTGCTTTAGATCCTGTAATAGCTTCAATTCTTCGGATTCCAGCTGCAGCCGAACCTTCAGATTCTATTTTGAACAGACCTATTTCTCCTGTATTCTTTACGTGAGTTCCTCCACACAATTCTCTGGATGTACCAAACTGTATCATGCGGACATTATCACCATATTTTTCACCAAATAAGGCCATAGCACCTTTGTCCATTGCTTCCTGAATCGGAATATTTCTGTACTCCTGAAGTGCTATATTTTCTCTGATCTTTTCATTTACCTGTTGCTCTACGGCAGCCCATTCTTCTTCTGTCATTTTGCTGAAATGAGAGAAGTCGAAACGTAAATAATCTGGTCCTACAAAAGAGCCTTTTTGCTCTACGTGAGTTCCTAAGACATTTCTTAAAGCTTCATGTAAAAGGTGAGTAGCAGAGTGGTTATTTTCTGTATCCTTTCTTTTGGAAACATCTACTTTTGCTGTAAAAGTTGCTTTCGCATCCTGTGGCAGAGTAGGGATTAAAGAGATGTTAAGATTGTTTTCTTTTTTGGTATCCAGAATTTCAATACGCTCTGTAGCATTTTCTAAGATTCCTTTATCTCCAACCTGACCACCTCCTTCTGCATAGAAAGGAGTTTCGTCCAGTACAATCTGATAAAACTCTCCGTCTTTATTTTCAATCTTTCTGTAACGGGTAATTTTTACTTCGTTTTCAGTAAGATCATAACCTACAAAGTTTTCAGGTTTTTCTTCCAAAATAACCCAGTCATAGGTTTTAGAAGCTGAAGATTGTTTTGAGCGCTGCTTTTGCTTGTTCATTTCCTCTTCGAAACCAGCTTCATCTATACTCAGTCCTTTTTCTTCAGCGATAATACGTGAAAGGTCAGCCGGGAATCCGAAAGTATCATATAGCTCGAATACTTGTTCACCTGGGAGGTTTTTCTCGTTATTTTTTATAGTAGCCTGAATAATTGCATCCAGTCTTACCAATCCATGTTCAATAGTTTTCAGGAATGAGTTTTCTTCTTCCTTAATTACTTCGGTAACCAGTTTCTCCTGCTTTACAATTTCCGGGAAGAAAGATCCCATCTGATCTTTTAGTACAGCTACAAGTTGATAAAGGAAAGCTTCCTTCATATCCAGGAATCTGTAAGCATAAGAAATGGCACGTCTTAGAATTCTTCGGATAACATATCCGGCACCTCCGTTAGAAGGTAACTGTCCATCTGCAATTGCAAATGCTACGGCACGGATATGGTCTACTACTACACGAATAGCAATATCTTTTTCATCTTCCAGAATACCAGTATATTTTTTACCGGAAATTTCCTCTACTTTAGAGATTAGCGGTGTGAATACATCTGTATCGTAGTTAGATTCTTTTCCTTGTAATGCCATACAAAGACGCTCGAAGCCCATACCTGTATCCACATTCTGTTTTGGAAGTTTTTCCAGAGATTTATCTGCTTTTCTCAGGAATTCCATAAATACAAGGTTCCATACTTCAACTACCTGCGGATGATCCTGATTTACTAATTCTCTTCCGGATATTTTAGCTTTTTCCTCAGCGCTACGAATATCTACGTGGATTTCGGAACAAGGTCCGCATGGTCCTGTATCACCCATTTCCCAGAAGTTGTCTTTTTTGTTACCATTGATGATTCTGGATTCATCAACATACTCTTTCCAGTAATTATAAGCATCCTGATCTCTTTCCAGATTCTCAGAAGCATCACCTTCGAATATGGTTACATACAAATCGTCTTTAGAAATCTTATATACTTCTGTAAGAAGCTCCCACGCCCAGGCTATTGCTTCTTTTTTGAAATAGTCACCGAAAGACCAGTTACCCAGCATTTCGAACATTGTGTGATGGTAGGTATCGCGGCCTACATCGTCCAGGTCATTGTGTTTTCCGGAAACACGAAGACATTTTTGTGTATCGGCAATTCTGAGACTTGAAGGCTCTTTGTAGCCTAAGAAAAAATCTTTGAATTGCGTCATCCCCGAATTGGAAAACATCAGTGTAGGATCATCCTTTAGCACAATTGGTGCGGAAGGAACGATCTGGTGTCCTTTTTCTTTAAAAAAATCTAAGAACCTTTGGCGTATTTCTTGTGAAGTCATATGAAAATTTGATGTGCAAAAATAATGATTTTAAAAGAAAGTGGTATACTGTATATCATGATATAAAAAACTAATATCAATAAAGTGTTCAATAAACAGAATAATGTACTGTTTCGGGCAAATAAAAAAAGGAACTTTCCCAAAAATAAGGGGAAAGTTCCTTTTGAGTATGATGTGATATTTATGCTGATATAATATCAGCCAGAATGGATTTACCAGTCTCTTTTCTTCAAAATATAATAGGAACCATAAACGAATAGTACACACCAGAAAATACATGCAATCACACTTTCGGTAGGGTATTCAAATTTATACGGAACACCAAATATTTTCATGGCTTTTAGTCTCATCACTGGATTGGGAATCAGCTGAGACATACTTTCCAGCGGAAGAATTTTTGAAATGAAAAATGAATCGTGCATTACACTTGCTGCCTGCTCATTATTCAATCCTTTGAATTTGGAATAGCTTTCAATACCTCCAAAAATAGCCTCGGCAATCCACCACATAAAAGAAGCAAGCAATACGAAGATGGATTTTCTTAACAGAATGGAAAGAAACATAAGGAAGCTAAAGAAGGTGAACAACTTCAGGAAATAGTGGCCGATAAAGAATATTTCTTTGAAAATTAAATCCGATTGTGTAGACTCTGAGTAGGAAAGTCCTATAGCCAACGTAATACCGAATACAATAAGGGTCGATATAAACGTGAATATAAAAATTGTAAGCAGTTTTGAGCCTATAAATTCTTCTCTGCTGAGTCCGTCAATTGTATTTTGTTTAAACATCCGGTTTGTAAATTCCTGACAGATGGAAAAAACAATAATAAGGCCCAGGAATATCTTCAGGAGTGCAACAATCCAGGTTGTGAAGTTCCATATTTCCGGGAAATTATAAATTCCCTGATCTTTTAAATTGATCTCAAAACCTTCTGAAAATTTTATATCGATAAGCCCGATAAATAACAGGGCTATTAGTGTAATAAAATATAGAGTTGTAAATATTTTGAATGGTCTGTAAGTAAGGTTCTTATAGTATTCTATTGCAATTAATCTTTTCATGGGTTATTTTTTTACAAGTTCCAGGAATTGAGCTTCAAGAGATTGTTTCTTTTTGGCAAGATGAGACAGATAGATCCCTTTTTCGGTGATTTTTCTGTTGAGTTCAGAAGCTGATAAATCTTCATGAATATTGGCAATGATTACCTCTCCGTTCTGCTTCAAGTTTGAAAATAGGTTAAGTTCTTCAAGTACTTTAAGGAGTAAATCATTATTGTCTGCTTTCAGTTCAAAATAACCTTTAGAATTGGTCATTCCGTCTACACTTCCACTGTATATTGCATTGCCTTCTTTTAGTACAATTACATGACTGCATATTTTTTCGATCTCATCCAAAAGGTGACTGGCGATAATAATGGTAATGCCTTTTTTGGCAATATCAGAAATAATATTGCGGATCTGAATAATTCCTTCCGGATCTAATCCGTTTGTAGGTTCATCCAAAATTAATACCTGTGGATTATTTAGTAGTGCGGAAGCTATTGCCAGACGCTGCTTCATTCCCAGAGAAAAAGTTCTGAAAGGATCATCTTTTCTTTCAAGAAGACCTACAGTAGAAAGTACTTTATCAATTTCTGAATAAGGTGTTCCTTTAATCTCAGCAACAATTTTCAGATTTTTAGCAGCACTTAGATAAGGATAGAAATTCGGTTGTTCAATAATTGCTCCTATCTTTTTCAAGGTTTCTGTGTTTGTTCCCTTTTTACCGAACCAGTACCATTCTCCTGAAGTCGGATTAATAGTTGTGAGTAGCATTCCGAATGTTGTTGATTTTCCACTACCGTTAGGACCAAGAAGTCCATACACGTTTCCTTGTTCAACATCAAACGAAATATTGTTTACAACCGTTCTTTTAAATTTCTTTGTAAGATTCCTGACGGATAAAACTTTTTCCATTTTTAGTTTTATTTAATAGTAGTTAAAAAAACATAAATGTTACAATTGGAAAAAATCCTGACGAAATAGTTGTATCTTGAATTAAAATTTCAAAACGGATGAAACTAGTGGAACTTACTAATGATTTAACAATTTCTAAAGAGAGTATAAAACAGTTTATACAGGATTTTGATCTGGGGGTAGAAGATATTATGGACGGGCAGCTGAACCTGAAAGACAGTTTTGTACAGTTTGCACAGGACAACGCAGATTTTCTGAAGAAATACGATGAAGATATTCGTGCTGAGAAAACATCTACTGAAATCGCCCAGCGCATTAAAAAGCCTGTAGAACAGGTAGATGAAGTATTGAAAAAAGAGTGCCCGAATTTGTTTGAGGCTAATGGCTACAAAACAAGTGTTTCCAGCTATGGTATAGACAATAAGCTAGGCGGAGATTACAACTTTATTTATAATTATTTTGGCAAACAAACACCGCTTACACAACATAATTTTATAGGATACAGAGATCTGTTTTTTTATGTTACAGATATTATAGAACCGTTTATTAACCCAAATCAGCTGGAAAATTGGGGTATTGCAAAGCCAGCGGGAATAATCTTGTATGGGCCTCCTGGTAGTGGTAAGATTTTCTGGGCTAAAAAAATAGCTGAAATGATTGGCTATGATTTCGTAGAAGTAAGAAACGATTATCTGTCGGTGCGTTATAATGACGGAAAAATGAGAAAGTTTAAAGACTTTCTTTTTGGTAAAATGAAAAAGCCAAAAACATTATTGTTTATGGAGCATTTTGAAGATGTAGCTTTGGAAAAGACTCCTGATATTGTATTGACACCTGAAGCTTTAGAGGTTAAAAATGCCATTCTGCATGCCATACAAAATAATCTGAAAGATGAAGCTTTATTTGTAGGGTCTACAGATGCTCTTGCCGGATTCGACGAAGAAATACTGGCACCTGGAAGATTTGATTTGCTTATTCCTGTTTTTCCACCCAATGAAGATGAAAGGGCACAATTAATCCTTTACCATATGATGAAGGATTTGGTAGAAAGTTCTCCGCTCCTAAAAATACTTAGAGATAACCAAGCAGATAAAAAACCTTTCTGGGAAGGAGTTGCAGAGAAAATGAAGCTATTCTCTAATACCATGATGATCGATTTTACTCAGGGAATAAAAAAGAGATTGCATGCCGAATATATGCGTTTGCAGGGGCAGAATGTTATGATTTCTGAAAAAATAATTAATGCTGCTTTAAGCGAATCTTTAGCAAAGCTTACTCCTGATTACCTAAATCAATGTGCTGTTTTTGTTTCAGAATTTAATCAGAATCTTTCTACAGAATTTCCGTTACGTATTCAGAAATTAAGTGAAGAGTTGGATCATTATCGTATTAAAGAAGAACCTATACGAAAAATAGGATTTAATCAGGATGATGAAGATTAATATAAAATCAACCGAAGAAAAATATTGCCTGAATTAATCAGGCAATAAATTTTTTCTCAAAGCCTAGGTGCTTTTTTTCATTTGTGAGTTTGAGATTTGAGAAAAGTTTAATCCATAAAGTCAAAAACCAAGACAAAAATATAGGTTTTTTAAATAGGAGAAATGAATTCGGGTTAAAAAATCCGCCTTCTGATCCTGCTTAAAGCCTGTGGAGTGACCCCGATATAAGATGCAATATACTTTAATGGAATTCTTTTTATAACCTCCGGATTTTGTTTGAACAGACTTTCGTATCGCTCTTGAGGAGATTTTGTTAGCAGCGAAAACTCCCTGTCAGACCTTTCTACATAGGCGTGTTCGTTTAAGACACGTCCGATTTTATCCCATTTTGCAGATCGCTGGTAGAGGTCCTGAACATCATGCCACGATATTCTCAGAAGACTGGTGTCTTCCAACGCTTGTAATGAATATCTGCATGGCGTTTGGGTAATAAAAGAATCATACGCAGAGACAAAGTCCCGTTCGAAAGCAAAATAGAAAGTAGCCTCGGTTTCACCTCTTTCAATAAAACGCCTGACAATACCTTTCTCAATATAGTAAGCATAGCGCTCTACACTCCCTTTGGGTGTTATAATATCACCTTTCTTGTAATTTTTACTGGATATTTTCTGTAGATAGTAATTAAATTCAGCATCAGTTAGCTTGATAATATTATCAAACAATTCTCTTATTTTTTCCATCAAATTTGTTGTGTGTTTGTTTAAAAAATGTGTTTTTATTTATTTGTATTTGTATGTTGGATACATGTCAGACATCTACTATAGTAGTAAATATAGCGGTTTTTTTGAAAAATCAGAATTATTTGTTAAATATTAAATTATTCTTAGCATTCATTGCCGAAGTTTTATCTTTGCGAAATGATAAATAATGAGCAAACAAAAGATGTACTAAAACGCATCGATGATCTATATAAATATCTACAGATTGAAAAAAAGCGGATAGAAATTGTTAATGAAGATGAGAAAACAGCTGCTCCTGAATTTTGGAATGACCCTAAAGAAGCGGAGGTTTTTTTGAAACAACTTCGTGGAAAAAAGAGATGGGTAGAGAGTTATGATGAGATCAGAAGTACTTTTGAAGATTTATTAGTGCTGCAGGAGTTTGCAAAAGAAGATCCTGAAAGTGAAAAAGAACTGGATGAAGCTTTTCCTCAGCTGGTTGAAAAAATTGAAGAACTGGAATTCCGTAATATGTTATCCAATGAAGGTGATGAACTGTCGGCTGTAATTCAGATTACGGCAGGTGCGGGCGGAACAGAAAGCTGCGATTGGGCGAGTATGTTGATGCGGATGTATGTAATGTGGGCAGAAAAGCAAGGCTTTAAGGTAAAAGAACTCAACTATCAGGAAGGTGATGTTGCAGGAGTAAAAACAGTAACACTGGAAATAGACGGAGATTATGCTTTTGGTTACCTGAAAGGGGAGAACGGAGTACACCGATTGGTACGTATTTCTCCTTTTGACTCCAATGCCAAGAGACATACCAGCTTTGTTTCTGTATATGTATATCCTTTGGTAGACGATACTATTGAGATTAATATTAATCCGGCCGATATTACGTTTGAAACAATGCGTGCCAGTGGTGCCGGCGGACAGAATGTAAACAAGGTAGAAACAGCTGTACGTCTACGACATGCTCCAACAGGTATTATTATAGAAAACTCCGAAAGCCGTTCGCAGTTGCAAAACAAAGAAAAGGCAATGCAGCTCCTAAGATCCAGACTATACGAAATTGAATTGGAAGAGCGTATGAAAGCCCGTAATGAAATTGAGGCTAATAAAATGAAGATTGAGTGGGGGAGCCAGATTCGTAACTATGTAATGCACCCGTACAAACTAGTAAAGGATGTACGCTCTGCTTACGAAACATCCGATGTGGATGGTGTTATGAATGGTAATATTACACCTTTCCTAAAAGCCTTCTTAATGAATGAAGGACAAAGCTCTGCAGAAGAAGATATATTTTAAAGAAGAAAAATGTCAGAAATTCCTAAAATCCCAAGAAGAGTTGTTACAGGTATTAAAGATGGAAAATCTGTAATCACAGAAGATGGTATTGTAACCAATATCAATGAAGATATTAAAGGTCTTGTGCTTTCCGATATCTGGTCAACCGATACTTTCCCTGTAGATTTAGAGAAAACTCTTGTTATAGAGAATACTCCTATCCCCAAAGTACCCGCAAATGGTACTTATTTTAGGTATGTAAGCATTCCGCCGGATAAAGAATTGGGAATAGAGGTGAAAGAAGGCCAGCCTCATCCATTAATGCATGAGACGAAAACACTGGATTATATTGTTATTCTTTCCGGTGAAATATATTTGATTTTAGAGGAAGGAGAAACTTTGCTGAAGCCCGGAGATATTGTTATTCAACGTGGCACGAATCATGCATGGAGTAACCGATCGGACGAAAACTGCATCCAGCTGGCGATACTTCTGGAAGCGAAATAAAGTGCGGGTGGAATTTTAACAAAAGATTAAATAGATTCTGTCATTAGAATTTTTTAATTTTATTTATATTTGTCAATCATATAAAACTACTGAATGGAAAGTTGGAAAGACCTGCTTAACCCCGATTTTTATATTACAAATGGAGGGCTATGGATTGTGTTATTTATTATCTTTGCTGAAACCGGCTTATTTGTAGGTTTCTTCTTGCCAGGAGATAGTTTGTTGTTCGTTTCTGGTATATATGCAACAAAGATTATATCTGAAAGTTTCGGATCTACTGGAAGCGATTTTATAGACACTACAATTCTGGCATCGCTAATAGCTATTGCAGCTATTGTTGGTAATATGATTGGTTATTGGTTTGGTTACAAAAGTGGACCAATGCTATACGAAAGAAAAGATACCTGGATTTTCAAGAAAAAATATTTGTTCAAGGCGCATGATTTCTTTGAAGACCATGGTAAAGTAGCTGTTATTATGGCTAGATTTCTTCCGGTTGTAAGAACCTTTGCACCTATTGTTGCGGGGATCGTAAAAATGGACAAGGGGCGTTTTCTGGTATATAATGTAATTGGAGGTGTACTTTGGTCATTCTCTTTGGTATATGCCGGACATTATCTGGATAAGTTCTTTCAGGTTCAGTTTGGAATAGATTTGAAAAAACATTTGGAGTGGATTATTATCATTATTGTGATTATTACTACAGCTCCTGTTCTTATCAAATTACTTGCGGGCGGAGATAAGAAAAAAGAAATAGAAGGGTCTAATTAATTTTCCCTGATATAGAGATAGATTGAGATTGCTTTTAGCAATCTCTTTTTTTCTTCAATAAATAAATTAATATTTTTACTTTTTAAAAACTTAGTATGATTTCGAAAACCACGATAGACAAAATTTTCTCCGCTGTAAGAGTGGAAGAAGTGGTTGGTGAATATGTACAGCTAAAGCGTGCTGGTGGAAATTACAAAGGTTTAAGCCCTTTTCATGATGAAAAGTCGCCTTCATTTGTAGTATCTCCAAGTAAGCAGATCTGGAAAGATTTCAGTTCCGGAAAAGGGGGAACTGCAGTGTCTTTCCTTATGGAAATCGAAAACTTTACCTATCCTGAAGCATTGCGCCATCTGGCAAAGAAATATGGCATTGAGATAGAAGAAGATGTTCAGGAGATATCGGAGGCTGAGAAAGAATCCCGTAATCAGCGGGAGCTATTATATAAAATCCATGAGGTTGCCAACAACTTCTTTCAGGAACAGTTGTATGATACTGAGGAAGGACAGAATATTGGTTTATCATATTTCAGAGAAAGAGGGCTGAATGATGAAATTCTGAAAAAGTTCCAGCTAGGATACTCACCAGAACTTAAAAACGCTTTTACCAAGTCTGCAAAAGAAAAGGGCTATGATAAAGATCTTCTGGAGAAGTCCGGATTATCTATTTTTCCGGAAAATGCGCCTGAAGGGATCGATCGTTTTCGCGAACGTGTAATCTTCCCGATTCTTAGCTTCTCAGGAAGGGTACTGGGCTTTGGTGCCAGAATTCTGAAAAGTAATGTAAAAACAGCCAAATATCTCAACTCACCCGAGACAGAGATTTACCATAAATCCAATGTACTTTACGGAATTGCTCAGTCTAAGCAAGCAATTTCTAAAGAAAATCATTGCCTTCTTGTGGAGGGTTATATGGATGTAATTTCATTGCATCAGGCAGGGATAGAAAATGTTGTGGCCAGTAGTGGTACTGCTTTAACAAAAGAGCAGATTAAGCTGATTAAAAGGTTGACGCCTAATGTAACAATTCTGTTTGATGGTGATGCTGCCGGAATTAAAGCCTCATTCAGAAGTATAGATTTACTTTTGGAAGATGGCATGAATATTAAGGTAATGCTATTTCCGGATGGACACGACCCGGATAGTTTTGCCAAAGCTTTTCCACAGGAATATGTAAAAAGTTATATTGCTGAACATGCTGTAGATTTTATTCACTTCAAAATAGATGTTCTTCAGAAAGATGCCGGAGATGACCCTTTTAAAAGAGCAGATCTGATAAAAGAAGTTGTAAAGAGTATAGCTTTTGTTCCGAACAATCTTCAGCAGGAGATATTTATACAACAGGCATCCAAATTATTACATGTTTCCGAACAAAACCTGTTCAACGAACTTCAGGTTCAGAAAACCGGAATACAGCATCAGGAAAAACCTAAAGCACCGCAAATCCAACCAAAACTGGAGAAGGTGGAAATTTCCCAGATTGAAACTATTAATCCGCTGCTGCTATTGGAGGAAAAGCTGGTTGAGCTCATGCTGAAGTATGGTGATAAAGAAATTGTAAGGAAGAAAGAAGAGGGGATGGTAAAGTCCTCTGTTATTCAGGAGATTTTAAATCACTTTGATGAAGATTCTTATGAAATCCAGATTCCTCTGCATCAGAAAATTGTAGATGAAATCCGTAAAGGTGCTGAAAAAAGTGAATTGCGTTCGGGACAGTTTTTCCTCAGTCTGATGGATGAAGAAGTGAATCAGAAAGTTGCAGATGCACTGATCGATCCTTACCAACTAAGTGACTGGAATAAGTTCAATATTTACTTTAGTTCGGAAGAAGATGTTGTGGAAAAGATGGTTCAGGATATTATTCTTCGTCATAAGCGAGAGTATATACTAAAGATTATAAAGGACTTACAAGTGAAAGTGCAGGAAGACCCTGGTAACGATGTGCAGTATTATGCCACAATTGTAAAGCTCACCAGACTTAAAATGGAACTGGACAAAGTATTATACAGGATATTGTAATTAATTTCTGCCAGAATGTCCGTATATTCGTTTGGAACAAAATTAGTAACACAATAGAAAAATTAATTCAATGGATATTAAAAAGGAATTTAGAGATTACGCAGTAAAACACCTTGGAGTGAATGGTCTTGCTGCTGATCAGTATATGGGTATATATGGTCCAACCAATTTAACACCATATATTATGGAGGAACGTCGTCTAAATGTAGCGCAAATGGACGTTTTCTCCCGTTTGATGATGGACAGAATTATCTTCCTTGGAACAGGAATAGATGATCAGGTTGCCAATATTGTAACAGCTCAGTTATTATTCCTGGAAAGTGCTGATCCTGCTAAAGATATTCAGATCTATATCAACTCTCCTGGTGGTAGTGTATATGCCGGATTAGGAATATATGATACAATGCAGATTATTAAACCGGATGTTGCTACAATCTGTACAGGTATGGCAGCGTCTATGGGTGCTGTATTATTAGTAGCCGGAGAAAAAGGTAAGCGTTCTGCTCTTAAGCATTCAAGAGTTATGATTCACCAGCCAAGCGGAGGTGCTCAAGGGGTAGCTTCCGATATGGAAATCAACCTTCGTGAAATGTTGAAATTAAAAACAGAATTATACGATATTATCGCTCACCACTCAGGACAGACTTACGAATGGGTAGAGAAATCTTCCGACAGAGATTACTGGATGACTTCTGAAGAAGCGAAAAGCTTCGGTATGGTAGACGAGGTATTACAGCGTAAAGAAGAGAAATAATTTTTTTCGCAGCATATTTGTTTAGAAGGAAGGCGTAAAATCTATAGGTTTTACGCCTTCTTTTATTTAGTAAGACAGAATGTTGATATATTTTTTGAGGAAGCTTTGAGAGATAAGGAAGCTTTTTTATTTTTGCAGCATGAAAAATATTCAGATAAGAACCGAGGAGTTTTTTGAATTACTGAAGCTACAGGATGCTTCTATGTGGGACGTTTTCGAGAAAATGATAGATGGAGAAGAGAAGCAGATTATATTTCTGGACAAGGATGAAAAGGTTGTAACAACTTATATATTGCCACAAACAATAGAGCAGCTGAAAGAAGATAAAGAAGTCTTCAATAAAACATTTACTGAGAAGCTATCACAGAACTAATTATTTTAGCAATAAAACAATTGTTCCGGCAATAATTAATCCTGCACCAATTGCTGTTTTGGTGTCTATGGATTCGCGCAGAAATACAGCTGCCAATATAATAGTGAGAGCTATGCTTAGTTTGTCTATAGGAGCTACTTTAGAGACATCTCCCATTTGTAAAGCTTTAAAATAGAATATCCAGGATAGCCCGGTTGCTATTCCGGATATTGTTAAAAATATAATATTGGTTTTAGAGAGGCTGACAATTCCTTTTGTCTCCCCACGGAAAATAACAATTCCCCATATCATAACCAGTACTACCACTGTACGAATGGCAGTAGCAAGATTGGAATTGATATTAGAAACACCTATTTTGGCAAATATTGCTGTAAGAGAAGCAAACAAAGCAGAGAGAAGTGCATAGATCCACCACATCACAAATCAATATTTAGGTTAAGAAGCATTGACTCCAAACAAATAGCCTACCAGTGCAGTTAGTGCCATAGCAGCAGTACCCCAGAAGCAAATTCTTATCACCGCAGTACTTATTTTAGAACCTCCAGCTTTAGCGGCAACCGCACCCAGAATCATGAGGAATATAATGGAAAAACCGTATTCATAATAAAGCATTTGAGGTATAGGTGCAAATATGGCCACCAGAAATGGTAATATTGCTCCTACGGTAAATGATGCAAAGGAGGAAGCTGCAGCCTGCAAAGGTCTTGCTGTCGTAATCTCGTTAATACCTAATTCGTCACGGGCATGGGCTTCTAAAGCATCGTGCCGAGTCAATTCTTCAGCTACCTTTAGTGCCAGTTCAGGGTTTAGTCCACGGCTTTCATATATTTTAGCCAATTCCTTTAGTTCTATTTCAGGAATGCGTTCCAACTCTTTAGCTTCCCTTTCCAAATCGGCTTTTTCAGTATCAGCCTGAGAGCTTACAGATACATATTCTCCCGCAGCCATTGACATTGCACCGGCAACAAGACCTGCCAGTGCAGCCAGTATAATTGCTTCTCTGGAAGGCGTAGCAGCAGCCACACCAATTGTAATACTGGTTGTGGACAGAATACCGTCATTAGCCCCAAGAACAGCAGCCCTTAGCCATCCTACACGATTTACATAATGTTTTTCTAAATGATGATGTGTCATTTTTTGGTTTTTTTGTAAATAGTATTCGAGAAATAAGAATTTTGATGTTTACGTAAATTTAGGGAAAAATCTGCCTGATAAGGAATGTACATGACTGATTTTCTTTAGAAAATAAAATTTTTAACTCGCCTAAATAAAGATAATTTTCTTTTGATAAAAATAACGGGAAAACCCACGTGGAAAATCTTTTTCGGTTCCAATCTTTGTAAAGCCTAGTTTTTCATAAAATTCCGGAGCCTGATAAGAAAACGTATTTAGGCTTAGGTAATGGCATTTTCTTCTTTTGGCTTCTGTTTCTGCTGCAGATATCAGTTTGGATCCTATGCCTTTGTGTCTGTACTCCGGATGAACAGCCAGGCGTTTTATTTCTAACGTGCCCCACAAAGAGCGGCCAATGATTCCGCCAACAATCTTTTCGTCATCATAGATGACAATTTCCACATCTTCATTGATTTCATTTTCAAAAGAAATAGCACGTTCCTGATTGTACTGGTTTAGAAAACCTGTTATGATTTCATCGTGATTCTCTGTAATTACGGAACTGGTTTTGATCTTCATAAAAAGTATTTAAGTTGGAAGTCAGGATTTATGTAGAATAAATATATTGCTTTTTGCAGCCGGAACATATAAAAAACATATATTTAATCAATAAAAGCAAGTGTATGAAAATTATGACAAGGTTATATGTTATATTACTTTTGGTATCAGGTATATTGACTTCTGCTCAATATAAAAATACAGATATTGAAGGCGTTTATAATAAAGGTGGTATTTCTTTTATTCTCAAAAAAGACAATACATTTCTTGTTGTTGCTATGGGTACATTGATAAAGGGAACATGGAACACTGATAAAAACATAATCACACTAACGCCTAAAAATCCTGATGCATTGTTTTATCTTTATGCCAGAAAAAATCCGGATATTAAAGGTGAAATGCGGTTAATGATTTCCGGAGATGATACTTCTAATGATATTTATGTTGGCACCTTTCCAAATAAAATGAAGCGTCTTTTTAATAAAGAAGCGAACTGTTTTGACTTTCCTTATGTACATCGTTCCAAAGAGCTGCCTGAAGTTTTAACTTTTATAGATCAGACTAAATCAGAAAATCCTTCTCAGATGGATGTGCCAAATGTAATGCAGCACTTCCAGACAGCAGGATACAACGACTTTATTATGCAGTATATGAGTCCGAGTCTTTTTTATAATCCATTCCGGTTTGAAATAAGAAAGGAAGGATTGAAATCTTTGTCCGATGCGGATGGTGGAATCGTTAAAAAACAGAATATAAAAGAATTCTTTAAAAATGAAAAAGAGCTGCAGTTTTTAGAAGAATCATTTAATATGGCTTATAATGCAGACTTTAAGATTGTTAATTATGCTTATAATACTAATGATGATATGTCCGAAAAAATGGATATATCACAATACAAGTATGATCCGGTGCGTAATGTATATGTCAATCCTTATGCGCCAGCCAAAAGTTTAAATTATAAGAGTGATGACTTTCATTATACCGATGTTTTAATGAAGTTTGATAAAGTAAAGTCTGAAAATAAATCAGTTCCAGACTTTAAGCCACTTCCCGGATCAGTCTTCGTAGCAAAGTGCAAATAAGTATGACGCTTAGTTTATTGAGTCAAAAGCAAAGGATCAGGTACCCGAAAGACGCAGGTTTTTCTCCTTTTTGGTTTCATAGCTTAATAAGAATATTGTAGAGATAATGAGTAAACTTCCAATCCAGTCGATATAGGTAAAAGGTACATGTAGCCACATTACAGCAATAATTGTTGCCGACAAAGGTTCTCCGGATGCCAGAAGACTGCTTTTTTGCCCGCCAATAAGCTGAACAGCTGTCAGATAAAAATAGAAAGGAATTAATGTTCCGAATATTACAATAAAAGCGGTGTAAAGATAGGATTGTGTATCCCAGTGCCCTTCGGCCTGCCACGGTGCTTTTACAAAAGAGAAAGCAATACCACCAATCAGCATTCCCCAACCAATGATTACCGCCGAATTATATTTGTTAAGGAGGGCGATAGGCTGCAATGTATAGATAGCAAGTGCAAAAGCCGAGGCTATACCGAAGAATAAAGCGGTAGATGAAATATTCAGCCTTCCCATATCACCATGGGTAACCAGTATAAAAGTACCAAGAACCGCAAAAGCAATGGCTACAAAATCGATAAATCTGGGGATTTTTC
Source organism: Elizabethkingia occulta (assembly GCF_002023715.1). GTDB lineage: Bacteria > Bacteroidota > Bacteroidia > Flavobacteriales > Weeksellaceae > Elizabethkingia > Elizabethkingia occulta. The sequence goes on from NZ_MAHX01000002.1 coordinate 94,685, forward strand.
TGTTTTTAATAGCAAGATAAACTGCAATAATTACCGGTCCGGCATATTGTAATACTGTAGCGGTGGCAGCATTGGAATGTTTAATAGCAGCGAAATAAGTATACTGAACCATTAGCATACCCGTAATTCCGAATAGTATCAGTTTCAGAGCATCTTTTTTATTCTTCCATACGGCCAATAAGTCGGGATTTTTACCAAATGCCCCGATAAGCAATAGAATGATGCCTGATATCAGCATGCGAACAGTAATCATCCATTCTACACTGACTCCTCTTTGCTGAAATAGAAATTGTCCGAAAGTGCCGGATACTCCCCATAATGAAGCGGCAATAAGTGCTAAAAGAAAACCTTTGGTATTTGTACTTCTCATGTCGTTGTGAAGGATTAAGAATAAGAATTAGTTTTTGATATTTATTGTGCGAAATTACTTCAAAACTCATGTGTTTTTTCTTTAATTTTAACCACTTATTTGCAATTTTGTTTCATATTAAACCTGCTTATGGAAGATTTGGATAAATTCGATTTACAAATTCTGGATATTTTACAGAAAGATAATCAGACGTCGCAACGGGATATTGGTGATAGGATAGGGCTTTCAGCTGCTGCTGTACAACGACGTATTAAGCGGATGCGCGAAAATAAGATTATTACGTCGGATATTTCTGTGATCGATCCTGAGAAAGTAGGAGCACAGATTCTATTATTTGTAGAAGTAGAATTGGACACGGATAAAATTGAGTTTATAGACGATATTAAGAGAACCTTTAGCAAGGTGCCTCAGATTCAGCAATGTTATTATGTAACCGGTGAAGTAGATTTTGTATTGGTAATGGTTGTCAATACAATGCAGGAATATGAATTGCTGACAAGGCAGTTATTCTTTAGCAATACCAATATCAAGCGTTTTAAAACGTTTGTCAATATGCATACGGTAAAAAATGGTTTACAGATACCTATTTTAGGAAGTTAGAAGTACTAAATTAGAAGTACGAAGTATAAAATAAACAATTCAACGATTCAATAATGCATAAACAATAGGTGAATCAATAATTGTTCAGGAAAAGATCAATTGTTTTTTTAGTTTCGGCAACATCGTGCACCCTTAGGATTTTTGCTCCCTTGTGTAGTAATTTTAGGTGGAGCTTTTGAGTTTCTTCTACAATTTCCAAAGGTGATTTGCCTAAAGATTTGTAGATAAAGGACTTTCTGGAAATACCGATTAAAAGGGGAAGTCTTCCGAATCCAAAATATTCAGCTTCTTCAGTCATTTTATATTGGTCTTCTATTGTTTTTCCAAATCCAAATCCAGGATCTAATATAATATCATGTACCCTTAGTTCTGTGAGTTCCCGAACTTTCTCGCAGAAAAACTGATTAATGCTGAGTGTAATATCTTTGTACTGTATTTTATCATGCATCTGTCCGAATTCCGGATTAATATGCATCAGAATATAGGGTAAGCCCGTTTCGGCAGCGGTTTTAAACATTTCGGAGTCAAATTGCCCGCCTGAAATATCATTAATAATATCCATTCCCTCATCCGCTGCATATTTTACAGTTTCAGCATAAAATGTATCAACAGATATCAGCTTTTCCGGAAACTCTTTTTTCAGTAATGAGATTACTTTGCCTAAGCGCCCCATTTCTTCCTTTGCATCAATCTGCTTAGAGTTGGGATTGGTAGACTGAGGTCCGATGTCGATGATAGAAGCACCTTCCGAAATCATTTTTTCTGTATGTTCCAGAGCAGCCTTTTCCTGACTAAAACGCCCGCCATCGGAAAAAGAATCGGGAGTAAGATTCAGAATTCCCATAATTAATGGTTTTTCAAGGGAAACTAATTTTCCGCGACAGTTGATACTAAAATTATGATTTACAGAAAGTTGTTTTTTATAAGTGTTCATCAGCTTTTTCGCTTTAGGCTAAATTTGTATCTTTGGCATTAGAACGCTAATTTATGCAAAATACAGCAATACAGTTTGATGAAATAATTTCCGGGTGCAGAGATTTATTTAGTAAAAAGATGCACGATTACGGAGCAGCGTGGAGAGTACTCCGTCCAAGCTCTATTACAGATCAGATTTATATAAAAGTAAACCGTATCCGTACCCTGCAGATGACTACTGTAAAAATGGTGGATGAAGATGAAAAAGGAGAATTCATCGCTATTGTTAACTATTCTATTATAGGATTAATCCAGCTGGAAAAAGGACTTGCCGAATCATTGGACGATGATCAGGAACAGATTCTAAAGCTTTATGATCATTATGCCAACGAGGCTAAAGAGCTTATGCTGCGTAAAAATCATGATTACGGAGAAGCATGGCGCGAGATGCGTATTTCTTCAATTACCGATTTAATCTACCAAAAAGTACTGAGAACAAAACAGATTGAAGACAACAAAGGAAAGACCTTAGTTTCTGAAGGCTTAGATGCCAACTATTTTGATATGCTGAACTATGCTGTTTTCTGTCTGATTAAAATGACAGATTAATAGCAAAACGCAAAATTGATATACCAAACACCATATATTGTATAAGATGAGAAGATTTATCAGAGTTTTTGTAGCAATTGTATTTATTATATCAGGCTTTGTAAAAGCAGTTGACCCCGTAGGATTTTCTTTCAAGCTGGAAGAGTATTTTTCGCCTTCGGTATTTAATATTCCTTTTTTGGAAAAGCTGGCATTACCAATTGCAATATTGGTGGTTACGGTAGAATTTTTATTAGGAGTTCTGCTCTTACTGAAAATAAGAATCAAACGCACATTGCGTTCACTTTTGGCAATCTGTATATTCTTCGCATTCCTTACGTTTTATTCTGCATATTTCAATGTGGTAACAGATTGTGGATGTTTTGGTGATGCATTGAAAATGACTCCGTGGACATCCTTTGCCAAAGATATGGTGTTGTTAGTACTTATTGCTATTCTGTTAGTAATGTATAAGCATGATGAAAGCAATAAAGTGCATTTCCTGAAAAGTGGTTTCCCAAGGATGACATTGTTTTTGCTAAGTTGCATTTTCCTTACCGTTATTGTACTGAAAGGGATCTTAGGAGAACCTTACATAGATTTCAGGGATTATAAAATAGATACAGATCTGAAAGCTGAAAAAGCAAAAATAGAAGCCAATCCTTCTGAATATGAAGTTTTCTATACCCTGAAGAATACTAAGACAGGGGAAGAGAAAACAATGTCACAGAACGATTACCTTTCTACCAATATCTGGAAAGATGAAACCTGGCAGATAGAGTCTGATAAGACTAAGGAGAAATTAAAAAAGCAAGGTTATGATTCTACAATTAAGAATTTCAAAATTACAGATGCGAACGGACAGGACGTTACAGATCAGATTCTTAATGAGCCAAGGATTGTAATGATCTTTACTTACAAGCCTGAGAAACTTTCTAAGGAACTGATTAACAAAATTGAAAACGGCTTGTTAAGCAAAAAGTCAAAAGTATATGCGGTTTCTACACAGGAGAATACCTTTACTAAAGTACCACATGGTACAATGGATGGTACAGCTATAAAAACCATAGCGAGAAGTAATCCATTTGTATTGATTCTTGAAAACGGAAAAATTGTTTTCAAACAAGAAGCGAAAGACTATTTTAATAATTAAGAAGACTGAATCAGTATAATTCGGAATCTTGATGGCTTTGATATTTTTACAGAGTAACTGATTTTAATTACAACATGAAAAAGAGATATTTACAAGTGATTATTGGTTTGACCTTTTTTTGTTTTGGTCAGGCACAACAGTATAAAAAGCCATTGGTTTCGGCTATCAAAGAATCAGATCTTAGAAAAGATATGTTCGAGATTGCTGCGGATCAATTCCGTGGCAGGGAAGCAGGAACTTTGGATGAACTGAAGGTATCTATGTGGCTGGCGGATAAAGCCAGTGAGTCCGGAATGAAACCTGCAGGAGATAACGGAACTTTTTTTCAGTTTTTTGAAATGTACCGACATCAGGTATCTCCGCAAAGCAGCCTGAAAATTGGAGATCATGATTTAAAATTGTGGAAAGACTTTTTAGTAACTGAGCCTGTAAATGCAAATATCAATGCCGATATGCTATATGCTGGAAATGCAGAACCTGAAGATCTACAGAAATTAAATATCAAAGGGAAGGTACTTATTGTTAACAGCTCAGCAAAAGGAATAAAACAAGATATGTTTCTTTTCCAGAGACGTTATCCCGGATTTGTAAAGGCAAAATACTATAATACAGCTTTTAAGCTTGGAGCAAAAGCCATTGTATTTATTACAGATGATATTGCTGAAAAAAGCTGGGCCGAAGTTTACCCGCAGATGACAAGGGGACTTTATGGTGTTGAAGGCTTAAGAGAAAAAGTAGAAAATAACATGCCTGTTTTGTGGATCAGAAAGTCTGATGCAGACCGGTTAAAGAATAACACCAAAGTTTCATTGAACCTGATGACTGAGACTTACAGATATCCTTCTGTAAATGTTATTGGTAAAATTGAGGGTACAGATCCGAAATTAAAAAATGAATATGTCCTGATTAGTGGTCACCAGGATCACGATGGAATAAGACATCCTGTGAAAAATGATACAATCTATAACGGAGCAGATGATAATGCCAGTACTTGCGTAGCAATGTTGGCAATGGCAAGAGCTTATAAATTGCAACCTGGTAAGAGAAGTATTCTTTTTGTTTTTCATGGTGCTGAAGAAAGGGGATTGCTGGGCTCCAGATGGCATGCATCACATCCTGTAGTGCCACAAGAACAGATTGTAGCAGTCCTAAACGGGGATATGATTGGTAGGAACAATACCGATGAAGCTGCATTGCTGGGAGGAAATGCACCACATAAAAATTCGGAAGAACTTGTAAAGATGGCTGAGGACGCTAATAATGAAAGTACAAAATTCAAATATCTGAAAGACTGGGATTCTCCTGAGCATGCAGAATATTTTTACTTCAGAAGCGACCATCTTCCATATGCAAGGATCGGAATTCCTGCAATATTCTATACAAGTGTTCTACACAATCAGTATCATACACCTCAGGATGAATCCGAAAATATCAACTATAAGAAGTTGTATAAGATAACAGAATGGATGTACAGAACTTCATGGAAAGTAGCCAATGAGCCTCAACGTCCGGGACTGATTCCGAATTTTTCTTTGGAAAGATAGAATATGGAATTTTAATAACTAAATTTGAATAAGAAACATATATAAATGACACATAAATCGAACAAATCAATCGCAGGATATCACCTGTTAATGATTTTATCTGCAGTAGATTATAAATTTCATCCCGGAGAAGAAAAAGTAATTAAGGAATATATAGAAGACGAGTTTCCATTTTTTGTAAGCCTTGATGCTGAAACAGAAATAATAGCTAATCTAAGCCCAAGTGAATGGGAAAAACATTTTGAATTCCATGCACAGTGCTTTTATGATGATTCTACAGAAAAAGAAAGAAAAGATTTTCGCCAGTTTGCTAAAAAGCTAATTAAAGCAAACGACGAAGTGAGCGAAGAAGAACACCAGTTCTATTCCTTGATGAAATCTATCTGGAAGATGAAATAATACCAGACAAAACACACAACACCAAAAGCGAATATATGAAAAATAAATACTTAGGATTAATACTTATGAGTACGACTATACTTCAGGCTCAGCAATTTCCTGATATAAAAGCACCAGTTGCTGAAAAGCAGGAACATATACGGGAAATTCATGGCGATAAAGTAAATGACCCTTATTACTGGATGATAGATTACTTCAAAAAAGGAGCTAACTCCGAAAAAGTTGTAGACTATCTGAAAGCTGAAAATACTTACTGGACAACGATGATGAAGGATACGGAGCCTTTCAGGGAGAAACTTTTCCTGGAAATGAAGAACCGCATCAAGGAAAAAGATGAATCTGTTCCTGTTTTCAGAAATGGTTATTACTACTATACCCGTACAGACGCTGGTAAGCAATATTTTAAATACTGTCGGAAGAAAGGAGATCTTAAAGCTCCTGAAGAAGTACTTTTAGATGTAGATAAACTTGCTGAAGGACATCCATATTATTCTGCGGTAGGCTTTAGTATAAGTCCGGATAATAATAAAATGATCTACGGAGTAGATGATGTATCCAGAAGACAGTACAAACTTTTCCTGAAAGATTTGTCTACAGGTAAAACCACTGATCTGGGTATTATAAATACAACAGGTGGCGCAACCTGGGCAAATGATAATAAGACTATTTTCTATACAGCAAAAAATCCGGAAACCCTTTTAACAGAGAAAATTTTCAGACATAGTTTGGGTACAGATCCTTCAAAGGATGTATTGGTATACGAAGAGAAAGATAAAAGTAACTATATTGGTGTTGGGAAATCTAAGAATGAGAAATTCATTATGATTTCTTCAGGAGCAACAACCTCTTCCGAAATCAGGTATCTCGATGCAGATAACCCTGCAGGAACATTCAAGGTGTTCCAACCAAGAATAAAAGATGTAATATATGATGTTACACCTTTAGAAGACAGATTTCTGATTACAACCAACAAAGATGCTTTAAACTTTAAAGTTGTAGAAACTCCTTTGGACAAAACCGGAGTTGAGAACTGGAAAGACTTTATCCCGCACAGAAAAGATGTACTAATGGAAGGGATTACAGAATTTAAAAATTATCTGGTATTCAGTGAAAGACAGAACGGACTTTCGCAGCTGGTGATATATGACAGAAAAACTGGTAAAAAAGAGTTTCTGAAATTTGATGAACCTGCATATACTGTTTATTCATCAGGAAACCCGGAATATAATACAGATAATTTCCGTTTCGGTTATACATCTATGATTACGCCGAGTTCTCAGTTTGAACAAAATCTGAAAACAGGAAACAGGATATTGCTGAAGCAACAGGAAGTTCTGGGTGGGTATGATAAAAAGAATTACGAAACCGAAAGGCTTTTTGCTACTGCAAAGGACGGTACTAAAATTCCTATTTCCATTGTTTATAAAAAAGGATTTAAAAAAGATGGGCAAGCTCCGTTGCTGTTGTATGCTTATGGTTCTTACGGAAGTTCTATGGATGCTACATTCAGCAGTACAAGATTAAGCCTTCTGGACAGAGGATTTGCTTACGCTATAGCACATATCCGTGGTGGACAGGAAATGGGAAGACAGTGGTATGAAGATGGTAAAATGATGAAAAAGAAAAATACTTTTACTGACTTTATTGATGCCGGAGAATACCTGGTAGACCAAAAATATACTTCTCCAAAGCATTTGTATGCCCAGGGCGGAAGCGCCGGCGGTCTTTTAATGGGAGCAGTCGTAAATATGAAACCCGAACTGTGGAATGGTGTAATTTCACAGGTTCCGTTTGTAGATGTTGTTAATACAATGCTGGATGAAAGCATTCCGTTGACCACAAATGAATATGACGAGTGGGGGAATCCTAATAATAAAGAAGCTTATTTCTATATGAAATCTTACTCTCCATACGAGAATGTAGAAAAGAAAAATTATCCTAATCTATTGGTCACTACAGGCTTACATGACTCTCAGGTACAGTATTTTGAACCTGCGAAATGGGTAGCGAGATTGAGAGATATGAAAACGGATAAAAATGTACTGATGCTGAAAACCGATATGGATTACGGTCATGGTGGAGCTTCAGGAAGATTCGACTATCTGAAAGATGTCGCTTTAGTATATGCTTTTATGTTCAAACTAGAAGGAATTAATAAATAACTTAACAAAACTTATATAAACTATGAGAAAGAAAATCGTTGCAGGAAACTGGAAAATGAATAAAAATTATACTGAAGCTCAGGAATTAATGCATGAGTTAGACAGATATAAAAAGAACAATGCCATCAACTGTGAGGTATACATTGCGCCACCATCACTTTATATAACCACTGCTAAAAATATTTTCCTAAATGATAACGTAGGTGTTTTTGCTCAGGATATGTCGGAACACACCAGCGGAGCTTATACTGGTGAGATTTCAGCTGATATGCTGGCTTCTGTTAATGCAACAGGTGCTATTATTGGTCACTCTGAGAGAAGACAATACCACGGAGAAACTGATAGCCACTGCAATAGAAAAGTGAAATTAGCTTTAGATAAAGGTCTCGTACCAATCTACTGTAACGGGGAAACTTTGGAGCAACGTAAATCGGGACAGCACTTTGAGGTTATTAAAAACCAGACTGAGGTTGCGCTTTTCACACTTTCAGCAGAAGAGATTAAAAAAGTAGTAATCGCTTACGAGCCGGTTTGGGCTATCGGAACTGGTGAAACGGCTTCACCAGAGCAAGCCCAGGAAATTCATGCACATATCCGTTCACTTATTGCTGCTAAATACGGACAGGAAGTTGCTGATGAAATTTCTATCCTTTATGGTGGAAGTGTAAAACCGGACAATGCAAAAGAAATATTCTCCAAACCAGACGTAGACGGTGGTCTTATTGGTGGAGCTGCATTGAAAATAGAAGATTTTACTGCAATTATTAAGGCTTTTGACTAAACTTAAGCTAACTTTGCCAATTGCAACATTTTATAAATGACACAATACTTAGAATTCGATTTTAAAATAGAACCTGTAGAGCCTTGGAATGAAATTCTGATGGCTGAATTGATAGAGCAGGGATTTGACAGTTTTACTGAGAACCCGGATGGGATCTTAGCTTATATTCAGGCGGAATTACTTAATGAAGAAGAGCTTAAAAATCAGTGGCTGCTGAATCATGATGATGTGAAAATTTCTTATACCTATAAAGAAATGCCTAACATCAACTGGAATGAAGAATGGGAGAAAAACTTCCAACCGATTAATGTAGAAGATAAAGTTTTAATCCGTGCAGAATTCCATGAATCACAAGGATTTGAAGAAGAAATTATCATTCAGCCGAAAATGTCTTTCGGAACCGGGCACCATGCTACTACATATCTTATGATCCAGCAGATGATGGATATGGATTTCCAGGGAAAAAAAATACTGGATATGGGATGCGGAACCTCTGTTTTAGCTATTTATGCTAAAAAGAAAGGTGCTTCAGATGTTTTAGGAATCGATATTGATGAATGGGCTGTGGAGAATTCCAGAGAAAATGCAGAACGTAATAATACACCAATGCGTGTAGAATTGGGAACTGCTGATAACCTGGGACAGGAAAAATTCGAGATTATTTTAGCGAATATTAACCGTAATATTCTTATCTCCGATATTCCACGATATGTTGAGGTATTGGAGCCGGGAGGTTCTTTATTGCTTTCAGGATTATGTTTCTTCGATGTAGACGATATTTTACAGGTCTGCAAAGAACAGAATCTTCAGTTGCAGAAGAAGTTACAAAGAGAAGAATGGGTTTCATTACTTCTGACTAAATAAAAGTAAAGCCGAATCTAGTAAGATTCGGTTTTTTCTTATCTTTGAGAGCATTAATGATGATTATGAAAAGAAAAATATTTTATTTTTTAGCGCTCAATATTTCTTCCTTCTATTTTGCTCAGCAAACAGCTGCTGTCGAAGTTGCTGTAAAGGCACGGGATGTTGCGAGTAATGCGGCAGCTATTGCAGTACCTGTGGAAGAAGATTATGAAAATTATATATTTCACAAAGAAGTTGGAAGTACTGCTAAAATTTTTGTAGATAAAACCAATATCAGAGATCTTCCGGGTTTAACCGGAAATGTTGTGGATGCATTGCCACAAGGGACTTCTGTAAAAATTATCCAGGAGACTAATATTATAAACAAAATACAGGAAAGAAGCGCCCAGTGGTATAAAATACAGTACAATGGGAAAGAAGGATATGTCTGGGGAGCGAATCTAAGTGTAGCCAATAAGCTAGTGGATGGAAAAGAATTCCTTTTTGGAGTTAGCGGAACGCAGAAGGTTATAGATATAGAAGGCATCAGTAGCAATGCGTTAAAAGGCGAGGTAAGTGTGCTGGAAAATGGGAAACTTTTAGGTTCTGGAGTTTTCAATGCAGGTACCATGGAAAATATAGCAGGGGTTGAATTTAAAGTTGACAAAACTAAAAGGTTCAAGAATGTTGATTATATTATACAAGTATCTGTTTCTGGTGAAGCTTGTGGTATACCAACTTATGAGCAAACCTACTTTATGAAAAAGGAGGGGTTTTTAGTGGCATTACCATTGCTACAATCAGTATCAGATGCAGGAGAGTATTATCATATAGAAAAATATGACTTTCACATGAAAGTTATGAATCAGTTTTTCATGACAACAGAAGAGGCAGAAAATGCTAATTCGGATAATAATGAGTATAAAATGGATGGATTTACGAAAACGGCTGTCTATGAATGGGACGGAGACAGAGTTATGGAAATGAGTTCTTCAGTTAAAAAATTTAAAGGAAAAAAACTGCAGTAAGTATTTAGTATAACCGGACATCAATCTGGTGAACGATATAAAAATATAACCCTCACAGATGTGAGGGTTATATTTTTTTGCCCTGTTTATTTAATTCCCAGAAATAATCTTGGGTTAACCGGAGTATTATTCTTATGTACTTCGTAATGAAGATGAGGTCCTGTGGAACGTCCGGAATTTCCTGACTTTGCAATGACTTCGCCTACTTTTATTTGCTGATTGGGACTTACCAATATACTTGATAAATGTCCATATAAGGTAGCTAATCCGTTTCCGTGAGATACGATAATACAGTTTCCGTAACCACCTTTCTGCCCTGCAAATATTACAGTTCCCTGTGCAGCACTTCTTACATCAGAACCAAAAGGAACGGCAATATCCAAACCTTTATGAAACTGCATAACTTCCGGATCCTGAGCCGGTTTTACTGTAGCTGTTGCAGTCCCTGCAGAATCCGTTTTAGGAAGGTTTACACCAGCCATCACAATTCTTTTGGGTGGAATAGGATTCTTTCTGACACCAAAGTTAGAAGAGATCTCTCCGCTGGTTGGAATTCCAAGGGGAATTTGCTGAAGCTTCGTTTGATAATCTACAAGAGCTTGTGTATATCGGTTAGCCTGCTGGCTTAGGTAAATGCCGTTTGAAAGATTTTCAGCATCCAAAGATTCAATTTGTGGAGCTTCAATATTATTAGATGTTAAAAAGTTAGAAAGACTTTTTACAACTCTGTCCAGTTGGGTAAGATTGTTTTTTACTTCTGTATAATCCAGGCTGTCCTTTTTGTCTTTAATCTGTACCAGATTCACCTGATAAACTTTATCATCTTTTTTATTCATAAAGTAAATCATAATTACTGCCTGTACCAGAACAACCGCTAATAAACCATATATAGTATATCTAAGATTCCTACGGGACGAAAAAAAATGTTTCATATCTCTGAAATGTTAGGGAGGCAAAAATAAATAAAATATTATAAAAAATTACCGGAGAAAAGTTATATTATGTTGTAAATCTGTTAATTAATGTTAAAAATAATGACTCTTTTTCCTGGATAAATAAAGGCTAAAGTCTTGAATGGTTTGTCTGTTAAGTTGTATATTTGTGGAACCTAAATTCTAATAATGGCTAAGAAGAAATCCGGAAACGGTATTAGTGTCGGCGTTGTAGGGAGCGGGAGTTTTGCTACTGCAATAGTAAAGATGCTGACAGAAAACTGTAAAACGATTCACTGGTGTGTAAGAAACGAATTTGTAAAAGGAGCGATAGAACTAAAAAAGCATAATCCTTCATATCTTACAGCTGTACTTTTTAACCTGAAACAGTTGCAAATAACAACAGATATCAATGAACTGGTATCTGCTTGTGATGTTATCATTCTTGCAACTCCCTCTATATACCTTGGTAAGACTTTAGAACCTCTGAATGTTGACCTGCAGGGAAAATTATTTGTATCTGCAATTAAAGGGATTGTACCGGAACAAAATGATATTGTAGCACATTTCCTTAGAGAAAAACACAATATTGGTTTCAGAAGTCAGGCCGTAATTTCAGGCCCTTGTCATGCAGAAGAAGTTGCTATGGAGAGACTTTCTTATCTTACGGTTTCTGCTGCTGAAGAAGAAAATGCTGCCAAAGTAGCCAAACTTCTGGAGTCAGATTTTATTAAGGTGAATAAATCTTCGGATATTTTAGGAAACGAATACAGCGCAGTCTTGAAGAATATTTATGCAATTGGTGCAGGCATAGCAGCTGGCTTGGGGTATGGAGATAACTTCAATGCCGTATATGTTTCCAATGCAATCCGTGAAATGGAATTGTATTTGGATGCAATCTATCCGGAACCCAGAGACGTAAACCAGTCTGCTTTCCTTGGAGATTTATTGGTGACTGCATATTCTTTATTCAGCCGAAACAGAATGTTGGGGAATTTAATAGGAAAAGGATATACTGTAAAATCAGCAATCCAGTCTATGAGTATGGTGGCGGAAGGTTATTATGCAACAAAAAGTATTTATGAGATCGGAAAAGAAAAAAAATTAAAGCTTCCGATTGTTAATACAGTGTATGAAATCCTTTATGAGGAAAAGAATGCTGAAAAGCAGTTTAAGAAACTAACAGCGAAACTTAACTAATTCTATAATATAAAATTGTTATAATAAAATGAATCCGAAACCTAAATACGATGTCGTTCTTATTGGCGGAGGTATAATGAGTGCTACTTTGGGTACTATGTTACACGAGTTTGACCCAAACCTGAAAATTGCACTTTTCGAAAGATTAAAAGATGTTGCCCGCGAGAGCTCATCTGCGTGGAATAATGCAGGAACAGGTCACTCTGCTTTTTGTGAACTAAACTATACTACTGAGAAGAAAGATGGCTCGGTAGATATTAGTAAAGCTGAAAAAATTGCAGAACAATTTGAAATTTCAAAACAATTCTGGGCTTATCTTATTAGCAAAGGATATATTGATTCTCCTAGAGAATTCATTAACTCCTGTCCGCATATGAGTCTTGTATTTGGAGAAAAAGATATTGAGTTTCTTAAAAAACGTCATGATACAATGATTAAATCCCATTTGTTTGAAGGAATGGAATTTTCTGAAGATCATGATAAATTAAGGGAATGGGTTCCTTTAATTATGCGTTCACGTAGTGCTTCAGAAAAATTAGCAGCTACAAGAGCAACAATGGGAACAGACGTAGATTTTGGGGCATTAACCAAAAAATTGGTAAAACACCTTGAAGAAAGTTCTAATGTTGAAGTATTCCGTTACCACGAGATTAAAGATATTGATGACAACAATGGTAAATGGAGAATGAAGATAAAAGACAGATTAAATAATCACCCTGTAGAAGTAGAAGCAGATTTTGTTTTCATCGGAGCAGGAGGATATGCACTCCCTCTTTTAGACAGTTCAGGTATTGAAGAAAGTAAAGGTTATGGAGGTTTCCCTGTTAGTGGGCAATGGCTGGTAACTAAAGATCCTGAGCTTATTGCAATGCACCATGCAAAAGTATATACACAGGCTACTGTAGATGCTCCGCCAATGAGTGTACCTCACCTGGACCTTAGAATAATTGATGGAGAAAAAGCATTGCTTTTTGGACCATTTGCAGGATTTTCTACTAAATTCCTTAAAAACGGAAGCTATCTGGATTTACCAGAAAGTGTAAACTTCAAAAATATCCGTTCTTTATTCGGTGCATGGTGGCATAATCTCTCATTGACGAGATACCTGATCAGACAGGTAACAATGAATAAAGATCAACGAATTGCACACCTTAGAGATTTTATTAAAGATGCTAATGCCGATAAATGGGAACTGATGGTTGCCGGGCAAAGAGTACAGATTATTAAAAAAGATGATGCTGAAGGTGGTAAACTTGAATTTGGAACCGAGGTTGTAACCAATAAAAAGGGAACTATAGCATCTCTGTTAGGAGCATCTCCGGGGGCAAGTACAGCAGCTTTTGCTATGATCAATATTCTTGAGAAATGTTTTGGAGACAAGCTTCAGAAAGAATGGAGAGACAAGCTTCTGGAAATGGTACCTACCTACGGGAGAAAACTAAAAGATAGTGCTGAGCTTACAGATAGAGTAAGAAACTATACAAAAGAAAAACTTGAACTGGAATACTAATGAAGTATTTAATAGCTTTTATGCTGAGTATCTTTGCTTTTGGACAAAAAGCCGAGATTAAAGAGATTCAGAAATTTCAGGCTGACCTGAATGCTGAATACAAAAATCCTGAGGAAACGCCATTACGTGGAAATCTGCTAAAGGATTTTAAAGCAATACCTTTTTTTGATATTGATCTTAAATACAGTGTAAAAGCTAAGCTTGTTCCGACAAAAGATGCTGAGGTTTTTGAACTGCCTACATCTTCCGGAAAAACGAAAAAGTATAAAGAATATGGTACTATTACTTTTTCTTTGGAAGGACAGCAGTATTCACTAAAAGTATACCAGAGTCAGGATCTGATTAAAAGACCAGGTTTTGAAGATCATCTTTTTCTGCCGTTCAGAGATGCAACGAATGAAAAAGAAACATATGGTGGAGGGCGTTATATCGATTTAAAGATTCCTAAGAAAGATAATCTGATTATCGATTTTAATAAAGCTTATAATCCTTATTGTGCATATAATGCTTTCGATTATAACTGTCCCATTGTCCCTATAGAAAATAAACTTCCTGTGGAAATAAGAGCAGGGGTAAAGTATGATGATATCTATCACTAAAAAATCCCCGGATATTTCCGGGGATTTTTTGGCTTAACACAGATTCTAAATCTTATTGTTTTGAATCTTTTTGATATATAATATTCCTTTCTATAAATCTGTAATAGGTTTGTACTTCGGAACAAGAAGTTTCATAATACTCCAAGCCAGAATATAAGCAACAGCACAGTAAGTAAACATAATGGTGTATCCTGTTTCTATGCTCCCTTGTTTTTCGTAAAAATCAAATAGAGGTCCTCCGATTTTTGAGATAATTACACCGCCTATTCCGCCTGCCATTCCTCCAATACCGGTAACAGAAGCTACTGTTTTTCTTGGAAACATATCGGACACTGTAGTGAAGATATTGGCGCTCCATGCCTGATGTGCAGAAGCACCGAGGCCAATAAGGATTACCGGAACCCAATAGCCGAATGAACCTAAAGGCTGAGCAGCCAAAACAATTAAAGGACATAAGGCAATAAATAGCATGGCACGCATTCGTCCGTCATATGCCTGATAACCTTTCTTGATAAAATACATTGGGAACCACCCCCCGGATATACTACCTACCATTGTCATACTATACAATACAAAAAGAGGAAGGGCAAGCTCTTTTCCAGTCAGATGGTATTGTCCTTCCAGATATTTAGGCAGCCAGAATAAGAAAAACCACCATACACCATCAGTGAGAAACTTTCCTGTAGCAAAAGCCCAGGTTTGTTTATACTGCAAAAGTCTGAACCAGGGAACTTTTTTAGCAGCCTCTGGATTTTCACTTTGGTCCACACTCTGGTCTACATCACTACGGATATAAGCCAGTTCTTCAGGAGATAGCTTCTTCTGTTTTTCAGGTGTTTCATATAATATAAACCAGAAAATAAGCCATAGAAAGCCTATGCCTCCGATTATCATAAATGTGGATTCCCATCCGTATTTTTCAGAGAGAACAGGCACTGTTAATGGTGCTAAAATAGCACCAATGTTACTTCCTGAATTAAAAATTCCTGTCGCTAAAGCACGTTCCTTTTTAGGGAAATATTCTGCTGTTGTTTTTATTGCTGCAGGAAAATTCCCGGATTCTCCAATTCCTAGTACTCCCCGTGCAATAACGAATCCTAGTATAGATACAGGAACGCTTGCCAATCCAATCCAGTCCATCACAGAATTGGCTGCATTGCCAATATCTATCGCATGAGCATGCATCATGGCACCGAGGCTCCATATGATAATAGCAATTGCAAATCCCCATTTTGTCCCTAGTTTATCAATAAACCTTCCCGCAAAGAGCAGGGATATGGCATATACAAACTGGAAGACTGCTGTAATATTTCCGTAATCGCTGTTGCTCCAGCCAAACTGATGGGTAAGTTCTGGAGCCAGAAGGCTGAGAACCTGGCGATCTAAATAATTAATTGTTGTAGCAAAGAATAAAAGACCGCAAATTGTCCATCTGTATTTTCCGATACTTTTTTCCATAATCTAAATGCTTATGGTTATAAAAGTACATCTAAAGGAGCCGGATCCATATCATCATATCGTTTGTTTTCGCCACCCATGCCCCATATAAATCCGTAATTGGAAGTACCGGCACCAAAGTGTACACTCCATGATGGGGAAATAACAGCCTCGTGGTTTTTCATAATGATGTGGCGGGTTTCTGTAGTTTCACCCATCATGTGAAATAATCTCTGATCTGCATTCAGATCAAAATAAAAATAGATCTCAGTTCTGCGGGTGTGGGTATGTGCCGGAATAGAATTCCATACACTGCCTTCTTCCAGAACAGTAAGACCCATTACGAGCTGGCAGCTTTGGATACCAGCTTCGTGGATGTATTTGTAAATTGTTCTTCTGTTAGATGTTTTACCGTCACCCAGTGTTACAGGAGCAGCCTGTTCTTTCGTATATTTTGTTGTAGGATACTCCTTGTGTGCAGGAGCCGATAATAAGTAATAGGTTGCAGGGTCTGCAGGATTATCACTGGAAAAAGTAACTTTTTGTGCGCCTTTCCCTACGTACAGGCAATCTAATTTCTCCAGTGCATACTTTTCGCCATCTACTTCTACAGAGCCTTTTCCGCCAACATTAATGATCCCTAATTCTCTTCTCTGAAGAAAGTAATCTGCTTTTAGTTCTTCATGAGTTTTCAGTTCTGTCGATTGTTGTACAGGCTTGGTTCCGCCTACAATAAGTCTGTCGTAGTGTGAATATGTAAGGCTGATGTTGTCCTCAGTCATAAGGTTTTCTACCAGGAATTCCCGGCGCAAAGATGCAGTATCCATCGTTTTGACCTCGCGGGGACTGCTCTCAAATCTAATTTGCATGATTGTAATGTTTTTATCGTTATTAGTTTTTTTTGTGGTCATCAAGAATATTGTATTGATTATATAATATCTCAATACATATTCCTTAATTTATTGCACAGATGATCATAGAAAGGACCTAGCGTCCCATCCATCCGCCGTCGACGGTAAGAATTGTACCGTCAACATAATCACTGGCTGAAGATGAAAGAAAGACTGCAGGACCTGCAAAATCTTCCGGGGTCCCCCATCTGCTTGCAGGTATTCTGTCCAGAATAGCCTTACTGCGCTCTTCATCGTTACGTAAAGCTTCTGTATTATCTGTCGCAATATAACCCGGCGCAATACCGTTTACGTTGACACCTTTAGAGGACCATTCGTTGGACAAAGCCTTGACTAAACTGGCCAAAGCTCCTTTGCTGGCAGCGTATCCCGGAACATTAATCCCACCCTGAAAACTAAGCAGAGAACAGGTAAATATAATTTTACCCTTCCCTTGATCGATCATTTTTTTACCTACTTCACGAGCCAGGATAAATGGTGTATCGAGATTGATATTGATTACAGAATCCCAGTATTCGTCAGGATGTTCTGCAGCAGGTTTTCTAAGAATGGTTCCGGCGTTATTGATGAGAATATCTATGCGGGGATGATTGGAGTTGAGTTGCTGAATAAATTCATAAACATTATCCCTGTTTTCAGCATCCATTTTATAAAAATGGAAATTTCTTCCCAGTTTTTTTACTTCTTGCTCTATTTCAGAATCGGCTTCTATACTACGGGATGCAATAATAATATCAGCACCTGCCTGAGCAAGGCCTATAGCCATTCCGCGGCCAATACCTTTATTGCCTCCTGTGACCAGAGCAGTTTTGCCGCTAAGGTCAAATAATTTGTTCGTCATGGTTGGTTTTAGTTTTTCCAAATATATAAATTAATTATGAAGTATGAATGACTAAATACAACCTCTGTGAATTATTCATCATAATGTGATAAAAAGATAAATGTATATCACCATAATAGATATTTTTAACAATTTGTTAAAATATAGAAAGGATTATTAGTCTAAATTTGAGCCTAAAATCTGATGACAATTAATATGGTTAAAATTCTTGAATACCAGACAGAACATTTTGCAGACCTTACCTCTTATACATTACCCGAAGAACAGGCTATGTTTTCCAGAGTACCGGCAGAAGTACTAAACAATCCCAGAATAGATGATGAAACAGACCGGTTTTACTACACTATTATGTATAATGATAAAGCTGTAGGATTCTTTCTTCTGGAATTTGTACATGACAGATGGTACAAGCCTCAGGATGAAACAGTAGCATTGTTAAGATCACTTACTCTAAATCCCGAATTTCAAGGAAAGGGGATTGCTAAGGAAATGATGATACAGCTTCCGGATTTGGTAAGAAAACAGTTTCCTGATGTAAAAGAAATTGCTTTTGGTGTGAATTTTAAAAATACATCAGCTTATCAGATGTACCTGAAGGCAGGGTATCAGGATTCCGGTAAAAGTTTCGACGGACCTAAAGGACCACAACATATTATGGTAAAGGAATTATAATCTCAAACTTTTATACTAATTATATAGCGTATATATCCTTAAATACCTAATAATTCGAAGGAGTTTGAATACTGTTTTTTGGAATATCGTAAATTCATTTAAAATTAAATCATGACAGAAATTGTTCCTTATAATAATGAGCACTATGAAGCGCTCACATCTTATATATTAGATGAAACGCAATCTCAGTTTTCACTTGTGCCCAGAGAAATTCTGGACAATCCTCAAATAATGGAGAATAAAAGACGTTTTCAGTACACCATCTTACATGAAAATAATGTGGCAGGCTTTTTCTCCCTCGATTTTTCCTCAGATCTTCAGAATTACTCGGATAATGCTAATGCAGTATTGCTCCGTGCTTTGTCTATGAATCCGAAATTTCAGGGAAAAGGGATCGCTAAGTCAGCAATGATTATGCTTCCTGAATTTGTAAAACAACAGTTTCCTGAGGTTGAAAAAATTGTATTTGGTGTAAATGCAACAAATGAAAATGCCTACAAACTTTATCTGAAAACAGGTTACTTGGATTCAGGAGAAATTTATGAAGGAAAAAGGGGACCGCAGTATATAATGGTAAAGGAACTTTAAGCCTTTGCCAGGAATGCATCAAAGGCAGCCAAAATACTTACTGTTCCGTCAGCTTCTATTTTGTCCAATTTTACCAATTCGATTTCGTTAATGCTCAATGCATCGAAAGGTTTCTGAACACGAACATAGTTCTCTGTATAGCCATACATCAAGCCATCTTTGTTTTCATGTTCCCAAAGCACTGGTAATGTTTTACCAAGTTGCGCTTGATAGAAAGCCATTTTCTTTTTCTCTGAAAGTATACGAAGCATTTTGTTTCGTTTTTTTCTTTCACCAACAGGAACAACGCCCTGCATAGTCGTAGCTTCAGTGTTTTCTCTTTCAGAATAAGTGAAAACATGCAGATAAGAAATAGGAAGTTCATTCAGGAACTGATAGGTTTTCATGAATTCTTCCTCAGTCTCTCCCGGGAATCCTACAATAACATCAACTCCAATACATGCGTCAGGCATTACCTCACGGATTTTAGAAACTCTGTTTCTGTAAAGCTGTGTCAGGTAACGGCGCTTCATTTTTTTCAGAACTTCATCACTACCGGACTGAAGCGGAATATGAAAATGTGGTACAAAACTTTTACTCTCTGATACCAGATCAATAGTTTCGTCTTTCAGTAAGTTTGGCTCGATAGAAGAAATTCTGATTCTTTCGATTCCGTTTACCTGGTTAAGTTCTTTTACCAGATCAAGGAAAGTGTGTTCATGTCTTTTGTTTCCGAATTCACCTTTACCATAATCCCCAATATTAACACCGGTTAGTACAATTTCTTTGATATCCTGACTTGCGATTTCTTGGGCGTTTTTAATAACGTTTTCTACAGTATCCGAACGGGAAATACCTCTTGCTAAAGGAATAGTACAATAAGTACATTTATAATCGCATCCATCCTGAACTTTAAGAAATGCTCGGGTTCTGTCACCTATGGAATAGGAACCAATAAAGAAATCTGCTTCTTCAATTTCGCAAGAATGTATTTCTGCAAGATCTTCAGACTTTTCTAAATCGTTCAGGTAGCTAAGAATATTAAACTTCTCTTTTGCCCCCAATACAAGATCCACACCTTCAATCTCAGAAATTTCTTCAGGTTTTAGCTGGGCATAGCATCCGATAATAACAACAAGGCCATCAGGATTAGCTTTTAAAGCTCTCTTTACAATCAGCTTGCATTCTTTATCTGCATTTTCGGTAACCGAACATGTATTGATCACAAAAACATTAGCCGCATCATCAAACGAGACCTTCTTATAACCTGCATCTGTTAACTGACGGGCAATAGTAGAAGTTTCTGCGAAGTTGAGCTTGCATCCTAATGTGTGAAATGCAACTGATTTTAGACCTGATTCCATAATTAAAAACGAGAGTGCAAATTTACGAAATAATTATAAAATTATACCGGGGTGCTTTTATACTTTAATGGATGTACAAATTGCTTTGTCGTGTACAAAAGAGATATGCAGCTAAATAGCCGGGTATTATTTATTATCTATGACTGATATTTATACCTCTAATTCATTTATAAACTTCATATTTATTGCTAGTTAAAACATTTATATTCTAATATATGGTCTGTTATTTTTATTGTGTCTTGGTGATAAAAACATTATCTTAGAGTATATAATTTTACCTTTTGTGCTTAACTTAAATTCGCTTTAATTAATTTATTACATTTGTTAAAACTATTAACCAAAACATGAACTTTGACTCTAACGTCCCACATACCCGTGTCAACATACTAACGGGTGAAAAAGTATTAGTGTCGCCGCATCGTAATAAAAGACCCTGGCAGGGGCAGACGGAGGCGATATCTTCTGAACGGAGAAATGAATACGAACCGGAATGCTATCTGTGTCCGGGGAATAAAAGATCTGACGGCACTATTAATCCCGATTATTCAGATCATTTTTCATTTGTCAACGATTTTTCTGCTTTATTAAAAGATACTCCCGATCATCAGTCAGATGAAGAAGGACTTTTTCTGACCGAAAATATTAAAGGAATCTGCAAGGTACTTGCATTTACCCCAAGACATGATCTTACCCTTGCTACGATGGATGAAACTTCTATTGAATCTGTTGTAGGTTTGTGGCAAAAAGAGTTTGAAGAACTTCGGTCAAACGATTGGATTAAGTACATCCAGATTTTCGAAAATAAAGGAGCTGTTATGGGTTGCAGTAATCCACATCCGCATGGACAGATTTGGGCTCAGAATACAATACCTGTGGAGTTGGAGAAAGAGTCTGTACAGCAGAAGAAATATTTTGAAAAACATCAGAATACATTACTAAAAGCTTATCTGGAAGCTGAACTAAAAAAACAGGAACGGATTATTTATGAAAACGATTCTTTTGTTGTTTTGGTTCCGTTCTGGGCGGCATGGCCTTTCGAAACAATAGTTATAAGCAAGCGCGCTGTACAGAATATATCAGAGTTTAGCGAATCAGAAAAAAAGGATCTGGCAAAGGCTCTTAAAGTTTTAACGGTAAAATATGATAATCTGTTCAAAACTTCTTTTCCTTATTCAGCGGGAATTCATCAGGCGCCTGTTAACTCCGGAGATTTCCCGGAATGGCACTGGCATATGCATTTTTATCCGCCATTATTAAGATCAGCTACGGTAAAAAAATTTATGGTGGGCTACGAAATGCTGGCTAATCCACAGCGTGATATTACACCAGAGCAGGCAGCTCAGCAATTAAGAGAACAATCTTTAACACACTATTTATCTGTTTAGACATGACAACAATTTCAAAACAATATATAACGGAGAAATTTGAAGAAGTATTTGGCCAGGCGCCAGATGTTGTTTCCAAGTCCCCCGGAAGAATTAATATTATAGGAGAACATACAGATTACAATGATGGATTTGTTCTTCCTGCAGCAATTGATAAATACAGTTATGTAGCAATAGGTCATCGTAATGATGATGAAATTCATTTGTTTTCTCAGTTGTTTAATGAAAAACTAAGCTTTAAATTATCAGAGATTGAGGCATTGGAAAATTCCTGGGCCAATTATATTTTGGGTGTGGTGTACCATATTCAAAAGAATGGACATCAGTTAAAAGGTTTTAATATGCTGATTGACGGAGATGTTCCTTTAGGAGCAGGAGTTTCTTCATCTGCTTCTTTGGAAAGTGCTGTGGCAGTCGCTTTGGATAAGATATTCAATTTAGGTTTGTCCAAATGGGATATGACTAAAATTGCACAAACTGCAGAGCATACCTTTGCCGGCGTAAAATGTGGGATTATGGATCAGTTTGCTTCCGTTTTCAGTAAAGAAAATAAGGTAGCAAAATTAGACTGCAGAAGCTTGGAATTCGAATATTTCCCTTTAGAGTTGGGTGATTATACCTTGCTTTTACTTAATACCAATGTGAAGCACTCATTGGCTTCTTCGGCTTATAATGAGAGAAGAGAAGCTTGTGAAAAAGCTGTGGAGATTATCAGTAAGGATTTTCCTGATGTAAAATCATTGCGGGATGTAAATAGCCTGATGCTTCGGGAATATTTATATTCTGATTATCCGGAGCTTTATGTTAAAGCAAGTTATGTTCACGATGAGAATCAAAGAGTAGAGGAGGTCTGCAAAGCTTTGGAAAAAGGAGATCTGGCAACAGCAGGTTTATTCCTGTATGCGTCTCACGAAGGTTTGAGTGAACACTACGAAGTGAGTTGCGAAGAACTAGATTTTCTGGTGGATGAAGTAAGACAATATCCGGAAGTATTGGGTGCAAGAATGATGGGGGGCGGATTTGGTGGTTGTACGCTGAATCTGGTAAAGAAAAGTTTTGTACCGGAACTTATTGCTAAACTAAAACCGGCATATGAAGCTAAGTTTAATCTGGAGTTAACTCCTATAGAAGTTGTACCTTCTGAAGGCGGACATGTTCTTTAAAATTTGCAATATTTATGAATTATAGACCTGAATCTCAGAAATTCCAAAAGGAAAAAGAAGGGAAAAGTATAGACCTATTTCAGCTTAAAAATAAAAACAATACAGAAGTTTTTCTCACCAATTACGGGGCAAGAATTGTAAGCTTTTTGTTTAAAGACAAGAATGATAATGTTGTAGATGTCAATCTTGGGCACTCGAGTATAGAAGAATATCTGGAGCCTAAAGGCAATTTTTACGGATGTGTGATAGGTAGAGTGTGTAACAGGATTGGTGGAGCTGAGTTTACACTAAATGGTAAAGATTATCAGCTAAATCCCAATATCCCGAATAATCTTCTGCATGGTGGGGAAAATGGTTTTCATACAAAGGTTTTCGATGTAGAAAGTACAGGAGACAACTTTGTGAAAATGTCTTATTATTCGAAAGATGGTGAAGAGGGGTTTCCAGGTAATGTAAAAGT
This sequence comes from Elizabethkingia occulta, assembly GCF_002023715.1. Taxonomy (GTDB): domain Bacteria; phylum Bacteroidota; class Bacteroidia; order Flavobacteriales; family Weeksellaceae; genus Elizabethkingia; species Elizabethkingia occulta. The sequence continues at coordinate 118,109 of NZ_MAHX01000002.1, forward strand.
AAAGGTTACCTATACTCTGACTGAAGAAGATGCTCTGGAGATTTTATTCGAAGCCGAATCGGATGAGGAAACGCCTTTTAATATTACCAACCATGCCTTCTTTAATCTGAATGGAGAAGGGAATGGTGATACGTTGGGACACCAGCTTCAGATTTTTGCGGAAAAATATTTACCGGTAACGGAGAATGTAGTTCCAAATGGGACACTGGAATCTGTAGAAAATACACCATTTGATTTCAGGGAAGCAAAAACTATCGGTCAGGACATTAACGCAGAGAACCATCAGGTAATTTTGGGCAGTGGTTTCGATCATACTTATGTACTGAAAGAAACATTTGATTCGGAGTTGCTGCATGCTGCAAAAGCAACCGGAGATCTTACAGGAATTGTTCTGGATGTGTATACAGATCAGCCGGGAGTGCATTTATACACCGGGAATTTTATGGATGAAACACATACTTTAAAGTCTGGTAAAACAGATGGAAGAAGAGAAGCTTTTTGCCTGGAAACACAACGTTTTCCGGATGCTGTTCACCATGATCATTTTCCTTCGGTTATCCTGAAACCGGGAGAAAAGTTTGCTTCTAAAACGGTATTTAAGTTATCTAATAAGTAATTGATCCAGTTTTGCCCTGACAAGGTTTGCGTATATATTGATGTAATTTAACTTTTTGATTTACACCTTATAGGTTTCTAAAACCTATAAGGTGTGTATATGAAAATAAAGCCTTGTCAAGGTTATGGGTCCTGACAAGGCTTATTTGCATTAAATAGCCTTGAGTTGCATCTTGATGAGGTTTGTCAATTATTTAATATACATCATCTGGCTGTATAAATTCTCAATATGCAGGATTCGGCTAAAAGGACTTTTGATTGAGGAAAGCGATTTGTTATGATTGATATAGCTATAGCGGGAGGCCAGGTTGTTCATATTAGAAACCAGAACCAGCCAGCATTCATCTACATCCTTTTTATAGATTCGGAATTTTTTATTTTTTTTATAAATAGCCTGAGCTATTTTTTCGGAATTCAGTTCGTCAAACAATGACAGGTTATAATCTAAAACAAGAAGAACACCTTTATTATAGGGTGTTCTTCTTATTTTTTGTACGTATTTAGACTTCTTATTGTCGGTAATGCAGCTGATGATTTCCTGTTCTACCATTTCTGGTTTTTTGTGGAAATCATTATCATGTTCATTTAAGCTTAGATAATAGATTCCGGAAAAATTTTGTTGAGTTTTTTCTAAGTATTTTTCAATATTCCGGAAGATTTTAGAAATCTGGGTTTCTTTTTTCTTCAGTTCAAAATGATTAATGATTTCTGAAACTTCTAAGCCTATTTTTTTGTCCTTGTATTTTATAATAAAGTCGGGGCTTTCACAGATTAAGTTTTCAATTTCAATTTCCGGAAAGTGGTGGAAAAGGGAAGTGATGAGCAGCAATTCCAGCTTTTTCTGATATTCCTCTCTCTCAGACAGACGAGCCCTCTCAATCTGCTGATACCAAAGGTTGAGGTTGTTTTGGTTAATGTTTTGGCTGTTTACACACAGTTCCAAACTTTTTTGTAAATCCTGAAACGAAATCATAGCTGGCTGAATTTCAATTCTCTACTGATATAAAGCTAAACATTTTTTTTCATATAAAGGGCTATGTGTCAAAATTTAAGATTAAATTCATATTGTATATTTGTAAACAGAATAATGAAAAAAAATATGGATTTTAGAAATTTTACCATTCCTTTTGAAATCAATCCAGAATATAAAAAACGTGTAGCTTACTTTTCCATGGAGTTTGCAGTAGACCAGCCCCTGAAGATTTATAGTGGCGGGTTGGGTTTCTTAGCCGGATCGCATATGAGAAGTGCTTATACACTGAAACAAGATTTGGTGGGTATTGGAATTCTATGGAAATACGGATATTATGATCAGGCGAGAAATCAGGATCAGACCCTTAATGTAACCTGGACAGAGAAGAGTAATAATTTTCTTCAGGATACCGGAATAAAATTTCAGATAGATATCCACAGTGCCCCGGTTTGGGTAAAAGTATGGTATCTGGCTCCGGAAACTTTTGGAACGGCTCCTATTTTCCTTTTGTCTACAGATATTCCGGAGAACGATTATATATCACAAACGATTACACACAGACTTTATGATGCCAATCAGGCAACTAAAGTGGCCCAATATATTTTATTAGGAAAAGGTGGCGCAAAGCTTTTGGATGAGATGAATCTCGGAAGGGATATCTACCACCTGAATGAAGCGCATGGATTACCAGCGGCTTTTTATCTGTTGCAGAAGTATAAAGATCTGAATGAAGTAAAGAAAAAGTTGGTATTTACTACACATACACCCGAAGAAGCCGGGAATGAAAAACATGATTTTCATTTGTGTTATAATATGTCTTACTTTTCAGGAATCAGTGAAGAGGAAGTACGTAGAGTCTCCGGAACGGATGGTGAGGTATTTAACCACTCCTTGTGTGCATTGCGAATGGCACATATTGCGAATGGGGTTTCTAAGCTGCATGGTGAAGTTTCCCGCGAGATGTGGGGTAAATATTCAGGGATTTGTGATATTAAATCCATTACCAATGCTCAGGATTATAATTTCTGGGCAGATGAGAAGCTTTATGCTGCAAAAGATAACGGGGATATTGCGGGCTTTGATGAGCGTAAGAAAATAATGAAGTACAGAGGTTTCAAAATTGTATCCGACCAAACCGGAAATATATTCAATCCCAATGTTTTTACGATGGTATGGGCGAGACGTTTTGCAGGATACAAAAGAGCAGACTTGCTATTGGAGGATCAGGAACGTTTCCGTAGACTAATGGAAAATACACAATATCCGATTCAGATTATCTGGGCAGGGAAGCCTTATCCGTTGGATTATCCGGCTGTTTCTACTTTCAATCGTCTGGTGGAAGAAAGTAAGAAATATAAAAATATGGCGGTGCTTACAGGTTATGAAATCTATCTGAGTAAGTCATTAAAGAGAATGTCTGATGTATGGCTGAATAATCCACGTGTGCCGCGTGAAGCGTCTGGTACCAGTGGTATGACGGCTGCAATGAACGGATCGGTGAACTTTTCTACAGATGACGGTTGGGTTCCGGAGTTTGCAAAACCCGGAGAAAACTCTTTTGTAGTTCCTAAAGCTGATTATAATAATATGAGTACTTACGATCAGGATTTGTATGATCTGAACACGCTTTATGATCTGCTGGAAAATGAAATTCTGCCAACCTATTATGATCGTCCGGATGAATGGCGGAAAATTGCTCAGCGGGGGATGGAAGATGTACGTTACGCTTTTGCAAGTGACCGTATGGCAGACGAATATTACAAGGAAATGTATAATTAAGATATCAGACTTTATAGGTTGCCAAGCCTGTAAAGCGTATGAAAATAATCAATGTAAACAAAAAACAGACTGCCGGTAGCAGTCTGTTTCCTCTATATAGATGTTAATTGGTGTATTAACGGGTGAACAAAAGTTCTCTGTATTTAGTCAACGGCCAAAGCTCATCGTCAACCATCATTTCCAATGAATCAGAAGCTTCTCTGATAGTATCGAATAAAGGTTTTACTTTGTTGCAGTATGCTTCTGCCTGCTTATGGCTGTCTTTTGTGTTCTTAGCTTTCTCTTTTTCTGCTAATAAGTTGTCTACACCAATTTTGATGTTAGAAACATTTGCAGAAATCTGAGTAATAAGACTGATTTGTTCTTTTGCTAAATTCTGGAATTCTTTGTCTCCAAATATTTCCTTTAATCCTTTAACATTCTCAATTAATCTGTTCTGATAATTAAGAGCAGCAGGGATAATGTGGTTTCTTGCAATATCGGCCAATACTCTTGCTTCGATATCGATAACTGTAGAGTATTTTTCGAATTTAATTTCGTTTCTTGCTTCAAATTCTCTGTGAGAGAAAATACCTAGCTCTTCATAAAGATCAGCAAATTTCTTATCCATTTCTTGTTTAAGAGCTTCAGGAGTAGTCTTCAAGTTGTTTAGACCTCTCTTTTTTGCTTCTTTAGCCCAATCATCAGAATAACCGTCACCTTCGAAAAGGATATTTTTCAATTGCTTGATATATTCTCTAAGAACGTTGAAGATCGCTTCGTCTTTCTTCAGTCCTTTTTCAATTAAAGCATCTACTTCTGCTTTGAATACTTTTAGCTGCTTAGCTGCGATTGCATTCATTACAGTCATAGGCTCTGCACAGTTTGCAGAAGATCCTACAGCACGAATTTCAAATTTGTTTCCGGTAAAAGCAAATGGTGAAGTTCTGTTTCTGTCAGTATTATCCAGAAGGATTTCAGGAATTTTTCCTACAACATTTAATTTTAATTCGGTTTTTTCTTCCGGAGATAATTTTCCATCAGTTACTTTTTCCAATTCTTCAAGAACAGAGAACAGTTGGCTTCCGATAAATGCAGAGATAATAGCTGGTGGAGCCTCGTTTGCACCTAGCCTGTGATCGTTGCTTGCGGAAGCAATACTCGCTCTTAATAAGTCTGCATAATCATGTACAGCCTTTAGAGTATTTACAAAGAACGTTAAGAACTGTAAGTTTTTTTTAGGGTTTTTACCTGGGCTTAGTAAGTTTTCTCCTGTATCCGTAGCAAGGCTCCAGTTATTATGTTTTCCGCTTCCGTTTACACCGGCAAATGGCTTTTCATGGAATAAAATGTGGAAATGGTGCTTGTGTGCAACCCTTGCCATAACATCCATTAGTAGAGAGTTATGGTCTACCGCTACGTTTACTTCTTCGAACATTGGAGCAAGCTCAAACTGGTTTGGCGCAACTTCGTTGTGACGAGTAGTTACAGGAATTCCCAGTTTCATACATTCTATTTCCAACTCTTTCATGAAGTTCATTACTCTTGTAGGAATAGAACCGAAATAGTGATCATCCAGTTGCTGTCCTTTTGCCGGAGAGTGCCCTAGAAGTGTTTTTCCAGTTAGTACAAGGTCTGGACGGGAAATATATAAAGCTGAGTCTACAAGAAAGTATTCCTGTTCCCAGCCTAAAGTAGGCATAACTTTCGTTACGTTTTTATCAAAGTAAGCTTTACAAACATCTGTAGCAGCTTCGTCAACAGCATTCAAGGCTCTTAATAAAGGAGTCTTGTAATCCAGTGTTTCTCCTGTATAAGAGATAAAGATAGAAGGAATACAAAGGGTCGTTCCCATAATAAATGCAGGTGATGTTGGATCCCATGCAGTATATCCTCTTGCTTCGAAAGTGTTTCTGATTCCACCGTTAGGGAAAGAAGAAGCATCTGGTTCCTGTTGAATCAGCATTCCACCGTTGAAACGTTCGATAGCTCTGTCTCCTTCAATCGGAGTAAAGAAAGAATCGTGCTTTTCAGCTGTAGAACCTGTTAATGGCTGAAACCAGTGAGTGTAGTGGGTAACCCCCTTAGACATAGCCCAGTCTTTCATTGCAACAGCAACCTGATCTGCGATATGGCGCTGTATTTGTGATCCTTTTTTTATAGCATCCATAATAGAGCTGAATGCTTCTTTGGTAAGGTATTCTCTCATCGTGTATTCAGAGAATACATTGGAGCAGAATAATTCTGAAAGTTTTCCGGGAACTTCTACGAAATTGTCTTGTCTGTAATTTCGGAAAGGAAGTTCAGCTAAGGCTTTAAATCTTAATGTTGACATTGTTGTGTTGGTTAAGTGATGCAAATTTAGATATTTTTTGAAATAAAATAACAATACCCCTGTTTTTTTTAGGGGTATTGTGTAAAATTTAACATTTGTTTTTATTGAAACCTGTAATCTGCCTCGGGTAGAGTATTGTTTTTTAAGAAATCTTCATAGTTGGCTGAAAGCTTTTTTCTGCCGTAATTACTTTTGAAATCCAGATTTCCAAGACGAATTTTGTCTTTTCCGTAGCGACGGTTAAGCTTGTCCATTGCTTCCATAATATTTTTGTGTCTGTCGAAATGATCTTCTTCAAAAAGGCTTATAAGTCTTTCATCCTCCGGAACAAAATCGTTAATCCATACACCGGCTCTTTTGTAATGATAGCCTTCAATAAATATTTTGTCCAGGAGCTTTGCCGCGATTTTAGCAAGATCTATTGAAGAACTTACGGGATTTTGGAAATGAAATGAAATAGCATTTTTATATTCCGGAAGATCCTTCCGGAATCGGTTGGTACCTACAAATACAGTAAGTGTCTTGCAGCAGCTTTTTTGTTTGCGGAGTTTCTCGCCTGCAGAAAAAGCGAATGAGCAGATACGTTCCTGCAATTCTTCTTTGGTGGTCACCATTTCCATAAAGCTTCGGGTAACGGCAATAGATTTTTTGCCAGAAGTATTAGAGGTTTCCAACTGTGGAATACCTTTTAGTTCGTTTACAAGGCGAATACCATTTATACCCATTTCCTTGCGTATCCATGGTTCCGGTTTGCTCAAAAGATCATAAGCTTTATAGATACCGGCATCTTTCATTCGGGCACCCAATCTGCGGCCGATTCCCCATACATCTTCTATGTTCAACCATTTAAGAGCTTTTTCTATATCTTCCGGTTTTTCCAGAATAAAAAGTCCTTCAAATTTTGCCGGATTTTTCTTGGCTATTCTGTTGGCAAGTTTAGCTAAAGTCTTGGTTGGAGCAATTCCTACACTTACGGGGATGCCTTCGGTGTCCATTAAATCCTGTTTTAGTTTTATGCAGTGGTCTGCAATATTGATGTATTTAAAACCTGAAAGATTTAGGAACGCCTCGTCTATACTGTAAACTTCTACGTCAGGAGCATATCTTTTTATGACATCCATTACATGCTGGCTTCTGAAATTGTACAATTCGAACTTCGCAGAGAGGCTTACTACATTATTTTCCTGAAAAAACTTTTCATATTTAAAAGTAGGGGCTCCCATAGGAATTCCCATAGCTTTAGCCTCTTCGCTTCTGGATATAATACACCCATCATTGTTGGAAAGTACAACAACGGGTTTGTCGATCAGATCGCTATCCAGCGCCCGTTCGCAGCTTACAAAAAAATTGTTGCAGTCGACCAGAGCAAACATGAAAATTTTTGTGCAAGTTAACTCGAAAAAACAAAATAAAAATGAAGTTGTGGATAAAAACGGATAGGTATTCTGAATGAAAAATTATCTTTTGATAAAGAATTTTTGTGTGATGTAATTAATCCAATTACTGAATAATGATCTTTACTGGATATTAAAAAATACTATTTTGGTACAGTATAGAACTTAATAATTAATTTGTAATTTTATAATTGTAAACATCTATTTTTAATTACATAAATATATAATATGAAAAAAAGTTTTTTTGCTATTGCTACCATTCTTTCATTTAGTTTTACATCGCAAGCACAAATACAACCGGTACATATCTTTTCCGGAGATCTGCAATCGGGTACAGGTACTAAGCAGGAGATTGATCGTTTTGCAGGAAAATACTCCAGCGAGGGAGAAAAAACAGGAGTTCTGGCTTTTGATATTTTACAAAAAGGAACTAATATAGAGGGGGTAGCTAATTACAGTACTTTTGGAAAAAAAGCAAAAAAGCTAACATGGACTGTTAATGGGTATGTGAAAGGAGGTGTGGCGTATATCAAATTCAAAGACAAGAAAGGTTCTGTTGTAGCAGAAGGAAAGCTAAATGTAGACGGGGAAGATACTATTGTTTTCAAACAAACTACATCATACGGACTAATACCTCGTTATTCAGTATTACTTAGATAGTTTAATCTGTTTTTTGTTCCTGGCTTTCCAAGAAATAAAAATAGACTTGAGTATAAAATTTTATAAACCGCAAAAGGCTCAAAAAAGTTCTGCATTTTCAGAAAAAACATTTGAACCTTTTGCGGTTAGTAGTTTATTTAGTCAACGATTCAGATATCTTGTTCAGTAGTTCTTTAGCTGCATTCAGATCCTGATTCCAGCCGGCATGTCGCTTGTCATTATTGAGTTTACTGATAGCTAAATCCAGAGCATTGAGATTTCCTGTATCTTTTTTTGCTTTTAAAAGTTTTTTTACAATCGATATTTTCTCATAATCCTGTATACCTTCTAGTAATCGCTCGTAGCGAATAGATCCTCTGGCTTGTGGATAGACAATATAAGTATCTCCGGCTGGCCATGTTCTGAATCTTGAGTCTACCAATGGATTTTCTACCCAGGAATTGAATGCCCAACGCAATGAGCCATTATATCCTGCGGCCATTGCATACCAACCCATATATGTAGATTCTGCAGGATCCGAGAAGGTAAACTGATTAGGGAAATTATTGCCGCAATAAACATAGAAGGTTGTATTCAGTCCTCTGGAATTACGGTCTTTTAAATCCTGAGATGATAACGGATGCTGTACAGCTGTACTCACATCTCTGCTGTCAGGATAACGTTTAAAAGTTTGTTGGTTGTCTGCATAAGAAACTCCCAAAGCAGGTGCTACTTTTTTTATAAGGGCAAAGGCTGCACCCATTTCATTCTTGTCTCTTTCGTCTAAAGCTATATTGGTGATTTCCAACCAACCTTTTTTCTTTTGGTGCTTTACGAAATCTTTAAGGAAAGGCTCCCAAATCTTTACAAATTCATCTGTACCCGGTTTGGCTACAACGTCAACAAATTTACCTGTGGCAGCATCTTTATAATGGATTTCGTTATTCCACGGAACAATAGAGTAGCAGTTGATCATCTTTTTGACACCCAGATCCATCATGAAGGAAACCCATTTATCAAATACCGTATAATCATAAGACCAGCTTCCGTCTTTTTCTTTTGTCCAGATAATCATATCTTCATAAGGATCCTGGGTCTGAACATGCCATGGATCTTTATTTAGTGTAGTAGTGATTACTTTCTGGCCTAAATTGGCTAACATCTGCATTTGTGGTTTTAGGGCTTTGAAGTGTTCATCGCTCCAGACTGGTACATTATTAACGCGGGCTACAGCTGAGGGATGTTGCCATTGGTCGAGATGGAATGTCCATTTAGAAGGTTCCGGAAGAACCATGTCGATAACATCCAGAGATATATTGAGTTCCTGCTGTTTTGTCGTAGGAGAAGTGATCTGTACGTTAGCATTATAAGTGCCTTTTTCTGCATTTTTTGGGATTGTTATTGTAATCCATACAGGTCTTACTTCTTTTTTTTCTATGTTAAATGACGTAAGGTCATCCAGCATATCCGGAGATAAAGATGCACTGAAATCCTGAGGTTTTCTCCATCCGCATCCGGGACCAAATTCATCTGTTATAACATAACGTTCGAATCTGGCATAACCTGAAGGTGCTGTTTTCTTTCCGTTTTTAGAGGAGAAATCGGATACCTGTACTTTGACATCCGAAATGGGATCAGTTGTCCAAAGTAATACCTGAGCAGACAAACGTTCTCCTTTCCATCCTTTTAAGTATATAGTATTGTTCTTTATAATGACAGGTGCCTGATCTTTACTATAACGTTTATCAATACTCACAAAAGAACTGTGTAAGCCCGGGGAAATACCTTTCCATGTTTCTTCGGCATTCTTTGTTTTCATAGAAGCTTCTGTAAAGGTCTGGCCTTTGTTCCATGCTGTCTGTTGGGCAGGTGTCATACTGGGAAATCCTGCAAGAGCACTTAGACAAAAAAGTGCATACAATCTTATCTCATTCATAATTAATTAAATGGTCATGGTTTAGTCGGATAAAATTATAGAAAACCGCCTTATATAACAAATTGTTTTATAGTTAAATGAAGATTCTAAATTATAAAGTTTCAGTTCAACCTCTGATAATTTATTCAATTTGTATACTTTTTAATTAATTTTGAAGTTGTATGATTAATCTTTTATTGAAATAAAATATAACCTGTAAAATAACTGAAATGATGAGAAAATTTATTGCATTATCCGTAATTATGATTTTTATTGTATCCTGTAGTAATAGTAATGATGGGTTTAGTAACGGATCATCGGACTATAATCATACCCGCTCTGTTGGAGCTTCTTCTAATGATTTTTTAAGTAATAACAGGTATAACTCGTTGCAGATAGAAATACAATATATGCCGGGATACGCACCCGATGCTCAGGCAGTAGAGAGCCTTAAGAGTTTTTTATCGGCCACACTGAAAAAAGACGGTGGTATTACAATCCGGCAAAAGGAAATTTCTGCAGCATCATCAGGAAATTTATCTGCAGAAGAAATCCGACAAATTGAAAATAGTAACCGTACAGTTTTTACAACCGGAAGTACACTGGCTGTAAATATTATTTATACTAACGGGCAATACTCTGGTGGTGCCAATACACTCGGAATTGCTTACCGGAATACTTCAGTAGCATTGATGGGGAAAACAATTCGTGATAATTCCGGAGGGTTTGGTCAGGTAAGCCGATCAAAACTGGAAGCTACAGTATTGGAGCATGAAATAGGTCATCTACTGGGGTTGGTAGATTTAGGATCAAAAATGCAGATAAACCATAAAGATGCGAATAATGGAAACCATTGTGATAATAAAAGCTGCCTGATGTACTATGCATCGGAAACTACAGACGTTTTAGGCTTTCTTAATGCAGGGAATATTCCGCAGTTAGATGATAATTGCAAGGCTGATTTAAGAGCAAATGGAGGGCGCTAATTGGGTTTGAATATTGTTCAGGACAAAATGACTTGCTCATTAGTTTGGGTGAAGGCAGATATTTAGCGTTGTAGTTTCATTTTTAAGCACTATTTTAGTGGGGTTAAAACTAATTTAATCGATATGAAAACTCAGACAGGACGAGCCTATATTCCCTGGATAGACTTGCTGCGCATTGTTGCGTGCTTTATGGTAATTATTTCACACAGTTGCGATGCCTTTGTCGGATCTTTTGATAATAGTTTCAGCTTTCATACCGGAGTTTTCTGGGGCAGTCTTGTAAGACCATGTGTTCCGCTTTTTGCAATGATGTCCGGAATTCTATTATTTCCTGTAACAACAGATTTATCTACATTCTACAAAAAAAGAATCGGACGCATTGTAATCCCTTTAATCTTCTGGTCCATTGTTTTGCCTTTGCTGTTTTTCCTGTATCTTAATTATATAAAGGCAAGTAACAGCGCGGTTATTGATCTTTCTAATTTTACATGGCAGGCTACGCTAAAAAAGATAGGAACATCAGTCTTTAATTTTAATTATGACACAACACCCTTGTGGTATCTTTATATGCTAATAGGTGTTTATCTTTTTATTCCGATTATAGGCGTATGGCTAAATACTGCTTCGGCTAAAGATATCCGTATTTTTCTGGCCTTCTGGGGTGTATCTCTTATGGCACCATATATCAAGATGGCTGCTCCTTTGCTGGGATATACAGGTAATTATGATAATTCAGGTATTTGGGGTGTTTGTAATTGGAATGAATTTGGAACTTTTTACTACTTTTCCGGATTTTTAGGTTATATTATTCTGGCATATTATCTGGTAAAGTATCCACTGAACTGGACATGGAGTAAAACACTTTCGGTTGCCATACCTTTGTTTATTATAGGGTTTGCAATTACTTTTGCAGGCTTTCTGATTACCCAGAAGTATTTTCCGGCTAGTTATGCCAATCTGGAAATTGTATGGTACTTCTGCAATATTAACGTCGCAATGATGACGTTTGCAATGTTCATTGTTTTTCAAAAAATCAATATCAAAGAATCCAAAATACTGAAGAATATATCATCGGAGACATTTGGTATTTTTCTTTGTCATTTTATCTTGGTACAGGCATTTACAGATGTGTTTCTTCATCTGGATTTTCTTCCTGCAACAGCCAAGATTTTGGGTATTGCTATTGTAAGCTTCCTGACGAGTTACGGGGTAACAATATTGTTGGGTTCTAATAAAATAACAAGCCGTTTTGTGAAGTAATTGGCCTCTTGAGTCAATCGTTACTAAGAATAAAAAAAAATTAAACTATCTTTGGTTAAAATCTGTAATATGAAAAAACTAAATTCCATGGTCCTGTTGGCTGCTTTATCTATGGGGACAGCAGCATACGGGCAAAACTCAATTATTCCTAAACCCCAGAAAATAACAGTTCAGCAATCTGCCTATAATTTTAGTAATATTTCTATACAGTCTTCCAAAGCTGTTCCGGAGGCAGTGTACTTACAGAAGCAACTGAAAAGTATTACCGGACAGGACTATAAACTATCTCCAAAAGCTAATGTGACCTTTACACTTCTGAAAAAAGATGCAAAACAGAAGGAGGGATACTATACATTAACTATTAATGACAAAGGGATTAATATCGCCGGATACGATAATCAGGGATTATTTTATGGTGTACAGACTCTTTTGCAACTTGTAGAAGAGCATAAAGATGATCTGAAAATTCCTTATTTAGAGATTGAAGATTATCCAAAATTTGCTTACAGAGGGATGATGCTTGATGTAAGCCGTCATTTCTTCAATGCAGAAGAAGTTAAAAATTATCTGGACTATCTTGCAGCTTATAAATACAATAAATTCCACTGGCATCTTACCGATGACCAAGGTTGGAGAATCGAGATAAAAAAATATCCTAAACTTACAGAAATTGGCGCGTGGAGAGACGGCTCACAGGTTGGCCGTTATATTGACATGAAGTTCGATGATAAAAGATATGGAGGTTTCTACACACAAGAGCAGGTTAAAGATGTTGTAGCTTATGCAAAGAAGCTTCATATCGATGTTATTCCGGAAATAGAAATGCCAGGACATGCTCAGGCAGCTTTAGCCGCTTATCCTAACTTAGCATGTACAGAAGGTCCATTTAAAGTTGGAAAAACCTGGGGAGTGATGGAAGATATTTTCTGTCCTAAAGAGGAAACATTTAAATTTTTAGAAGGCGTACTGGATGAGGTTATTCCATTATTCCCATACAAATATATTCATATTGGCGGAGACGAAGCTCCGAAAAAACGTTGGAAAGAAAGTAAGTTTGCTCAGGATCTGATCAAGAAACTGGATCTTAAAGATGAACTTCATCTTCAAAGTTATTTTGTGACCCGTATGGAGAAATGCATTAACTCCAAGGGAAAACAAATTATTGGTTGGGATGAAATCCTGGAAGGAGGTCTTGCTCCAAATGCAACAGTAATGAGCTGGACAGGTATTGAAGGTGGAATACATGCTGCTAAGACTGGTCATAAAGCTATTATGACGCCTACGTCTACTAATTATTTTGACTACTATCAGGGAAGTCCGGATACAGAACCAATTGCTATTGGTGGTGACCTGAGACTGCCTAAAGTATATGCTTATAATCCAATCCCGAAAGAACTGACTCCAGAGCAGGCAAAATATATCTGGGGAACACAAGGAAATCTATGGACAGAATATATTCTGGATTTCAAACATGTACAACACATGATCTTCCCAAGAATGATGGCTCTTTCTGAAGTAGCCTGGGGAACATCTAATCCGAATGAATACAAAAATTTTGAAAGCAGAGTTATTCAGCACTTTAAAATTCTGGACAGAAAAGGAATTGATTATAGTAAAGCGATTTATGAAGTAGATGGTAAATCGACATCTAAAGACGGAAAAGTTTTTTATAATCTTACTTCTGCAAATCAGCCAGAGAATATCCGTTATACAACAGACGGATCAGAGCCTACTTTGCAATCTAATGTATACAGTAAGCCAATTCAGGTAGATAAAACAATGACTGTAAAGTCTGCATATTTCGAGAATGGAAAAAAGGCAAGCGCAGTAACAAGTCAGGACTTTCTGATCACTAAATCTACAGGAAAGAAAATCACGTTGGAGAAACAACCTAGTGAAGCTTATTCAACAGGTGGAGCGGCTTCTCTTGTGGATGGGATCCGTGGAAATATGAAGAATCATGGTAAATCGTGGTTAGGTTTTTCCGGTAAAGATGTTGTAGCAACTATAGATTTTGGTGCTAAAACAGATTTTACTAGTGTTCAGTTTTCTACATTGGAACGACCGGGAAGCTGGATCTACTGGCCATCAGCTGCTAAAGTTTATGTTTCTGATAACGGGACAGACTTTAGAGAAGTAAAAGCAGTAGATGCTGCTACTATCCAGCAGAGTAACGGAGTTATTACCATGAGTTTCCCAAAACAAACAGCACAGTTTATAAAAGTGGAAATTAAAAACATGGGAAAAGTTCCTGACGGAAAAGCGGGAGCAGGTAACAATGCTTGGTTATTTGTGGATGAAATTGCAGTGAATTAATTATTTATATAGCAATTTATATAGAAAAGGAGTCAGATTATCTGACTCTTTTTTTTGAAAAAATTATAATGATATGAGGTTTTCTGCGCCTAAAGCCATGTACAGATTGATGCGTTCTATTCTGTTTTGCAGTTCCAGATTAATGAGACTCATTTCATTTTTAAGAAGATCCCGTTGTTTTCGGATTAGTACAAAACTATTGCTGGTACCCACTTTTATTTGTTTATGAGTTAATGTAATATTGTTTTTAAGTTCGTCAATAGCGTTTTGACTATAGCCAATTTGTTTTTCGACAGAATGTAAATTTGCTAAAGCTGATTCTGTTTCATTCAAAGCACTCAGAACTGTTTTTGAATATTCTTCTACGGTCTGCTTTTGCTGGGAATTTTTTATCTCTACATTCTTTTTTAGTTTACCATTGTTAAATAACGGAGAAGCCAACCCGCCACCCACTTTTAATAATGGATTGGAAAACAAAGAATTTATAGCATCTACATTACTTCCTGCAGTCCCAAAAGACGCATTTATATTAAGAGAAGGAAGTCTTGCTGCATTGGCTTGCTGTACTTCATAGAAGGCTTTCTCTATTTTGAAATGCTGAACCAGTATATCAGGCCTTTTTTCTAAAAGACTTAATGGGATAGATTCTGGAATTTTATTTTTTACAGGATTAAAAGAATCCTGTGTTGTTAGTTTTCCTTCAGGGTATTTTCCTGTAAGCAATTCAAGAGTTCTTCTGGATTGTATATTGGCATTTTTTACCTTTTCCAGATATCCTTTCAAAGAAATAATCTCAGCCGATATATTTGATAAATCCAGCGCATTAGCTGTACCTACCTTTTTCTGTATGCTATATAATTTTTCCAATTGCTGTGATTGCTGAATATGACTTTCAATTATATCTTCCTGAATATTACCTGCAATATTCAGAAAATAAGCTTTGGCTATCATACCGGCAATGGACTGGCGTAGCAGAATATTTTGATGTACTGCTGAAAAATAATCACTTGTACTAGCCATTTGTGAAGATTTTCTTTTTCCCCAAATGTCTAATTCCCAATTGGCTTTCAGAGCCAGACTTCTAATCTGGCTGCCACTGATAAGGTTATTAGATGTGTTAGCAACGGCATTAATGCTTGGATAAAGGTCGGTTCCTGCAATTTCCATTGCTAATTCGACCTGATTAAGTCTTTCTTTTGCAATGATAATATCTGCATTATACAGCATTCCTTCATTAATCAGTGCTTCTAATTGCGGAGATTTAAGGTCGTTAATCCATTCATAAGAAAATGAATCAGACATCACATTTCTGTTGAAAATCCAATCATCAGGAATTTTAATATTGGAGATTATTTGATTTTTTTCTTTTAAATGGTCTGTTGTTTCTTTCGTTGCTTCTTTGTATCCTATACAAGACGTTAAGCTCACGGAAATTATCCCCGATATAATTAACTTTTTATACATGTTAGTGTAGTTTAGGAATCAGGAAGTTTATTTTACTGTTCACACGGACCATTACTTTTCGGATAAGATGCAAGGGTTTTATATGATCGGAATATATTACGGCTGTTCCTCTTGCACCAACAGTTAGCTGTTTTTGACTATCTTCTAAAACAAATTTTGCAATAAGTTTTCCATCTGTTTCAGGTAGTACTCTGGCAGTGTCTGGCAGCCCTGCAGTAGAACCATTTCCTCCCAGCATTCCTCCTGCATTATTCATAATACCCTGACTGGTAGCATCAATTACATATTCTAATCTGGCTTTGACAACTTTTCCCGGTTCGGTTTTGAGAGCCAGTTCGACTTCATCTCCTTTTTTTACTGTTTCTAATTCATTCTGAGCAAAAAATCCAATTACAGATTGTTGCTTCTGGATGAGAACAAAAGCAGATTTGAAAGGTGCCATAATTGCACCTTCGTTTAGCTGAACGTTAGGGATTATCCCATCTGTAGGTGCTAAAACAACGGTTTGAGAAAGATTCCATTTTGCCTGCTCCAGTTTTGCCTGAATTTCAGATATCGAAGAATTTTCTCCATTATAAGATGCATTATATTTGGTTTCTAATGATTGTTGTTGGGATTGTGCGGCACTTATACGGGATTGCAAATCACGAGCATTTGTAATAGCCTGCTCCAGATCAAATTTATTAGCTGCTCCGGCGGCAACGAGTTCCTGATATTGGGTTACTCTTTTATTAGCCAGTTCCAGCTGAGATTGTAATCCTGTAACATTTTTGAGGGAAGCTTGGATGTCAGCATTATATGAGTTAACTGTAGCCTTTGTATTGCTTAATTTAGCCTCAAGAGATTTAATTTCTTGTATAAAAGGCTCTCTGTCCAATACAAATAAGGTATCGCCCTTTTTTACTTCCTGATTGGTGCTTACATATACCTTTTTTACTTTTCCCAGTATTTGGGTTGTAATATCTACACTTCTGTTTCCTACTTTAACATCAGATGTTATGGGACAGTAATAGTTAAGACTGAGTATCAAAGCAATGCTTCCAAATATTGGAAGAGAATAAACAACTACCTGTGTAGTAAAAGTCCATGGAATAAGTTTTAGTTTTTTTATAAGTAACCAGCATATTCCGGCGTATATAGCAACAAGTAATTCTAGCATAATTAATTTTCTTCAGTAGTGTTTGTGTTATCTTTTTGATCCTTGTAATTATAGTTAGCCCATATTAATGCAATCGGCCATAGCAATCCTCCGAATATGAGGGATAACAGGCACATGCTTTTAATGGCATTTAGCTGAGGATGGTTCTTTTTTTCTGCTACTTTTTCCGGATAAATATGAACTTTCCAGAAAAGATAAATTCCTGCAACTGGCAATAGCAGTAGGATTAGCCATGACGTAAAATCAGCTATGTTATCTTCAATGTTGCCTGATGCTGCCTGTACAAAATTGCATGATAGTAGCAGGCAGAGAAAAATGGATATTCTTTGCATAGTGAAATAATAATATTGATAAGGTTGTAGTAAACAAGAATGGAATTAATCAATTCCTGATCTGTTTCCGCTAATTCTAATGAACTTGATCAGTTAAAATATTGGTAAACAGTTTTCTTCTCATTTTTATTTATGTTTTCAGTAAGCAAAAATAGATTGAACAAAATGAGAAAAAATATTCTTAAGTTATTTTTTTCTTTGATTTCTCTTCTGGTGAATTCTTGCTGTCATACGTGAAAGTGAATTTGGAGTAATGCCCAAAAAGTTAGCAATATGCTTTCTGCTGGCATTCTGAGAAGTAAAGGGGCGCTCTCTTAAAAAGTCTTCGTACCTCGAATGAGGGGATGAAGAACATAATTGCTCTGTGCGCGTTTTTAGGATGCTGATGATTTGTTTCAGAGATTTTATATACAGATTATGGATTCCTCTGTACTTGAAAGCAGCTTCTTCAAATTCGTTTTTGTTGAATAGAAAAATCTGAGTATCAACAACAGCTTCAATTGTGTACTTTGTTGTGCTCTCAAAAGAATAAGCTTCGGGATTTTCTATTAATGCAGCTTCTTTTTCAGATGGTAAGAAAAGATTGTTTTCAACACCGTTTTCATCATCAAAGAAAAATCTGAGTAGACCGTTGGAAAGAATAAAAAAATAATTAAAAGATTGCCCCGGAGCAATTAATTTTTCTTTTTTACGAAGCAGTTTTGGGGTAGCTATGTTCACTAAAATATTAATTTCTTCGTCGGATATTTCCTGGAAGAAGCTAATGTTCCTGAAAGTAGTAAGCATGTCCATTATGAGAGTAAAGATAAATAAAAATGCAGCATAAACTTCATTAAATAGCTTTGATAATTTTATCAGAGCATTTTTTTTTAGATATTTGTTAAGCGTATTAAGAGATAAGCAATAAACTATGAACAATAACCGAAGAAATTTCATCAAAAAACTGGGAATTGCAACAGCTGCAATCGCTATTAATCCGTTAGAAGCTAAAAACTTATTAGATACTTCCGAGCCAAAAACGACTAACAAACCAATTGTCCTTTCTACCTGGAATTTTGGTCTTCATGCTAATGTAGAGGCCTGGAAAGTTTTATCTAAAGGTGGTAAAGCATTAGATGCTGTGGAAAAAGGAGTAAGATTGGTAGAAGATGATCCTACAGAAAGAAGTGTAGGGTATGGCGGACGTCCGGACAGAGATGGCAGAGTAACGCTGGACGCTTGTATTATGGATGAAAACTATAATATAGGTTCTGTTGCATGTATGGAACATATTAAAAACCCAATTTCTGTAGCCCGTGCTGTAATGGAAAAAACACCACATGTAATGCTGGTTGGAGATGGAGCTTTAGAATTTGCGTTATCTCAGGGATTTAAAAAAGAAAATCTTCTTACGGCCGAATCTGAAAAAGAATGGAAGGAATGGCTGAAAACAAGTCAGTATAAACCTATTGTAAATATTGAAAATCACGATACTATCGGGATGATTGCTTTGGATGCACAGGGGAATCTTTCCGGAGCCTGTACAACAAGCGGAATGGCTTATAAAATGCACGGCAGAGTAGGAGATTCTCCAATTATCGGAGCCGGACTTTTTGTAGATAATGAAATCGGAGCTGCTACAGCAACCGGACATGGAGAGGAAGTTATTCGTACAGTAGGAACTCACCTGGTTGTAGAACTAATGAATCAGGGAAGAACGCCTCAGCAAGCATGTAAAGAGGCTGTTGAGAGAATCGTAAAGATTGTAAACAGAAGAGGCAAAAATCTTAAAGATATCCAGGTAGGTTTTATTGCGCTGAATAAAAAAGGAGAATACGGAGCTTACTGTATCCAGGACGGGTTTAATTTTGCAGTATACGACCAGAAAGGAAACCGTCTGGAAAAGCCTGGATTTGCTCTGAAGTAGTATACCATTATAAAAACATAATATGACGAAAAAAATATTTATTATCGGGGCTCTTGCTATCCTTTCCTGCAAAGAAAGGCCTAAAAAAGAGACTGCAGAAATTAGTGTACAGCAATCGGGAAGTGCGGTATATGATGATGAGAAAAAAGAAACTGACGAAGCACATAATTGGCTGGAGACACATATAGAAAACTATTTTGCCGGAGATTTGGGTAATTTGGATAAGATGATGAAGGATATGACTACCAAAGACTACTATGACTACAAAAGTGATGCAATGAATGTAGATATGGACGTCGATGGAAGTCTTACCAAAAAAGAATTTGAACAAAAATGGAAAGCCAAATTTGATACCAGTAAAGCTGGTGTTGGTACTGGTTTTTTAATTACCGGGCAGGATTGGGATTCTATAAAAGTTGTAAAGTGTCAGCTGATTTCGCAGAAGGGAGAGGGATTTCTATTTGATGTAATTCTTTCCGATGCTTCCCATCAGCTTAGTTATCCTATAAAAGTGAAAGTAATAAAGGAAAACAATGACTTCCTGATTGCAGATGTATTGCAGGAAGATATCCAACCATAAAAACTATAAAAATATTCATGACAAAAATAGAAGTAGCTTGTTTCAACGAGCAGTCCGCTCTTATTGCGGCGAAGGAGGGAGCAGACAGAATTGAATTATGTGAGAACTATGAAGAGGGAGGTCTTACACCTAATCGTGAAACATTAGAGCAGCTTAAAGCAGGTTTTTCAACACCGGTTTTTACAATGATTCGTCCGGTAGGCGGAGGTTTTCTTTATACCGATGAGGAATTTGAAGTAATGAAATCGGAGTTGCTTAATTTAAAAGAAGCTGGTGCAGATGGTTTTGTATTTGGATTTCTTACAGAAGATAATAAAGTAGATAAAGAAAAAAATTCGGCTTTAGTGCAATTAGCAGATGGTTTACCTTGTACTTTTCACCGGGCTTTCGACAGAATACAAGATAAAGAAGAAGCTTTGGAAGATGTAATCGATTGTGGTTTTGCTACAATTTTGACTTCCGGAGGAGAACATCCTGCAATGGAAGGATTATCCAAACTTAAACTTATCCAGGAACAAGCTGATGGCAGAATTACTATTCTTGTAGGAGGCGGAGTACGTTCATCTAATGCTGGC
This sequence comes from Elizabethkingia occulta, assembly GCF_002023715.1. Classification (GTDB taxonomy): domain Bacteria; phylum Bacteroidota; class Bacteroidia; order Flavobacteriales; family Weeksellaceae; genus Elizabethkingia; species Elizabethkingia occulta. Next base: position 138,316 of record NZ_MAHX01000002.1, read on the forward strand.
GAACTTAAAAAGTATTTTGGCTTTATACACTCTGCTTGTATCACAGATGGTACTGAGAATATAGATGCCGCAGAATTAAAAGCTATTAAAACAGTAATACAATAAGCAATGATCAATTGTCTGTTCTTTGGAGATAGTATTACTTATGGCGAATATGATGGTGTCTTAGGAGGTTGGACGGATATACTGAAACGTTATTTTCACTCCAGGTTTATTAATGAAAATATTGAGGAGCTGAACGTCTTCAATTTGGGTATAGGTGGTGAAACAACAAACGGACTTGTGAAAAGATTCAGCACAGAAGCTGCTGCACGTACATCTCCGGATCAGAATCTTATTTTCTTTGCTTACGGAGCTAACGATGTTGCCCTGAAAGAAGGTTACAGAATGGTAGATCCCGAAAAACTCAGAGTCAATCTCCAGGAAGTTATAGAGCAAGCAAAGAAGATTACTTCAAACTTATACATCATAAGTATTCTGCCGGTTGCTTCCGCTATAGACGGTATTACAGTTCCTTCAGGAAAACAAAGATCTAATCAGGCAATCGCAGAATACAATGAGCTGCTTCAGGAGTTTGCTGCTCAGAACGGAATTGTATTTGTAGACTTATATAATCTGTTTTTTGCAGAGAAAGATATCTTTTTATCAGGTGATGGTGTCCATCCGAACGATAAAGGCTATCAGTTTATTTCAGAGCATATAAAACCTCTTATAGAAAAGTTTCTGTAGGAAGTTTCTAAAATATAAAAGGCTGTTTTCAATATTTTGAAAGCAGCTTTTTTTGTTTTGCTATGGTTCATTCCCTCTATAAAATTCATCATAGTTCTAAAAATAATATTTGGATTTGAAATTAAATAATAACTTTGATAATCAGTAGTTTAATGTGGGTTGATTTATTTGTAAGCATAATGGTAGAGTTAAAAACAAATACATAATATTAGTATGAAAAAGCCCCTTTTCTTATTGATGCTTTTTATTGGAGTATACATCAATAATATCATTGCACAATCAAAAACCGACAGTGAGAAGTTGGATGAATATTTCAAAGCTTTAACAGCAATAAAAAACTTTAATGGAAATGTTATTGTTGCCAGAAAAGCTAATATCCTTTTGAATAAATCTTATAATATTACGGAGAATGTAAATGGATTGAAAATAGATAGGGATAGCAAATTTATTATAGCTTCAGTCTCTAAAATATTTGTGAAATATGCTATACTAAAGCTGGCAGAGCTAAATAAACTAAAGTTATCGGATAAGCTGGATAAGTATATTCCCGGATTTGAATATGGAAATAAAATTACCATCGAGCAGCTTATGTATCATCAATCTGGTCTGCCAAGGGAGCTGAAAGATTATGAAAAATATGAAAATATTTCAATGGCACAAACTATAGAATTTGCCCGAAAAGAAAAATTACAATTTGAACCAGGTACACAGACTCTTTATTCGAATATAGGATATCTATTACTTCATTATATAATCGATAAAGTATCTGGTAATTATTGGGATTTTATGAATAAAAATATCTTGCAGAAATATCAGATGAAAAATACCGGAGAGTTCAATGCTGTAAATAAAATTGATCATTTCGCGTATGGTTATAATTTGGAGAATGGAAAAATAACCCCTGTTTCTAAAGAAAGTATCAATCGTTTTGAGACGGGTAATTATTTTTCAACCGTTACCGATTTATATAATTTTAGTAAACAGGTACTTTCAGGAAAATTTCTAAAAAAAGAACTGGCGCTGAAAATGTATGAAAAAGAAAATACGCTAACTCAGGCAGGAGGAAGACCTGGATATAGAGCATATTATTATCAAAATCTATCATCAGGTATAACCTTTATTTTTACATCAAATTATACAGATATTCCTTTTCAGCAAATTACTACGGATATTATAAATCTGATGGAAAATAAGCCTTATAAGGTTCCTGAAAAGATGGAGCGTAATGCAATTGCATTGCCGGAAAATATTTTACAACGTTATACAGGGAAATATGCTTTAGAGGCAGATCCTTCACAAATTTTTATTTTCTCTTTAGTAAACCATAAATTGGTGATCACAGACAAGGACAATGAAAAAACAATTCTATATCCTGATACTGAGACTACTTTTTTTGACAATTCTTCTTCTCAGGATAGTTATAATTTCTCCTTAAATACTCAGAATCAGAAATATGACCTTACTATTATTTCTACGGGTGTTAAACTCAAAACTAAAAGATTGGAATAAAATAATGGAATATATTTTCTAATTATCCTTCATTCTGTTGTAGTCCTTTTATTTTACAGTAAAACTCCTTATTTTCGTGCTTCATCCATCAATTATGAAGCGTATTTACTTGTTAATGACATTGGGATTGATGTCAAAGGGATTTGGACAAGAGACAACAAGAAGTCTTTCCGGGGAGAGCTGGAAGTTCAAAAATGCAAAGGAAGTGAACTGGCTTACTGCCTCGGTGCCCGGAACTGTGCACACCGATCTTATGTCAAATAACAAAATTCCGGATCCGTATCTGGATGAAAATGAGAAGGAAGTACAGTGGATAGAAACAGAAAATTGGGACTATCAGACAACTTTCAAGGTTTCCGATGCTGAACTTAAAAATGAGCAGGCAGAGCTTATCTTCGATGGTCTGGATACTTATGCTGAGGTTTTTCTGAACGGGAAGCAGATTCAGAAGACGGATAATATGTTCCGTCAATGGATTGTCCCTGTAAAAAGTATTCTGGTAAAGGGAGATAATGTTTTACAAATAAAATTTAAATCCAGCGTGAATGTTGGAAACGAACTGGCTAAGAAAGTAGCATTTAAATTGCCGGAAAGCCCAAGAAGTATGGTTCGTAAGGCTCAGTATCAATTTGGATGGGACTGGGGCCCACGCCTGGTAACAGCAGGGATATGGAAGGATGTAAAACTTAACTTCTGGAACAATGCTAAAATTCAGAATATCCAGCTGGAACAAAAGTCTCTGACTACCGCTAAAGGGCAATTATCGTTTAATATAGAAGTTTTTGCAGATAAACCAGGAGGTTATCAGTTGGCTATAAATGGTCTTAATCCAAAAGCGTTTACATTACAGAAAGGGTTGAACAAGGTTTCTGTACCATATGAAGTTAAGAATCCAAAATTATGGCAACCTAGTGGATGGGGGAAAGCTGAGTTATACGACTTTAAAGTTATATTGACAGAGAAGGGGAAAAAACTGGATGAAGAAAGCTTAAGGCATGGTTTCCGTACGGTAAAACTGGTTCAGGAAAAAGATGCTAAAGGAAAATCATTCTATTTCCTTGTAAACGGAAAACCGCTTTATGCAAAAGGAACCAATTGGATCCCGGCAGATAGCTTTTTGCCAAGAATAACTAAAGAGAAATATTATAAACTGATAAAGGATGCCAAAGATGCTAATATGAATATGATTCGTATCTGGGGTGGTGGAGTTTATGAAGATGAAGCGTTTTATAAGGCTTGTGATGAAAACGGAATATTGGTATGGCAGGACTTTATGTTTGCCGGAAGTTTTTATCCTTCGGATGATGCCTTTACAGAAAATGTAAAAGAAGAGGTGAAATACCAGGTAAGACGTTTGCAAAATCACCCATCTATTGCTTTGTGGTGCGGAAATAACGAAGTAGATGAGGCTATTGTAAACTGGGGTTACCAGAAGCAGTTTAAATATACCAAAGAAGATTCTTTGCAAGTGTGGAAAGATTACCGCAAAGTTTTTCATGAAGTTATTCCACAGACATTAAACGAAACATTGGCTCCGGGAAATAATATCTATTGGCCAAGCTCTCCATCAATAGGTTGGGGGCATAAAGAAAGCCTTACCGAAGGAGATTCCCATTACTGGGGTGTATGGTGGGGAGAACAGCCTTTCGAAATGTATGAAGAAAAAGTTCCACGTTTTGCCTCAGAATACGGAGTACAGGGAATGCCAAGCATGGAAGCTGTAAAATCGATGTTCTCAGGTAAAGCGGATTTGAGTTTGCAGAATCCGGTAATTAAAGCACATGAAAAGCATGCAAGAGGCTGGCAGATTATTGATGGTTATATGGCAAGATATTATACTCCACAAACTGATCTTGTAAAATACAACTATCTTTCTCAGCTATTACAGGCACGTGCAATGCAAGTTGCTATAGAAGCACACCGCCGTGCAATGCCTTATAATATGGGATCGTTATACTGGCAGATTAATGATTGTTGGCCAGTGGTATCGTGGTCGTCAATAGATTATCTTGGAAATTGGAAAGCAGCCCATTACCAGGCCAAAAGAAGCTTTGAGCAATACCTGATTGCCATAGAAAACAAAGATGGTGTATTAAAAACACGGGTGATTAATGACGGGTTGAAAGACTTTAAATATGTAAGATTAAGTGTTTCTGTTCAGAAGTTAAATGGTGAGGTTGTAGAGCAGTTTGATGAGACAGATCAGAAATTGGGTGCCAATTCAATCATTGAATACCATCCTTTAAAAGCTACTGATATAGTTGCTAAAGATCTTCAGGATCAGGTAGTGTTACATTACACGCTGAAAGATGAGAATGGTAGTATACTGGCAGAGAATAATTTCTATTTTGTATATCCTAAAGATCTGAAACTTTCAAAACCTAATTTGCTTGTTAAAAAGATTTCGGCTACCGAAATTGAGGTTTCAACAGATGTCCTGGCGAAAGACATTTACCTGATGGGTGATACTCAGTTTAGTGATAATTTCTTTGACCTGATGCCAAATACAAAGAAGAGAATTACACTAAGTAAGCCTTTAGAAAAAATAGAAATAATGAGCCTTTGGGATACTAAAAAGTAAATTGCCGTAAAAGCTTAAAATAAAAAAAACACAAGAAATAATGCCTCACTGATCTGTAGATTGGTGAGGCATTTTCTTTAAAAATTGTAGTACTAATGTACACTGATAAATAAACCCAATATTGGCTTCTGGATTTTATACGGTTGATTTTTTCAAAAAAGCACAGTCGATATTCATGAAGTATTATGTTTCAGTGGGTTAATATTAAACCCGTTTGTGACGAACATTAAAATATAAAATCAGGCAGGAAAATGATTGAAATAGGTAATGTGTTTTTTATAAAATATCGATACTGTTTCTGGGAATTATTTAAATGTCTGAAGTACCTTTGTACTTTAAAAATACGTGATGATTAATTTTGTGCTGATTGTGGTTTGTATTGTAGCGGGGATGATTTTTAAAGCTACCAAGTCCATTCATCCTGATGCGCACAAAGGAATCAATACCTGGATTCTTTATATTGCCCTTCCGGCAGTTTCTTTTAAATACCTTCCAAAAGTTCAGTGGTCACAGGAAATGCTATTTCCTATAGTTTCTACTTTTCTTATCGCTATAGGCAGTTGGTTTTTTATGCTGTTGTACAGTAAGAAAAAAGGTTACTCAGCAAGATCCAGAAGTACTCTGGAATTGGCAAGTGGCTATAGTAATACGTCCTTTATAGGTTTTCCTCTTATTAGTGCATTATATGGGGAAGGATTGCTTAGTATTGCCATTATCTGTGATCAGACTATGTTTCTGGCGCTTTCTACTCTAGGGATTATAGCAGCTTTAAGAGGCGGAAGCTCATCCGGGACTATAAGTGCCAAATTTATACTCAAACGTTTATTTACTTTTCCTCCATTTTTAGGTTGTATTAGTGCTCTTATTCTTTCACAGGTTGTGAATCTGGAGCCGGTAGAGCCTTTCTTTGATAAACTGGCAGCTACTGTAGGTCCATTGGCTTTATTTTCAGTAGGTCTGCAATTAAAATTTAATGGATGGAAAAAACTTATTCCGCAGATTTCCACTTCTATGTTTTACAAACTTTTACTGGCGCCAGCTGTTGTATTAGGGCTGGCATTACTTTTCGGAATAAAAGGGAATGTAGCGAAAGTTAGTATTCTGGAATCTGCTATGCCGACATTAATCTCTTCCAGTATTATTGCTGAACAATTCAAGCTCAATACAAAACTTACCAATCTGATTATCGGGATTAGTATTGTAGTAGGTTTCTTCTCAATACTCTTGTGGTTTGGGGTTGTAGAATACCTTTTCTAAGTTAGAAGTTAGAAGTTAGAAGTGCGAGGTGTAAATACTACCGGATAAGTAAAAAAATAATAAAAATCTAGGGAGTTTATCACTTGCTGTAAATCTGAACGTAGTCGAATGTTATTAGAATAAACCTCATAGGTTTCGAAAACCTATGAGGTTTGTATAAATAAAGAATTTTTTTTTAAATAGCCCTGTCAAGGTTTTAAACCTTGACAGGGCTTTTAATTTATTCCATTTTGAAAACTACAGCGTGTGCTTGTTGCTTGATATCGGAAGTTTGGATACTGATATCATTACCCTTTTGTTCAAATTTTACAGCTTTGTTACTTCCTAAAACAGAAATCTTCTTAAACTTCTTTGGGAAAGAGAATTGTAAATTTTGTGGTAGTTGAAGATTATTTTCCGGAACAAGATAAAAAGCATAAACAGCATTTCCTTTTTGAGTAAATCGGAAATTGCCATCGGCATAAGGCGCAACTGGTTTTGTTCCGTAGACAGCCTCACCATTTGTTTTCATCCAGCTGCCTATTTCCTTTAATGTCTTGGTTACTCTTGGATCAAATTCACCATTTCCATCCGGTCCAATTCCCAAAAGATAATTCCCACCTTTAGAAATAATCTCAGCTAATGTATGAATAACCTTATTCGTCGACTTCATAGGATCATTGGGAACGTATCCCCAGTTATCTCCAAGAGGATCGCAAGCTTCCCACGGATAGTTTAATGGTTTTTCCGGAATTTCTCTTTCGGGAGTCGTATAGTTTTCATAGATGCCATGTACCGAACGGTCTACAATAATAAGATCCTTTTGGTGGCCACGCAGCATACCTGCTATCTTATCCATGTCAATATCCTGACTTCCTTTATAGCTTTTGTCTCCTTTATATTTTTCCGGGTTAGAAGGTCTTACCCAGCCACCATCCAGCCAGAACAAGTCGAGTTTGCCATACTGAGAAGCAAGTTCTTCCAACTGATTATAGGTGTATTGTTTAAAGGCATTCCAACGTTCAGGGTTTTTGTCTATACTGTAATTGTTATTTCTGTTGGATGTAGCATAATATGGCCACCAATAGTTTTCCGAATGCCAGTCGGGCTTAGAGAAATAAGCACCAACCCATAAACCTTCTTTTCTGAAAGCATTGAATACCTCTTTAGCAATATTGCTTTTAGGATTTTTAGAAAATGGAACCTCGGGATTGGTTATTTTAAAGTCAGTTTGTTTGGTGTCAAACATATTGAAGCCATCATGATGCTTGGTGGAAAATACCACATATTGCATACCCGCATCTTTAGCCATTTTTGCCCAGGCTTCCGGATTGAATTTTACCGGATTGAATTGCTTGCTGAGCCCCCAATACCATTTCTTATAATCGTCGTAGTTGGTGTCTTTTGGTCGGGGAATCCAGTCTTCTTCCTCAGAACTAAGATTCCAAGATTCTACAATTCCGGGAATACTGTAAAGTCCCCAATGAATTATAATACCAAATTTTTTGTCCTGCCATTGTTTTAGCTTCTGCTGTACTTCCTGCTCTTTAGGCGGAATATAGTCCTGAGCGGCTGCTCCCAGAGAAGAGCATAGTAAGAGTGATAGAATAATTTTTTTCATGGTTAGTAAAGTCTTTATCTACAAATATATTTTTTTGTTAAAAACAAAGCAATTATTCTTGTCATATTTTGTGATTATATGAATGTTTAAAAGAGCTTTATTCAGTGTTTTAGCATATTTACTAAAAAGCTTATATTTACGAACTTTTAGTTAAAAAAATCAATAAATAATATGAAGAAGAAGATTTTTGGTTTGCTAAGTATTGCGGTTGTTGCCTTTCATGGGGTGTCGGCGCAGGAAATTACTCTGGACAAAATCTATTCCGGATATTACCGTGCAAAAGGTATTACAGGAATAGCATCACTAAATGACGGAGAAAACTATGCAACAATTGAACCTGCAGGAATTGCCAAATATTCTTATAAAACCTCTCAGAAGGAGAAGAATATTGTAGATGGCAAGTTTGAGGGTTATACTTTCTCTAGTGATGAATCTAAAATATTATTGCAAAAAAGCAGTGAACCCATCTACAGACATTCTTTCCTTGGGAAATTTGATGTTAAAGATCTGAAATCAGATAAGGTGATAAGCCTAAATGATGGTAAGTGGATTCAGGAACCGAAGTTTTCTCCGGATGGAAGCAAAGTAGCTTTTATTGCTGAAAACAACCTTTACTATCAGGATCTGAATAGTGGAAAGATCACTCAGATTACCAACGATGGTAAGAAAAATGAAATCATTAATGGTCTTGGAGATTGGGTATATGAAGAGGAATTCGGACATCCGGATTACTACCAGTGGAATAAAGCAGGAGATGCTATCGTATTTGTAAGATTCGATGAGCGTAAGGTTCCCGAAATTAATATACCTATCTATTACCAGAATCTTTATCCAAAGATGATGACTTATAAATATCCGAAAGCAGGGGAGGAAAACTCAGCGGTAACGGCTCATTTATATCAGTTGGCTGCAGGAAAAACTTCTCAGCTGAACTTAGGCAGCTTCGAGAACTATTATATTCCGCAAATATTCCAGACAAATGCTGGTGATGAAATCGTTGTAGCAACATCCAACAGACATCAGAATAAAGTAGATCTTCTGAAAGTAAATACAAAAACAGCTTCTGTAAATAAGTTGTTTACTGAAACCGATGCTGCCTGGATAGAAACGGATAATCTAACAATGGAGTTTCTGGATGATAATTCTTTCCTTTGGGCTTCTGAAAGAGACGGACACAGACACCTTTACTTGTATGATGCTAACGGAAAATTAAAAAAACAAGTATCTAAAGGAGATTGGGAGATCATCAATTACTATGGTTACAATCCTAAAACAAAAGAAGCTTACATTCAGACAACTGAAAAGGGAAGCACAAACAAAGTAGTTTCCAAACTAAATATTAATACTGGAAAAACACAATTACTTTCCAATGCGGAAGGAAATAACAGTGCTGCTTTCAGCAAAACATTTGATTACTTTATCAATACATCTTCTACAGCAAAAGTTCCTACCAGTTATGTACTAAAGGATGCTAACGGAAAAGACATAAAAGAATTACAAAACAATAACGACTTACTGGGTAAGTTAAAAGCAGATAATTTCCTGAACAAGGAATTTATCTCAATACCAAATACTGCGGGAGACCAGATGAATGCATGGGTTATTAAGCCTAAAGATTTCAATCCTGCTAAAAAATATCCTGTATTTATGTTCCAATATTCAGGGCCAGGCTCTCAGCAGGTATCCAACAGCTGGGATGGAGGTAATGGTATCTGGTTCGATATGCTGGCACAAAAAGGCTATATTGTAGTCTGTGTAGACGGACGTGGAACAGGTTTCCGTGGAACGAAATACAAAAAAGTTACTTATAAAAATCTTGGTAAATACGAAATAGAAGATCAGATTACCGCTGCAAAATGGTTAGGTAATCAGTCTTATGTAGACAAATCCAGAATCGGTATCTTTGGATGGAGCTTTGGTGGCTATATGGCTTCTTTGGCAATGACGAAAGGTGCAGATGTCTTCAAAATGGGAATCGCAGTAGCACCAGTAACCAACTGGAGATTCTATGATAGTGTGTATACCGAGAGATTCTTACAGACACCACAAGAGAACAAAGATGGTTACGACCTGAATTCTCCTACAACATATGCAAAACTATTAAAAGGTAAGTTCTTATTAATTCATGGTACAGCTGATGATAATGTACATTTCCAGAATTCTATGGAATTCTCCGAGGCATTGATTCAGAATAAGAAGCAATTCGACTTCATGGCTTATCCAGATAAGAACCATGGCATTTACGGAGGTAATACACGTCCGCAATTGTATGAAAAGATGACCAACTATATTCTGGAAAATCTTTAAAAGTACAAAATAAACGTGCGGTAGCATATAGAGTATATTCTATATTTCTTATCGTATGTTCTGATTTGGAAACAATACATTGTTGGCTGCATATTGTCCAATGTAAACTATTTACTGTAAACTAAAAATTAAAAGAATGAAGAGCAAGCATCCTAAAGGCTTACCCTACTTATTTTTTACCGAAATGTGGGAACGTTTCGGTTATTACCTGATCCTTGGAATTTTCGTACTATACATGATTGACCCGGAAGGGGCAAAAGGAGGACTAGGTTTTCCTGATAAAATGGCCGACGATATTTTCGGGACTTATATTGCACTAACATATCTTACGCCGTTTCTGGGAGGTTTTCTGGCTGACCGTGTTTTAGGATATATAAAATCTATCTATCTGGGCGGAATTTTAATGGCTGCAGGATATATAGGACTGGGACTCTTTAAAGAACCAGGATTATTTTACACCTCTCTGGCATTAATTATTGTAGGAAATGGTTTCTTTAAGCCAACAATTTCTACTGTATTAGGGAACCTTTATAGCGAAGAACCTTACAAAGCAAATAAAGATTCGGGTTATAATATCTTCTATATGGGGATTAATATCGGAGCATTTATCTGTAATATTATTGCTGCCTTTATGCGAAACAAATTCGGATGGGGAGAGGCTTTCATTACTGCAGGTGTAGGGATGTTACTCGGTTTGGTAATTTTCAGTTTAGGAAGAAAGCATATTCGTCACGCTGTTCAAATGAAGCCTGCAGAAAAAGGAGATACCAAAATATCCGACGTGCTGATTAAAGTTTTTGTGCCTGCAATTATTGCTGGTGTTATAGGCTGGGTTATTCCTGGAAATATCTTTGGAAGTGACAATACAGATGCATTTATTTTTGCATGTTTACCTGTAATCTATTTTTATATTTCATTGTACTTCAAAGCGAAGCCAGATGAAAAAAGACCTATAGGAGCATTGTTGTTAATCTTTATGGTTTCAATGTTCTTCTGGGCAATCTTCAAACAGAATGGTACAGCACTTACCCGTTGGGCTAATTACTATACCGACAGAACAGTTCCTGCTGCTGCTGAAAAACCATTAGAAAATATTTATTTGGTTGAAACTAAAAGCTATGAAACCAAAGAAGTTACAGCATACGATGATCAGTTTCGGGCAAAGAAAGATGCAGATGGAAAGACTGTAAAAGAGCAAGGGAAAGATGTTTACTTTAAAAATATTTCCTCTGAAGCGCGGGCTGAACTTGAAGCTGCACCTGCGGATAAACAGAATGTTTTCCTCTATAATACAGAATTGTTCCAGTCGATTAATCCATTTTGGGTTATTGTACTGACGCCTGTTGTAGTTGGTTTCTGGACATTATTACGCCGAAAGGGGAAAGAGCCATCAACGCCAACTAAAATTGTACTGGGACTATTCATTACGGCATTATCATGTTTTGTAATGGTAGGAGCTGCTTATGTAGGAAGTAATGGCGCTGTGAAAGTTTCCGCATTATGGCTGGTTGCCAGTTACGGAGTAGTAACAGTAGGAGAGTTGTGCCTTTCGCCAATGGGACTTTCAGTAGTATCAAAGCTCTCTCCGCCAAGGATTACAGCATTAATGATGGGAGGTTTCTTCCTGGCTAACTCTGTAGGAAACAAGCTTTCCGGTATCCTGGCAAGTACATGGTACAACTACGAGAATAAAGAATACTATTTCTTAGTGAATTTCGGATTGTTAATTTTTGCCTTCTTCATAGGCTTATTAATGCTGAAATTCTTAAATAAAGTAATGAAAGAGAAAGGACTAAACTAAAAGTTGTCCGGATAAAAACCATCCGATACATAGGATGGTTTTTCTTTTTTTATAGTTTTTTTCGGAATATAATTAACTGAAAATATGTTACAACAAGGTGTAATATTGAATATTATTCCGGCTTACATACTAAAAAAAACTATATTTGCTCATCTTAACAAAAGTTAACATTAAATAAAATATGGAGACAGTTCAATCTCAGTCGAAGCATCCTAAAGGGTTGTGGGTATTGTTCGGCACAGAAATGTGGGAACGTTTTAACTTCTACGGAATGCGTGCGTTACTAACGCTTTTTATGATCAATTCACTTGGAATTATCGAATCTGATACTTCTATTATCTATGGTGGTTTCTTGGCATTATGCTACTTAACTCCGATGTTGGGAGGTTTTATTGCAGACAGATATCTTGGAAACCGAAACTGTATTATTCTTGGAGGATCTTTAATGGCTATTGGTCAATTTGTATTGTTTAGCAGTGCATCATTATTTGGAAGTAGCCTTGAAACCGCTAAAGCTTTACTTTGGGTAGCTTTAGGAATTATCATATTTGGAAATGGTTTCTTTAAACCGAATATTTCTTCAATGGTAGGAAGTCTTTATCCAAAACAGGAGAAAAGTAAATTAGATTCAGCCTTTACTATTTTCTATATGGGGATCAACTTAGGAGCTTTCCTTGGTCAGTTAATCTGTCCATTATTAGGTGATGTTAAAAGTGTAGACGGAGTAAGAGATATTCATGCTTTCAAATGGGGCTTTTTAGCTGCGTCGGTTGCTATGATGTTAGGAACAGTATTGTTTTTCTTTCTTAAAAATAAATATGTTGTAACACCTGAAGGAAGAGCTATCGGAGGATTACCTAAAAATAATACTGCAGAAGATTTTGAAGAAGGAGAGGCTCAATCAGCTAAATTTTCTTCTAAAGCTATTGTAGGTGCTGTTATAGCATTTATAGCATTAGGATTAGTATTCCATTTCTTAGCAGGACAAAATGCAGTATATTCATTGGTTTATGCAGCGGGTCTTACTTTGGCGGGACTTATTATTTCTGATACTTCAATTACAAAGATTGAAAGAGACCGTATACTTGTAATTTACGTAGTTTCTTTCTTTATTATATTTTTCTGGGCTGCGTTTGAGCAAGCTGGATCTTCATTGACCTTTATTGCAGATAACCAGACTGATCGTAACTTCTTTGGCTGGAATATGCCACCATCTATGGTACAAATCTTTAATGGTCTATTTATAGTGGTATTAGCAGTTCCTTTCAGTTTGTTATGGGATAAATTAAGAGGTGCTGGTAAAGAACCTGTTTCTCCATTTAAGCAGGCGATAGGATTAGTTGTTATTGCATTAAGTTATTTTATTATCGCTCATAATGTTAAAGATCTTGGTAATAGCGGTCTTTTAGCAATTAAGTGGCTTATTTTATTATATTTCTTACAGACTTGTGGGGAGCTTTGTTTGTCACCAATTGGTCTTTCTTTGGTAGGAAAATTGGCACCTAAGAGATTTTCTTCATTACTATATGGTGTATTCTTCATTTCCAATGCTGCAGGTTATGCATTAGCAGGAACACTAGGTTCTATTATGCCAGCAACAGGAGATAAATTTAAAAAAGCACAAGAATTAGGAATTAATCTTCAGGATGTTCTGGATAAAAAAGTAACTCTTACAACACAACAAGCAGAGCTGTTGACTAAAAATCAAATTCCTTTGGCAAATCATGTTTTTGCAGGATTTGAGATCCATAATCTTTACGAATTCTTTATGGTATTCGTTGTATTATGTGGTATCGCAGGTATTCTTTTAGCACTTATTTCTCCAAAGCTGAAGAAAATGATGCACGGAATCAACTAGTTAAAATAAAAAAATACAATAATAAAACCTCTGCTATGTCAGAGGTTTTTTCGTAATTTAGTCAGATTGTTTTTTCTCAAAAAAACAATTTCACGGAGATTAATTAAATATGTAATGATTAATGAGTTTAACATTAGAGCAAATTCAGGATTTTAAAGGCAAATATCCAAGACAGATCTGGAGTCTTTTCTTTTCTGAAATGTGGGAACGTTTTTGTTTCTACGGAATGAGGGGAATGTTGGTGTTTTTTATGATTCACCAGTTAAATTTTGCAGAGGTGCAGGCTAACCTTCAATATGGAGCTACACAGGCTTTTGTATATGCGTTTACATTTGTAGGCGGACTTTTTGCGGATAAAATATTAGGTTTCCGCAAATCTTTATTCTGGGGAGGTTCTTTAATGATTGTAGGAAGCGTCCTTCTGGCAATAGATCCTCACAAATTTTTCTTTTTCGGTCTGGCCTTTATTATTATTGGTACAGGATTTTTCAAACCGAATATCTCCACAATGGTAGGAGAACTTTATAAAGAGGGAGACCATCGTACTGACGCCGGTTTCTCTTTGTTTTATGCAGGAATTAATCTTGGTGCTTTTCTTGGAGGCTATATATGTGTAGCTATTGGAAAAGGCTATATGCTATCCTCCGTAATCGAAGAACCACACCGTTGGAATGTAGCCTTCGGACTGGCAGCAGTAGGAATGTTGGTCAGTCTTATTAACTTTAATTTTACAAAACGCCGTTTAGGTCCCATTGGATTACAACCGGGACACCCTGACGCAATAGTAAAATCAAAACCATTACCTAAGTGGTCTGAATACGCTGTGTACGCTGGTACATTATTGTTTATTCCTTTGATTCAGATCATGGTTTCCAAAACTGAGTATACTGATTATTTTATGTATACAATCGGACCATTGACATTACTTTATCTTTTCTATGAAATGACAAAAGTAACTGCTAAAGAAAGAATGAAACTAATCGCAGCTTTAGTATTTATTCTGTTCTCTATTATATTCTGGGGTATCTATGAGCAGAGTGGAGGTTCACTAAGTATTTTTGCAGCGAAGAATCTGAACGATTCGTTATTAGGTGTTACTGTTGACCCTAATGGGGTAAATAATTCGGGGGGAGCTTTCTTTATTATTCTGTTAGCACCTTTGTTCGGATTATTATGGCTATGGTTAGGGAAAAAGAAATTTGAACCTAATACAATTATTAAATTTGGTTTAGGTTTTATATTTTTAGGATTAGGATACTACGTATTATTTGCGACAAGATTCTTTTCTGTAAATGGTATTTCGTCACTTAATATTTTTACTTTGGCAATGCTGGTTATTACCTTCGGAGAGCTTTGTTTGTCACCGATTGGACTGTCTATTATGACGAAATTGTCTCCGGCAAGACTACAGGGGATTATGATGGGAATGTGGTTTTTGGCCTCTGCCTATGGACAGTATGTAGCTGGACTTATTGGTGCAGGATTGGCGCAGGCTAAAGAGAATGCAGCACCGGCTGAATCAATGTTGACTTATACAGAAGGTTATAAAATGTTGGGGATCTATGCATTAATAGCCGGAGTGGTATTGATTTTGATATCGCCTGTGGTGAAAAAATTAATGCAGGAAGTGCGTTAATATATTCATAACAATGCCTAAATTTGAATAAGATGAAGAGAATAATTTTATTTTTCAGTGTACTTTTTATAAGCTTTGGATATAGTCAGGTTAAATGGATGACTATGACAGATGCTATGGATGCTATGAAGAAAAAGCCTAAGAAGATTTTGATTGACTTTTATGCTGACTGGTGCGGGCCTTGTAAAATGATGGACAATCAGACTTATACAAATCCGATTATTTCTAAATTTATCAACGATAACTTTTATCCGGTAAAATTCAATGCAGAGGGAAAGGAGAAACTGTTTTTTAATGGTAGAGATTTTGACAATCCTAACTTTAAAAAAACGCCGGGTAGAGGAGTGCAACATGAGTTTGCAAGATTCATGAATATATACTCTTACCCATCTACAGTTTTTATGGACGAAGATTATATGCAGATTACAAATCTTATGGGGTTCTTTACTCCGAAAGAAATGGAACCATATCTGAGCCTTATTTCTACAGAAGCTTATAAAACGATAAAGACGAGAGATGAATGGGATAAATTTCAGTCAAAGTTTAAATCAAAAATAAAAGAATAAAATAACTCCTATCAGATTTGTAGTATTTTAGATTTTTTATATCTTTGTACCGAAATTATTTCACAGAATTAATAGCTTATTAAGAAAGACAGAGGGAACTGAACCGATGAAGTCTTAACAACCTGCTGAAAGGTAAGGTGTTACATTCAGCCGAAAGGGAAAATAAGTAAAGATATAATGCAATGCCTCATTAGCTTTACTAATGAGGTTTTTTAATCCAAAAATATTAGAATATGATAAAGAAAAACATTTTGATTGAAAAAAAATCCAGAGTTGTACTTACAGCTTCTGTTCTGTTTTTTGCCGGTTTTGGACAAGTATATGGACAGGAAACAAAAAAAGACAGCCTTAAAGATAAAAATATTGACGAGGTTGTTATTGTAGGTTCACGTTCCGGAGGGCGCTCTAAGGCAGATAGCCCGGTTCCGGTGGATGTTTTCAATCTTAAAGAAACATCTTTAGTACTACCACAAACCAATATTAACCAGATTCTTAATGCTGTAGCGCCATCTTTTACATCTACAGTACAAACCAATGCGGACGGTACAGATCATTTGGATCCTGCACAGTTAAGAGGCTTAGGGCCAGATCAGGTTTTAGTACTGGTAAATGGTAAGAGAAGACATACTTCAGCCTTAATCAACGTAAATGGTTCTCCCGGAAGAGGTACTGTAGGTACTGACCTTAATGCTATTCCGTCTTTTGCTTTAAGCAGAATCGAGGTATTGCGTGATGGTGCTTCTGCACAATATGGATCCGATGCTATCGCAGGGGTTATGAACTTACAGTTAAAAAGAGATACAGGGAAACTTACAGGCCAGGTTAGCTATGGTGGATATCTAACAGATGCAGCAAAGAATCATACAGGTAACTGGGACGGAGACCAGATCCAGGTAGATTTAAACTATGGTGCTAAAGTAGGTAAAAAAGGAGGATTTGTTAATGTTACTTTTTCTTCCCAATACCGTAACCCAACCTTCAGAGCAGGAGTTGAAAGCGGGAATATCTACAATGCTTATAATGCTATTGAAAAGAGAGCTGCTGAAGGTGGTGTCAATCTCTCTTCATATTTTTCCAATATCAACCAGATTAAAGGTACACCGAATGAACAACAGTTTGTAGGACTAGTTCACCAATATGCACAAAAGGTAGGTTATTTTGATAATGCCTATCAACAGCAAATTCAAAACGCTAATACTATTACTGCACTTCAAGGTTTATTGGGAGGTAATTACACCGATCAGGAATTAGCATACAGAGGGCAGGATAGACGTGATTTTAATATGTGGGTAGGTCAGTCCAAACTGAATAATAATCAGATTTTTGTGAATGCTGAAATCCCGTTAAATGATACCTGGAAAGTATATACATTTGGCGGTTACGGTTACAGATATGGAACCTCTGGTGGTTTTTACAGAAGGCCTAATCAGTCCAGAACATTCACAGGACTTTATTTAGATGGTTATCTGCCTAAGATTAATACAGATATTCATGATGTATCACTTTCTGCAGGTGTAAAGGGAACATGGGATGGTTGGAATGTAGATTTTAGTAATACATTCGGGCAAAATGCTTTCAATTATACCATTAATAATACGGGTAATACCAGTTTAAGATTTAATTCCCCAAGTACTTTTAATGCCGGAGGCCTTAGATTTTTGCAGAATACAATTAATCTGGACTTTAGTAAAAAGTTTGATGTTTTTGACGGATTAAACTTTGCTTTTGGAGGTGAGCAGAGACATGAAAACTTCCAGATTACTCCGGGAGATCCTACTTCTTATCTAACTTATGATGTTAATGGAAATCCGGTTACTGATTTTGCAAATCAGGTAAGACCAACAGATTTCTTTGGAAATGCATTGCCTGGAGGGTCACAGGTATTTGCAGGATTCAGGGATGTGAATGCTGTAAAAAAGAGTCGAAATTCTTATGCGGCTTATGCAGATGCGGAAGTTAACTTTACCAATTGGTTGTTGGTGGACGGAGCTGTACGTTATGAAAATTATTCAGATTTTGGGAATACAGTTAATTTCAAATTAGCTTCCCGTATAAAATTAACAAAGGATCTTAATTTCAGATTTGCAGGATCTACAGGATTCCGTGCACCATCTATTCACCAGATCTACTATAATACAACATCTACCTTATATACTAATGGACAATTATTGGAGGTAGGAACATTTAGCAATGATTCAAAAGTTGCAGGACTTGTAGGTATTCCAAAGTTAAAGCAGGAAACATCACAGTCAGTAAGCGCAGGATTTACTTATAAAATTCCGGCCTTAAACCTGAATATTACAGCTGATGGTTACTGGATTAAAGTAAAGAACAGAATTGTATTAACAGGACAATTCACTAGGCCTGCTAACCCATCCACTCCTGCCCAGATTGAATTACAACAAGCTTTTGATGCTGCAGGTGTAAATGCAGCACAGTTCTTTGCTAATGCTATTGATACAGAAACCCGTGGGGTAGATGTTGTAATCAGTCATAACTATAAAACAGCAGGTTTCTCTTTGAAAAATGATTTTGCTATAAATCTTAATAAAACAAAAAGAGTCGGAGATATTCATTCATCAGATTTATTGCATAATGCAGGATTAGATAATGTGTATTTTTCTGAAAACTCCAGAATTTATCTGGAAGAAGCGGTGCCAAGAGTAAAAGCTAGTCTTGCACATACTTTACAATTTGGTAAGCTAGATGTGTATGTAAGAAATACTTATTATGGTAAGGTTACAGGAGCAGATGTAATTGTACAACCAAATACTCACCAGATTATGTCTGATAGAGTAATTACAGATCTGTCAGTAGCTTATGGATTTAGTAAAAATATTAGTTTGACATTGGGAGCTAACAATGTATTTGATGTTTATCCTTCCAGAAACCTTCCGGTATCATCTAACAACGATCAGTTTGTATATACCAGATCCACATCGCAGTTCGGAATGAACGGACGCTATGTGTTTACAAGACTTAATTTTAATTTCTAATTGATACATTAAAAACCTGCATCAGATGCTGATGCGGGTTTTATTTTAAATCTAATCCAGGATTTCTGCTTTCCAGGAAAGTACTCTTACTCCGGGTGAGTAATGGCAGGCTGTAACATTTTCGGCATTTAAATTAATTGCCTCAAAACCATAATTTAAAGATAAATCTGAATAATTAACATAATGCAATGGCCATTCTGCATGATGTATCTCGTACCTTAAGGTTTTCTGATCTTTGATAAGATATAAACAATATCTCTCAGTTAACCATAAATCGAAAGCTGTTTTGTTCTCTATTTTTTCACGAGGCTCAAAGTTTGCTACGAGAGCGAATTTCTTTTTTGTATTTATATTGCTATAACTTATAGTACTGCGTTTGATCTCGGATTTTTCATAGGGTAATCCTGATAATGTTTTTGCGACAAAGGCGGAAATTTGTTTTTCTGCTTCAATATTAAGGAAATATACACCCTGCTTATCATTATTGTTGATATAAGTCCGGACATTTATTTCATAGAAATCTGAAATAAAACCCACTGAAGGAAGATTTCTTGGACGTATTTTTTCCATCTTAAAAGCCACAACTGAGATATAATATTTGCCTTCGAAACTGTCAATATTTAAATTTTCAGGAACAAGTTTCCTAAGTATATTGAAGTCCACTTCAAAATGTAAGAATAAAGCATCATTCCACTCCTGATAATATTGCCATTTTCCCATTGGCAGTTTCCAGGGTCTGTGATGTGTATCTGCTATTAAGTTTTGAATATGATTCATTGAGAGTATCTTTTAATTAGGATAATCTATGTATGATAATTAGTTTTCCTAAAATATCAACAAAATAAAGCGTTTCAAATTTCTGAAACGCTTTATCTGTTTACTTTTTTATTTCAACACCTATCAGTGAGGCTTGCTCTATAACAAAATTTCTGGCAGCTTCTTTTTCGTTCGGAATTTCACCCTCCAGAATAGCTTCTTTTACTTTTTCTTTCAGAATACCAATTTCCTTACCGGGTTTTAAAGAAAACATTTCCATAATTTCTTCTCCGGAGATAGGAGGCTGAAAATTACGTACATGATCTTTCTCCTCAACTTCCTTTATTTTTTGTTCTACATACTCAAAATTTTTCTTGAAACGTTTCTGTTTGCTCGAATTTTTAGTCGTAATATCAGCTTTACATAAGGTGAAAAGATCTTCAAGATCTTTTCCTGCATCAAAGAGAAGCCTTCTTAATGCACTATCCGATGTATCATCTGTAATAAGGGCAATAGGGCGGGAGGATAATTTTACCATTTTCTGCACATATTTCATTTCAGGACCTAACGGAAGTTTCAGTCTCTGGAATAGTGTTTTTACCATTTTAGAACCTAAAAACTCATGACCATGGAAAGACCATCCCTGTTCAGGCGTAAATTTCTTGGTAGGTGCTTTCCCTACATCGTGAAGTAAAGCAGCCCAACGCAGCCATAGATTGTCTGTATTTACAGAAATATTGTCTACAACTTCTAATGTATGGTAGAAATTGTCTTTATGGGTTTGACCTTCTTTTTCTTCAATTCCTTTAAGAGCCGTAATTTCAGGAAGAATAATATCAAAAAGCCCTGTTTTTTCCAGAATACTTAGCCCAGTAGATGGCTTTTCAGATAACATTATTTTATTGAACTCCGTCATAATGCGTTCCATAGATACAATTTCTATACGCTTAGCCTCCTGCTTAATAGCTTTTAATGACTTTTCTTCGATCTTGAAATTAAGTGTAGATGCAAATCTTACAGCACGCATCATACGCAAAGGATCATCGGAATAAGTTTGTACAGGCTCCAAAGGAGTACGCAGAATTTTATCGCTTATGTCCTGCATTCCGTTGAAAGGATCAATCAGCTCTCCGAAATTTTCCTTTCCCAGAGATATTGCCATTGCATTAATGGTAAAGTCCCGACGTTTCTGGTCATCTTCTAAAGTCCCGATTTCTACTTCCGGATTACGGCTGTTTTCAGTATAACTTTCTTTACGTGCCCCAACAAATTCCAGATCGAGATTCTGATGCTTGATCATAGCTGTACCATAGGTTTTGAATATGGAAACCTTAGGTTTGGGATTGATATTTTCTGCTACGGTTTCTGCAAGTTTAATTCCGCTGCTTTCCGTTACAAAGTCAATATCTGTTGGTTCCTTGCGTTGCATAAGCAAATCACGAACGTATCCCCCTACAATATAAGCGGATTGCGCATTTTTTTCTGCAGCCTCAGAGACCAGTTTGAATATTTTTAAGTGTTTATTTTGGTTAAGATTGATCTTCAAAATATATCTTTTCGTTATTCTCTAATGATTTTTATTTTACCATCCTGATCTATTTTAATCACAGATGACCCGGAATACTCAGAAACAACATCATGAAATTCTTCTACAACATAGTCAACCTTTTTCAGGATCTCAGAATCTATATCTGCAAATTTTAGCGGACTTTTGCTACCACTAAGGTTAGCAGAAGTTGATACCAGTGGTTTGTTGAGTTTGGAGATAAGTTTCTTACAAAAATCATTTTTTACCAGACGAATCCCTATACTGCCATCCTCTGCCAAAAGCTCTTTTGGTAACCCTTTAGGATTATCATAGATAAAGGTAATAGGCTTTTCGCTAAGATCCATCATTTCCCATGCCAGTTCAGGTACCTCTACCAGTTCCTGAAGGCGGCGTTCGTTTTCTACAAGGATGATCATAGATTTATTAGCGTCGCGGTGCTTTATATCGTAGATCTTTTTTATAGCTTCGGTATTCGTAGCATCACAGCCAATTCCCCAAATCGTATCGGTTGGGTACACAATAGTGCCTCCGGATTTCAGTATGTCGATTATCTGTTCCATTTATTTTTATAGCAGAGACGGAGTTTAGTCCGCCTCTAATGATATTTAATTATAATTTTTTGCCAATGGGCTTATAGAGTATTCAAAGCCTGCTCCAAGTCTTGTAAAAGATCTTCGATATCTTCAATACCAGCGCTCAGACGTACAAGATCGTCAGTAATACCTAGTTCTGCGCGTTTTTCAGCAGGGATAGAAGCATGTGTCATCATAGCAGGGTGATTTGCTAAAGACTCTACACCTCCAAGAGATTCCGCTAATGTGAAAACACGAAGGCTTTCCAAAAATTTCACAGAATCTTCTTTTTTACCAGATTTGAAAGTGAAAGAAACCATTCCACCAAAATCTTTCATTTGCTTTTTCGCTAAATCATGTTGTGGATGACTTTCTAATCCCGGATAGAATACCTGCTCAATAGCCGGATGCTTCTCAAGGAATTGTGCTACTCTGATTCCGTTTTCAGAATGTCTCTGCATTCTTAGAGCTAGTGTTTTGATACCTCTTAGTACTAAGTAAGAATCGTGTGGCCCTAAAATACCTCCGGATGCAAATTGGATAAAGTGCAACTTTTCTCCAAGCTCTTCAGTTTTGGCAACTAATGCTCCGGCAACAACATCGGAGTGTCCTCCAAGATATTTAGTAGCAGAATGCATAATGATATCTGCACCTAAATCCAATGGCTGCTGAAGGTATGGTGATGCAAAAGTATTATCCACCGCTAAAAGAATATCTTTCCCCTGGATAAGGTCTGCAACAGCCTTAATATCTACCAACTTCATCAACGGGTTGGTAGGCGTTTCTAACCAGATTAGCTTTGTTTTATCATTAATAAGTTCAGCTATTTTTGAAACGTCATCGAAGTTAACGAAAGTAAACTTTAACTGATATTTTTCGAAAAGACGGGTAAACATTCTGTAAGTACCACCATAAAGATCGTCAACAGCAATTACTTCATCACCCGGATTTAATAACTTAAGTACACAGTCGATGGCTGCAAGGCCTGAACCGAAAGCTAAACCTCTGGCTCCGTTTTCTATGCTTGCCAAAGCATCTTCCAATGCCTGACGTGTTGGGTTTGCGCCACGGGAATATTCGTATCCTGCACGTAATTGTCCAGGGCTTTTTTGTGCAAAAGTTGAAGTAAGGAATACCGGTACATTTACCGAACCTGTATGGGGCTCTGCATGTTGGTTTCCATGAATGACTTTAGTATTGAATTTCATTTTTTATTTGTATTTACAGACCTGCGGCAAAATAGTCTCTTACTACTGTACTTTGGTCAGAATTTCTGATAATTGTTATTTTTCCCTCGTAAGCATACGTCACAACATCTATTTCCTGAGGTAGTTTTTCAGGAGTCTTAGAAGTAAAAGACAGTTTATACTCGTTATTAGAATACTGATCTTCTCCTGTTTCTTTAAGAGCAACAATCTTACCATCTGCTTTTATAAAAGCTTTTTTCAGAGACAGGTCAATATAAACAACATTTAAAGGAGTCCCTTTGATAAAATCTTTCATACTTGGTACCAACTCCATTATAGATTCTCCTTCCATATCATATGGATGTGTACTGCCTTTTAGCATTTCAGCAGGAATCTCATCTGGTTTAAAGTCCACTATGTTTAAGTGTGCGGCTGAAACTTCAGTTACTTTATCTGTCTTTACAGTATCTTTTTTTATAGTGATACTATCTTTAACGTTTATTTCTTTAGCTTCTGTCTTTTTCTTACAGGCAAATAAAGAGAGTATGCTTAGTACTAAAAATGTTTTTTTCATATTAATATTTGGTGTTGGTTTGTATTTTTTATCCTTTAATTTTTGCAAGAGCAGCAAATTCCTCAGCAAATTCTATTACCTTTTCAGCAACATCTTCTTCTCCGGTCGCTCTTTGATAAGTATGCCCTAATGAAACAAGAATCTGATGAAAGAACATCTTCATCTGATCAACAGGCATTTCTTTAGTCCATAGATCTATACGTAGTGCTTCATGCTTCTTTTCATCCCATACAGAAATCATGGCTGCTTTAGTTTCCTGATTGTCTATACCTCCGTCCTGAGCATTCCATGTCAGTTTTTCCGGTACGTGATTTTCGTCTAGTTCTACATTGATAGATATCTGTGTTTGTCTCATAATTTCTACAGTCTGTTTAATCTGATTAATTTCCGAAATTGAACTTGTCATCTGTTTCTGTTACCGATAGGGAAAATAAAACCTTACTAAAAGGAAAAACAGATATAAAAGTTTTCGAAAAACTTCTTTACTTTTACAATATATTTTAATGTGCAAAAATAATAAATTCTAAGGACAAAGTGCAGTTAGAAACCAACCGATTAATAATGAGACCATTTGAAGAGGCAGATGCAGAAAGTCTCTTTCTTTTAGACTCTAACCCCGAAGTAATGAAGTACGTTGGTGGTGTGGTTTCGACAAAAATTGAACAGAGCCAGCAAATGATTGAATTTATACAAAAACAGTATAAAGAAAATGGTGTTGGAAGACTTGCTGTAGTCGAAAAAAGCACTAATAAGCTGATCGGATGGAGCGGACTAAAATATTTGACGAGTGAGATAAATGGTATGAAGAATGTTTATGAACTCGGATATCGTTTTTTACCGGAGTATTGGGGAAAGGGCTATGCTACAGAGACAGCAAGAGCAACGCTGAATTATGCTTTTAATGAAATAAAGACTGACGTGGTATACGCCATGGCTGTCACCGAAAATACAGGATCCAATCGCGTTTTACAAAAGTTAGGTTTTGAGGAGCTTGGAACTTTTTTAGACGATGGTGATTTGTGTTACTGGTATAGGTTAAAGAAAGAAAATTACAAACAGAACTAGATAAAATATGCAATCAGAAAAAGTTATAGAACATATTGTAGCATGGCTGAAAAACTATGCGGGAAAAGCGGGCATGAAAGGCTTTGTAGTAGGGGTATCCGGTGGAATTGATTCAGCAGTAGTTTCTACATTAGCAGCAATGACAGGTATGAAAACTTTGGTTTTAGAAATGCCTATCCGTCAGAAAGAAGATCAGGTGAGCCGTGCTCAGGAGCATATTGATTTTCTGAAAAATAAATTTCCTAATGTAGATGGTTTTAGAGTAGATCTTACTCCTACATTCGATACTTTTCAGAGCCAGGTAGATGTAAATGATACAGATTTTCCAAATGAACAGCTGGCTTTAGCTAATTCAAGATCCCGTTTGCGCATGATTACATTATACTATTACGGACAGATTCATAATCTTTTAGTTACCGGTACCGGAAATAAAATTGAAGATTTTGGTGTAGGCTTTTTTACTAAATACGGTGATGGTGGGGTAGATATCAGTCCGATTGCAGATTTGGTAAAAACACAGGTATATGAAGTTGCAAGACATCTGGATATCGTAGAAAGTATCCAAAAAGCAATTCCTACAGATGGATTATGGGATGAAGAAAGAACTGATGAACAACAAATGGGAGCTTCTTATCCTGAGCTGGAATGGGCAATGAGTGTTTATAATACTCATAAGGCTGATGATTTTTCGGGGAGAGAAAAAGAGGTTTTTCAGATTTATGATAGATTACACAGAGCAACGCTGCATAAGATAAATCCGATACCAGTCTGTGAAATTCCGGAAACTCTATTAAAGTAATAAATAGAAATTGAGATTCAGGATTCAGAATAAAAACCAGATTCTGGCAACCTGCAACTATAAACTATAAAAGAATGAACTCTAAGTTTTTAAAGATTATGCTTCTTTTTGTTGTTGCTTTTACAGCAGGAATAGGAGTAATGTCTCTGATCAACAAAAATACAGGGAAGAGAATGCCTACTACCGATGAGGTAGTAA
The DNA here is from genome assembly GCF_002023715.1 of Elizabethkingia occulta. Taxonomy (GTDB): domain Bacteria; phylum Bacteroidota; class Bacteroidia; order Flavobacteriales; family Weeksellaceae; genus Elizabethkingia; species Elizabethkingia occulta. The sequence continues at coordinate 163,856 of NZ_MAHX01000002.1, forward strand.
ACTATGATCCTGTAACTTCCAAAAATACGCAGACAGATATAGCTACGCTAACAAATGAAAAAGTTGTAGTAGATTATGTGAAAAAAAATAAAAGACTGCCTGATTATTATATCACTAAAAAAGAAGCCAGAGAAAAAGGCTGGGAACCATCCAAAGGAAATCTTTGCGATGCTTTACCAGGTAAGGCAATTGGTGGAGATTATTTTGGGAACAGAGAGGGAAAGTTGCCCAAAGAAAATGGCAGAAAATACTTTGAAGCCGATGTAAACTACGATTGCGGAAGAAGAGATGCTGAACGTATGGTATTTAGTAACGACGGATTGGTGTTTATAAGTAAAGATCATTATAAAAGTTTTGAACAGAAATAACGAATAGAAACAAATGAAAGAAGTATTCATAGATTTTAGTCAGATAGGTGACTATGAAGAATTTTACGAACAGCTAAAGGAAAAACTTCCGTTACCTGATTATTTCGGAGATAATTTAGATGGTCTGTACGATGTATTAACAGGTGATCTGGAAATGCCTTTGCATATAGAGTTCGTTAATCTTAGTGTAGACCAGCTGGAGACTTTTGAAGATTTGTTGGAGACGATGGAAGATGCTGAAGAAAATGTTGAAGGTTTTACTTTCTCTTATTTTCTGGAGCAATTCGAAGATGAAGATTAAACTATTGTAGTTTTATGAGATTCAAAAAATAAATCTCCAAATTAAATAATATAAAATCCCGAAGTCATATAACTTCGGGATTTTTTGAATTTGAACTTATGAATAAAAAATTGATTATTTTTTTAGAGGTGCTAATAAGTCTACACCATCTACAGTAGCCCATGCCCCTGATACAAATTGAGATTTTTTAACATCTCCGTTTGTAAATGATACAGGTTTGGTTGTAGCAAATGCATAACCATAAACACCTGGATTATCGGAGTTTAAGTAATTTATCGGAGTAACCTTAATTTTATTTTTATCTAATTGCTCTTTCTCAGTAGCTGCATCTTGAATAAGAACTGAATAAGCCTTTGTATTATATCCATCTTTATAACCTTCTATATATACATTTTTAAATAATCCTGAACCTTGTTTTTTAAATTGTATTGCTGAGATTTCAGGAGCAGAAGGATCTTCTGTTTGTACGTTTTTGTCTCTAATTAATGTAATTCCATCAATTACAGGTGCAGTGTTGTTGATATTACCTGACGATTCTATTTCCATACCAAAGTTTGCTATACCAGTTTGGAAAGCATACCAGTTGGAATTGCTTTGTCCGGACCATGCATCCTGCCAGTCGAAGGAATCATCGTAGTTACCATAAGAAACAAGATTTTTAGCACTTGCTGTCCCTCCGAAGAATTCAAAACCATCATCAGTCCCTTTATAAGCAACAAGATTTTCAAGAATCGTTCCGTCACCAACAGAGTAAAAGGTAAATGTATTGGATTCTTTATTTCCATCACCGATTTTCCTTCCTGCATACTCAACTCTTATATACCTCATTACTCCAGAGTTTGAATTGCTGTTCTTACCACCATATCTTATAGCATTTCCATCTTCAGAGATAGCTGTGTCGGCCCCGTTTAATGCAAGAATAGGAGCGTCTCCGTATAATGTAATACCATTCCAGTCACCAGGTGTTTTTCTATCAGATGTAAATACGATTGGTTGATCTGCGGTTCCCTCAGCCTTAATTAAACCTCCCTGAAGAATTACCAGACCTGATACTTCGCTGGAAGATGCTGTGAAGTTTGCCCCAGGCTCTATTGTTAGTGTTACACCAGAAACAACTTTTACAATTCCTTTAAGACTATAATTTCCTTTTTTTACAACAGTGTTTTTAGTAATTGTACCAGTAAGCGTTCCTGAACCTTCAAGAACAGTACCTGTGGTACCTGTTCCTCCATCTACAACAGGAGCATCATTGTCTTCACGTATTTCTACAGTACAAGATGTAACAGAAAATATTGTGATTAATGAAAGTAAGGTGAAAATGTTTTTTTTCATTTTTATAGATTTTTATTTTTTTTATTAGAATGTGTAACCAAGTGTTAAATTGAATGAAGTTCCTCTTTTATAATTTTCCATTGTGTAAGTATTAGCACTTACAGGTACAAGATTGTCTTTACCTAGCTCAAGTTTGTATGTAGAGTTTAATATATTTTGGATAGCAAATTTTAAATTCCAGTTCTTGGTTAACTGGCCATTATATACAAGGTCTAATTGATGAAATGGTTTTTCGTAGATATTATCCAGCTTGGCAAATCCTACACCATAAATTTTCTTTCCAGATACATTATATATAAGTGAGATACCATGTGTAAGATTGGACATTGTTTTAGTTTCATATTTTAAATCAGCATTCACAGTCCATGGAGCAGCTCCTTGCAAAGGTCTTTTTCTACCAGCTTCATAATCTGTTTCTCCTTTTTGCTCTACACTTCGTTCTACGTTAGAATACATTACTGTTGCATTTGCACCAAGCGTCCATTTATTTAACCCATCATTTATTCTTCCAAGATTGAGTATACCTTCTATCTCAGCTCCTGCGACTGTTGCGTATTTTGAATTATAAAAGGTTATTGTTTGCCCGTTTGAATTCCCAGATGCAATAAATGATCTCTCGATGGCATTGTTAATCCTTTTTGCAAAAAGATTTATAGCAAACATTTCTTTTGAGGTAGGGAAGATCTCATATTTTAAGTCAAAATTGTAATTCTCACTGTTTTCAAGACTTTCTCTGCCCCCTATTTCTCCTAATATTGCATAAGGATTTCCCAGAATGGTTTCATTATCAGGATTGATATATTCAATCGGCATATACTCGATAAGTATTGGTCTGGTTATCGTTTTACTTGCCGCAAATCTGATGTTAGATTTGTTATCCAGTGTCTTTTTTACAGATAATGAAGGAAGTATATAGTATTTGTTTTGTGTAATATTGATGAATTTATCATTAATACCAGTAGATAATTGTTTATATCTTATAACATTCATGTTATTTTCAACACGACCTCCTAATAAGATATTCCATGATTGGTCTGGTTTATAATCTATACTAATGAAACCTGCATTGACAAACTGATAGATATTATTTTTGTATTGGCTGGTAGAACCTTCATAATATGAATATATACCTTGTTCAATCTTTTGATTAAAAATAGCCTGTGGTTTATCGATATTAACAACTGCAGAATTATTTCCTGTGTTCTGACCTAATCCACCGAATATAAATCGATAAGAAGTACTTCTTTTGTCAAAGTAACCATTATAGCCTACATTTAAGGTAAAAGGATATTCATTATTGTCAAACTTTTCACCAAGAAAAGCTTTATATTCTGCAAAAGCTGAAAGATAATTTTTACCACTAATATCCAAATACTGACGTATAAGATTATTACCTCCAAAGTTTAAAAGAACCTCATTATTTCCGGTTGGGGTACCATAATATATTTTTCTGTCAGGTTGCTGATATGAATTATTTACCCAGCTGATTCCACCACTTAACTGATGTCTTTCATTTATTTTTTGAGAGGCCAATAATTGCAGGTCTGTAAATCTTGATATATCCTGTTGATTGACTCTGAAGAATTGGGTACCTTGTACGGCCTGATTTCTATACCCTAAAAAGTCGTCAATAGAATTTGTTGAGTTTTGAAGGAAGAAAGCATTAAAAGAAATATTTGTCCCTTTTTTATTTTTATAGCCTAGTCCTAATAAAGCAGAAGATTCAAGTTCATAATCATAAGAAGTTTTGTTCAAATTATTATTTAAAACAGCATTGTTTCCAATGTTCAGGAACTGATTCTTTTTACCATCTTTATACTCATATCTCTGGCCATGATTCAAGGAAAATAAGAATCCTAAATCGTCACCCTTATCTGATAATTTTATTTTTTGTGCAGTTGTGAATCCAATAGAAGTATTTGGCATAGACTTTACATTGTCTACATTCCAGCTGTCTTTAAAAGAGGCTATAGATTCTTTTGCTGTAAATTTATATCCACTAGGACGCTTACCATTTACTTCATCAGGTAATTGTCGATCTCTAGAATTCAGACCAATGTAGCCATTCATTGTATTAGCGTTTTCGCTAATTTTGAAGTTATTCCTAAAGCTGCTTAAAGTATTGAATCCGACACTAAACTCTATTTTTGTAAATGCTTTTTCAAAATTTAATGTTTCTACATCAAATGTAGCTCCTGCAAAATCTGCGTAAAGATTAGAGTTGAAGGTTTTGTAGATATTAAGCTTACCAACGACGTCTGTCGGAAATTGCTTTAATGCAATAATCTTCTGGAAAGGATTATTAGAAGGAGAGCCAAGGCCGTTAATTAAAAGATAGTTATAACGTTCCTCCAGCCCCCGTACGAAAAGCCCTCTTCCCTCAACGGTATTTATCCCTGTTATTTTGGTCAAGCCCTGCTCTATATTAGAAATCCCTTTCCTGGAAATTTCTTCAGCTCCCATGGCTTGTTTTTGGATAACCGCTTTTTTTTGATCCTGTAAAATAGCCGTTTCGGTTTTTTTGTTCCTTTGGCCCTGTAATTTTACGCCTTCAATATTTTTAGCCTCATTCTTTTTAATGGTATCCTGCGTAGCCTGAGCCATTAAAGAAGTGGTAGAAATAAAAGCGAATAAAACACCAATTGAGAGTTTAGTTATTCTCATTTTACTTTTCATTTATTTTATTGGGGCAAAGAAACCAAGAATAACTTAAGTTTTTTTTAAGCCATATTTAAGTAATTTTTAAGTTTGTGTTAACAGAATATTGTTAATATTAAATTATCGTTAATGAAGGATTGATGTATTAAAATTTGTTAATTTTGGGTTTTAAAAAAGTAAACATGAGCACTAAAAAAATCCTTTTAATTGATGATGAACCGGATATTTTAGAATTATTATCCTATAATCTAACCAAAGAAGGATATTTGGTTGAAACCGCTAAAAACGGTGTAGAAGGAATTGAGAAAGCAAAAGAGATTATTCCGGATATGATACTTCTGGATGTAATGATGCCTGAGAAAGACGGAATAGAGACATGTCAGGATCTCCGTAACATTAAAGAGCTTGAAAAAACTTTAATTATTTTCCTTTCAGCACGTGGTGAAGAATTTTCTCAACTAGCAGGTTTCCAGGCTGGTGCTAATGATTATATTACAAAGGTAATAAAGCCAAAAGTACTTATTTCGAAAGTTAATGCATTGATGGAGCTTACTACACGTGTAGCAACACAGGCACAACAATTGAAAATCGGAAGTCTTACAATAGACAAGGATAATTTCAGAGTAACAAAAGGAACCCAACAGTTTTTATTACCAAAAAAAGAGTTCGATTTGCTTTATCTGTTAGCATCCAACACTCAGAAAGTTTTTAAAAGAGACGAAATATTAGAAAAAGTTTGGGGTAATGATGTTATTGTCGGAGAAAGAACCATCGACGTACATATTCGTAGACTCAGAGAAAAATTGGGGATAGATACCATTCAGACGCTTAAAGGTATCGGATATAAATTGGTAGTGTAATTTGTCACTATGAATGTAAGCCCCGTTAAAATTATTTCTGCAATATTTCTCACGCTCTGTATGGCGGCAATAGCCATGCTGTATGAGAAATTTCATCACCTTTACGACAGCAGAAATATTACACTATTACTTGTAATAATAGCTTTACTTATAATTACCGGAATCAATTATGTGGTTCTGGTTTTCCTTTTCAGAAACTACGATCAGAGACAGATACGTAAAATATCCCAGACATTTCCGGAGTACTTTATTCAGGAAGAAAATCCTACCACCTTTACCGAGCTCGGAGAGAAAATTACCGGGATGAGGGAAGAGGCGGATGCCAGAATGGTAACTATGAAAGAAATGGAAAACTACCGTAAAGAATATCTGGGTAATGTGGCTCATGAACTAAAAACACCATTGTTTTCCATTCAGGGATATGTAGAAACACTAATGGATGGTGGTGTGGACGATATGAATATCCGTGATAAATATCTGGAGCGGATTGATAAATCTGTTGAGAGAATCCTGAACATTGTTCAGGATCTTGATATGATCAGCCGACTAGAATCCGGACAGATAAGCCTTTCTTTATCCAAATTTGATATTAATATTCTTGTCCGCGATATCTTCGATCTTTTGGATTTGGAAGCCCACAAAACAGGAGCTAAGTTTTTACTTACAACATCACAAAGTGTTATGATGGTAAATGCGGACCGTAATAAAATTTCACAGGTACTTATAAATCTATTGGCCAATGCTATACATTATGCAAACCGTGAAAAAGCACAGATTGTTGTAAACACTATTATTGCCGGTAACGAAGTACTTGTTGAGGTAAAGGACAACGGGATGGGAATAAAACCAGAAAGCCTTCCGCGTATTTTTGAACGTTTTTATCGTGTGGAGTCCAGCCGTAGCCGTAAAGATGGTGGATCCGGACTGGGACTTGCTATTGTAAAGCATATTCTGGAGGCTCATAAGAAGAATATAGATGTAAAAAGTGTCTATTTGGAAGGAACCAGCTTTAGTTTCAGACTCGATTTAGTGAAATAACCGGGCTGGAAAATAGGCAAAATTATTTTTGAAAAAAAGTCTTCTTTTATACAAACGCTGTTTTATATTTGTAGCTGAATTTAGACCTTAATTTAAACAGTAAAGTAAAATAGACAAGTAATCCAAAATGATTTACAAAGTAAGAGTAATTTTAGATGCTAAAGACAGTGTTTTCCGTGATATAGAAATCAAGGACAAACAAACTCTATGGAATTTGCACTTAGGAATTAAAAGTGCTTTCAGCCTGCAGGGAGAAGAACTTTCTTCTTTTTATTTTTCAGATGAAGAATGGACAGAAGGAAATGCAATCCCATTAGAAGATATGTCAGATGAAGGAGATGGGGAAACCATGTCGGATATTTATTTAAATGAAGCATTTCCTGAGAAAGGAGCAAAAATGCTTTTCAAGTATGGCCTTCTGGATTTATGGGAATTCTTCTGCGAATTACAGGAAATAACTGAAGAAAAGCCTGCCGTTAATTACCCTATCACAGCATTTAGATTTGGAAATATGCCATTAAAGGCTCCATCTAAATCTGGTAACGGAAATGGTAAAATTGTAATGCCTATGGTCGATGATGAGTTTGGAGATATCTCTTCGGATTTTAAAGGAGATGATTTTGATGACTTTGACGATGATGATGAGGAAGAAGAAGGAGGATATGGAGATGACCTTTACGACGAAGAAGATTTAGACAAAATCTAAAAAATATTAAACCGGTTTTTAACCGGTTTTTTTATTATCTTGAAGTTTCAACCGGACAACTGAATATGAAAAAAACGGCTTTGTTGATATCGCTATAATTTCATGTAAATATAATTCCTGAAAAACTATGATTGGACAATTACCAACGGATTGGAAGCATACAGCCAATATTTATGAGGTTAATGTAAGACAATATACAGAAGAAGGAACTTTCAAAGCTTTTGAAAAAGAATTACCGCGGCTAAAGGATATGGGGATAAAAGTATTATGGTTTATGCCTATTACGCCCATTGCTCAGGAACAGAAGAAAGGGAGTATGGGAAGCCCTTATGCTGCACAGGATTATATATCTGTTAATCCGGAATTCGGAACATTACAGGATTTTAAAGATCTTGTGAATACTGCACATGAGCAGGGTTTTAAAGTAATTATAGACTGGGTAGCCAACCATACAGGTTGGGATCATATTTGGACTAAAACACACCCTGAATATTATCTGCATGATGCAGACGGAAACTTTCACAAAGCGTCTGGTATGGACGACATTATAGAGCTTGACTATACCAATCAGGAAATGCGTAGGGAAATGATTGAAGCAATGAAATTCTGGGTAAGAGAAGCCGATATAGATGGTTTCAGATGTGATTTGGCATCCTGGGTAGGAGCTGATTTCTGGGAGCAGGCACGCCCCGAAACAGAAAAAATAAAGCCTTTATTCTTTATTGGTGAATACGATGAACTGGAAAATTCTGAATATGGAAAGACATTTGATGCCAGCTATTCATGGAAATGGATGCACCTTACGGAAGATTTTTATAAAAATAATTTGCCACTTTCGAATCTTATAGATCTGTTAAAGCAATATTCAGCTATTCCATATTCCAGTATGCGTGCTTGGTTTACGTCTAACCACGATGAAAATAGCTGGAATGGTACCGAGTATGAGAAATATGGTAAAATGGCCAAAGCATTAGCTGTGTTCAGCGTTACATGGGACGGAATTCCTTTAATTTATAGTGGTCAGGAATTACCTTTGAGAACTAAAAGACTGGAATTTTTTGAGAAAGATCCTATTACATGGAACGGAACTTATGAGATGGCAGCATTTTATAAAAAACTGCTGACTTTAAAATCTAATAATCCGGCTTTAAGAGGTGCTGATGACAATGTTGTAACAATTCTGCTTCAGAATACAGCACCGGATAAAGTATTTTCTTATCTGCGCAAAAATGGAGATAATGAGGTTCTGGTAATTCTTAATATGTCCGGAGAAACAGAACTTAAATTCAACCTTACGGATTCTTATGTTTCGGGTAATTTCAGAAGTTTGTTTTCTGATGCGGAGCATGATTTTACCAATCAAAAAGCTTTTGTAATGCAGCCTTTTGAATATATGGTTTTTGAAAAATAATGTATAATAGTATAGAATGATTAAACGAATTTTACTTTTTGGATTTTTATTTTCTTTAAATACAATATGGTCGCAAACTAAGTATCAGAAAGATTTTAACGAATTTTGGAATGATATAGATCAGAAATACGCTTATCTGAATGAACAACAAATTAATTGGCAGAAGGTAAAAGAAATCTACAGCCCGAAAGTAGCGGAAATCAATAATACCTATGCTTTTGTTCAGTTATTGGAAAAGGTTCTTAATGAACTTCACAATGGTCATTCGTCTCTGAATACTAACCTTGATATTTCAAATAAGCTAGTCCCTTCCGGGCAAGATCTATATGTTGAAAAAGAACAAAATAAATATATAATAGCTGATGTGAGAAAAGGGTCCGGTGCAGAGAAATCAGGATTAAAAGCAGGAATGGAAGTAAGTTTATTTAATGGAAAGAATATAGATGACCAGCTAAAACAATTCCTTCCCAAATATACAGATCAGTATACACCTGCAATGTATCAATATGCACTGGATATGCTTTTTGCAGGCACTCATAATGTGAAAAGAGAAATTGCTATAGTAGAGAAGGATAAATCTGTAAACTTTTATCCTGATATTTTTAGTGCTCAGTCTGGTAATAAGCAACTTTTAGAAAGCAAAATATTAAATAAAAAAACAGCTTATTTAAAAGTAAACAACTCATTGGGAAATAATAATTTAATATCAATCTTTGATAAAGCACTCGATTCATTACTCAATTACAAAAATTTGGTAATTGATTTAACGGAAACCCCGAGTGGCGGAAATACAACTGTTGCAAGAGCTATTATGGGAAGGTTTACTGACAAGATGCTTCCATATCAGGTACACGAATTTGATGAGGTAAAATATCAAACTAAAAGACATTGGGTAGAATACGTTGTACCCAGAGGCAAAACTTACAAAGGAAAACTATATATTTTAGTAGGACACTGGACCGGAAGTATGGGAGAGGGAATGGCTATTGGTTTTGACGGAATGAAAAGAGCTAAAATAATGGGGACAAAAATGGCAGGATTAATAGGAGCAATATCGGGTTTTCAGATGACTGAAACCAAAATTGGATATCAGTTTCCAACAGAAAGATTGTATCATGTAAACGGAACACCGAGGGAAGATTTTGTTCCTGGAATACGTACTAAAAATACAGAAGAAACACTTCGTAAAGCTTTTGAAATAAAATAAACTTTATTTTTTGTGTTGCAGATACTTTCGTACAATGTTTAGAATTGCTGTGTGGTATCTGAAGCTTCCTTTAAATCCACCGGAATTATAATCTACATTACTCAAAACAGTAACACCAACATGATTTTTCGGGAAATAATAATTCTCAGTAACATATCCGGGAACAAATCCGGTTTGGCCAACCATTAGAAGATTGTCACTGGTATCAATAGTAACTCCCAGTCCATATTCAGTTAATCCAAAAACAGGGTGATTTCTTACCGAATTCTTTTGCTTGGTCAGCAATTGTTCCATTGTATCCTTTTTGAGTAATTTTCCCTCAAAATACAGCTGATTCCATTTTCCCAGATCTATTGCTGTTGTTATAAAACTTCCCCCTGCAGGAGCATCAGAATACATAAAACTGTTGGTTTCAATAGCTAATTGTCCGTTTTTATTTTCAGTATAAGAAGTTGTTAATTTCGTGTACTTTTTGATATCCGGATGATAGGTGTCTTTCATTCCACATTTTTGGAATAGTGCTGCTGTGATTTCCGCGAAAGATTTATGATATAGTTTTTCTAGTATTTTAGCCAGAAGATCATAAGTAATAGTAGAGTGGGAGTAGTCGAACTGTGTTCCCGGTACAAATAATGTAGGTTTGTCTAAAGCTTCTATACCACTGGTATGATTTAGAAGAAGTCTTATTGTGATCGTATCTTTCCAGGATTGTGATAATTCAGGCAGATATGTTCGGATGGGAACATCCAGAGCCAACAAATTATTTTCATAAGCTTGTAATACCAAAGCAGAAGTAAACTGCTTGGCTATTGATCCACTAATGAACTGGTCATCTGCTTTTAAAGGCGTTTTGTACTCCAGATTAGAATATCCTTTTGCTTTTAAATACAGATTTTTTCCGTTTTGAGAAACCAGAATAACACCATTAAAGGGCTTATTCGTTTCAGCACCGAGCAAAGAATCTATTTTGCTTTTTATAATGTTTTGCCCTTGTTGAGCATTGATATAGGAATATGAAAAAATTGAAAGTAATGTAATTAATACTTTTCTGTTTAAATATTTCATCAGATTTTTTTAAGTGTACAGATTATATTCCCTATTTCGTACCTCGTACTTCTAACTTTAAAAAACTCCTCTTCTGAAGTACCCAATCACGGCCCCCAAATTAAGATTCAGCATGTATCGGATTCGGCTTCCATATCCCTTGAATGCAGGTTCGAATCCCAGAGAAGACTGAACCGGAAAATAGATTTCCAGAAAATCAGGGATTACTTTTAGTTTAATACCACTATCCCAGATAAACTTCATATTTTGACCTTTATTCTTGTACAAACCAGCATCTGCATAGACGTTGAACATTTTCCATAAATGGGCATCCACATTGGTAGAAACAACCCAGCTGTTTACAAAATTTTTAAAATCAGATTTAAATCCACCTTCTGCAAGGATAAACTGCTGAGAAAGTACTCCATCTGTAGCAGACTGCCCCAACAGACCATAGCTAAATGAATAATTGGAAACTCTGGAAAGACCAAAGTTGAAAAGGTTATTTCGGGTTTTATTTTCTATAAACAAACCTCCGAAAGCTCTTAGCATTACTTTTTTGTCTTTAGCATATTCCCAACGGTAATAATATTCTGCCGATAGTTTCTGGAAATCTTCCATCCATTGAAGATTAGTCATTAGATAATTTTCATGAATAGCTTTGTTATCGGAATATGAATAAGAAATATTCCACAAGTTATACTTATCATAATCATTTTTTGCAATCAGAGCAGGTGAAAGTGTTCTTTCGAAGTAGCTGTATGAGAATCCTAAGTTTCGGCTTACCTGGCTTCTTGGATCTTTTGCAAAATTGATACTGGTAAGAAGGTTTACCTTTTTATACGGAAGATTATAATCATAATGGAAATAAGAGCCATTAGCTGCGAATAACCAGCTTCTAAAGAAAGAATCAGCCGGCATAAACTGATAACTGGCTCCTGCAGAACCTGTCAGCTGACTGGTTCCTGTACTGTAATATGGAACAAACGAGTAGACAAATTTACGGTCTATGAGACTTTTGTTTGTAAACTTCATTCCGAGAAGGAATTTATCATAATTGTTCCATGATAGTATAGGAGCAACGTAGACTTCATTATACTCCGGATTGGGAATGTCAGTAAATAACTTGAATCTAATTTTTTTCATATTAGAAAACATTCCTTTTGTATAAAGATAGTTATCTCTGAAGTTGGCTTCAGGGAAAGTATAATCGTTATTTATAGAAATCTTTTTAGTACTGTCATTTGGTATTCTGTAAACCTGTTTGTCAGTACTTTCAGTAGTGTCGAACCAATAGGATTTTATTTTCCCGTTAAAGTCTTCAGCTTCTACTTTTAAAGGAATTTTCAGTGGTGTATTCTTAGATATTCTTAATTCCAGCTGATTGTCATCTGTCTTTTTAAAAGACCTGAGATTAAAATTAACTCTGTTTTTATGCTGAACAAATTTTTCTAAAAATTCACTTGTATGGTTAGTATAAGAATCCAACTGGGTCATAAAGTCTTTACTGTCGATTTTCTGACCACGGTTTTTTGCTAGATACTCCTGAACAAAACTATCGAATTTTTGCGTCTTATTATTTAGCATACTAAAGATAAGCCCGGTTTCGAAACTGCTTACAGCCGTTATATTAAACTTGCTGAGATGCTGGAGAGGAGTGTTTATACTCTGGTCCAGATTCTGATTGAGAATATAATCATAAGCAAGTCCATAACGATCTGTCAATTTTATTTTTGAAACTTCAAACCATTTCAGAGGCTTTATTTTCCATAATCTGACCTGATCAGGAAGGTTTCCGGCTAGTTTTTTGTTACTGTAGTTTTTATTCAGGTATTCTATTTCGAGATAAGTTCTTAATCCGTTATATAACCAATGGTCGGTATTTTTATCGGCTAAAAATGACTGATTAACAACATTCTGGGAAATGATACTAAAGTAGTTAAAATCAGATTTTTCAGCATCAGAAAATAATTTAAATTTCCATTTTCGAAACTTTATATCATCACTTCCAATAAATCCGTTTCGATCTCTTGCCCTATCAGAAATAAAAATTTTACCAGGTAAAAAACCGATTTTATCTTTAATGAATTTTAATTGTAATGGAACCAGAAATGCAAGGTTTGCCTGCTCTTCCGAAGATATTTTGTAGCCTAAATCCAGCGTAACTTTTTGTTTGTCTACATCAAAATCCATTTTGGTATTTTCTGTATGTGAGATCATAAATTCCGGATCTTCATACAGAGAACCTTCAAAGTTATAGTTGTCTTTCTGATGCAAATTGGACTGAATAATATAAGGGCCTTTTTCAAAATTGATATTCCAATAGCTGCCGTTATTCTGATTTTCATCCAGATCCAGATACGATTTTTCAGATAGTTTAGAATCTTCAAAGCTATCGGGAACAATGAAGAAATATTTTAAAAGTATCTGATTGTCTCCATAACCATAGCCTGTAAAGTCTGATGCAGGAATATGAATATCATACTCCAGATTTAGCGTTACTTTCCCGTTTTGTGGAAGAGGTTGTTTTAATCCAAGATATATATTTTCACCCCTTTCATCTGAGTAAGACTTTACTTCTTTCGAAAAATCTACTCTCAGATTCTCTATATACCCCAGTTTTTCTTTGTTACTGAAATATAATGCTGTTTTTCTTTCCTGTAACTTTCGCTTGCCTAAAGGTGTTCTTCTGTTTCGGTAGGCATTTGCCCAAGATAATAATTTTATAGAATCTACCGGACGTGAAAGCCTGTTTTGATAGACAATTTTCTGCTGTATGTGCGCAACATATCTGTTTTCGTCCAACTTTACCTGCAAACTTATACTATCCTTCTGGGCCTTCACGTAGAAAGAAGAGAACAGAAAGAAACAGGCAATAATTTTTGGGACAGGATGTATTCCTGACTGTATACGGATTTCCCGAGTTGAAGTATTTTGATAAATGTCCCGAATTTTCATTTTAAGAAAGAAACGCCATTAAGTCCATGTAATTTTTTTGATTGATATTGTGCCCGCTTACATATTCCCGGAATGAGAAAAAACATCCGAGATCATACAACATGTCTGCTGCTGTTCTTCCCATATCCAGAGGAATTACAGCATCTTCCATTCCATGCGAAATGAAAAAACGCATTTCTGTAAATGCTTTTTTATTCTTGCTGATATTCTGAAGAATCTTAGTCTCAGGATAAGCACTAAGTATCGCAATTTTATTAAAGAGTTCCGGATATGTTAATGCCATAGAATAGGATAAAATACCACCCTGACTGAATCCCATTAAATGGGTTCTTTCAGCAAGCTTATATTCATCCTTTATATCTCTTATCAGGTTCAGAATGCTTTTCATAGCATCAGTAGCCTCTTCTATATCGATAAATCTGTCTGCAGAAGAAAAATCTATATCGTACCAGGAATAACCTCCGTAAGGAGAATCCTTAGGGGCTCTCAGGCTAACGATTAACCAATCTTCCGGCAGAGTAGGTACAAAGCTAAAAAGGTCTTCTTCATTACTTCCGTAACCGTGAAGCATAACCAAAAGTTGTGTTTTTGGAGTGATAACTTCAGGTTTTCTCACCAAATAATTTATGTTCATACCACAAATATATATTAAGTTATGCAATATTTTGATTAAAGATAGGTTAAGATCGTGTTTTTTAGCTAAAAGCTGCATCTGTGCTTTATATACAAGGTATTTTGGTTTGTTAAATGATAACTTTAATAACTGCGTCAGTAATTATTCCATTTATATTAAAAAAATGTAAATTTACAGCACGAAAATTTCTAAATATAAAATGGATAAAATCCCAAGTGTAGACCTGCGTGATTTCCTTTCGGATAACCCGGAACGCAAACAGAAATTTGTAAATGAAATCGGAAAAGCTTACGAAGAAATTGGATTTGTTGCCCTTAAAGGACACTTTCTGGACGACAATCTGGTAGACAATCTCTACGGAGAAGTAAGAAATTTCTTCGAACTGCCATTAGAAACTAAACAGAAGTACGAAATCCCCGGAATTGGCGGACAGCGTGGTTATGTAGGTTTTGGAAAAGAAACGGCAAAAGGTTTTAAAAAGGGAGACCTTAAAGAATTTTGGCATTTTGGACAATACCTTCAGGAGGGTTCCAAATATGCAAATGAGTACCCTGATAATGTAATTGTTGATGAGTTACCTAAATTCAACGAAGTAGGAAAAGAAACTTATCAGATGCTGGAGAAAACTGGACAGTACGTATTAAGAGCCTTGGCTCTTCACCTTGGACTGGATGAGTTTTACTTCGATAAGTATATTGCAGAAGGTAATTCAATCCTTAGACCAATTCACTATCCACCAATTACGGAAGAGCCGGATGATGCAGTACGTGCAGCAGCACATGGAGACATTAACCTTATTACACTTCTTATGGGTGCACAAGGTAAAGGTCTTCAGGTTCAAAACCACAATGGTGATTGGATCGATGCTATTGCTGAACCAGATGAATTAATGATTAATGTTGGTGATATGTTGTCCAGACATACAAACAACAAGCTGAAATCCACAATTCACAGAGTAGTTAATCCACCAAGAGAATTATGGAGTACTTCCAGATTTTCTATTCCTTTTTTTATGCACCCGGTGAGTGAAATGCCACTAAATGCATTAGAAAATACGATTGATGAAAACAATCCTAAATTGTATCCCGATACAACTGCCGGAGAATTCTTACATGAAAGACTTGTAGAATTAGGATTGATTAAGAAGTAAATATAAATAATTACTTATAATAGTAGAGCCTCCCTTTTTGGGGAGGCTTTTGTGTTTCAAAATTGTATCTATTGTACTTTGTCATCCTGAGCAGAGCAGTAGTGAGCCTGACGAACTATTGAAGGATCATTTACTATTAGTGTTTTGTGAATGAAAATGTTTAAATCAGTCTCAGCATAACATATTTTTGAGGTATTTTCTTCGTTTTTATTTTAGTTTAACTTTTACAACTTCTCCATCAGCCTTTACTTCAACAAAAGTTTCTAAAAATTCATTAAAATTCTTAGTATAAGAACTAGGGGAGTAATAGTCTATTCTGCCATAATTGTCATAGCCACTTCCTGTATATTTATTATAGTTGTAATTCAGGCTATAATCCATGCTTCCGTAGAGGTAATATTTTCCAGGTTTCATATTTGGGAATGTAAACTCTCCATCGCTATTGGTAATAGCTTCTATACGATATCTCATCGCATTTCTGTCCATATAAACGTATCTGTTTTTCTTAGGATTATTCTTGCTTTTATCACTCCAAAGTTTATAATACTCTTCGAAATACGGTGTTACAGGGAACAAGATTACTTTTATTTTATTGGCTTTTACCTTTCCTAAAATTTTCATTCCGTATCCATTCTTTTGTCTGGTAAAAGCTTCACCTACAATTGTCCCTTTTCCCAGCGCAAGCATACTTTTAGCCTGTAACGAATCAAATTTCTGAGTGGGCATGGTAATTATCTCAGATGCCTTTCTTTTAGCAGCCTCTTTGTCTGCTTTTTCAGGTTCTACATATTGAGCCTTGATAATAAGCCCAAAGAATAATAAAGATATTAAGGGAAGTATTTTTTTCATTTTATCATATTTTTTTAGTGTTATGAATGTGAAATTAGAAAAAAGTTATAATACTGACAAAAATATTTTTTGCATAAAAAAGCCATCCCGAAAGAGATGGCTAATTGTTATTAATATAATTTATAAATTATACAATTTTTACAATAAAGTAGCTTTTCTTTCCTTTTTGTAATAAAAGGAATTTGCCATCAATAAGATCTTTTTCTGAAACTTCAAAAGTATCATTCACCTTCTCTTTATTTACAGAAATAGCATTTCCGGTAAGTTCTCTTTTGGCTTCACCTTTAGATTTAAGAAAGCCTGATTTATCTGAAATAAGATCTACAATATTGCTTCCTATAACTTCAGATTTTGCAACTTCTTTTTGCGGAACACCATCAAAAATCTGAAGGAACAATTCTTCATCAAGGCTTACTAAGTCCTCGGCAGTAGAACGCCCAAATAAGATTTCAGAAGCCTTAAGAGCTCTTTCATATTCTGCACGGCCATGTACCCATACCGTAACTTCTTCAGCTAATTTTTTCTGAAGTTTACGCTCATGCGGAGCTGTTTTGTGCTCTTCAATCAGTTTTTCTATCTCTTCTTTTTCAAGGAAAGTATAGAATCTGATGAATCTTTCACCATCTTCATCTGTAGCATTTAACCAGAATTGGTAGAATCTGTATGGAGAAGTTCTTTTAGCATCTAACCAGTAATTTTCACCGCTTTCAGATTTTCCAAATTTGGATCCGTCTGCTTTAGTGATTAATTTAGTAGTAAGTGCAAAAGCTTCACCCTGTGCTTTTCTGCGGATAAGTTCAGTTCCTGTAGTGATGTTTCCCCACTGGTCAGAACCTCCCATCTGTAATTTTACACCTTTTTCTTTATATAAATGAAGGTAATCGTAGCCTTGTAGTAACTGGTATGTAAATTCTGTAAAGCTCATTCCATCAGCCCCATCTTCTCCTGAAAAACGTTTTTTCACAGAGTCTTTTGCCATCATATAGTTTACAGTAATGTGCTTTCCGATATTTTTTGCAAAATCCAGAAAAGTAACATTTTTCATCCAGTCGTAGTTGTTTACCAGTTCAGCTCTGTTAGGACCATCTCCTTCAAAATCCAGAAATCTGGAAAGCTGATTTTTCAAACAATCCACGTAATACAATAGGGTCTCCTCATCTAACAGATTACGTTCTGCGGACTTGCCGGATGGGTCACCTATCATTCCTGTTGCACCGCCTACCAAAGCAATTGGTTTGTGGCCGTGACGTTGAAAATGAGCCAAAATCTTAATCGGAATAAGGCTCCCAATGTGTAACGAATCTGCTGTTGGATCGAAACCGATATAGGCTGTAGTCATCTCTTTGTTGAGTTGATCTTCAGTCCCCGGCGTCATGTCAGCCCAAAGCCCACGCCATTTCAGTTCTTCAATAAAAGCATTCATTATATAAAAATTTTAAGATGCAAAGGTACAAAAATGCTTTTGCACAGGCTTATAAAAAGATTTGATTTTTTCAGGAACTTTAGATTGTTGCCATTTATATACTAAAGCTAATAAGTGTATTCTAACCAAACTGTGTTTTTCCTGTTATTCTCGTTCCTCTGATAAGACCCTAGTAGTCCTTTGTCATTTAGTTGATAAATTGCTTTTCTTACACTGTTGTCTCTTGTATACTGGCTTTCGTATAAAACAGGTGATTTTTTCTCAATTCTGTATTTTGTTTCCTGCATTAATTTTCCGTCCTGATAAACAGTGCTGTTATGGGTAAAAGGGAATTCATTAGCATTGCTGCTGCAATTAGAGGTTTGTATAACATTGTCTATATAGAAATTGGTACATGATTTTTCTATTTTTTCATCAGTAGCAGCATTCATGTTATCACTGTTATCGTCTTTCATGATAATATAACTTTTTCGTAGCAATTCATTTTTTTCCAGACGGTATATCTCCGTTTCTATACCTCCGCCCAAATCACTGGAAGTAATCATTCTCTCATTGTCATAGCTTATGTTTGTTGTATTTACAGGTGTCTGGATATTTGTAAGAATACCATCTTTATAGGTGAATTTCTGAACAGATTTTTCATTAGATCTGTATTCTGTAATCGTGATGGGCTGACCTAATTCATTAAGCTCTGTAACCATATATTTTTGCTTTTTGCCATTATCTCCTGTAATATAAGTTGTAATTGTTTTTACTTTGGATTGATCTTTATTAAAAAGCATTGTATTTTCAATAAAGCAAATTTTGGGTACAGCGAGATGTTGTAAATATGACTGCATTACTTCTGCTGATTTTTTGGTGAAATTATTCTTACCCTGCAGGGTTTTAATTTCTTCCTTATATTTTTTGCTGTTTGTGATATAGGAAGATTCTTTTTGCTGTCCCAGCTGAGTTGCAACAAACTCTGTTGCCCTATTTTTTCCTTCCTGTGTTACAATATTATCATCCATCTTTCCGCTCCAGTAAGCAATAGCCTGATAAGTATTGCCATCACCTGTAAGATCAATATATTGACCATTTTCAGCAAGTACATAGGTATAGGTGTATAACTGGATAATTTCCGGTGTGTTTTTTCTGAAATTCTTTATTAGTTCATTCTTCTCCTGATCGTCTCCTCCTACAGACACTCCTTTCATATTAGGCGCAACATCTATTAATAAAACATATGCTTTGCCTGCTTTTAGCTTTAAAGTGTCGGCTTCAGATTTATCAGAAACAGCATCAGTAACTCCTGCAATATCTACCATAGTAGCTCTTCCGGAAGATTTTTTAGGTTGTTTTTTTGTGGTTTTTCTCTGTGCGGAAATCCCTATTGTTACGATGCATATTAAAAATATACTTAAAATTCTTTTCATATTATAGTTGTTCATGTTTGTATTGTAGTTGCCTTTCAGCCTGTTATTGGGTGTTAAATTAAAGAAAAAAAATAAATGAATTAGATGACTATCGTTATCATCACTTATGGCGATATGGAAAAACGAAAAACGCTGACTTTTTTTTCAGCAAACTCTTCAGTATCTTTGTATTGTTTTTTAGAAAAAAGTTTTGAACGAGGAATCCTTAATCCATCTTATCCGGAAAGCACAAAGTAAAGATCAGAAGGCACAAACCCAATTGATCAATATGTTCTGGGTGGATGTTTTTTCTTTTATAATGAAAAAAGTTCAGGATGATATCCTGGCGGATGAAATTACAGTAAATGTATTTTCCAAAGTTTTGACGAAGCTGGATTTATTCGATCCGAGCTTTCAGTTTAAAACATGGATTCTGACAATTGCACAGAATACTGTAATTGATTACTGGAGAAAGAAAAGCCGTGAAGCAGAAGATGCGACCGGAGATCTGGAAGAAGTGAAAAATGTTTTTGTAAAATCACCTGAAGAACTATTGATTTCTGAAGAAGAAAATGATGAGATTCTACAAATAGTAGCCTCTATGGATGCAAATTATCAGGATATTATCAGACTTAGATTCTTTGAAGAAAAAAGTATAAAAGAAATTGCTGAAGAGCTGAATCTCTCAGTTGCTAATACTAAAGTCAGAATTATGCGGGCGAAAAAAGTATTGGCAGAATTATTAAAAAATAACGAGTTATACAATGAGTAACGAGACATTAACTAACGATACTACAACTCAAAAACCTAAATGGATTAGAGTAAAGCTACCAACAGGGAAAAATTACCGCGAGTTAAGAACACTTGTAGATAAATATAAACTAAATACAATTTGTCAGAGTGGAAGTTGCCCGAATATGGGAGAATGTTGGGGCGAAGGGACAGCAACGTTTATGATTCTGGGAAATATCTGTACCAGAAGTTGTGGATTTTGTGGCGTAAAAACCGGGAAGCCATTAGATGTTAACTGGGATGAACCTGAAAAAGTAGCACGTTCCATCAAGTTAATGAAAATCAAGCATGCTGTATTAACTTCTGTAGACAGAGATGACCTTAAAGATATGGGATCTATCCTGTGGGCAGAAACAGTAAATGCAGTACGAAGAATATCTCCTGGGACAACAATGGAAACATTGATTCCGGATTTTCAGGGAATAACAAAACATATTGACAGACTTATAGAGGTAGCTCCGGAGGTAATTTCTCATAATATGGAAACCGTGAAAAGACTTACCCGTGAAGTACGTATTCAGGCAAAATACGAAAGAAGTCTGGAGGTACTTAGATATATGAAGGAGGCAGGGCAGCGTCGTACCAAAACCGGAGTAATGCTGGGACTGGGTGAAGAAAAGGATGAAGTCTTCCAAACTATTGAAGATATCAGAAATGCAAATGTAGACGTTATTACCCTTGGACAATATTTACAACCTACGAAGAAACACTTGCCGGTAAAAAGATTTATTACACCGGAAGAGTTCGATGAATATGGAGCTTTTGCGAGAAGCCTTGGCTTCAGACATGTGGAAAGTTCCCCATTGGTGCGTTCTTCTTATCATGCAGAAAAACACATCCACTAAAATTTAATTTGTGAAATGATACCCTTCGGAATTCCGAAGGGTATTTTTTTAACTTATAGTTTTAAAGACTTTTTAGATGTTTTTTTGCAGTAATAGTCTCATTTATAAAGTCGTATTCCTAATTTTTTTGAAATTTTCTAAGTATTTCATTTTACAATTTTTTAATATAAGCATATGTTTTTTGCACTTATGTTTTTTTAAATTAAAGGTGTAAGTTATTTTTATTCAATATGTTTTTGTTATAAATACATTGTTTGTATACATTTGTATTCTGAATTGACTATTGTGTGCAGATAAATGTATATTGTAATTTTATTTTTAAGAAAATTAAGATGGATTGCGGAATAAAATCTGAGATCAAAAGTTAATCTTGCTAAAGTTATACAAACTCGTTAGGTTAAAAATACTTTATGTTGAGGATAAAAATTTGCTTTCTAGGTCTGTTTTTTATGCTAATAGTGAAAGGTCAGGATGCTGAAGCTTTTAATAAAATATATGTAAAAACATATCTTGAGACTTCTCAGAAGGATTTCAAAAAAGCTTTGGCTATTTCGGACTCTCTTTTTAATATATCACAAACTCCTTTGCTACAGACAAAGAGCCTTATGCTTTCTGCTACTTTATATCAACAGGTTCATGATCTTAAAAGATCGGTCGATTATGCCTTGAAAGCAGAAAAAATAATAGAACAGACAAGTGATGCATCATGGAATACACGGGTATTGGGGTTCCTTTCCACACAATACCGCCTTTTAGGTTTATTCAATAAATCCAGAGTTTATTCAGAAAAAGCATTGGAATATGCCGGGAAAATTGAAAATAAAGAAGCGGCCAGTAGTGCAAAAGGGCTGGTGTCACAGGAATTGGCTTATTATAATATTGAAGTTCAGAAATACCATAAGGCTATCAAAAACATAGAGACTTCTCAAAGGTATTTTGAAAGTATTAGTCAGAATAAAGATTTTATGACAGCTGGTAATAAGCAACTTTTAGGCTTATGTTATTATAATCTTGGAGATACGGGGCGTTCCCTCAAATATTATAATGAAGCCTTGGCATTACTAAAAGACGGACCGGAAAATTACCTTACAGGAATTGTTTATTCCGGAATTGCAGAGGTATACATGAAGACAGATGAACTGGATAAGGCTAAAATATACCTGGATAAAGCTGTGAATATTGCAGATAAATCAGAATATCTACAGCTGAAAAAAGAAGTTTATAAAAGAACTCAGGAATATTACAGTAAAGTACAGGATATTGAAAACCTTCGTAAAATAAATGATAAGAAGGATGTTGTAGAAGAGAAAATCTCTAAAAAAACAAATGCTTTTATCAACAATGCCTATGTTCAGTTGGAAAATAATAATATAAAAACAAAAGAAACTGGTTCTCTGAAGAATGTCTTAATTCTTATGGCTGGTTTAGGCATTTTGTGCGGAACATTAATTTTTACATTATACCGAAGAAGACAAGCGCAACAGTTGGCAAGAATGCAGCATATTCTGGATCAGCATAGAAAAAGACAAAAGGAATCTTATACATCTCTAACTTTGTCTGCGCCGGAGCATAATGCTGTAAAAGGAAAAAGCCTACAACAAATAATGCCTCAGGAAACGGAAGATGCTTTGCTGGAAGCTTTACAGAAATTTGAAAAACACCAACTTTATAAGGATAAAAATGCTTCATTATCTTATGTTGCTTCTTACATGGAAACCAACACAAAGTATCTTTCCTATATCATAAAAAAACACAGGCAAAAAGATTTTACAAACTATATTAATGAACTCAGAGTGAACTATATCATAGAAAAGCTAACAACAGATCCGGTGTACAGGCAATACAAAATAAGTGTACTTGCAGATGAAGCTGGCTTTTCTTCTCACAGTAAGTTTGCAACAATTTTTAAAAATATTACAGATGTATCTCCTTCATATTTTATTAATTACATAAACCAGAAGAAGATCTGAAGTATTTTTTCACACAAACTTCAGATGTATAAAAACTAATAACACAAATGATGCTCCGGAAAATTTATACATGTATAACAGTTCTTTTTTATTTATTGTTGAAGGCACAAAATGCTAAAAACTATGATAAAGTATATTCTAAAATATTGCACGAGACCTATCATAGGAATTTTGATAAAGCTATAATTGCAGGGGACTCACTATACAGAAATTCAGCTAAACCTGCTTATCAGATTAAAAGTCTTATGTTGTTGGCTTTATTGTATCAACGAAAAGGAGATGTAGAGAAAGCTGTTGATTATGCCGAGAAGTCGGAAAATATTATAGAAAAGTTCCAAATGTATGACTATAGTGCGAGGGTATTTGGATTTCTGGCATCACAATACAGGATCATCAGTCTGTATGATAAGTCAAAATCCTATACTGAAAAAGCGCTTAGTGCCGTAAAGTATATCAAAGATCCTGCTGAATTAAATAATGTTACTGGCTTGATGTTACAGGAGCTAGCTCATTATGATATTAAGACGAAGCAATACAAAAAAGCAATTTTTAAATTGAAGAAAGCTCAGGAGAAATTCCGCCTTCTTCCCGAGAAAGACTTCTTTATGGCTACAAATAATCAGCTGATGGGAGTCTGTTACATTGGCGCAGGACTATATGATAAAGCAATTACATGCTATAAAGAAGCTTTGGTATATGCTGAGAAAAATATTCCTAAAAGTACTCTGGCAGGAAAGGTTTTTCAGGGATTGGCATTAGCTTATATCCGCAATGGAGAGCTGGATAAAGCGAAAAAATATCTGGACAAAGCTGAAGAGTATGTGAAAAATTCCAAGTATCTGGGGCTTAATCAGGAGATTTACAGTACATCCCAAGAGTACTATGCAAAGAGAAATGATACACAAAACTATACATTGGCTACGGAAAAAAAAGATTCTTTATCCGAACTGATCACTTCTCTTAATACGCGTTTTTTGAACCAGCAATTCTCAAAGCTTGAAAAACAAAATACTGAGCAGGAAGAGAGAAATTATACCAAGAGTATATTTATTGCAATAAGTGGCGTTTTCATTATCGGAAATCTGCTGTTCTTCTTTTTCTACAGCAGAGCAAAAAAGAGGCAAATATTAAAAATCAGGAGTATTTTAAAAAATCTGAAAGAAAAGAATTATGAACAAGTTGAAGTTGAAGTGACAGGGAAATCTGATGATAATGCAGATCCAGGTACAAGTCTAATGTCTTTAGAAACTGAGCAGTTGCTTCTGGGAAAACTAGAAAATTTTGAACGTGAACAGTTATTTACAGATAAGAAAGTCTCCCTTTCCTATGTTGCAACTCATATCGGAACCAATACAAAGTATTTGTCCTTTGTTATAAAAAAATATAAAGGGAAAGATTTTACTACTTATATCAACGAGCTCAGGATCAATTATATCTTGGATAAACTTAATACAGAACCTGTGTACAGGCAATATAAAATAAGTACACTGGCAGAAGATGCCGGTTTTTCTTCCCATAGTAAATTTACAACCATCTTTAAAAGTGTTACGGATGTATCTCCCTCGTATTTTATTAAATATATAGAGAAAAAGGACAAGCTGGATTTAGCAAAAGAAACGGATAGTTAAATAAGATATTTTGTAAAATTTGCTTGTAGCTTCAGGAAGTTTCCAGATTAATTATTCTAAAAAAAGTTGAGTATTGAAGTTTTGTCCGGGTAATATAAAATAACTTACAGCTAAAGATATTTAGTCTTCGGAGTTTATCAAGATTATTAGTGTAAATGTTAGTTTCTGACATTTTTGTACTCGAAGTTCGTTAGATTATTACTTTTTAAATACAATTCAGAGCATACTACAGATGCCTTATTCGTGGATTAAATTTTTTAATCTTCATTCCGGATAATATAAAAAAAGTGACTACAAAATAGTCTGTAATTATATTTTACAATTTTATATCACTGATTATTAGGCGTTTGTGTAAATGTTAGTTTTTAGCTTTTATTTGCCATTTTCCGGATTTTGACAATAGTAGTACTTCCGTGGTAGTCTTTATTACTAGTATTTTTGCACGTCTTTATCGATCGCCAAAGACAGGTGATAACAAACATTAGATTTAATCGTATAGGATACTCTGAATAAAAACTTTATCAGGGTGCCTAAATAAAATTATGGACAGTAGTCAAAAATTACTGCCCGGTTATTTCTAGCGTCTTATCCCATAAAGAAGAAGATTATAACACAAACAAATGTACTAATGAATGATTTAAAAAAAGAGGAGTATGTAGCTCCAAAATTTGAGATGTTTCTAATAGAAATGGAACAAGGAATAGCTGCTGGTTCAGCTAAAGTGCTTCCGCCAAATTCAGGTGGACAAGTTCAGGAAGAATGGACTCAGGGTGATGACGATAACAGAACCATTGACTGGTAGATAGTCTGATAATAATAACCAAACAAATATGAAATAAATCTATTACCTCACAAACAATGAAAAACTTAAAAATAACAATTGCAGCTTTTATGTTCTCTGGTTCAGTTCTGATGACATCATGCAGAAGCTCAGATAATGCAATGGATAATCCGGACGATAATCTAATCACCAATGGTTCTGCTATTATAAAGATGAATTTACTCGGAAGTGAATTTGAAGGAGAGACTATTTCAGCAAATATGGCATCTGCCAGACAGTTAAAAGCTGCTTCAACTGTAAAGGAACAAGTAAGTACTTTTATGGCAGGAGAGCAGCCAATTATTGCTACACTTACTCCTATTACTCCATCAGTAATTGCCTCACAAGCTGCAACTAATCCTATGGCAGATGTCATCAGAAATCCACTAAAGGGGCCTAACGTAAAATATCGTGTAATTGCTTACAGAACAAGTACTGGAGCCAAAGTAGCCAGTAATGTTTATACAATAGATGCTAATGGTAATTCTACAGCGGATATTAGTGATATGATGCTGGATGGAGATACTGAAGCAACTAACAAATATGATTTTGTAGTGTTGTCATATAATAATTCTACAGCTCCGGCTGATGTTCCCGGAAGCATTTCAACTGCGACTTTACCAAGTATTTCAGGAGATAATGATCTAATGTATTTCCGTACTAATAATGTAAGGGTGTCTAAAGGAGATAATGTTTTGAATGTTGTGCTGACACATAAATTCAGTCAGATTACTACGACTATAGATGCTTCTGCTGTAGCACCAGGAAATCCAATTTCTTCTATAGGTAGCGGGATAACTTTTGACAAGCATCGTGGAGGAGCTGTTAATAGTATCAAGTTGTCCGACGGAACTGTTACTTTTGGAACTGCAACAACTACAAAAGCGGTTAGTTTTACTGCTCCAACACCAGCTAGCGCGATTTGGACAAGTAATCCTACATTATTAGCTAATCCGGGGATAGCAGCTACAGATATGTCAACATTGAACTTTCCAAATACAGCAACCGGAACAATTACTGTAGGGTCTAAGACCAAAAGAAATTTTACGGTTAGTAATTTAGTAGTTACGCCAGGTGTAAAATATAATCTTAAACTGAAATTTGCATGTACGGCAAATGCAACGCCAACCTGGAATTTTAGTATGTCAGATTCAGATCCTGGAAATGCAGGTAAAACAACTATTACAAAAACATTCGATGCCCCTGCTGCAGATGCTGGTTTTGTATTTGATGTTTATGAGCTGGATAACTCTTTTAACATGACAATTAATGGAGTTGATCTTGCTACTCAGGAAATTCAGTTTCAGTCTGGTGTAGTTAATTATCCCCAAAATATTAGATTTAAATCAGATGGATCACGATGGGGAGAAAACGGAGTACCGCAGATATACTCCTTAGGAAGTTCAACAAATTCAACTCCGATTATCAGAATTACAATCGGACCGGATGGTTCGGTTTCTATGATGGGACGAAGAAGCTTGACTTCCAATCTGGAGCCTCTTGAATTGTATGGTGGCACCCGTTTCAATAATATTACATGGAAGACCACAGGTTCTAATACCGTAGTAGCGACAATGTTGGTAACCGGAACTACTGTAATGAGAGGTTTAGGAGTAGGTAAGAAAATAATACCTTGTCCTTAAACAATAAACTCAATCACTTATTACTTTCCATAAAGAAGAAGAAAAACTGTTAATATCCGGTGCTTATTTGTCATCATCCTATTTTTGTTAGTTAACAGTCTGAAGGCAGGCATCCATATGGATGCCTGTTTTTATTTGTTGTGATTAATAAAAGAATATAAATAGAGTTTATTAAAAGCATATTTTTTAATTTTACTTTACCAAAAAACAATAATATGAAAATACAAATTCTATCCGTATCATTATTGCTTTTACTGTCAGGAGCAATAGCTTGCAAGAAAACACCAGAGAATACAGATGCCAAATACACAAAGAATCTGCAGAAAGAGATTATTACAGAAGATCTTACGTATTCTGAAAATGGTAAAATATTTAAATCTTTTCTGGCTTTTGATAAAAATAAGCCCGGAAAGTTGCCTGTAGTTCTTATTATTCCGGAATGGTGGGGAATGAATGATTATGTGAAAAGCCGTGCAAAGCAATTGGCAGATTCTGGGTATATGGCTATAGCTGTGGATATGTATGGTGAAGGAAAGATGGTTGATAATCCGGATGATGCCGGAAAGTTGGCGAAACCGTTTTATGGTAATGCAGATCTTGCAAAGAAAAGTTTTGAAGCTGCATTGAAACAGATTGAAAAAAATGAAAAAGCAGATACAGAGAAAATGGCTGTAATAGGTTATTGTTTCGGTGGAGCTATGGCTCTTAATATGGCGAGAATTAATGAACCGTTGAAAGGGGTAATAAGCTTTCATGGAAATCTGATGACCGGGGTAAAGCCTGTAACTAATAAAATACCTGTACTTGTACTAAACGGTGAAGATGATACATTTGTATCCAAAGATGAAATAGCATCTTTTAAAAAGCAGATGGATTCTGCCGGGGTCCAGTATAAATTTGTTAATTACCCCGGAGCAATACATTCCTTTACTAATCCCGACGCTACAGCGGCTGGGGAAAAATATAAACTGAAGGTTGCTTATAATGAAGCTGCAGATAAGGCTTCATGGGAAGAGATGATAACCTTTTTTAATAAAATCTTTAAATAAAAATTGAAAACAGCGACGATTATTACTATTGGTGACGAGATTTTATCTGGGAACACCGTAGATACCAATTCCAACTTTATAGCCCGTGAGCTAAAAGATATCGGAATAAAAGTTCAGCAAATTTTTACCATTTCGGATGAGGTTTCTGAAATTGAAAACTTTTTAAAAACAGCATTAGAAAATAGCGATCTTGTAATTACAACCGGAGGCTTAGGGCCTACAAAGGATGATAAAACCAAGAAAGCCTATGCCGGATTTTTCCATGACGAATTAGTTTTTTCCGAAGAACTCTATGAAAAATTAGGGAAATACTTAGAAAAAAGAGGCCGTATTGAATTACTAGAACGTAACAGAAATCAATGTGAGGTATTATCAAAAGCTACAATTTTTGATAACCATTACGGTACAGCACCATGTCAGATGGTTGAGCAAAACGGTAAATTTATCTTTTGTTTGCCTGGAGTACCCTTTGAAGTAAAGCCACTAATAAAGGAGCAGATCATACCGTTTCTGAAACAACAATGGGAGCTTAGTTTTATTCATACCCGTATTATCAGCGTGGTAGGGGTTCCCGAAAGTCTACTTTCTGATACTATTGAAGGCTGGGAATTAGCACTACCAGCGAACGTGAGTCTATCCTATCTTCCGGTAGGAACAAGAGTGAAACTTAGGTTAACCGGAACCGGAGATAATCAGGCTATACTTGAAGAACAGCTGGAGCAGCTGATACAACCTTTGAAATCTCTAATTGGAAATCATGTAATTGCCTGGTCTGAAGATGCTATAGAAAATATTCTGGCCTCTGTTTTATTCGATAAAGGATTAACGATTTCTACTGCTGAGAGTTGTACTACCGGACAATTAGCCAGATTACTGACTTCTGTTTCAGGAAGCAGCAGCTATTATAGAGGAGGGATTATTCCTTATTTTACTGAAATGAAATCACAGTTGTTAAATATTTCGAAAGATACTATAAAGGAACACACTGTAGTAAGTAAAGAAGTAGCTATAGAAATGGCAAAATCCTGTCAGAAACTTTTTAGTTCCGATATCGCAATATCCTCTACCGGTGTTTCCGGTCCCAATAAAGGCGAAGATGGTAAAGATGTAGGAACCGTTTATTACGCAATAGCCAAAGGAGATGAGGTAAGAACTTTTCATTTATTTTTGCCCGGTTTTGAAAGAAATGACTTTGTGAATTTTGTTTCTCAAAAAATTATAGAAACACTTATTGTGTGGTTGGAAGAATAATAGTTTAGAATTTATTGTGTTGTTTATCAGTTGCTTGTGTTTTGTTGTAACGATTAACTTAAAATTAATTTATACTTGTTTAATATTTTTCTAACATTTTATGGCAGGAATATTGCGGTCTTTTTTTAAAATAACTATTATGAAAAATATTTTAGCAGGTGCTATCGCCATAGTTGCAGTCCAGTTTTCTTTCGCGCAAACGGTTAAAAATGTGGGAACGTTTA
Organism: Elizabethkingia occulta; assembly: GCF_002023715.1. Lineage (GTDB taxonomy): Bacteria > Bacteroidota > Bacteroidia > Flavobacteriales > Weeksellaceae > Elizabethkingia > Elizabethkingia occulta. The sequence goes on from NZ_MAHX01000002.1 coordinate 193,411, forward strand.
GTTCCCTGAAAGTTTATGATAAAATTCCGGTAGTACTGGTTCCTTCTACATCCAATAAAGTAGAGGTGAATGGAAAGAAATCTTCGGATGTAGAGGTTGTCAATAAAAACGGAGAATTAAAAGTAAGAATGACAACAACTAATCTTTTACAGGGAGATGATGTGAAAGTTAAAGTTTTTTATGACAGGCTAAATGATATTCAGGCTAGTCAGGGAGCAACAGTAAGTAACGAAGGTGTATTAGAAGGGAATAAAATTGTGCTTACTGCCAATGAAGGTTCCTCAATTATCATGGGACTAAAAGCTAAAACACTGGAGGTAAAGTCTAATACAGGAGGACTTATAACACTATCCGGGCATGCCAATAATCAAAACGCAATTGTGAATACAGGTGCTAAATATTATGGGAAACAATTGGCAACTACGACTACTAGTGTTACTGTAAATGCAGGAGGTGAAGCAGAGGTTTCTGCAACAGAATCTGTAGATGCTAAAACACGTGCAGGAGGTAATATTACAGTGTATGGTAATCCTGCTGATAAAAAAACTAAAAAAATTGCAGGAGGTAATATTAGTTTCAAATAAACTAAGACAACAACAAGATCAATAAGAACTGCTGTGAAGTTTCACAGCAGTTTTTTTATGAATTAAAATATAAGCAAAAATAACAGGTTATAATTATGTTAAGAATTGTTTAAAAATAATTAATATCTTTATCAACGATTGATTAAAATCTGTGTATATGAAAAAAATAACTTTTGCAGCATTAGCTTTTTCCCTTTGTTTTACGGGAGTTCAGATAAATGCTCAACAAAAAAAAGGAAAGACAGTGGCTACTAAGACGCAAAACGACGAAGGGCTAAATCTTAGCTACAGAGACACATCTGTACGCCCACAAGATGACTTCTACAGCTATGTAAATGGTGGTTGGATGAAAACCGCAAAAATTCCTTCTGATAAAGCAAGCTGGGGTTCTTTTAACCAGTTAAGAGAAGATACGGATAACAATTCTATGAATATCCTGAAGGAGATTCTGAAGTCTAAATATCCTGCAGGATCTGAGGGACAGAAAATTCAGGCGCTTTATACAACTTATACAGATTGGACTAAAAGAAATGCGTTAGGAATATCTCCTATTAAAGGAGACTTGGATAAAATTGATGCAATCAAAGATCTGAAAAGTTTCCAGCAATATATCGACCAAGCAACCCTTACAGGCGATAACCCTTTTTATGGATGGGGAGCTGGTGCTGATATGAAAAATTCCAAAATGAATGCTGTTTATTTGGGAGGACCAAGATTAGGATTGGGTAAAGACTATTACCAGAAAGAAAATGAAGCGAACACTGCAATTTTAGTAGATTATAAAAACTATATTACAACTTTATTAGGTATAATTGGTTATCAGAATTCAGCGTCAGTAGCTCAGAATGTTTTAGATTTTGAAAAGAAAATGGCTAAAACATTATTAACTAATGAACAAGCCAGAGATGCCAATCTTCGCTATAACCCTAAAACAGTTGCTGAGCTTCCTGCTTTGGTTAAAAATGTAGATCTTCCTGACTATTTAAAAACAGTTGGTGTAAATACAGATAAAGTAATTATAGGCGAAATTAACTATTATAAAAATCTGGATTCTTTTATCAATCAGGAAAATCTTCCTTTAATTAAAGATTATCTTAAATATAGAATTATCGCTTCTAATGCTTCTAATCTGGATCAGAAACTAGATGATATTCAGTTTAATTTCTATAGCAAGAGAATGCAGGGCCAACAAGAGCAGAGGTCTATGGACAAAAGAGGCTTATCTTTTGTAAATGGTATTGTAGGTGAAGCTTTCGGAAAACTTTATGTAGAAAAATATTTCCCGGCAGAAGCTAAGGCAGAAATGGTAGTATTGGTAGACTATGTGAAAAAAGCATTTGCGAGCCGTATCAAAAATCTAGATTGGATGTCTTCTGTAACTAAAGAAAAGGCATTAGATAAGCTAAATAAGTTTACTGTAAAAGTTGCTTATCCGGATAAATGGAAGGATTATTCTAAATTAACACTGAAATCTGATGCTGATGGTGGTTCGCTTTATAGTAATCTTCAGGAGATTTCCAGGTGGCAGTATCAGAAAGGTCTTGAAAAAGTAGGTAAGCCTGTAGATAAAACAGAATGGGGTATGACACCACAGACTGTTAATGCATATTATAGCTCTTCAAACAACGAAATAGTTTTCCCTGCTGCTATTCTTCAACCTCCTTTCTTTAACTTCAAAGCAGATGCTGCAGTTAATTTTGGTGGAATCGGAGCTGTTATCGGACACGAGATTTCTCACGGATTCGATGATAGTGGTTCCCGTTTTGATGGTGATGGTAACCTGAATAACTGGTGGACCGATGAGGATAGAAAGAAATTTGAAGTTGCTACACAAAAATTGGGTGCTCAGTACGATAGCTATGAACCAGTAAAAGGATCTCACGTAAATGGTAAATTTACAATGGGAGAAAATATCGGAGATTTAGGTGGAGTTAATGTTGCTTATGAAGCTTTACAAATGTATTTAAAGGATAAAGGGAACCCAGGGAAAATTAGCGGTTATACGCAGGATCAGAGATTCTTTATGTCCTGGGCAACTGTATGGAGAACTTTATCTACAGAACAGTCTAAAGTAAATCAGGTAAAAACTGACCCGCATTCACCAGGTGAGTACAGAGCATATGGACCATTGGTAAATGTTGATGCATTCTACAATGCTTTCGATATTAAACCAGGAGATAAACATTATAAAAAACCAGAAGACAGAATTAAAATCTGGTAATTATACACTGTAAAATAATACAAAAACCATCCGAAAGGGTGGTTTTTGTTTTTTGTAGTCATAAAAATGTTAACTTAGTCAGCCATAAAAACGAACTAATTAACCAACATGAGAAACATCAAATTAATAATTGTGATGCAGTTTGCTATACTAAGCTGTGCATCGCCATTATTCGGACAATCCTCTAAAGGATATGTACCCAAAGATGGTCAGGAAGACCGTAAATTCTGGGTGAAGACACTAGAAAAAATTGCTTATCCTGTAGTCCATAATCTGGCAGAAGGTACTCTTCGGAAGAATATGCCCGTGGAAATACCTCCCGGATTAAAGCCTGATTTTTTTAATAAAGTAACGCATCTGGAAGCTGTAGGCCGGACTATGGCGGGTTTAGCACCGTGGCTTGCATTACCGGAAGACAACACTGAAGAATCTAAGGTAAGATTCAGACTAAGAAATGAGCTTTTGAAAGGCCTTAAAAATGCTGTTGATCCTCAAAATCCGGATTACCTTAATTTTAGAACAGAAAAGCAGCCGATTGTAGATGCTGCTTATATGGCACATGCCTTTATAAGAGCGCCGAAAGCGTTGTGGGAACCTCTGGATGAAACGACCAAAAAAAGAGTAATCGAAGAATTCAAAGCACTTCGTACCAGATCCGGAGCTTATAACAACTGGTTATTATTTGCAGGACTAAACGAAGCGTTTTTACTAAGTGTAGGAGAACAGCCGGATCCGGTCCGTATCGAGTTTGCTAAAAGAAAAATATTAGAATGGTATCAGGGAGACGGTTGGTATAGTGACGGACCTAGTATGAGTATAGATTACTATAACTCCTATGTTATCCATCCTATGCTGGTAGATTTTTTCAAGGTTTTACTGGATCGTAAAATGATCCAACAACAAGAATATGATCAGGCTGTAAAAAGAATGGTTCGTTATTCAGAGTTTACAGAAAGATTTATCAGCCCGGAAGGTACTTATCCTCCGTTTGGAAGAAGTATCACTTACAGAACAGCTGCATTTCAGGCACTCGGACAAACGGCACTGATGCATAAATTACCTGATTATATAGACCCGGCACAAGTAAGATGTGGGCTTAGTGCCGTTATGCACAGAATGTATGATCACGCTAATAATTTTGACAAAGCAGGATGGCTGGTACTAGGATTTAATGGACATCAGCCAGGAATAGCAGATTATTATACATCCACTGGGAGTTTGTATATGGCAACATTAGGTTTCTTGCCACTAGGTTTGCCGGCTACCGATAAATTTTGGACCAATCCCCCCGCTGCATGGACTGCAAAAAAAGCATGGGCAGGAGAGCCTTTTCCGAAAGACTATCATGTAGAATATTAATATTTTAAAAACACTCTGAGACCAGAGTGTTTTTTTATATCAGAATATTTATAAATGAGTAAAATAAATTATTTTTATAAAAAATAATTTATGAAGGAATTTCTACAGAATACTTATAACCGATTGTTAAAAGATTTTCAGACTATTTTATCTATAGCTTATTTATTCGCAGTTGGTATAGGAATGATTTTCAATTACCGGAAATACAGCAATTTTAATATCAATATATTTGACTATGCTGATATTACAGATTTTCTGATTGCGCCGTTTGCCGATTACAGGATTTTTCTATTTACATTTATATCTGTACTTATTTTAGGAACTATTTATAAATTAGATTCTTATATCAAGGAAAATCACCCTAAAATTTACAAGATATATAGCTTTCAGAACTATACATCATGGTTTTCATCCATTTATTATAATGGGATTTCGGTTTTGCTGATTATTCCGTTTTATATATGGCTGGCGGCAGGAGTATATGGAAAATTTTCTCAAAGAAAGATAATAAAAGAGGAGCCATTGAGTTTTCTTTATTCTGACAATACGGAAGAACAGGCTAAATTGATAGGAAAGACTAAAACCGTTTTATTTCTTCTAAAAAATGATGAGGTAAAGGTTGTGCAGCTTTCTTCAATTAAAAGCTATAAATTACAGAAAGAGTTGTAACTTTTCAGTGATTTTATCTACTCATTGTTTAAGTTTATAAGGCCTTTGTATAGGCTTTTGTTAAAATAATATTATGAAAAAATTGACTACCAGTCTGTTAGTGGCCGTTTCACTTCTTTCAACAGGAGTAGTAATGGCTCAAAAAAAGAATACAAAAACAATTCAAAGTACAAAAAGTTCGACTATGAAAGATGAAGGCCTTCATCTGGAAAATATGGACAGAAAAGTACGTCCACAGGATGATTTTTACAATTACGTAAACGGTAGCTGGATGAAAACAGCAAAAATCCCTTCTGATAAATCAAGTTGGGGAGCGTTTAATGAGCTTGCTGAAGCTACAGACAACCAGTCTCTGACAATCCTGAACACTATTCTGAAAGACTCTTTTTCAAAAGGTAGTGAAGGTCAGAAAATTCAGGATCTTTACGGTACTTTCATGGATATGAATAAGAGAAATGCAGATGGTATTAGACCTGTTCAGGCTGATTTAGCAAAAATTGATGCTATTAAAAACCTTAATGATCTGCAGTCTTATCTAAAAGAATCTACAAGACAAGGGTTCAATCCTTTCTATGAGTGGGGTGTAGATGCTGATTTAAAAGATTCTAAAATGAACGCTGTATATCTTGGAGCGGCGGAACTAGGTTTAGGTAGAGATTATTATCAGAAAGAAAATGCTGAAAACGCAAAGACAGTAGCTGAATATCAGAAATATATTGCATCAATTTTAGATGTTTTGGGATATAAGAATTCCGCTGAAACTGCTAAAAATATTTTTGCCTACGAGAAAGATATGGCGAAGTCATTGCTTACTGTAGAGCAGATTCGTGATGCCAATCTTCAGTATAATCCTGAGACTATGGATCAGCTGAAAGGTTTGGTTAAAAATGTAGACCTACCAGCTTATCTTACAGCGGTAGGGGTAAATACAAATAAAGTTATTATAGGTGAATTAAACTATGTTAAAAACCTTGATAAGTTCCTTACAGAGCAAAATATTCCGTTAATTAAAGATTACCTTAAATTCCATCTTATTTCTTCTAATGCCGGACGTTTAGATCAAAAGCTGGATGATATTCAGTTTAACTTCTACAGCAAGTATCTGAGAGGACAAAAAGAGCAAAGAGCAATGAATAAGAGAGGACTTTCTCTTATCAATGGAGTTCTTGGAGAAGCTTTCGGTAAACTGTATGTGGAAAAATATTTCCCTCAGCAGTCTAAAACAGAAATGCTAACGTTAATCGATTATCTGAAGAAAAGCTTTGCTAAGCATATTAATGAGTTAACATGGATGTCTTCTGAAACTAAAGTAAAAGCTTTAGATAAACTGAATAAATTCACTGTAAAAGTAGGATATCCGGATAAGTGGAAAGATTACACTAAGCTTGAGCAAACATCAGTTAAAGATGGTGGTTCTTTGTATGCTAACCTTCAGAAAGTATCGGAATGGAGCTATCAGAGAGAACTAAATAAGATTGGTAAACCAGTAGATAAAGCAGAGTGGGGAATGTCTCCACAAACTGTAAATGCATACTATAATCCTACAAACAATGAGATTGTATTCCCTGCAGCAATTCTACAGCCGCCATTCTTTAACATCAAAGCTGATCCTGCGGTTAACTTTGGTGGAATTGGTGCTGTAATTGGTCACGAGATGTCGCATGGTTTCGATGACAGTGGTGCTACTTTCGATGGTGACGGAAATTTAGTTAACTGGTGGTCTGATGCTGACTTGAAGAACTTTAAGGATGCTACAACAAAACTGGCAAAACAGTTTAGTCAGTACGAACCTGTAAAAGGAACACACATTAATGGTGAATTTACCAACGGAGAAAACATTGGAGACCTTGGTGGTGTAAATGTAGCTTATGATGCACTGCAAATGTATCTGAAAGATAAAGGCAATCCAGGAAAAATCAGCGGATTCACACAAGATCAGAGATTCTTTATGTCATGGGCTACCGTATGGAGAACATTGATGACAGAGAAAGCTACAATCAATCAGATTAAAACTAATGAACACGCTCCGGGAGAATTCAGAGCTTTTGGTCCGTTAGTAAATACGGATGCTTTCTATAAAGCATTTGATGTGAAACCTGGTGATAAATTGTATAAGAAACCTGAGGACAGAGTTAAAATCTGGTAATCAAATAATAATTTATATAAGTGGAAAGTTGCTCTTTTAAAGGGCAGCTTTCTTTTTTAGGTGGAATTCATTGTTTAACTTTAAAAATAAAAATGAACATCATAACAGAAAAAAATATCCTTATAGAAAACCCTGAAACCAAGAGCTTTCTGGCAGATGCCTATTACCCGGAAACTGAAGGAAAGCAACCCTTAGTAATCTTTGCACATGGTTATAAAGGCTACAAAGATTGGGGAACCTGGGGATTAATGGCAGAAGAATTTGCAAAGGCAGGATATTTCTTTGTTAAATTCAACTTTTCACATAATGGAACAACCATAAATGATCCGGATAATTTTGGTGACCTGGAAGCTTTTGGAAATAATAACTATACAAAAGAGTTATCCGATTATCAGACGGTTATCGGTTATTTTGAAAATCATCCTAAAGTGGATTCCGAAAAAATTGCCATTATAGGACATAGCAGAGGCGGTGGTGATACTGTTCTGCAGGCGCAAAGGCATCCTAAAGTTAAAGCATTAATTACATTGGCCGGAGTTAGTAATTTTGTAACCCGATTCCCGAAAAATGATCGATTGGAACGATACAGAGAAAATGGAGTTTTCTATGTAACTAATGGGAGAACAAAACAGGAAATGCCACATTATTGGCAGTTTTATGAAAATTTTCGGAAGAATGAATCTGAATTAGACATACAAAAAGCTGCACAGAATCTGCATAAGCCTTATCTGATTATTCATGGAACTCAGGATGAAGCAGTAAAAATAAAAGAAGCTGAGCTATTGCATAAGTGGGCAAAGAACTCTGAACTAAAAATTATTGATGGAGCAGATCATGTTTTTGGTGGAAGAGAACCATGGAATAGTGATGTTTTACCAGAGGATTTGGAAAAAGTAGTTAATTACTCGACAGAGTTTCTAAATAAAGCACTATAAAGGACTGAGATATTAATTGCTTATTGTAAAATATAAAAGGATGAATAATTTCATCCTTTTCTTATTTATTGAAGTGGCTTTACATACTTAGGTTTAAAGTCCTTTTTCATCAGTTGGTCAATTGTTTTGGCAAAGCTATTAACAATCTGAGTAAGATTCTGAGTGTTGATGACATTTATATCATCATTTACCTGATGGTAATGATTCTGATGTTCCATATCCACAGTAGAGAAGGAGTGGGCAACAATACCTTTCTTTACAAAGTTTACATTATCGGAACGGAAGAATAATTTCTCAGATAGATAAGGGTCAGGAGAAACTTCAAAACCTTTAGGAGCATTAGCATTAATGATTTCATCCAAGTCAGACTGATCATGTCCTGTCATGTATACTTTATTTAATCCAAAAGCAGAAGGTGTTCCCAGCATTTCGAAATTAAATAAAGCTTTTATTTTAGGGATGTAAGTCTGGAATTTTTCGTCATTAGCCAGATATTTAGAACCCACTAATCCTATTTCTTCACCATTGAAGGCCATAAAAATAAGTCCTTCTTTGGTCTTTTTTCCTTTATAATAGTCGGATAAACCGATAACTGTACTTACACCGCTGGCATCATCATCTGCGCCATTAAAGATTTTATCTTCACCTTCTTTTGCCTCTCCAATGTGATCAAAGTGAGCTCCGAAAGCAATATAGCTATCCTCGGTTCCTTTTTTTATACCACATACATTGTAATAAGTTTTTCCGTCTTTATAAGTAAAAGGGACAAGATAGGAATCTCCATAGCAGTAATCTAGTTTGTTCTGTTTGAATTGCTCAGCAATATACTGGGCAGCTTTCATATTTTCTTCAGTACCAAACTTTCTGCCTTTCATCTCATCAGAGGCTAATGTCGATACAATTTCTTTAATTCTTGCTTCCTTTATTTCCTGAGAGAAATATAAGCCTGAAGCCAGACCAAATGCAAGTATTGCAATATTTTTCATATTAACTGATTTTTAAAATTTTCCAGGCTTCTTCAATATTATTTTTTAATAATAATTGCTGAGCCTTCTCGTGAGTCTCTTTCTGATCGCTGAAGCTTCCTTCCGGTAAAGATTCGATATTAGCCAGCATTCCAAGATCATTTCCGGTAAAAACAATGCTGTATCTTATTTGTTCGGGCAATTTATCAAGACCAATTCCTTTAGTGACTAAAGGTTTCGGAACTTCAAAAAGATTGTCCACTGTGTTACGGGAATACCAGTTTCCGCCTAATCGTGCAACCAGATCCAGTTTTCTCTGATCCAGATTTCCTTCTTCATTCAGGTATTCTTCACGGATATGAATTTTTATAACTTCACATATCACCAAATTTCCGGCACCACCTTCTTCTCCTAATGATTTTATTTCATTGATCTTGCACTCGAAATTTACCGGACATTCAGCAATTAATGGCGGTTTTACAAGATCAGCAGGCTTCATTGTTAATCCTGATTTTATAAACTCATTTACACCCTCCCCATATTCTGTGCTGGCCAGAGAAACCTGTTGTACAATCGGGAAATTTACAATTCCGATTACTACTTCAGGAGTATCATGTACATTATGCAGTGTATGTTTCGTGGTATTATCTCTTACCCTTCTGGAAGGTGAAAAAATAATAATCGGAGGCTTGGTACTGAACATATTGAAAAAGCTAAACGGGCTTAGATTTACATTGCCCTCAGCATCTACAGTACTTGCAAAAGCAATAGGCCTTGGTGCTATTGCTGTCTGCATTATTGTTTGTAATTGTTGTCCGGATATGTCTTGTGGTAGAATTGACTTCATATTATTATTTAACCATAAAAGTTACAAAAGTTTAGTAGAGTTATTATTTTAGTTGTTCAAAATATTGGCTCACAAAAGTTTCTTGTCCTTCATGGTAGAGATTTTTTACATTGAAATTTATTAATATTCCTTTAGGCTTCTTCATTAAATTGATATAGCTAATTAATTGAGCTCTGTGTATATCATTAATTTCTGAAACCGACTTTAGCTCTAAAACTATAGCATCTTCAATTAGAAAATCACAAAAGAAATCGCAGTTCAGAGATTTACCTTTATAGTTTAAAGAAATTTTGGATTGAGAAACAAAGGAAATGTTTCTTAATTTGAATTCTTCTTCCAAACATTTATGGTATATACTTTCTAAAAGTCCAGGACCTAAAATTTTGTGAACTTCAATACAAGCTCCGTTTATCTTATAGGTCAAGTCTTTTAGATAATCCTGAGTAAGCATTCTGGAATGAAACTTTTGTGTCTTTTGTGGTTATTAAGTTGATGGAAGTATTTTCGCTTTTACTTCGCCGAAGCCTACGCGTTTGCCGTCTTTTTCGTTATATGCTCTCATGATAACAGTGTCATTATCTTCGATGAATTTACGTTCTGTACCATCAGAAAGTTTTAGTGGATTTGCCCCTCTCCATGTTAGTTCCAGCATAGAGCCAAATGATTTAGGATCTTTTCCGGATATTGTACCGCTGGCATATATGTCCCCAACTTCAATATTACACCCGTTTACAGTATGATGAGAAAGTTGCTGCGCCATATTCCAGTACATATATTTGTAATTACTCTCTGAAATAAGGTTTTCAGCTCCGTTTTCAGGCTGAATATAAACTTCCAGCTGGATGTCGAAATTTTTGTTTCCTTCAAACTGAAGATATTCTAATACTTCCGGATCTTGCTTAGGAGATTCTGTGCGGAAAATTTCCAATGCTTCCATGGTCACAATCCATGGAGAGATAGAAGATCCGAAATTCTTACCTAAAAAAGGGCCTAAGGGTACATATTCCCATGATTGAATATCTCTTGCGCTCCAGTCATTGAAAATAACCATTCCGAAGATGGCATCTTCTGCATCTTTTGTAGAGATAGATTCACCCATCTCAGTATCTTTATTGGTAATGAATGCCATCTCCAGTTCGAAATCCAATTGTTTAGAAGGACCGAATACTGGTTTATCCTGATCCGCTGGTTTCATTTGCCCTTTTGGTCTGTGAATATCAATTCCGGAAACGACAATTGAAGAAGCTCTTCCGTGATAACCTACAGGAAGATGCTTCCAGTTCGGAAGTAGTGCATTTTCAGGATCACGGAACATTTTGCCTACATTAGTTGCATGATCTATGCTGCTGTAGAAATCTGTATAATTAGGAATATGCAGAGGCATCATCATTTGTACCTCTTCGGAATCGAAAAAGCAGCTTTCTATAGCTATCTCATCTTTTGAAAGAGTAGAACCCTCTGTTAATAATTCCTGTATTCTTTCTCTTACTTTTGTGGTAACAGGTTTACCTAATTCTATAAAAGGATTTAGAGTGTAAGCTTCAAAGATATTCTCATCCAGACCATCAATGTTTTCGAAGTAGCCTTCGTCGTAAAGAGTCGCCAGATCAATGACCTGGTTGCCAATTCTTGTTGCACAGGCAATATACTCCTGATTGAATACTGCAACACCGAAAGGGATATTGTATATTGAAAAATCTGTTGATTCGGAATTTTCTACGAATGATTTCATAAATAGGGTTTTATTTAATAAAAAGGTTCAAAAAAATGCGTACTAAAAATACAACATTTCCTTGAACCTGAGTTTTCTTATTTATCGAAGATTATTTTCTCTTCTGTACTTTTTTAGATTCTTTTGTTTTATCCAGATAATGAATCTCAATCCATTTTTCACGGGTATTGATATTGGTAAAGTAATAGTAGCCTTTACGATGACTTAATAATAAATTATAAGTTAAAGGATAGCTCATTGCTTTGTCTTCCAGTTTATCAAGTCTTATAGATACAGCATTATGATTTCTTACGACATCACCTGTAAAGATGTTGGAAAATTCCTGCTTTGTACTTTTATCTTCAATAATTTCAATCATTGTAACCTGATTATTCGGCCGGAATTCAAGGATATGCTTCTCAGAATGATCAGTAGAATCTTTTACAGTAATGAATTTTTTCCCTTCCAGAATAAATTCATCATAATCCTTTCCGGAATTTTCATTGCTTAGCCTGTCCAGCTTTTTGATAATAGCACCGTAACTCTGAGCCTGTATTATTGTACCGGCGGAAATAAGAGTTAAAACCAGAAGTATTTTTTTCATCTTATAAATTTAGTGAAACTAAGACAAAAACTAATCCAAAAATTATAAATTTCCTCTTCTTGCCTGTTCTTTTTCTAAAGCCTCAAATAAAGCTTTGAAATTACCAGCCCCGAAACTCTGAGCTCCGTGTCTTTCGATAATTTCAAAAAACAGGGTAGGACGGTCTTCTACAGGTTTTGTAAAGATCTGAAGAAGATAACCTTCTTCGTCACAATCGATAAGGATTCCAAGATCCTGAAGTTTTTTGATGTCTTCATCGATGTGACCAACTCTGTCCGGTACCATATCATAATAAGCTTCCGGAGGTGGAGAAAGGAATTCTACGCCACGTTTTTTTAGTTCGCCAACAGTATGGATAATATCTTTTGTAGCTACAGCAATGTGTTGTACACCTTCACCTTCATAAAAATCCAGATATTCCTCTACCTGAGATTTCTTTTTGCCCTCTGCAGGTTCGTTGATCGGGAATTTTGCATAACCATTACCGTTAGACATTACTTTAGACATTAGTGCTGAATATTCAGTATTGATTTGCTTATCATCAAAAGATAAAATATTGACAAATCCCATTACTTTTTCGTACCACTCAACAGTCGGAATCATACGATCCCAGCCTACATTTCCTACACAGTGGTCTACGTATAATAAACCTGTTTCAGTAGGATTATAATCGCTTTCCCACTTCTCAAATCCAGGCATAAATGTTCCATTGTAATTCTTTCTCTCTACAAACATATGTACCGTTTCGCCATAAGTGTAGATTCCGGACATTTTCACTTCACCATATTCATCAGTTAAAGTAACTGGCTCCAAATATGGTTTTCCACCTCTTTTAGTAGTTTCTTCGAATGCTTTATAAGCATCGTCCACCCAAAGTGCTAAAACTTTTACACCATCACCGTGTTTTTTTACATGTTCCGAAACCGGGCTATCCGATCTCAGACCTGTTGTAAGAATCAGACGAATTTTTCCCTGCTGAAGAACATAAGAAGCACGGTCTCTAACTCCGGTTTCAGGCCCTGCATATGCAATTGACTGAAATCCGAATGCTGTCTTATAGAAGTGTGCAGCTTGTTTGGCATTACCAACATAAAATTCAATATAGTCTGTACCATTGATTGGCAGGAAGTTTTCTGCCTGTGCAATTTTTTCGGCGAATGTTAATGTAGACATTTTTTTACTTTTAGATTATGAAATGCAAAATACTATTTTTTAGTGAATGCCACTAACAATTGTTAGTTTTTAAATCTTTCGTGAGCCGCTCTTTCCAGCATCTCTCTGTCATCTGGATGAGAGATGTCTATAAGTGCTTTAGCTCTCTGTCTCAAGTTTTTACCATACAGATAAGCCGTACCGTATTCGGTCACTACATAATGTATATGTCCTCGTGTTGTTACCACACCAGCTCCTTCCTTCAGGAATGGAACAATTCTCGGAATACCTTTTTTGGTACGTGAGGTAAGCGCCATAATAGGTTTTCCGCCTTCACTAAGGGCAGCACCTCTCATAAAATCCATTTGTCCGCCGATACCGCTGTATTGGTATGTGCCAATAGAATCTGCACAAACCTGTCCTGTAAGATCAATTTCTATAGCAGAATTTATGGCGTGCATTTTATGATTTTTCATAATGTTGATCGGGAAGTTAACATGCTGAACGTCTAAGAACGCAATAGATGGATTGTCATCTACAAAATCATAGAGTTTTTTAGTCCCGAAGCAGAAACTGGTAATGCTTACATTATCATGAAAACCTTTGTATTTGTTGTTAACAATATCATCTTTAATAAGGTTAATAACACCATCACTCAGCATTTCTGTATGGATTCCCAGATCCTTGTGATTTCCCAGACATTTGAGTACAGCATCTGGTATTGTACCAATACCCATTTGTATTGTAGCTCTGTCATCAATAAGTTCAGCAACATGTTTTCCAATCAGTGCCTCTTCTTCTCCAACCTTAGAACCATAATCTATCGTCATTAGCTCCTCCTCATGCCATACCATTTTGTCGATTCTGTTCACATGAACCATTCCGTCACCATGAGTTCTTGGCATTTTAGGATTGACAATAGCAATAACTATTTTAGCCGAGTCTACTGCAGATCTTGCAATATCTACAGAAGTTCCAAGTGTGCAGTAACCATGTTTATCCGGAGGAGAAACTGTAATAATGGCTACATCCAGTGGTAGTATATTGTTTTTGAAAAGAATTGGAATTTCGCTAAGGAAAATAGGAACAAAGTCACCTCTGTCTGAGTTTACTGCCTCTCTTACAGGAGTCGATACAAACAATGAGTTGATATGGAAATTGTCTTTGTATTCTGGTCTTGCAATAGCCACAGCTCCCTGTTGGGTGATGGATACCATTTCTATATCCTTAAAGCGGGAAGACTGATTAGCAAGTTCGTTTAATAAATAATTAGGAGTACAGGCACTACCGTGGGAAAATATTCTGTCACCACTTTTAATAACAGATATAGCCTCCTCGGCACTTACATATTGATACATATATTACTATTATAAGTTATTATCTTAATCTAACCATGAAGTTTTATAAGTAGGATCTTCTACCTTCAGAGCTTCTTCTGTTAATTTTAAAGGTCTGAAAGGATCTACCATTACAGCATATTCATGGGTTTCTTTCTGTCCTATGCTTCGTTCCATAGCACCAGGATGAGGTCCGTGTACAATACCTCCGGGATGAAGAGTGAAATCACATAAGTCAATATGATTGCGGCTCATAAAGTCACCTTCTGCATAGAAGAGAACTTCATCAGAGTCTATGTTACTATGGTTATACGGAGCAGGAATAGACAGAGGATGGTAATCGTACATTCTGGCCACAAAGGAACATACCACAAAGTTATGCCCTTCGAAGGTCTGGTGTACTGGCGGTGGCTGATGAATCCGACCCGTAATTGGCTCGAAATTCTTAATATTAAATTTGAAAGGATAGAAATAACCATCCCATCCAACAACATCAAAAGGATGTGTTGCATATACGAAATCAGTAATCTGATTTTCCTTTTTTACTTTTATGACAAAGTCACCTTTCTTATCTATCGGATCAACATGGACAGGAGCTTCTATATCCCTTTCACAGAAAGGTGAATGTTCCAGCAGCTGTCCGAATTCATTTCTGTACCTCTTCGGAGTATAAATAGGCGAGTGGCTTTCTATAAAAAACAGAATATTGTCTTCATCTTTAAACTCTATCTGATAAATGGTGCCACGAGGAATAATAAGGTAATCTCCGTACCCAAATTCAAGATTCCCTACAAATGTTTTCAGAATACCAGAGCCTTTTTGTACGAATAATAATTCGTCGCATTCGGCATTTTTATAAAAATACCCTGTTACCGATTTCCGCGGCTTAGCAATACCCATTTTAAGATCATTATTTAGCATCAGAACCTTTCGGCTATCCAAAAAATCGTCCTCAGCCTGCACTTTCATCCCCTGAATTCGTCTCGGGATGATGTTTTTCTCCACTGCGATTTTAGGAGTAACATCTTTTACACCTTTTATTTCTTTTATCTGGGTAGGTCTGTGTGTATGATATAGTAAAGAAGAAATTCCGTGGAATCCTTCTGTACCAAACAGTTGTTCGTAATAAAAATTACCTTCTTCAGATTTGAAGATGGTATGTCTTTTCTGTGGAATTTTTCCGTTGTGATGGTATCTCATAAATCAGGTTGTGACTTTCTCAAATTTACTCAAATTATAACACGTGAAGAAAAAATAGCCCAAGAATATGGAATGATATACCTCATAATATCGTTTATTTGTTTTACAAAATCTGTTAAGGTTAAGTTAGGTATCTTTATGCTACATCGTCGGTGTAAACAATTTTTGGATTATAATTTTATCAAAGAGGAACTCCGTTGCAGATAGATTTCAAACAGAATTATTAAGTTTGATAAACGCTTAAGGAACAAGTATAAAATAACACATTTAATAAATGAAAAAAATGGATGAATTAAAAATAAATGTAATTATTCAGGAGCTATCAAACTCTTTGCAGACAAGAGACTATAATAATTTTGTCAGTTATTTTACAGATAACGCAACTTTTGAAATACCATTTACCGTTAACGGCGGGACTATAATAAATGGAAAAGAAAATATAAAAAAACACTTTGATAATGTACGGCAAAATCCACTTACCAAGTTGATAGAAATAGAAACTGTTTATACAAAGGTATATCATTGTACAGATAACCAAACAGTCACGGTTGAGTATTTTACAAAGGGGAAATCATTGAACACGAATGAAACTTTCGAGATACAATCTTCTATCGCACTTATTAGATTCGATGAAGGTGGCATTGTCTATTACAAAGACTTTCCAAATACATTAGGTATTGCTCAAAAAGCTGGCGTTCTTTCTCAATTGGCAGCGACCTGGACAAAATGATAACAGAATAGTTTTACTGCTGAAGTATTTTAAATGAGAATACAAAAACGCCCTGTTTCAAAAGAATCAGGGCGTTTTTTTATAATTTAAGTTGTACTTATTTTGTTAAGTCCAGACCTCCAAAGTTACCGGAACTCATCATCATGTAAACTCCGTCAGTTTTGTCGAGTGTATCCCAATAGGAATGAAGATCTTCAGCACTGGTGAATACTTTTAAATCGGTATTTTTAAAAGAATCTTTAATCATTTCCGGAGAAATAGGCTCCATTCTTTTTATTTTCAGTGCATCTTCCGAATAGAATACTACAGCTTCTTCAACACCATTCATAGATCCCTCATATTGTTCCAGAAAAATAGGATTAAGGCTGCTGTAAGTATGCAATTCCAGAAAAGCATGCTTTTTTTGCTTAGGAAATTGCTCTATAAATGCTTTCACAGATGCTTTTACCTTAGAAGGTGCATGGGCGAAATCTTTATAAAGAGTACCACCATCTGCTCTTTCTACTTTTTCCAATCTTTTAGATGCCCCTTTAAAGCTCATAATAGCATCATAGAATTCTTCTTCCATAATGCCTAATTGCTGGCATATAAGACGTGCTCCTTCCATATTTAGCAGATTGTGCTGCCCGAAAACAGATAAAGGAATATGACCAATGCTGGTGATAAGATTTACTACTCCGTTTATAATCTCATATTCTGGTGTTTTGTAAGGCAATTTTCGGAAATAATTCTCTGCAGTATCTACTACCTTTACCACCTCTTCATCTTCCTCATTATATACCAATACACCTCCCGGAGTTATTGTTGCAACAAATCTTCGGAACTGTTCAATATAGTCATCAAATGTTTTGAATACATTAATGTGATCCCATGCAATACCGCTCATTAGTGCTATGTTAGGCTGGTATAATAAGAATTTTGAACGGGGATCTAAAGTAGAAGAAAGATATTCATCTCCTTCTAAAATCATAAAGTCATTGTCTTTAGTAAGTTTTACCATTACATCAAAACCTTCCAGCTGTGCACCAACCATATAGTCTACATCTTTCTGGTGAAAGTGTAATACATGAAGGATCATAGAAGTAATGGTTGTTTTACCATGAGAGCCACCAATTACGACACGCGTCTTATTTTTGGACTGCTCATATAGAAACTCAGGGTACGAATAGATTTTTAAGCCTAGTTCCTTTGCTCTGGCCAATTCCGGATTATCTGCATGTGCATGCATCCCCAGAATTACAGCATCGGTATCGGCTGATAGTTTTTCCGGAAACCAGCCCATTTCATTTGGCAAAATTCCTCGTTTGTCAAGACGGGTTTTCGATGGTTCGAAGATCGCATCATCAGAACCTGTCACATGGTAACCTTTTTCTTTTAGGGCGATAGCAAGGTTGTGCATAGCACTGCCTCCTATAGCAATGAAATGGATGTTCATAAATTTATTGTGGTTTTATTCACCTTCATTTTTGTTTTGCTGCTTTTCGGCATTCTTTTTAGCAACAATTTCCTGATCATACTCATGGAGAACGTTGTGTTCCGGAGTCTGTTCGATAGCATGCATGATTTTGCTCAGGATATCAGCAGCACTGTCGTTATCGTAATCTATATCCAGAGCAGGTTTAAATTGTAAGGTTGGTTCTATACCTGTTACTTTTATTTTCAAGCCTTTCTTATCAAAAGCTCTGCGGAAACCATTAATTTTAATCGGAATAACAATAGGTCTTTGATTTTTAATAAGCTTTGCAGTACCTTTTCTTCCCTGTGCAAATGCAGAAGTAGTCCCTTGTGGGAAGGTAACAACCCAGCCATTATCCAAAGCTTTCATGATGTTTTCTACTTCACTAAGATCTACCATTCTGTTTACTGCTTTTCCTTCGGCTCTCCAGGTTCTTTTAACGGTTACTGCACCTGCAAGCTTAAAGATTCTTGCCAGGATACCATTGTTCATAGTTTCTTCAGCAGCTACATAGTAGAAGTCAATCTTTGGGTTTAACAAATAAACAGGATTTTTAATTGTATTGATATAGCCGTTGTTCACGCTGCAAAAAACGTGGTACATTGCTGCTACATCAGCGAAATAAGTTTGGTGATTCGAAACAAATAATACATTTGTTTTAGGTAGGTCTATCAGATTTTCAGAACCACTTATTTTTAACTTGTTGAAGCCGTTAAAACGACGGTATGAGATCATACCCAGTACGAAGATGATGAATCTTTTTAGAAAATAGACGTTGCCAAAAGCATCGGTAAATATATTTTTCTTTGCCATTTTTATGCAAATCATACAAAAACCCGGAATGGTTAGTCGGGTTTCATAGTAAAGTGCAAAATTAAACTTTTTTCATTAAGTCTCTAAATTCTGACAAAATCATTGATGTTGCACCCCAGATAATATAGCCATTGTAGTCAATTACAGGTACTTCTGTTCCTCTTGTAGAAGACAGCACTTTCATCTCCGGTTTGTCCGGTAAATTGAAAAGTGAGCTTACCGGCATTTCTATAAGTTCTTGTGCTTCAGATTCCTGTAGGATGAATTTTGGCTTTTTGGCTACCCATGATACATAAGCATGAACATAAAAATTACTTGGCGGAACATATATGGGAGTAAGGGTTTTAATAATTGTCATGCTTTCCATACCAATACCGAGTTCTTCGAAAGTTTCTCGTTTGGCAGTAGTTTCAAAGTTGCCATCGGATTCTTCATATTTTCCGCCAGGCAGGCTTATCTGACCGCTATGACGATCATGCTGATTAACGCTTCTTACCATTAAAGGAAAGTACCATTGGTTTTCTTTCGGGTATAAAAGAATATTTACGGCAGCCAGTTTAGGATCCAATGCCATAATTTGGTCAGTTGAAAGTAGAGGGCGATAAGGAGGCGAGTATAACTGATGAGACACTGTCCCGTCTAATTCTGTTTTTGCAAATCTTTCTATAATATTCGACAATCTTTTCATCCTGTATCTTCTGTTGCATAAAGTTAAATAAAAATAGCATAACGGGAAAACTTTTCTGGATTACATCAACAGAAACAATATAGTACTTTATCATTTATTGAATATTACTAACTGCCCATTAGTACTATAATAACGGAGCCAGTAACCTGCATACGGAGGCAAGTCCTCTTTTGAAAACAGAAGTTTTGTTCCACATTTCAATTGTCATAAGAGATGAAACTTTTTTGTCTTCCTCAAACTGTTGATCAAGCCTTTTTAGCACCTCATGATCATGCACTATAGCATTGATTTCAAAATTAATCAGGAAACTTCTATTGTCCAGATTTACAGTTCCTACATAGGCAAGAGCATCATCTATATTCACTGTTTTAGCATGGAGAAAGCCTTTTTCGTACAGATAAAGTTTTATTCCCCGCTTTAGCAGAGGTTTCATAAACGAAAGTGATGCGTTTTGTACAATAAAAGAATCGCCTTCTTTGGGAATCATCATTTCTACTTCAACACCTTTGGATACAGCAATGGATAAGGCTGTTTTAAAAGAATCAGTAGGAATAAAATAGGGTGTACAGATCTGTACTTTCTTTTTGGCAAGCGTAATCCCTAATATTAAAGATTCCATTGCCGACTGTATCTCGTCACCAGGTGCTGTTACTGCAAAACTTACAATGCTGCTGCCTTGTGTATGTGCATACCAATCACAATAATATCTTGGATCTTCCAGGGCATACGGAGCTCCGTCAGTCATCATCCAGCTAAGCCAGAAACGCAGTTGCAGAATATTTACTGATGCTCCTTTTATCATAATAGAAGCATCGCGCCAATAGAGTTTGTCTGTATTGGGTTGGTTTATGTATTTATCACTGATATTGATTCCGCCTACAAATGCAATGCTGGCATCCACAATTAGTATTTTTCGGTGATTACGGAAGTTAGAGTTTGCCAGTGAAGTGAAATGTACCGGAAGAAACACCTGAAATTCAATACCCGTATTTTCGAAGCGTTTGTAATGTTTTGCAAGTGCCGGAGAACCAAAATCATCAATAATCATTCTTACCGTTACACCTTGCTGAGATTTTTGAATAAGCAATTCTATAATCTCATTGCCTATATTATCTTCTTCAAAAATGTAGTATTCCAGATGAATATGGTCCTTTGCACTCCGTATTGTTTCTATAAATTTCGGGAATTTCTCTTCACCATTTATCAGTAGTTCAGTTTCATTATAGAAGCTGGGGGGCGAAATTCTGGTTTTGTTAAGAAACTGATAAACTTGTGCGAGATCGCCGATTTCATTTTCTATCTCCAGCATATTTTGCTGTATAGAATCATTCAGATTTTTCCACTGGTCCAGAATATATTGCCTTTGCTTTTTATCTATTTTTTTAAAATATTTTTCCCGTTGAAAATCTCTGCCGAAAAAAAAGTAAAGAATAATACCGATAATCGGTACAAAAACAATGATCATGATCCACGCCAGGGTTTTTGGCGGATTTCTGTTTTCTATGAGTATAGTAACAATAATAACGATGTTGGCTATTGTAAGTGGTACCCAATACCATTTCTCAATAAAAAGCCAGGCTGTATGCAAATGTTCGGTAAACATAAAAACAGAAGTTGCTGAATTTTGTTAGTTGAATTTACTAAAATTAATTCACAGAAAATATTATATTTGTTGAAAACACTGAAAAAACATTAATATGCTTGAATTTTTAAACGGATTGGCACCTTTAGAGAAAGGTTTTTGGTATGTTGCACTCATTAGTAGTGGAATATTTGTCATACAATCGATTATGACTTTTGCCGGCGGACATGATGCCGACGGAATTAATGCTGACTTCAGTGGAGATCTGGATCATGTAGATGCTCCATTTCAGTTTTTCTCATTTCGTAATCTTATCAACTTTATGCTGGGATTCGGCTGGACAGGAGCCGTTTTTTACAATACAATAGGAAACAGGTTTTTACTAATAGTGCTTGCTACGTTTGTAGGCTGCCTTTTTGTATACCTCTTCTTTCTAATGATTCAGCAGATTATGAAGCTTTCGGAAGATAATACTTTCAATATAGAAAATCTGGTGAATGCCAGTGGGCAGGTTTACATTCCTATCCCTGAAAACATGAATGGAAAAGGAAAGGTACAGATTAGCGTAAAAGGTGCTCACCACGAGCTGGATGCTATGACAGAGGGAGGTGATAGATTGGCTTCAGGCACTTCCGTTATTGTTGAAAAAATTAAAGACAAAATATTAATCGTTAAGAAATTAAATTAAAAGTATGTTGGGAGAATTTACATTGGTTATTGTAGCAGTAGTTGTACTCTTTGTTACATTTATTGCGCTTATTTCACGCTACAAGCGTTGTCCATCGGACAAAATATTAGTTATTTACGGAAGAACGGGAGGTAAGTCAGCAAGATGTATTCATGGAGGTGGTGCATTTATCTGGCCGGTAATTCAGGATTTTGCATACCTGGATCTGAAACCTATGTCTATTGAAGCTAATCTAACGAACGCTCTTTCCCGTCAGAATATCCGTGTGGATGTTCCGTGTCGTTTTACAATTGCAATCAGTACAGAGCCTGATAGTATGGGGAATGCTGCTGAAAGGTTGTTAGGGCTTTCACCTGAGCAGATTCAGGAATTGTCTAAAGATATCCTTTTTGGTCAGCTTCGTTTGGTTATTGCGATGATGACAATTGAAGAAATTAACTCGGACAGAGATAAGTTATTGGAGAATATCTCGAATAACGTAGATACTGAATTGAAGAAAATTGGTCTTAAATTAATCAACGTAAACATTACAGATATTAAAGACGAATCCGGTTATATCGAAGCTCTTGGTAAAGAAGCTGCAGCAAAAGCAATAAACGAGGCTAAAGTAAGTGTCGCTGAGCAGGAAAAAATGGGGGAAACCGGTAAAGCAGATGCAGACCGTCAAAAAGATATTCAAATTGCAGAATTCAACAGAGACCGTGATGTAAAAATTGCAATTACAAGTAAGGATAAAGAAGTAAGTATTGCTGCTGCAGATAAAGACCAGGCAATTGGTAAAGCTGAAGCAGAAAGAGATGCAAGGATTGCGACTTCAATGGCTAACTCCCTGGCTGTAAGAGGGGAAAACGAAGCTAAAATTACTATTGCGAATTCTGATGCAGAAAGAAGAGAAAGAGAAGCAGAAGCTTTAAAACTGGCTACAGCTGCAGAAAAAGTACAGGCGGCAAAAGCTTTGGAAGAATCTTATGTTGCAGAACAGAAAGCAGAAGCTGCGCGTGCAGAAAGAGAGCGCTCTACACAGAATGCGAATATTGTTGTACCTGCTGAAATTGCTAAACAAAAAGCCATTATCGAAGCACAGGCACAAGCTGAAAAGATAAGACTTCAGGCAAAAGGGGAAGCTGATGCTATTTATGCAAAAATGGAAGCTGAGGCAAAAGGTTTATATGAAATTCTGACGAAGCAGGCTGAAGGTTACGATCAGGTTGTTAGAGCAGCAGGTGGTGATACAAACAGCGCATTCCAGTTATTGATCTTAGAGAAATTACCTGAATTGGTTAAAACGCAGGTTGAAGCGGTTAAAGGTATTAAGATTGATAAAGTTACAGTATGGGATGGTAATGGCAATAATGAAAACGGGAATACCTCTACAGCAAATTTTGTATCGGGTATGATGAAATCTGTACCACCGTTGAACGATCTTTTCAATATGGCAGGGCTAAATCTTCCAAGCTATCTGAAAGGTAAACCTGAAGAGAAAGAAATTGTTAAGATTATTGAACAAAAGGCTCAGGAAAAAAAGAATTTTGATGATATGAGGGATAAACCTCAGGATAAAAAAGATGAAGGTCAGAATCCTGAACAGAAATAGAAAAGTGATTATTAATCATATTAAGGCCAGAAATTATTCCGGCCTTAATAATTATATATTATTTTTTACTAGTAAAAAATGGTGATTTTATTTCTGAAACTTTATCTCTAGTTTATCAATCCTTCTTTTATTCTGCTGTTGTAGTAATGATGGATATAGATTCATTAATATATTTACTATCATGATTATTAAACAAAATAAATAATTGTGATTATAAAATTTAACAATAGCAAAAAAAGAAGCAAATACAAAAGCAATTAAATGTTCAATCTCAGACTTAGTCATTTCATTACGTATTGTTTTTAATTCAGTAAGATCAACACTTCGGCTAAATTTTAGTTTTGGATTGAAAAACTTAAAGAATGTATTTTTCACAATCCATTTGATAATTCCAATTCCTATAGCTTTATTCAGTTTTTCGCTTTTAATAAAATTAAAATTTACAAGTTCCTGATTGTAGGAAGCTGTCTTTTTTAATAAAGCATTAATAATCATCCCGACAATCCAGGAAATAAACGTGATGGAAATGCTAAACATTAAATAAGCTAATACTATTTTCATAATATTACTCCAAGCTTAGAGTCACCAGAACCGGCATGTGGTCTGAAGCATCATTTTTAATAACTTTTACATCTTTTACTTTCCACTTGCTGTTTTTATTCAGGAAAATATAATCTAATCTGTATTTAGGCTTATGATAGGGGAAAGTAAGTTGTGGATTACCATGTAATATAGCAGCATCATTCATTTTAGCTGTAATTGCTTTGTAAGGTTTGCTATCCGGAGTGATATTGAAATCACCGAGTATAACCGCTGGAACGCCCTTAGTTGTAGCAATAGAAGCAACTTGTTTAGCTTGTGCTATCCGGTTTTCTTCAAATTCATGGCATAAATGAGTACCTCCAAAAATAATTTTTTGACCATTTGGGAAAGTGTGTTGTATCGTAATTAGCGTTCTTTCTTCTCCTCCTTTAGGAATTGGCAGTTGGTAAACAGTAGGTTTATCAGGAAATCGGGATAGAATACCTTCACCATAACCCCCATTATCGTAATTCATTGCTTTTCCAAAGTGTCCGTACATTCCTGTTAATTTCGCCAATTCCTGTACCAGATCTTTGCGTACGCCGCTATTGAATGTGGCAGTTCTTACAGTCATGCTGTCTACTTCCTGCATGGCAACAAAATCGGGTTTGTATTCATTGATAACAGCTGCAATAGCTTCGAGATTGCTTTTTCCTCTTTCATAGTTTTTTTCGCCATGATAGATGTTGTAGGTAAGTACCTTGATTTCCTGAGCTTGGAGCAGTCCAAAGCAAAATAACAGCAGAAAAGAGCCTGTAATAGCTTTTCTGATTGATTGTATCATGTTTATTAAGTTTTTAGTATGCCGAAGATAGGAAATTGCTGAAAATAAAGAGCATAAAAAAAGCTCCGGAATTCCGGAGCTTTGTATTTTTTTAATTAGAGTCGCTCATTAACTCTTTCTTTTTCGAATTGTATAAGGCGTATTCCAAATATTTAAAGGAATCGCGAGGGATAACAGTAACCCATTTCTTATAGCGTAAAAACCACTTGTTCTGTATGCTCATTACACCTTTGGTAAGATAAGCTTCTACAAAAGGATGTACGTGCAAGTACAATCTTCCTTTTTCGTTAGTCAGGAAGCTGCGGATTGCTTCTTCCATCTTTTCTACAGTAACAATAGGGGCTACAATTTCGCCATCTTTGTTAGGGTTTTCCTCTTTAGTTTCGATCTGTTTTTCAGGGCGGACACGTTGTCTTGTAATTTGTATTAATCCAAATTTACTAGGTGGAAGAATTTTGTGCCTTGCTTTGTCCCGCTTCATTTCTTCCTTCAGATGTTCAAAGAGTTCTTTCCTGTGCTCAGGATCCGTCATGTCAATAAAATCTATAACGATAATACCACCCATATCCCGTAGCCTAAGCTGTCGGGCAATTTCTGTAGCTGCCATTTTGTTCACGTTTAATGCGTGAAGCTTATTGGTCTGGCTGGCAGAAATATTGTTTCCTGAATTAACATCTATAACGTGTAAAGCTTCAGTATGTTCAACAACCAGATAAGCACCCTTTGAGCTTGGGATGTTTACATGTTTGCCAAAGGACTGTTTTAGCTGTTTTTCTACATTATAGTATTCCAGGAGTGGGATGTGAGAATCATAAAGCTGAACAATATTCTTACTTTCCGGAGCTATAACTTCCAGATAGTTCTTCATATCATTCACCATTTGCTCATCATCGCATATGATATTTACAAAGTCCTGATTAAAATTGTCCCGAAGTATAGCAGAAGCTTTGTCTTCTTCGCTCAGAACTTTTGACGGAACTTTATTTTTCTGAATGTTTTTGAAACAGCTTTCCCATTTGGTAATTAGCTGGTTCATATCATTGTGCAGTTCTGCTACTTTTTTTCCTTCAGCAACGGTACGGATTATAACTCCGAAACCTTCGGGTCTTATACTTTCTATAAGCATCTTCAGACGTTCTTTTTCCTGATTGTTTTTAATCTTTTTGGAAATAGAAACTTTGTTGTCGAATGGAATTAGTACCAGAAAACGTCCGGTTAAGGAAATCTGTGTAGAAATCCGTGGACCTTTGGTAGAAATTGGCTCTTTAGTAATTTGTAAAAGTACACTGTCTCCGGCCGCTAAAACCTTGTCTATAGTACCGTCTTTAGGAATTTCCTTTTGTACGGCAAAATTTTTCAGACTGGAGTTCTGTTGTTTTTTAGAAATAGTA
The DNA here is from genome assembly GCF_002023715.1 of Elizabethkingia occulta. Classification (GTDB taxonomy): domain Bacteria; phylum Bacteroidota; class Bacteroidia; order Flavobacteriales; family Weeksellaceae; genus Elizabethkingia; species Elizabethkingia occulta. The sequence goes on from NZ_MAHX01000002.1 coordinate 219,449, forward strand.
TCTTTTACAAATTTCTGATAGGAAAGAATCTGTGGTCCCAAATCCAGATAATGCAAAAAAGCATCCTTTTCGTAACCTATGCTTACGAAAGCTGCATTTAAATTGGGAGCGAGTTTTTTTATTTTACCCAGAAAAAGATCACCTACTACAAACTGATTGTTCTGTTCTTCCTGATGTAGTTCGAACAAACGACCATCTTCCAGCAGGGCTATTTTAGAGGTGTCATCTTCATGTGAAATAATCAGTTCTTTCTTCATAAAATATGGTTATGACTAACCGTTTATAAAATAAAAATATAGCTAGTGAAGATAATAAATAAAACACTAACTATATTATATTTTATTAAAAAACTAAAAAAGATTATTTTTTCTTTTTGTGTCTATTTAATCTTCTTCTTTTTTTTCTCTTGTGAGTCGCTACCTTGTGTCTCTTTCTTTTTTTTCCGCTAGGCATAGTTTAAAAATTTTTATTAATAACAATTATTTATTTTCTACTTTCACTTTAGTTTTTACTTTCTCAGCAAACATTTTTGAAGGTTTGAAAGAAGGGATATTGTGTGCAGGGATTTCGATAGCTGTATTCTTAGAAATGTTTCTACCAGTCTTTGCAGCACGAGTTTTAATAACAAAAGATCCAAAACCTCTTAAATATACATTATCGTTGTTGTAAAGAGAAGTTTTGATTTCCTGCATAAACGCTTCAATAACTTTCTGCGTATCATTCTTTTCTACCCCTAGTTTATTGGAGATGGTGTTCACCAATTCAGCTTTTGTCATTTTCGAATTTTGTTTTTATTTTTGGACTGCAAAGATAAAATATTTTTTTGAAAAATAATATAGAAAAAGCTTATTTCCTGAAACTTACCCGAAAAATTCTTTCCTGGTATGATCTCCACAGTCGTAATTTGCCGTGGCGGGAAACCCAAAAACCATATAATATATGGATATCAGAAATCATTCTTCAGCAGACGAGAGTTGAGCAGGGATGGAATCATTATGTCAATTTTATAAAAAGGTTTCCGACTGTAAAAGAACTACATGAGGCCGAAAACGACGAGGTTTTGTTGTATTGGAAAGGTTTGGGGTATTATTCCCGGGCGCTCAATCTGCATAAAGCTTCTCACCAGATTATGGAAGAATATAAGGGTGATTTTCCCAATACATTTGCTGGTCTTCAGAATCTGAAAGGAGTTGGAAAATATACGGCAGCTGCTATTGCCAGCATTAGTTACGGAGAAAGAGTACCAGCTATAGATGGTAACTTCTATCGTGTTTTCTCCAGAATATTAGCAGATGATTTCGATATAGCTTCGCCTAGAGCGTATTCTTACTTCTATGATCTGATCTTGCCTTTTGTAGATAAAAATCGTCCGGGTGATTTTAATCAGGCCGTTATGGATATTGGCTCTCAGGTTTGTAAACCAAAGAATCCTGATTGTCTAAATTGCCCGGTAAATGAAGAATGTTTGGCTTATGCCACAAATCGAATACAGGAATTACCCGTTAAATCGAAAAAAGTAAAAGTAGAAATACTGAATCTGCATTATTATTTTGTGAAATATGGAGAACATTTTCTGATCAGGCAGCGGGATGAAAGTTTTATATGGAAAAAACTCTATGAATTTCCGAATGAAATTCCGGATGAATTAAAAGATTATATTGTTTCTGAAAAAACAGTACAGCACAAACTTACCCATAAAACACTGAATATTGCTTTCAGAAGGGTAGAGTTAAGAGATAAAAAGAGTTTCGAGAAACTTTGCGCTAGTGGTAATTATATAATTGTTGATATAGAGGAATCTCATAAAAAATCTTTTCCTAAACCATTAGAGAAGATTATTCAGGAATGGGATTAGTTTTTTTACAACGATAATTATAAAATAGCTATTTTTGCCGGATGCTTAAAAAATAAGTTCTTTTTGCAGTTTTATTTATTATTAAAAGATTGCATACGAGACTTATGGGAAAAAATATTAAAACAAAATTTTAGAATAATAGAAAATGAAACTTCTTTCAGTAGGTACTGTAGCTTTTGATGCTATCGAAACACCATTTGGTAAAACAGATAAAATATTAGGCGGAGCAGCAACTTATATCGGATTGGCGGCTTCTGTTCTCGACACTGATGTACATTTGGTTTCAGTTGTAGGAGGCGACTTTCCTGATGAATATCTGGACATGATGAAGGGGAAAAATATCAATGTAGATGGCGTTGAAGTTGTTGAAGGTGGTAAAACTTTTTTCTGGGCAGGTAAATATCATAATGATTTGAATACCCGTGATACCTTGGCTACTGAGCTAAATGTATTAGAAAATTTCGATCCAAAGATTCCTGAAGGTGGAGCCGATGCAGAGATATTAATGCTTGGAAACTTGCACCCTGCAGTTCAGCTGGCAGTTCTAGAAAGAATGAAAGTGCGTCCGAAGTTAGTTGTTTTGGATACAATGAATTTCTGGATGGACCTTACATGGGATTTGCTAATGGATGTTATTGCAAAAACAGACGTTATTACAATTAATGACGAGGAAGCAAGACAATTGTCCGGAGAGTATTCTTTAGTAAAAGCTGCTAAGAAAATTCATGCTCTGGGTCCTAAATATGTAATCATTAAGAAAGGAGAACACGGGGCACTTCTTTTCGAAGACGGAAAAGTATTTGCTATTCCTGCTTTATTATTAGAAGATGTTTTCGATCCTACAGGAGCCGGAGATACTTTTGCAGGAGGATTTGTAGCACACCTTGCTAAATGTGAGAAGTTTGATTTCGAAAGCATGAAAACAGCTCTTATTGTGGGAAGTGCTTTAGCTTCATTTACAGTAGAACAATTCGGGACAGAAAAAATACAGACTGTAACTCCTGCAATGCTTAAAGAAAGAATTAAGCAATTTAAAGAACTAACAACATTTGAAGAACTGGTTTAATCACCGGTTTTTCAGGTTTTATTAAATACTTACATCAGATACATGAAAACTAAATCTTTAATCTCCCTGCTAACTGTAGCTGCAGCGCATTTAGGCTTTGCACAAAGCATAGTTATTAATAATGATGCAATGCCTGTTGCAAAATTTTCAAAAGAATATGAAGTGGGACTGAAGAATCAGGGAATAGATCAAACAATTGATTCCTATATTAATTTTAAACTGATTCAGGATTTTTCTAGATCCCTAAAGGCAGATACAACTCAGAATTTCAGAGCCCAGATTGGTACGCGTCTTAACGAATTAAAGAAAGAAAGTTATTATCCAAAGGAATTAGAAACTAAGTTCCTAAACGATTATATGGCTGCCAGTCAAAAAGAAAAGCAGATTCAGGTTTTCTTTGCTAAAAAAGAAGAGGGTGTAAAGAAAGATTTCCAAAAGATTTATAATGATGTAAGGTTAGGAAAAATGACCATGGATCAGGCGATCCAGACAGAAGCAAAAGGAGACGCTAAGCCTTTGTATATTAAAGCTGGTGTATTGAGCGCTGAACTGGAAGCTGATGTACAAAAACTTTCTATAGGAGGTTATTCAAAATTAATTGATACTCCGGATAATGTAATGTTCGTAAAGGTTGTAGGTGAAAGACCTTCTTTAGGATATCTTATTTTCGGAACATTATCGTATCCTAATGATGCGAATTCGGAAAAAGCAAAAACTGAAATTTATAAAGCTTTAGCTTCTGGTAAAAAGTTTAATGAGGTTACTGCGGAATTCGGAAGTAATGACAACGAGAAAAAGAATGGTGGTGTTGTAATGGGATCTCCTATTTTACCGGAAGAGGCTTATGCACAACTAAAAACTCTTAAAGAGGGTGATTATACAAAAACACCTATTCTTATTGAAAATAAATGGTTTATATTCAATATTTATTCAAAGAGACCTTATCAGATAACTCCGGATACAAAAGAGTTCTTCTTCACGGATATGATGAATTCTCAGTATGGAAATGCTTTTTATGATGCATTTATAGATAAACTGAAAAAATCTCCGGGCTATAAGGAATCTGGAGCTGCAGGTAAAGCAAAAGCTTCTTATGCAGAATTTAAAAAACTGGTAAACGATAAAGAGGCATTGTATACTTACAATGGTCAACAGTTTACTGTAGGAGATTTTAAAACTCAGATTAAAGACCATACTGCTGATGTCGAAAAAATGGACAACAAGAAGTGGGGACAATTAGTAGATATGATGGGTAGAAATTTCCTGATGAGAGCTTATACCGTTGAATTTGAAAACAGACCTGAAGTTAAAAATCACCTTGAGGATATTAAAAAGAATCTGTATTCCAATTATTTCTATGCAGAATATCTAAAAAAAGAAATTTCACTTCACCCAGAATGGTCTGCGGATTATTATAACAAGCATAAAGATCAGTTTAAAAAAGAAGCAGCAGCTAAAGGAAGAGTCGTTATCCCAGGTAATGAAGCGGATGTTGATAAATTTGTGAAGGCAATAAAGAATCCTGCTGATTGGGAAAAATTACAGGCTGAATACAAAGGGAAGACAAACGATAAAAAACAACCTCTTGCTAACTTCAATGAAGGTGAGATGGTAGAATCTGCAGAAGTTTTCAAAAAATATAATGTACCTTTCAAAACGGGTGTTTATACTGCTAAAATAGGAGGGAGAACTCTGGTTATTGCAAACGATGAAATTCTTCCGGCAGGAGTTATGACTCAGAAAGAAGCTGAAGAATCAGGTGAGCTTGAAGAACTGGTTACATCTGAGCAGATTAAAAAGATTCTTGCAGATTTAAAATCTAAGGCAAAGATAACAATCGAACCTGGATTTGTATCAGCACTACAAAAGAATTTTAAGAAATAATTATAATAAAAAATAAGGTTTAATTCGGGCAGAATTCTAATTTTGCACCATTATAAAAAATAGATATGACAAAAAACTTTCGTTTTTTCTTTATCCTTAGTTTCCTTGTAACCACTTTTGCAGGTACACTACTAAAAGCTCAGTTAAAACAGGGACAATTAGTCGATGGTATTGCTGCGGTAATTGGTAATGAGATTGTTTTGGAATCTGATATTGAAGAATACATCAACATGTCCAAACAACAAGGGTCGCCGGTAGGGGATAAATGTGAAATTATAGAGAGTATTATTCACAATAAACTTTTGCTTTTTCATGCAAAAAAAGATACCCTTATTCAGAACAGAAGTAAAGAATTAAAAGCTGATGCGGATAACAGATTCCAGCAAATGCTTTCTGGTTTCCCTTCTGAAAAAGATATGCTTGCTGCTTATAAATACCGTACAGCATACGAATTCAAAGCAGCTATTGAGAAGATCTCTTCGGAGCAGTATTACCAAGGTGAAAAGTATAAATTAATCACTAAAGGTGTGGATATTACGCCAAGTGAAGTTTCTGCTTTTTATGATACTTATAAAACTCAGTTGCCTCAGGTAAATGATGAAGTTAAGCTAAGCAGAATTATCATGTATCCTAAATTGACAGATGCTCACAAACAGGAAATTATTGATAAGCTAAAGAAAATAAAAGCTGCCATCCAGGGTGGTGAATCTTTCGAAAACCAAGCAAGAATTTATTCTGAAGATCCGGGTTCAGCTTCTAATGGAGGTCTTATTGCTAATGTTGCAAAGGGGATGATGGTAAAACCATTTGAAGCTGCAGCCTTAAACCTTCAGGAAGGAGAAATCTCCGATCCTGTGGAAACAGAATACGGTTACCACATCATTCAGTTGATTAAGAAATCTGGTAAAATCTACGATGTAAGACATATTCTTATTGCCAGCACTCCTAATGCTGAAGAAATAAAAGCTGCTAAAACTGAATTGCAAAAAGTTAAAACACAGATAGTTGATGGTACTATTTCATTTAAAGATGCTGCTTTAAAGTATTCTGATGATAAAACTACCAAGTTTAATGCAGGTGTAATGACTGGTCAGGATGGTTCTGATAATCTTGAGAAAACAAAAATGGATCCTGTAGATGCTTATCAGATAGCAGGTCTTAATAAGGGAGATATTACTGAGCCTTATGAAATTGAAGAAGGGCAGAGTAAGAAAAAAGCAATTGAGCTGATTCAAATTAATGATATTGTACCTGCACACACTCTGGATATTACAACGGACTATGAACGTATAAAGTCTATAGCCCTGAACCAGAAAAAAGGAAATATTGTAGATCAGTGGATTAAATCTAAACTACCAGATACCTTTATTTCCATTAATAACAGATATAAAGACTGTAAATTTAAAACAGACTGGAAGAGAGAATCTTTAATGAAATAAAAAAGATTAATAAACTAAAATAAATATCCCTGTAGCGAATGTTACAGGGATTTTATTTACAGTCAACTAATTGTAGTAAGTCAGCTATCTATTTTGCTAATTAAATAGCTGTTTTTCGTATATTGAAAATCGATTGTCATTATTAAATATTATGAACAGAATTAAAGAACTTTTTGATATTAAATATCCTATTATACAAGGCGGTATGATCTGGCACAGTGGCTGGAGATTGGCTTCTGCTGTTTCCAACTGCGGTGGCTTAGGCTTGCTTGGAGCAGGGAGTATGTATCCTGATATTCTGAAAGAGAATATAATTAAATGCAAAGCAGCTACAGATAAACCATTTGGTGTAAATATACCTATGCTCTATCCTAATATGGATGAGATCATTAATATTATTCTGGAAGAAAAAATTAAAATTGTTTTTACATCTGCGGGAAATCCTAAAACCTATACAGAGGTTCTTAAAAAAGAAGGCATAAAAGTAGCACATGTGGTAAGCAGTGTCAAATTTGCATTAAAGTGCCAGGAAGCAGGTGTAGATGCGGTAGTTGCGGAAGGATTTGAAGCAGGTGGACATAATGGAAGGGAAGAAACAACAACACTCTCTCTTATTCCTAATGTCAGAAGACAAGTTGATTTACCTTTAATTGCAGCGGGTGGCATTGCTTTAGGGTCCCAGGTTAAGGCTGCGATGTTATTAGGAGCTGAAGGTGTACAGATAGGGTCCCGATTTGCGGCTACAAAGGAAGCCTCCTCACACGAAAATTTTAAACAAAAGATTGTAGAGACACAGGAAGGGGGAACACATTTGACATTAAAAGAACTGGCTCCGGTTAGGCTTATTAAAAATAAGTTTTATAATGATATCGAAAAATTATATGAATCGGGAAGAGATCAGGAGGCTCTTAGGTCTGTTTTAGGACGTGCCAGAGCTAAAAAAGGAATGTTCGAAGGAGATCTTGAAGAAGGAGAATTAGAAATAGGGCAGTCTTCTGCTCTAATAGATAGTATTTTATCAGTAGAAGAAGTATTTGAAAAATTACTAAAAGAGTTTAGGGAGGCTGATTGCCCCGAATTATAACATGATATTGATATTATCATTTTTAAAATAGCCCGAATCATAAAGAGTATCAGACTCACATATTTTTGATTAAGAATTATTGTTCCCTCAATTTATAAGATTGAGGGAATTTTATTTTATAGAAACAATTGTTGTTATAATTTTAATCTATCAGATTTTTTTTTAAATCTCTTTGTGTTCCAGAGTAATTATACATTATGGTATTCATAATAATCTAGTTTAAATTTTATTTATTTTGTTTTAGCCTTCTCACAGAGGGAATGCAAGATTATTGTAATATGACTGTTTGAATTTATCATATAATACTAAGAATTTTATACAAAGTTTGGTATGTATTTTGGAAATATGGGTCAGCTACTTGAAAAATAGGAATGTATATTTTTTATTATGTTCTAAATATAATTTCTTTTTTTATAATTGCTATAAATGAGTAATTTTGCACCCCGAAAATCTAAACTATAAGTTTTCTGTTTTGCAATTACTTGCATTTTCAAAAAAGACTTTTTTTTGAATAATAATTCCTGATATATCCCATTGATAGGACATTTGTGGTGTATCAGTGTAAATACGAATGAAGTTATAAAACATAAATGATAGAAAAAATGAAAGAAAAAGTACAAAAAAGCGAATACATTTCTCCTGATATAAAAGTTTTTTTTGTTGAAATGGAACAGGGAATAGCAGCGGGGTCTGCCAGAGTTGTGCCTCCAAATAATAGTGGAGTAGTCCAGGATGAATGGATCCAGGGTGATGATGACAATAGAACTATTGAATGGTAACATTCTGACAACAACAAAAAAATGATAGAGAAATGATGAAAAAAAATACAATATTTATAAGCAGAATAGCATTGCTTTTATTAGTAATGATAATGGTTTTTTCGTGTAGGAGTAATGATGATATAACTGGAGGAGGCGATAAACAGGCTACTCTGAAAATTAATATGCAGGGAGTAGATTCTGGTGTACAAAACCTTTTAGGTAATGGTGCAATGAAAATGGCATCTCTAGAGAATAAAAAATTTACAGCACCGACAGAACAACGTTCTGAGGTTGCTTTTAATAAAGATTTTAAACTTATTGCAACGCTTGCACCTGTAGCTTCTCCGGTAAGAAATACCGCTCAGGCTGCAATTACTCCAATGGCTGCAGCTGTACCAGCGGGGCCTCAGGAATTAAAAATAGGAACTAAATACAGAGTTATTGTCTATTCGGCAGACGGTTCATGGTTGGGAGTTCGTAATTATATATATGGTCAGGATTTACCGGAAGAAGGGAATCATTTTCCTGTAAATGTTGGTGAAACTTTGACTTTTGTGTGTCTTTCTGCTAATAGTGATACGGTTAGTCCTAATTTTACCCCTACAGGAAACAGTTACGCCTATAATGATATTCAGGTAAGTAATGCTGATTATGATCTGTTGCTTTTCAGAAAGACTATAACGATTACAGAAGGAACAAACTATTTAGATGTTGTTTTTAAGCATGCATTTAGTGAAATTACGACAACTATTAATACTGCTGCTATAGGTAATATTGAAGCAATTAGTGATGGGGTTGTATCTCCAAACTATACTTCTGCAAATGTTAAGATATCAGATTATTTTAATACCGATAATACGGTTAATGCTAATAATATTATATGGAATGGAGCTGCGGGTTCTGCATCTGTTAACTTTATAGGAACTCTTCCAGGTACGGTAGTTAAGGCTACAACGATTCTGCGTAGTCCAGTAACAACAAGCGGAGAAATGATTATTCCTTCTATTACTATTGCAGGAGTTACAAAAACTAATTTTAAAATTAGCGGATCAAAAGGATTGAATATAACTCCTGGTGTACGGTATAATCTTATTCTTACCTTGGCTCCGGCTTCCGGACATGATGTCGGTGGTGATATTATATGGGCTCCGGCTAACCTTATCTATAATAATGGTAATTATGGGTTTGCTGCTAATCAATCTGAATTTGGAGATCATTGGTATTTTAATGCGGTTAAACCATTAGAAACAGCTAAAGATGTTACAGAAGCGTATAAGTTGCCAGCTGATGTAACCGGGACTAGTGTGTATCGTATTGAAGATGATCCTTGTGCTAAAGTTACGGCTTATGGTGGTGGTTGGAGATTGCCAACTCAAAAAGAAGTTGTTGATTCAGCTGGTAAAAATGTATATACATTCCCGGGATATTATAATGGTGTGAAAGGAATTTTTATTGGAACTGATACGCAGCCAGCTCCTGCGGATTATGATAAGTATTTATTCTTGCCTTTGGCAGGTTTTGGTAATACATATAATGCTGTTAAAGCTTCTGTAGAGGCAAGATATTGGACGAGTACTGAATTGTCTGCTGAAAACTTTTATGATTTTAGTTTCAATAGCGGAGGGGTAACAATAGGAACGGGACAATATTATAAATATGGTGAAAGTATCCGTTGTGTGAAAAGAAAATAATATGTTGATGATGTTGATAATGCAGTTGTACATGTAGTTGTAAATGATGTTGAGTTTAAGCTCCTTTAGTCTTTTTGGCTAAAGGAGTTTTTTATTTAGAATAAAATAAAAAAAGAATATTTTAAATGATTTGTTTGAATTTCATTTTTAAAATAATTATTGATTATTTTTTTACTGTAAAACTATATTAATATATATTAAATATTAATTATATAATATGTTTGAATTAATATTTATATAATGTTATAATTTTTGATTATTTAGAAATATAATATAAATTTGTAATCGAATTTTATCTTCTGATAGGAATTGATTATTAAATATTCTTATGTTCAAGATTATGCAGTCTCTGCTGAATTGTTATTAATATATCATTGAATTTATTGGGATGAAGTTTTATGATGAAAATCTGACTTTAACAACAAATGAATAATATAAACAAATTTTAATGATGAGTAATTTTCAAAAAGAAGAATATGTCTCTCCTGAACTCGAGTCTTTGCTTGTAGAGGTCGAAGAGGGGATTGCAACGGGGTCGGCAAGAATACTGCCTCCTGATTCTGGTGGTAATGTACAGGAACAATGGGATCCTGATACTGATGATGGCAGAACTGTAGAATGGTAAAACTTATAAAGAATGATGTAAAACTACGAACTTACAAACAAATGAAAAATTTAAAAATTACTACAGCTATAGCGATGTTATCATTGTCTTTTTTTGCTGTGTCTTGTAGAAGTACTGATAGTGCTGTTGATAATAATGGAGGGAATGAAATGGTGAACGGTTCTGCTCTTCTGAAATTTAATTTGACAGGAGAGGATTATGAAGGCCGGGATATAGAGCCGGTAGCATCAACGAAGAATGTAGGCTCTGTGGAGAAAGAGCAAGTTAGAAATCTTATTGTAGGTGATCAGGCATTTATTGTAACTATGACTCCTGCTTTTAAAGAAGGTACAGCTCAGGCGTCTGTTAATCCAATAGCTGCCGGGGGGATTAATTTGGTTCAGGGTGTAGTATTTAGAGTGGTGGTTTATAGAGGAGATGCCTATATAGGGCAGAAGCTTTATACAATTAATGCGTCTGGTGCATCTGTACCTACTATAGGAACTTTATCTACTGCTACAGATATGATGTTAGATGGTGATACAGAAGCGATTAATAAATATACTTTTGTTGTTTATTCTTTCAATAGTTCAACAGATCCGGGCGCGGCTCCAACTACTGGTCTTTCTGTGACTTCATTACCTGCTATTTCAGGAAATAATGATTTGATGTATTTTAGAGCGGATAATATTAGGGTAACTAAAGGTGATAATTTATTAAGTGTTGTATTTAAACATAAATTTAGTCAAATCACAACAATTATTGATGCTAGTGCAGTTTCTCCGGGTAATGGTATTCAGTCGATTAGTACACCGGTTATGAGTAATCATCGTTCTACAGGAAATGTATTAAAGCTTTCTGATGGGACGGTTACGTTTGGTGCAGCTGGTATTGGTAAGACAGTTAATTTTACTGGGAATCCTACTACTAGTGCTGTATGGACGAGTTCTCCTTTGTTGTTTGCTAATCCGGGTGCTGCAGCTTCGGATATGGCTACTTTGACAATTGCATCTATGCAGGTTGGTGCAAAAACAAAAACTGCGATATCTATACCTAATATTGTTGCAAAGCCTGGATATAAGTATAATCTTAAATTGAAATTTGCTTGTACAGACGTGGCAACTCCAGCATTTGATTTTTCGATGAGTGATCCTGGAAATACCGGAAATACACGTATTACTCAAAGTTTTAACTTCCCTGCTGCAGATGCAGGATTTGTATTTGATGTGTATGAATTGGATAATTCTTTTAACCTAACCGTTAACGGAGTTGATTTATCTAATCAGGAGATACAGTTTCAGGGAGGGGTGCCTAGTTATCCTGTTAACATTCGTTTTAAATCAGATGGAGCAGTATATGGTGATACTTCTAAAGGAGTTCAGGAGGTTTATAATATTACCGGAAATGCAGCAAGTCCTGTTGTGAGAATTACAATTGGACCAGATGGTTCTGTTTCCATGATGGGGAAAAGAGCTACTGTGGGGACTTTGGAGCCTCTTGAGTTATATAATGGAGCTCTGTTTAAAAAGATAACATGGAATTCTACTGCAATCAATCCTGTAACTGTTACCCAGTTAGTAACAGGTTTAACAAAGTTTATAGGAAAAGGAACTGGACGAAAAGTTGTTGTGTGTCCTTAAATTAATAAAAATATATTATCTATAATGCCTCTGGTATTCCGGAGGCCTTTTTATTTAAGGATGTTTTATATAGTAATAGTATTCATTATAAATAATATGATTTTTGTTTCGTTTAGAATAATTTACTTTTATAAGCTAAATAAAAAGTGTAAATTGCATACCTGTTTTTGTTTTAATTTAAAACATTGATTATCAATTGTTTATATTTTTAATTTATTTAAAAATAATCTAATTTTGTGTCAGTTGTTTTATTATAAAGTATTTTTGGTGATTTATTTTGCTTTAAAAATATAAAAATAGAAAACAGATGATGATAATTTACAAATAATAAAGACGAAATGATGAAAAATGATCAAAAACAGGAGTATTCTGCTCCTGTAGTGGAAGTTCTATTTCTTGAAATGGAGCAAGGAGTTGCTGCCGGATCTGCGAAAGTACTTCCACCTAATAATGGTGGAGTGGTTCAGGAAGAATGGATACAGGGTGATGATGATAACCGTACTATTGAATGGTAGCATCTCTATAAACTAACACAAAAAACAAATAAATGAATTTTAAATTACAGGCTGCGGGCTACTCGCTGCTCGCACTATCTTTTGCTGTAACTTCATGTCGAAGTACCGATAATAGTATCGAAGAGAATGGAATAAATAAATCTGCTTTCAATGTAAAGATTAACTTAAAAGGGATTGAAAATATTGAAGAGTTACCGGTAATGCAGGCTTCTGCGAATCATAGAGGAATAAATCCCGGAATTGTTCAAAAAGAAATTATTCCTTTCGACGGAGATACTTTTGTAACCGCAACAATTACTTCTAAATCTTCTATACAGACTCAGGCAGCCACTAAATCTCGAGCGGCCACTGTTGTTCCGAAAGAATTAGCAGAGGGTGTAAAATACAGAGTTATTGTATACGACAAAAATGGAGCATATAAAGATTACAAAGAATTTACCTATAAAAAGAACGAGACAGATGGCTTCCTTTTGGATGGTGACGGGAATTATACTTTTGTAGCTTATTCTTTAAATACAAATGCAGGTACACCAAATACAATGGTAGACAAATCGCCTTTAAGTACAGCTAAAATAGCAGGAATTAGCGGGGATCTGATGTATTTCAAAAAGAATATGACCGTAACAGGTAATAAGGATAACACACTTGACATTGTATTAAGACATCAATTCAGTAGAATTACAACGAAGTTAGACGCTAGACAAGTAGGAAATATCTCTGTTGTGAATAATGCAGTTCTTACTCCTGCATTTACTTCTGCCGATTTGAATTTTGCGACAGATGCCATAACTTATAACAATTCAATTACAAGTGGACAAGCGGTTAATTTTCCTTCTCCTCAGAATCAGCCAACAGTAACCAGTGATGAAACTCAGGTTATCGCAAAGACTAATACGGCAGCCCCGGAAGGTATATTAAATATTGGAACGGTAACACTTGATGGTGTATCAAAAAGTCTAAAGGTTGACAAAGTAAATATTACTCCCGGAGTTAAATATAATCTAAATCTTAGATTTGGACCTTGCAGGCAGGATATTAATCCAAAAGAATTTGCTGTAAAGGATGGTGTTGCTCAGGATTTTTCATTCCCTGCAACAGACTTTGGATTCGTATTCGATATTTACTCATTAGACAATTCGTTTAATCTCACAATTAATGGTGTTCAACTTGCTGTTAATGAAATTCAGTTCCAGGTAGGTAATGCAACTTATCCGCAGAATATTAAATTTCAGGATGGATCGGCCTGGCAATATGGAGGTATTCCTCCTATTTATAATATGACCGGAACCAAAGATACTCCTTTGGTAAGAGTCGTGATTGGTAAAGATGGATCGGTCTCTATGTTTGGCAGTAAAGTAAGTAATGGGCCTCTGTTTCCTCTTGTATTAAATGGAAATAGTTTTAATAAAATTACATGGAATACAACAGGATCAAATACTGTCAGAGCTACTCAGCGTGTTGAAGGTGCAACTAATATGTCGGGACAGGGAACCGGAAAAAAAATCATTACCTGTACTCCTTAAAACTGAAATTGTATTTAAATTATATTAAAAACTCCCGGCTTGGAAAAGCCGGGAGTTTTATTTATTGTTTTAGTGGTTAATTATTTAACATTGTCCAGAGACTGCTGCATATCTTCATAACCACCACCATTATATACATTATCAAGTCCCTGAGCTTTGAAGAATTCTGTAGCCTTTCCGGAACGGTTACCGGAGCGACAGAAGAAAATTACATTACCTTCAAGACCTTTTATTTCATCCTGTCTTTCTTCAATTTCTCCTAATGGAATATTGGTAGCCTCATCGATGGCACCATTCATTTCAAGTTCCATAGGTTCGCGTACATCGATAAGATGATAGTTTCCTGCTTTTAATACGTCTTCAATCATGTTATAAGATTTTTTATTGATTAATATTTTGAGTTGTAAAAGAACGCAGGCTCTTCATTTTTACCTGTTCGTTGCTTAATTTTTTATCTGTATTTTTTTTGTACATAGAGCTTTCCCAATCTCCGTACATTGCATTTGGAAGAATGATGAACTTGCTTCCGAATAATTCCGGATGTTCCAGAACTTTTTCAGATGAAGTTTTGCCTTCATTATTATAATAATATATATCCGAAAAATCGCTTAGATTGTCTCCAAAAAACAAAACGATATTGTATTTTTCAGAAAGTTTCTGGCGTCTGCTTTCCTTACTCGATTTATCTGTTTTCAAGATAAGGTGATTATTATCCGCATATGGAAAGCTTTTCTTCTGAAGGTTTTCAAGAGTGGGAACTCTTTCTGCTTCACTTCTATTGGAAACATAAAAAATTTCTACACCATTATTTTTAGTAAAGTTCAGGAAATTTAAAGCTCCGGCAATCGGTTCTGCCTGAGCAAGTCTTGTCCATTTGTTCCAGTCTTCCTGGTTGAAATTCTTTTTGTTTTCAATCTGATAAGCCTGATAAGGAGAGTTGTCCAGTACTGTCTCATCGATATCCAATACAATAGCTCTAGGCTTTTCCGATACCTCTTGTGTAAGGATTTGTGCTAAACGAATTTGTGCTAGCTGATAAGCCTGAATAGTTAAGGCTTTATATTCTCCGGCATTTTGCATCCATGCAGTAGCATTAACTAAATCTTTCGTGTCGTGATCTGCTTTTTGAGCAGAGCAGGAAATAAAAGATAAAATTAAACCTCCTGTAAGCAATATTTTCTTCATAATCTAAAATTTCTTTTTCAAAGCTTTGCAAAATTACGAAAACGTAAAATGACAGAAGTATAATTTTCTCAGTATTTTTGCACCGATGAATCTGGCTGAAAAAAATACAGCAATTATAAAACAGAAAGCAAAAGACTTTGGCTTTCTGGCTTGTGGTATTTCCAAAGCTGAGTTTTTGGAAGATGAAGCGCGTTCTCTGGAAAACTGGCTTACGAGAAATTTGAACGGTGAAATGCGTTACATGGAAAACTATTTTGACAAGCGTCTTGATCCTCGTTTGCTGGTTGAAGGAAGCAAATCCGTAATTTCGTTTTCATACAATTACTTTCCCCGTAAAGTATTGAATACAGATGATAATTTTAAAATTTCCAAATATGCGTATGGAAAAGATTATCATGAAGTAATTAAAGAAATTCTTGGAGAGTTTGTTGCCGAATTGCAAGAAGAGATAGGAGAATTTGGATTCAGAGTTTTTGTAGATTCTGCACCGGTACTAGAAAGAGCCTGGGCAAAAAAATCCGGAATTGGATGGGTCGGAAAAAATGCAAATCTTATTACAAAAGGAGAGGGATCCTTTTATTTTCTGGCAGAGATTATATGTGAGCTGGAATTAGTTCCGGATATTCAGGTAACAGATCACTGTGGAAAATGCCGAAAATGCATTGAAGCCTGTCCTACAGATGCTATATTGGATAATCAGATCATAGACGGAAGCAAATGTATTTCTTATGCAACCATAGAATTGAAGGAAGATATTCCTGAGCATTTTCATGGGAAAATGCAGAACTGGATGTTCGGGTGCGATATCTGCCAGGATGTTTGCCCCTGGAATAGATTCTCAAAACCACATCAACAGCCTCTTTTTGACCCGAATGAATCGCTGCAGAACTTTTCCAAAAAAGAGTGGAAAGAACTTACACAGGAAGTTTTTTCTGAAATTTTCAGGAAATCTCCTGTGAAACGAACAAAATATGCAGGCCTAAAAAGAAACATTGACTTTCTGTCGGATAAAAATCCTTAGAAAATCAATGCTTTTTCTGTTGTACTCTTTTAGGTGCAGTTTTTACTCTGAATTTGAATCTTTTTACTGATTTACCTTTCTTAATCATATTCAGTTGTGGATTTTGGTTTTTCTAATTTACAAAAATTAGTTTAAGAATCTGCATATTGTAAACAATATTTAACAAAAATCCGGTACAAATTTTTGCACCGGATTTTCTTTATTCTCTAAAGGATAATTTATTTAAAATCAGTATCTTTAGCTGTATTAAAGGTATACGACTTGATATTGGTTACTAAATCTTGCCCCATCATGCTTTGAGAAAGAGTATGGGGTAATTTTACACCATTTACATCTTTATAATTGCTATAAACAGTTGGAATAGTCATTTCCTGTCCATTCATCTTTTGTGTCTTGGTTTCTCCGGTTTTTAATCCACTGTTTACACTGTAATAATAGATATTCTTTCCGTCTTTAATGACATAAGAATCTTCGCCGCCAATTTTTTCTATACCAGATACTTTTAGCTCTGGTTTTTTAGCAAAATCTAATTCTTCAAATAGCGAAGTATTTTTTAGCAGTGCTGTTTTTATATCTTCAGGAAGAGGTGTCTTATTTCCCATCATCATCATATAACCATCTTTTCCGTCAAATACCATTTTCTGAGCAGTATTTCCCATAGCACTTATCTCTTGCAATAGTTTGCCACCAAGAGCCTTCTGGCTTTTAATGATAAGCTCCATCCCTTGCATAGTAGCAGAACCTTCAGAAGAGATAGAAGTTAGTTTTGCTATAGCCGTTTTTCCACCTATGGCATTGATGTATTTATCAGCAATACTGGCAACAGATACACTGGCATCTACTTTTTTAGCAGCAGGCTTCTCTGTTTTATTAGCATCCTTATCATAATAATTTACAGGGTAACCTAATTTCTCTAATCCTTCAGAAATATCAGCCGCTTTTCCGGCGATGAATATTCTGCTCTGATTTGGTAAAATATTAACTTTTGCAGCATTCTGAGCATCAGCTACCGTTACATTATCAATAGATTTAAGATAATTGGTATAAAAATCTTTCGGTAAGTTTTGGATAGCTGAGTTAACTGCGAAATTAGCAATGGTCTCAGGTCTCTCCATAGAACGGATAAAATCTCCTTTTAACTTTGCTTTTGCATTGGCAAGTTCTTCAGATTTTATAGTTGAGATTCCATTTAATTCATTAATAAATTCTTTAACAGCTTTATCAGTTACATCATTTCTTACACTTGCACCAGCCGAAAAAGAAGGAGAATACTTGGAAGTATCAAATGAGGAATAAGCTCCATAGGTGAAACCATTTTTCTCACGAAGATTCATGAAAAGACGAGCTTCTCCACCACCGCCCAGAATATAATTAGCAAGTGTAGCTGCAAAATATTGAGGATCCTTCATTTTTAGTGTTGTGATATTCTGTACTGAGACAACAGATTGTACAGCACTTGGAACATTGATAACATCAACTTCTGTTTTTGCGACGTTCTTTGCTGGCTCTACATTTGGTACGGTGAAACTGGATTTTTTCCAGTTACCAAAACTCTTTTCAATAAGCTTTTTGGCCTCAGTATATTTAATATCTCCAACTACAACAAGATATGCATTGTTTGGTGTAAAATATTTGTTGTAAGCATCCTGAACATCTTTTAGTTGTATGGCCTTAATGCTTTCTTCTGTTTGAAATTCTCCTCTTGCTGTATTTTTTCCATATGTAACTGCATTGGAAATTTTAGAAGAAAGAAACTGAGCATTTTTTTCATTATTTTTCAGACTCTCGAGAGATCTTTCTTTGGATTTCTGAATTTCTTCTTCAGAAAATTTAGGATTAATTGCGGCATCAGCCATTAGACCCAAAACTTCAGGGAAATATTTAGATAAAGAATTGGCATAAGCGCTTCCTGAACCAAAATTTACTGTAGCCCCAAGGAAATCAACACGTTTGTTAAAATCGTCTTTAGACATTGTTGTCGTACCATTGCCTAACTGACTCGCCATGATACTATTAACTCCAACTACCTTGCCTTCGTATACAGGAGGTCTGTCCATTCTGAGGGTTACATTCACCTTTGGAAGTTTATGATTTTCTACTATAAGAACAGTAAGACCATTACTTAGTTTAAAGGATTGTGGAGAAGTAATATTAATACTTGGCGTAGGCCCTGGTTTAGGCATAGCGTTAAGATCTATATTCTGTGCTGTCATCATTCCTGAAATAAGAAAGCTAGCAGCGATATATGTAATATGTCTTTTCATGTGTTTATTTTTTTTCAGGAATGTAATTAATGATAACTCTTTGGTTAGGATTCAGATATTTTTTTGCGGCATTTTGCAAATCTTCTCTTGTGATAGATCTGTAAATTTCTATTTCTTTGTTAATTAGGTTAGTGTTGCCTAGCAATACATGATTTGTAGCTAAAGAACTTGCAATGCCCTGAATACTTGAGTTTTGATTTACAGATTGAGTTTCAAATCTATTCTGAAGTTTCTGATAATCTTCCTGAGAAATTAATGCTGTCTGCAATTTTTTAATTTCTGCATCTATTTCTGTTTGCAGTGCCTGCTTCGATGTTTGCCCCATGGGGATCGCAAAGAAAGAAAATACTCCGGCATCTTCAAGTCCGTCTGAAATTGAAGCAATTTCAAGCGCCTTTTTTTCCTGGTCTACTAACTTTTTATAAAGAACAGACGATTTACCTCCACTTAAATAAGCCGAAAGCATATTGAGTACATATGCGTCTCTTTCTTTATTAGATAATGTTCTGTAAGCAAAAACATATGCAGGAAGCTGTATATTGGCGTCAGTTGTTGTAACTTCTTTTTCTTTGACAATTGGTTCATCTTTCGGGAAGTTCTTAGGACTAACGGCTCCTTTTGGAATGCTACCATAATATTCCTGTATCCATTTTTTAGTCTGTGCAGGTTTAATATCTCCGGCAACAACTAAAGTAGCATTGTTTGGAACGTAGTATTTTTTATAGAATGCCTGAAATTCATCTAGTTTAGCGGAATTTAAATCTTCCATAGAACCAATAACAGATCCTCCATATGGGTGTTTATCAAAAAGATGTGGATATATAGATGTACGATAAATAATTCCTCCATATGGAGCATTATCTATTCTCATTCTTTTCTCTTCTTTCACAACCTCTCTTTGTGTGTCTACACCTATCTGATTAATTATTGCACTGCGCATTCTTTCCGCTTCCATCCAAAGCCCTAACTGTTCGTTATTAGAAGGGAATGTTTCATAATAGTAGGTTCTGTCCTGTGTAGTATTGGCATTATTCGTTCCACCGTTGGAGGAAACAATTTTGAACCAATCTCCTCTTTTAATATTTGGAGTACCTTCAAATAATAAATGTTCAAAGAAATGAGCGAAACCTGTTCTCCCTTTTACTTCATCCTTAGAACCAACATGATACATAACTCCCGTAGTAACAACTGGCGCAGAGTTATCCTGATGCAGAATTACATGCAAACCATTTGGGAGATCGTACTCCTCAAATTTAATTTCCTGAGCACTCATCAGCGCTCCTAAAAAGGCTAATGAAGCAAATGATAATATTCCTTTTTTCATATTTAATTAGATAATTGTTTACAATTAGTAGTTAAAAATTCTTTTTTGTTACATTTTAATATAAAAAAATGCTGTTGACAAACTGTTGTCACAACCCCCTATTAACTTTGATACAGAAATAAAATTTAATCTTAAACAATATGGAAACTACACAAATTTCAAAACAGGAAACATTTATCGGTAAAGAAGATTTGCTTAACCACTGGTTAGGACACAGAAATCTTACAAGAAGAGTAATTGAAAAATTTCCGGAAAAAGAATTATTTGAATTCTCGGTGGAAGGTATGCGTCCTTTTTCTGATATGGTAAAAGAACTCCTTTCTATTGCTACGCCAGGGCTTAGCGGCATTGTAAAGAGAGCTGAAGAACCATTTAGTCATGATATGAATATGACTACAAAAGCTGAATTATTAGCACAATGGGATAAAGAAACTCCAAAAATTATTGATTTATACAATCAGATTCCTGCGGAAGACTTCTCTAAACCGTTTAATCTTTTTGGAGAGTACAATTTCCCTATAAAAGATAATATCCTGTATTTTATAGATAACGAAGTTCACCACAGAGCTCAGGGATATGTTTATTTAAGAGCATTAGGAATTGAACCTCCTTTTTTCTGGGAAAGATAAACACCTTAACAAAAAATTAAACTCCGGTTATTGGCCGGAGTTTTTTATTCTTTCTAACTGGGTTTCCAGTAAGTTTTGTACATCTTTTTTTAGAGATTCAGGTTTTACGATGGTAAGGCGATCCCCAAACATCAGCAGCCATCGGGGAAATCCATTATCCATATCCCTTATTGAAAATACCATTTCAGTTTCCTGTCCCAAATCTTTTTCGGAGACAAAGCCATAATAATGGCGGTCCCATTTCATGTAGCCGGCAAAAGAATTATGTACCCTTATAATGGCTTCGGTACCCTTATGTTCATTTTTCTTATCCGGCAGAAGTTGTTTCAGATGTGGATGCTTTTTAGAAAAGCCTATTTCCATTATCTGAATTCCTGATACTCTGTCGGTACGGAACTGTCGGTAATCATTACGCAGGAGGCAGTATGCTTGTATATACCAATGTCCTTGCTCATAGAATAATCCTACTGGCTCTATTATCCTTTCCTGGCATTTGCTGTCCTGCACACCTTTGTAATCTATTTTTACCTGCTTTTGCTGTGCAATAGCATTAAACAGCGTTTCCATTGTATGGTCAGGGGCCTTTTGTGTTGAAGTCGTGTATTCGGGTCTCTGAATAATAATCTGGTTTTCCAGAGTTGAAAGTAAATCTTTTTCAGACATCCTCAATACAGATTTTATCTTGTAAGTTGCTGAAAGAAAATTCTGTTTCAGACCCTCATCAATAAATCTATCCATTAATTTTTCCGCTGCAATAAAGCTTAGAGCCTCTTCCTGGGAAAACATTACCGGAGGAAGTTTGTATCCTTCCATTAGCTCATATCCGGTTCCGGCTTCACTATAAATAGGAATTCCAGCCTGTTCAAGACTTTTTATGTCTCTGTAAATTGTTCTTAGGCTTACCTCAAAACGATCCGCTAAATCCTGCGCACGCACTGTGCGTCTGGACTGCAGATGAATGAAAATGGCCATAATACGGTCAAATCTTTTAACAATATCTGATGACATAATAGTTTTTTAGTGAATAAGGCCTGCAATAATATTAATAGTTAATGCTACAACAAAAGTATTGAGTGCAAAAGAAAGTAGCCCGTGAAACAAAGCTACACGGCGGATTTCTTTGGATGAAATTTCGACATCAGAAACCTGAAACGTACATCCCATAACAAAAGAAAAGTAAGCAAAATCCAGATAATCGGGTTTTTCGCCTCCCGGGTAGTCTAAACCTTTTCCTCCTTTTGTTTTGTAATACAAATGTGCATAATGAAAGATATATAATGTGTGTACCAGTGCCCATGAAGAGATCATACTGCCAATAGCGATAAGAACCATAAACCACTGGCTTATATTTTTATCACTAAAGCCCATTACCATAAGGAGTACCGTAAATAGACAGGCAAAGGATGCAAGTATAACGAACAGGAAAACAAATGCTTTGCTGCCATCTTCTATACTGGCTTTTCTTATTATTTCAGTAACGCTCATCGTATATATTGTAGTCCAGCATATGATGATGTAGGTTATAGCAAAACCCAGCCATGTAATTAGTATCCGTGGAAGTACAGGAAGTCCGGAAGGTACAATAATGAAAATAAGGACTGAAACAATAATAGCAAGCATCACCCGATGGATCGGGCGCATTTTTTTTATAATATTTAATATTGAGCTCATGACTGGCTTTCAGGTTGTTTATTTTTAAATCAGTTCTCCGACATGCTTTTTAATGTTTACAGCCATTTTCTCAATCGGTAAATCGTCTGCATCTGTACCAAATGGATCTTCTATAGCCTCAGCAATAAGCTCTAAAGAAGCCAGAATATAGAAAATAAAAGGAACAACTAAAGTTACAAAGTATCCCATAGAAAAGACAAAACCAAAAGGCAGCGTAATAACATAAAGAACGATAAATTTCTTGATGAATGAGCTGTAAGAATAGGGGATAGGTGTATTTTTTATACGCTCACATGCACCACATATATTGGTGAGATCTGTAATGTCCTGATTGATATTGATAAACTGTGCATCGCTTATAACCTTGTCTTTATACAACTGATTAACGTTATTGTATATAAGATTTGCAACCTGATTAGGTCCATGTTTGGAGTTAAAGTTAAGCTCCGGATGCTGGATATCATCAAGCATAAAAGTCGAATAATCGGAACGTAAAAAAGAAAATAAAGCTTGTGGGTAAAGTGCAATAGCCTTTCTGTAGAAATTCCTGTTCTTAGTATCCTCTTTGGGTAGATAAGCATTGAGCTTTATAGCCAGATTTCTGGATGTATTGGTTAGAGCTCCCCATTGTTTTCTGGCTTCCCACCAACGATCGTATGCCGAATTGGTACGGAAAACAAGTAATAAAGACAAAACGAATCCCAGAAGGCTGTGAACTGTGGTAATATTTTTCACCCAGCTTTTGTCAGAAAGCTTAAGACTCTCCAGCTCCCAATAAGCAATTCCCCAGGAGATAATACCCATGAAAATAATATAAGGAACAAGTTTTCTGAAGGTATCGGTTTTATGGATGAATACTACAGCCTTAAACCATTCTTTTGTATTATAAATAGTCATACACAAAAATATAATTTTTCCGATTCTTTTCCGATTTTTTAAACTGCATTCTTAGTATGAATAAATCTTAATAGACTTAATCTATATCAATTTGGTAGATATTGCTACGAAAGGTCGTAAATTTGCGCCTTCAAAAAACGAACAGAAATATTAAGGTGATGAAAAAGGGATTATTAGCACTTGCTTTTGGTGGTTTATCCATCGGGATGACGGAATTTACAATGATGGGTATTTTACCAGATATTGCTAAAGATATAGGTGTGAATATACCTGTAGCGGCACATCTTATTGCATTGTATGCATTAGGAGTATTCGTTGGAGCACCTGTTCTGGTTTTATTTACCAGTAAATTTCCACCGAAAAAAGTACTTATTTTACTGATGTTGATGTTTTTTGTATTCAATGGTCTTTTTGCTATTGCTCCAAATCACTGGAGTATGCAGATTACCCGTTTTATGTCCGGATTACCACACGGAGCCTTCTTTGGTGTAGGATCTGTGGTTGCCGCTAAAATGGCACCTAAAGGTAAGGAAGCTCAATATATTTCCATTATGTTTACAGGAATGACAATCGCAAACCTCTTGGGAGTTCCTTTAGGTACATTTCTTGGGCATCATTATTCCTGGAGGCTTACCTATGGAATTATTTGTTTTCTGGGATTAGGAACTGCTTTATCAATTTTCTTTTGGTTGCCTAATATAGCTTCAGGTAATTCTGAAAATATTTTCTCACAACTTTCTTATTTTAAAAGACCGGAAGCCTGGTTACTGATTGTTTTAATCTCTGTAGGAACAGGTGGTCTCTTTGCATGGATCAGTTATATAGCACCATTAGTTACAAACGTTTCGGGAATAGCGGCAGGAAAAGTTCCTTTTATTATGATTCTAGTAGGATTGGGGATGTGTTTTGGTAATTTATTGGGGGGAAAGCTTGCAGATTCTATTTCACCAACCAAAGCAGCGATGATTTGTTTCTCCTCTATGGCTGTTTGTCTTGTAGTAGTATATTTTACTTCCCCAATAGAATGGACAGCTTACCCAATGGCATTTATTACAGGATTAATATCATTTACCATAGGAGCTCCTATACAGATAATGCTGATACGTACTGCTGAAGGAGCAGAAACTCTGGCAGCAGCAGCGGGACAGGCAAGTTTTAATATGGGAAATACATTAGGTGCATATTTAGGTGGTATTCCAATTACTTTAGGATTTGCTTATAATACTCCGGTACTTGTAGGTTCAGGAATGGCGATAATGGGAGTAATGCTAACATATGCATTTTATAAAACAATTGTTCTGAAAAAATACAAACACCTTACCCGTTAATATTCAGATACACGATATAACAATATAAATAAGCCCTACAGAAGTTTTTTTCTGTAGGGCTCATTTTATATTTTAAGAAAAATCTTTTGTTGAAGATATACTATAGTCTGAAAACTATAGCTGAATTTTCTTTCCTTGTTCCGGGAAAATTAACTGAACTTTTAGCAGATTATTTTCTGTAAGTTCCTTTTTGATAGTCTCAATTCGGTTACCTCCTGGCTTTAGGTGGGTGATAATAATTTTTAAGTCTTTCAAGTCTTTTTGCTGAGCAGTTTTAGCCAAAATAGAAAGCTCCTCATTTAAAAGTTTTGGTGTAAGGTGCCCGAAAAGAGCATTTTCAGCACGCTCATTTTCAAAAGAAACCTCAATAAGAATAGCCTTTAGCTTTTTGTTTTTTACCAGTGGTGCAATATTTTGCCAAAGGTTTTGCAGTGCATTGCTTTTTTCCACTCTGTCAGCACCCGTATCTCCCAAATAAAGAACACCTTCCTGTTGTGCATTGGAAACCAGAATTGCAGAACTCTTATATGGATTTACGTGGCTTAGCGGAAAAATGCGACCAGTGAAATTAGTCCCTTCAATAGAAAAAGGAGCATTTGTATCCATTTTTCTATAAGTATATTTGCCTAGAGTGGGTTTGTCCCCCTCATTTGCAAAATTGATCCAGGCATCATTCGTAAAATACCTGTTTTTTAGTATTTCGGCAGTTTCTGGAATAGAATAGATATTTTTCTTACTGTCATCCGGAGAATTGATTACCATACCGGATAAATGATCAAGATGCCCATGGGAAATAAAATAACCCTTGATATAATCTTTCAGTACAGTTTCATTGCTTACGGAAAATACACCTTTTTCTATAGCTTTATCTATACCAGCTCTTACTGTCCCTGCATCCATGCACAAAAATGAATTTTTTCCGGATTCACCGATGAGATAAGAACTTAAATTATTTTCTTCTCCACCGCCATGTACACCTAAAGGAATAAGATCAAATGATTGAGCATTTGAAAATATTTGTGAACATAAAAACAGGCTAAGTAATATTTTTTTCATGGGTTTATTTTACAGGATTTTGTTCTTTTTTTATCGTTCTCTGGAAGTAAATATAGCCTAAAAGAAGACATGCAAAAACACTAAAGAAAGTAATGGAAGTATTTTTTAACTGTTGCGGAGTACTTCTGGCAGTTTCAAAAATGTAAATGATTACCGGCCACAGGAAAAAAGAGATAAATCTTAATAGAGGTTTTTGTCTTATCCACTGATATATATTCAAAAATATAGGAATAATAGAAATGCACATAATTGCAATTCCTTTATAGATAGCACTCTGATACTGATCGAACAAATTACCATAAAGTTTTTTCTCATTTCCGATATTTGCATAAAGTAATATTCCGGCCAGAATAAAGCTGCCTATACAGATAGAAAGGTATAATGTTATAATTTTCTTTACCATGTTTATAATTTCCGGACAAAGATAATCATCTTTTACGGTTTGCCGAAGAAGAACCTGTTGCGGCTTATTTTAGATAATTTTAAATCACGGATTATGGAAAAATATAATGTAAATGAATATTTCCATAGAAAGTTTCCATCGAATAAAGATAAAAAACATGTGTAACGAATATAAAAAGTGCTACATTTGATATAGTTAACCAACAAATACAAAATATATGAAGAGAATCATTTTGCCTTTGGCTGTTTTCGCTCTTGTAGTTTCATGTAATAAAAAGACAGAAACAAAAACTACTACATCAACAGATTCACTTACTACCAAAACGGAATCTGGCACTACAACTTCAACTACAACTACAGAAGTTAAGGCAGAAGTTCCGAAATTTTCTAATGAAGATGTGAACAAAGGATTAGCAGAATATCAGCAATTACTTACTGATTATAAAACAGCTATCGCAAATAAAGATCAGGCTAAACTAACAGAATTAGCAACCAAGTTCCAAACATGGAGCCAGGGAGCTGCTGCTTGGGCTTCAAAATTAAAGCCAGAGGAGCAAAAACAATTTAGTGATTATCTGATGAAAGCCAGCAAAGAGTGGACAGATGCTGCTCAGAATGCTGCTAAATAGATAATCGAAACTTCACAGAACGTTAAACCAAATAAAAAAGCTTCTCACTAAAACGAGAAGCTTTTATTTTATTCAGAATATTTTCTTACTGGGCTTTTGTAAATTCTACATTAGCAATAAGCTTAACTTCGTCAGAAACGACTAAGCCACCAGCTTCAGTAGTCTGGCTCCAAGAAAGTCCGAAATCTTTTCTGTTGATTTTTCCTGAAATTTCGAAACCTGCTCTTACAAATCCGAAAGGATCATTGATTACACCACCAAAGTCAGCATCTAATACAACTGGCTTACTAATACCTTTAATTTCTAAATCTCCGGCAATCTTACCATTTTCTATACCAGTAGTGCTCGTGAATTTAATTTCCGGATATTGATTAGCAGCAAAGAAATCGTCACTTTTCAGGTGATTATCTCTGTCTTTGTTTTTTGTGTTGATAGAGTTTACGTCTGCAGAGAAATTAATCTTTGCATGGCTAAAATCATCATTTTCAGCTTCGATAGCCGCATCGAAAATCTGTAATTCGCCACTCACAGTAGAGATTACCATGTGTTTTACTTTAAATTGTACTTCAGAATGTGAAGGGTCTAAGTTCCATTTAGTTGCCATAATTTCTTAAATTTTAGTGATTAAATATTTTATTAAAGTTTGTTTTATCCTATCTGAAAGGAAAGCATTCCTATCGAGCCATAAATTAACTGATCGTTAAATAATTTTATGCTATCATTATTTTCTCTTAATGCATAAGCATAGAGAGAGGGTATATAATGTTCGGGTGTTGGTACAGAAAGCTGATTTGCAGAACTGATAGTCTGAAATTTCAGTAATTCTTCCTGTTTGTCCTGCAATATATAATTCTTGAAAGTATTGTTTGCTTCTATTGCCCAGTCGTAACCAGTTTCCGGATCGCGCCAGTTCATCATCCGAAGGTTATGGACTATATTGCCACTCCCTACAATTAAGACTCCTTTGTGCCTCAGATATTGTAATTCTTTTGCAAGTTCATAATGTTCTCTGGGAGATTTGTGAACATCTATACTGAATTCAATTACCGGAACATCAGCATTCGGATACAGAAATTTTATAACACTCCATGCTCCGTGATCCAGTCCCCACATTTTGTCCAATCCTATCGTTGCAGAATCTATTACATCTGACAGTTCAGTTGCCAGTTCCGGGCTTCCGGGAGCAGGGTACTGAACAGCAAAAAGTTCTGGAGGGAATCCATAAAAATCGTGTATGGTTTTTGGATTGGGTACAGCTGTTACTTTGGTGCCAGATGTTTCCCAGTGAGCAGAAATACATATAATAGCAGTTGGTTTTGGAATTGACTGACCAATTTTTCTCCAACCATTCACAAAATCATTTTCTTCAATGGCATTCATAGGGCTTCCATGTCCCAGAAATAGGACCGGCATTTTTTCAGTATTGGGAAGTCCGTTGGTGAATGATTTTAAATGATTAAGTTCCATTGTATTTGTCTCATTTGATAAAGCAAAAGTACAACGGAACTGATAACGTGTTCATTGATGTATGATAACTTCTACGCTATAGGTAATCCATTAGTAGCTTTTTGCTCTGGTTGTAATAATGTAATGACCTGATTAGAGCCTACAATGCCCAGTACAAGGCATTCACTGAAAAAATTGGCTATCTGTTTTTTAGGAAAGTTTACAACAGCTATAATCTGTTGTCCTACTAGTGTGTCTGTATTGTAAAGATCGGTGATCTGGGCAGAGGATCTTTTTATTCCCAGTTCCCCGAAATCTATTTCCAGCTGATAGGCTGGTTTTCTGGCCTTCTCAAAAACTGCTGCAGAAATAATTGTTCCCACCCGTATATCAATCTTCTCAAAATCCGACCAGGTAATCTCAGGTTTAATGTTCATTATTTTTTGTTTGTATTTAATGTTTCGTCTGTAAAATGTTCTCTGTGTTTGGGTTTGTTAAACATATTCTGATTGTAATTGGCAGAAGTATTTCTTGGAATAGAAAGACTTTCCCAGTTCTGATTGCATATCATTTTGCCGATAAAAACAATTTGACCTACATGATAAGGGTAGTGGGCAAGCTGTCTGTTGATGGCTTCTAAAACAGTGTGTCCCTGATTTCTGATATAGATAATTTTTTCTAAATCTTCGACAGTAAGCGATTCCAGGGTCGTTTGGAAAACATTCCAGCCTTTTTCCCAGAATTCAATAAGTTCGTTTTTGGTATGGAAATCATTTTCAAATTCGGTATCACGATTTCTCCATTCCTTTTCCCCGTCTGTGGTGAATATATCTGTCCATCTGGAAAGCATATTGCCTGCCAAATGTTTAGCAATTATAGCAATACTGTTGCTCTCTTCATTGTATTGCCAGAATAGTTGTTCTTCAGTAAGTTGTGCAAAAGTTTTTTCTGCCAGAGCTTTGTAATAAGAAAATTGTTTTTTTACACTTTGTAAATAACCTTCATTGCTCATCTTGGTAAGAATTAATCTATTAAAGATAAGAAATAACTTCTATTCAACAATGGTGCGAAAGGTTAAGTTTACTCTTTCCTTAAAGAATTTTTTAGTTGGCGGAAGCCTGTGCAGCCAGAAGTCCTGAGTTTGGTCTTTCATCACAAGAAGGCTGCCGTGTTCCAATATAAGTTCTACTTTTTCCTGTGTCTTTTTATGTTTAAAAGCAAATTTCCTTTCTGCTCCAAAGCTCATAGAACCTATGGCTCCATGTTTTTTTAAATCTTTTTCACCATCACTATGCCATGCCATACCTTCTTCTCCGGAATGGTAAAGGTTCAGCAGGCACGAGTTATAGGTTTCACCGGTAGTTTCTTCGGCTATTTTTTTTAGAATCAAAAGATTTTCTGTCCATGGAAGTGCCGTTTTGGTAGCATTGGAATAGGTATATTCAAAAGGTATGTCTCCGTACCATGCAACTTTTCTTTTTGTCAGAATTTTTTTTCCGAAAATTATAGCTTCATCATTCCGCCATTCAACTTCGGATAATAACAGATGATAATAATGATCGGCCTCTTCTTTAGAAAATATTTTTCCGTAATAATTAACTGTTCCGTCCTTTGGAAGTAAGTTTAGAGTGTTGTCTGTTTCGCGTTCAAATAGTTCCATTTTTCCACTTGCTGTATTGTTCTTTCATGCAATGCCCACATGGGCGGTATGCGTTCTCAATAGCTTCATTTTCTGAAGAGAAGAAAACTCTGTTCTCTCTTTTCATCCGTTTTCCGGATTTACAGGATAGAGTACCATATATTTTGAGTCTGGCATTCCCTCCAAACTCAACTTCTCTTTTTTTAATTTTACTTATAAGCTCTCTGTCAGAAATTTCAGTATGTTTTATCATGCTAAGTTAGCGCATCGTGAAATATAATACCTAATGTATATCTGTTACCGCTTTTTACTTCGCTTACGCCATGTTTCATGTTGACTCTGTAATAGCCTTTTGCACCTTTTTCGGGTTTGAAATTAGTAGTGAAAATCAGTAAATCTCCTTTGCTAGGATTTAGAACAATAGCTTTTGACTGTGCTCTCGGTATCTGCTGGGTAAGCACAAATTCTCCACCAGTGAAATCTTTTCCGAGTTGATTAAGCATTAAAACAGCCTGTATAGGAAAATAGATATCACCATAAAGATCCTGATGCAGGGTATTGAAGCCTCCTTTAGTATATTTTAGAATTAGCGGAGTAGCCTTTTTCTGTTCATTTGTATGACATTCATCTAACAGTACGTTATGACTTAGAGAAAACTGCTTGTCTATCTGTAAAGCTCTAAACCAGGTATTGGCAATTGGAGCCAGATGTGGATAGACATGAGTTCGTATATTCTGAATAATGTCGGGCAGGGGGTAGTCATAGTATTTATATTCGCCTAATCCGAATCTGTAACGTTTCATTATTACTCTTTTCCTGTATAGACCGGCTTTTTCATAATCGGCTTTTAAACGCTCACATTCTTCATCTTCAAGTAAACCTGGAATAACAGCATAGCCGTTCTGATGCATGTTTTCTGTTATTTCTGCCCAATCT
The DNA here is from genome assembly GCF_002023715.1 of Elizabethkingia occulta. Classification (GTDB taxonomy): domain Bacteria; phylum Bacteroidota; class Bacteroidia; order Flavobacteriales; family Weeksellaceae; genus Elizabethkingia; species Elizabethkingia occulta. The sequence continues at coordinate 249,938 of NZ_MAHX01000002.1, forward strand.
ATATCCTTTATCTTTTGGATAAGTGTTGTCATGATTCAGGAACTAAAAATCAGCATTTACTCTTGCCTGCTCCCAACCAATAATAGCCGTTTTGCGTGTAGGTCCCCACATATAGCCCCCGATTTTTCCGGTAGACTGAATTACTCTGTGACAAGGGATAAGAAATGCTACAGGATTGCTTCCGATAGCAGTTCCTACAGCTCTGGAAGCTTTTGGATTATTGATTTGTTCTGCAAGGTATCCATAAGTTGTTAACTCACCCAAAGGTATTTTAAGAAGAGCTTCCCATACTTTTAGCTGGAAATCTGTTCCTTTCAGGTGCAGTTTTATTTTATTGATCTGCTGCCAGTCTTTGCTGAAAATTGATAAAGCATTTTCCTGAAGAATATCTCTTTTCTCCTGTAGTGAAGCATTTGGGAATTGCTTTTTCAGTTGCTGGATAGCTTCTGTTTTATTTTCATAGAAAGCCATAGCACAAATACCTTTAGTAGTAGAAGCTATAAAAACAGAACCAAAAGCGCTATCGAAAAAGCTATAATTAATGTGTAAGCTTTCGCCTCCATTTTTATATTCAAAAGGGGTCATTCCCTCTATATTAATAAAAAGGTCATGCAGTCTTCCCGTTCCGGAAAGCCCTGTTTCATAAGCTGCATCAGCTAATGTTGCGTTTTGTTTTAGCAGATCTTTAGCATGCTGGAGGCTAATATACTGGAGGAATTTTTTTGGAGAAGTACCAGCCCAGTCACTGAAAATTCTCTGAAAATGATAGGGGCTTACATGTACATTCTCTGCAATGTCTTCCAGACTTGGCTGTTCTCTGAAGTGTTGCTGGATATATTCTATAGCTTCCGCAACACGCTGAAAGTTAATATCGGATTGTGGTTTCATCTCTGTTATATTTGAAACAAATTTCTGATAAGCTGTACTATAATAAAACCCGAATCTTGCTTAGTTTTGTAATAAAGGGAGATATCTTTCTCTGATGATATTAAAATGATGAATCTGGTGACCAACCATTGTAAAGCCCATTGCCAGAACGGACATTTCTGTATTATAGTTATTGCCGGAATGCTGTATTGTTTCATCGTCAAAACCTTCAAACATTGCCTTGCTGGCCATACGGACACTTTTTAATTCTTTTAACAAACTTTCCAGTGTGCGGTGATTGACTTTAGCATTATCAGCAAAAAGATTTTCATCGAATCCTTGGGGTGTAACACCGTCCTGACGTGCAAAGCGTGTAGTCCTTTCTGTAAAAATTCTTTCAGTATCTATAACATGTTGTATAATTTGTTTAATAGTCCACTTTTCAGGGGCATAGACATTATCTCCCAGTTGAAGTAACTGCTCTATATCTATCTGATCAATTTGCTGAATACTCTGATCGAAAGCATCCAGAATTTCAATGTCATCTACCAGATTGATATAACGGTCATAATACCCGGGCATTTTTGTGATATTGGATTTTTTCATATATCAGGATTTTAGATACAATATTAGGAGATTTAATTGTATTGTACAATGTGACAGAAGGTAGATATTAGAAGTTAGAAGTTAGAGCATTCACTAGTCACTTATTGAGCATTCAATGATTTAATAAAAGTTTTTTGTACGATGTATCATGTAAAAAGTACAATGTAGCCAGAAGTTAGAGCATTCACTATTCACGTATTGACGATTCAATGATTTAATAAAAGTTTTTTTGTACGATGTATCATGTAAAAAGTACAATGTAAACAGAAGTTAGAAGTAGAGCATTCACTATTCACTTATTGACGATTCAATGATTTAATAAAAGTTTTTTTTGTACAATGTATCACGTAAAAAGTACAATGTAGACAATAGTTAGAAGTAGAGCATTCACTCTTCACCTATTGACCATTCACTTATTAATGATTCAACGCTTTCATAATGTCGGCATTGATTTGTTTCATTCTGTTGGATGCATAAGAAGAGTCATAAGGCTGCATTGCATCGAATAAATACTCGTAGAAAGGTGTAATTTCCTGTACCTGATCTACCTTTTTCTGCTTATTCTCAGCCTTTGTATTCTGAAGCTGTACCAAATAAGATCTAAATTCCGAATCAACAGGTTTTAATGCATTCAGGAGATATTTTAAACCTTTTTCTTTTTCTCCGTTTCTAACATACGCATCAGCAATGCTCTTGGCAATCATCGAGTAATAGTAAGGTTGTGATGCTATATCTCTCTTCAATGTATTCTGGTGCTTTTTATCCAGGCTTCTATAGTATTTATAGTCCTGTAATGTATTGCTTTGTACTTTGGCTGCCAGTTCCAATGCTTTTTTCTCATTACCTGCCAATAAGTAAGAATAAACCATATCATCTACGGAGCGGGGATCATTATACTTCTCAAAAGGGATTTCTGTGGAAGCTAAATCTAATATTTCCAGAGCTCTTTTACGATCTCCTTTATCTACCAACGCTTGTGCTGCTCGGGAAGCTGTTAAGCGATAGCTCATAATATTGCTTATTGCAATGTCGTCATAATGATTATAAAGATTCTTGAAATTTCCCCATTTAAAATTCTTGACTGTTTTATAGAGTTCTTCGGCATCTACACGTCCGATATCACCACGTGTGGTATTTTCCTGTGTTGTTTTTATAGGAACTAAACGGTAAGAGAATCCGTCAAACTGCAGATAATCTTTTAAAAAGAACATATCCGCCGGATCTGCCATTCCGGTTGCAGAGAAGTTTATAGGTCTTTTCCAGTCGAAATTAGCCAGCAAATCCATCAGGAAAACATTGTATTTGTACATGGTATTGTCCGTGTAATCTACCACCAGATTTTTCTCAGTATGTGCTGCACTTTCAGGTTTTATGATTCCTGCTTCTACTGCATTTTTAGTATTTACAGGAAGGGTAAAAGTATGAACAGGTAGGAAGTTTAATTTTGCATATTTATCGCCTGCGAAGATCATTTGTAAGATCTGGTCTTTGTCTTCAGATTTCATTTTCAGGAAAGCAATGGCTTCTTTAAATGTCATGGAATCCTGTGTTATATATTTTCTGAACGAAGCTAGTGCTTTTGAATTTTCTCCCTGAGCATCCAGATTGTCAAATATATTTTTCCATTCTTCTTTACTCATCAGGTATACCTGCTCATTGGTTCCCTCCTGATATTCTTCCTGTGTCAAATGTAGAGGAAGCTTCTCGGAATTATTTACTTTTCTCATGGTCTGATTAATAAACCAGGATTTTGATACTAATGCCTGATGTACAATTCTTACATCGTCACGGAAGTTCTCGGTTTGTTGTAACCCAAAAGTAGGATAGGTATCATTATCCGCATAGGTAATCATTACACTGTCTTTTGGTAAGGACTTCAGTATAGAATAAGCACTGTCATACGCTGCAGTTTTCTGACTTCTGTCGTGAGGGCGGTAATTCTGAAAACCCATCATAAGGGGTATTCCTAATAGAAGAGCTCCGACAGCCCAACTGAGATTTGTTTTTCTGAGTTTTTGCTGTACAAGATAAAAAAGGGCTGTAGCTCCCAATCCTATCCATATTGCAAAGGCATAAAAAGAACCAACCACGGCATAATCTCGTTCACGAGGCTCAAAAGGTTTTACTCCGGTATAATAGATGATCCCGACACTTGTTAGTATAAATAAAGATAATATGGCATAAAACCTTCCAAAATCTTTATTTAACTGAAAGAAGAAACCAATTAAACCTAAAATTAAAGGAATAAAAAAGAATTTAACAGTAGATTCATTTCTGAATTGAGATGAAAGCTGCTCCTGATCACCATACAGAATGTTATCCAGAGCAGAGATTCCGCTAATCCAGTTTCCGCGGTTATCCTGTAATTCTCCCTGAATGTCGTTTTGTTTACCTACAAAGTTCCATAACAGGTATCTAACAAAATAATAACCATTCTGAAAGGAAGCAAAATAGTTGAGGTTCTGTCCAAAGCTGGTTTTTTTAACATGGATGAGGTTATACTTTTTGGCATTTACATAATCCTGATAAGTAATACTTCCTTCATCATATTTTTTCTTTAAGGCTTCAAATGCTGCATAGGCATCTTTGTCATTGGCAATATTTTCATTATCATAATTGAAGCTAAACTCCGGCGCACCATACAAAGAAATGTAATTAGGAATAACAGTTTTATCATTGCTGAACATTCTCGGTAGAAAGCTCATCTGATTTTTATTATAGACCAGATTGTCACGGATATCTATTAAATCGTATCTGCCTGTTTGCTCATTCTTTACATAAACATTACCTGTTTTTACTGTTTTATAACTTCCGTCATCATTTTTCTCAATACCGTCCGGATCTAAATATGCTGTATAATTCTCCCCATAAGTGGTGGGCCAATCTCCATATTGAACACGGTTATAGTAATCCAAAAGACCAATAGCACTATCAGGATTATTAAGATTGATTGCCGGATTGGCATTGGCACGAACTGGTAAAACCATCCAGCAGAAAAAGCCTATGATAAGAAATACGGAACTTAGAGTGATAGTCTGCAGTATATTGCTCGCCCTTTTGCGTGCGAATTTTAATATATAGTAAGATGCAGCAATTAATGCTAAAAAAGAAAAAATGGTTCCTGAATTAAAAGGTAATCCAAATCCATTGACAAAAGTAATTTCACTTTTGGAGAATATCGTCATTAATGTTGGAAAAACAACTTTGAATACCATTACAAGAATGACTAAAGTAATAAGGTTAGCCAACAGAAAACCTTTCCACGTAAATTTATATTTTTTGGTATAATAGATCAGACAGACAGCAGGAACAGCAAGCATACACATCATGTGAACACCTAATGAAAGTCCTGTGATAAAGAAAATCAGGATAATCCAGCGTTGATTATCTTTCTGGTTAAAGTCTTCTTCCCATTTGCAGATAAGCCATAGAATAAGTGCAATAAACATACTTGCCATAGCATATACTTCTCCTTCTACAGCAGAAAACCAAAAAGTATCGCTAAATGTAAATGCTAATGCCCCGATAATCCCGGAAAACAGGATGCTGAATTTTTGGTTAGCATTAAGTTCTTTATTAGGATTTTGGAAAAAGCTTTTGGCAAAATGAGTAATTGTCCAGAATAGAAATAGAATAGTAAATGCACTGCATACTGCTGACATTCCATTAATAATTAAGGCATAATTTTGCCCGTTACCGAATGCAAAAGCAGAAAGAGTTGCTCCTATAAGCTGGAATAAAGCGGCACCAGGAGCATGTGTTACCTGTAACTTTATGGCGGAAGCAATATATTCGCCACAGTCCCAGAAGCTAAGTTTGCGCTCCATTGTAGAGAAATATGTAATCAGCGCAATCCCGAATATAAGCCAGCCTAAGGAATTATTCCATTTTCTGAATGTCCAATTTTTCATGAAAAAGTGAATTAATAGTTTTGGTGCTAAAATAACTCAATATTTCGAATGAAAAATCAAAAATTCAATAATTATTTTTAGGAAATTCTATCTGTTGTAGTAGTTGTAATAAAAACCTCACAGATTTAATATCTGTGAGGCCTCATATTTATTTAATCACAATTTCCGTTAATATCGCATGAAGCACCTTGCTCCGAAACGTTAATAAACGATGTTGTTTTTTGTTTCGCTTTCCAGTCGTCATAGGAAGCTTTCAGTGTATTAAGAAATGCATCTGAAGGTTGTGCTCCCGATACTGCATATTTGCGGTCGAAAACAAAGAATGGTACTCCTGTTACGCCTAGCTCATATGCTTCCTGAATATCCTGTTTTACTTTATAAGCATACTCATCATTACTGATGGCATCATTGAAGTCGTCCTCAGTAAGCCCTATTCTTAGTGCTTCAGCTTTCAATACATCTGTATTACCAAGGTCTTGTCCTTTTTCGAAGTAGTCTGAAAAGAATGCTTCTTTTGCTTTATCACCCAATCCTTTTTCTTTAGCTTTATGAAGTACTCGGTGGGCCTGAAATGTATTAAAGGTAACCGCTTTTTCAAAATCAAAATCCAATCCGGATTCTTTAGCTGTATTGACAATCTGTTGTTGCATTGCATGTATTGCTTCTACAGGTCTGTTGTATTTTTTAGCAAGACCTTGTTCAAGATTGTATCTTTCTTCAGGTTGTACAAATTCAGGATCCAATTGGTAACTTTTCCATTCCAATACAACATCATCTGCATGCTCGAATTGTGCTAAAGCCTGTTCGTAATGTTTTTTTCCGATAAAGCAGAAAGGGCATACCACATCACTCCAAACTTCAATATGTAATTTATTATCTGTGCTCATATTTATTTTTATACAAAGATACTATCGAAAGAGGGGCAATGTCAACTATAATATTAATCTATGAAATCAATAATTAGAAGTCTTTGTTTTTACTTTAGTTTTCCTGATCCAATAAGAAATATAGAATGATCCCAGTACGGTAGGAGCAAGCCATCCAATGATATTTCCGTAATGAAGCCCTGCTACAATAAATGCTGTTACAGATGCTATAAGTGCTCCGGACATTTTCCCGATATGATGGTGAATCCATTTGTTCCGGACATTCTTCAGATTTTTATAGAATGAAATATCTCTGCTGCTCATTAGGATACCAAGACCGCCGAAGATAAGATATAGTATAGAGAACTGTTGGTTTACTGACCAGTTGATAACAGCCATAATAACCATAAGAATTCCGATAAGAAGCATTATATATGATATTGCATAGTCTTTAACGGATGCAGATTCTTTTGATCTGGATTTAAAACTTAATGCTGCATTTCCGGCAAGAATCATATAAATAGTAAATATTCCGATAAGGAATAAAAAGAGATTTTTGTGATGAGGCATTTGAGCAACAATAAGAGATAGTAAAGAGCTGACAAGCATTCCTGCGGAAAATACCTTTCCAAAGAGTTTGTGATTGGATGAACCTTTTTTTACAATAATAGTTGCAAATCCTGCTATAAGCCCAATACCTCCGAAGAATGCATGAATGTAGATAAGTGTTTTAATAAATGTTTCCATAGTTTTTATTTGATGAAGTAAAATTCAGCAAATACACTCAGCTTATCAAAAACAAATAACTGACCGGAAGATTTTGTTTACCGAAAGGGTGGAAAATTTAGTTGAATAGAATTTAGTATTCGTTTAGGTTAATGCAAAAGTGCTATATATATTGAACAATATACTGTGTATAGGGTATAGATCTTTCAACTTATGATAACTTATATTTAAAATATATTCTCTGTGACCATTGCTAAGCGTTAGCGGCTTTGCTTTCTTTAATAAAACGGATTAATTAATAAAAAGCTTTGCGTTCATTGCTTTTGAATTCTCAACGACTCAAAAAAAAGATGCAAAAGACAATGTAGCGTATTGTACTTTTAAAGGTTTATAAGAGATGCAGACTGGCAATCAGAATACGGATACCAACGAGCGCCAGAGAAATAGCCAGGGCTTTTATAATGAATTTTCCCTTTACCTTTCTGGAGAAATAAGCGCCAAGAAAAGCTCCCGGAATAACTCCTAAAATAAGAGCTGCAACCATTTTCAGGATTTTAGGATCGTTGTAACTGCCTTCAAAGTAGTGTACAATAACACTAACAGTGGACATAATCGCCAGAATGAAATGCGAAGTTGCAGTTGCAATATGTACCGGAAACTGTAACCATTCTACCATAGCCGGTACATGGATAATACCACCACCGATTCCCAGAAGAGGGGAGAAGAAACCTACAAATATGCTTAGGGCTATTCCGTATTTCATATTGTAGATATACTCATAAGTTTCACCATATTTATCGGTGATTTTTTGATGAATACGGCCAGTAACTTTCTTCTCAGGGTTATTTTTCTTTTCCTTCCCGCCTTTCAGAAAAAGGAATATGGAAAGAATGATGAGCACAAAGCCAAAAATATTATCAAACTGATGTTTCGGAATATGTTTGGTGGTCAGAACTCCTAGTATAGATCCCGGAATAGTTGCAATTGCAAAGATAATTCCGGCTTTATAATCTATTCTTTTAGTTCTCATATAGGCCATAGAGCCCACTGATGCGTTAGCAGCCACCACTGCCATTGAGATTGCCGTAATACTTTCCGGCGACAAATCAGGGTAAAAAAGAATGAGAATAGGTACAAGAATAAAACCGCCGCCGGCTCCGATTAATGTTCCTAAAGTTCCGATACCAAATCCTAATAGCATTAAAAGTACAAAGCTTTCTGTCATGTAAGTGTCTCCTGTAAGTAGTTTAGTGTAGCAGGCGCTAAAATACAGAAATTTTTGGTGTTCCAAAATATGATTGAAGTTTTTCCGATTATTAGTGCTTTAGAAGTAAAATAGTCATTGAATTGTGACATAAAAACAGATACAGAGTTTATACTAAATATTTATGCTTACCATAAAAAAATGACAGATATCTGTCATTTTTTTGCTTTATAAGACAGAGTAATTTTGCAGCACAAATTAAAACACTAACAAATATTATGATGATCTTCAGTAAAATGACAATCTCTTTCAGGTAATAATCTGCATAGTTTATTTAGGTCTATATAGTCTACCTGAATAGAAACCAATTACTCCAATGCCAACTTTCCGATTAATACAATTTAAGCATTAGTATTCTTTCTGCCTCTTTAATTATTCCCTGTAATGATTATGGAGAAAGATAAATAATGCCTTAAAGAGAGCTTGGAATACACACAAATAAAAAACACAAAAACATAAACAAAATGATTACAATGAATGAATTAAAAGTAACTCCTTTAAAAAGGGAGTATTTGCCACCTATGATTGAAGTAGAGTTTTTAGAAATAGAGCAGGGAATTGCTGCTGGTTCGGCATATACTGTTCCTCCAAATATAAATGGTCAGGTAAAAGATGAATGGGAAATAAAAGATGACGAAATACATGATGTTGAATGGTTATAGCTATAGAAACTAAAGGTAAATCTCTTTTTAACTAACTAAGTATTACAAAATGACAAAAAATATAAACACAAGAAAATATAATGTTTTATTCATAGCGTTATGTATATGGGTAACATCGTGTAGAGGTACAGATAATGCTATTACTGATGAAAATAATAATAACGGAGGTCCTTTCAACGTAATTGTGAATTTGAAAGGAGCAGAAATTGAAGAAGGTTCCATAGCCAAAACAGCTGCTATAGAAGGTTCAAAAGCAAATGTAACAGGTATCCAGCAGTTTGTGGTTCCTTTTGATGGTATATCTAATGCAACGGTAACACTAATTCCGGAGCGTCCTGTATCCAGAACGCAAGCATCGATCAACCCTGTAGCTGGTACACCTTCAATAACAGAACTAGGTAATAATATTATATATAAAGTTGCGGTATACAGAATTGATGGGAGTTTTGTGGATGAAAAGACTTTTACCTATAAAACCAACAACACAAATGACCAGCAAGGTTTTATGTTAGATGGTGGTCAAACCTACACTTTTGTAGCGTATTCTGTTAATAGTACTTCTACAGTACCTTCAGTAGCTAATACTCCCAGAACCTTGACTGCAGACAAGCTAAGCGGCGTAAGCGGGGATCTTATGTATTTTAAACAAAATATGATGGTTTCCGGTAATGGAAATAACTATATAAGTGTTGTATTAAAACATAAGTTTACTAAGATTACTACTGTTATAGATGCTACAGGGGTTGGGAATATTTCTTTAGTGGACAATGCGAGAATCAGCCCGGTAGGAACATCTGCAGATATAAAATTATCTGATGGAAGTCTTACCTACAATGCTTCCGCATCCAGTACTCCGGTTGTTAATTTTAAAACTATGGATAGCCAAAAAGTAAGCAGTGATACTAATCTTTTTATATCCAATAATGATAAAAATGTTAATCCGGCACGATTGGATATCGGGACACTAATTGTAGGCGGAACACCTCAGGATAATTTTACAGTTCCCGACGTAAATATTACTCCAGGAAATCAATATAATCTAATTGTAAAATTTGGTCCTTGCAGAAAGGAATTGTACCGGAGAGGTTTTGCAATGAACTATCCTGGGGGATCGAATCCTTCATCTCCTGTAAGTACAACTTTAACATTGCCCCCTACAGATTTAGGTTTAATATTTGATTTATATACGTTAGATGATTCATTTAACATTACAATCAATGGTACTAAAATAGCTCAGGACGAGATTTATTTCGCAGCAAGTACAGGAATTGTTTTTGCAGATGGTTCCAAATATGAAGAGGGTGGAATACCAAAAGTATGGTTTATGAATGGCGTCCGCGATAAGCCGGTAGTAAGAGTTGTTATAAACAGAGATGGAAAAGTCTCGATGTATGGTTCCAAATCCTCTCAGGGTCGTTTATTCCCACTGAAGTTAACGTCTGGAAATAGCTTTAATACTGTAACTTGGAATACTACAGGAATTAATACAATTGTATCTCAGGTAGTAGGAGTTGGAGCTACTGTTATAAAGGGTGATGCAATAGGAATACAAAGCACGCCATGTACTCCATAGTTTAATGTTACATATAAGATTCTTGTAACTGTATATTTACAGATATTAGAAAATAGGTTGGAATACTTTCCAACCTATTTTTATTTAAATAAAATGTAATTAGAGAAGAAAATTTGAATTGTTTTTGGAAATAAAATGGAAAAATGTAAAATGTCCGGATTAAAATTTTATTTTTATAAGATGTTAATATGATAAAAGTATATGCGTAAAGTTTTAGTATGGTCGCTCAAATTGGTGGGTAGCATTATTGGTATAGTCATTTTGTATTTGTTATTGGGGTATTTTATCCCTTTTATTCCGGTAAAAGCAGAGAAAACGGATGATCCCAAAATAATAGAGGCATACATTATGACCAATGGTGTTCATACAGACCTTGTTGTTCCGGTAAAAAATGAATTAATGGACTGGAGTCAGAAGATTCCTTTTTCACAGACAAAAGGAAAAAGCACAGACTTTAATTATATTGCTTTTGGGTGGGGAGATAAGGGTTTTTATCTGGATACCCCAACATGGGCAGATCTGAAATTTTCTACAGCTTTTAAAGCGGCTTTTTGGATGGGACAGTCTGCAATGCACGCTACCTATTACAAAAGCGTGAAAGAAGGGGATGATTGTAAAAAGATTATGCTTACTGTAGCACAATACAAAAGACTTGTAACGTTTGTGGACGATAAGTTTGATAAAGACCAGCAAGGGAGCTATATATTTATACCTACTAATGCAGTATATGGAAATGACGATGCTTTTTATGATGCCAGAGGGAGCTATAACTTTCTGTATACTTGCAATACATGGGCTAATAATGGATTGAAGGTTGCCGGACAAAAAGCTGCATTATGGACACCAAGTGATTTCGGAATTTTCCAACATTATAAATAATTTCTAAAACTTTGTAATCAACATGAGTTACGATATTCAGTTATTCAGAAATGAAACCAAAGAGCGGGAGCAACTGTCAAAAGATGAAAACTTTTTCGATCACGAAGAAAATCTTGAACCTTTTACAGAAGAACAGTCTGGTAAACTAAAAAAGAGACTCGTAAACTATGGATATGAATTCATTAAAGAAGGCGATTCCGGTTTGGAATATAAAAATAACGAACATGGGGTAGATGTATTGCTTACCGACAGAGGGCTATACTTTATTGCAACATGGAATCAAGACGCTATTTTTGAAGCAGGAATGACGGCTTCAGAATTTACAGATACAGAAGAGTTCGTAAAATATGATCCGCAAAATGGCGGATGGGAAGAGTTTTAGAGAAGAATAAAATATGTTTGAAATCACGATCAGAGAAGCTGAGAATAGTGAATTAAGTATTATCCAGCGAATGTGTTCGGACACGATATCTGCTGTATGTAAGAAAGATTATAATAATGACCAGATAAAAGTGTGGGTATCAGGTATAGAAAATACCGAGCGATGGAATAATAATTTATCAGATCAATATTTATTGGTTGCTGAGTTTAAAGATGAAATTATAGGATTTATATCTTTAAAAGACGGGTTTTATATAGATTTTTTATATGTCCATAAAGATTACCAAAGCAAAGGAGTTGCTAAAAAACTATATATGGAAATAGAAGAAAAAGCAATAACTGAAAAACAATTAAGCCTTATAGCTGATGTCAGTATAACAGCAAAACCTTTTTTTGAAAAAATAGGGTTCAAAATTATAAAAGAACGACATGTGATGCTTAAAGGAATTGAATTGACGAATTATAAAATGGAAAAATCAATAGTATAAAAAATAGCACGGAAAAGACCGTGCTATTTAACGAAAAGAGATCCTATTTTATATAAAATACATGTGTATTAAATGTCCCTCTTTCTTTTTTATTCGTACTTCTAACTTCGTACTTATCAATGCGATAAATATTTGATCTCTATTAGGCACCTAAAGTCGAAAATAAAAGACTATATCCACTGACAATTAACTAGGTTAAAAGTGTTAGCCCTGCTTCCGACTTCGTACTTCTAACTTCTGATTTCGTACTTATTAATGTCTTTCGCGTAATACCGCTTCGATATCTTCTAGTGAAAAACCTTTCGCTTTTAAAAGAATAAGATAGTGGTAAAGCAGATCTGCCGATTCATTTTTGAACAGCTCATCATTATTGTCTTTTGCTTCAATGACAACTTCTACAGCTTCTTCTCCAACTTTCTGAGCTACTTTGTTAATACCTCTTCTGTACAGCTGGTTGGTATATGAACTTTCGATGTTATTATCTATCCTGTCAGAAATGACCTGCTGCAATTCGTAAACGAAGCCTTTTTTAGATTGGTCACCAAAGCAAGAGGTACTACCGGTATGGCAGGTAGGACCATTGGGCTTTACTTTTATCAGTAAAGTATCCTGATCGCAATCTAATAAGATTTCTTTTACTTCCAGAAAATTACCGGAAGTTTCTCCTTTAGTCCATAATCTGTTTTTTGAACGGGAGAAAAAGGTAACTTTTCCTTCTTCTTCTGTTTTGTTATAAGCCTCGTTATTCATATAACCCAGCATAAGAACCTGCTCGGTCAGGTAGTTCTGGATAATAACCGGAACTAAACCATCTTTGTTTTTATTAAAATCTATTTCCATCTTACCGGAATGTTTTGTTGGGTTAAATATTGTTTGAGTTGTGGAATCGGAACTTCACCGAAGTGAAATATACTGGCTGCTAAAGCACCACTGGCTTTGGTTTTTTCAAAAACTTCTTTGAAGTCTTCCATTTTACCGGCTCCTCCGGATGCAATGACAGGGATATTGACCAATTGGGAAATTTGCTGTGTAATATCCAATGCAAATCCTGCTTTTGTGCCATCGGCATTCATTGAGGTTAACAGGATTTCTCCGGCGCCCAGTTCTTCTGCTTTTTTTGCCCAAGCCAGAGTTTCATATTCTGTTTCTGTCTTCCCCCCGCTTACAAATACTTTTTCTGTACCATCAATACTTTTAGTATCTATAGCAACTACTACACACTGACTGCCAAATCGAGCCGCAAGATCACTTATCAGCTGTGGATTTTTTACGGCAGAAGAATTTACAGATATTTTATCAGCACCTGCTTTTATAATAGTTGCTGCATCTTCAACTGAATTAATTCCACCACCTACAGTAAACGGAATATTAATTTCTTGCGCAATTCTTTCTACAAGATCGGATAATGTTTTGCGTTTTTCCTGTGTAGCAGAAATATCCAGAAATACCAATTCGTCTGCACCTTCTTCTACATATTTTTGAGCCAAAGCTACCGGATCGCCAGCATCGCGCAGGCCTTCGAAATTAATACCTTTTACGGTTCTTCCGTCTTTTATATCCAGGCAGGGTATGATTCTTTTTTTTAGCATGTTTTCTTTGTTATCTCTTTTTGTTATTAGTCTGTATTCTAAGCTTTTGTTATTGTTGCGACTTTATAATCAGTTATTAAGGTGCACTTTTAAGATGAAGATCCTGAATTTTGGCTCTCACTTTTTCCATAAAACCAGCTCCGGGATCATACTTTACTGTAAAGTAATTTGGATTTTTTTCTTTCCATAAAGGAGAATTCCTAAAAACACCATATTCAGAGTGGCCTATAAGATACTGTATTCCGTATTTTTTGGTAAGATAACGTATCAGTTTTGCATTGGCTTCTACCTGAGCCTCTGTTAAAGGTTGTTTGCTGCCACCAATGTTTTCAATGCCTATTGCACAGTAATTGAGCCCTATTGTATGTCTTGCAAACTGAGTAGGAGGCATAAGCTGATAGATACTACCATCATGATCGATAATGAATTGTGAAGAAACATTCAGCGCACTTTCACGGGACAGGTTCCTGCGTCCGTTCAGGTAGGTATTGTTAAAATACCGGATGTTATGCTCTAATGTTCCGACTTCTGTATAATGAAGAACAATCATAGATGGTGTAATCGTTGGTACTTTTTGTACAATACCGTAGTGAGTCCGCATATAATCGAGGCTAAGATCAATTCGTTCCTGATTAAATTCTATTGGCCTCTGAATAATGTTGATGGTTTCCGTTTGCGCTTTTGCCCCTGCAGAAAATAAAAGCAGTATAAATAACAGTTTTATATATTTCATCCGTTTACTTTAAAATTTGCAAAACTTCATTTATGAAATCAACTCACGAAGTTCTTTTAGTTTTATTCTTCCTTCATATATAGCCTTACCCAGAATAGCACCTTCACATCCTAATTCTTTAAGAAGATAGAGATCTTCAATTCCGGAAACACCCCCGGAAGCAATAAGTTTTACTTCTGTATCGGCTAATATCTCTTTATACAGCTCATTGGATGTTCCTTCCAGCATTCCGTCCTTTGCAATATCTGTACATATAACGTAAGAAATTCCTTTTTGCTTATAATCCCGGATAAAATCTATAACATCCAGTTCTGAAGATTCCAGCCAGCCATGGGTAGCAATCCTGCGGTTTTTGCAGTCCGCCCCCAGGATAATTTTTTCTGATCCGTAAATATCAATCCACTGCGTAAAAAGATCGGGTTCCTGTACCGCAATACTTCCTCCGGTAATCTGCTTAGCACCACTTTCAAAAGCAATATCTATATCTTTTTGGGATTTAATACCTCCACCGAAGTCAATCTGTAATGATGTTTTTGATGCCAGTTGTTCCAGAGTTTTATAGTTTACAATCTGTTTGGACTTAGCACCGTCCAGATCTACAAGGTGTAAATATTGGATACCGTGATCTTCAAACTCCTTCGCTACCTCCAGAGGATTTTCATTATAAATTTTCTTAGTGTCATAATCTCCCTGTGACAGGCGCACACATTTTCCTTCAATAATATCTATAGCCGGGATTATTCGCATTTTGTTTTTTTATTTTTTCAGGTCTTTTAATATCTCCTGAATGGCCCGATCCAGTTGTGGATCATTTCCTTGTAACCGGTCCATAAAGGTATTTTTAATATAAATATCAGGTTTTACACCTGTTTTTTCAAGATTTTGCCCATCCAGAGTGTAAGTTCCCCAAGAAGGTAATCTGTAAGAAGATCCGTCTACAAGACCTTTTCCTGAAGTAAAGATGATCCAGCGGTAAGTATCCTGACCTATAATTTTTCCAAGTTTCAGGGCTTTAAATCCGGCTGCTGTCATCTCTGCATCACTTAGAGAGCTTTCGTTTATTAATAGTACTATTGGTTTTCCGGAAGGAGCAAAGTTTGGTTGTGTCGTCATTTTTCCTTCACGATATTTCCATTGCAGATAAGGTTTTTGTGATAAGAAGTTCAGTACTTTATCATGAACGTTTCCACCTGTGTTATATCGCAAATCAAGAATAACAGCATCTTTTCTGTTTTCCTGTTCCACCATGTCCAGAAGGAATCGGTCCAGCTCATCTGTAGACATGTTTTTCATGTACGAATAAGCAATGCGATTGTTACTAAGCTGGTTGACACGTTGGCGGTTGGTGAAAATCCAATCATCATAAAGCAGACCTTTTAGCTCCATATTCGAAATAGGGTGCACTTTGGTTGTGATGTTTTTTCCACTACGGCTGAAAGTAAGAACCAGTTCATCCAGTTTTTTAGGAGTAGCAAAATAAGATTCACGGTTTTCACGAGTATCAATATTTTTACCATTTACGGCTACTAACTGATCTCCCGGTTTAATATCAACACCCGATAAGAATGCCGGGGATTTACGTACAATACTTTCTACTGTATAAGGCTGATCTTTCTTAAAGATAATTCCTGTTTCGTTTGTAAAGTAATTCAGCTGTTTTGTTTCTTCTTTTCCGACTGAAGAGAATCCTGTGTGTGATGAGTTCAGTTCACCCAAAAGATCATTCAATAAAATTCTCAGATCATTTCTGTTGTTTACATACGGAACATATTTAGCATACTGTTCCTTTTTAGCTTTCCAGTTAATGCCGTGGAATTTCTCATCATAGAAGTTCTCCTCAACACCTGTCCAGGTTTCATCATACATCTGGGTGAATTCCGAAGCCAGGTCTTTATTGAAAGTATACTGGATGTTTACCTTTTCAGGCTTTAAAGCGGCTAAAGACATTTTATAAACATTGCCTTCTATTAATGCAAAAAGGTTTTTATTATTTTTTGTGATATAATAAGCTGCTTTGTCAAATACCTTCTCGGATTTTGCAGGTTCAAAATCTATGAAAACCTTTTTAAAGAGTTGTCTTTTTCCGTTATCCTGATTGGAATTATACAACAGAATTTCTTTTTTATCATCAGCAAAAACTGTTGGATCTTCCTGATAGCCATATCTGTCCGTTACCATTTCAATTCTTTCCAGGGCATATTCCGGATTAACCTTTAATTCTTTAATTACAGGTTCTTTCTCTTCTTTTTTATCTGTAACTTCTTCCTTTTTAGTTTCTTTAGCCTTTTTGTCTTTACTGTTCTTTGTATCTTTTGCAGTGTCTGCAGGCTTCGTTTCTTTTACTTCTTCTGTAAAAAGTTTATCAAACTTTTCAGATTTATAGGGTTCATCGAACCAATCCAGGGCCATACGGTAAATATTGGATTTCTGCATGCCCAAAGGGTAAGATGGGTTGGTTCTGTCACTTGCAAAGTAAATATATTTGCCATTTGGAGACCAATAAGGATCCTCTTCGGAAACTCCGGTATTGGTAAGGTTTATGGTCTGGCCCTTCTTAATGTTGTAAACAAAAATATCAAGTTCAAAATTTCTTTTTGCAGAGAATAGTACATATTCATTATTCGGTGAAAAAGAAGGTCTCGAGTTTTGGAATGCCCAAATCTCATCCTTTACAATAGTATTGGAATTAAAAGTTTTTAAATCCAGTAATCTGACTTCGTCACGGCCACTTAGATAAACCGCTTTTGAAAGATCATTATTAAGTGTGATACTTCGGTTATTACGGGCATCGTGAGTTAATTGTTTTAGTTGCCCTTTTCCGTCTGCAGAAATTGTAAACCAGTTTTGGTAACCTTTATCGGTCTGACTGAAAAGTAATGTGCGGTTATCTTTTAACCATTTTACTTCCATTACACGCTCTTTGCCATCAGAAACTTGTTGTGTAAATTTTCCTTCAACATCAGAAACAAATAGTACACCTCGGCTTACAAAAGCCATTTTTTTACCGTCTGGTGACACATCGTAATAGGAAATAGTATTGTCTACACTAAAGTTCTGCTCTTTTGCCAGTGTCTTATTCGTATTCAGACTGGCATTCAGAAGTTTTGTGTTTTTTGAAGCTACATCATATATGTAAAGCTGATAGTCTTTTTCGAAGATTACCTTAGATCCGTTTGCTGCAACAAAAGGTTTTTTGATAGAGGTATCAAACTGAGTTAATGCGAGCTTTTTACCATTTTCAATTTTATAAAGATTGTATTCATTATTATTCTCATCAGAGATAAAATAAATAACACCATTTTTATCTACACTTGGATTGAAATCTTTTCCTTCGTAGTTGGTATATTGTTTAAAAGAGTTAGTCTTTGGACTATAGCCCAGGATATCAGGGTTATTTTCTCCTTTGTAACGCTTACGGTAAGTCTGGTTAGCACTTTCCATAGAACTTGTGAAAAGATATTCTCCTGCAGGAGTTTCTGCCAGACCATTAGTATTATTGAAATAGTTATTGAAAAGCTTTTGTGGAGTTTTCCCTTCTATAGTTGTTTTAAAACTGCCGAAATTATTATTTCTGCTTGAAGTAAAATAAATGGTTTTGCTATCCCATCCCCAGTTTTCCATTTCGTCTTTACCGGTATGGAAAGTTAACTGTTTTATTGTTCCGCCTTCGGCTGGCATTACATATACATCATAATTTCCATACTGATTGGAGCTGAATGCAAGCCATTTTCCATCGGGGGAAATACGTGGATTTATCTCTTCTCCTTCTAGAGCGGTAATTCTGGAGGCATTCCCACCATTGGAGTCTACTTTCCAGATATCTCCATCATAAGAAAAATAAGCAGTTTTTCCATCCGGACTTAGTGAAGGGCCCGATAAAAAATAAGACTTTTCTTGTGCCGAAATCTGAATAATAGCAAAGGCAGCCAACAATGAAACATAAAGTTTTTTCATATACAGTTAATTTTTTTATAAACTTAGAAAATTCTTTAGGATTTCTTCACCTGTTGACGCGGATTTTTCAGGGTGGAACTGCGTTGTATAGAAATTTCCTTTCTGAAATGATGCGGAAAAAGGCAGAATGTAGTTTGTTACAGCAGCTGTATCTTCGGAAAGCTCGCAATAATAGCTGTGTACATAGTAAACATCTTTATTTTCTTCAATATTGTTGAAAATAACACTATTTAGATTGGTAAGAGTATTCCAGCCCATGTGCGGAACTATATCTTCGGCCGGAAATTTTCGAACTCCGGCATCGAATATACCCAGACAATCGACATTCCCTTCTTCAGAATTTTTGCAAAGCAATTGCTGGCCAAGACATATTCCTAAAACTGGCTGTTTCAGGTTAATGATAATTTTATCCAGTCCTCTTTCCTGTAAATATTTCATGGCAGAACTAGCTTCTCCAACTCCGGGAAATATTACCTTATCAGAATTTTGCAGGATCTGTGGATCATCGGTAATAATAGCATCGTAACCCAGTCGGGTTACTGCATTGTAAACAGATTTTACGTTTCCTGCATTATATTTAACAATAGCAATCATGTTTTTAATTTAGAATTATGAAGTTAAAAGTTAGAAGTACGAATTACGAAGTTAGAAGTAAGAGATTAGAATTATGAATGTGAAAAATCATTTATTGATTATTCCTGGCTTTATTGATTATTGTTACAATTATTTTTAGAATTTCTTCTCCTTCCTGATGAAGAATAGATATTTTATCCGAGTAGTTTGAATTGAAACTTTTTAGTACTTCAAGAAAATACAAACATTCATCAGCTTCTTCCTCTACAATTTTTAATTTATTAATAAAATCAGCATTTGATTTTGCCCTCTGCGCAGCTCCGTAATTGGCTCCTACAGATAAGCTTGCTCGGGTTAACTGATTGGTAAAAGCTGTATAAGGATATTTATGTGGAAGAGTTTCCAGAAAAAACAACATATTGATAGCATACTGCTGCGTGCGTATTTTTAGATCAAACTCTTTCATAATTTATCAGTTTTTTATTTCGTACTTCTAGCTTAATTTAAATCGTTTATTTTACATTTCGTACTTCTAATTTCGTACTTCTAATTTTACAACATTCCTTTGGTAGAGGGAAGTATCATTTTTTCCGGATCACGTTTTACAGCAGATTTTATAGCTTTAGCAAAAGCCTTGAAAATAGCTTCTATTTTGTGGTGTTCATTTTGTCCTTCGGCTTTGATATTGAGATTGGCCTTTGCTCCGTCGGTAAAAGACTTGAAGAAATGATAAAACATCTCTGTAGGCATCTCTCCAATTTTTTCTCTTTTAAAATCTGCATCCCATACAAGCCAGTTTCTTCCACCGAAATCTATGGCTACCTGAGCCAGGCAGTCGTCCATAGGTAAGGTAAAGCCATAACGTTCAATTCCTAATTTATTACCCAAAGCTTTGGCGAAAACTTCTCCTAATGCGATAGCGGTATCTTCTATGGTGTGGTGTTCATCTACTTCAAGGTCACCAGACACCTGTATGTCTAAGTCCATTTGTCCGTGGCGGGCAATTTGATCCAACATATGATCAAAGAATCCAAGTCCGGTTTGTATATTAGATTTTCCGGTACCATCCAGATTCAGATTGATTTTTATTTTAGTTTCATTGGTATTTCGTTCAACCGAGGCTGTACGTGCTTCCAGTTTCAGGAATTCATAGATCGATTTCCATGAAGTTGTTTTCAGAGCAATATATTGCTCAAGACTCTCTTCTTTTGATATTTCTTCAGCTCCCAGATTCTCATCATTAGCAATGAAAATTCCTTTTGAGTCTAAATTCTTAGCCAACTTTATATCAGTAATCCTGTCGCCAATAACAAATGAGTTTTGTAAATCGTATTCAGGGTTATTAATATAGCGGGTAAGTAATCCGGTATTTGGTTTTCGGGTAGGGGCATTCTCAGAAGGGAATGTTTTATCAATAAGAACCTCTGAAAAATAGATATCTTCATTTTCAAGAGCTTTGATAATAAACTGGTGTACCGGCCAGAAGTTTTCTTCAGGGTGAACATCAGTGCCTAATCCATCCTGGTTGGTAACCATTACCAGCTCATAATCGAGCTCACGTGCAATTTTTGAAAGATACTGAAATACTTCAGGGTAGAATTCTAATTTTGTAAAACTGTCTACCTGATAATCTTCTGGTTCTAAAACTAAAGTTCCATCACGGTCTATAAATAGGACTTTTTTCATTTTTCTAAGGCTATAAGTTATAAGATTATTAGTTATAAGGTTTCAAGGCTGCAATCAGCTGGTTGTTTTCTTCTGTTGTTCCTATGGTAATTCTTATGCAATTGGCAATTACACTATTTCTGTTTCGAGTAATAATTTTCTGCTGAACTAAATTATTATAAATTTCATCAGCATCATTTACTTCGGCCAAAATAAAGTTGGCATCAGACGGATAGATTTTTTTGATCACTGCAAGTTTCAAAAGTGCCTTTTCCAGGCGTTCTTTTTCTTCAAGAATGGTTTTTATTTCCGACTGGTATTTTTCATCATCTACCAAAGCTATCAAAGCAGCTTCCTGATTGAGTTGACTTACATTATAGGGTGGTTTTGTTTTATTTAACAGAGAAATGATTTCCGGAGAGCTATAAGCAATACCAACACGTACAGCAGCTAATCCGCGAGCTTTACTAAAAGTTTGACTAATAATAAGATTAGGATATTGCTCAAGTTTTTCGGTCCAGCTTTTTTGAGAACTAAAATCTATATAAGCCTCATCTACAAATACGATTCCGTTGAAATTTTCGAGGATAAAATCTACATTTTCTATACTGTTTCCTGTAGGATTATTGGGAGAGCATATAAAAATAAGCTTTAGATTTTCATCTTTCAGAAATGGGATAACTGCTTCTCTGTCAATTTGAAAGTTGTGATTGAGAGGTAATTGTAAAAGTTCAGTATCATTGATATTTGCCGATACTTCATACATTCCATAAGTAGGAGTAAATACCAAAGCCTTGTCATTACCTGGTGTACAGAAAATTCTGAACACCAGATCTATGACTTCATCACTACCATTACCCAGAAAAATTTGAGATACAGGAATGTTTTTCAAAGCACTTAGCTTTTCCTTTACTTCTTTCTGATAGGGATCGGGGTAACGGTTAAGAGTACCGAAAGGGTTTTCATTGGCATCCAGAAAAATACCCGTATCACCATTATACTCGTCTCTTGCGGAAGAGTAGGGTTTTAGTTTCAGGATATTGGGACGAATCAGGCTTTCTAAATTAAAATTTTTCATCTTTTATAATTGTGTTGTTTTGGGAATTAAACGATTTCAGGCGAACAGAAACTGCATTTTTGTGTGCAAACAGTTCTTCTGCTTCAGCCATCTTTTCAATACTTGGTCCTATATTCTGAATCCCTTTTTCGGTAACTTTCTGAAATGTGATTTTTTTAACAAAACTATCCAGTGATACGCCGCTGTAATTTCGGGCATATCCGTTAGTTGGTAAGGTGTGATTGGTTCCTGATGCATAATCTCCGGCGCTCTCGCACGAGAAATTCCCCAGAAATACTGATCCTGCGGAAGTAATGCTATCGGTGTAGTTTTCGGCACTTTCCATAGCAAGAATCAAGTGTTCCGGCGCATAGAGGTTAGAGAATGCTATACATTCTTCAATACTATTCAATACAGCACCACGACTCTGTAAAAGTGCCTGAGATGCTATTGATTTTCGTGGTAACTGAGTAAGTTGGTTTTCTATCTGAGAAAGAGTTTGCTGGAGAATATTTTCATCTGTTGTCAGGAGTATGACTTGAGAATCACTGCCGTGTTCTGCTTGGGATAGTAAATCTGCAGCTACAAATTCCGGATTGGATGTAGTGTCTGCTATTATCAGAACTTCACTCGGACCGGCAGGCATATCTATTGCCACACCAAAGTTCTGAGCAACCTGCTTTGCTGCAGTTACATATTGATTTCCGGGACCAAATATTTTATCCGCTTTTTCAATAGTCTCCGTTCCGAAAGTCATAGCTCCTATGGCCTGAATACCACCAACTTTATAGATGTTTTTAATTCCGATAAGGTAGGCTGTATAAAGTATAGCCGGATTTATATTTCCATTTTTATCAGGTGGGGTGCACAATGTAATGCTTTTACAACCTGCTAACCGAGCTGGAATTCCCAGCATAAGAACCGTTGAAAATAGTGGAGCACTTCCTCCGGGAATATAAATACCTATGTTTTCAATTGGTCTTGCCTCTCGCCAGCAGTTTACACCTTCAGTGGTTTCAATAATATTTTTACTCTCTTTTTGTGAAGCGTGAAACTTCTCAATATTAGAAGCTGCGATCTGAATGGCCTGCTTGAGTTCTTCAGAAACTGAAGCTATTGCCGTTTCTATTTCATCAGCTGTTACTCTGATATTAGTTAGATCTGCTTTATCAAATTTTTTAGTGTAATCAATTAGTGCCTTGTCCTTTTCATTTTTGATATCTTCAAAAACTGTCAGTACAATATTCTGCAAGTCTTCAGTCTTTTGTACAGGGCGCTGAATAAGATTTTTCCATTCTGAAAGAGGCGGATTTATATAAGTTTGCATGAGAGGTGTAAGTTATAAGGGGTGTAGTTATCTGATTTTATAAAATCAATGTGTCAATAGGTGAATTAGTAAATTTTATACTTCGTATTTCGTACTTCTAACTTCGTACTTTATCAGAGTATCATCTTTTCAATTTCCAATACCAGAATACCTTCCGCACCGAGATCCTTTAGCTGTTCTATAATTTCCCAGAATGTATCTTCTTTAATTACAGAGTGTACCGAGGACCATCCCGCTGTGGCCAATGGGAGTACGGTAGGTGCTTTCATTCCGGGTAAAACATCTATGATTTCCTGTAGTTTATCACTGGGGGCATTCAGTAGAATATATTTGTTTTCTGCAGAGTTCTGAACGGCTTTTATTCTGAATAATAAACGGTCGAGAATTTTTTGCTGTGCTTCCGGAAGATTTTTACCTGCTACCAGAACAGCCTCACTTTTCATTACTGTTTCTACTTGCTTTAATCCGTTCGTCAGCAGGGTAGAACCTGTACTTACAATATCGAATATTGCATTGGCCAGCCCTATGCTTGGTGCTATTTCTACACTGCCGCCAATTTCTTCAATCTGTACATTGATGTTTTGTTCTTGAAAGAATTTAGTCAGGATTTTAGGATATGAAGTAGCAATTTTTTTGTCTTCGAAATAGCTGATTCCGCTGTATTCTTCATCTTTAGGAATAGCCAGGCAAAGATTGCAGGCTGCAAAACCCAGTCTGGAAATAATATCTATATTTTTATCTTTTTCCAGTACCTCGTTTTCACCAAGTATACCTATGTCTACAACTCCCTGTTCTACATATTGAGGGATATCGTCGTCACGAAGAAATAAGATTTCGATTGGGAAATTTTTTGCTGTGGCCTTTAGGATTCTGCTTCCGTTGGAAATATTGATGCCACATTCTTCAAGCAGTTTAAGTGAAGTTTCGCTAAGTCGTCCTTTTTTCTGGATTGCAATTTTCAGATTCATGTCTAATTTTTGATGTTTGGATCTGAGCAGCAATGCAGAAAAATAAAAACCCGTCATGACTGCTCAGACGGGTTTTATATATCTTAGGTGTACACACAACTAATCAACTCGCCTGTTGCAAGAATGATGATGGTGATGATGTACAGCGTTGAATTTCATTTTTTGTTTTTCTACTATGCAAATCTATAACTTATTTTTGAACTGCAAAATATTTTAGATAATTTTTTTTAATTAGTGCTTTACACCAGTCAAACTATCGCCATCGGAGCTTTTTAGGCGAAAGAATATAAGGCTGGCTAATGCCGTTAATACGCCCATGGTAAGGAAAGTATAGCGAAACACGGTTATAGAATTTGAATGATCTACCCAAGGCAGATCACCATATTTATTCAGAAGGTAAGCACCAACTGATATTCCCAGACTCATGGATAATTGCTGCATAACCATTAGGAGGCTATTGCCATTACTGGCATTTTTATTATCCAGATCCGACAAGGAAAGTGTATTCATCGTTGCCAGCTGAATAGAGTTTACAGCTCCGTATATAACCAAGAGTGGAATCAGTAATGGCAATGGTGTATTTTGATCTGGTATAGCAAATAATGAAATAATAACAGCAATGAGAATGGTATTGATAATCAATGTTTTTTTATACCCAAGTTTTTTTACAATAGGAACAACCCATGGTTTTACCATAATAGTTGTAATAGCTGACGGGATAAGCATCATCCCCGATATAATGGCTGTATGTTTAAAGCCAACCTGAAATAAAAGAGGTAAAAGTAGTGGCATTCCGCCAATTCCCAGTCGGGTAAGAAGGTTTCCAAAAACACCAATTCTTAATGTTCTTATTTTTATCAGATTAAGATCTATGAGAGGGTTATCTACTTTTTTGAAATGGCGGTAATACATATTCATTAAAAGAATACCTGTAGCAAATACCAAAATAAGCCACCAGCCATTGATCACTTTTTCGGAGCCAAGCTCTATAGCAACTGTCAGGAGTAGTAGAGAGCCGCTAAACAGTAGCATTCCGGTAAGATCAAATTTTTTGCCTTTATTTACGTAATCAGGCATATATTTTCGGGCAAAAAGTATTCCGGCGATTCCGATAGGAATATTGATCAGAAAATTCCAGTGCCAGCTGGCAACATCCACGAGCCAGCCACCTAGTGTAGGACCGATAATAGGACCAACCAGTCCGGGAATTGTAATAAAATTAATAACTCCCAATAGTTTGTCCTTGGAGTAAGTATATAAGATTGCCAGACGGGAAACCGGAACCATCATGGAGCCTCCAATCGCCTGAATAATTCGGGAGAGTATAAGAAAACCTAAATTCGTGGAGAGGGCACAGAGTAATGAGCCTACAGTGAATATTCCGACAGCCCATATAAATATTTTTTTGGAACCAAATCTATCCGATAACCAACCACTAAGCGGTATTAGTAGGGCAAGGATTAAGACATAAGAAATGATAATGGATTGCATGGTAAGGGGAGAACGGTTCATGTCTTGCGCAATGGAAGGTAGTGCGGTATTAAGAATGGTTCCGTCCAGCGACTGCATGAAAATTGCCAGAGCAGCTATCCAGGGCAGAAATTTATAAGTATTGTTTAAATCTTTATTCTGAGCATTCATCGTGTTTTAGATTACTCTTGTATTGTTAAACGTCTCTTTCTCTCAAATTTAATAATAAAAAAAGAGCTTTAATTAAAGCTCTTTAAATACTACTGTACTGTTATGTCCTCCGAAACCAAATGCATTACTCATCGCTGTTTTCACTTCTTTGTGTAATGATTCATTAAATACAATCTGTATTTCTTCCGGAATCTCAGGATCCGGTTCTGTCATATTGATTGTAGGCGGAACAATATTATCATTAATTGCTTTAATAGAAATAATAGCTTCAATAGCTCCTGCAGCACCAAGCAGGTGTCCAGTCATGGATTTTGTAGAGCTTACATGAAGGTTTTTTGATCCTCCGAATACTGTTTTCACAGCATTAACTTCTGCAATATCACCAATTGGAGTAGATGTTGCGTGAAGGTTCAGATAGTCAAGCTCTTCAGGTTTTACTCCCGCTTCTTCCAAAGCCAGTTGCATAGATTTAGAAGCACCCAAACCTTGTGGATGTGGAGAGGTAATATGATAAGCATCTGCAGTCATTGCAGCACCTACTACCTCAGCATATATTTTTGCACCTCTTGCCTTTGCATGCTCATATTCTTCTAATATCAAAGCAGCTCCACCTTCTCCCATAACAAAACCATCTCGGTCTTTATCAAAAGGTCTGCTGGCAGTTTGTGGATCATTATTTCGGGCAGTCATCGCTTTTAATGCAGCAAAACCTCCGAAAGAAGCCGGAGTAATTCCAGCTTCTGATCCTCCGGTGATAAAAGCCTTTGCTTTACCAATACGGATGTAGTTAAAAGCATCCATAATAGCACTGTTTCCTGTAGCACATGCGGATACAGGAGTATAGTTGATTCCCTGTAAACCAAATTTCATAGAAATAAGGCCTGAAGCCATATTGACTAATAATTTTGGAATAAAGAAAGGATTGAAACGTGGATTTTTGTCTCCATTTATATAATTCTCAACTTCATTTTCAAAGGTTTGCATTCCGCCTTGTCCTGTTCCCCAGATTACACCAAAATCGAACGGATCCATTTTGGACAGATCAAAATTGGCATCTTCCATAGCCTGAGCAGCACTGTATAATGCATATTGTGTAAAGAGATCACTACGTTTGATCTCATTTTTATCTAGATATTTTAGCGGGTCAAAACCTTTTACTTCGCATGCTACCTGAGTTCTGAAACGGGTAGAATCAAAATGTGTTACTTTATTTCCTGCACTTTTTCCGGCGGTAATATTACTCCAGAATTCTTCAACGTTACTTCCTAAAGGATTTATAGTTCCTAATCCTGTAACAACAACTCTTTTCATTGTAAACTTTATATAATAAATCTGGGCTTTTAAAAAAACGAAATGCAAATATACGGCAAGAAGCATAAACTATGCTATAGATAATATATATTGCGCTAAAAAAGCTTTATAAAAAGTTTTATTTTAAAGATGTTGCAGGTAGAGGTACAAACTCTGTCTCTCCTGGTACTTTAGGGAATTTTTGATCTTTCCAGTCATGTTTTGCCTGTTCAATTATTTGTTTGTCAGAGCTTACGAAGTTCCAGTGAATATATCTTTCTTCCGGAAAAGGTTCTCCACCGAAAATATAAACAGTGGTATTCGCATCCATTTCAAATTCACATAATTTTGCATCTTTTGCTATTAAAATGAATTTTGGTTCATAAGTATTGCCCTCACTTTTGATATTACCTTCCAGAATGTACAATGCACTTTCACCATAAAGATCATTTCCTATGCTGATTTTAGCAGGTTTGTCTCCGGTTTTAATCTCTACGAAGTATAATTTGCTGTGTACAGGAACAGGTGATGTTTTACCAAAAGCTTCACCTGCGATTAGTTTATAGTGTACCCCATCTGTTTCCCATGTAGGTATATCAGATGCTTCTATATGATGAAAGCTAGGCTCACTACCTTCAAGATGCTTTGGAAGAGCAACCCAGATTTGCAATCCATGTAATCTTTTATCGGTATGACGAAGATATTCAGGAGTTCTTTCTGAATGTACAACACCTTTCCCTGCAGTCATCCAGTTAACAGCGCCAGGTTGAATTTCTACTGCAGAGCCTATACTGTCACGATGGAATATTGAACCTTCAAATAAATAAGTTAATGTAGAAAGGCCAATGTGTGGGTGTGGCGGTACATCCAGATTTTGATAATCTTTTAAGTTTGCAGGCCCCATATGGTCGATAAAAACGAATGGTCCTACTGATCTTTTTTCAATAAAAGGAAGGAGTCTTCCTACCATAAAATTACCAATATCTGCTGCCCTTTCCGGGATGATGATTCCTATATTTGACATGTTTGTTTGTTTTAATTTTTATAAAGAAGTTACATTATCGGCTACGATTCTTTTCCATTCCGGATGTCTCTTGATATAAGCAACTACCAAAGGACAAAGTGGGTTGAGCTTTTTGCCGCTTTCTTCTATTGCTGCCAATGTTTTCTCGATTACAGCTGTAGATGCACCCATTCCCTGTAATGCAGGTTCTACTTCGGTATGAAGAAGGGTAATAGTGCTGTTGCTTTCCCTGTAAGTAATAAAGGCTTTACTGCCATCTATTTCAATTTCGTATTGTTGAGGTGCTTTAATCAACGGGATGTTTTCAAATTCTGGTTTCATAATATTTGTTTTTAGATATGTTTAGCGATATTCATGTAATAGTTTATTTTAACCGCAAAAGAAACAAAAGTTTTTCTGAAAATATTAAGCTTCGAAAGTATCTTCCTTTTATTTTGAGGTGTCAGGCTGAGCTGAGTTTATAGTGAACCTGGCGAAATATCGAAGCCAACATTTGTTTAAATTAAAATTTAAAATGAATCTTATTCTTTTTGTTTCTTTTGTGGTTTATAAAATATTAGTCTTGTAAAGTTCCGAATTTTCCTCTGTTAAAATCATCAAAAGCTTGAATAATTTCTTCACGGGTATTCATTACAAACGGACCATGAGCAAAAATGGGCTCATTGATAGGTTCCCCGCTCATAATTAGAACAATTGCATTTTCTGTTGCTTCAATAGTGAAATCTTCACCATTGTTTTCAAAAAGTATAAAGTTATCGGTTGGCGCATCGATCCCGTTTACTTTTACACTTCCTTCAATAACCAATGCTGCAGTGTTGTAATTTGCAGGGAAACTAAAGCTTGCTTTTCCACCTGCATTCAACTTAGCATTCATTAAGTTTACCGGAGTAAATGTAAAGGCCGGGCCTTTGTGTTCATTATAATTTCCGGCGATAATCTCAATACTTCCAGCCTGATCAGGAAGATCAACTTTTGTCATATTGGCATTTGTGATTGCCTGATATTTAGGAGCTGATGTTTTATCTTTTGCAGGAAGATTTACCCACAATTGTACCATCTGAAACTCACCACCAGTACGGTTGAAGTTTTCTTCATGGTATTCTTTGTGTAATATACCGGAGGCAGCTGTCATCCATTGTACATCTCCCTCACCAATAACTCCGCCACCACCACTGCTGTCATGGTGTGCAACACGCCCCTTATAAGCTATAGTAACGGTTTCAAATCCTTTGTGTGGATGCACGCCAACACCTTTTAAATGTTCACTAGGCGGGAAGACAAATTTTGAGTTGTAATCCAACATAATAAACGGGCTCATACGTTGCATACTAAGTCCTGATACGCCAGGGATAAAGTTATGCACACGGAATCCATCTCCTACGAAATGTGTTCCTTGTGGTGCTATTACTGCTTCTATTTTTTTAGTGTTCATGATGTCTGATTTATAAGTTGTGATTGTGAATTAATTTTGCCAATTGCTGAATTAGTTGCTGCAATACAGAGGATGGCTGGCAAACATATTATCTGTAAAAGAATAGTTTTGCTGTTTTTGTATTTTTAAATCTTCTGCAATCTGATTACTTTTCTCAATAATATCTGCAGCAGATGAAAAAGAAAATACAAGTACATCGCTTTGCTGAAAGCCTGCTATTTTCTGTAATTTAGAAACTGAATCTTTGTCAAAATTGTTTTCCAAAGCAATGAGATTGAAATCAATGCTCTGAATTTTTTCAATAGCAGTTTCTATATTGTCTACTAATGTGATTTTCCAGTTGTTGAACTGGCTGAAATCGATTTGTTGGTTGGTTACCAAAAGCATTTCTAAAGTTTTCATAATAACTCTCATTTTGTAGTACAAAGATATAATGACAGAAAAGCGAATGAATTGATGTAGGATAAGATGTGCAGGTTTTCTAATAGAAGGGAACGATAGCTGTTTTCTATTAAATAAAAACTACAGTATATTTACCTTATGAAGAAGTATATAGGGCTAAGCTTATTCTTGCTTGTTATGATAGCTGCTGTTTCTGTAAAAGGACAACAGAAATATTGTGATTCTCTGCGAGGAGAAATACCACGTTTTTGCAAACTAATAGAAGATGAAGCGATTGAAGAATTTCCAAAAGATTATGCCAGAATAGGGAAGTGTATAGAAATAGATGCTGTAATACCTGTGTTGCTTAATTTTAATATGATGAAGCTAAAAGCACTTGAACTTCAGAAAAAAGAAGATCGTTTATTCACTTATGGTGACTGGATGCTAATTATTGAAAAATATAAAAAACTTCCTGAGTATTATGATGTAAAAGAAGTAATGGAACTGCTTGATCATAGAATAAATATCGCTGACTGGAATAAGATTGAAAAAGTAATCCGAAAATATGTACTACCCGTTTATTTGAAGAAAATAAATTTAGATGAGGTAAAGAAAAAGCTTTTTTCTCCGGAAAATAGCGAAAAAAGCTTTTCAGATGTTTTGGGGAGATTAAAGTAAAGCTGTTTCTTTTAAGGATATTGCTTCCTAAGAAGTTTTAAAAATTTAAATAAACCATCCTGAGCTTGCGCACTACCATTATTGATTAAAATAATATAAGCTTTTGGTTCCGATCTGTTTATATGTGTATAAGCAAAGAAAGTTCCGTCCGTGCCTAAGTGCTCTGAATATTTAGTCTTATTTTGAATAAAATTTCCCCAGCCTATACTATAGTGGTCGGATGAATTGAATAAATACTGATAGGTTTTCGCTTTCAAAAAGTTATCCTTTCCTGCCAGTCCCTGTAAATTGAGTTGGATGAATTTTGAATAATTGATAATATTCATGCTGATATCTCCGGCAGGTTCTGCCAGACTAAGATCATATTTGGTTTCCGGAGGGATACTAACCAGTTTAGTATCTATCCAATGTCCCCATGGCTGATTGATGTTAGTTCTGTTGGGCCACCCCAGGTTATATTGTAATTTTAATTTGTCCTTTAAAACGTCCTGAACCAATTGCTCCCATGTTTTTCCACTGGCTTTTTCCAGCATTAGGGCAGCAACACTATAACCTGCATTAGAATAATTGTAGGGTTTATCGTTTTCTACCGGAGGGAGTGTTAGGACATATTTAGCGAAAGCCTGCCTTTTTTCAACTTTGTTTCCGTTAAATTCAGGAAGTTTCTGGTATTCGGCTCCTGATGTATAAGCCTGTATTTTGGCTTTATGTTCCAGAAGTTGACTAAGTGTAATGTTTTGATATTGAGGATTACTCTTATCTTTTAGTTCAGGAAACAAATCGAAAAATTTTGTGTCCCAATTAATCTTATTTTGTTCGGTTAAATAACCAGCAATAAAGCCTGTAATAGCCTTTGTGTTGGATCCTAAATGAAAAAAATCATTGATGTTGGCATTTGGCTTTTCATTGATTTGCTCAATCCGGTGATGGCCGATTACCTTTTGTATCAATATTTTATCAGGTGTTACAACTGCATAAGCCATTTCCGGGATGTGGTTAGCCTTGATAATACTATCAGCAGTTTTTTCTAAACGCTGTTGAGCACTAAGATTTAGAATTAGTAACAGAAATGAAAAAGATAATCGTTTTTTCATTAGATAAATATTTATGATTTTAATGTTTTACGCTTACTCTGGTTTTATTGCTAAAAGAGAATAGACCATAGGAATATTGTTGCCCAGATGTTTTATTCTGAATTTTTTAGGTTCAAATTCTTCTGTGTGGCTAAAGCAATTATAAGGAGAATAATTGAATTCATTGAATGCCTGAATTTGCATTTTATTCCCCATAAGGCTTGTGAAAACTTCAGATAAACTATGATTCCATGAAATACTTTTGAGTTGCATTTCTGCTTTTTTCTCTGCGTAAGTACCTGTATTGGTTTCCACAATAGCATCACTTTTAAAGTAATTGTAACCAATTCCTTTAAAATCATCATCAAACATCCATACTACCGGATGAAATTCTGCAAAAACAAATTGCCCGCCGGGTTTCAGAAAGTGATTAATAATACTGGCCCATTCATCTAAATCGGGTAGCCAGCCTATGGTACCATAACTGGTAAATACAATATCGAATTGTTCGTGTAAAACATTAGGAAGATTGTAGACATCACTACAGATGAACTTGGTGTCAGTACCTGCTTGCAAAGCCAATTCTCTTGCTTTTTCAATAGCCTTATCAGAAAAGTCAATTCCTGTAACCTCTCCACCCATCCGTGAAAGAGAAATACTGTCCTGTCCGAAGTGGCATTGAAGGTGTAGTACTTTTTTTCCGGTGATATCTCCAAGCAGATCCAATTCTATACTATTGAGGGAAGTATTTCCTTTAAGAAAACCTTCTACGTCATAAAATTCAGAATCGAAATGAGTGTCTACTCTTTGGTTCCAGGATTCTTTATTGACTTCTAAATACTTATCTTCAGGGTTCATTTATTACTTTCTTTTGCGGTTAACTAACTTAACCACTAAAGTAATAAAAATAACAAGTCCTACAAATCCTAAAGCCAGCTGCCACCAGTACTCAAGTAATGCGTATTTTAAAATAACAGTAAACACTACAAAAAAGAGAATGAATGTAGCAATTTCATTAGCCTGTCTTAGTGCAATATTTTTGGAAGGTAGTGTTGCATTATTAAGTTTCTTCAACTGGATTACTTTCTTCCAGCACCAATAATGATAAATAGCCAGACCTACTAATGCTGTAAGCTTTAAATGAAACCATGGCATCTTGAATAATGCCGGATTCATACAGATCATTGTAATACCAAAAATCAGCATGAGAGTACCACCTGGCACAGTAATAATATTCCATAACCTACTGGCCATAAAGGCATATTGCTCACGAAGAATATCTCTTTTAGGATTGTCGAATGCGTCGGTATCTTTATAGTAAACAAATAATCGTACAGTATAGAAAAGCCCTGCGAAATAACTTACCATGAAGATAATGTGTAATGCTTTGATAATGAGGTAGGCCATTTTAGAATAATA
This sequence comes from Elizabethkingia occulta, assembly GCF_002023715.1. Classification (GTDB taxonomy): domain Bacteria; phylum Bacteroidota; class Bacteroidia; order Flavobacteriales; family Weeksellaceae; genus Elizabethkingia; species Elizabethkingia occulta. The sequence continues at coordinate 282,968 of NZ_MAHX01000002.1, forward strand.
AATTATTGGTTATGAATGATACAAACACTTAGCTGAACTCTATAAAGATACGTTCACCAACACTAAGCCCAAGTAGGCTGGAGGCTCCGTTTATGCTGCTGCCTTTATAAATGGCAACTTCCAGAAGATCACTTTCATTGAAGATAGCAGAAACACTTCCATGGTACTGAGGTTCGTTTTCCCAGTCTTCTACAACATCGGTGTAATGGTTGTTTACTTTAGACATGACAAAGTTCCTGAACTTCAATTCAAAACTATCGTAAGATTTTAAGGTATTGTTGAAGAAATTTCTGCTGACGTTAGAAATAGCATTCCCAAAATTATCGATATACATGATTTCCCCTACGATAATACCTTCAGTCTCATTTAGAATAGCTCTTGGGAAGGAATTTTCCTTTATTTCACCTGTCTTTTTACCAACAACTTCCGGGATTCCGCCTTTTGCCAAATGTGCAGCAACAGGAACGAAAATATCTGTTGAGGTAAAGCTTACCTGATCATCAAAACGGCTTCCAAGTGTTATTTCATAGATATCATCCGGATTAATGTCGAAAAACATTAAGCTTAGAAGTCCATTGTCAGCGCAAATAAAGTAATGATCATCTACTTTGGCAATAATATTCTTCCGGTCTTTATGGTAAAAAGAATCCACACTAATGATGTGTATTGTTCCTTTTGGATAATATTTGTAAGAACTTCGGATGATATAAGCTGTCTGCTGAAGGTTATATGCCTGTATCTGATGAGTAATGTCGACTATGTTTATAGTCGCCAGTTCATTGTATATACTACCCTTAATAGCAGCAACCCGGTAATCGAGTGTTCCGTAATCAGAAGTTAGTGTAATAATCGGCATATACTGCAAAGATAGAAAATACAGAGCAGTCCTGATAAATTAACAATTCTTTTATCTGTATTTTTTTCGGAATCGTTATATTTGTTTAGTTACACACGTAAAAACAAGTATTGGATGTATGAATTAAATTATGAACTGAAGGATATAGATACCAAGCAGTTTTATGGGGTGCAGAATCAGTATTTCAATCTGATTAAGTCCTCATTTCCAACATTAAAAGTTACCGGAAGAGACAATTTTATCTTTGCTATGGGAAATAGTGAAGCGCTAAAAGTGCTGCAAGAAAAGCTGGACGACATTGTTTCTTTTATATCAAATAATAACAGCATCGAGCTAAAAGATGTAGAAAGCATCCTGAAAATAAAGGATGAAAATGAGAAACAACTTGTTTTTGACAGTGATATTCTACTAAAGGGCGTTGGCGGAAAAATTATCAAGGCTAAGACAACTAACCTTAAAAAGCTGGTTAAAGTTTCCGAGAAAAAGGATATGGTCTTTGCTATAGGACCTGCAGGAACAGGTAAGACCTATACAAGTGTAGCATTGGCAGTAAGAGCTCTTAGAGATAAGCAGGTTAAGCGAATTATCTTAACGCGTCCGGCAGTAGAAGCAGGTGAGAGCCTGGGCTTTCTTCCCGGAGATATGAAAGAGAAGCTTGATCCATATATGCAACCCTTATATGATGCTTTGAGGGATATGATTCCTTTTGAAAAGCTGGAAGGTTATATCGAGAAAAAGGTAATAGAAATTGCTCCTTTGGCTTTTATGCGTGGGCGAACACTGGATGATGCTTTTGTAATTTTGGATGAAGCACAAAATACAACACATTCTCAGATGAAGATGTTTCTTACCCGTATGGGGATGAATGCCAAATTTATTATTACAGGAGACCCTAGCCAGATAGACTTACCAAAAAATCAACAATCCGGATTAAAAGAAGCGATGTTTATTCTTAAAAATATTGATGAAATAGGCTTTATACATCTGACTGATGAAGATGTGGTAAGACACCCGGTAGTGAGAAAAATTATTCAGGCTTATAGCAGTGAAGAAGGTAGAATGCAGGAAAAATAAAATTTTAACATATTTTAGCATAGTATTTGTAATTGATAACCTACAGTTATAAAATTAATATTATGAAAAAATCATTATTGTTAGGTGCTTTTGCACTGTTAGGGTTTGCTGCAAGTGCACAAACTACCGGACAATTGAAAATTGGAGCTAATATTGGTATCCCTGTTGGTGACGTATCCAATGTATCAAGTTTTACTATGGGATTGGACGCGGCTTATCAGTGGAGACTGGCAGAGAATTTTGACTTAGGTATTGCAACGGGTTATCAGCATTTTTTTGGTAAGAGTGGTTGGTCTGATGGTGGATTTATTCCATTAGCAGCATCTGCACAATATTCTATTGATCCGAAGTTTTTTATCGGAGCAGATCTTGGTTATGGATTTCTTACAGGTAAGGGATCATCAGGTGGAGGATTTTATTACCAGCCAAAAGTTGGTTATCAGCAATCTGATTGGGAATTATATTTAGGATACAAGGGAGTATCTGATAATGGAAGTATCAGTTCTGTTAACCTTGGATTTAACTTTAAATTTAGATAAGTAAAATCACTTACTATAAATAAAACCTTCGTTGAAAAACGAAGGTTTTTTGTTTTATATCATAGCACACAATGATAACAAAATATTAAGATATTTTAACTTATAAAATATTTTTATATCTTCGTGCGGTGAAATAAAATTTTAAACTATTATGAAAAAAACATTATTGCTGGGTGCTTTTGCACTATTAGGATTTGCTGCAAGTGCACAAACTACTGGACAATTCAAAATTGGAGCTAACGTAGGTATCCCTGTTGGTGACGCTTCGGATGTTTCTAATTTTACTTTAGGACTAGATGCAGCTTACCAATGGAGAGTAGCTGAAAATTTTGATTTAGGTATTGCAACCGGATATCATCATTTTTTTGGGAAAAATATTAGCATTATGGGATATGATGTAAAAGTAAAAGACTTTGGATTCATTCCAGTTGCAGCATCTGCACAATATTCTATTGACCCTAAATTTTTTATTGGTGCAGATCTAGGATATGGGATTTCTACTAATTCTGATGTTACTAAAGGAGGATTTTATTATCAGCCAAAAATTGGTTATCAGCAGCCAAACTGGGAGCTTTATTTAGGTTATAAAGGTATTTCTGTTGATGGTGGAAATATTGGATCCGTAAATTTAGGATTTAACTTTAAACTGAAGTAAATTACATTTTAATATAGATATTCACCCTCCGCTGAAAAGCGGAGGGTTTTTGTTTTTAGTAAAGAAGGATTCTAAATTATAAAGTATCACAAAAGGATTAATTATATTTTATATCTTCGCGCGGTGAAATAATAATTTAAACAATTGTGAAGAAAAATTTATTTATTGGTGTATTTGCATTATTAGGATTTGCAGCAAATGCACAAACTAAAGGGAATTTTAAATTAGGTACTCATATAGGAGTTCCAACTGGCAATTTAGCAGATGTAGCGAGTTTTAATGTTGGTATTGATATGGCTTACTTGTTTAATATTGATACAAACTTTAAAGCTGGATTTACCACAGGATATTCCCATTATTTTGTCAAAGATTATACAATAGAGTATTCTGGAGGAAAATTTACACTTCAACCAGAAGATATAGCAATTATCCCTGTAGCAGCAACAGCAAAGTATAATTTCGAACCTAACTTTTTTATTGGTGCGGACTTAGGGTATGCATTTTTTGTAGTTGGAGGTGAAGGTACAACAGGTGCTTTTTACTTTCAACCTAGATTAGGATATCAATTGAAAAATAATGAACTCTATATCTCTTATAAGGGAATGAGCAAAGAAGGAACTACAATTGGTTCTGTAAACCTTGGATACGCCTATACATTTAAATAAAATTAATACTATAATATGAAGAAAAATTTATTAATTGGTGCATTTGCATTATTAGGATTTGCTGCAAGTGCACAAACAGAAAAAGGAAGTTGGGTTGTAGGGGGATCTACTACTTTAGGATTCAACAATGTAACAACTAAATTTAAAGGCAATAACGTTTCTATGGATGGCCCGAAGGTTAATTCATTTACAATTACACCTTCTGCTGGTTATTTTGTAATTGATAAGCTATCTGTTGGTTTAGATTTAGGCTTTACAAGTACGACTACAAAATATGATGATGCTAAGAGTACAAATAACACATTTGCTATCTTACCTACTGCCACCTATTACTTTACAGATAACACTGTAATCAAGCCTTATTTAGGTGCGGGTATTGGTTATTCTTCTATAACTGAAAAGGAAGAATACAGAGGAAGAACAAATGAAACCACATTTGATGGTTTTGCATGGAAAGTAAAAGGAGGTTTTGTATATTTCTTTACACCAAGTATTGCAGCTGATTTAGGATTATCTTATTCTCAGTTTTCAAGTAAGAACAGTGGTGTTACAACAAATGTAAATTCCTTTGGAGTAGGAGTTGGTTTATCTGTATTCTTTAAATAGGAAATATATTACAACAAATATATAAAAGCCTGCATTGCAGGCTTTTATATTTATTTTAGTTTCTCCTCTATAAACCTTGCGGTATGTGAGGTTTTGTTTTTTATCAGTTCTTCAGGAGTTCCTGCAAATACAATTTCACCACCATATTTACCTGCTTCCGGACCTATATCGATAATATAGTCTGCACATTTAATAATATCCGGCTGATGCTCAATAACAATAACAGAATGACCAAGATTAACCAATGCCTGTAATGAAATCATTAACTTGTTGATATCATGGAAATGAAGACCCGTAGAAGGCTCATCGAATATAAATAAAGTCTTGTCGTGACTTGTGCCTTTTACAAGGAAAGATGCCAGTTTTACCCTTTGCGCTTCACCTCCGGAAAGAGTAGAAGAGGACTGGCCTAATTGAAGGTAGCCTAATCCTACATCCTGAAGCGGTTTTAGTTTCTGAACAATTTTATCCTGATGATTGTCTCTAAAGAAATCCAAAGCTTCGTTTACCGTAAGATTAAGGATGTCTGAGATATTCTTTTCGTCGAATTTTACATCCAGAATTTCATCTTTAAAACGGGTGCCATGGCAGGTTTCACATTGTAGTTCAATATCTGCCATAAACTGCATGGAAACGGTAATTACACCTTCACCTTTACATTCGTCACAACGGCCACCATCTACATTGAAAGAGAAATGTTTCGCTTTCAGTCCCATATGCTTGGACATTTTTTGCTTAGCAAAAAGATCACGTATATCATCGTAAGCTTTCAGATAAGTCACGGGGTTGGAGCGGGATGATTTTCCGATTGGGTTCTGATCAATCATTTCGATATTCTGAATCAGCTTTTTCGGGAATGTTATCGAATCAAAATCCGCTTTTTTACCTCCTAATTCAAGTTCTATCTGAACAGCTTGTGCCAGAACATCTTTCATTAATGTAGATTTTCCACTTCCTGAAACACCTGTTACTACAACTAAGCTTTCTAATGGGATATCTACATCAACATTTTTAAGATTGTTTTCTCTGGCTCCTTTTATATGGATAAATTCCTTTGGTTTTCTTCTGTGCTTTGGCACAGCGATTTCTTCAACACCGTTTAGGTAATCAGAAGTTAGTGTATTGGCTTTTTTTATTTCCTCAAAGTCACCACTAAATACTACTTCACCACCTAAATAACCTGCTTCCGGACCTATATCTATAATATGATCTGCAGCACGCATTACGTCTTCATCATGTTCTACCACAATAACGGTATTCCCTAAATCACGGAGATTTTTTAATACTTCTATAAGATTTTCGGTATCGCGGGAGTGAAGTCCGATACTAGGCTCATCCAGAATATAAATAGACCCGACTAAACTGCTTCCTAAAGAGGTTGCCAGATTAATACGCTGACTTTCCCCACCGGACAGAGTATTCGAATTACGGTTAAGGGTAAGATAACCTAAACCTACTTTTACTAAAAATTCTAAACGCGAAACAATTTCGTATACCAATCTTTTGGCAATAGCGGCATCAAGCTCGTTTAGATTCAGGCTTTGAATAAGTGGTAATAATTCGTCTAATGGTAATTCAACCATAGACTGGATATTATGACCATCAATTTTTACCCAGGAGCTTTCTTCTCTTAAGCGTAATCCTTCACATGTCGGACATGTTGTTTTTCCTCTGTAGCGGGAAAGCATTACACGGTACTGGATTTTGTAAAGATTTTCTTCAAGCATTTTGAAGAAATTGTCTACACCAGGGAAATTTGCCGATTTATCACCGCGCCATAAAAACTGACGCTGCTCTTTGGTAAGCTGAAAATACGGTTTGTGTATTGGGAAATCCTTGGCTACCTTTTTTATAAAAGCAGCTTTCCATTCTTTCATGGTTTCACCACGCCAAGGTGCCACTGCATCTTCATAAACCGAAAGGTTTTTATTAGGAACCACAAGGTCTTCATCTATACCTATTATCTTTCCATAACCTTCACAGGTAGGGCATGCGCCATAAGGATTGTTAAAGCTGAAAAAATGAATGTTGGGTTCATTAAAAACAATATCGTCCAGTTCGAATTTATTCGAAAATTCTCTGATTTTTCCGTTGTCGGCATTTTTGATAGAACAATAGCCTTTACCTTCATAAAAAGCCATCTGTATAGAGTCTGCCAAACGCTGCAGGAAAGTTTCATCATCTTCATATTTAAAGCGGTCGATAACCAGAAATATCTCAGTTCCTGCTTCAGGTACAAATCCAAAGCTTTCCAAATCCTCAATGCTGGCAACATTTCCGCCGATTTCGAGTCTTGTAAAACCTTGTAATTTTAGAGTCTTAAGCTGTTCTGCAAAATTTTCGGATTCATAATGCCATGGTGCACGTAAAATAAGTGTAGGTGCTTTTTTCTGAGCTTTAACAAAGTCAATAACATCGGTAACGCTGTCTTTTCTTACTTCTTCTCCGGATACAGGAGAGTAGGTGCGCCCAACTCGAGCGAATAATAATTTAAGATAATCATATATCTCTGTAGTTGTTCCTACTGTAGAACGCGGGTTTGAGGAGATTACCTTTTGCTGAATAGCGATTGAAGGAGCAAGCCCTTTAATATCATCTATCTTTGGTTTTTCCAGCTTTCCGAGAAACTGTCGGGCATAGGAACTTAAGCTTTCTACATAACGTCTTTGGCCTTCAGCATAAATAGTGTCGAAGGCTAAGGAAGATTTACCACTACCGGAAACTCCCGTGATAACGGTAAGCTTATTTTTCGGGATGGAAACATCAATATGTTTTAGATTATTGAGATGGGCGTTTTTAACAAAAATCTCTTTTTTAATATCTATATTGTCCTGGTGTGCCATAATAATTATAAGGATGCAAAATTACAAAAATTAAAGCCTAATACGAAGTAGATATTGGAATTGTAAATCATAAAAGATGCTAAATTATATGATGAAGGGATATCCTATATAAAACGAGAAGTTTTATACAAGTAAGTGGGGTAAAAAGTAGATAAACCAATGACAATCTATTAAAAACTAACCGGACTAGCACTTATCATAAAATCCGGATCCGCATATTTAGATGAGAGTCTAGTACATTTGCCGACTTAAAAATTACTGTTACAATGAAGAAACTATTACTAAGTGCTATTGTGTTGATTCCTACTGCCGGTATTATGGCTCAGGAAAAAGCGATTTATGAGGTAGTGATAGACGGAAAGTTCTTGTCGCTTCCGTATAAAAAAGTAAGTGAAAATATTGAGATTATCACCAAAGAACAGATCGAGAAAGCTCCTGCGCAATCTATTGAGGATTTGTTAGCTTACTATACAGGGGTAGATGTTAGAAGACGAGGAATGGCAGATACTCAGGCAGATGTTAGTATAAGAGGTAGTTCTTTTGAGCAAGTGCTTATGCTGGTTAATGGTATCCGGATGAGTGATGCCCAAACGGGGCATAATATGATGAATGTACCGTTTAGCTTAGCATCTGTTGAAAGAATAGAAATTATAAAAGGACCTACAGCCCGTAGATTTGGACAAAATGCCTATGCCGGGGTTATTAATATTATTACAAAAGCTTCCGGTAAGGATGAGTACAGAGTTTCTGCAACAGGAGGTGATTATAAAACATGGTCACTAGGAGCTGCAGCTGATTTCGGTAATGAGAAGTTTGGGAACTTTCTGCAGGTGAACAATACTGAATCTGCAGGGTATCGTTATAATACCGATTATAAAATTAAAAATTTCTGGTATCAGAACCAGATGAAAATAAAAGACGGAAGCATTAAATTTCAGGCTGGTTTTGTAGAAAAAAAGTTTGGAGCCAATGGCTTTTATTCGTCTCCGGCTGCTAAAGATCAGTATGAAGAAACGCAAACATCACTGGTAAGTGCAATCTATAATCAGAAATTCGGAAATTGGGGTGTAAACGCCAATTTATACTGGCGTAGAGCACAGGATATGTATCTTTTTGTAAGAAATAAACCTGAGATCTACCGCAATATGCATATTGGTAATAACTATGGCGGGGAACTAAATTTAAGTTATAAATCTTCTCTTGGGGTTACAGGTATTGGTGCGGAAATGCATCAGGAAGATCTAAGAAGTAATAATCTGGGCGCTCGGGGACGTTTTGTTACTCAGGTGCTGGCGGAACATCATTTTTCTTTTATCAATAACAGATTGAGTATAATTCCGGGAGCAAGCTGGGTAAATTATACAGGTACAGGGAACTTCTTTTATCCCGGGGTAGATGTAGGTTTTGATATAGATAAACAAAACAAGGTATATGGTAATGTTGCAAAAGTACACCGGGTACCAACCTATACTGATTTGTTCTATCAAAGTAAAACAGAACAGGGAAATGCTGATCTGAAACCTGAAAATGCTCTTTCCTATGAAATTGGTTACCGTTTTAACAGACAAAAGTTTTTATTCAAGACGAGTGTATTTGGTAGGGATTCTAAGAATGCAATTGACTGGACGAGAGCAGATGCAAAGAGTATCTGGATGGCGGAGAATATCTCTGATGTAAAAACCAAAGGATTGGAAGTAGAAGCTTCGCAGGGTTTCAATAGTATTGTGAAAAACATATCTATAGGCTATACTTATCTTGATAGCAAAGCTAAAAACAATGATAAGGGTGAAAATTCGCGTTATGCTTTGGAGAATCTGAAGCACCAGTTTAATGCAAAACTGACACTGGGATACTGGAAGTTTACAAACGAACTTGTGTATCAGTACAACCAGCGTGTAACATTAGGCAGTTATAATCTGTTGGATGAGAAGCTTACATTTAGTACCAAAGATGTAGATGTTTTCTTATTAATCAACAATATTACCAATGCAAAATATACCGGTGCAAGCCTTGTACCAATGCCGGGAAGATGGTTTCAGCTAGGCTTTAATTTTAAAGGCAAATTCTAGGTTCTTTTTATTACTTTTGCCGAATGGAATATTTCATGTACAGAGTGTTCCGTTTGATAAAATAAATTAGAGTAAAAAGGTCATTAATTCCGGTTATACGAATGAAAAAACATTTTGTTTTTGTGCTGCTTATTTTGGCGGTTATAGGGAAAGCTCAGAATAAAGAGCATATTTCTTCTTTCAATATGTTATCAATTACTTATAAGTTTTCAAAAAAATGGATGGCTTATACGGAATTTCAGACCAGATCAATTGAGGATTATACCAATATCGATTATTACGAAACTAAAGGTGGTGTAGGTTATAATATCAACCGCGATAATCAGGCTTTTGTCGGAATAGGACGTTACGGAACTTATAAAGAGCAAAAGATTTCTCAGGAGGAACTAAGGTTATGGTTACAGTATACTTATAGTCATAATATCGGTCGTGTAAATATTGACCACCGGGGACGTGCTGAACAGCGGTTTTTCCACATGTCTCAAACCGGAGAAAATACAACTGATAACAGATTCAGGTATCGTCTGAGTGCTACTATGCCGATTAACAATCCAAAGATGCAGGCCAATACTTTTTTTGTTAACGCATTTGAAGAATTATTTGTTGGTCCGAAATCTGATTTTCTGAAAAGAAACAGATTGTTTACAGGATTTGGATATAAATTCAATAAATCGGTGAGTACTTCAATGGGGTATATGTGGCAGAGAGAATTTTCACCTAACGGAAACAAAAATCTACATTTTCTTTACATGGCGCTTAATTTCACTATTGATCACAGCGATGATGATCATGCCAGAGTAATCATTCCTGTAGCGGATTAGAGAATGTGCAAAAAAATACAATAAAAAAGGAAACTAAATCATCATTTAGTTTCCTTTTTGTATGGAGAATCATTATCTTTGTCTGCGTTATAAAATTATTTTATGAAATTTATTGTTGCCAGCGGCGAGTTACAAAAAGCCTTGCAGACGGTAAGCGGAGTAATTTCTGGTTCCCAGTCAAGACCGATTTTAGAGAATTTTCTTTTCGAACTGGAAAATGACAATCTAAAAATTACCGCTTCCGACGGAGAAACAACTTTAATAACTTCTATTCCTGTAAAGTCTGAAGACAACGGGAGAATGGCTGTTCCGGCTAAAATGTTTCTGGATGTAATTAAATCATTCGGAGATCAGCCTCTTACTTTTGTAGAAAAAGAGTCTGAAAACGGAATTGGCAGTCTTCTTGAGATTTTGGACGAGAAGGATAATTACTTCGTAGCATTGGACAATGCTGAGGATTATCCTGAGTTACCAGAATTTGATGCTTCTAAAAGTGTGAAAATTCAGGCTGGAATTTTGTCAGAAGCATTGGTTAACACTCTGTTTGCAACAAGTAACGACTCACTAAGACCTGTAATGACAGGTGTTTTGTTCCAGTTTAATGAGAACGAAGTTAATTTTGTGTCTACCGATTCTCACCGTTTGGTAGTATACAACAGAAAAGATGTAATGAATGTTGACAATATTGAATTCATTATGCCGAAGAAACCTTTGGCTATCATCAAGAACATCCTTTCTAATACAGATGATGAGGTTCTTATCGAATTCAATGAAAATATGGCTAAGTTCAGCTTCCAGGATAATATCTGGATCTGCCGTCTTATCGATGGTAAATATCCTAACTATACAGCTGTTATCCCGAAAGAGAATCCTAATGTATTAACGATTAACAGAAACTTATTACTAAGTTCTATCAGAAGAGCATCTATCTTCTCCAACAAATCGACTAATCAGGTAAGATTCAAACTTTCAGGAAATTTACTTCACCTTCACGCAGAGGATACTGAATATGCAAACAAAGCAGATATGCAGATTCCATGCGAGTACAACGGAGAAGATATTAATATCGGATTCAGCTCTAAGTTTTTAACAGAAATGCTTTCTGTTTTAGGATCAGATGATATTACGATGAAGATGTCACAGCCAAACCGTCCGGGAATTATAGAACCGGTAGACGGTCTTGAAGAAAATGAGAGCATCCTTATGCTTTCGATGCCTGTAATTGGCCTATAATTTTATTTTAATATAGACAAAAAGCTTCATCTTTATTTGATTGGATATAAAATATCGGATCAGATGCAGGATGAAGCTTTTTCTTTTATTAAATTTGCAGTTCAAAATTTTGTAATAAAAGCTGTGCGAAATACAGCAGCTAAATAATAAGAAAATAATACATGAAAATTTCTGATAAGTGGCTTAGAACTCACCTTGAAACAGATTTGTCAGCTGAAAAGCTTGGAATAATTCTTACAGATTTAGGTCTGGAAGTGGAAGGAATAGATCCTTATGAATCTGTTAAAGGAAGCCTTAATGGAGTAGTGGTTGGAAAAGTGCTTACTTGTGAGCAGCATCCTAATGCAGATAAACTGAAAGTAACTACTGTGGACATTAATACCGGAACACCATTACATATCGTTTGTGGTGCACCCAATGTTGCTGCAGAACAAAAAGTAGCTGTGGCTACAATAGGTACTACAATTCATCTGAATAATGGAGATTCCTTTAAAATTGCTAAATCCAAACTTAGAGGAGAAGTATCAGAAGGAATGCTTTGTGCTGAAGACGAATTGGGTCTTGGAGAAAGCCATGCCGGAATTATGGTATTGCCGGAAGATTATGAAGTTGGAAAGCCTTTATCCGATTATATCAAGGTAGAGCAGGATGAGGTTTATGAAATAGGACTTACACCAAACAGAACAGATGCTATGTCGCATTATGGTGTTGCAAGAGATCTTCAGGCTTATTTATCTTTGAATAAACTAAAATCTACTTTCAATAAGCTTCAGGCTCCAGTAATTAACGGTGAAGGAAGTCACGATTTCAAACTTGAAGTTGAAGATACAGAATTAACACCTCGTTATTTAGGTGCTGTTATCGAAGATATTAAAGTTGAAGAATCTCCGGAGTGGTTGAAAAACCGCCTGAAAGCTATAGGCCTTGGACCTATTAATAATGTTGTAGATATTACCAACTATATTTTACATTCTTACGGACAGCCTTTACATGCTTTTGATGTTGCAAAGATCAATGGACATGTAGTGAAAGTAGGAGTAGCTGCTGAAGGAACGAAATTCAAAACTCTGGATGGTACAGAGCGTAGCTTGAATGGTACCGAAATTATGATCAAAGACGGAGATAATACACCAATGTGTATTGCCGGTGTTTTTGGTGGTGAAAATTCAGGAGTTTCAGAAGGAACAACTTCTGTGTTCTTAGAAAGTGCATATTTCAACCCTGTAGCGGTACGTAAAGCAGCTAAGGCACATGGCCTGAATACGGATGCTTCTTTCCGTTTCGAAAGAGGTGTAGATCCTAATATTACTAAAGATGCTTTATTGAAAGCAGTAGAGATGATTCAGGAAATTGCTGGCGGAAAACTAAAAGGAGAAATCCTTGAATCTTTCCCTAAGAAAGTTGATTATTTTCCTGTTATCCTTAGATACTCCAAAGTAGATCAGATCCTGGGGATTAAGATCCACAGAGAAACTATAAAAGAAATCCTGAAATCTCTTGACATATTAGTTCTGAATGAAATTAAAGACGGACTGGAAATTTCTGTTCCGCCATACAGAGCAGATGTAACCAGAGAAATTGATGTTATAGAAGAAATTCTTCGTGTTTACGGATATAACAAAGTAAGTTCTCAGGAGAAAATAGCATTTACACCGGTTCGTTTAACATTAGATGATCAGGATTCTCTGGAAAATTTCTGGGCGAGAATGTTGCAGTCTAATGGTTTTAATGAAGTAATGAATAACTCTCTGACTTCTCTTAAAGAAGAGAATGCAGATGCAGTTACCTTGCTAAACCCGTTGAGTAATGAACTAAGCACAATGCGTCAGTCTTTATTAGAAGGATTATTGCAGAATGCTGATTATAATATCAAGCGTAAGAACCAGAATATTAAATTCTTCGAGCTTGGAAAAATTTACTTCAAAAAAGAGAAATTTGAAGAGCGCAAGCAATTGGCAATTCTTGTTTCTGGTAATAATAACCCTGAAAACTGGATACTGAGTAAGTCTCCGACGGATTTCTTCATCCTGAAAGGTTATGTTCAGTTATTGCTGGACAAATTAGGGCTGAATACTACTGAAAAAGCTTTAGAAGATAGACGTTTCTCAGATGCTTTGGAAATTGTTGCTGAAGGTAAAACTATTGCCAGAATAGGTGTTGTAAGTAAAGCTTTATTAAAAGATGCAGATCTTTCTCAACCTGCTTATTATGCAGAGATAGAACTGGAAGCTTGTCAGGCTTTAAGAAGCACAGCTAACTTTAAATTCGTAGATATTCCGAAATTTAATAAGATAAGAAGAGATTTAGCGTTATTAGTAGACAAAACTGTTTCTTATAACGATCTGCTTCAGGCATCTAATGATATTTCTTCTAATCTTAAGAAGATTCAGTTATTTGATGTTTACGAAGGTAAAAATCTTCCGGAAGGGAAGAAGTCTTACGCTCTAAGTTTTGAATTATTAAATACAGAGAAGACGTTAGAAGAAGCTGAGATTACGAATATTATGAATAAGCTGATCAAGAAGTATCAGAAAGAATTTAATGCCGAATTACGTTCTTAAATTCATTTATTTAAAAAAATAGTATTTTTACAATCTGCTAAAGGATTATAATTATGAAATCTGGACTGGTACAGTGGTCTTTTTCAAGAGATTAAAGATTACTGTATTGGATACAGACTAAAAGATAAAAATTTACATATGAAAAAGCTTTTTTATATAGCCTCAATAGGAATTTTAGCTGCAGTATCCTCCTGTACTTCCACTGCTAATTTGGGAAATGTTTCTAAGATCGGAACTCAGCAGCCTACACTGTCCAATACTCGTTGGGAGGTTATGGATAATCTTCAGACCAATGCAAAGCCTTATATAAGCTTTGATCCTGAAAAAGGAATGAGCGGAAATGCTGGTTGTAATAAGATTTTTAGCCAGGACATTACCATCCAGTCTAAACAAGGAGATTTCTCTATAAAACAAATTGGTTCTACCAGAATGGCTTGTCCTAGTATGGATATGAAGATAGAGAATAATTTTATTAAAATACTGGAGTCTGCCGATAAGTATGTAGTTGTAAAAAATACTTTGGAGCTTTATAAAGGAAATATGCTCTTAATGAAATTTCAGAAAGCAAACTAAAATAAAAAATCCGCTCGTAAGAGCGGATTTATTTTTTTAGATTTTACAATTAAGCTTCGTCTTCGTCGTCATACTTTTCCAACTCAGCATCACACCATTTGAAAGCTTCTTCTACAACTTTAGTAGCTTCTTCTGCTACTTGCTCTTCATCATCACCTTCTAAATCGTCTAACCATTCTACTTCTTCCTCCTCAACATTTAGGATAAAACGTGGATACTCAGTATGAACTACAAAAAGATCCTCTGGAAAGTCTGAATTGTCGGCTAATAAAAACTTAGGTAATTTCATTTCTTTAATATTTGATATTTCAAAGATAGGGAAAATTTTTTCGGCTTTCCTCGTTTACTTTGCAAATTGTTTGGAAATTTTTTCGGCCTTCTTACTCTCACTATAATCGTAGAAGCCTTCTCCTGATTTTACACCTAACTTTTTAGCTGTTACCATATTAACTAAAAGTGGACAAGGTGCATATTTAGGATTTTTGAAGCCGTCATACAACACATTCATGATAGAAAGGCAAACATCCAGCCCGATAAAGTCTGCCAATTGTAATGGTCCCATCGGATGAGCCATTCCAAGTTTCATTACAGTATCTATTTCTTCTACTCCGGCAACACCTTCGTATAATGAATAAATAGCTTCATTAATCATAGGCATTAATATTCTGTTCGCTACGAAACCAGGATAATCATTTACCTCTACAGGTACTTTACCCAATGTTTTACTCATTTCATAGATAGCACTGAAAGTTTCCTTGGAAGTAGAGTAACCTTTTATAATTTCTACAAGCTTCATAATAGGAACCGGATTCATGAAATGCATTCCGATTACTTTCTCCGGTCTTGAAGTTACAGACGCAATTTTAGTAATAGAAATAGAAGATGTATTGGTTGCTAAAATACAATCAGCAGGAGCGGCAGCATCCATTTGTTGGAATATTTTAAGCTTTAAATCTATATTTTCTGTAGCAGCTTCTACAATAAGATTTGCATCTTTAACAGCATCTTCCAAAGCTGTAAATGTAGAGATGTTTGCTAGTGTATTGGCTTTCTCTTCTTCTGTAAGATTTCCTTTAGCAATAATTCTGTCCAGATTTGTGGTAATAGTTTTAATACCTCTGTCCAGCACTTCTTGTGAAACATCTACTAAATTTACTTTAAATCCGGTTTGGGCAAAAGTATGAGCAATTCCGTTACCCATAGTTCCCGCACCAATTACTACAATATTCTTGTTCATAATTTTTATTTTTTATTAAAGAATTTACAAACCTTTCGGTTTTTTATGAGGGTTTATTTTATTTTTTATTTAAAGCATCCCAAACTACTTTCGAGATCTGAGCTATCATTCCGCAATTGACTTCCTCACTTTCCATCGAGTCTTTTACAAATACTGCGATTGCATAATGTTTACCACTGCCTAAAGTTACAATTCCTGAGTCGTTTTCGGCAATAGTTAATCCATTTTTCATTTTACCGGAAGAACCTGTTTTTCTGGCCATCCTAACTTTTGGAAGCAATCCCGGAAGCTTGGACATCCCGGTATTGGTCTTAGTCATAATCTCCATTAAAAAAGCCGTAGATCTTTTTGATAAAAACACTCCTTTATAAAATGCTTTCAGGGTTTTTACCATAGATGCTGTAGTGTTGTAATTAGCATAAGGCGCTTGTACACCTTTTTTAGACATCTCTTCTTCATTGTACTTTACCTGAAAGTTTTTTACGCCATTTACATCCATTAGCTTCTGTACGGTGTTAGTCCCTCCAATTAGCCTTAGCAGGATGTCGCAACCATTGTTGTCGCTTTGGGCTACGGTATAAGTAATAATTTCACTCAAAGGAACTTCTACATTTCCGTTTGGATACTTCTCACGAAGTGGTGACCATGTATTCTCCAGTAAATCAGATTTTTTAATCAGTATTTTCTGATCCAAGGTAAGATTTCCTTTGTCCACCTGATTCAGAACCGCCAAGGTAATATGGAATTTAAAAACACTCATCATTGGCATTTTTAAATTACCATTGGCGTTACTAAACTGAAAGTCGTTTTCTATTCCCAAAACAGAAACAGCTACAGTGGCTTTCTTGTCTTTGGTGACAGCATTTATATCATTTAGTATGGACGTATGCTGAGCAAGTATAAACTGACCGGCCAAAAGAAACAGAAGTATAATTTTTTTCATTTCAACTAATTTATGTTTTTGATTTTAATCATAAAATATAGTAACATTCATATAAGAATTTACCGGTATACCTTTTATTAAAGCAGGTTTCCAGTTGAGGCTCTCTACATAGGTTTCTACACTTTTGTTAAATGATTTTTCGAATATATTATTTTTAGTATTAACGAGAGATGATTCTGTATTAAAATCTTTTGCAGTACCATCCTTCATGATTACAAAATGTGTTGTTGTATTAGAATGGTTTTCATCACCTTTTCTTTTAACATAGCTCTTAGGATATTTGAAACTGGAAAAATAATCTTTTTGAAGTCTGTCAAACTGTTCGCTATCATCATTTGTTTTGGTTGTCCTTGAAGTCAGATCACACACCTCAAATGGAAAAATTGAATCCTTGTTTTTTAATACAAATTGTTTTACCCCCAATACTTTTAATGAGTCAAAAAAAAGCTTCCCATACTTGTTTTCCAGTAATCGGTTCATCTCTCTGGGATAACACCTTTCAAATTGTGTATTTTCGTATACAACACACGACTCTGTAGCAGACTTATATTTGATTTTATTTTCCCTCAACAAATCCGAAAATTCGTTTTCGGCATTAATATCAAAGTCAAAACCCATGAAGTTTGTATAGGTATAGTTTTGATATTTGAAATCATTTTTTGCAAGTTTCGTTTCATAATTACAATCAATCTCATACTGATTAGTCCTTTGTTTAATACAAGAAAGGCTTATAAATAATATACAAAACAATAAAAATGATTTTAAAGCCATACCGAAATTATTTATAAACCTTATAGGTTTCAAAATCCTATAAGGTTTTAATACTATTTAATCAGCTCCATTATTTTCAATGCTACTTTCAATGCCTCGGTTCCGTCATTTAAACTTACTTCAATAGGTGTATTTTCTTCTATAGCCTGAGCGAAGCTTTCCAGTTCATCCAGAATAGCGTTGTTTGGCTGAATATTTGGATATTCGAAAACAATCTGGTTCTTGTCACCTTCAGCATTCTCTATAATCATATCGAAATCAGATGGAGTTTCCGGAGCTGCCTGCATACGGATAACCTCTGCTTTTTTCTCCAGGAAATCTATCGAAATATAGGCATCTTTCTGGAAGAATCTGCTTTTACGCATTGCTTTCATAGAAATACGACTGGTTGTAAGATTTGCTACACAACCGTTTTCAAACTCTATACGGGCATTGGTGATATCCGGTGTTTTACTTACAACTGATACACCACTTGCATGGAGGTGTTTTACAGGTGACTTTACAATACTCAGTAATATATCCAGATCGTGGATCATTAAATCCAATACTACAGATACATCTGTACCACGAGGATTAAACTCGGCCAGACGGTGGATTTCAATAAACTGAGGATTGCTCAGGTAACTTTTCGTTGCAATATAAGCAGGGTTGTAACGTTCAACGTGACCCACCTGTACTTTTATATTTTTTTCCTCACAAAGACGAATCAATTCTTCTGCCTGCTCCAGAGTTTGAGTAACCGGTTTTTCAATAAAGAAATGAATTCCTTTTTCTATTGCTTTTTTTGCATATTCGTAATGGAAGAGGGTAGGTGTTACAATATCCAAAACCTGAATTTCACTTAACAGCTGGTCCAGATCGTTGTAGTATTTATAACCGAATTCCTGCTCTAATTTCTTTCCGTTTTCAGCATCACTGTCGTAAAAGCCTACCAATTCATATTTTTCAGATTGATTCAGAAGTCTCAAATGAATTTTTCCTAAGTGGCCGGCACCTACTAATCCCGCTTTTAACATGTAATTTTAAATTTTCGTAAAGATAATAAACGCTTAGGAATTATGAGTTATAACTTGTAAGGTATTGATGTGTAAAGTCGTATTCTATCTATAACATATAAGCGGGATAATATCAGGTGTAAACTATCAACCAATAAAGGTAAACTAATAAGTATTTTCCTTATTTTTGCCCTATGAGAGACAGTTTTGTGCATAAGGGGAAAAGAAGACACCTGGTGAATTATTTGATGTCGAAAGGAATTTCAGATCAAAATGTTCTTCAGGCAATAAACAAAATACCCCGCCATCTCTTTTTGGAAAGTATTTTTGAAGATTATGCTTATGAAGACAGAGCTTTCCCTATTGCTGCAGACCAGACTATATCTCATCCGTCGACTGTAGCAGAGCAAACACAGCTTTTAAGAGTAAATGAACAGGAAAAAGTTTTGGAAATAGGCACTGGCAGTGGTTATCAAACTGCTGTTTTGATTGAAATGAAAGCCTTTGTATACACTATTGAAAGGCAAAAAGATCTATATGATTTTTCAGAAAGAAAGTTACGGGAAATAGGACTCAGACCTAAATTCCAAAGTTTCGGTGATGGCTTTGCCGGTTTGCCGACATTTGCACCATTCGATAAGATTTTAGTAACCTGCGGGGCGGCTGTTTTGCCTATTGAATTATTGAAACAGCTGAAAATTGGTGGATTAATGGTTATTCCTTTAGGGGAAGGAGATGAGCAGATTCTCACGCGTTTCAGAAAAGTAGGAGAAACTTCTTTTGAGAAAGAGGAATTCGGGCTTTATAAGTTCGTTCCCATGTTGAACAATACGAATAAATAGAAGTACAAAGTTAGAAGTTAGAATTGCGAAATGTAAAATGAACAATTCAACGAGTAACAGTTTAACTTAAATTAGAAGTACGAAGTAGGATATTGAACATATACACCGACTTTGTACTTCTAATGGGATAATTTTATTTAATGCTTACAGGTCTACCTTCTTCATCTACAGAAACCAAAGTAAATTCTCCAGATACAGCCAGATCACGACCTTCCTGATACATTTTTTCTGTGAAGATATCCACATGTACTTTTACACTGGTATTTCCTACATGTTTTATAGAACCGATAAGTTCTACAAGAGTACCTGAAGGAATTGGCTTTTTAAAGTCAATTTTATCACTACTTACTGTTACAATTCTTTTTCTGCTAAAACGTGTAGCAGTCATAAAAGCAACTTCATCCATCATTTCCATAACCGTTCCCCCGAACATTGTATTGTGGTGATTTGTAATCTTTGGAAACACTACTTTAAAGACATGCGTTTCCGAATTCTGAATTTTTTCTTCTAAATTCATAATTAAATTTTAAATTAAATTATATAAGTTGAACAGGAAAATAAACCTAAAAGAAAAAATTTAGGAGCATTTTTCTACTTCAAACCGCGAAAGTATTTACCGAATTTTCAGGGATCTGACTCATGTCAAAGGACATATACAGTTGCGCGACAGTTCGTGAATTACACACGATTCACCTTTTCGAAAATTCGAATGCAAAAATAAGGATATTAAAATAAAAACGGAAGTATTTTACGAATATATAATTTTAGTGCTCTTCCTTAGGTTTTCCAGCGATAGATCCTTCAGCAACAACTTTATCGGCCTTACCAAAACTAAAGTCATCTCCTTTTAACCAGAAATAATTGCCATCTGCATCCTGATATTTTTCGCCACTTGCACTGATTACTCTTTCCATATCGTATATTCTGCCGCTGATATCATTGCGCAAAAGAATTTTTGCAGGTTTGCTGTCATCTTGCTTGGAGATGATACGGAAATGGTATTGCTCATCTGAAGAAATATATAATGAACCGTCGTTGTCTATATCTATTTTTGTATTTACTGCAGTACTATCCTTTTTCTCCACAGCTACAGAATCATTTTTTGTAAGTGTTTCAGCTTCGGATTTTTCTTTTTTACTGTTACAGGCAGCGACAATAATAGCTAGAGCGGCAATTCCAAAAAATACTTTCTTCATTTGTAAAAAATTTCAATAAAAGTACTGAATTTTTATCTTTTTTGCAAGAAAAAAATGGCCTTTATGTAGACGGTTTGATGTAGAAAGCTCCTGTGTAAAGGTATTCTGGTATATTCTTTTTTGAAGTAAACTTTATATAAATAAGCCCACTTTTTAGAGATAATTATTTCTTTACATGGTTGGGAATGTAAGTTTGGTGAAAGATATACCGGGATTATTTGTTTCATATTTTTCATTTTGAATATATTTAGGTTTTTAAACCAAGTTGAAAGCAACTTTAAATTTTGAATATTCAATGACTTTTAAAGAACAAATCCAACAGGGCATTCCTGCGATTTTACCAAATCCGAAAGCATACGATACTACAGTAAGTCATGCACCTAAGCGTAAAGAAATATTATCTGAAGATGAAAAGAAACTGGCACTGAAAAATGCATTGCGTTATTTTGATGCTCAGTACCATGCGACATTAATTCCGGAATTTAAAGAAGAACTGGAGAAATATGGACGTATTTATATGCATCGTCTTCGCCCGGATTACGAAATGTTCGCACGTCCAATAGAAGATTATCCGGGAAATTCGCAGCAGGCAAAAGCAATTCAGTTAATGATCCAGAATAATCTTGATAAAGCTGTTGCGCAGCATCCACACGAGCTGATTACTTATGGTGGAAACGGTGCTGTCTTCCAGAACTGGGCGCAATATCTGTTAACGATGAAGTATTTATCCGAAATGACAGATGAGCAGACATTAGTAATGTATTCGGGACATCCGATGGGATTATTCCCTTCTCATAAAAATGCACCAAGAGTTGTTGTAACAAACGGAATGATGATTCCTAATTATTCTAAACCGGATGACTGGGAGAAGTTCAATGCATTAGGGGTTACACAATATGGACAAATGACAGCAGGAAGCTATATGTATATAGGTCCGCAGGGAATTGTACATGGTACAACAATTACTGTACTGAATGGTTCCAGAAAAATAGATGATCAGGGAACTGCCGGTAAGCTATTCGTAACTGCTGGACTTGGAGGGATGAGCGGAGCCCAGCCTAAAGCCGGGAATATTGCCGGAGTGGTATCGGTTACTGCAGAAGTAAATCCGGCTGCAACCTATAAAAGACATGAGCAGGGCTGGGTGGACGAAGTAATTTCGGATCTGGATGAGCTGGTAGCAAGAGTAAGAAAAGCTAAAGAAAATAAAGAAGTTGTTTCTATTGCCTATGATGGTAATATCGTAGATGTCTGGGAGAAGTTTGATCAGGAAGATGTTTATGTTGAGCTAGGATCGGATCAGACATCTCTTCATAATCCATGGGCGGGAGGTTATTACCCTGCAGGAATTTCGTTTGAGGAGGCCAACAAAATGATGGCTGAAGAACCAGAACTGTTCAAAGAAAAGGTACAGGAAACACTGCGCCGTCATGCAGCGGCAGTCAATAAGCATACAGCAAAAGGAACTTATTTCTTTGATTATGGCAACGCTTTCCTTTTGGAAGCTTCTCGCGCCGGTGCAGATGTGATGGCAGAAAACGGAATCGATTTTAAATATCCATCTTATGTACAGGATATTATGGGGCCTATGTGTTTCGACTATGGGTTCGGGCCGTTCCGTTGGGTTTGTACCTCTGGAAAACCGGAAGATCTTCAGAAAACAGATAATATAGCATGTAAAGTATTGGAGGAGATTATGAAAAATTCTCCAAAAGAAATTCAGCAGCAGATGCAGGATAATATTACGTGGATAAAAGGAGCTCAGGAAAATAAATTAGTAGTAGGCTCACAGGCGCGTATCCTTTATGCGGATGCAGAAGGGCGTACTAAAATTGCTAAGGCATTTAATGATGCAATTGCAAATGGAGAAATAGGACCTGTTGTGTTAGGAAGAGACCATCACGATGTATCCGGAACAGATTCGCCTTTCCGTGAAACATCGAATATTTATGATGGTTCACGATTTACGGCTGATATGGCTATCCATAATGTAATTGGAGATAGTTTCCGTGGTGCTACATGGGTTTCCATTCACAATGGTGGAGGAGTAGGTTGGGGAGAAGTAATCAACGGTGGATTCGGAATGCTATTAGATGGTACTTCCGAGGCAGAGCAACGTTTGAAATCTATGCTGCATTGGGATGTAAATAATGGTATTGCGAGAAGATCCTGGGCTAGAAATGAAGAAGCGATTTTTGCAATTAAAAGAGCTATGGAGGAAGAGCCTTTGCTAAAAGTGACACTACCTAATATTGTAGATGAATCTTTATTGTAACAGATATTTGATATAAAAAAGAAGCTCCTGATCTCAGGGGGGTAATATACAAACATCATAGGTTTTCGAAACCTATGATGTTTTTTATTTAGAGTTTTTTACTGAGAATTTATTTTATAAACCGCAAAAGAAATAAAAAAGATAATCTAAGGATTTCAAAAAATAGATTAATTCTAATAAAGCTGAGAGTTTTTAGAATAAATTTTTGCAGTCATTTTTGGTTTAGTAAACTGAATTTAGTCTTTAATGAGAAGACATCTTAGAAAACAGATTAATGATAACAACACCAGCAATTATAAAAATAAAGCCTATAATAGCTGGAAGATCCGGAATTTGCTTGTAAACCAGTGCTCCTACAGCTGCAATAAGAACAATTCCTACAGCCGACCATAATGCATAAGCAATTCCCACAGGTATTTGTTTTAATGAAAGACTTAGGAAATAAAATGCTCCGGCATAACCCACAATAGTGATAATACTGGGAATAAGCTTGGTGAATTGTTCGGAGCTTTTGAGGGTAGAAGTAGCAACTGCTTCAAATATAATAGCGATAAAAAGATAAATATAGTGCTTCATCGTGTTTTAAATTTATACCAAAAATAAAAGTTTCCCTTGGGAAACTTTTATTTTAGTATAGAAAAGATACTTATTTTTTCTTTTCCATAATTTCCGGAGCACTGTATAGCTCAGGACTAGCTTCGTAAATTTTGTATTTAGCCTCATATCCTTCAGGGATATAAAGAACGATAGGCATTCTTCCATTATACCCGGTAAGATATCCTCCGGACATTACAAACTCCATTTTTGGTTTTGCTCCCGGGCAAGCCATTAATGTAGATGGTGTGCTACCGTTGGTTGTAAAAGTAAGGTAATCGTATCCCCATCCTTTCAGCTCTTTGCTTTTAAACTCTCCACTTAGGAAAGTTTTGTTGCAGCCATCTGTTTCCATGGTTTTTCCAACAAAAATTTCAATCTTCTTGTTTCCATCGTTTTGAGAATGTGGAACCTCAATAACAACTTGCTTTTGTCCTTTTTCCGGTTTTGGGAATGGTGCTAAATCAACTTTATAAGTTGTTTGTGCCATTAATGAAACTGACATTAAACTTAGTCCTAAAAAAGCGCTCGCAAAAATTGTTTTTTTCATCATCGTAAAATTTGGGATTATTTTAATTGTATTTGTATAGACAATTTGCGTACCAAAAATTATAATATTTCTTTTTTTATGAAGAGTTAATGTGGATATCTTATTTCAGAAAAGTTCCTGAAAATGGGATCTGTATATTGTATTTTATAAAAAATAATTGTTGAATATTTTTAACTAATTTGCAGAAAAACAGTAGATAAATGATAATGTCTACATCGTATTTTATGCATAATAATAGATGGGTAAATATTGAAATAAAAACATTAAAAAATATTTATTATTAATTTTAATTAAAAATGAAACAGATGTGGTAAAATAAAAAATGACCAGAATTTATTCTGGTCATTGCTATTATAATTGAAAACTAACTTACTTTTTTTACAATTTCGTTTTCGGTATTTTTAGTTGCCATTTCAGCGGCTTTTTTCTCTCTGCGCTTTAGTTCTGCCCGTTGATAGTCTTTTACGGTTTTTCCTGTGCCATCATGTCTCCATCCCGGTGAATAGAAAATATACCTGAATCTGTCCATCATACTAAGGTTAGGCTGGGTCAGGTCCCGGGCCAGTTTTTTCCATTCATAGAATACAACGTTAATAGGTCCGCGGTCTTTAGCCTTAGGATAGATTCCGTATTTTACAGGAAGATTTGGATCTTCTTTTTCAAAAGTTCCGAATAATTTGTCCCATATAATAAGCATCATGCCCATGTTTTTATCCAGATAACGGATGTTACAAGCATGGTGTACACGGTGGTGAGAAGGGGTTACCAGAATATATTCTAATATACCCATGTTTTTAATTGTTTTGGTATGTACCCATGTTCCGTACACCTGTACTATAGCATATACTACCATAATATGCCAAGGATTGAACCCTAAGAAAGCTAATGGAGAAAAGAACATATAGCGGTACAGTGGCTCAAAAACCGAAGACCTAAATCCTGTAGAAATATTGAATAATTCCGAATTGTGATGGGTAATATGTACAGCCCAGAATACACGGGATTTGTGATCTACAAGATGCAGGACGTAATAAGCGAAATCCTGTAAAAGGAATACCGCAATCCAATACCATGCATTTTCCTCCCATGTGAAAAGGCGGTAATGATAGAAGAAGAACATTACTCCCATTGCAAAGGCCTTCATCAGAAGGTCCAGCCCGTAGTTTAAAAGAGCTAAATAAACATTGGTAATCGTATCCTTTGTTTCATAAAGTTTTTCTTTATTGAAGTGGCTGTAAATCATTTCCCCCAAAATCACCGTAAGGTGAATCGGAGCAGCCCAGGTGTAAACTACACCTTGTCCGTTTTCTGTAAACAAATTATTCCAATCAATCATTTTGCAAAGGTACTCAATAAAATTGCAGCAATTGGCTTAAAATAGGCTTAATATTATAAATAACATCGATAGATAAAGGCATAAAAAACTGTTGCCTATAAGAATTAAGCTACAGTTTTTATGTTTAATAATAAATAATTCTTATTACTGTTTATTTGTTGTTTCAGAGCTTTGCTGTTTAATCAAAACTTCTTTTTTTCTGAAAAAGAAATAATTAGTACTTTGCTGATTGTACACTTCAGTGGTACTTGTTATAAGCATATATCCTTGGTCGGATAAGAAGTTAATAGCGCTGACTATGGAATTAAAATTCTTCTTTTTCTTGTTTTCATCTAATACTGGGGAGCTTTTATAAGAAGAAAGCCAGTCTGACGATTGCCCGTAATTAATTTCTATTTGAATATTAGAAGATATTAGCCTCGGAGAAAAGCGGACAGCTATGTATTCGGATTTCAAATCACTAATTTTAATATCATCCACTGTCTGAGCATTTGCTAGGGATGTTAGGACAATGAGAATGATAAAGATTATTTTTTTCATAAATCAGCTACATGTCTTACTTCTCCATAGAAACAGAGTCATCACCACGTCCATCGGCTACAGCATGGTAGTTTCCATTAGGATCTACAACGATCATTTCTACGCGGCCAATTTTATCACGTCTTTCGAATTTATAATTTTTCTTTTCCAGTTCTTTAATTGTGTATTCCGGAAAGCCTTTTTCCACAGCTACTGTTTCCGGTAACCACTGGTGGTGGAATTTAGGTGCATTAACAGCGATGTTTGTATTGGTTCCAAAATCAATAACATCTACAATTGCCTGGAATACAGAAGTAGGAATTGTTGTACCACCCGGTGTCCCGACTACGATATATGGTTTCTTATCTTTTAGCACAATGGTAGGAACCATAGAACTTAGCATTCTTTTGTTGGGTGCAATGGCATTGGCCTCACCACCAACGGCTCCATACATATTCGGAACTCCCGGTTTTACAGAGAAGTCATCCATTTCATTATTTAAAAAGAAACCAGCACCACTTACAACGGTTTTGCTTCCGTAGTAACCGTTCAGTGTTGTAGTCACAGAAACAGCATTTCCTTCTTTATCCAGAATACTGATGTGTGTGGTTTGTGTACTCTCTTTTCCGGGATTGATGATTTTGCCCACATCTTTGCTTGGTGTAGCAAGATTAGGATTATAGTTGGCAAATCTTTTCTTTAGGTAATCAGTGCTAATCAGCATTGCTGTTTTATCCTGAATAAAATCGGGATCTCCCATATATTCTGCTCTATCTGCATAAGCACGTCTTTCAGCTTCTACCATTAGCTGTACTGCCTCCGGAGAGTTAATTTGCTTATCCTTTAATCCTACGAAATCAGTCATAGTAAGCATCTGCGCCAGCAAGATTCCACCACTGGAAGGCAAAGGCATTGTAACAACTTCGTTTCCTTTATAATTGAAGGTGATAGGTGTTCTGGATTTTACTTTATAATTTTTCAGGTCATTATGAGTAATGATTCCGTTACCTCTTTTCATTTCAGCAACGATAAGGTCAGCTGTTTTTCCTTCATAAAAACCTTTTAATCCTTCTTTCTGGATTCTTCTTAAGGTTTCTGCCAGATCTTTCTGTACCAGAATATCTCCTTCTTTCCAGTCAATATCTTTTACAAAAACAGTTGCATTCTTATTATTGCTAAGGAAACTTTTCTTTGTAGAATTTAGCAAGTTGGCTTCGGCCTGGGTAATAGCAAATCCTTTTTCAGCAAGATCAATAGCAGGCTGAATTAACTTTTCCATAGGAAGCTTTGCATATTTATGCATCTCGTATAACCCTGCTACAGAACCCGGAACACCAACAGCAAGCCATCCGTACTGACTAAGATCTGTATTGGCATTTCCTTTTTTGTCGATATACATATCTTTATGGGCCTTTGCCGGAGCTGTCTCACGATAATCTAATGATAGCTTTTTTCCGTCCGCAGTTGTTGCAACCATAAATCCGCCACCACCAATGTTTCCTGCCTGTGGATATACTACGGCCAGAGCATACTGGGTTGCAATGGAAGCATCAAATGCATTTCCGCCTTCATTCATTACCAGCGTTCCAGCCTCACTAGCCAGAGGGTGAGCTGATACAACAACACCTTTGTTTTTTACTTTTACTTCTTTTACCACTCTAATGTCAGTATACTGAGCGAAAAGAAGAGTAGAAGAAGCTGAAATAATCCCAATAGTAAAGAGTAATTTTCGCATAAGATCAATTTGTGTATACAAAAATAAATAAACCTGTCAGATTCTTTATTATGTTTTAGATAATAATTAAATTTGCTTCTTTAAAATATTGAAACAATAATTATGGAGTCACACACGGAACGAATTTTGATTACTGGCGCATTAGGCCAGATAGGTACTGAATTATGCATTAGATTAGCAGCGATATACGGAAGAGAAAACATATTCGGGCTTGGGCTGGAAGATGAAAGTAAAGCCGTTGATTCTGCAGCAGGTACTTATGTCAAAATGGATGTGACTGATTCTGCATCAATCGAAAAATTTGTAGCTGAATATAAAATTACAACGGTATACCATTTAGCCTCTCTTTTATCGGGAACTTCAGAAAAGAATCCACCATTGGCATGGAGAATTAATGTAGATCCGCTAATTCATTTTCTGGAAATGGCAAAAGATAAAAAGATAAATAAGCTTTTCTGGCCAAGCAGTATTGCTGTATTCGGACGCGAAATTCCTAAAACCGATGTAGGACAGGAAGTTCCGTTAAATCCTTCTACGGTATACGGGATTTCTAAACTGGCGGGAGAGAAGTGGTGTGAATATTACCACAGCAAGTATGGTGTAGATGTAAGAAGTATCCGTTATCCAGGGCTTATTTCTTGGAAAGCTCCTGCAGGTGGTGGAACAACCGATTACGCTGTAGAAATTTTCTATAAGGCTATTGAAGATGGTAAATATACCAGCTTTATAAAAGAAGATACGGCAATGCCAATGCTGTATATGGACGATGCAATCAATGCAACACTAAAGTTAATGGATGCTCCTGCTGAGCAATTATCGGTAAGAACATCTTATAACCTTGGCGGTATGTCTTTTACTCCGGCAGAATTGGCGGCTGAAATTAAAAATGAAATGCCTACATTTGAAATAAGCTACGAACCTGATTTCCGTCAGGCGATTGCAGACAGCTGGCCTGCAAGCATAGATGATGCTGTAGCTAAGAAGGACTGGGGGCTGAAATATGATTTCGATATTACCTCTATGACTAAGGACATGTTAGAGAATTTAAAAAAGAAGTTGGTTAAAGCCTAAATGATATTATTAACATTCAATCTTCGAAGTTTTCAAGTCCCTACTGAAAAGCAGGGACTTTTTTCAATGAAAGAACTTGATGAGCTTAGTGTTAAGGGAACACAGAGCCTTCTGCGT
Source organism: Elizabethkingia occulta (assembly GCF_002023715.1). Taxonomy (GTDB): domain Bacteria; phylum Bacteroidota; class Bacteroidia; order Flavobacteriales; family Weeksellaceae; genus Elizabethkingia; species Elizabethkingia occulta. Next base: position 311,644 of record NZ_MAHX01000002.1, read on the forward strand.
ATTTTAGAAAATGCTGAAATACAGGCCACTTTTTTTATCGAAAGTCATTTTGCAGAACGTAATCCGGAGCTTATAAAAAGCATTGTTGCGAAAAACTTTGGAATAGCCCATTGGTATACCGAAGAGAATACAGAGCAGTTGGCAGAATCTAAAAAGATATTGGAAGAGGTATCCGGTAAGAAGATCTTCGGAATCCGATATGCTCCCCATTGTGATGTTTCCGCTCAGGATCTTAAGAATTTGGATTATGTATACGATGCCAGCTTTGAACCACGGGATATATCCCAGTATCTCAAAAAGATAACCCGAAAAACAATCCAATATGTGAAGGATGATATTTTATATCTTCCGGTTTCACAATCTCCAATGACAAGATTGCCATTCAGTGATTTTTCTTTTCAGTTTTTACCATTGCGTTATTATGAGGGGATGGTACTGGAAACAGTCAATCAGGATGAGTATACCTTACTGTACTATTATCCATGGCAGTTTATGAATGTTAAATCTCCTGATTATGGATTACCTTTTTACAGAAAGTACAATTTAGGTGATAAAATGTATCATAAGTTCTCTGAATTCCTAAAGTGGATTAATGAAAACGATTTTGCCACAGCAACCCTAAGAGAATATTTTTTCTAATCTCATCTAAATTTGATATTCTGAAAGCATAATTTTCAGATAGGATTTAATAATCAAAAATAAACTGCATTTTGGATAAGATAAAAATCTCGGTAGAATATATAGAAAATGGCCCTGTTGTGAGATAGTTTTCTTCCAGAATACTTACTTTCTGGCACACCTGTTTTTACACAGATCAGGCTCCTCCGGAGCTTCATTCTAACTTCTCCTGATTTCTCCTATCACGATTGTACAGAAAATAGAGTTCATCATTATGAGTGAGGAGCTCCGTTAGGAGCTTTATCTCTATAGAATATAATTCTGAAAATCCGAAGCGTTCCGGAGGAACGCTATCTTAATAAGGGAAGCAAAAATCCTTCAGATGAAAAATCAAAAACTTCAGATTACTATCCAAACAGAATCTCTCATCTTCGTATTAGCCGAGCTTTGCTTAGTTTCCAACTTTTGAGCCTGATCCTGCTTTTTCTTTATTTATAACAGATATGTTATAGTATATATGTGTCATTGATTTTAATGAGGAATAAAGAATAAATTTGAATGATATTTACATAATGAAAAAATATATTATTCTTTGTTTTTTATTTTTTAGTTTTATTTTGTTTTCTCAACAGAATAAAGATATTGTTAAGGAGTCTACCTATTATTTTTCATTAAATCAGGATCAGAATTTTAAAGGATATGGAGCTGATTTTATAATGAATAAAATTATAGAATCACAATTTTTCTTAATCGGTGAACAACATAACATACATTCAATCGAAACATTGATAACTTCTTTAATTCCTCTTTTTAAAGAAAACGGATATAATCATTATATTACTGAAATAGGTCCAATAGCAGCGAAGAAGCTTACTGAACTTGCCGAAAGTCCGCTCCCATTAAAAGACTATTACACTAAATATTCATCACAGATAAATTTGCCACCTTTTGGATTCTTTGGTACCAAAGAGGAGGAAAAAACACTTCAACAGCTAAAAAAATATAGCATTAGTCTTAGTGGAATTGATTTTGAGAGTTATGGTTCCTATCTTTTTCTTATTGATGAGCTTTATAAAAATTCGGATAAAGGAAAAGTGTCTATAGATTTGTATGGTAAAGTTTATTCTTTTGTTGAATCTCAATATAAAAACGGAAAAGATAATTACAACCTCCATTTAATGAGTCATTTATTGGCTTCGAAAGAACTGAAAGAATTTATAATGCTTTCTAAGAACGAGATAAATACTCCCATAATAACACAATTTGAATTATCATTAAATATAAATCATCAAATAACTTTGGGCTTTTGGCAGAGAAGAGTTGATAATATGAAAAGTAACTTTGCCAGATATTATTCTGATCAAAGTACTAAAAAACCTCCTGTTAAAGCTTTTATTAAATTAGGTGCTGTTCATACGGCAAGAGGGACAGGTTTTAGTGGAAATTTAGAAGTTGGTAACATGATATATGAACTGGCAAATGTTAATCGGTCAAAGTCATTTTCTATTATAACTTTTCCAAGATTTGTCCTGAATGAAAAAATAGGAAAAGTAGAAGATTTAGTTGAAGATGAAGACAAAGAGCTTTTGAAATATACCTCTCTGAATCAATGGACTGTCATAGATCTCTGCAAACTGGAAGAGTTAAGTATTCAGAATAGTATTAAGCTAAGTAAAGATTTTATTAATTATATTGAAAAATATGATGCTATTGTTATTCCACCTGCTACAAAATATTCTGAGAAAATATACTAAACGAATAGTAGCTATATTGTTATGGTAAATTATAAGATTAAAAGGCAACTATATTTTAAAAAAAATCACACTATGAAAATAGTGTGATTATATACTATTGAAGCATCTTAGCTTAATTCAAATACTGTGATTTCTGGTTTTACGCCGACTCTTCCCGGATATCCAATAACACCAAATCCACGGTTAACATAAAGGTATTTACCCATCGATTCATATAAATCTGCCCATTTAGGATATTTATATTGTACCGGAGACCATTTAATGTTCTTTAAGTCTAATCCAAACTGCATGCCGTGCGTATGTCCGGATAAAGTTAAATGAATATTAGACGGGTGTTTCTTTACAATCTCGTCAAAGTGAGTAGGATCGTGAGACATTAGAATCTTGGCAGCATCTGCAGGTATTCCCTGTGTTGCTTTGTCCAGATCTCCATATTGCGGGAATGGAGGAAGACCCCAGTTTTCAACACCTACGATATAAAGTTTTTCTCCGTTTTTTTCAATAATTCTAAACTCGTTACGAAGCATATCGAAACCAGCCTGTTTTTCAAGTTCTATAAGTTTTGGAATGTTTTGATCGTGTTCTGCCTGACTTTTCCATGTTCCATAACCACCATAATCATGATTACCAAGAACTGCCAGTTTTCCGTCCTTAGATCTTATAGTGGAGAACAGTTTTACAAAAGGAACAAACTCTTCGGCATAAGCATTTACCATATCTCCCGTAAACAAGATAAGATCAGCATTTTGCTCATTAATCATGTCTATTGCATGCTGCAATTTAGCAGGATCGGAAAAGCTTCCGCTGTGTACATCTGAGATTTGCAGGACTTTATAGCCTTTAAAACTTTTAGGAAGATTCGGGATTTTTACCTTAATGTTTCTTACAAAATATCTGTATTTGCCCCATACTATGCCGTCGAAGAAAGAATAGGAGAGTGCTGCTCCTAATCCTAATGCTGTCAGGCTTAAGAATTTTCGTCTTTCGGGGAAAGTTTTTGCAGGTTTTGTAAAACGCTGTAAGGTGTATTCTGCAACGCGAAAAATATCACCCAGAAGCAGAATAACAGCAATTAATACTTTCGGTACCAGAAACATGGTAAACAGAGCGGCAAGCCAATGTACTTTGGTCTGGTCTCTGGATCCCTTTTCGAAAGTAAGCATAAGGGTAATAATAATACCGTATAGCAGTACTGTTATTACCCAGTATGTTAATTTTATTTTTTTATTCTTAGTTATGTTTTTTATCGCCTGATATACATATAATTCTAATATCAGGATTACTCCGAAAACATAAGGGAAGATTTTTTGAATCATTCGTTTTTATAGATGAGGCAATTGATGTTCATGCCGGCACCTACTGAAGCCATGGCAACATAACCACCCTTCTTGAAAGAATGCCCTTGCATTTTGTCTTTTTTAATCAGATCATACATCGTAGGCACAGTTGCTACTGAAGAGTTACCAAATTCCTGAATAGTCATCGGAGCAATCTCTTCTCTGTATTCTTTACCGTAAAGTTTGAATAGTCTGTGGATAATAGCGTGATCCATTTTAGCATTCGCCTGGTGGATAAGGATTTTGTCGATATCATCGATGTCTAATCCAGCCTGACTGATGGTGTCTTTTATAGCATCCGGAACATTTTTAAGAGCGTATTCGTAAATTTTACGACCACGCATACGGATGAATAGTCTTTCTGGTCCTACTTCCGGATTCAGAGAACAACCATTGCTAAGGTAATCCAGCTCTGCATCGTTATCACAAATCGTACTGGAAGTAATAAATCCTTCTTCAGTATTTTCTTTAGCCTGCAGAATAACAGCTCCTGCTCCATCAGCAAAGATTAATCTGTCTCTGTCATATATATCTACTACACGGCTTAAGGTTTCTGTACCTACAACCAGAATAGTTTTTGCTCTTTTAGCCTGAATAAGGTCGTTGGCAAGGATCATTCCTTCTACCCATCCCGGGCAGCCAAAGATCATATCGTAATTAACACATTTGCGGTTTTTAATCCCCAGTTTACTTTTTATTCTTGCAGAAACTGAAGGCATAAAGTTAGCCAGTCCGTTCTGTGTAACTTCACCAAAGTTACTCGCCGCAATAACATAATCTATAGTTTCCGGATCTATTCCTGCTTCTTCAATAGCTTGTTGGGCCGCTTTAGCACCAATATCACTGTTTAAAAGGTCATCTGTAACATAACGGCGTCTTTCAATCTCCGTAATCTCAACAAACTTTTTTACAATCTCCTCATTAGATTTTTCAATCTTATTACCATTTTCATCATAGAAAACAGCGTCATTAAAGTATGATCCGTCAATTACTCTTTCAGGAAGGTAGTGACCGGAACCGGTGATTACACTTTTAAGCATCAGTTTTTAATATATAAAAAGTAAATTATTAATAGTTGGCAAAGGTAAGAATTAAATATATATAATAGTGAAAACAAAATTATTATTAACTTTGCAGAGCTTATTTTTGACGTATGAAGAAGCTTGGTGCATCGGCGAAAGGCCTTATTTTTTCAGTGTTGGCTGCGGTCGTGGCTTTTGCTGTTTACTATATCTATTTAAAAAAAGAAAACCATTACCTGGTAGACAATCCCACTCCTGATACTTTTTACTTTAAAGTGAATAACGGGGAAGAGAATATTATTGCTTCCGGACAATATGTAACAGTAGACCTTAATAAAGGTCAGAATAGTATAAAAGTATTTGATAAGAACAAGAAAATGCTTTATGATTCTGCTTTCACTGTAAACAAGCTGCGTGGTCTGCTAAATATAGCCCACAAGGACTATTATGTAAACAGACAATATTACGGATACAATCTGAACAAAGATTCGCTTCGGGCAAAACATAATATTGTTGTAGACGGAGAAACTCTTTTTACCGATGCTAAGAAGATAAACAAACTGTATACTGAAGATTTCTATTACAACATCAATGAAGAATATGATAAGGTAATTAAGAATATCCAGAAGGTAGAATCCAGAACGAAAATATTCAGAAAGCAGGACTTCTTAAACTACTACAAAGATTATTATAACGAATAAAAACAATATTTTGGAACATAATACAATAACCCCATATAATTCAGAACAAAGTAAGAAAAATCAGGTAGAGGAAATGTTCGATAACATTGCCCCTAAATATGATTTACTTAACCATGTTTTGTCTATGAAGATAGATGTTACATGGAGAAACAAGTTGGTAAAGTGGCTTAAAATTGACAGCCCAAACAGAATTCTGGATGTAGCAACAGGTACAGGAGATCTGGCACTGACCATACAAAAAGGAACAGGTGCTGATGTTGTAGGGTATGATCTGTCCCAGCAAATGTTGAATGTAGGGGTGGAGAAAGTGAAAAAAGCAGGACTTCAGAACAAGATTCAGATGATAAAAGGAGATGCAGAGCATATGCCTTTCAAGGATAATGAGTTCGATGCAATTACAGCTGCATTTGGTGTAAGAAACTTCGAAAATCTGGAAAAGGGTCTTGGAGAAATGAAGAGAGTTGTAAAAACAAACGGAAACGTATTTATTTTGGAATTTTCCAAAGTTGAAGGTTTCTTGGGGCCGTTTTACATGTTTTATTTTAAAAATATTCTGCCGAATATAGGAAAGCTTATTTCTAAAGACAGCCGCGCATATACATATCTGCCGGATTCTGTAAATGCCTTCCCTTATGGTGAGAAGATGAAAAACATATTGCTGAATGTAGGATTTTCTAAAGTTGAATATAAAAAACTGACTTTCGGAATTGCAACTATTTATAAAGCAACAAAGTAAAAAATAAACAAATCAGCTTTATCTATTGGGGCGATAGGCTGATAAAATAAAATTGAAGTAAACATTAACAAATGTTAAATTAATTTGTTACTTTTGCTTTTAGGTTAGAATTATAAACTTCGAAAATGCTGAAGGATTTAGAAAGCAATTTTGTATCACTGGAGAAAAAGATTCTTAGGTTAACAGCTAATTATAAGAATCTTTCAGAAAAATATGCAGAGCTTTCGGATAAATATGAAAAGCTGAGGACGAAATATGAAGATGAAAGCAGCAAAAATGAAGAATTACAGGAAGAACAGAGAAGAATAAAATTAATGTCTGCTATATCAGGTAATCCGGAACATAACCGATTGATGAAAAATCACATCAACAGGTTGGTAAAAGAGATAGATTCTTGTATAGCGCAACTTCAAAACACAGGCATATAATGGATTTTAGAAGAATAACCATCAATATAGCCGGAAGAAACTATCCGTTGAACGTTCCCGCAGCTGAGGAAGAAACACTACGTAAGGTTGGGAAGCAGATAGAGGATATGATAAAGGAATTTGAAGCGAATTTCGCCGTTAATGATAAACAGGATGCTTTAGCAATGTGCGCCCTAAGACTGGGAACCAATGCGGAGATCAATAAGCTTAATGACGAAAAGAATATAAGCATTTCGAATGAAAAGTTAATTCATTTGAATAATTTATTGCAAAACGAATTAGAGGAATTATAATATTCGTCTTTTAACGACTGCCTACATTAGTTCTAACACAAGCAGGTAAACTCAACGCAAACAATTTGCCGAGCGAATGTTTACTGAATGGCGTGCCGGATTTATCCGGATTACAGACAGTAAAAATCAGCTCAAATCGTGTAGATTCGGAGTTTACTCTAATCATAGAGCTGATGTGGGCTTTTTTTATGGTGTAAAAACAGAAACAAAAAAGGAAATAAAAAAAGAAAATTAAACTATATATATGACAACCACTATTATCATTGTCGGCATTCTATGCCTCGTTATAGGAGCACTGGTTGGCTTTTTACTATCAAAAAGTTCGCTAAACTCCAAAGCCCGATTTATTATTGAAGATGCTAAAAAAAGTGCAGAAAATCTTATAGAAAAAGCGACTGTACAAGCTGAAAGTATAAAAAAGGAAAAAAATGTACAGGCTAAAGAAAAATTTCTTGAATTAAAAGCCGAGCATGACAGTAATATTCAGCAGCGTGAAAAGAAAATGCAGGAGGCTGAAAAAAGAACAAAGGACAAAGAAAATAAGCTTAATGATGAGCTTTCTAAAGTCGGGAAATTAGAGAAAGATCTTACCCGTCAGAATCAGGATCTGGAAAAGAAAATTGAGCAAATGGAGATCCGCCAGCAGGAATTAGCTGCTGCTACTGCTCAGAAAGTTGAATTATTACAAAAGATTTCAGGATATTCTGCTGATGAAGCTAAGGCTGAATTGGTAGAGGCAATGAAAGGAGAAGCTAAATCCAAAGCACAGGCTTTTGTTACCAATGTAATGGATGAAGCAAAATTGAATGCGAAAAACGAAGCTCGTAAAATTGTTATTCAGACCATTCAGAGAATTGGTACAGAGCAGGCAATTGAAAACTCTGTTTCTGTATTCAACATCGAATCCGATGAAATTAAAGGTAGAATTATCGGCCGTGAAGGGCGTAACATCAGAGCTTTGGAAGCTGCTACAGGAGTAGAAATTATTGTAGACGATACTCCGGAAGCTATTTTGCTTTCATGTTTTGATCCGGTAAGAAGAGAAATTGCAAGATTATCTTTACACCGCTTAGTTACCGACGGACGTATTCACCCGGCAAGAATTGAAGAAGTTGTAAACAAAACAACGAAACAAATCGAGGAGGAGATTATTGAAGTAGGTAAGAGAACAATCTTAGATTTAGGTATCCACGGTCTTCACCCGGAATTAGTGAAGATTGTAGGTAGAATGAAGTACCGTTCTTCATACGGGCAAAACTTATTGCAACACTCCAGAGAAGTAGCAAATATTGCTGCTACAATGGCTGCAGAATTAGGATTAAATGTTAAACTGGCTAAGAGAGCAGGTTTATTACATGATATAGGTAAAGTTCCGGAGCAGGAATCTGAACTTCCACACGCACTTTTAGGAATGCAGTGGGCAGAGAAGTTTGGTGAAAATCCAGAAGTTATTAATGCAATTGGAGCTCACCACGATGAAATCGAGATGACATCTTTATTATCTCCGATTATTCAGGTTGCCGATGCTATTTCAGGTGCAAGACCTGGCGCGAGAAGACAGGTACTGGAATCTTATATGCAGAGACTTAAAGATCTTGAAGCTGCAGCATTAAGCTTCGACGGAGTATCTAGTGCGTTTGCAATTCAGGCAGGTAGAGAACTTCGTGTAATGGTAGAGAGCGGTAAAGTGAATGACGATGTAGCGGCACAGCTTTCCTATGATATCTCTGAGAAAATTCAGAATGAATTGACATATCCTGGACAGGTAAAAGTAACGGTAATCCGTGAAACAAGAGCTGTAAATATCGCAAGATAACAGACTGAGTTACTCAACTAAATTATAAATATAAAGCACCGCTATTGCGGTGCTTTTTTATGTTTAAATGATTATATTCGCTAAAAAAGAGTGTATATGACCAGAATTTGTTTCACAGCTGATAGTTTTGATATTAACGGAAATTCCATAGCTCTTCCGCTGCCTATAAAGGAACTGGAAAGTATCCTGGGTGAAGCCCGTGTTTTTACCGGAGAGCATAATACCGTTTATACATGGTCGGAATTAGGACTAAAAGCATATTCTAAGGAAGGAAATTTGGCGGAGACTGTTGATGTAGTTTTCGAGGCAGAGGATTATGAGCATTCACCGGAAAAGGTTTTTACCGGCGAGCTCTTACTAAACGGAACAGATATAAAAGAGTATTATATCAATAATAAAGATAAGCGGGTAAAATTATGGGATGATGATCCAAACGGAGCATTTATTTTTAATAACCATAGTTTATGGCTGGATATAGAAGACGGAGTATTCAATACAGTTTCTATAGAAGCCTATACAAAAGGAGAGGTGAAGACTTTGGAATCATTACCATTGGATGCAGGATTCGAAGATTTAGCTGTAATTTGGAGTAAGTGGATTGCTATCATCAAAGAATATGTAGATGAGGACAATGCGTATTATAACCTTACCCATGGTATTACCGCCGGACAAATTCATGAAACAGAAGTGCAGCTGGAGGTACCGTTACCCGGGGTTCTGTTGAATTTCTATAAAGTGCATAATGTAAGATGGAATGCAGTAACTTCAGCTTTTAGCTTTAGTGTAAACGGATGGAGCTACGATTTGTTACCATTCGAAAAAATTATAGATGAATGGGAAGAAATACAGGACTTAAATGATGATGAAGTATTGGGGGCAGAAATGAAAGCTGGGTATTCTGATAAAGTAAAGGCTGTTAACTATGCAAATCCAAAATGGATTCCTTTTGCGGAAGGGCGAAATGGTGATTACTTACTAATTGATACGGATCCAAGCGAGAAAGGAAGTTTCGGACAAATTATCGAGTTACAGAATGAAGGTTGGACTAGAAGCGTAGTGGCTTCCTCGCTCGAAGAGGTGATAAGACAGGAGATAGAGATTATTAAAAGCGAAGGTAATAACAGGTTCGGATTTATTCAGGAAAATGGTAAGTTTTAATTTTCAGATATAAATATATAATCGGTATAAAATCCAAATAAAGATGAAATACAAGAGCTATTATTTAATGTTATTGGGCTTATTGCTTCCTTTGACTTTTAGTGGCCAACAAAAGGATTTAACAAAAGCTCCGTTTGAATGTGATTTACTAAAAGCTTATGCAGAACCTATAAAGGGGCTTAAATTTGAAAGATGCGAGGAACCTAAGGAACTTTCTCAACTTATGACAACCGCTTACTATAGCGTATCAGGTAAAGATCACGCAAGGATTGAGAAGCTTTTGCGGGAAAAATACAAAATGCCAAAACTAGTGCCTTTTATGGGAAATTATGAAACTGAGCACGGAGGTAGTGGTGTCATAAGAAAACAAGAAGGTGAGAACGGATCTCTATATGAACTTGATGTGAAAATGTCGGGTAAGATGAAGTCAGGAACAGATCCAAAAACCGGCAAGTATACTGTAGACACTAACAGTGATTTAGCGGAGTATACAGTTGCCGTTTCTATATGGGAATTATAAGTGCTGCAGAGTAGATTGATCATCGGAAAATTATTGTGAAAATAATCTACCCCTCCTAATGTAGCTACAAAAAGATCAAAAGAATTATAGATCTGATATAAGAGCCTGTTTAAATTTTATTGTTAATACTATTCGACAGGCTCAGAGTGATATTGCCTGTCCAAAATAGCTTCCTTTTAGGAGTGTCAGGCTGAGCCTGTCGAAGTCTAATATTTTTTTTGATCAAAATTTAAACAGGCTCTAAAAAGCTATGTCAGGTTTTAAACTTTGATAAGGCTGTGTTTTTTTTGATTTTATCCCGTTTTATTTAAATTCATTATCTTTAGTCTGGAAAACTAATATTATGAATGATAACTTTACAATTTCTTTTAGGAAAATAGTCTTTTTCCTTTTTCTTACATTCAGTTTGAATATAGCTTTTGGGCAGCAAAAACAATATAAGGTAGTGGCTTATATTTCTTCGGATAGTACCTCTTTAATGCAGTATGACCTGAAGAAAGTTACCCACCTTATTTACGGATTTGCCCATTTGGATAATGAAGGAAAGATTAGTATCAACAAGAAAAAAGACACTGTGATGCTAAAAACCTTTGCCGAATTAAAGAAAAAGCATCCCAAACTAAAAACAATGATCGCTTTAGGAGGGTGGACAGGATGTTTTACCTGTTCTGCAACATTCTCGGATAAGAACAAAAGAATAGAATTCGCAAAGTCAACAAAGGCATTTATCGATCACTTTAAACTGGACGGAATCGATTTAGACTGGGAATATCCTGCAATAAAAGGACCGCCAGAGCATTTGTACCAGGATCAGGATAAGCCAAATTTTACGGATCTTGTTATACAGTTGCGTAAAGAATTGGGCAAGACTAAACTGATTACATTTGCAGCTGGAGGATTTGGTGATTTCTTTGAGAAATCTATAGAATGGCAGAAGGTGAACCCGTATCTGGATTTTGTGAATCTTATGAGCTACGACCTTGTACATGGTTACTCCACCGAAACTGGTCATCAGTCGGCACTATATTCTAACAGATCTCAGGATGAATCTATAGACAGAGCTGTAGATTTTTTCAGGAAGTATAAATTTCCTTTAAATAAAGTTGTTGTTGGTGTACCTTTCTACACGAGATATTTTCAAGTTGAAGATACAAATGATAATGGCTTGTTTAAAGCTGCAAAATTTGTAAGTGGCAAGGACTATAAAAACAACAAAGACACTATGGAATCCGATGGTTTTGTTGCTTACTGGGATTCTACAGCATCAGTACCTTACTGGTTTAATGCGGAGAAAAAGCTTTTTGCTACAGGTGACAATAAAAAATCGATTAAAATAAAAACAGATTATATTAAAAAACAACGCTTGGGCGGTATTATGTTCTGGGAACTTGCAAGTGATGCCCCTACAGACGGATTGCTGGATGCAATTCAGTTTTAAAACATATAAACCCTGTTTTTGACGGGGTTTATTTTCATCTAAAGGTTTTGAAAGTATTTTTCTATAGATTATTCAGTAATTTATCAGAACTCCATACTGTAGCAAATTCGTCATTCAGATTGGCAAGAGCTGTTAGATGGATTAATTCTGAATCATATTTTTCACCATTAATTCCTGTTCTGTTGAAGGTTGCAGTAGCATCGGATATTAAATAAGTTTCATATCCATAGTTACCAGCCATTCTTGTTGTGGTAGATACGCAATGGTTGGTGGTAATACCTGCAATCACCAGCGTATTTATTCCCGCTTTGTCCAGTCTTTCTTTCAGATCCGTTCCTATAAAAGCACTGTTCACTTCTTTTGTAATAACAGGTTCATTATCTATAGGTAGAACATATTCATTGAACTCAAACCCGGGATTTGATTCATGTAATTTTGAATTAGGATTTACAGAACTATGTCGGATATGGAATATAGGTAGATTCAGTTCCCGCCATTTGTTCAGGATTGTACCACTTATCTCTTCGGCATTTTTATTATTTCTGTTGCCTCCCCAGTATTCTTCATCCAGAAATCCTTTTTGAATATCGATTAAAATAAGAGCTGGTTTCTTTTCCCGTAATTTCATGTAATAATTTTAAGTAGATTTTATTTACAATCAATGGTTAATTGATGGAAGAGATTTCCATTCATGTTCTATGTTCTCCATCAGAAGTGCATTATCAAATTGTATTGTTCCCTCCGGGAAAATGTTTCTGTCCTCAAAAAAACTTGACCTAATATTTATGACTTCCAAAGGTTTTACTTCCCATTTATAGGTTTCCAGTTTTAAACCTTCAAAATCATTACCATTAGGAGAGTAGCCTGCAGAGCCCTTTTTAAAAAAGTCAGAGACATTATCAATAGTTTTAAAAATAGAATCTTTATTCAGTTTGTCCGATAATTTTGCATCTATTTCAATAGTTGTATGATCAGAGCTTACAAAGTCTAAATGATAATGATTGTCCTTTTCATCGACATTAAATTTGGCCAGATAATGCTTTCTGGGAAATATTTTTCCACCGATAAGAGAGTTTAACCTAAGCGAGGTATCTCTGCGTGGAATATAAACACCTTCCTTAGTTACATTATCTTCCTCCCATTCCACAGCAATTCGGTGAGCTCCATTTTCCGAATTTACTCCTATAATATCGGGAAACCCTTTAGGCTTTATGTTTTTTAATCTTATTAAGCAGATTCCAACTATAGCTTTCCCGTTATATAGCTTAGGTCTGAAAGGTTTTGGTAGTATTTTGTGTACGTACTCCGGATCAGCAGTATAATTTGCGAGAATTCTTCTTTCTATAAATGCCGTGAATAGTTGGTATTTTCATTCAGAATAAAATTAAAATTTATGGAGTTAGAATAAACTTTGTATAAAACTTTTTGCTTCAATATATTCAATGTGACAGCTTTGTGGAATTTCTGTTCCGGTTTTATCAAAGAAATGTATAATGAGAAACTGCATTAGATTTTGTGGATGTTCCTGTCGCTTTTTAAAACTGTATTTTTTCTTCTGATCCAGTGGTTGTATTTTTAGCATCTGCTCAGTAACCTGAAAAGTACTCTGTTCCATATCGGTATCAATATTTTTCCATTCAGCACTGAATTGTACAGCATTTTTTGGAAAGACAACAAATTCCAGACTATGTTTTTCCGGATCAAAAGAAATGGCTGATGCATCGTGCTCATTCCATTGAAATCCTTTCATTAGGGCTAATCCTTCGTTATTCAACAATCCTTTTTCAGTAGTTTTCTTTCCTGGCTGAGATTCCGGATCATGTTTCATAATATCATACAGCAATTTAGCAACCCGGCGGTGGATATTTTTATCCTGTATATTTTTCAGTTCATTTTCCAGAGCCGTCCGTAAAAGTTTTCCCATGCGGGAACATCTTCCGAATTCCGAGGCATTCTGGGTAACTTTACTGTATTTGGGATCGTTTTTAAGATCGCCTTTTTTGAAACCGCCTGCCCGGCGGATTACCAGTTTACCATTCATCTGGTAGAAAGAATAGCCTTCTTTCATGGCTTCACGGATAAGGTCTCTGTTAATTTCCATATCTGCTGTTTTTACAAATGTATATATTTTTTCAGTATAGATATAGTATAGAGGTACTTACGAATTAAATTTGTTGAATTCCAACTGCCAAAACTTTTCCTTAAATTTGTATTCCTAAAAATTGTAGACACGGAATGGATTATCTGAAAGGACTTAATGAATCACAATACGAAGCGGTAACAACTATCCAGGGACCATTGATGGTATTAGCGGGAGCGGGTTCCGGAAAAACCAGAGTACTTACCATGCGTATTGCTCATCTTATACAAAATGGTGTAGATCCTTTCAATATTCTGGCACTAACCTTTACCAATAAAGCAGCACGAGAGATGAAAGAGCGTATTGCAAGGGTAGTGGGAGATAGCGATGCTAAAAGTATATGGATGGGAACATTTCACTCCATATTTGCCAGAATACTCCGTATGGAAGCACATTACCTTGGATTTCCATCTAATTTTACAATTTATGACAGTCAGGATGCACTGAATGTTATAAAAAAAGTGCTGAAAGAAATGTCTATCGATTCAGATCTGTATAAACCGAAAAAAGTACTGAACCGAATTTCTCAGTATAAAAACAATCTGATTACAGTAAATGCCTATTTCAACAATCCGGAACTGATGGAAGCTGATGCAATGGCTAATATGAAGCTGTTAGGTGAAATTTACCGGAAGTATGTTGAAACCTGCTACAAGTCCGGTGCAATGGATTTTGATGATTTGTTGTTACGTACCAACGAGCTTCTAACCAGGTTTCCGGAAGTGCTGGCAAAATATCAGGACAGATTCCGTTACATATTGGTAGATGAGTACCAGGATACCAACCATTCCCAGTATCTTATTGTAAAAGCATTGGCTTCTAAATTCGAGAATTTGTGTGTGGTAGGAGATGATGCACAGTCCATCTATGCATTCCGTGGTGCAAATATCTACAACATTCTGAACTTTAAAAAAGATTATCCGGATGCGATTACTGTTTCTCTGGAACAGAATTACCGTTCTACGCAGAATATTGTAAACGCTGCAAATGATGTTATTGCTAAAAATCAGCAGCAGTTTAAGAAAAATGTTTTCAGTGAAAATGAACCCGGAGATAAAATACAGGTTTACCGGAGTCTCTCCGATGCAGATGAAGCCAACTTCGTTGCTGCACAGATCTTGGAAAACAGTATGCGAAATCAGCGTAAATACAGTGATTTTGCAATTCTATATAGAACCAACTCTCAGACTCGTGCATTTGAAGATGCATTGAGAAGAAAGAACATTCCGTATAAAGTATATGGTGGACTTTCATTCTACCAGAGAAAAGAAATCAAAGATTTGATTGCTTATTTAAGACTTCTGGTTAATGAAAACGATCAGGAAGCTTTGCTTCGTATTATCAATTATCCAACAAGAGGTATCGGTGAAACAACGCAGAATAAACTAATTGTTACTGCCGATCAACTGAATATTTCGATGGCTGAATTACTGAATAACCTTCAGATGTATGGGCCACAGACAGGGTTTAATGCAGGTACACTCAACAAGCTTTCAGAATTCTGGAATATGATCAAAGCCTTTCAGGTGATGATGAAGACAGAAACCGTTTATCAGGTGGCTATGGATGTTGCACAGAAGAGCGGACTACTAAAGCTACTAAAGGACGATCAGACTCCCGAAGGTGTTTCCCGTATGGAGAATATTCAGGAATTAATGAACTCCTTACAAGGATTTATTGAAGAGCAACAACAATTAGAAGACGGTGATCCCGGCCTTTCTAATTTCCTTGAAAATATTGCACTTTCTACAGATACTCAGGATAAAGACGATGACAACAATAAAGTCTCCTTAATGACCATTCACTTGTCAAAAGGTTTGGAATTTCCAGTGGTACATATTGTAGGGCTGGAAGAGAATCTTTTCCCTTCGTTTATGAGTGCTAACACCCGAGAAGAGTTGGAAGAAGAAAGACGTTTATTTTATGTAGCGCTTACAAGAGCTGAAAAACAGGCTATATTTTCGTATGCAGTTTCCCGTTTTCAGTGGGGTAAAATTACAGATTCCGAACCAAGCCGTTTCTTGAGCGAAGTAGATACAATGTATCTGGATTTCCTTAATCCGGCAACTGATACACGATTCAGAAATTCTTCAGGACTTACCTCTAGTCTTTTTGACGATGCACCACCTCCACGCCTGGTGAAGAAAGATACTCCGAAGAAGTTAACGCCTTCTCCGGCTTTAACACCTAAAAACCTGAAACCTGTAGCTTCTGCTCAAATTAACAATCCATCTGGTGGAACTACAGATCATATTGAAGTAGGGAATATGGTACGACATGACCGTTTTGGAGTGGGAGAAGTTGTCTTCCTGGACGGAACCGATCCGCAAAATATAAAAGCAAAAGTATTGTTCCAGCATGAAGGTGAGAAAAACCTGATTCTGAAATTCGCAAAGCTGACGAAAATTTCCTAAGAGAATTTAGAGATAAAAAATAGCCTGTCAAATTTGATCTGACAGGCTATTTTTATTTTACACCAGGAATAACGATCAAGCTTTGGTTGCCGGTGCTGTTTACTGCCTGAACGGCAAAGAAACAATTATCTTTAGAATACGGCAATTTTATAAATGTTTCTTTTGTGAAAAATTTCTTTTGCCATACCGAAGAATCTGTTTCACGCATTAAAACATAATATCCGGTTACTTCACCCGATTTAGGCTTCTCCCAGGAAAGCGAAGTATAATTGGTGAGTTCTTTTACTTCCATTTTTACATTCTCAGGTTTTGAGGGTGATTTTGCCAGATTAGCCAATACAGAAACATTTACTCCTACATTCTTTTTGAAGTAATCGAAATCAATAAACTCGGGTAAATCTCCGTATTGTTTTCCGTTTTCCTTGCGGATATCCTGATGCTGATGGTCGAAATTTTCATTGTATTCAGTAAGCCTTACAGCGGAATAGCCTCTTTCTACAAAGGGAGAGTGATCACCTCCTCTTAGAAATCTGTCATTTCTATATATAAGTTTTACCTGGAGATTATCTACATAACGTTCACCCGTTTCTTTTATATATCTTGCCAGTTGTCGGGCATCGCCGTCATTTTCCAAACCAAGGCTTCTGATTCTCTGGGCTTTTTTATCCAACTCATATTGCGGTAAGCCCTCAGAAAATACTCTCAACTGGTGTGCATTAACCAGGTTGGTTTCGCTGGTCAGGTTATTAGAAATCATATCATTATTCAGAAGTGCTTCCAGTTGCCAGTTCTCATTTTTAACCTTTTCAGCCATCATTTTAGATCCTAATAAGCCTTGTTCCTCTCCGGAAAAAGCAACAAATATTATAGTTGCCGGAAATTTGGATTTACTCAGGATTCTTGCACTTTCTATTACTGCTGCAGTACCACTGCCATCATCGTTAGCCCCCGGAGCATTGTCTTTTGAATTCATTACATCGCTTACACGTGAATCCAGATGTCCGCTAATCATGAAAATCCGCTTATCACTAGGATCTGTTCCGTGTAGAATAGCAACAGGATTTCCTAAATCTGTTGGTTTATCAATCCTTTTACCATCTGGTTGTATTATCTGATTTTGTAGAAATACTTCCATTCTGCCATCTGTACTTCTGGCATAATCTTTAAACTTTCTCAAAACCCAGGTTCTGGCAGCACCGATTCCTCTCTTGGGATCCGTTACAGAACTCATGGTATGTCGGGTTCCGAAACCTACCAGCTTATTGATATGAGACTTTAGAGAATCTGTACTTACCTGTGAGACGTAATTGGCAATTTCGGCATCTTTAGAAATAACCTGTTGGGCAGAAAATGCAGCAGGAACAAAAATAATAGAGAGTATTAGTTTTTTCATGATCAGATATTAGCAAATTGAGTAGTATCGGGTAGAAGTATAGAATATATACTTCATAAAGAAACATTACAAAGAAAAATAAATTTTCACATATAAACTATATGTTCTGCCAGGATATTAAAGAAAATCATCAAAAGTCTTTAGGATAATAATTTTCATTTTTATTTAAATATGAAGTTGACTATATAGTTAGCTTCATATTTTTATTATATTTGTTATAAATAATACAGAGAATGGATTTTATTAAAACATTAGGATATAAGGCATTCGACAGCAGACTTAAGAGAATTAGTGATCGGATGTCGCATGATGTAAGGAAACTATACAAAGAAATTGATATAGATATAGAGCCTAACTGGTATCTTATTTTTATGTTACTACAGAATAAAGGAGAGATCTCAATTGCAGATATTGCAGAATCTTTAGGTTATTCGCATCCGTCAGTAGTTGTTATTGTAAAAAAAATGTCAGAAAAGGATTATTTACATATCCAAAAAGATAAGGATGATAAACGGAAACAACTGGTATCCTTATCGCCCAAAGCAACTGAAATATTACCCGAATTAGAACTAATCTGGCAAAGTTGCGAAAGTGCAATCTTAAAGCTTCTTTCGGATGACTTGGGTATTTTCTCTTATCTGGATGCGATTGATGCAGAGCTAAAAGTTAATTCCTTTTATAACAGATTTAAACAAGAATATCAAAAATCACTAAACACATGAGAACATTTATTTTTTTAGCCACATTGTTGTGTGCTAATATAATGCTGGTTTCTGCCACGCCAACCAAAATCATGATAAGGGCAAAAGCCAGAGATGCAAAATTTATCGGAAGTTCGCTTGGAGGTGCTTACATTATTGTAAGGGATAAGATAAGCCAGAAAATACTTGCTGAAGGAAAAACTACAGGCGGGACGGGAAATACAGATTTAATAATGAAAAATACCAAAGCAAGAGGTGCCTCTATTACCGATGCCCAGACCGCAGGGTTTACAGCAAACATCGATATTAGCGAACCTACTTTTGTAACGGTAGAAGTAATTTCTCCATTTAACAACAAACAGGCTCAGGCAAAGGTAAGCACCGAATTATGGGTAATTCCTGGGAAAGATATTTTAGGCGACGGGATTATACTGGAAATTCCGGGATACATTATTGATATACTAAAGCCCAGAACACATCAGTATATACCGTTGAAAACAATAAAAGATAAACCGTTTCAGTTCCAGGCAAATATTGTAATGATGTGTGGGTGTGTTATTGATAAAGGTGGCGTTTGGGATTCTGAAGAGATTGAAGTAAAAGGAATCTTAAAAAAAGACGGGAAATATGTAAAGGATATCAAAATGTCATGGATATCAACAAACCTTTTCGAAGGAGAAGATATGATTAACGTTCCCGGAAATTATGAGCTAACGTTGTACGCTTACCATGAAAAGACAGGTAATACCGGAGTAGATAAGGTAAATTATGTGGTTTATGAATAATAAACAATCAGTGTTTAGGCGAAAAATAGTTCTGTTTTTAAATACTATATTGTTATTGAGTATTAGCTTTTTAGGTGCTTCGGTACGTTTTGAAACTAAAATACATAAGCTTATTCAGGATTCTGTTGAAATAATTGTATCACAGGAGGTTGCCGAATTAATGAAATCATCTGGTTATGAAATGATTTCCGGAGCTTTATATATTCGGGGGAAAACATTTCAGTTTCATTATGGTAAGCTAAGTAATGGTAAAAAACCGGATACTAATACATTGTTTGAAATAGGATCTATTACAAAAACTTATACAGGTTTATTATTGTCTCAGGCAGTTTATGATAAGAAAGTTAATCTGGATGAAGATATCAGAACTTATATTGAAGGTTCGTATCCTAATTTGATTATGAGCAATGGAGAGCCAATAACACTGCGACACCTTATTACTCATACATCAGGACTTCCTATGAATATTAATTGTATAGGCTTTGGACAGAAAATTGAAGAACAGTTATCCTGTTTTAAATCTTTTTCAAGCATAGCTTTTTTTCAGGCTCTGAAGGAGATAAAACTCAAGGATAACTCACATGAGAAGTACAATTATTCTAATGCAGGTGTCCAGTTAGTTGGATATATTCTGGAAAACACATACAAGCTTCCATACAAAGCATTATTAGAAAAATACATTTTCTCCAGATCAGATGAACAGGAAACCTATTTTACGATAGAGAAGGTTTTGGAAAAAAGATTATCTATCGGTAAAAATAGCGAGAAGAAGTTGATGCCATTAATAAACAATGGGTATCAATATGCAGGTGGTTTGAAATCTTCCACCAGTTCTATGCTTAACTATATCAGAATGTATTTAGAAAACGATGATCCGGTAATTATTCAATCTATGAATCTACTGAAAGGAAATATGCAGAATGGGAGAGCTTATGCATGGAATACATATAACTATAATCAGGATTACAAAATGCTATACCATAGTGGAGGAACATTAGGGCACTCCTCATGGATTGCCCTTTATCCAAATCAAAAGACAGGGTTATTTATGGTAACTAATATTTATACAAACGATTCACAGCGTGATCTTAATGAACTATCAAATAAGATTATTGACAGACTTAAGAAATTGAAAAAAGATTAAATTAATAGGTTTTCAAGACAATGATACCATGTTGAGGTATTTTGAAAGTTTGCTGTTCAACGTATTTCCCCAGATTTTTGTGAAGCCATAAATCTCTGATTTTCGTATTTTGATTTAATCCCAGTTTGGAAGCGCTTAAAGTGTAATTAATTTCCTGGTCGCCACGATTCATAATCGCTATTGCTCTTTGGCCTTTAGCCAGCATCTTCTGCCAAACTTCTATATTTCCGTCAGTGATAATGTTTTGGGCTTGTTTGAAAGCTGTGTCCTGATTCAGTGCAATAATTTCTTTGTTGGTAAGAATTTCGATAGTAGCTTTGGACATCGACCGAAGGTCATTGCCTGCTAGCAATGGCGAATTCAATAAAGCCCACATGGAAAAATGTGTTTTGTCTTCATCATAACTCATCCCTCGTCCTACCTGAAGCATATCCATATCATTATAATGTCCTGCAGAAGCGTAAGGATAGAGATTTTTATTAAGATCTATAATATGCAGAATGGAGGAAAACTTTGCGCTAATATCTCCTGAAACTCTCCATGAATCAGCAATTTTAATAGCCCATTCTCCCGGAAACTGCCAACGGCAAACGTTGAAAACAATATCAGGATCGATAGACTTTACTTTATTAATGATCTTGGTGTATTCTTCTTGTTCATTTAGTTTCATTTGCTCACCACCGCACCAATCGACTTTTATAAAATCATATTTCCATTCTTTGAAGAACAAGTCAGCATCCCGATCCAAATGACCATATAAGCCTACACCAAAACCTTGTTTGTCATTATCCCAGATTGAGCCACAAGTATTTTTTCCGGCATCTGAGTAAATCCCGGCTTTTAGTCCTTTACTGTGAATATACGCAGCAAGACTCTTCATACCGGACGGGAATTTTTTATTGTCGATAATCAAGTTTCCTTTTTCATCTCTGCCACCAAAATAACCATCATCTATATTGATATATCTGTAGCCTGCCTCATATAATCCAGACGAGACCATGGCGTCAGCTTGCTCTTTAATTAGCTTTTCATTAATATTTATGCGGTAATTATTCCAGCTACTCCATCCCATAACAGGAGGTTTGACTTTTTGAGAAAACAGCAATGTTACAGTAAATAATGCTAAAGAGCAGACTGTTTTTCTGATTTGTGTATTCATGTTAATTAGTTTTTAGTAAAAATAATGATTTTATTATAAATTTAAATATAAACATTTGAAAATAAGAATAATATATATGATATTGTGCAAGTAAAAAATCCTTGTTGGATTTTGTACCACAACAAGGATTATAAATATAAAGGTGAATTTTTTACTTCACCAGTTCTTCAAAGAGTTTATCAAAAGTCTTATCCAGATCTTTACTCTTTCCGGGATGAGGACGAGAGGTCTGAACAACAGCACTCCTTACAGCTGTAAGCCAGCGGAAGCGTTCTGGTATCTCCAATAAAGCAATAGGACCTCCGCTTTTGTCACCCTTAGCAATATTCTGAAAACTGATCAGATTCTGAGTAATATCTTCGTAATCCAGTTTACTGTGCATTAAAGCAAACTTGTCCGGACAGAGATGAAACTCCACACGAATGTATTTTTCTTTCTTGGAGAACATGACCAGTCCGATGTTGAAAAATTCCTCTCTCTCAACCTTTGGCACTAAGCGTATTACTGCGTATTCGTATATTTTATCCTCTTGCATTTTTAGCTTCATTTACAAAGATTTCAGAATTTTCTAGTCGGGTTCTCAGGAACTGGAAGTAAACTTCTCTTATCTCTTCCGGAGTTTCGTCGGCATCATTCCAGTGTAACCAATCTTCAGGGATAAGATTTACAATTTCCCTGAAAATAGCATCGTTCAGTTTTTCTTTAGCAAACTGATCAGCCTCATCCAGCATAGATGCCTGTGGAAGTAAAACGTGATCTTTTACGTATTTAAATGGTGTTTTGGCTGCAGCATCAAAATTCTGCCAGGAGTGGTGAAAATAAAAAGAAGCACCATTGTCTATTATCCATAGCTCCTTATGCCACATCAATAGATTTGTATTTTTAAATGTACGGTCTATATTAGTGATAAATGCATCCAGCCAAACAATTTTGGAAGCCAGAAGCGGATCTGTTTTTATAGTAGAATCATAAGCAATAGCACCTGAAAGAAAATGCAGGCCAAGATTAAGGCCTTCACTAGCCTTTAGAAGATCCTGAATTTCTTCGTCACCCTCACTTCTCCCGAAATCAGCATCCAGATTTACAAATACAAGCTCCGGAATCTTTAATCCCAGTATCTCTGTTATTTTTCCACCCAGTAATTCGGAAATCAGCATCTTTACTCCATGGCCGGCACCACGGAATTTCAGTACATATTTAAAATCATCATCGGCTTCTGCCAGTGCAGGAAGAGAGCCGCCTTCCCGTAGTGGCAGAATATAGCGCATTACGGTAACAGTCCTTATATCTAACATGATACAAAAATAGTTCTTTTTAGTCTACAGTTAATTAATGGTTAATTGTTAATTATTTAGTTCATAACTATTAACTGACAACTGCTAACTAACAACTATTTCCTATCTTTGTTTTATGGATGTAACACAAGACAAAAGGCTCTTTCTTATCGATGCCTACGCAATGATTTTCCGTGGATATTATGCATTAATCAGAAGTCCGAGATTAACAAGCAAGGGGATGAATACCTCTGCAATCTTTGGATTTACCAATTCATTAATAGAGCTTATAAAAAGAGAAAAACCAACACATCTTGCTGTTGTATTTGATGTGGGTGGTAAAACCCTGCGTCATGATGACTTTGAAGAATACAAAGCCAATCGTTCCGAAACACCGGAGGCTATTAAAATAGCAGTTCCGTACATCCATCAGATTCTGGAAGCGATGCATATTCCTATTCTTGGGGTAGAAGGTTATGAAGCCGATGATGTTATAGGTACACTTTCTTATAAAGCAGAGAAAGAAGGCTATAATGTATACATGGTGACACCGGACAAGGATTTTGCCCAGCTTGTAACAGATCATGTGAAAATATACAAGCCCGGAATGAAAGGTGGAGACATCGAAATTCTGGGTGTAGAAGAAGTAAAAGCAAAGTACGATATTCAGGATCCTAAGCAGGTAATTGACTTCCTGGCAATGATGGGGGATAGTGTAGATAATATCCCGGGACTGGAAGGTGTTGGTGAAAAAACAGCTAAAAAGTTCCTGCAGGATTATGGTAGCATAGAAAATCTTTTGGCAAATACAGCTGATCTGAAAGGAAAGCTGAAAGAAAAAGTAGAAGCAAGTGCGGAAAGAGGTATACTCTCCAAAAAATTGGCGACTATTATGATCGATGCTCCAATAGATTTCCATCAGGAGCAATACGATCTGGAAGCACCTGATTTTGAAAAAGTAAAAGAAATATTTGAGGAACTGGAGTTCCGTAGATTATACGAAAATATGTACCGTGCTTTTGCTCCGAAAGGAGAACCGGTACAGGCAACAGCTGAAGAGACTGTGAAGAAAGTTTCACCACAGGCAGAGCAGCTTAATTTATTCTCAAGTTTTGACGAGCTGGATGCAGCAACCTCTTCTAAAAAAGATATTAAAACCAACGACCATTTATATCAGTATGTAGATTCGCCAAAAGCGCTTTCGGTATTGGTGAGAAATCTTTTGGAAAAACCTGCATTAGCCTTCGATACAGAAACTACTTCCTTGAATGAGTTGGAAGCACAGCTAATTGGTGTTTCTTTCTCTTATAAAAAAGGCTTGGCTTATTATATTCCGATGCCGGAAGATAAGCAGGAAGCGCAAGTTCTTTTGGATATTATGCGTCCGGTTTTCGAAAAAGAAGACCAGATAAAAATCGCCCATAATCTAAAGTTTGACTATAAAGTACTTCACCAGCAAGGTGTTGAGGTGAAGGGAAAACTTTTTGATACAATGATAGCTCATTACCTGCTAAGTCCGGACGGACGTCATGGTATGGACTATCTGTCCGAAATGTATCTGGATTATATACCGGTCTCTATTGAAACTTTAATCGGGAAAAAAGGTAAAAAACAAGGCACATTAAGAGATGTGAGCGTAGCTGAACAAACAGCTTATGCAGCAGAAGATGCAGATGTTACTTTCCAGTTATATGAGTTGTTTGCCCCGCAGTTGAAATCCGAAAACCTGGAGAAACTTTTTACCGAGGTGGAAATGCCGTTGGTAAATGTTTTAGCACGTATGGAGCTTGCCGGAGTTTCGTTGGATAAAGATTGGCTGGCGCAGGAAAGTATAGATTTGGAAAGCGACCTTAAGAAATTGGAGCAGGAAATATTTGAACTTTCCGGTGAAGAGTTTAATATGAACTCTCCGCGTCAGTTAGGGGATATTTTGTTTGATAAAATGCAGCTTGATCCAAAGGCAAAGAAAACCAAAACCGGACAATATGCAACTTCTGAAGATATCCTGCAAAAACTGGCTTCTAAGCATGAAATTATTAAACATATATTAGAATACCGTCAGCTGCAAAAACTGAAATCTACCTATGTAGATGCTTTACCTACACAGATTGATGCCTTTGACAACAGAGTACATACCAATTTCTCACAGACTACTGCTGCTACCGGACGTCTAGCAAGCGTTAATCCTAACCTACAGAATATTCCGATCCGTACACTCCGTGGTCAGCAAATTCGTGGTGCTTTCGTTGCCGGAGAAGGGAAAAAGCTGATTTCTGCCGATTATTCTCAGATAGAATTGAGACTAATTGCTGAGATAAGTGGAGAGAATAACATGCTGGAAGCTTTTAATCAGGGAGCAGACATTCATGCTTCTACGGCGGCTAAGCTATTTAAAATCCCAATTGAAGAAGTATCTAAAATACAAAGGAGTCAGGCAAAAACTGTAAATTTCGGAATTATATATGGTCAGGGAGCTTTTGCATTGGCAGAGCAAACCGGACTTTCCCGTTCAGAAGCAAAAGCGATGATTGATGCTTACTATGAGACTTATCCGAGACTCCGTGAGTATATGGACGAGCAGGTGAAGAAAGCACGTGATCTAGGTTATGTAGAAACTATTCTAGGTAGAAAACGACACCTTACCGATATCAACTCCAATAATTTTGTTGTACGTGGGCATGCAGAGCGTAATGCTGTAAACGCACCAATACAGGGAAGTGCTGCTGATATTATAAAACTGGCAATGATCAGAATTGATCAACAGTTGGATGAAAAGAAAATGAATGCCAAAATGCTTCTTCAGGTACATGACGAATTGGTGTTTGAATCTCCGATAAGTGAGATTGAAAAAGCATCAAAGCTTATCAAAACCGAAATGGAAAGCGCATATCCTACAAAAGTGCCGTTGGTGGTAGAAGTTGGAGTTGGAGATAACTGGCTGGAAGCACATTAATCGTAATCCCAATATATAGGGATAATGAGATAGCGTTCCTCCGGAACGCCGAAGGCATTAATAATCATAATCTACAGAGATATGGTTCCTTTAGGAACCATTCTTTATTATAATTATCTTATTATTGATGATAAGAGTTTATTTAAGAGGAAGATAAATAGTAAGTTCCGGAGGAACATTATCTGCG
>NZ_MAHX01000003.1 GCF_002023715.1 Elizabethkingia occulta
ACTCTGAGCGTAGTCGAAGAGTATTTTGATAATCTATTATTGAATTAGATCAAATAATTTATTAGCCTTGGTAAGGTTCTATCTTGACAAGGCTTTATAAGAAAAAGAGATCTTTTAAAGACCTCTTCCCCTTATTTATTGTATGAAAAAAGAATAATATAATTATTCCTGATTTTCCTTTAACCATTTTAATCTTCTCTGATCCGGAAGATGCTTTACACTAAAGTTTTCAAATTTTGCAAGGAACCCTTTACCATCCGGACTGGCGCCCATTAAGCCAACCATAACCGGAGTATTGTCCTGTAGATAGGCATTACGCATTAGCTGGTAGCTTTTATCATCAAAAGAATAATAAATTTCTACAGCATCCAGCCTTCTTACAGCTTTTATCCAGATATACGAAAGACTTTTATCCAGACTAATCATACTCCAGTCGCTTGTTTTATGTGTGACAACACTACTGATGTTGTATTTGCCATCCACAAACTCAATACCGGTTTTTATGTAATTTTCTTTATCAATGCGCAGCATTAATCCGGCTTGATCAAATCTTTCTTTGTAGTCTCCTGTAATTTTCACTTTTACTTCAAATTCACCGCCATAAATTCCATAGTAGAAAGGAGCATCGTCTACCGTAAATCCATAATGAGATATTCGCCAGTAATCGCTTTGCGGAGTTACGAACATCTGAAGGCTATTATTTTTAATCTCCCATTTTTCAGGTTCATTAAACCACTGAAGCTTTTCTATTTTTTGGGCAGAAACCTGTTGTAGCGTTATGCTGCCAATCATAAACAATAATAGTTTTCGCATATTGATGTTGTTTTTAGCTTAATTGATTATTTTCGCAAAGCTATAATACACCAACATAGGTAGCAATACTGATTAATAGCCATTTTATGGAAGATAATATAGGTACTACTTTAAATGAACAGCTGCTTCAGCAGAACTTTGGTAATGAAAACAATCCGGAAGCCCAATTATTAGCAGGTCAGGAAATTGCAAAGGCATATATACAAACAGAAAATGCAATTGCTGTACTCAGTGATGTTGTATCAGATAAAAGTTATATCTATTATGGAAGTATGGCTGCCATATTAGGATTTACAAAAGAAAATTCGGAAATAGCTTCTATATGGGAAAAAGATGTACTGGAGAGAATTCATCCGAATGACCTTACTGAAAAATACCGAATGGAGCTGTACTTTTTTCATTTTTTGAAAGGCATTGCGAAGGATCACAGAAGAGATTATCATGTTTCCAGTACTGTACGGATGAAAGCTTCTCAGGGAAATTATTTGTCAGTCTGGCATCGTATATTCTACATTAACAGTACACTTAATGGAAGTATAGGTTTAGTGTTATGCCTTTACAGCTTTTCATCATATCCCGGACAAAACTCTTATGAAGGAATGATTGTAAATACTGCTACCGGGGAAATTGTGAAAACCAGTAAACCCGAATTAGATAATATTTTGTCGGAACGGGAAAAAGAGATTCTGACATTTATAAAAAACGGTAAGCTGAGCAAAGAAATTGCTGCTGAATTATCTATAAGTCTGCATACTGTTAACCGTCATCGTCAGAATATTCTGGAAAAGCTTCATGTAAATAATTCTTTTGAAGCTTGTTATAAAGCAGAGTGTCTCGGGTGGATTAGTTAAGAAAAAGCTGTATAGAGAATATATTCCATATTTTTTTTGAAATAAGCTTTTTTTTCAAAATTTGGTTTTCCAAAGAAAGGATCTAACTGATCAGCAGGTGTAAGAATTGTACTTGTTTTCATACCGAGATTTGCCATCCCCACAAATATTTTAGTTTTTTTGCCATCCTTCTCTAAAAACAGCAGATAAGAATAATCGGTATTATTTCTTATTTCCAGTTTTTCAATATTTTCATAAAGCACTGCACGATTAATATTTTTAGATGAGATAACAATCTGTTTATCTTCAAAATGAATCCTAAAATTACTGGCGAGAAGCTTTTTGAAAAGAAAAGAAATAATAAAGAAAACAATAATTGCACTAATACCCATTATCATAATACCTACAGCTCTGGGTATTTTGTTTAGCTGATAGCTAATAACAATAGTCATGAATATTGTAGGGATAAGAAATATTGACAATATGATGAAAAATATAGACAGTCGGTACTGACATTGTATCATTCCCCTAAAGTTTAAAGTAATATTCTCATTCATAACTTTTAAAATAATAAGAGTAAAACTACTTCTTTTTGAATAAATATCAGGATTAATTAATCAAATCTAGGAAAACAATAATAATAACTGAAATAGCTAATGCAGTTAATGCAATAATAAAAAATAAGTCAGCAATCCGTTCGAATTTATAAGCTTTTTTCTCTGATTCTGTACGTATGGCAAGAAAAGATAGGATGCAACTAGCCATTAAAAGCAAACTTGCAACTGCTGCAAAATCATCCAAATAGGTGCCTTTGGACAGTTTTGCGACTTTTAATGAAGTAATAATTACTAAACAAAACCCCAAAAGATTTGAGGATGTGTTAAGAATATGTGGTGATTTTCTTTTCATTACTAAAGCTGTCGTTTTTTTTAACTAATTTATGTAAATAAGCATTACGAGGGAGTTTTTTAATAAATTTTATGATAAATAAATAAATACTAAATTCTTATATTTGTAAAAATGCTTTACAATGGAAGTTACAGATATTGAAACATCACAGGTTACTTTTGAAGATTTCAAAAAACAAATACTTGCGGATTACAAACTAGGCAGAGTTTCAAGAGAAATGAGCCTTTTAGGGAGGAGAGAGGTATTAACCGGAAAAGCCAAGTTTGGGATTTTCGGAGACGGAAAAGAGCTTCCTCAGCTAGCAATGTCCAGGGTATTCAGAGACGGAGACTTCAGATCGGGGTACTACCGTGATCAGACTTTTGCGATGGCAATTCATGCATTAACACCAGAAAGCTTCTTTGCTTCTTTATATGCAGATACAGATGTGGAAAGAGATCCGGCATCTGCGGGGAGACAAATGAATGGCCACTTTGCTACAAGATCTTTAAATGAAGATGGTAGCTGGAAGGATCTAACCAAAATGAAAAACATTAGCTCGGATATTTCTACTACAGCAGGGCAGATGCCTCGTTTATTAGGACTTGCTCAGGCTTCTAATTATTATAAAAATCATACTTATCCGGGATCGGAAAAATTTTCTAAGGAAGGAAACGAAGTTGCTTTTGGTACCATTGGAGATGCCTCCACAGCTGAAGGTCATTTCTGGGAAACTATTAATGCTGCAGGAGCATTACAGGTTCCTATGATTATGTCTATCTGGGATGATGGTTACGGAATCTCAGTGCCAACTAAAAACCAGAGAGCAAAAGAGGATATGACAGAAATGCTGTCAGGATTCCAGAGAAAAGAAGGGGAAAATCAAGGTTTCGAGCTTATTCAGGTGAAAGCTTGGGATTATCCTGCATTACAGGACGCATATACTAAAGCAGAGCATTTTGCAAGAGTAGAAAGAGTACCGGTAATTATACACGTTATTGAAGTTACACAGCCACAAGGGCACTCTACATCAGGTTCTCATGAACGTTATAAATCTCCGGAAAGATTGCAATGGGAGCAGGAGCATGATGGGCTGAAAAAATTCCGTGAGTGGATTCTGAACTATGAAATTGAAGGTGAAGAAGGAACAATGATACTGGCTTCTGAAGAAGAATTAGATCTTATCGACAAAGAAGCTAAGAAAGAAGCTAAAGATGCACAGAAGAAAGCATGGGATATATATCAGGGAACAATTGTTTCTTTAAAGGATAAAGCATTACCAGCAGTAGAAAAATTAGCTGCTGTATCTGCAAATTCTACAGGGGTAAATGAGGAAATAGAAAAATTCAAATCACTTATTACTATTGCTAAAAAAGAAGTTTTCCATTTACTAAGAAGATCTCTATGGGTAACAAGAGGTGAAAATTCTGCAGAACGTCAGGCTGTAAAAAATATATTAAATGAATTAACAGCTGTAGAAAGAGATAATTATTCATCTCATCTGTACAGTGAATCAGAATGGCAGGCTGTAAACGTTCCGGAAGTTAAACCAACTTATGCAGATGATGCTGAAATGGTGGACGGAAGAGTTGTGATAAGAGATAACTTTGATAAAATATTAGCAAAATATCCTGAATTCCTAATTTTTGGTGAAGACAGTGGAAATATTGGAGATGTAAACCAGGGATTGGAAGGACTTCAGGAAAAATACGGAGCAGATCGTGTTGCCGATACAGGTATTCGTGAAGCTACAATATTAGGGCAGGGCATTGGTCTTGCTATGAGAGGACTTCGTCCTGTAGCAGAGATTCAGTATCTTGATTATCTGCTTTACTGTATTCAGGGAATGAGTGATGATCTGGCAACAGTACATTACCGTACAAAAGGAGGCCAAAAAGCTCCGGTTATTGTACGTACAAGAGGACACCGTTTAGAAGGAATCTGGCATTCTGGATCGCCAATGGCAGGAATTCTGAATTTGGTAAAAGGAATTCATGTGTTAGTACCAAGAAACCTTACCAAAGCTGCAGGGTTTTATAATACGATGTTGCAGTCGGATGAACCTTCTTTGATTATTGAAACTCTGAACGGATATCGTCTGAAAGAAAAACTACCAAACAATTTAGGAGAGTTCACTGTACCAGTAGGAAAAGTAGAAATTACAAAAGATGGAACTGACGCTACAGTAGTAACTTACGGTTCTACATGGAGAATTGTAATGGAAGCTGCTGCAGAATTAGAAAAACTTGGCGTGAATATTGAAGTAATAGATATTCAATCATTGATGCCGTTTGATATATCTGAAGATATTCTGGAAAGTGTGAAAAGGACAAACCGTTTGGTAGTAGTAGATGAAGATGTACAGGGAGGTGCAACAGCCTTTATTCTCCAGCAAGTTCTGGAAAAACAAAAAGCCTTCAGATATCTGGATTCAGAACCATTAACTATTGCTGCGCAGGATCACAGACCAGCATATGCTTCAGACGGAGATTATTTCTCTAAGCCTTCGGCAGATGATGTAGTGGAGAAAATTTACGCACTTGTGCGTGAATCTAATCCAGCAAAATATCCAGAGATTTAATAAAATATTTTATTATGAATAATGTATTGAAATTTGTTTTAGCAGGTGGTTTAGGGTTAGCATTAACTTCATGCGGAACTCAGAAAAAGTTAGAAGCATTACAAACAGATTATCAGAAGTGTCTCAGTGATTCAGGGCAGAAAGAAAGCCTTATTCAAAGTCAGAAAGTAAGAGTTTCTTCATTGGAAGAGCAAATTAATTTGCTTAAAAACCAAAATAGTATCTTACAGGAAAGTCTAAAAGATTGTGCAACCAACAGCAACAAAGGGTCTATGAATATAGAGAAGCTGATTGGACAGATCAAAGAATCTCAGGATTATATCAAGAGATTACAGGATGCAAGATCTAAGCAAGACTCTCTGAATATTGCAATATCCAACAAACTGAAGAGATCTCTTGATAATATCAATGATCAGGATATCGATATTAAAGTCCAGAAAGGTGTTGTATTCATTTCATTATCTGATAAAATGCTATATAAATCTGGTAGCTACGAGATTTTACCTACAGCCGAGACTGTATTAGAGAAAGTGGCGCGTGTAATCAATGATTATAGTGACTATGATGTGATGGTTGAAGGACATACTGATACAGATCCAATGAAGCCGAATGCATTAATCAGAGATAACTGGGATTTGTCTGCATTGCGTGCAACTTCAGTTGTAAGAATGCTTCAGACTAAATTCGGAGTTAACCCATCCAGAATGACAGCCGGAGGACGCTCAGAATACGTTCCTAAAACTGATAACAATACGCCGATGGGCAAATCTGAAAACAGAAGGACAGAAATTATCGTTCTTCCTAAATTAGACCAGTTCATGCAACTATTGGAAGCAAAAAGATAAAATTGTAAATTCCTTATAAAAGCCTGTTTCAATAACTGAAACAGGCTTTTTTATTAACTATTGAATTGAGACATAAAGTATTGCCCGCTCTAGGGTATATTCTCTTTTTGCAAAATCTGTAATAAGCTGTTTATTCTCATTTGTTCGTTTTTAGTTTCGCTATTTTTTTCACAATCTTTTTCGTAAATTCGCAATAAAATTTTTTCCAATGAATTACGATATTATTGTTATAGGAAGTGGACCTGGTGGTTATGTTACTGCAATCAGAGCTTCCCAATTGGGTTTCAAAACTGCAATTATAGAGAAAGAGAATCTTGGTGGTATCTGCCTTAACTGGGGTTGTATTCCAACAAAAGCTTTATTGAAGTCTGCACAGGTTTTCAAATATATAGAACATGCTGAAGAATATGGTCTTAATAAAGTAGAGCCTAGTTTTGAATTCCCGAACATCATCCAGAGAAGCCGTGGCGTTGCTAACAAAATGAGCAAGGGTATCGAATTCTTGATGAAGAAAAATAAAATCGATGTAATCTTAGGTACGGCAAAAGTATTACCTGGCAAGAAAGTAGAAGTTACAGATGCTGAAGGTAAAAAGCAAACTTATGCAGGTCAGAATATTATTTTAGCAACTGGTGCACGTTCCCGTGAATTGCCAAACCTTCCTCAGGATGGTAAAAAAGTAATCGGTTACCGTCAGGCACTTAGCCTACCAGAGCAACCAAAATCTATGATTGTAGTAGGTTCTGGAGCTATTGGTGTTGAGTTCGCTTATTTCTATTCAAGTCTGGGAACTAAAGTTACTGTAGTAGAATTCTTACCAAACATCGTTCCTTTAGAAGATGAAGAAGTATCTAAGCACTTAGAGAAATCATTGAAAAAAGCAGGAATCGAGGTAATGACAAATTCTTCTGTTGAAAGCGTAGATACAACAGGAGAGGGTGTAAAAGCTAAAGTAAAAACGGCTAAAGGTGAAGTTATCCTTGAAGCAGATGTTGTACTTTCTGCAGTAGGTATTCAGGCAAATCTTGAAAATATCGGACTTGAAGAAGTTGGTATTAAAACAGATAAAGGAAGAGTTTTAGTAAACGAATGGTATCAGACAAATGTACCGGGTTACTATGCAATCGGAGATATTATCCCTACCCAGGCACTAGCTCACGTAGCATCTGCTGAAGGTATTACTTGTGTAGAGAAAATTAAAGGAATGCATGTAGATAAAATCGACTATGGTAATATTCCTGGTTGTACTTACTGTCTTCCTGAAATTGCATCAGTTGGTTTAACAGAAAAACAAGCTAAAGAAAAAGGCTACGAAATAAAAGTAGGTAAGTTCCCGTTCTCAGCTAGTGGTAAAGCTACGGCAAATGGTGATACTGATGGTTTCATAAAAGTAATTTTCGATGCGAAATATGGTGAATGGTTAGGTTGTCATATGATTGGTACAGGTGTTACTGAATTGGTAGCTGAAGCTGTTGTAGCAAGAAGATTAGAAACTACAGGTCATGAGATTATTAAATCTATCCACCCGCACCCAACATTATCTGAAGCGATAATGGAAGCGGTAGCAGCTGCTTATGGAGAAGTAATTCACATATAATATAAACGTAATATAAATATTATGTGAAAAATAATTAAAATCCACAGCAACTGCTGTGGATTTTATAATTTTATAAACCAAATTTTACAACACAAAATTATTAAATGGAGTACAGAACAGGGCTCGTTCTTTCAGGAGGCGGAACTAAAGGCATTGCACATGCAGGAGTGCTGAAGTTTCTGGAAGAGAAGCAAATAAAAGTAGATGTTATTTCCGGTACATCGGCAGGCGCATTGGTTGGAGCATTATATGCATATGGAAAGTCACCGGAAGATATTCTGGCTTTTTTCCAATCTGTCCATTTCTTCAACTGGAAGCATCTGGTATTTAACAAGCCGGGCATCGTAAGTTCAGATATTTTCAGAATTTACCTGGAACCGATCTTCGGAAATTCAAAAATAAAGGAAAGCAGAATTCCATTATTACTTACAGCTACAGACCTGGGAACAGGAACTTTGCATGTGTTTGATGAAGATACTGAGGTAATAGATGCTATTATTTCTTCTGCAGCAATTCCGGGAGTTGCCACTCCTTATAGTATTAATGAGGAAATTTATTGTGACGGAGGTATTATTAATAATTTCCCCGCAGATTTATTAAACAATAAGGTAGAGAAAATGATAGGAGTATACCTTTCTCCTATGGAAAAGCTGAATCAGAATAAAATCAAGAGTATCCGCTCGGTTACTGAACGTGCTTTGGAAATATTACTTTACAGATCAGAACATCATAAGTTTGAGTTATGTGACTGGTTTATTCCATTGAACAAATTAAGTACTTACGGGAGATTTGAGACAAAAAAGCAACGGACTCAGGAAATATTTGATATTGGTTACATCTCTGCACAGGATACCTTTGCAGAAAGCTTATTCTATCAGGATACAAAATCTATTATATAAGGCAGATAAATGTAAATGCCTGTTAAAATAGCCGCAAGAACTGCTACTACAACAGCTCCGGCGGCTATATCTTTTATGATACCTATATTCTTATTGTATTCTGGGTGAACAAAATCACAGATTTTCTCTACACATGTATTTAGAGCTTCGGTAACCAGAACGAAGAATGAAGCCATCAGTATAAGTGCTATTTCCAGTCTTTCTAATTTTAGATACACAATAAAAAACAGGTTAACCAGAAGACCCAATACTTCAATCTGAAAATTTCTTTCATTTTTTAGTAAGAATAAAATTCCTTTGAAAGCATTACCAAAACTTTTATATAGAGAAGGTTTACGCATTATTCCCAGTATTTGTCAACCATATATATCAACTGAGTCATAACACTGGCACCTAGTAGAAGCTCTCTTCGGTTTACAGCCTCGAAGGTGTCAGACGCAGAGTGGTGCAGGTCAAAATATCTTTGTGAATCAGGCATTAAACCAGCAGTAGATACCCCATATTTTTTTAATGGTGCAATATCGGTACCTCCTTCTGAATCGGCAATATTATGAACATTATAAGGTGCAAATAATTTCATCCAGTTTTTAACATCAGTTTTTTGCTCTGGCTTCACATCCATAAAGAAGCCAATAGGTGAGTAGCCTCCGGCATCGCTTTCAAGTGCAAAGATATGTTTCTCCTTAGCACCATTCTCCTCTGCATATTTTAGACCGCCACGTGTTCCGTTTTCTTCATTGGCAAATAATACTGCACGTATTGTATGGTTATTGTTAAGTCCTAGTTTTTTAAAGGTTCTGAGAACTTCTATAGACTGTACAATTCCGGCACCATCATCCTGTGCACCTTCGCCAACGTCCCAGGAATCCAGATGTCCACCTACAACAATAACTTTCTGATCTTTTTTACCAGTAATTTCTCCAATTACAGAATTACTCATTACCTCTTCCTTCATCCCACAGTTGGAATTAAGTTTAGCGGTTACTTTTTGTGATTGTAATAACTTAGCAAGATTCTCAGCTCCTTTAGGTCCAATAGCGATGGCTGGTATTTTTTCTATTCCATCTTCATACTTCATCGCTCCTGTATGTGGGGCGTCGTCTGTAGCGGAGGACAAAGATCTGATGATTACGGCTTTTCCGCCTTTTTTTGCAACCATCGAAGCTGTTGCTCTCCTGTATATTCCTGCATCACGATATCCAAGGAATGTAGTTATATAAGATTGATTAAAGGAATTGTTGAAAAATACAATTTTACCTTTTACAGTACTTTCTGGCAATGCATTAAACTCTTCAATAGTTTTTACCAGAATTATATCACCTGTTAAATCTTTACCATTAGTACCTTCTGAGTTTCCAAGAGAAAGCATATTGACAGACTGCCACTGCCCATTAGCTGTTTTTATATGAAGAGATTCTTTACCTCTTACCCATACCGGAACTTTTACAGGCTGAAGCCATACTTTATCTGCTCCGGCTTGTTTCAATTGATTAAAGGCCCATTGTGTTGCTTTTTCGTAAGCTGCTGAGCCACTTAGTCTGTGGCCAATATTTTTACTAAGGTACCTTAGCTCTTCATAAGCCTCTCCTTGGTTTAAAATCTGTCCTGATATTTTAGAGAATACCAGTGAATCGTCCTTTTGTTGGGCGAAAAAAAATCCACTCGCAATGAGTGGAATAAGCATTAGTTTTTTCATTGCAATTCCTGTCAAGTTTTGAGTAAATCAAATTTAAGGAATTTTTGCAGGAAAAAATATTATTTCATGTCATACATTACCAATGCAGTAAGCAGTTTTGGTTCTATATAGGTACATTTTGGTGGCATTTTTTGTTTAAGATCTGATATTTTCACCAAGTCTGAGAATGGTAATGGATGAATTGCAAATCCTACAGCGTATTCACCATTGTCTACCAGTTCTTTAATTTCTGCAATACCTTCTACTGTAGAATTACCTTTAGAGAAGCCTATTTTGTCACTTAGTTTGGTTTCCATACCCAAGACTTCCTTAATAACATTTCGTTCCAGGAAGTAGTGGTCAAGATCCTCCAATCCGCCGGTTTTATTTCTAAGATCATGTTTGATATGAAGACTGTAGAATTTACCATCTACATACATGCTCAGGTGATATTTTTGAGAAGGATAATAAGGAATATCTCCTTTCTCATGAATAACAAAAAATTTCTCTAAAGATTTTAAAAATTGTTCTGTAGATAAACCGTTCAGGTCTTTTATCAGACGGTTATAATCGTGGATTTTAATAGATTGGTTGGAGACAATATAGCTGTAAACATAATTAAAGCCTTCCTGTCCGGTATGTTTTTTACCTTTATTAAGATGATTTTTAGCATTGAGTGCTGCAGAACCAATTCTGTGATGACCATCGGCGATGTAAAAGGAATCAATTTGTTCAATTACTTCCTTATACTGTTGAAGTTTCAGACGGTTATCAATTCTCCATAGTTTGTGACGAACTCCGTTCTTGTCTGTAAAGTTAGCAACCGGAACATTTTTCTCTTCCAGATTCATCAATACCTCTATTTTGGAATTAGAAGGATAGGTAAGCAATACAGGTTCAGCCTGAATTTTTACTTTATCCAGGTAGTGGGCAAACTTTTCCTTTCTCTGCGTTATGGTTGCTTCGTGTTTTTTTATTTTTCCGTTCCAGAAATCCTCAACAGATGTTAATCCCAAAAGACCACGGTAAACCGTTTTGTCCGGCATTATCTGCTCGTAAAGATAAAATGCAGCGTTGTCCTGAGACAGTTTTTTATCCTGAAACAGTTCTTCAAAATTGGTTCTGACCTTTCTTAGGTTACGGTCTACATCTTTTGATTTGCTGCATACAAAAGGCTTTAACATCTGGACATATGAATCGTCCACACTAGCCTTCAGATGTAACTCTTCTTCTGTGAAGTTATCTATAGATGCTGTTGTAAATGTTTCAACCAAATCATGGTGAGGTCTTATGCCTCGAAAGGGTTTAAATAAAGGCATTTCTTTCTATTGTAGTTTAAGTTTAATTAGTTGTTCTGCTAATTCCATTCCAATTTTCTCCTGTGCATCAATTGTGTTGCCACCAATGTGTGGGCTTAATGATAAAGCAGGATTCATTAATAAAGGAAGTTCGGGATTAGGTTCGTTTTCAAAAACGTCCAGTGCGGCACCAGCTATTTTTCCTTCTTCGATAAAGTCCAGTAAGGTAACCTCATTAAGTACACCACCTCTGGCAGCATTCACAATGAATACACCGTCTTTCATTCTGCTGAATTCCTCAGAATCCAGAATATAGTGAAGCGTTTTTGCTGTATTGATACTGATAAAATCAGATTGTGTAATTACTTCATCAAGGGAAACAGAAGTTAAGCTGAATTTCATCTTTTGTCCATCGAAAAAGTGTAGTGCCACTTCTTCTGTTTTAGGGGTTCTGTTATAACATAAAACTTTCATTCCCAAAGAAATTCCAATTTTAGCTACTTCCATTCCAATTTTACCCATACCAATTACCCCAAGAGTTTTTCCTTTTAGCTCAAAAGCTTTAGCAAAGGATTTCTTAAGTTCATTGAATTTAGTTTCTCCCTCCAGTGGCATCAGTCTGTTCGACTCATGCAGGTTTCTGGCCAAAGAAAAGAAATGAGCAAAAACAAGTTCGGCAACAGAACGTAAAGAGGCAAGGGGAGTATTGAATACATAGATGTCTTTCTCTCTTGCATATTCCACATCAATATTGTCCATGCCAATACCTCCTCGTCCTACAATTCTTAGTGTAGGACAGGCATCTATCAGTTCTTTTGTTACTTTGGTTGCGGATCTTACAAGAAGAACATCCACTCCGTTATCATTGATAAACTGTGCGAGATGTCCGGATGAGACACGATTGTCCAGCAGATTAATTCCTGCTTCTTTTAACGCTTTTTCCCCCGATTCCGAAATACCATCGTTAGCTAATACCTTCATATAAGATACAAATTTACAGATTTAAAAATTTACAGATTTTTAAGTTTGTTAATTTTCAAATCAATTAGCTAATAGACTTCATAATGTCTACTAGTACCTGTACA
Organism: Elizabethkingia occulta; assembly: GCF_002023715.1. Classification (GTDB taxonomy): domain Bacteria; phylum Bacteroidota; class Bacteroidia; order Flavobacteriales; family Weeksellaceae; genus Elizabethkingia; species Elizabethkingia occulta. Next base: position 12,512 of record NZ_MAHX01000003.1, read on the forward strand.
CTCTCGATTGGAAGAGCATTGTAAAGACTTGCACGGTATCCGCCAAGACTCCTGTGTCCGTTAAGACCACTTATACCAGCTGCTTTCCATGCTGTATCGAAAGCTTCTTTTTTAGATTCGTCAGTAAGTTTGAAGGAAACATTCATTAATGAACGGTCCTCTTTTACAGAATAACCTTCGAATAAAGGATTTCTGTCGATCTCATCATATAATAATTTAGCTTTTGCTTCATTGCGTACTTCGGCTGCTTCTATACCACCATGCTGCTCCAGATACTGAAGTGTAAGAAGTGATGTATAAACAGCAAATACAGGTGGTGTATTGTACATACTTTCTTTATCAATATGCAGCTGATAGTTTAAGTAAGAAGGAATATCTCTCCCCGTTTTTCCCAGAATATCTTTTTTTATAATAACTAATGTTGCTCCGGCCGGACCCATATTTTTCTGTGCTCCGGCGTAAATTAAATCGAATTGTGAGAAATCCAATACTCTGCTGAATATATCGGAAGACATATCGCAGACCATTAAAGTATCTGTTTTAGGAAACTCTTTCATTTGAGTTCCATAGATTGTATTGTTGGATGTACAGTGGAAATAGTTGTATTCGGATCCTACAGTATAATCTTTAGGAATAAATGAATAATTCTGATCTTTAGAAGAGCCAACGATATCTACTGTACCTAGTTTTTTAGCTTCTTTAATAGCTCCTGCAGCCCATGTTCCGGTATCCAGATATGCAGCTTTACCATCTGTTTTCATAAGGTTGAAAGGAACCATTGCAAATTGAAGGCTTGCACCACCCTGAAGAAAGAGAACATCATAGTCATCTCCCAACTTCATTAATCTTTTTACAATAGCACGCGCTTCATCCATTACGGCAACAAACTCTTTGCTTCTGTGTGAGATTTCCAGAAGGGAAAGCCCCATTCCGTTAAAATCTAAAATAGCTTCTGAAGCTTTCTGGAAAACTTCCTGAGGCAGAATACAAGGACCGGCGCTAAAATTATGTTTCTTCATTACTAAATTTGGTGTTATATTGTTTTTATAAAGTATTTATTGAAAAAAAACGCTCACAATTAGTGAGCGGTATTTTTATTCTCCGTGTAAAAAAGCCTTTTTCTCAAGAAGCTCTTCTTCAGTTTCTACATGATCTTCATCTGGTACACAGCAGTCTACAGGACATACAGCAGCACATTGAGGCTCTTCATGAAAACCTTTACATTCAGTACATTTATCTGTTACAATGAAGTATACATCATCACTAACAGGTTCTTGTGGGGCATTAGCGTCTATAGTCAGACCCGATGTCATCGTTACGGTTCCTTTCAGGTTGGTTCCGTCTGCAGCTTTCCAGTCTACAGCTCCTTCATATATCGCAGTGTTAGGGCATTCAGGCTCACAAGCTCCACAGTTAATACATTCATCCGTTATTTTAATGGCCATTGCTCTTTAATTTTTGTTAAATTTGCACAAAGATAAAAATTTTTCACCAGATTATGAATAAGGAAGCTAAAATTCGGGGGTTAGGAGGTTTAGGAAGTTTTTTGAAAGAGTTCTTAATAAAAAATAATGACAATTATACATCTTTGGAAGAGGAATTTCAGGGATTATTGTTAAGATCAGAAATAGAAAATCCATGGTTTACTCAGGATAGTCTGAGATATGCTTTGGAAAGTTTAGCAGAAGTTCTTAATGAAACCGCAATCAGCAGTTGGACAGATAAATACCTATTTTCGGATACTTCAAAAAGAGTAGGGCTTATCTTAGCTGGTAACCTGCCCTTAGTAGGGTTTCACGATGTAATGTGTGTTGTATTATCCGGACATATTCCGGTGATAAAGCTTTCTTCCAAAGACAGATTATTAATTCCGTTTTTAATGAAAATATGGAATGATTCTACAGAAGGAGGAGTTGAATATGAATTTGTAGAAAGACTTGAAAATTTTGAGGCTGTAATTGCTACAGGAAGTAATAATACGGCAAGATATCTGGAATTTTATTTCAAAGATTATCAGAATATCATTCGTAAGAACCGTACATCAGTAGCTGTTTTAAATGGAGATGAGACCGATGAAGAATTGCAGTTATTGGCGGAGGATATTTTCCGTTATTTCGGGTTGGGATGTCGTAACGTTACACGACTCTTTATTCCTGAAGACTTTAAATTAGAGCGCCTTTTTGAAAATTTCCTGAATTTTAAAGATGTTATTAACCATAATAAATATGCCAATAATTATGATTATAACAGAGCTGTATATCTATTAAATCAGGAGCTTTTCTGGGATAATAATTTTGTAATGCTTCGTGAAGGTGAAGATTTATTTAGTCCGCTTTCAGTAATCAACTTTAGCCGGTATAAAAGTCTTGATGATGTAAAGAACTTTATTAGCGAGCATCAGGAGGAAATACAGTGTATTGTTGCTAAAGATGCATTAGGATTAGAATCAGTTTCTTTTGGTGAAGCTCAGAAACCAGGACTGGATGTTTATGCAGATAATGTAGATACAATGGCTTTTCTTAGTGTTGTATAAAAGGTATTAAAATAGAAGCATAATCGAAAAATATATACTATCAGAATTATTTTCAAAGATTCTGAAAAATATTCTTTAAAATAAACTGAAAAGAGCCGGAAGTAATTCGATAACTTTCGGCTCTTTTTTATTTATAATCTTCTGGTAATAGGATTAAGTTCCGTAATGAAGATGATCACCTGTTCCTGAGAGAACTTTTGGTGAATAATCTCACTCAAATTTTGCATTTCATTCAACAGGAATCCGCCTCTGATTTCATGATCATTAAAGATTAATAATAGATTGTAATTTTTACCCTCCTGGATATAATTGCTGTCTACTTCTGAGAAAATATACTTTTCTACATCATACAGATTTTCTACTAATGCCGGAAATTCCTGCTCCAGAAAATCATACCACTGCGACTGGGCTGCACTTTCAACATGAAAAGTAACGCTAAGAACACTCATTTTTAAGAAATTTTATGATTTTTAAAATTAAATATGCTTTATTTCAGGGGCAATATTAGGTAAAAAAAACGTAAATTAGCCCGTTGTTTAAATCCTGAACTTCAGGAGTGTGAAAATCAGTTTTTTGTATGATTTTCCCGATTTATTTTAAATATAAAGAATGAATACAGAAGGAGAAAAGCTAATTCCTATCAACATTGTTGATGAAATGAAATCCTCTTACATCGATTATTCGATGTCGGTTATCGTATCCAGAGCGTTACCGGATGTAAGAGATGGTCTGAAACCTGTACACAGAAGAGTACTTTACGGTATGTACGGTTTAGGCGTTTTTTCTAACAGAAAATACTTAAAGTCTGCCAGAATTGTTGGAGATGTATTAGGTAAGTACCACCCGCATGGTGATAGCTCGGTTTACGATGCTATGGTGCGTATGGCACAGCCATGGTCTCTGCGCTATCCATTGGTAGACGGACAGGGTAACTACGGTTCCATGGACGGTGATCCGCCTGCAGCAATGCGTTATACTGAAGCAAGACTTAAAAAGATTTCGGATGAGATACTTTCTGATCTTGATAAGGAAACAGTTGACTTTCAGAATAACTTTGATGACTCTTTACAGGAGCCAAAGGTGCTTCCTACAAGAGTACCAGCTCTTTTAGTGAATGGTACTTCCGGTATTGCGGTAGGTATGGCTACCAATATGGCACCACACAATCTTACAGAATCTATAAACGCAATCTGCGCTTATATTGATAATAACGAAATAACGATAGATGATCTGATGCAGCATATTATTGCACCAGACTTCCCAACCGGAGGTATTATCTATGGTTATGATGGTGTAAGAGATGCTTTCCATACAGGAAGAGGAAGAATTGTTCTTCGTGCTAAAGTAAGCTTTGAACAAATCGGTAACCGTGATGCAATTATTGTATCCGAAATTCCGTATCAGGTAAACAAAGCTGAAATGATTGCCAGAACCGCAGAATTGGTGAAAGAAGAGAAAATTCCGGGAATCTATGAGATTCGTGATGAATCCGACAGAAAAGGTCTTCGTATTGTATACGAACTGAAAATGGATGCAATCCCGAATGTTGTACTAAACCTTCTTTACAAATATACCTCGCTTCAGACTTCTTTCAGCGTTAATAATATTGCATTGGTGGCAGGCCGTCCGCAACAGCTTAACCTGAAGGAGATTATTCACCATTTCGTAGAGCACCGTCATGAGGTAATTATACGCAGAACGGAGTACGAATTGAAGAAAGCAAAAGAAAGAGCGCACATCCTTGAAGGTTTCATGAAGGTTATCGGAACTCAGGATGCTTTAGATAAAGCTATTTCAATCATCCGTCATTCTGCAAATCCTCAGGAAGCAAAAACAGGTTTAATTGAAGAGTTTGAACTCTCTGATATTCAGGCGCAAGCGATACTTGATTTAAGGTTGGCAAGACTAACCGGTATGGAGCTGGATAAGATCCGTGAAGAATATGAAGAGATTATGAACTTAATCAAGCGTTTGGAAGACATTCTTGCAACTCCGGCTTTACAATATGAGATCATTAAAAATGAATTAATCGAGATCAGAGATAAATACGGTGACGAAAGAAGAACAGAGATCGACTATGCTGGGGGAGAAATGAATATTGAAGACTTCATCCCGAATGAGCAAGTTGTTCTTACTATTTCTCATGCTGGCTATATTAAGAGAACGCCTGTAAACGAATATAAAGTTCAGTCCAGAGGAGGTGTTGGTAATCGTGGTGCAACTACCAGAGATGCTGACTTCCTTGAATATATTGTAGCAGCTACAAACCACCAGTATATGTTATTCTTTACTGAAAAAGGTAAATGTTACTGGTTAAGAGTATTCGAAATTCCGGAAGGATCTAAAACAGCTAAGGGAAGAGCAATTCAGAACCTTATCAATATAGAACCGGATGATAAGATTAAAGCTTATCTAAGAACGGATGATCTTAAAAATACTGAGTATGTAGAGAAGATGAGTGTTGTGATGATTACTAAAAACGGAACCATCAAGAAAACTTCATTAGAAGCATATTCCAGACCTCGTGTAAATGGTATTAATGCCATTGAAATCCGTGAAGACGATCAATTACTAGGAGCAAGATTAACTGACGGGACATCCGAAATTATGATTGCTACTAAGAATGGTAAGTGTATTCGTTTCCCTGAAGAAAAAGTAAGATCAGTAGGTCGTACTTCTATTGGTGTGAAAGGTATTACTATGGAAGACAGTGATGAAGTAATCGGAATGATCGCTATTAGTGATAAAGAAAACGAAACTGTATTGGTTGTTTCTGAAAACGGATATGGTAAGCGTACAGCTGTAGAAGACTACAGAATCACTAACAGAGGTGGCAAAGGTGTTATTACATTAAATATTACTGATAAGACAGGACAATTAATTGCAATAAATAACGTTACTAATGAACATGACCTTATGATTATTAACAAATCCGGGGTTGCTATTAGAATGAGCGTTGAAGAAATGCGTGTAATGGGTAGAAATACTCAGGGGGTTCGTCTGATCAACCTTAAAGGTAATGATGCAATCGCTGCGATTGCTAAAATCGAAGTAGATAAATCTGTGGAGGACGAAGAAGAATTGGAAGAAGGTGATGAAAGCGCTGTAATCCCGAATACTTCTGATGATGCCACTACCGGAGAATTATTTAAGGAAGACGGAACAGAAAATATTGAAGAATAAAAGTTTAATAATAGAAATATGAAAAAAATCCTTTTGAGTGCAGCATTAGTATCAGTTTCACTGGCTTTTGCACAGAAAAAAGAAATTCAGAACGCTGTAAAAGCAGCAGACGGAGGTAATGCTGCTGAAGCTTTGTCTCAGATTTCGGCTGCAGATAGTGCTTTACAGGGAAAAATGTATTTGTTGGAGCCTTCTGTACAAGAGCAATACTATTATGCAAAAGGTATAGCTTTAATAAAGTCTGGCAAAACATCTGAAGGGGCAGCAGTTTTAGCTAAAATTTCTGATCTTAAGACAAATAAAATATTTGCTGGTAAAGACAACAATAAAAATAAAGTTTATTTCGTAGGTAAAGCAGAAGCTGATAAAGACGGAGCTGGACTACAATTGAAAGAAGAAACTTATTCTCCTACATTAGCAGGAAATGTTGGTGCAGCTGTTAACCCTTTATTACAAAAAGTAAGTGGTGAAGCCCAGAAAGAATATGATGCTAAAAACTATGCGGTCGCAGCTGAAAAATTCCTTCAGGTAAACGACCTTTTAAAGGCAGCTGGTCAGCCTGATGATATTTACAAATATTATGCAGCAATCAGCTATGCTTTAGGAAACAAAAAATCAGAATCTATTGCTCTTTATCAAGATCTTATCAATTCTGGATATACAGGTATCAAAACAACTTATTCGGCACTTAACAAGAAAACTAACCAGAGAGAAAACCTGGATAAGTCTTCTTTTGAATTAGTGAAAAAATCTCCTGATTATGCAGATTTTAAAACTGAAACATCTAAAAGTGTAGAAGAAGAATTATATGAAACTGCAGTTGCTTTAATGTTGGATGACAACAAGAACAGCGAAGCTGTAGCTCTTATTGAGAAAGGTCTTGCTAAGTTCCCGAATAATGCAAAGATGAATGATCTTAAATTATCTGCTTATTCAAGAACAGGTGATAGCTCTAAGCTTGAACAAACAATTAAAGAAGCGGTAGCTAAGAACCCGGGCGATAAATTAAACTGGTCTAATCTTGGCGTTATCCAGTCCAACAATCCTGCAACTGTTGCTGATGCTGAAGCTTCATTTAAAAAAGCTTTAGAAATTGATCCTAACTATGTGCCTGCATTACAAGGATTAGTATTCAACCTTTACTTAAACGGTAAAGCTGATGCTAAAATTGTAGACGCTTACAATGTTGCGAGAAAAGCTGGTAAAATTGATGAAGCTAACAAAATCATTGCTGAAAGAAAAGTAAGATTCACAAAAGCTTTACCATACTTGGAGAAGCTAAATACTTTAACGCCTAACGAAGCGGATGTTGTAGATACTCTTAGAACTGTTTATAACAGCTTAGGAAAGCAAGATAAAGCCAAAGAACTAAAAGGTGGTAAATAACCAATTTTTTGAGCTATAAAATAAAAAAAACTCCCTTTTGGGAGTTTTTTTTATTTTGATAAAAACCTTGTCAAGGTTAATACGATATTGAATATGAACCTTGACAAGGTTCATTTAAAAATAGTGAATATTTTTTACTGCTTTTTCACCAGTATTTTTTCCAGAACAACCTGGCTGAAGCTTTCTTCCTGATCATCGTATTTTACACGCTTACTACCATCGAAAGGTTCATTTTCCAAAATTGTGATAGAGGTACCCAAAGGCAATTTTTTGTTATTCAGGAATCGTAAAAAATCATCCGAAGAAGCTGTTAGTCCTACAAATTCTACAGATTCACCAATTTTACATTCACTAAGTTTGAAATAATTGTTTTTAATGATATTTCCTTCCTTATCCGGAATAGGAGAGCCATGAGGATCTGTTTTTGGAAAGTTCAGAATTTCATCAATCTTATCGAAGAAAACAGGTGATTGTATATGTTCTATTTCTTCTGCAATATCGTGTACTTCTTCCCACCCGAACCCCATCTTTTCTACCAGAAACATTTCTGTAAGACGATGCTTTCTTACAATTAAAGCAGCTTTCCGCCTTCCTTTCTCCGTGAGAATAAGAGGTTTGTAGCTTTCGTAGATGACCCAGCCTTCCGTTGAAAATTTCTTCATCATACTATTTACACTGGGCATACGTATCCCCAGATTGTCGCTAAGGTCTTTTACCGATATTTCATTTTCGCTGTTGGCTAAATGGAATAGGGCTTTCAAGTAATTTTCTTTAGTCAGAGAATTCATACCCCAAATTTAAACCAAAAAAATAATTAGACCAATTCTGCCGGCTGCAGACTTTGCTTTAATCTATTTTTAAGCAGTGTTAATTATGTAACAATTTTCCGTGTATTATAAAAAATGGTATAATATTTATTTATTCGTGAAGTATCTTTGTAACACTACTTATTAATTAAATGCAAATTTTTCAGACCAACAGTCCTACACGATGGAAACGGTTCAAATGGGCTTCCCGTATTCTCGTGTTTATCTTAGTCCTTTCAGGGATTATATTGTTTATCGCTTTTAGAAAAGCCTTCATCCCTAGCATTCCGAATCTGAATACTTCTGGTAAGATCTCTCAGGATGTACTTCTGAGTAAAACAACAGCGAATGAAAGCAAAAGCATTCGTAAATATCAGGGATTCAGAGAATATATTAAAAAGCACCAGAAAAAAGGACTAAAAGTTCATAATTCTAAACTAAAAGCAGCAACCATAAATTATAATATGGCTGCGCCTATTCGTGCTGCTTATTATGTTGCATGGGATGCACAGTCTTATTTTTCCCTCAGAAGAAGTATCAACAAGCTAAACATGATTATTCCGGAATGGTTTTTTATTCATCCCGACGGAAAGCTTCAGTTGGATATAGACAAACGGGGATTTAACCTTATAAAGGCATCTAAAGTTAAGGTTTTACCGATGCTTTCGAATAATTATAAAGGTAATTTTGATCCGAGAGGAATTCATATTATTCTGACTGATCAGAAGAAACAGGATCAATTCATTAAAGATCTTTTGCATTATGTAAAAGTCAATGATTTTAGCGGTATCAATATAGACCTGGAGAATTTATCAGAACCTACGAATGAACCACTGATTAATTTTCAGAAAAATTTATATAACGCGTTTCATAAAGAAGGTTTATTGGTAACTCAGGATGTAATGCCATTCAACGAAGATTATAATTATGACCAGCTTAACCGCTACAATGATTATATTTTTCTGATGGCCTATGACGAGTTTAGTAATGATACCAAACCAGGCCCGGTTTCCAGTCAAAAATGGATAGAAGCTGCAGTAGATCAGGTGGCTAAAAATATTCCTTCCGAAAAAATTGTATTAGGACTGGCTGGCTACGGTTACGACTGGAAAGCCGGAGCTAAAGCAGCAACAGACGTTACTTATCAGGAAGCTTTGTCCACAGCACGGGAAACAAACTCAAAAGTTGTATTCGATAAGGATACTTACAACCTGCGTTATGATTATAAAGACCAGCAGGGGACTTTACACCATGTGGAATTTACCGATGCTGTAACCAATTTCAATACACTAAGATTTGCTGCCGAGTATGGACTTGGAGGAACAGCTTTGTGGAGATTGGGAAGTGAAGATAACAGATTGTGGAGTTTTTATAAGAAAGATGTCAGCAAAAAAGGAATGCAGGATTTCGATTTTAACAAACTTCAACATGTTGCCAGCAGCTCCGATGTAGATTATATGGGGGAAGGAGAAATTCTGGATGTGGCTTCCCGTCCGGATACAGGACTTATAAGACCAGTTGTAGATAAAGAGCATATGCTGATCACAGATGAGGAATATGTGAAGCTGCCATCTATGTTTGTAGTGAAAAAATGGGGTAAACCGAAAGATAATGAAAAGGTAATGGTTCTTACTTTCGATGATGGTCCAGATCCAGAATATACACCGAAGATTTTGGATATCCTGTCTAAATATAAGATTCCGGCAACATTTTTTATATTGGGTATTCAGGCGGAACAGAATATTCCTTTGGTAAAACGTATTTATCGTGAAGGACATGAAATAGGCAACCATACTTTCACACACCCGAATATGGCGGAAGTAAGCCCGCAACGGAGTAAAATGGAAATGGATGCCACCCGTTTGCTGATAGAAAGTATTACCGGGCATAGTACAATTTTGTTCCGGGCTCCTTTCAATGCAGATAGTGAACCCGAAACATTACAGGAAATAATTCCTGTGGCAGACAGCAGAGAGCGAAATTATCTTACTGTAGGGGAAAGTATAGACCCGGAAGACTGGCAGGCAGGCGAAATAAAAGGCTTCAATGCAGATACTATTGTGAACAGAGTAATCAGAAGTCAGGGGAATGGTAATATTATTTTGTTACATGATGCCGGTGGCCCAAGAGAAGCTACAATACAGGCTTTGCCAAGAATAATAGAATATTTTCAGAAAAAAGGTTATAAGTTTACTACAGTAGCCAACCTTCTAGGGATGAAGAAAGATCAGGTAATGCCACCAGTGCCAAAAACTAAAGGGTATTATATTTTCCAGGTTACAAGTGCTATTGCTATTGGTGGATATTATTTGGGATACCTTTTCTTTGCCATGTTTATTGTTTTTATGGTGTTGGGTGCACTTCGCTTTATATGGCTGATGGTATATTCTTACAGATCATACCAAAAGGAAAAGCATCAGGTTAAAATTGCATTAACCGAATTTCCGCAGGTCGATATTATTGTACCGGCATATAATGAGGAAGTCAATATTGTAAAATCACTTAAAAACTTATTGAAATGTGATTATCCTAATTTCCATATTATTTTTATAGATGACGGAAGTAAGGATGAAACCTTCAATAAAGCATTTGAAGCCTTTAACGGGCATGCCAATATCACTTTATTGAGTAAAACAAACGGAGGTAAAGCTTCTGCACTTAACTATGGTATCGACCGTTCGACATCGGACTATGTAGTATGTATAGATGCAGATACCCAGCTTATGCCTAATGCAGTACGTCTGATGATGGAAAACATGTACCGTAATGCCGATAAAAATGTAGGCGCTGTTGCGGGTAATGTAAAAGTTGGAAACGAGATCAATCTGATTACTCAATGGCAATCTACGGAATATATAGGCAGTCAGAATTTTGACAGAAGAGCATTCGAAGCTTTCAATGCAATTACTGTAGTCCCGGGGGCAATAGGATTGTTCAAGAAACAAGCAATTGAAGAAGTTGGTGGATTCAGTACTGATACACTAGCTGAAGATTGTGATCTTACTATAAAGATTTTGCGTAAAGGATATTTCGTAAGTAATGAAACGGAAGCTATTGCCTATACTGAAGCTCCTGAAAAACTGAAACAGTTTATGAAACAGCGTTTCCGTTGGACATTCGGGGTATTACAAACCTTCTGGAAGAATAAAGATGCTTTCTTTAATCCGAAGTTTAAAGGCTTAGGAATGATAGCTTTACCGGATATGTTAGTCTTCAAATATATTATACCTTTCTTTTCTCCTTTGGCAGATCTGTTGATGGTGATAGGATTGTTCACAGGAAGTGCAGAAAAAATAGGGATTTATTACTTATTATTCCTTATTATTGATGCCCTGGCTCTGGGCTTTGCCCTTGTTATGGAGAAAGCAAGCTTTATGAAGATTATATGGCTAATTCCACAGCGTATTATTTATCGTTGGTTAATGCTTATTGTATTATTCAAATCACTGAGAAAAGCACTGAAAGGAGAGCTGCAAAGCTGGGGAGTATTGAAGAGAACAGGAAACGTAAAAGATATAACTGAAACGGTATAAATGATAATGAATAGGTTTAGTTTTAAAAATGATTATGCAGAAGGATGTCATGCAAATATTCTGAAGGCATTGGTTGAGACGAATAGAGAACAACAAATTGGTTATGGTGGCGATCAGTATTCTGCCATGGCAAAAGATATGATTAAAGAAAGGTTTAATAGTCCGGAAGCAGATATTTATTTTGTTTCCGGAGGTACACAGGCAAACCTTCTTACGATTTCTTCAATGCTACGGCCACATCAGTCTGTTATCTCTGCAGAGTCCGGACATATATTTACCAACGAAGCAGGAGCTATAGAGGCTACGGGACACAAAGTTCATGCAGCAAGATCCGAAGATGGGAAACTTTCTCCGGAGGCCTGTAGAGAAGTTCTGGATACGGTAACCAATCAGCCACATGTTGTAAAGCCTAAAATGTTATATATTTCGAATACAACAGAATTAGGAACACATTATACTCTTGAAGAACTGGAAGCTTTGTCTGGATTTTGTAAAGAGAATAACCTATACTTATTTGTAGACGGAGCTCGTCTTGGTCATGCACTGACTGTAGTAGATACTGATGTAACTCCGGAAGATATAGCACGTTTGGCAGATGTATTTTATCTGGGTGGAACCAAAAACGGAGCATTGATAGGAGAGGCTATTGTTATTGCTAATCCGGAATTAAAGGAAGATTTTGGGTTTCATGTAAAGCAAAAAGGAGCTTTATTGGCCAAAGGAAGACTGATTGGTATTCAGTTTATGGAACTGATGAAAGATAATCTTTATTTTGATCTTGCAAAATCCGCGAATCAGAAAGCAATGAAAATAAAAGCGGCATTTGAAGCCTGTCATTGTAGTTTTCTTACAGATTCTTATAGCAATCAGCTATTTCCGATTATTCCAAATTCCTGGATTGAAAAGCTTGCTGAAGAATTTGATTTTTATGTCTGGAAGAAAATAGATGAAGAAAAATCAGCAATAAGGCTCATTACTTCATGGGCAACACCGGAAGCAGAAGTTGACAGCTTTATAGCATCATTAAAGCGTTTAGCATAAAAAAATGGCCTCAAGATATTGAGGCCATTTCTCCGTAAAATTATAATTAAAAATGATTGGCAGTTTAGGGCCTATTTTCCTTTTATATTATCTTGGATATCATTGGCAGCATCCTTTGTTTTGTCCCAGGCATCATCTGCAAAGTTTTTAGTGCTTTCCCATGCATTTTCTGCTGCATCTTTGGTGTCTTCCCAAGCGTCTGATACCTGTTGTTTCAGATGAGCAAAGAAACCTTCCTTCGTTGGTTCTTCATTTTCATTTTTTTTCTGATCGATGTAGCTTTTTACTTTATCCGACAAATTGCCAATGGCGTCTTGTGTTTGTTTTGTGAAATCTTTCAAATTATTTTCAGCATCATTTACAAACTGTTTTGCTTTGTCCAGATTTTCATTTTGTTCATTAGTACTCATTGTTAGTGAATTTTGGGGTTAATGCTTACTATCCTTTCAATAAGCATTCCGAAAGGATGTTAGCGAACGTTAAAACTTTCCTAATGATATACTAAATGTTTATTTTTGGGTAAATAAATTTAATATGGAAAAAACAAGATGTGCATGGTGCGGAACCGACGAGTTGTACCAGAAATATCATGATGAAGAATGGGGACGGCTGGCAACGGATGATGCTACTATGTTCGAATTTCTGATACTTGAGAGCTTTCAGGCAGGGTTGAGTTGGATTACCATTCTCCGTAAAAGAGAAAGCTTTAGAAAAGCATTTGACAATTTCGACTATAAGAAGATCGCTAAGTATGATGAGAAAAAAATTGATGAATTACTTCAGGATACAGGAATTGTAAGAAACAGACTAAAAGTATTAGCTGCTATAAGCAACGCAAAACTATTTATGGAACTTCAGAAAGAATTTGGAAGTTTCTATAATTATATCTCCACTTATACCAATGGTGAAAGAATTATAAACACCTGGAAACATCACACAGAAGCACCTGCTACAACGCCTTTATCGGATGCTATCAGCAAAGATTTGAAAAAGAGAGGATTCAAATTTCTGGGTTCCACAGTAGTTTATTCCCATTTGCAGGCGACCGGGGTTATAGATGACCATATAGAAAGCTGTTTTGTAAGGAATAATTAAAATAAACTATTAATAAGAGGCTGTCCTAAAAGATTAAAGGTATTTCGATATGGCTCGATATTATATTTGGGACAACCTCTTAGTTATTACAGGTGTATTAGTATTGCTCTAATAAGTAATTTAAAATATCAGTGGTGGTTACAATTCCTTTTATTTCATCATGATCTACCACAGGAATTGAATGAAAGCTTTGCTGGGCTAAAATTTCAACCACCTCTTTAATTGTAGTCTCTGTGTTTACCGTTAAAGGAGCTTTGGTCATAATCTGCGGAATGCTAAACGTATCGTAAACAACTGTGGAAACAGAAGTGTCTTCTGCTTCATCCGAATCATCCACATCTGCATAACTTATCTTTAATAAGTCAGAATAACTGAGCATACCTAATAGTTTCAGGTTTTCAACAACGGGAATATGCCTGATATTATTCTTTTTGAATAGCTTTTCAGCTTCATATAGCGACTGATTCGGATTAAGAGTGATGAGCTCTTTGGACATAATTTGGGATACGGGAACTCTTTGTTTCATAATTATTTCTTTAATTTAATTTCGATAAATTGACAGATAATAAAGGGCCCTTTTATTAATCCTTCTTAAAGATAGCCTGAAAAACAGGCATTACAAAAAAACTACTTATGATATATTTCAGAAATATATATCACTATGCTTCTTTAGTTATTTTCAGTTTGACTACGTAACTTAGTAGGAGCAATACGATAGTTCACGAATATATTTTTCGTATTGAGAGAATCCTGGTCCTGATATCAATAAAATATCAGGGCCATTTTGTTGAGAACAAAATTCCAGAAAATTTATTAAAAAAATAAGCTTTATGTTAAATAGCTAGAAGCCTTTTAAAAAGCTGTTGACCAAAATATCAGGATATTGTATTGCACTTATAACAAGATACATAATGATAATGGAAAAAAGGAGTTTGAAAAACTGACTAATCTTTATTGGAGTATTCATTTGTTTATTCTGTTTTTGAATCTTTTCTTTCACTAAAAAACAAAAATACAGTTCCTAAAACTCCGATTGTTGCAGTCGCAATTACAATACTATCAAATGTGAAATCATATTTTATAAATCTTCCTATAGAAAAGAATATAAGGAATACAGGCAATGCTTTGATAAAGGTTTTCATATTCACTGTTTTAGGTGAATCTAAGATAATAAAAAAATCCCCAAATCGGGGATTTTTTTATTTTACATTTTTAGCTTTATACAACTCATATAAACCGCGTGTCATAAAAATAATTCCTATGGCTACGGACAAGCCCTCCAGAAAACTATATAAAGTATTATCACTGCCCTGAAAATAGAGCGTAAGGAAAATAATTAAAAATACTAATCCTGTAATGGTTCGTGTAAGAGGCTTCATATAATATTGTATAAATAAAATATTACTTAATAATTCTGTCTAATACCCACTGAATTGTCATCTTTTCAGATGCATTGTGGTCTGCGGAGAATTCTCCACGACGTCTGTTTGCAATAACACAGTTAACAGTAATAGCCTTATGGCCTAATAGCTTGGATAATCCATAAATAGCAGATGTTTCCATCTCAAAATTGGTTACACCAAGATCATTAAGTGTTTCCAGGAACTGGTCATCCAAAGCTTTTAATCTTAGCTGTCTTCCCTGAGGTGCATAGAATCCCGGGAATGTAGCTGTATTACCAATATATTTAGCATCCTGATAATAATGTGCACTTTTTTTAGCCCAATCAGAGAAATAAAGTAGAGGCTTGATGTTTTGATAAGGGAATTTCTCTAAAAAGTTTTTAGAAAATTCGTTTTCAAACTGATAGTCCTGATAAAAATGAAGAAGACCATCTAATCCTACAACATTCTCTGTTACCAACATGTTGTCTACTTCTACATCAGGATTTACACTACCACAAGTCCCCAGACGGAATAATTCTAAAGAACTGTGTTCTTTTTTGAATTCCTTCTCCTTTAGGTCTATATTTACCAGAGCATCCAGTTCATTCATTACAATATCTATATTCTCGGTACCAATACCTGTAGACATTACCGTAATTCTTTCACCTCTCAGCGTTCCGGTGTGGGTATAAAACTCACGCTTATTTTTTTTGATTTCAATTTTGTCAAAATATTGAGATACTTTAGGAACCCTGTCAGGATCTCCAACCAGTATAATTTTTTCAGCGATATCTTCAGGAAGAAGATTCAGGTGGTATACACTTCCGTCCTCATTCAGCACCAGCTCGGATGCTGCTAGTTTATTCATCATAATTTCCAATTTTAAAAAGGAATTGAAGTTAAAAAGAATTTCGGAGATAAAAAAATACTTTTTGTATTTCCAGTCTTTTACTTCTGCACTTTATATTTTCTTACCCCGTGTTTCTAATTTCGTACTTCTAACTTCGTATTCAAAAATATTATCCGCCTACACGTTTGGTTTTGTAGCCCATCTCCTGTAGAAGTTTCATAATCTTATCTCTGTTGTCTCCCTGGATAATGATAACGCCGTCTTTTTCGGAGCCTCCAATCCCAAGAGACGTTTTGATCTTTTTAGAAATTTCTTTCAGTTCTGCATCACCACCTTCAAAGCCTTCAATTAAAGTTACAGGTTTACCATTGCGTCCTTTCTTTTCAAATTTGCATACAAGGGCACCTTTTTGCTCAAACTTTTCTTCAGGCATTTCGAAATCCTTCTCCTCATGTTCAGGGAAAAGATTTTTTAACTGATCTCTTAAATCCATTTTATTTTATAGTACTAATAAACAAAAGTAAGAAAAGTTACAATTTTTCAGAGTATTTACCACATAAAACCTGTGAAATTCCTTACTATTTAGTGCATTGTTTCGTATATTTGTTAAGTTAAATATAATTCTGAAATGTCTAAAAAAGCAATATTAGCCATCCTGGATGGCTGGGGGTTAGGTTTAGATCCCAAAGTTTCTGCCATTGCGCAGGCCAATACACCATTTATTGATTCATGTCTGCAAAAATACCCTCACAGCAAACTAGAAGCTAGTGGCTTGGCTGTAGGCTTACCGGCAGGACAGATGGGGAATTCTGAAGTAGGGCACATGAATCTTGGAGCCGGACGTGTAATTTTTCAGAATCTTGTAAAGCTAAATATGGCAGTGGAAAACAAAACACTGGGGAACGAACCGGAAATTCTTGCTGCCTTTAAATATGCAAAAGATAACCATAAGAAGATTCACTTTATAGGATTAGTTTCCGATGGTGGAGTACATTCACATGTTAATCACCTGAAAGGGCTTTTGGAAGCTGCAGATGATTATGGATTAGAAAATGTTTTTGTTCATGCTTTTACAGATGGACGCGACTGCGATCCACATTCCGGAAAAGGATTTATTCAGGACCTTATAGAGTTTATGGATGCTAAAACCGGAAAACTGGCAACTATTGTTGGCCGTTATTATGCGATGGACCGTGATAAGCGTTGGGAGCGTGTTCGTATTGCTTACGATGCTATGGTAAATGGTATTGGATTAGCAACCAATAATCCGGTAGGAGCTATTCAGAAATCTTACGAAGAAGATATAACAGATGAATTCCTGAAACCGATTATCTGTACTCAGGACGGAATGCAGGTTGCTAAAATAGAAGCTAATGATGTTGTATTCTGTTTCAACTTCAGAACAGATAGAGGCCGTGAGATTACAATGGCGCTTTCTCAGGAAGATTTCCCTGACTACGAAATGCACAAGCTTCCTTTATACTATGTGACTTTAACCAACTACGATAAAACTTTCCATAATGTAAAAGTAGTTTATGATGAAAATATCATTACGCACACTATGGGACAAATCTTGGAAGAAAACAACAAAACACAGATTCGTATTGCTGAAACCGAAAAATACCCACATGTTACATTCTTCTTTTCAGGAGGGCGTGAAGAGGAATTTAAAGGTGAAAGAAGAATTTTGTGTCCAAGCCCTAAAGATGTTCCTACTTATGACTTCAAACCGGAAATGTCGGCGTATGATATTACCAATGCTATCGTTCCGGAACTGGAAAAAGGAAGCGCTGATTTTATCTGCCTGAATTTTGCTAATACCGATATGGTAGGGCATACAGGTGTTTTCCAGGCTGCTGTTCAGGCTGCTGAAACAGTAGATAAATGTATTGAAAAAGTAGCTACTACAGCTTATAACCACGGATATGCAGTATTTATTTTAGCAGACCATGGTAACTCCGATGTAATGGTGAATCCGGATGGATCTCCTAATACACAGCATTCAACCAATCTTGTTCCTTTCATTGTAATGGATAAAGATCATACATGGAATGTGAAAGATGGAAAATTGGGTGATGTAGCGCCTACAATCCTTAAAGTAATGGGCGTAAATGTTCCTGAAGAAATGACTGGAGATATTCTTGTTTCTTAATTTCAGAAATGAATAGAGAAATAATAATTACAACTATACAAGCTGCGGATGATAGCGCTTTGGCATCTATGATCCGCGGTGTTTTTGATGAATACGGAGCACCCACAGAAGGAACTGTGTATGTAGATCCTACAACAGATCATTTGTCTAAAGTGTTTGATACCAGTGGTTCTGTACTATTTGTTGCTAAAGATGGTGATAAAGTTGTAGGCAGCTGCGGGCTTTATCCTACAGAAGGATTACCGGAAGGTCATGTAGAATTGGTGAAATTTTATATATCCGGAGAAGCCAGAGGAACTGGAATCGGAAGATTGTTTATGGAGAAATGCTATGAGCAGGCAGAAAAATTCGGGTATAGTCATATTTATCTTGAAAGTTTGCCAGCTTTTGGTAAAGCAATCAGTATTTACGAAAAGCAAGGATTCGAGCAGTTGTCTGCCCCATTAGGAAACTCAGGACATACAGGATGCGATATCTGGATGCTGAAAAAAATTGTATAGATAAACTGATATGAAAAAGAATATACAGGTAGTTGTACTATTGTTAATTTTTTCCAATTTGTTATTGGCGCAGTCTGGTACTACAGATAGTAATTCTGATATCAGAGATACTGTAACAAATTCCGGATTAGGTTTAGGAGCTATTATAGCAGTAGTAATATCATGGGATAGAAATAAATCTATATTGTGGGCAATTATCCATGGTGTATTAGGATGGCTTTATGTTATTTATTTTGCGATAATTCGTTTAATAAAGGGACGGGATTAAGTTCTATATTTTCGTATCTTTGCACTCAAATTTTTAATACAGATGATAAATAAAAAACTAGCGATAGACTTTGACGGAACAATTGTAGACGATGCATACCCTGGAATAGGGGCAGCTAAAATTTTTGCATTCGAAACATTGCTGAAATTACAATCAGAAGGTTATCGTTTGATTTTATGGACATACAGAAGCGGAAAAGCATTACAGGAAGCTGTGGATTTCTGTAAAAAAAACGGATTAGAATTTTATGCTGTAAATTCCAGCTTTGAAGGTGAAGTTTTTGATTCAGAGACTCATAGTCGTAAAATCGATGCGGATTTGTTTATTGATGACAGAAACCTTGGCGGATTCCCGGGATGGGGTGAAATTTATAACATCATTAAAGAGAAAATTGAATTCCGTGTGGCTGGCGGTGAAGTTTTGGCTTACTCAAAGCTGAAAAAAGAAAAGAAAAAAGGTCTTTTCTGGTAACATATATAATGTACTAATATAACGATTTACCAATGTACCAATTATTGTTACATTTTTACATGGGTAGATTGCTACATTTAAATAAAAATGATTCAGTTAAAAACAATAGACGAAATCAAATTAATGCGTGAAAGCGCTCAGTTGGTTTCAAAAACTTTAGGTATGTTGGCCAAGGAAATTAAACCTGGCGTAACAACTAAACATTTAGATAAACTTGCATTCGAGTATATTAAAGATCATGGTGCAGAACCTGCATTCCTTGGGTATGGAGGCTTTCCAAACTCTTTATGTATGTCTCCGAATGAGCAGGTTGTTCATGGTTTCCCTACAGATGAACCATTGAGAGATGGTGATATTATTTCTGTAGACTGTGGAACATACATGAATGGCTTTGTTGGAGATCATGCATATACTTTTGAAGTTGGAGAAGTTTCTCCTGAAACAAAAAAGCTTTTGCAGGTCACTAAAGAAAGTCTTTATAAAGGTATTGCTCAGTGTATCCGTGGAAAGAGAATCGGAGATATTTCTTATGCAGTTCAGGAACATGCAGAAAAACACGGTTATGGAGTAGTACGCGAGTTAGTAGGACATGGTGTTGGAAGACAAATGCACGAAGAACCACAGGTGCCTAACTATGGAAGAAAAGGTTCCGGAAAAGTAATTAAAGACGGATTAGTTATTGCTATCGAGCCTATGATCAATATGGGAACGGAAAAAGTAAAGTTCCATTCCGATGGCTGGACTGTAACAACTCAGGACAATAAGCCTTCTGCACACTTTGAGCACGATGTAGCTGTAGTAAATGGGAAACCGGTTTTATTATCTACATTCCAGTATATCTACGATGCATTAGGTATCAAATCCGATGAGGAAAAAGCTTTCCAGATGGATTTCTAACAAATGAAGAAAGTAGCAAAATTTCTTTTAAATAAATTACCGCGCCCTATGCTTATTCGATTAAGCATTGTGGCGCGTCCTTTAATTATATCCTTTTTTAAGGGAGATAAATTTACTGATCCTATAGACGGTAGATCTTATCGTAAATTTCTTCCGTATGGTTACGGGAAACAACGGGAAAATGCACTCTCTCCCGGTACACTTTCATTGGAAAGGCATCGCCAAATGTGGCTTTATCTGGAACGTGAAACCGATTTTTTTACCAAAAATTACAAAGTACTTCATATTGCTCCTGAACAGGAGTTTTTAAGAAAATTCAAAAAACAAAAGAATCTGGAATATACTTCTGCAGATCTTTTCTCTCCAATTGTAGATGTAAAGGCTGATGTATTGGATCTCCCTTTTGAAGATGAATCTTATGATATTGTTATTTGCAATCATGTTTTAGAACATATAATAGAAGATTCCAAAGCAATGTCCGAATTATACCGTGTAATGCGAAAAGGTGGCTGGGGAATTTTACAGGTTCCTATGAGAACCAGTCTGGAGCATACTTATGAAGACTTTAGCATAACAGATCCTAAAGAGCGCCAGAAGCATTTTGGTCAGTATGATCATGTCCGTTGGTATGGAATGGATTATTTTGATCGTCTTAAAAAAGCCGGGTTTGATGTTGACATCAATCTATATTCTCAAAAATTCTCAGTAGAAGACCAGAAACGCTACGGTTTGCTGGTTAATGAAATTCTTCCGGTAGTTTTTAAACATTAGTAAATTTATATCTCATTGTAAGCCTTTTCTTTATAGCTGTTGAGCAATCAATCATTATAAGCTATTAAAGAATAAGCTAGTCATTCTTTTATTTATTGTTAACTTTGCAAAAGATTTAAAAACTTAAATCTTTTAATATTTCAATTTTAAATTAAATAATGCACAGAGCAGGTTTTGTTAATATAGTGGGGAAACCCAATGCAGGCAAGTCTACGCTTCTTAACCAGTTAATGGGGGAGAAGTTGGCTATTGTTACCCAAAAGGCACAGACAACCAGACATCGTATTTTTGGTATTTATAACGAGGACGATGTACAGATTGTTTTTTCTGATACTCCGGGGGTACTAGACCCTAAATATGGATTACAGGAAAAGATGATGGAATTTGTCAAAGAGAGTTTACAGGATGCTGATGTTTTCCTTTTCATCGTAGATATTACAGATAAAGCGCAACCTTCAGAATTCCTTATCGAAAAGCTGAATAAAATACCGGTTCCGGTACTTATCCTTATCAATAAAGTAGATAAGGCAGATCAGAAAGTTCTTGAAGAAACAGTTGCCTTATGGCACGAAAGAATTCCGAAAGCTGAGATATTGCCAATATCTGCACTAAATGCTTATAATACGGAGTATATTCTTCCTAAATTAAAATCTTTATTACCGGAAAGTCCTGCTTACTACGATAAAGATCAGTTTACAGATAAGTCCGAGAGATTTTTTGTAAATGAGACTATCCGTGAGAAAATCCTTTTGAATTACGAAAAAGAGATCCCGTATTCTGTAGAAGTTGTTACAGAATTGTTCAAAGACAAAGGGGAAATGATTTTTATCGATAGTATTATCTACGTAGAAAGAGATACCCAAAAAGGAATTCTTATCGGACATAAAGGAGAATCTATAAAGAAAGTAGGGACTGAAGCCAGAATGGATTTGGAAAAATTCTTTGGAAAGAAGCTTCACCTTAATCTTTTCGTAAAAGTTAAAAAAGACTGGCGTAAAAACGACAGAGACCTGAAAAATTTTGGTTATCGCTAGATAAAGTCAGGAATTTCATTTATCTTTAAATAAAGAATTTTAAAGATGAACGAATATTTAGATTCAGAATTTGACCGTGCAGATGACCTGATCAGTCAGGATCTAAACGAAGAGGCTAAAGCGGTACTCAATAATATTTTACTGGAAGATCCTAAGTATGGTAAAGCCCATAACCATATAGCCTGGCTTTTAAAAAATAAAGAAAATGATGCTTTAGAAGCCGAAAAGCATTATAAATTAGCTATAGATTTTACTCCTGAATATGGAGCTTCTTATCTTAACTATTCTTACCTTTTATCAGAAGCAAAACGCTATGATGATCTTCGGGACATTCTGACAAAAGCAGAATCTGTTGAAGACGTTAACAAAAGTAATCTTGCAAGGGAGTGGGCATATTATTATGAAGATACCAGGCAATATGAAAAAGCGATTGACAAGTACAAAGAATATGCACTATCGCTTTATGAAAATTCATACATTGAGAAAGCAAAAGAAGGTATCGAAAGATGTAAAATGAAAATAGATATACAAAAGATGTAATAAAAAGGCCTGATAAAGGGCCTTTTTAATTTAGGTAAACTAATTATTAATTCATAATTTCGTAATTATAAGTTAATATGTTAATATGAAGAGAAAGTTTACAATGCTTTTAATAGCAGCAATGAGTTTTAGCTATGCTCAGGAAAGTACCAGCTATCAAAAACCTTCTGCCGAAATTCTTAAGCTGGCAGATTACACAAGACCACCATCTGTATTGATGGACAGCAAAAAAGAATGGATGGTATTTACCTATCGTCCAACTTATAAGAACCTAAAGGATCTTTATGAGGAAGATGTGAAGCTGGCAGGATTGAGAATAAATCCGTTGACTAATATCTCTAGTACGATAACATATATTGATAATCTGAAAATAAA
Organism: Elizabethkingia occulta; assembly: GCF_002023715.1. GTDB lineage: Bacteria > Bacteroidota > Bacteroidia > Flavobacteriales > Weeksellaceae > Elizabethkingia > Elizabethkingia occulta. The sequence continues at coordinate 35,332 of NZ_MAHX01000003.1, forward strand.
GAATCTGAAAGGAAAATCTGAAGTTCAGGTTAAGGGACTTCCGCAGAATGCAAACCTTGCTTATTTTTCATTTTCACCAGACGAAAAGTCTCTGGCATTTACAAATACAACATCAAAAGGTGTTGAACTTTGGATAGTAGACCTGGCAACTGCAACAGCCAAAAAAATCACATCTGACAATCTGAATGCAAATTTAGGTTCTCCTTTTATCTGGTTCAAAGATTCAAAATCATTTTTAATTAATGTTTTGCCGGCAAACAGACCTGCGCTATTGAGTGATAAAAATGATATTCCAACAGGACCAACTGTAGCAACCAGTACCGGAAAAGTATCACAGAATGCAACATTCCAGGATTTGTTAAAAACGCCAAAAGATGAAACTAATTTTGAAAATCTTGCAACTTCGGAATTAGCCAAAGTAGATCTGAATGGTAATGTATCCGGATTTGCAAAAAGTGGAATGTATGCTTCAAAGACATTTTCGCCGGATGGTAACTACATTATGATTTCTTCGATTAAAAAACCGTTTTCATATATTGTTCCATTAAATCGTTTTCCTTCCGAAACTGTTGTTTTTGATAAGAATGGTCAGCAGGTAAAGGTTGTAAATGAAATGCCTTTAAATGAGATTATGCCTAAAGGGTTCTCTTCTGTAAGAACAGGTAAGAGAAATATAGCATGGAGAAGCGACATGCCAGCTACTTTATATTATGTTGAAGCATTGGATGGCGGAGATCAGTCGAAGAAAGCAGAATACAGAGACCAGATCTATACATGGGATGCTCCTTTTAATGCAGAACCTAAAGCATTATATAAAACAAAAGAAAGATTTTCTGATATAGATTGGGGGAATGCTGATAATGCCTTTGTTACCGAAGGATGGTATGATACAAGAAGTACTAAAACCAGCTGGATTAATCCAAAAACGGGAGATTCTAAGCTTATTATAGACAGAAATTTCCAGGATGTATACAGCAATCCGGGGAATCTTGTTTCCGAACGAAATCAATATGGCAGAAATGTTGTTGAAATTAAAGACGGAAAAACATATTGGATAGGAGATGGCTTTACCAAAGAAGGACAGTTTCCTTTCATCAATGAAATGGATCTGAAAACATTTAAAACAAACAGGCTTTATACTTCTAAATCCACAACTGTAAAAGAGAGAATTCTTGATGTTCTAGATGCTAAAAAAGGTGATATTCTGGTAATGGATGAATCCAGTACAGATTATCCAAATTACTTTATTAAAAACTTCAAAACCAATAAAAGCACTCCTGTAACAAATTTTCAGAATCCTTTTGAAGGCCTGAAAGGTGTGCACAAAGAAGTTATTACATACAAACGTAATGACGGCGTTACTCTTACAGGGAATTTATATCTTCCGGCAGGTTACGATATGAAATCTAAAAAAGAAAAACTTCCGTTACTGATCTGGGCTTATCCTGCCGAATATAAAGACAAAGCAACAGCAGGGATGAGTACTAAAAATGCAAATACTTTCACTTTCCCTAGTTATGGGTCTTTCATCTATTGGGTTTCTAAAGGATATGCAGTATTGGATGATGCATCTTTCCCTATTATTGGTGAAGGGAAAACAGAGCCTAATGATACATTTATTCCACAGTTGGTAGCAGATGCTCAGGCAGCGATTGATGCCGTAGACAAGTTGGGTTATATAGACCGTAAAAAAGTAGCTGTAGGCGGACACTCTTATGGTGCATTTATGACAGCTAATCTTTTAACACATTCTAATCTTTTTGCGTGTGGTATTGCAAGAAGTGGTGCATATAACAGAACTCTTACTCCGTTTGGTTTCCAGAGTGAGCAAAGAAACTACTGGGATGTACCGGATGTGTATACCAAAATGTCACCTTTCATGAATGCTGATAAAATGAAAACGCCATTATTATTAGTACATGGTGAAGCAGATAACAACCAGGGAACATTTACAGTGCAGACGGAACGTTATTTCCAGGCACTAAAGAATCTGGGAGCTCCAGTAAAAATGGTATTACTGCCTAAAGAAGCGCATGGTTATGTAGCAAAAGAAAATATTCTTCATTTGTTATATGAACAAGATATCTTCCTGGAAAAATGCTTAAAAAATAAGTAAATAAAAACTCCCGAAAGGGAGTTTTTTATTTTATATATCAAAATTGCTTATTCTGCTACAGCACGAAATCTTGCTAAAGGAGCCATACGTCCTTTGTTGATGGATAATACATCGCCTTCCTTGCTTACCGTGTAATTGTCAGCAGTTACCAAAGCCTTGCTTAGCCCGTGTTCTATACTCATATCTTCACAAGCCATCATAGTAGACATTCCCTGAGCAAACTGAACTTTGAAGCCCGATAATTTAAGATTTCCACCGATACCATTACAGCCGCCGGAAGCTTCATAAGTATAGTCTTTTTCCTGTTTTATAAGTTTCAGGTAAGGTTCTTTTCCGTTAACTTTATCCGCTACAGGTTTACCATTTAGCTCAATTAACTTCCATTTTTTTCCAAGAATTGTATTTTCAGGCATTGTACTTTGTTGTGATGTATTATTGTTGTTCGTATTCTGAACAGTATTACAAGAATTTGCAAATAATAAAATTCCTGCCGCTAGAAGTGTAAGATGTTTTTTCATAATCTATTTTTAAAAAACTTTATGTTTATTATTTACTAAGATACCTTTTTTTATAAATAGGTTGGAAAAGAATCGGCTTTCTTTATAATTTATTTTATCCAAATAATTATTGATCTGATTATAAATATTTTACTACATTTGTTTTATAATTCAAAATTCAGATAGTAAGCATGTAGAATTAAATTTCTTTCCATAATTTTTTGATCCTGATGTCAGGGTTAATTTCTATTTATTCATTTTTTAAGAAAGAAATAATGCTTACGTTACAAAATATTACTTATCAGCATCCTGATAAGGAAATTCTTTTTGAGAACCTTAATTTTATACTTAATAAAGGCGAACAAATTGCGATTGTCGGAAACAATGGTTCCGGAAAATCTACCTTGTTGAAACTAATCTCCGGATTATTAATTCCTATTGCAGGAGATATAAGAACGGAAGGTTCTGTTTATTATCTTCCACAAATTTTGGAGCAGTTCGATACGAAGAGTATTGCAGCAGCTTTAGGAGTTGAGGAAAAGCTTACAGCTTTAAAAGAAATTTTGGATGGTACTGTTACCGAAGAAAATATGGCTGTTCTGAATGATGACTGGGATTTGGAAGAAAGAATCAGGCAGGCCATGGAAAATTGGGGTTTGTCTGATTTTACAGCATCTGATCTTATGAGCAGGCTAAGTGGAGGCCAGAAAACAAAAGTTTTAATTGCTGGCATAGAAGTTCATCAGCCAGATATTATACTGATGGATGAACCTACTAATCATCTGGACAGAAAAAGCAGAGAACAGTTGTATGAATTTATTGAGAATACAAATAAAACTCTTCTAGTAGTTAGTCATGACAGAACCTTATTAAACTTATTGTCCAAAACAGCAGAACTAAGCCATAAGGAAATTATGCTTTATGGTGGTAACTACGATTTTTACAAAGAGCAAAAACAGATACAGCAAAATGCATTGCAAAATAGTATTAAGAATACTGAAAATGCACTGAAAAAAGCTAAAGCTACTGAACGGGAAATTTTGGAACGTCAGCAAAAACTCGATGCAAAAGGGAAAAAGAAACAGGAAAAAGCAGGTGTAGCCAAAATAATGATGAATACCCTGCGAAATAATGCCGAAAATAGTACTGCGAAAATAAAAGATACCCATTCGGATAAAATAGACAATCTTAGTCAGGAGCTTCAACAACTGCGAAGAGGCGTCCCGCTTACAGACCAGATGAAATTAGGATTTGATCAAACCAACCTGCATCGTGGTAAGACACTGATAAAAGCAGAACAGATTAACTTTGCTTACGATGATAAGAATATTTGGAAAAAGCCTTTGGATATTGTTATTACCAGTGGAGAAAGGATTCTGATAAGCGGAGAAAACGGGTCGGGAAAAACAACGCTGATTAAACTGCTTCTGGGAGGATTACAAATTTCTGAAGGTATTATAGAAAGGGCAGATTATTATTCTGTATATATCGATCAGGATTATTCTATGATTGATCATTCATTGAATGTAATTCAACAAGCAGAATCATTTAACCTGCTTCCTTTACCCGAACACGAAGTAAAAACAATACTCAATCGCTTTTTGTTTAGGAAAGAAACATGGGATAAATCCTGTAGTGTATTAAGTGGTGGTGAAAGGATGAGGCTATTGCTTGCATGTTTGTCAATTGCAGGAAAAGCTCCGGATATTATTATTCTGGATGAGCCTACCAACAATCTTGATATTCAGAATATCGAGATTCTAACCAATGCTATTAGAGATTACAAAGGAACGCTATTGGTAATTTCACATGATGATGTCTTTTCTGAAGAGATAAATATTGAGACCAGAATTGTATTATAAAAGAAAAATCCTTGTCAGTGATTTTGAACTCTGACAAGGATAACTTATTAAAGATTTTTCTAAAATGCTTATTCTGCTACAGCCTGAAATTTTGCTAATGGCGCCATACGTGCTTTATTAAGAGAAAGGATATTACCTTCTTTATTGAGAGAGTAATTATCAACAGTTTCTAAGACTTTGCTTATTCCTGTTTCAATACTCATATCAGGGCATGCCATTTTTGTTGATGCTCCCGGAGAAAAATGAATTACAGAAGTTGCGTTTGTTGTAAAAGTACCTCTGATTCCGTTGCATCCGCCAGAAGCTTGATATAAATAAGCTTTATCTTGTTGCAATAATTTTAGGAAAGCTTCTTTACCGTTTACTTGGTCAGCTACAGGCTTTCCAAATAGTTCTACCAATTTCCATTTTTTACCAATAATAGTATTTTCGGTAGTCGTTTGTGCAGAAGAGTTATCAGTATTCGTTTTTGTAGCAGTAGTACAAGAGTTCGCTACCAATAAAATTCCTGCAGCAATTAAGGCAAATTGTTTTTTCATAATGTGTTTTTTAATTGTTTTTATAGTATATATTTAGTAAAATGATACTTGTATATAATTATATTCGATTTATTGTTTTGTAAAATATTTTAATTAAACAATGCTGTGTAATAAATTAATAAATCATTTCAAGCATATATTGTTTTAATTTTCAATTTATCGTTAGTTTTCAAAAAATATGCCATGTTTTAAAAACAATTAAAAGTATCAAAGAAATTATATGCGTATTTGTGATGACAGATATAGGCTCATTGCAACTATTATATAGTACAAGATAAGATTTACAACTAAAAATATTATTTCATCAATGTTACAAGGATATTGAGCATAAAAAAATCCGAAAGAAATTCTTCCGGATTTATATATATCTTTAAGATCTATTTTATTTTTTACTCTTCTTTACCAGAAGGTAGCAGATGTATAAAAATGCTACCCATATCGGGATAAGCTCTACAGAAATTTTCAACCCTGTAAACCACATAATGACTAAAATTCCGAAAAGAAATAATAAGCATATATAATTGGTTATTGGATATAGGAACGAAGGGAACTTAGTCTTTTCACCTTTATGAGCCTGCTTGAATTTAAAATGCGTAAAACTGATCATAATCCAATTAATAACCAGTGACGATACGACAAGGGACATCAGTATACTAAGTGCCTTTTCCGGAATAATCTTATTGATAATAATACAAACTGCTGCAAATATTGCAGAAACTAATATTGCCATTACCGGGACGTGGTTTTTATTCAGTTTGGATAAGAATTTAGGAGCGTTACCTTGCTCGGCAAGTCCGAATAACATACGGCTGTTACTATATACACTACTGTTGTATACAGACAAGGCAGCAGTTAGTACAATAATATTCAGCACATTTGCAATGAAACTTGTGAAATATACAGTATGCCCGAATAGATTAAACTGAAAGCCTTTTAGCCTCTCAAAAACCATTACAAAAGGACTACTTCCTTCCGTAATATTGGCCCATGGAGATAGTGAAAACAGAATAATTAATGCTCCCACATAGAAAATAAGGATTCTGTAGATTACCTGATTGGTTGCCTTAGGTATATTCTTTTCCGGATTTTCAGCTTCAGCAGCTGTTATCCCTACAAGTTCTAATCCACCAAAAGAGAACATAATAAGCGCCATAGCGGCTAATAATCCTTGGAAACTACCGCCCGAAGAAGTACTGATCCAGCCTTTAGGAAAGAAACCGCCGTTATTCCACAGATTGCTTATCGTTGCATTTTCTCCGCCAGTACCACTAATAAGCAGATAACTACCGAATAAAATCATAGCAATAATAGCTACAACTTTTATAATAGAGAACCAGAACTCGGCCTCTCCGTATACTTTTACAGAAGCCAGGTTTAGTGCATTAATAACAAAGAAGAAAAATAAACTGGATACCCATAATGGAATTTCAGGCCACCAGAACTGTACATAAACACCTATAGCAGTAAGCTCAGACATACTTACTAAAATATAAAGCATCCAATAATTCCAACCGGAAGCAAATCCGGCAAAAGGGCCCCAATATTTGTATGCGAAATGGCTAAAGCTACCCGAAACAGGCTCCTGAACAACCATTTCTCCCAGTTGACGCATTATAAAAAAAGCAATGAAACCAGCCATTGCATAACCTAAAATTACAGAAGGACCTGCCAATACTGCTGCAGGACCTATCCCCAGGAACAACCCGGTGCCTATTGCTCCACCTAAAGCAATAAGCTGAATGTGACGATTTTGTAAACCGCGTTTTAATTCTTTCTTGTCTGAATTCTCCAACGTTTAATTTTTTACAAGTTTATTATTATTTTTCAGGCTTAAAAATAACATTTTAATTATATTAAATCACATTTTGATTATATTTTTGCTGAAATAACAGAAGAAAAACAACAAATGCCCGAAAAAAATATTTTCGGAATAAAATAAAAGAGTGAATAATGATTATGGATAAGGAACATTTATTGGAGCAGGTAAGAGCCCTGGCACAGGAAAAAGTAAAGCATCTTGAAGAACTGATTGTATCTACCAGAGCATCTAATAACGATACAAAAAGCAGTATGGGAGATAAATATGAAACCTCCCGTGAAATGTTGCAGCAGGAAATCAACAGACTTTTATCCCAGCGATCGGAAGTAAATAATCAGTTAGAGGTTTTACAGAATATTAATACAAAAGCTTCTGCTGTTGTAGGCTTAGGATCCTATGTTGAGACTTCTATGGGGAATTTTTATATATCAGAAAGCCTTGGTAAACTGAATGTTAATGGGAAGCCTGTTATAACTGTCTCTGCGAATGCTCCGCTGGTGCAATCTATGCTTAAGAAGAAAGCTGGAGAGGAGTTTGAACTCAATGGTAAAAACCAGAAGATTCTGTCGATTGGTTAATTGATATTATTAATGATTAACATTCCCTGCAAATGCCCTTTAATTCGTACATTTGAGTATTCCTAAATTTTTCCGATAACACTAAAATCATATTACAGTGGGTTTACTCCGTATTTATGCCGATTCTTTCAAGGGATTGTCAAAGGAAGCCTGGATGCTTTCTATCGTAATGCTAATCAACAGATCCGGATCAATGGTACTGCCTTTCTTGGGTGTGTATATGACGGATCAGTTAGAATTTAGTATTAAAGAATCAGGTATTGTACTGAGCTTTTATGGTGTAGGGTCAGTTATTGGTTCCTGGCTTGGGGGATATTTTACCGATAAGTTTGGAGAATATCGGGTACAGTCTACCAGTTTATTCCTTAGTGCGCCGCTCTTTTTACTGATCCCAATTTTTACTTCAGTAGAAGGAATGGCTCTAATTATTCTTTTGCAAAGTATTATTAGTGAGACTTTCCGTCCGGCAAACTCTGTGGCAATTACAAAATATGCCAGACCTGAGAATCTGACAAGAGCTTTTTCCCTAAACAGAATGGCGATTAATCTTGGTTTTTCTATAGGTCCGGCTTTAGGAGGAATCTTATCTTCGGTATCATACGAATTACTTTTCATTACCAATGCAGTTGGAGCGATCCTTGCCGGGATATTCTATGTATGTCTCGTCCTGAAAAAGG
>NZ_MAHX01000004.1 GCF_002023715.1 Elizabethkingia occulta
GGTTTTTAGGGATACTTACACTGGTACTGTTATGAGACTCATATAAAGGATTCAAAAATGGATAATAATATAATTGAGAAAATTTCAAAATTAGTTTCTAATATTTTAGTGGATAATGAGATTAGAAGTTTTGAATTATCATTTTTTGGAGGAGAGCCTTTTTTGTATTATAAAAAAGTGATATTACCAATATTAGATACTACCAGTAAAATATGTAAAGAAAAAAACATTGATTTCTCTGTTTCTTTTACAACAAATAGTTATTTACTCACTACAGAAATAGTAAATCAAATTAAAGAATATGCTTCTATCATCAACTATCAAATTACATTGGATGGAGATGAGTATGAACATGATAAAGTAAGGTTTGTTTCTAAAAATAAAGGATCTTACCGTGAAATAGTAAATAATATAAAGATTGTTGCTGGAAATAATAATATAGTGACATTAAGAATTAATTATACAAAATCAAATTTTGGCAGTATTATGAATATTCTTAAAGATTTTGAGGATATATCTCAAAGTATTAAGGATAATATTACTATTTCTCTTCATAAAGTATGGCAAGAAGAATTTGAAGCTAATGAAAATGAATATGAAAAAATTAAAAATAGAATAAATGTTCTAGGTTTTAAAATGCCAAATTCTTTAATGGTAGATGCTGTAAAATATTCGTGTTATGCTGACAAAAAAAATCACGCAACAATAAATTATAATGGGGATGTATATAAGTGTACAGCAAGAGATTTTAATAAGGATAATGTAGAAGGAACGATTGATGATTTAGGTAATATTATATGGAATAGCCGGAATGATTATAGAAACGAGACTCGTTTATTAAATAAACCTTGTAAGGAATGTTTTTTATTACCAATGTGTGCCGGAGGATGTTCTCAACATGCATTAGAACATGGACTTAGGAATAAGGAATATTGTGTGCATGATTTTAATGAGGAAAATAAAAAGCAATTTGTATTAGAATATCTTGAAAGTGTGTTACAATGATTAAATTTTATCCCCAACACGATCAAATGGATTGTGGACCGGCTTGTCTTGCCATGGTTGCTTCGCACTATGGGAAGGATTTCGGGTTACAATATTTACGTGATAAAAGCTTTATCACTCGGGAGGGAGTTTCATTGTTGGGGATAAGTGCGGCAGCAGAAAAAATAGGTTTTAGAACCACCGCTGCTAAATTACAAACGGAAGATTTTGATAAAGAACTTCTACCGTGTATACTTCATTGGAATCAAAATCATTTTGTTGTTCTTTATAAAATTTCCAGGAATTTTTTTACAGATAAATTAATTTTCAAAATTGCAGATCCAGGACATGGTTTTATTTCTTTATCCGAAGAAAAGTTTACAAGATCATGGATTTCAAATGAGGATAAAGGAGTTGCACTTTTTCTGGAACCAACGGAAGCATTTTATGAACAAAAACCACCCAAAGAGCAAATATTATCTGCAAAATATTTATTAGAATATCTAAAGCCTTATAAAAAACAAATGTTGAAGTTGTTCTTCCTTTTATTATTGGGAACGATCACTACTTTGATTTTTCCTATACTAACTCAAAAACTTATCGATGATGGAGTTACTAAAAAGAATATTTCTACTATCATTTATATTCTACTAGCACAGTTGGCTTTCTTTTTTGGTAATATTATATTTGGGGTTTTCCGAAATTGGATTATGCTGGTGGTTGGGACTAAAATTAATATCCAAATCATTTCAGATTTTTTTAAAAAGCTCTTGAAATTACCGATAAGATTTTTTGATACAAAACTAATGGGTGACTTTAATCAACGCATTCAGGATCATGAACGTATTGAGAATTTTCTTACTTCACAAAGTCTACTCACATTATTTTCTGTAATTACATTTTCTGTTTTTTTTGGAGTATTATGGTATTATGATTTTCGCATATTATTAACCTATATTTCTTTAACGACTATTTCAGTTGTATGGTCTTTGTTTTGGATGAAGAAAAGAAAAATATTAGATTATTTTCGTTTTCAGCAACGGAGCGACAATCAGGAATCTATTTACGAAATGATCAATGGTGTTTCGGAAATGAAGCTTAATCAATTTGAAGATTTTAAACGACGAGAGTGGGAATTAATACAACAAAAATTATTTAAAATCAACATCCGTATATTAAAATTGGACCAAATTCAGCTTGCTGGTTTTGAGTTTATTAATCAGTTTAAAAATATTATTGTCACTTTTCTTGCAGCTTCTTTTGTAGTGAAGGGGCATATGACATTAGGTGCTTTATTAAGCGTTTCTTATATTATTGGACAGATGAATTCTCCGGTAAGCCAGCTCATTAATTTTTTTCGTTCATTGCAGGATGCTCGGCTTAGTTTAGCTCGCCTTAATGAAGTGCAAAATCATTCTGAAGAAGAACAAGGAGACCATGTCTTGTTATTAAGTCCAAAATATACAGAACAAAATGGTATTGAAAAAGGTATTTATTTTAAAAATGTATCTTTTCAATATGAAGGGCCACAATCTCCATTTGTTTTAAAGAATATAAATCTTTCTATTCCGGAAGGCAAAATTACCGCTATTGTTGGTGCTAGTGGAAGTGGTAAAACCACTCTAATGAAAATACTGTTAAAATTTTATGAACCAGTTCAGGGAGATATCCACTTTAATCATCTTAATATAAAAGATATTTCTCCAAAAGATCTGCGTAAGAATTGTGGCGTAGTTATGCAGGACGGATTTATATTTTCGGATACGATAGAAAGAAATATTGTCACTGGTGACGAAAATATTGATTATGAAAAACTTGATAAATCTTTACAAACTGCTAATATCAAAAGTTTTATAGAAGAATTACCTTTAGGGCTGAATACTAAAATAGGAGCTTCTGGTAATGGTATTTCTGGTGGACAGAAACAACGTATTTTGATTGCCAGAGCTGTTTATAAAAACCCTCATTTTATATTATTTGATGAAGCAACATCTGCATTGGATGCTGAAAATGAAAAAATCATTCACAAAAATCTTCAGTCTTTTTTTAAAGGAAAAACCGTTATTATTGTTGCACACAGGCTTTCTACCGTGAAAAATGCGGATCAGATAATAGTTCTTAGAAATGGTGAAATTGTTGAGCAAGGTAATCATAAGCAATTAGTTGATAATAAAGCAGATTATTTTAATTTGGTGAAAAATCAGTTAGAGCTAGGGTCGTAATTTGTATTTTTTGAAATTATAGAGTGAACTATATTTTGTATATCTTAATATTGATGTGATATTTATGAGGTAACAAGCACCATATTTTCTCCCATAAAACAATGTTGTATTATAAACAAATTGTCATTTTGTATCAAGAAGTTATGTTATATATTTGTTTTAAAATCACCAATAACCACCAGAAAACAAATATTTAATCATGAAGAATACTGTACGTTGTGCCTTAATCTTTCTTTTTACGGTCTCATTTACCAATTTCAAAGCACAGAAGCAGCCTAACATTATTGTTGTACTGACAGATGATATGGGTTATGCAGATATCGGGGCATATGGAAATCCTGTTATTAAAACACCCTTTTTGGATCAGATGTCAAGAAATGGATTAATGGCAACTAATTATATTGTCAGCAGTCCTACCTGTACACCTTCCAGAGCTTCTTTACTTACAGGACGTTATGCATCGCGCTACGATTTGCCATGGCCTATAGCGCCGGGATCTAAACAGGGATTGCCAGATGAAGAAGTAACAATTGCTGAAATGCTAAAATCGAACGGTTATAACACCGGAATGGTTGGTAAATGGCATCTTGGAGATCAGAAAGATGAAAATAAGCCTAACGGGCAGGGATTCGATTTCTATTATGGAATATTATACAGTCATGATTATAAGGCTCCTTACGTAAATACAGACATTCCGATTAGAATGTTCAGAAATACAAAGGCAGAAATAGAAAAGCCTGCAGATTCATTACTAACCCGTTTGTATACCAAAGAATCAATTAATTATATCCGACAGCAGAAAAAAGATAAACCATTTTTCCTGTATTTAGCACATAATATGCCGCATCTTCCCGTATACTATGCTGCACAGTCTTCTGCCTTGAAGAATAAACAAGGTGGAGCGCTTGGAGCTGTAATTACAGAAATGGATGAGGGATTAGCTTCTATATGGAAAGTATTGGAAGAAAAAGGACTGGCAGACAATACCATTTTTGTTTTCTCAAGTGATAATGGACCGTGGACAAATTTCCCCGAAAGAATGGAGGGAGATGGTGTAACTATAGCTTCTCATGTCGGGAGTGCCGGAATTTTCAGAGGTTCTAAAGCCTGGTCGTATGAAGGCGGAGCCCGTGTTCCGTTTATTGCATATTGGAAAAATAAGATTAAACCCGGGACTGTTTTAACGAGTGCAATAAGCAATCTGGATTTACTTCCGACAATTGCCAAGTGGACCAACAGTCCTTTACCAAAGAACAGAGAATTGGATGGACAGGATATTAGTCAGCTTTTGGAAAATAAAGTAAAAGAATCTGAATATAACCATCGCCCGATCTTTATTGTAAATGGCAGTACAAAACCAGAAGCTGTAAAATATGGCAACTGGAAATACAAAGAAGTTCCGGACTTTAAACATCCCCGAACAGGGGAGGTAGTTCCGGCTACTATCGAGCTTTTTAATCTGGATGAAGATCCTAAAGAAAGTGTAAATCTGGTAGCTAAACTTCCTGAAAAAGCAAAAGAGATGAAGCAACTATTTGATAGTTTCAATGCTGGCGGAAAGTAAAAGTTATTGATACAAACCTTACACTAATTCTATTTTAAGGATTATTTATCACACCTAATAAGCTTTCCGGTAGCCTTGTCAAAAGTGAGCGTTGTATTTGGGCCACCATAAAACAGGGTTAGTGTAATGGTACTGTCAGTTTCTTTCTCTAAAATCAGGTCTTTAGAATTTCGGATACTTACGTCAAGGTTTTTATCCCGTAATTCGGAATCAGTGCACTGGATGATTTGTTTTTCAATCAATCCTTTTTTTTCTATAATCTGTAACCATGGCGGTGTCATTACACTGTAGGAAACAATCTGTGCTCTGTAATCTTTGTTAAGGTCTTTTTCCATCCATAATCCAAAAGGAGTAGAGGAAAGGATAAATGCATAGAAAAGTAACCCCATTGGAGCCATACTCAGGATAAGAGCAAGTATTATAGCTCCTAAAAACAATTTGGCCAGTATCTTTTTCCAAAAAACTATAATAACTGTGATACTTCCCAGAAACCATAGCCAGAAAAGAATAATATCTGCATAATAACCCCTTAAGCTTATTCTGTAAAGAGCATACATCATAATGTCCGTTACCAGAAGGAAAGAAAGAATAAAATAAATAATCAATAGCTTATTTTTCATAAGATCATCAGGCTTTATTTTTCTGCTTTTTGTAGACCAAATGCAATATAACAATAATGATGATTATACCTAAAATCCAGCATCCCACTAATTGAAAAAATGTCAGTGAAAATTCCGCTGTATCACCAATACAGTCTACTTTATAGCCCCATATTGTGGTAGCTTCCTGTCCCTCATAAGCATTTTTACACGCATAGTATTCTGGTAAAACCAGTAAAAAGTCAAAAGCCAGTAATATTACTCCTATTATAAAAAGTATATTTCTAAGAATTTTAAGCACTTTCATGAGCGCGATATTCTGTCAGTGTATTTATTTTTTAGAAATAACACCAATTTTTTTGCTGCTACAAACATAATCAGGCCTAAAATCCAACCAGAAATTATTCCGGAAATAATACCTGCAATTATTGCAGTATCTGTTTGCCACCATTTCTTTACTGCATTTATGAATAAAAATAGAATAACAGAGGCTATTGTACTGCCCAGTACGGAAACAGACAGGAAAAAGGTTTTAAATCCTTTACTTAAAGATTTTTGCTGTAATCCAACCAATACAGAAGCGGAAATAATGCCACCACTAATTAAAAGAATTATAATAAAAATAAGCAACAGTCCCAGAACAATACCGATTACACCTAAAATCAGAAATACTAATGCGCCCATTAAAAGCATGACGACTAAAAAGTCATCATCGTTTCTAAAAGAATCAATCAGATAGAAATCTGTTGCCAGATAATGGATAAGTATTGTAAGCAAATTAATCATCGATCAGTATAGTATATTTTCTATATATTACTTGGCACTGTATTTCTCACGCAATGCATAGTCAAAAGGAATTTGCATAGAAAGATCTTTTGCCTCCCATCTGGAGCCTTCTGAAGTCTGATAAAAATCGTAAGAATTCCTAAGGAAATTTTCTCCATCCGGAGCTTCCTGCCAGTTTTTTTTATCACGGTTATAAAGAAGTATCATACAGCTTACACAATTGAAGTTTCCTTCAGTATTAGAATTTACATAACATTTACCCACTTTTATATTGAGTTTCTGGCGGATAATAATGTCTGTTAAACGATCCTTGGTAAATCTTATTAATGCTGCCTGTGCATCTTCATCATCCGGTTTAATTTTAGCAACAACCAGATTTTCGAACTTAGCCTTTTTTATTCTTTCCATCTCCAGGGACTTTACAGCTGGAGTAGCAAAATTAGTGTCGACAGGATAGATATCTTCTTGTTGTGCAGTTTGTACTGCTTCAGTTACATAACTGGCTGGGACAGGATTTTCGGCTAATAATTTTTGATTTCTTTCGTAATTCTCCCAGTCGGCTTTAGAATAGGTAACATACTGCTGAATTTTGTACAGCAAACTTTCGTTAGAAGAAACTTTTATAAAGTTGGCTGCCACTAAGAATATTACAGACATAAGAACTACAGAAACAATAATTTTCAGCGTTTTTTTCATAAAGATTTGTTATACTATAAATATTGGCTTTTGTTTATTCGGCGGAGTTTACCTTTTCTGCACCCGTTTCGGACAAAGGTTTTTTACTTATTTGTTTTCCGGATTTGTCATAGGTAGATACCCATAACTTTCCGCTAACACTTGTTATGACTTCTTTTTTCTGGAGTTGGCCATTTTCATAATAGTCTTTTACTTCGTTTCCTTCTTTGTTTTTATAGGAACTGGTATTAAGCTTTCCTTTGTAGTAAAGGTCGTCATAGCGGACATTATTCTTTGTATACTGCTTGTTTTCAAGGGTTCCGTCTTCGTTATAACTTTCGAAAAGATTTACTCCGGTAACTTCCTTTTTATTTCCATTGGGATAAAAAGAGGTATAGCTTACAGTAACATCATTTTCAATACCGGTTAATGTTCCATTTTCAGAATATTGTTTTGAAATACCACGGCCGAAATGTTTGTTTTTATCCAAAGATACCCAGCCTTCATATTTCAGAACTTTATTAGGGTGATAACCTTTGAAATATGCTTTTTCTTTATCTCTTCGGGCATCGAGTGCTAAGTCGGAACCGTTATACATATTGTAAGCAGTAATATGTGAATTTTCAATAGTAAAATTAAATTTCACTTGTTCTTCAGTTTCTGTTACAGTACCATTGATCAGACCTTTTTTGATGTTAATATTAGCCTTTTGTTTGCTGTTGTCAATACTGTAATTTCCATCCGTTAAAGTTATTGTCTTCTTGTCAGAATTTTTAAAAGTCACAGTATTTATAAATACATTTCCGGTATCACCAGAAGTTGGAAGGTCTATTTTGATGTCTTCCAGCTTCTGTTGAGCAAAAGCAATATTGGCTGACAATATGCATAGGGTGAATAATCCTGTTTTCATTTGTTTATTTTTTATTTACGGATAAATATAATTATTTTATTCGTGGTGATTTCGGAGAAAATTGAATTGATTTTTATAATTTTTAGGTTAATTAAGTGTTTTTACTCACAAGCTTTCATCGATTTTTCTACCAGTTTTTGCTTTCTGTCATCCCATCGGTAGCAGTGCTGATTGAGTAATACCATGTTGTCTTTAATAACTTTATATTCAGCAGTTGTTACGATAGTTCCTGCACAACACTGATTCCTTTCATATATTCTTTTTTTCTTCTGGTCGAACTCCAAAGAAATTCCACTAAAACCACTTTCATAATATTGCCGTGTAGCTTTGTTGTACAGGTAATAGATTCTGGAAGTATTTGGTCCTGCATAACTTGCTTCAAATACAGAAAAGTCTTTGATACCGTCAAAATTATAATCATCGGTACTAATATTGTCTAATCCTGAAAAAGAGCAATTCACATCAAGTTTTTGCAGTAACCTGTCCGTCCGCTTTTCATATATTTTTATAGCTGAAATAAAAGGGTAATATCTATTCTTTTCTTTTGAAAGGACAACTTTGAAATATTTGTTTCCGGCAGATTCTGGTTGTAATAATTCTCTGTCTGCCCACTGTATATTTTCACCATTATCTACAGAATAATTTTTTGTCAGGGTAATTTTTAACTCGTTTTTTGTTTTTGTATTTTTCCAGATGCCTGTTATATTATTTTTTTCAGTTGTATAATTATCCAATGTCAGAATTGCCTTTATCTGTCCTCCTTCTTTTTCATTGAAAATTAAATTTCCGTTTTTCTTGGTACCATTATTTAACCGGATAGGTTCATCATAGTTTGTATAGGAATATACAGCATCTTCGGAATCATAATCTATGACCATTTCAACGGGATATTCACCAATAAATCCTGTATATATGGTTTGGGCGTTTAGTACGCTGATCATAAATAATAAAACTGAAAATAATATCTTTTTCATATTACCTGTGTTTTTTATGGAGGGGCTCAAATGTAAAGTCCTGGGTATAACCTGTACCATGCTTACCAATCAGCTGATTGTTTTTTAGAAACAATATATTCCCGGAAATAAAAGGCTGATTCTCATAATTAAGTTTTTCAACTTTAATCTGATTTCCTGATAGCCATCTCCATTTAGAAAATACAGATTTTCTATGTGTTTTGTTGCATTTGTATCTGACTGAAACAATTTCAACTATATTCTTCTTAAAATGAAGTTCCATTTCATCGGTGTGTCCTGCACATGGATCTGGCAGCGTAGTCTCCACACACAAGCTTGTAATAAAACCGGTGAAGGACTTTCCCTCCATATTGATTTTGGACTGAGCACTATACAGTACGGTACCAAGAATTATAGCTATAATTATAAATGTCTTTTGTGTCATATATCTGTTTTGTAGATGGTGATAATGGTTTTATTCTTCAACAGGATCAAAATTGGAGAAGAAAACGGCTCCATCATTGGATTTGTAAGCCTGTTTTTTCAATAAAAATTCCTGTTTGTTTCTGATTTTGTAACTGTAAATACTATCATTAGAAAATTCAACTTTACCAAAACCTTCCAGTTTGTTTTGTTTAAGATGCAGAAAGTAAGTAGCATTGCCACCATAAAACATATAAGATGTAATACAGTTTCTTTTAGCATTATAATGCAGATTTGGATACTGCTGTGAATTAATAATCTCGGTTAATTTTTGTGTTTTTGGACTAAAAATCAATAGCTTTTCAATTTCGTTAGCGCCTCTTGCTGCCTGTGCGTAAGATATTTTTAAATCATTATAACCATCGTTATTCAAATCTTCATCTGTCGTTACGGACAGCGAAAAACCAGCCTGTTTTTCAAAGCTTCCGTTTTGGATTTTAGACCATTTGTTTCCGGATTTTCGATACAGGTCAAAACTGACAACGGACTTGTTTTTATTATTCTTTTGGGTAATATTTATCTTGTATTTACCGGGCTTTATTAGTGTCTTTGAATCAGAAAAGTATTCGGTCTTTTGTCCAAAGCTAAAACCAGAAATAAAAAGTAATATGCTTACAAGTTTACCCATAAATATTTTAATAATTGGATTTATACATAATGCTGGCAATATCCTTTTGCAGCATTGCGGCCTGCTTGTCTATATTGTACATCGTATAATGATATTTTCCATTTCTGGTATTGATGTTCAGTCTATAAAAATTCCTGCCCCGGCTGTGTATTTTTTGTATTTCGTAGTTAATGATATGACTGCCTTTTATTGAGGTTACTTTTCCCATATTAAAAATATGCAGGGTATTTTTCTGAAAGATAAACGGAACTGTATATTTACTCAGAGATAGCTGTACATCATTGTAATCTTTTAGCTTGAGTATATCACCTTCATCAAGAGAATTTAGTACAGAAATATAATTATTTATAAATCGGTTGACTATAAATAATACAGCTGCTAAAAATATACTGAATATTCCAGCCATTGCTAAAGCATATTTCCCGGCATCTAACATTCTTTCATTATATCGGGATTCACCTAATAGGTCTTTACCCAGATTTTCGGTTTCTATATAAGCGTATACATAGAATATCAATGGCAGAATTGCAAAGCTTACAGATGCCAAAGAGATAATGATTTTCTTTCTTTGTCGCAGTTTTTTGATAAAAATATGGATGTATTGCCGAGTCATTATTCCGAAGTAGATATTTTAAATTTCTGAGATTCTTTATCGTAGGCAACAGATAAGGAAATATCATCGCTGGTTACAATTACGGCGTTTGGTCTTGGAGGAGCATATTCCGTCATATCTGTACGGATCTTTACTTTGTCAGAATAATTTTCTGCGAATGCAATATAAGGCTGCTTGGTTACCTCGTTGGAGCAGATAATAAGCAATCTGCTGATCTGTTTTTCGTTATTATCCATCAGTATTGCTACATCACGAATACCGTCGCCATCGAAATCACCAAATGCAACACAGGATTTGGCCCTTTCTTTATTCTGTGTAATACTGTATTTGTTACCATCGCTGTAGTTTTCATTCAGGAGAAGTTTTTTTACACCCGTATAAAGAGATGAAAACGGAGGTAATGAAAAATTGGTTTTATATTCATCGAAGCGATAGCTTTCAATAAAAAAGTTGGTATTTACACGATATTTAGCTGCATTGGGAAACTGAAAAGGATTCTGTAGAATTACTGTTTTGTAATCAGCATCGGATTTGCTTTCATCTACAAATACCTTATCACCGAAATTGAGTTTACCGGATGAAAGAGGCACTGTATTGGCAATGACCTGATATTCGGTATAGGGAGATTCTTCTTCGCCTTCAGCGCCATTATTATCTATAGAATCTTTAGGCTTCACTAAAGAATCATTTTTCTTTACCAGTGTACTGTCTTTAATCCGGGGCTTTTGACTTCCGGGAGCTGTTGGGTCTGATTTTCTAAGAAAAATAAATGCACAAACGATCAGTATAGCTGCCGCTACACCTGAGATTAGAAATATCTTATTTTTATTGAGACGTTGAGGTTGTTTTTCTTCCATTAGAGTAGATATTTAATTGTCGATATAACCAGCATTTAATACTTTCATTATTATGGATTTTGCCTTTTCATTAGGCACATTTTCCATAATTTTTCTTACATAGGGTACTGCTTTTACCTGTTCTTTATTTTTGAAATACAGGTTGAATACATTGAAGGTTTTCATGACCGGAGCATACGTATCAGAAGAGTCTGTAAATTCTTTGTCAGAATAGATTTTATTCTTTTCGAAAAGATCTTTGAATAGTACAATAAGATTATCCAGCTTTTTCTCATCTGCTTTTTGATTGTGCTGAAAGTAATCTGCAATAAAGAGATGTAAAGAGGACATATACTGGTATAGTTTTACTTCACGATCATTACCTGAAGCAAGGATTTTTTCAGAAAGCTGAAAAGATCTTTGATAATCCTTTAATGCGTAATAACTGAACCAGAATTCCTCTTTTAGAGTGGGATTACTAACCAGTTTACTGAAGATTTTTGTACATGTGTCGGTGGACAATTTATATTTGCTGCAGATATTGTTGTTATCGGTAAAGCTCCATACAATAACATCCCGGAAATAACTGTCATCCAAAGATTTTAATGTGTTCTGAAGATCAGCGACATTTGTATTTATCTTACTCGGATCCTTTTCAGATGCAATAAGATTGATATATGCCTGTATAAAAACACGACGTTCTTCCTTCATATTAAAATTAGCGAAAAAACTTTCGGGATTATAGTGATCAAAAAAATCCCGGAAATTATCTACAGCCTTTCTATATTGTCCGGTATTATAATAGCATCTGCCATAGAGTGATTTGTAAGCAATATTAAGTGCTGTGCTTTCTGATGCTTTATTCATGAGTGCCAGACACTCTTCATATTTTCTGGAATTTTGTGCCATGGAAGCAGCGTTCCACAATTGGTTATTGTCCATACGATAGGCCCGCATGGCATTTTCATAGGCCTTATCATTATTATCCAGGTTTGAATAACAGGCAGACAGATTAGAGTAGAACAATGCTTTATTCTTTTTGTCATCCGGTGATGTATACAAAATGGCCAGACTGTATTTCTCTTTGGCTTTTTCATATTTTTCCTGAGCGAAATATGAAGAACCGCACATGCCGAGCAGGTAAGCGTTTTTGTAGTCCGTTTTTAATAATTCCTCATACATTTCGGCGGCCTCAGCAAACTTTTTATTTTCATGAAGCTCATAGGCCTTATCCTGACTAGCGTTTGTAGTAGTTTGTGCTTTTACAACTATACTCCCAATAGCCAGAAGGAGAAAAATCGATATGATATTTAGATTAATACGCATTTTATCAATTCAGTTTTGTCATTTTCCTAAACCCTTCTTTTTCAATTTTCACAAGATGTGGTGTGAATAGCTGTGCGGAAAATTGAATATCTTTTGTTTCCCTGTTTTTAATCCTTTGAGATTCTTTTTCCAGTATAAAACCCAGGCGTTGTAAAGATGTTAATCCCGATAGTGTATAATATACAGCATGTTCACCTTCTTTACCATTATTCTGGCTGTATGTATCCCTTATTTTTACTTTTTTATTCTGCTCATATTCTTTTATAAAAGATGCATCGTCCTGCTTACTATCCCATTTCGGATCCCGTGGACAGCATACAGAGCCGTAGCTATCTGTATAATAAACTTGTAGCATGTCTTTTGGGACTTCAGGTTCGGCATAACTGATCTGTGGTTGCCCGTTACCAGATATATGCGTACTGTCCGTTTTTACCTCTCCGCCATTCCGTGTAATATGATAATAGTTGTTTGTAACCAATGGTTCTATTATGATTCCTTGTTTATAAGCCTCTTCTGCAATTATCTTGTAGTATTTCCGATCCGGAACAATTAATATAAACTCATTAATAAAAGGGTAGAAGCTATTAGGCTTTTTTAATCGCTCAACGGGGATGTCAGCATTTAAGAAAAAAACATATACTGAATCAGGTTTTTCCTGTACCGGAATATCTACCAGATAGTTTTCTCCAAGCTTTACCATATCCTCACCTTCTATCATAATCACATTTTTATACGATTTTGCCAGCCAGTTGGGTGGAGGTGATACAGTGGCAGACTGTGCAGGCATCTGTTTACAGCTTACGCATGTAATCAGAATGAAGATATAGAGGAAAAAAACTTTTATTTTCATCGTATTTGTTGAGATGGTGATTTCAATCTTTATATCTGGTAAAAATAATAATTGTATGGAAAGAAAATACAATAAATCACTTTCTTTTGATATAAAAATAGTTGTTTAAACCCAAAAAGACGAGTGATACGAGTGAAAATGGAAATAAATTTCTTATTGCCAATTTCTCTGATTGAAAAGCTTTATGAATTTGACAGACAAATATTCCGCTACAAACAAATGTTATAGCGGAATATTTATTAGATATTGTCTGTTCAT
The DNA here is from genome assembly GCF_002023715.1 of Elizabethkingia occulta. Lineage (GTDB taxonomy): Bacteria > Bacteroidota > Bacteroidia > Flavobacteriales > Weeksellaceae > Elizabethkingia > Elizabethkingia occulta. The sequence goes on from NZ_MAHX01000004.1 coordinate 13,688, forward strand.
ATCGGATTTATAATACTTAAAAAATGACTTGCAATTAAAATCCGGAACGGAATTTTATTTTAAATAACACTCGAACTCTGTTAAAGGATCAAATTAAAACAGCTACTCCCTTTATTCCATCGGTGTGTTTTTTAATTTTAAATAACCTGTATGTAAACTAAGTATAAGAAGTGGGAGTAGCTAAATCAATAATATTTTTTATGTGTTTGGTAGAGAAGAAGCTCTTATACAGCGAATATTGCGTCCTTCTTTTTTATCTCCTGACTGGATTTGAGGGTCTCCAAAGCCTCCTAAAAGCCAAAATAATTTACTATAATTCTGAGTAAAATAATTGGCTGTTGTAGTTGATGTTTCATTAGATGTCCAGAAATAGAAAGATCCGGATGCTACAAATCCTAAAGCGAATCCCGAAGCTGAATCAGAAATAGATCCGGAGGTGGAACGATATCCGTTAAATATAATAAAAAGATTTTTTGAAGTATCCGGATATGCGTTACTATTATCTGTTGCAACCCATGCCGAACCAACAGATGCTCCAAAGAAAAATCCTATACTACTATTCTGAGTATCAGGTTTTCCTAAATTTTGAAATTCACTACTGGTAGGCAGACGCCAGGTTCCCTGTGGGTAAACTTTTTGACATTGGTCTGTATTATCGTAAGAACCCGTAGGAGCTGAGGCTTTCCAGTTCCAATAGTCTGTAGTGGGATATAATGTACTGTTGTATACATTATCCGAATGGAACTGATAAGAGTCCGATCCATAGGTATAGTAAAGATTGGTCCGTGCCCATAGCATACCTTTTACATTAATAGCGGATTCTACCAGTCTTGCAGCGATGGTATAACGGTCTCCCGGGGCAGGAGTTACAGCAATATTATTATAGGGAATAGTATTACTTCCAAAACTACGGGTTTTGGTATTGGTAACAGTATCATCCATCTGAATATCGAGTTGATTCAATCTTACTCTCAGCGTATTCGCAGGAATAGGAGCTGTCCTTACAGTATAGAAAGAAGCAATTTTTGTTGCACCAAATCTTCCACCGGCCGTTGTTGAATATTTCAAATTTGTAACAGCAGGTGTATTCTGAAGATTTGAAAATTGTCCTGTTGAAATATTTAAATCACCAGTTTGTATAATTGGAGTAAAACCCGCACCGGATCCTACTTCTACAGAACTATTGGTTATAGAGCCAAACAGACCTCTTGTATCTACAGTAACATCTATAGAAGTTGTTGCATGTTTAAAAACAACATCCAGAAAATTCTGTCCATACTGAGCATTTATGGTTCCCTGAGTGTAAAGAACATCTTTGTTTATAAGTGTACTGCCGGGAATTATACCGGCAGAATTGATATCCGGGACCGAATTTTCATTTGTTGAAAAAGCATACCATTTGTATATTTTCCCTGCATCTATTTTTATATTGGGATTGGTTCCGGAAGTAGCTAAAGTATTTGATATAAGCTGGCTACCAGTAGCATCATAGATCAGTATACGGTACTGAATACCTTGTGATAAAGGCGTTACAGCAGCGACAGATCCTGTAGCTTTTGTCTGATTTATGGAGGCGATTTCCTCAGAACTATGAGTTATCACTGACTGTTTTCCGGCGCTGGTGAGTACATCAAAATCAGATGTGTTGACCATTTTTTCAGTTACAAAATTCGTTTCTGTATTCAGTTTTTTTTCTTTAGCCTGATTGAGAGATGCATTGAGCATTATCGGTGGAGCAGGCTCTTCGATTCCGGAAATATTAAAAGTTAGTACAGTACCATCAGTAACCGAGTTTTCTTTACTTGTAGTTACAGTTTCATTCTCTCTGGAGGAACAGTTTATAAAGCTTGTCAGCACTAAAAGTACAAGTATTAAAGCTTGTATTCTTTTCAAAGTTGTAATTGTATTCATCAGATTATATTTATCAGGTTAAATAATTACAACTTTACAGATCATAGTTTTTATCCCCCAAACTTCCACCGTCATTCCAGATTTCACTTTGTGGGGTATTGGGGCTGGCAGGATTTCCTGTATTTATGGTAGCAGATGAAGAAGAAATACTGTTTTCCATTTCAACTTTCGTAACCTCCACAGAAGGAGGTACGTACTCTTTTTTTTCAATTTTAATCATATTAAGTGTGTTTTATGTTTTTTTTAATGTAGTCAGTCTATGTCATTTTATAAATAATATTGATTTGTTTTAGAATATTTTCATTGCAGAAAATAGAATAAGGCTCTACCGAAAAATTTACATCTCTATTTTGTAACGATAGTCGGATCTTTAAGGATTGGAGCTATAGCTTTCAGATAATCCTCATTATTTCCTTGTTTTAAAAAGTAAGCCACCCTGGAAGCAAAATCTGTATACTGATTATCATCTTTAAGTTTTGAGCCTATCATTTCAAATTCCTTTACAAATCTGTTTTTATCTTTCAAAACCTGAGTATGCATATTGACCCAGCCGTGTAGAACACTCCACCAATGTCCGGAGGTATATAGCATATTCCAGTTTAGCTGATGAGAGATGTACAGGGAGATATTCTCTGCTTTTTGAGCCTCTTTATCATATAGCTTAGTCCCAATTCCGTTTGTAATATTGATGATTCTGATCATTTCACCGATATAATCAGCTTTTTTGGTTAAAAGCTCCTGAAACTTTTCATAATCCCTTTTCTGTTTTTCATATTCACTCTGAAAAGCAGAATAATTAGCTTCCGTTGCCGTGAAGATATTTACTGCCAGCAACATAACCTGATAGCGGGTCAGTATTCTCTCCTGCATTTTAGATAGCTCGTTTAGTTCTGCGTTACCGGAATTGTCTTTGTAAATAATATTGGTATTATTAGGCATTCCGGAATCGCAACTGACAGAGAAATCATGACCGGGAATATACATGTCCAGACCACCACCTTCTTTTGTCCCTGTAATCAGCCAGCGTCCCATTCCTTTGTAAGGGCTATACTCTTTGGGAACAGATAAGGTAAACTGACCTTTTTCCGGAATAATACCCTGAAAAACAGTTTTTTGTCCGGAACCCTGAAAAATTATAAAATCATAACTCTTCCCGCTAAACTTCGGAAAGTCCATACTGATCTGCTGAGCTTGCAGCTTCAATGCTGCTATTCCTAATAATAAATATGTAAGTAATCTGATCATTTCTGGTTATTGTTTATACTTTCGGTATATTTTCCCATACTTCCCCAACGGCGATTGATTGTATTATTATCCATAAAAGCGGATGCTGAAGAAAAACCGGCTTCCATCTCTACTTTTATCATTTGTATTACAGGTGGAGAATAATTTCTTTTAATTATTTTTTTCATCTTTTTACAGTATAGAGACAGTCATAAAAATGTATTAGATCATATTATATATTTTATTTAATTGTTTGGGCGGAAAAACCCGCCCAAACAGTTCAAAAAATGTTAATTGATAAATTTTATTGTGAAATACAACGAACAGAAAAGCCATATGTGCGATTGCCGCTACTCATGAAAATGCTAGTTCCACCAAAGTATAGGTAGCTAGCAGTTATTCCAGCTTCACTACTAGTCCAGTAGTTGTTACTAAAGCCTCTACCGTTTAACACGCCTCCTGCAATATCTCGGTTACCAGCAGCAGGCAGCATTAATGTACGTATATTCGAAGGATTTCTAAAGTAAATTGCGGAAGTGTAATTCCCATCAATCCAGGTACCTACTCTTTCGATATTGTTATTATTAATTACGGCCTGCAACTGAGATGTTGTGGGTACGCGGTAACCTGCTGGGCATGGATCATTGGCTGTTTTAGAAGTATCGCTCCAGCTTCCGTTTGCTTTTGCTACACCATTCCATCCGAATATTATCCCACTATTGCTCTGATCATTTGCCTGTGAAATATACCTTCCGGTTTCATTGGTCTGAGCTCCCCACTGGTACTTGGCACCATGAATTGTTGCTGCTGGTGTAAAAGCATCAGCGCTGGTGTCCGCCCCCAGATTATGACACATAAATTCTTTATAATTTGCAGGATTTGTATTGGCACCAATATAAGCCCCACATTTTTTTAAACTGATTGTCAGATTACTTTTGTTTTCTGGCGTAATCTTAAAGGAATTAGGAAAGCTAATGTTTTTAGTAACACCTGCTAATGTAATTTGTGCAGAAAAATTTCCAGTAGCATTTCCAGCAGTATCTGCATTCACAAATACGGGACTGGCAGTTTGGATGGTTCCTGGAAATCCTGAAGAAGGGAAATTCAGTGTAGCGCCGGAAGTTGTAGTACTTCTTCCTGACATAGTCCCTGTATTTAAAGAAAAACTGCCATTACTGTAATGCGGTGTTAAAACTGCGCCAGTGATAGAGCTCATACTCCCTACACCCGTTGAGTTGATAATCGTGGTGATCTGGGCTACTTTATGTCTTAAAGTTATATTTAAGGTGCTATTGGTAGCGTTAGGTGTAAATGGGATCTTTTGGTACATAAAGTCCCTGTTGGTATTATCATAATTTACAGTAGCACTGCTGATGTTATTCTGTTCGCCCGAACTAATCGCAGGAAGACTTGCTATACCATAGGAATAGATAACAATATTATAGGCAGCTCCGCCGTCCAGCATCATTGGAGTGGCTGTTTGTCCAACGGTATAGTCCTGATGGGTATGATAGCTGCCATTGCTTCTATAGGCAATTACACGAAACTTCGTTCCGGATGTAATAGGATTTCCGGGAGCAGCAGTTACAGGATTTAAACCCAAAGAAGCCTGAGTCGGAACCTTAGATGCATCTGCTGAAGGTGATAACTCTGCGGTAACGACACTGCTGGGAGTTACAAGGATGCTATGACGCTGTATTTTGTCAGCAGAATTTAAAATATCTGCTTTACCTGAAGAGGCCTGGCCGGATAAGTTGCCCGATTCCGCAAATTCAGTACCCAACAGATTAAAACTAACAGCCGAACTTCCGCTGCCCGACAAAGTATTTTCTGTATCTGTGCTACGGCATGAACCTATCAAAAACAAGGACGAAAGCCCTATAATGTTTCTTATTAAGTATAATTCTTTTTTCATTTTTTGTTTTTTTTATTTTATTATTTAAAAAGGTGCTTCAATAGTGGTGTCATCATTCCCGTTCCAGTTCGTCTGAACCTGATCCGTATTTCCATTAACTGTTACAGGCGAAACGGCAGCTGAATTTGCCGCTATTCCACATTCCATTTCTATAGTCATGACATCCAGTATCGGAGTTGAATAGTTTTTCTTTTCCTTATTTTGTTTAAAAAATTCTCCTTGTGTTTTTTGTTGATTTTTCATGCTTGTCATTTTTAAATTTTAACTCCTTATATTCAGTATTGTATTTGTTAATTCTTGCTTTTAATTACAGATTCAGAAACCGATTAATAATTTGAATGATTTTATTTGAGAAAAGGGGGCTTATATAGTGTGCCCCCCTAGACCGGTCAGGTAACAAACAAATAAATGATGATATTAAAACACATCCTGACTGGTTCTCACAAACAAATGAATTAATGATATTGTTAATAGGTTATAGAAACTTTTTTCATAAAATGTAATTAGAGTTATAGTGTTGTGTTTTTCTGGTACAAATATTATAAATGTATAATCTATGTATATAAAATCGTGACCCTACACCGACCCTATATGTATTTATGTTTTTGATTTTCAGGTTGTTTTGTTTTTTTTATCTGTCGTATTGACTTACATAATATTTTACCAGCTCATAGTGAAATATTTAAGATTTATTTCTTTTGATGATAAAGAAAATGTCGTTGCTAAGGGAGGAATAGCCTGTAGTAGTTTCCGAAGAAATGGTTAGTGATTGCAAATGAGCGATAGGTAGTATGTAATAAATAATACTTTAATGTATTGTATATCAGTTTTCTATCAATATGTATGATCTGTGTATGATGTGTTGTTTCTGTAATATTCGACCAAATTTGTCAATATTTGTAAACCATAGTGTTCTTTTCTTTACTGGCATTCAGCCTGTAGCCTGTTTTTTAGGATGTATAAGGTGTAAGTAGGAGGAGAAATTAAATTACTATTAATTTTTTTTGCATTCAATATAAATACTAAAGTATTATTATATTTATAGTAATAATGTAAATATGCATAATGTATTTTATGATATGATGAATATGATTGTTAATAGAAAAATAATTTTGATTTTTCTATTGGTTTTTGTGATTTCCTGTACCTCTTCCTCAAAAAAGGATTATTATACGCGTTTTGATTTGCCATTGCTGAAAAAGAATCAGGACCTTAGAAAGCAAGGAAATCGCAAAGCTGTAATAATGCTTAATGATCAGTACCTGAAAATTGCTAATCAGAATAAATATGAAGAGGGAAAAGCACTATGCTATATTAATCTCGCAAACTTATCCCTGGCTTCTGGTAATTTTAAAGATGCTTTACCTCTGCTGAAAAAGGCAGAAAAAATTCTGGAACACTCAGAAAATAAATTTCATAAAGCCATATTATTTGAAAGTTATGCTACACTCAACAGGCATCTTGAATTGTTTGATAAGGCATTGTATTATAATGCAAAAGCACTCGGTATATTTAAGGATATGGATAATGTAACTGGTAAAGATTATTTATTGGCAAATGCATATTCAAAAAGAGGAGATTATTTATTCCAAAAAAGCAGGTTCGATTCGTCTCTGATTTATTTTCATAAATACAGAAACCTGATGAAGGATATTGGTATAGCATGTAAACTTTCAGAATTTCATGCAGAGAGGAACAATCTGGACTCGGCAGGAATTTATATGCGTCAGGCTCAGGATATAATTAACAGCAGTGCATTAAAGGTGCCGCCTTATGATCTTTTTAATTTTTATCTGACTTCAGGCAATTATTATACTAAAGAACAGCATTATGCAGATGCAGAAGTGGCTTATACCGAGGCAAATAAAGCGATGGAAAATATCCGGCAGGTATATGGCAGCTATTTTACGACAAAGTTATATAAACCACAATCGGATTATTATAAAAAAACAGGAGACCACACTAAAGCGGACTATTATAATACTTTATATATAAAAGGAAAGGCTGAGCTTGCCAATAATCAGCAGGAAATTATTGATGCAACCATAGATACTTTTGTTGGAAATATAGAGCGTGAGGAGCAACGTTATAAAAGAAATATGTGGAGTGCTATTTCTTTGTTGATTATAGCGGTAGGGGGCGTCGGGTTTTATATATATAAACGGATAAAAGTTTTGCATCTGAAGCGGAAAGCATTAAAAAGTAAGGTTGAAGAATTACAGTTGGAGTCTCAATCTAAAAAACAAGAAGAAGTAATAAAACTGGCCAAAAAAAATGATTCGACATTTTTAGTGAAGTTTCAGGAAGTTTATCCTGAGTTTGTTACAAAGCTACAGGCTATAAATCCGGATCTTGAAGTTTCGGAGATTACATTTGCAGCTTTAATCAGTCTTAACTTTACTTCAAAAGAAATTTCAACCTATACTTTTGTTCAGCATACCTCTGTACAGCAGCGTAAACGAAGACTGCGCAAGCGATTAAATATACCAAGTGACATGGATATGTATGAGTTTTTTCAGGAATTATAATACATAAGATTAACCAAATTTATAAAACTATAACTGACAATGCACACAGATAAAAAGAGATATTGTATAATTATACTATTATTATTTATACTTACCTCATGTGACTCTAAAGCTAAAAGGGAATATTACTACAATAATTTTGATCTTCCATTGATAAGGGAAAGCCGTATACTTAAATTAAACGGAGATTATGATGGTTATATTGCACTTCAGAAAAAATATATGAAGATTGCAGATCAGAATAGTTATAAAGCAGGTAAGGCAATTTGTTATATTCACCTTTCTCTGCTGGATAATTATTCAAAAGATATTCAAAATAGATTGTTTTTCCTGCAAAAAGCTGAAGAGATTATTGAACCCTCTAAAGATCATTTTCACAAGGCTATTCTATATGATGGCTATTCTACTCATAATTCCAAGCTTAAGATTTATAACAATGCTTTGTACTATAATAATAAAGCCTTTGAAGAAATAAGTAAAACTAGTGATGGAAATGCTAAAAAGTATTTATTATCATTAATGTACATGAGAAAAGGTGTTTATTTAGCCAATAAAAATCAATATGATTCAGCATTTTCTTATTTGTACAAATCAAGAAAACTGGAAAATGGAATTGCAGTTGAAACATTGATTGGTTCTTTCTATCTTGGTATATATCCTTTAGATTCAACAAAAGCATCCCTTGACCGGGCAAAAAAAATAATGATGCTTTCCGGAGAAAAAAACACTCCTGCTGCTCTGGTTGCAAATATTTACGTTACTGAGGGGACTTACCATTTACTCTTAAAGCAGCCTAAACAGGCAGAAGCATCCTACCTGAAAGTTTTAAATTTATATGATAATAAGATAAGGACTTATCAACCAAATAATGTTTATGATTTACTAGGAGAGTATTATGATAAAGCGGGAAATAGGAGGCTTTCCCGTTTTTATGAGAATAAATTTAATCAGATGAAACTCCAGATTGAAGAGAATAACAAGAAGATATTGGAACCTACGATTAACAAAATTCTGGAAGACATAAAAAATGAACAAAAAGAAGACCGGAGATACTTATGGTTGATTATTGTATTGATAGTATTTACCAGTATTTTTGCTTTAGCCTATACCTATAAAAAGGTTCGGCTGATTTCTAAAAAGAAAAAGAAGCTTATAAATGAAATAGCTTTTCTGAAAGAAGATTCGGGAAATCTGAAGTATAATGAAATGATTGCCTTGGCCAGGAAAAATGACCCTGGTTTTCTTAATGTATTTACGGAAATATATCCTGATTTTATTTCGAAATTGCAACAGATTAATCCTGATCTGGAAAACACAGAACTGGTATTTGCAGCACTTATCAGACTGAATTTTTCTGCTAAAGAAATAGCATCGAGTCTCTTTATTCAGCATGCTTCTGTACAGCAGCGTAAAAGACGGTTGCGAAAGCGCTTTGATCTTACAAGCGATATAGACCTGTATAAATTTTTCAGCGAATTATAATAAGCAAAATCAACTAAATTTATAAAAACGACAATTAGCCATGCATATAAATGAAAAAAGGTACTACGTATTGGCACTGTTATTACTCCTATTAACCTCATGCAACTCCAAAACGAAAAGGGAAAATTATTATAACAGTTTCGATCTTCCATTGATAAGAGAAAGTCGTAATCTTTATTTTTCAGGCGATTATGATGGCTATATTGCGCTTCAGAAAAAATATATGAAAATTGCGGATAGGGAAGGTTATAAAGATGGTAAAGCAATTTGTTATATTAATCTTTCACGTCTGAATACTTCTTCAAAAGATAAAACAAACCGGTTGTTTTTCCTGCAAAAAGCCGAAGAGATCATTGCCACTTCCAAGGATCATTTTCACAAAGCTTTTTTATACGATGCCTATGCTTCTGTCAGTTCCAAAGTAAATATTTATAAAAATGCGTTGTATTATAATAATAAAGCACTTGACGAAATAAACAAGACAGACAGTGAGAATGCTAAAAAGTATATGCTGTCAATATTATACATGAGAAGGGGCAGTTATTTATATAGCAAAGAAAAATATGATTCGGCATTTTCATATTTGTATAAGTCAAGAGAACTGGAAAAGGGAATTGCAATTCAATCGGTGATCTGCGGATTTCATCTTGGTCTGGATCGGTTAGATTCAACAAAGGTATGTCTTGATCGGGCAAAAAAAATGATAATGCTTTCCGGTGAAAAAAAAGTGCCTGCGGCACTGGTTTCCTCTATTTATGTTACTGAAGGAGATTATCTTATGAGCCTAAAGCAGTATAATCAGGCAGAAATCTCCTATTTAAAAGCTTTAAAATTTTATGATACAAAAATAAGAACTTATCAGCCCACTGAGGTTTATGAAGCACTTCAACTCTATTATAAAGAAACAGGAAATATAGAGCAGGCTCGCTTGTATGAGAATAAATTTAACCAGATGAATCTTCAGATTGAAGAAAATAACAAAAAAGTACTTGAGCCTACGGTTAACAAGATTTTGGAAAATATAAAAAATGACCGAACTAAAGATCGGAAATATTTGTGGTTTATTGTTCTTTTAATAGTGTTCACAAGTATTCTTGCTCTAGCCTACGCTTATAAAAAGGGTCGATTGGTTTGGTTAAAGAAAAAGAAGCTTGTAAATGAAATAGCTTTTCTGGAAGAAAATTCTGAGAATAAGAAGTATAATGAAATGATTGGTTTGTCCAGAAAAAATGATCCTAATTTTATTAGTCTATTTAAAGAAGTGTACCCCGATTTTATTTCAAAATTACAACAGATAAATCCGGGTCTGGAAAATTCAGAGCTCATATTTGCAGCGCTTATCAGACTGAATTTCTCAGCTAAAGAAATAGCATCGAGTCTCTCTATCCAGCATTCTTCTGTACAACAGCGTAAGAGACGATTGCGTAAGCGCCTTTATCTCTCCAGTGAGATAGATCTTTATAAATTTTTCAGCGAATTAAGATAGTTCTTTTTCAAATATTTTGAAGTATTCATTATATCATTAATACTTCTTTGTTTATCTCTGTGAATTTGGAGGATAAACTATTTCCCTGCTTATTTTAATACATAATCTATACTTTCTGTAAAAATCAATAATAATGCTTTAGATAGCAGCGTTACGAGTTGCTATACTAATTCTTCAATAAAAAGAGATATCGTTTTTATTATAGCATAGACTTATAGTTAATGCTACTTTCATCCTACATGTTATTTTGGAAAACGATATATTAAATTCTATATCCTACATAGACCTGTCAAGTGCCTGTGCTGGCTGATTTACAATAGTTCGATGTTTCCTGTTTTTATAATTTCGTCATGTTGGTAAATAGTGATACCACGATATATTATCTGCAAAAACAGACCTTATGATCTGAAAAGGTTCTTATTCTGCTGTTCTATACTGTAAACAACTAACACTAATATAAAATTTTATGAAAAAAAGATTAATTAAAATTTTCTGCCTTTGTCTCTTACCTGTTGGGGTAGGGGTATCTGCACAACACAAATTCAAAATTGGCCTGGATGCCGGATATACATATACGATTATGCATGCCAATCTCTCCAGCCTTAAGGATTCAAAATATACTGGGCGTTATGGCTACGGGGTCAATTTGTCAGGAGAATACAGAGTATGGAAAACATTATTTGTCTCATCAGGAGTTTCGTATCTGCAGAAAAATTATGAATTTGAGAGAACGGGTGCATATAGTGGATGGTACAGTAAATATACTAATGATTTTCTAGCTTTTCCTTTGCTAATAGGGACTTATGTATTCAATGATCCGCATGAAACCAAAGGTGTATGGGGAAAATTAGCAGGTGGTATGTATACGGAGTATTGGCTGAAAAGAAAATTTGATGGACAATATCCTGTTTTTGGAGAATTAAATTTAGATGGATCCAATCCTTATACTAAAGTTTCCGGTACCTATGATTTCAAGGCTAATGAAAATCAATTTAGCCGGATAGGTTATGGTCTTCAGGGACAAGCTCAATTAGGCTATTCTTTTAATAAATTCGATGTGTATGGAGCTTTTAATTATCAATATGGCCTCTCAGATATTACTAAGGCTAATAGTGATAAAAACCAAAAAATGAGTACCCGTTCTTATATGCTCTCCGTTGGAGCTACCTATAAATTTGACTAACACTTTATTTAACATCTATATTATTATGAAAAGAAATTTTATTAAAATACCAATTTTAGCTATTGGTCTTACTATATCAGCATTATCACTTAATTCATGTGTAAAGGAAGATGAAGTATCTATAACGGAACCCACGCGATATACTGAAGATGATGTAAAATCCTATGGTGATCTTTTTAAGTTGTTTTGGACTGTAATGGACGAGCGGTATAATTATTTTTATGAGCAAAAAAGAAAAGACGGAATGGATTGGGATGCTATTTATAAAGAGTATTATCCTAAATTCGCTGCTTTAAAATCGTATAAACAGGAAGGTTTTACATCTCAGGAGAAAGAGAGCGATGCTAAAAAGGCAGAAGAATACTTCGCAGCTATTATAGAACCAATTATCGACAGACACTTTGTTATAGGTATACAGCTTCCTACAGGCGGTAATTTAAAAGTATTTAGAGGAGATTCAAAAAGCAAAAAAAATAATATATATGATTTTACAGGTAAAAGAACTTATATGATTAATCAATTAACATCTGATAGTAGCATAGCGGGAAATTTTACTGATGCTTTAGGAAATGTAACATTTAGATTCCTTGCTGGAAATTTGAAATCCAATCCGGATATTTATTACTTAACTTCAGATGGTTTTTCTTTCTATAATCTCATTATGCAACCAGCTGATCAATACCTTGTCCCTGGATCTGATAATACAAACATATTGACACTGGCGGCAATAGAAAGTAATGCAGAGCTAAATGCGATTAAAGATGTTTCACAAAGAAACAAGGTGCGGGATTTTACACTAAATATTCTTAATCAATGGAATTCTTTCTTTACTTCTGCAGATGTCAGAAACTTTAATGAAGGAGTAAAGGTATTTAATAGTACTGAGATAGTATCAGATGCTTTTATTACCGCAGCAAATAGTGTATCCATCAAATCTGCAACACTTCCTAATTATGCTAGTTCTTCAACTTATTCTTCCGTGCGTAATACAGCAACTCAGGCTTATATTACCTGGTTTATGGGGCGTATAAAGGCCCACACAGAGAATGCCTATAATTATCCAAAATTTAAAAGTGATATACCTGGTATTTTATACAGAATGAAGTTTTATCAAAAGCTTTTTAATCCATTGCAGCGAGGTGAAATCAAGAAACTGATAATCGATCTAAGAGATAATGGTGGGGGTGCAGTAGTAGATTTTAAGTATTTTGTAGAACGTTTTGTTACTAAGAATGCAATATATGCTTATCAAAGAACAAAAGAAGGAACTGGTCGATTTAACTATACCCCATGGATACCTGTAGAGGCAAAAAGACACCAATATGCAATGTCATCCAATATTCCGATTACAATTTTAACAGACAAAGGTAGTGTCAGTATGTCTGAACTTTCAACATTAATGTTAAAAAGTCAAGGGTCTCAGGTGATTTCAATAGGAGATTATACTGCAGGAGGAACAGCCGGGTTAACAACGGACTTAGATCAATTTAATGGAGGTATTAACAACTTAAGTGGAGGCTTTACTTCTGTTGCTGGTTTAATGAGATTTTATGTGCCGGTAATGGCAACAAAGGATATGAATGGTCAAGTTATAGAAGGAATCGGGATAAAGCCTGATATCTATGTAACTCCCCCTACAGATGCAGAGCTAACTACAATGAAAAACTCACCATCCACTTTTGTAGACAGAGTAATGCAGGAAGCTGTAAAGTATTTGTCTTCTAAGTAATCAGTTGTTTTCTGAATAGAAATCTGTAATATTTTATTTAGAAATAATTTGTACAGATTGTAGTCTCTTAAAATACACACTTGCAACCAGGTACCGTGAAGAAATTGAATATTATGTTATCAGTTATGACTGGTTAATTATACATACACTGATTTAAAATATGCATACATTTTTTCTTCTTCTCATAATACAGAAATTCTTCACAAAACATATTATTGGGTACCTGTGTTGCTTTTCTATAAAATGTAAATACAGAAACAGAAATTTTCTCTTACCAGAACAGCTATAGAGATAAAGTCTTTTATAAGAGACAGTTTAGCTGATAGTCTGTCAATAAAACCTAAAAAATGAAAATAAACTATAAAAAAAGTTTCCCTGCATTTATAATGGCAGGGGTTCTTGCGTGCATATATGCTTGTAACAAAGGAGATGCAAAAGAAAAAAGCTATTATACCTTTAACGAAAAAAATGAATTGGTACGTCCAAAAGACTATCGGACATGGGTATTTGCGGGAACAGGAACGACACCTAAATCTCATGATCGTGCTGCTCTTTTTCCTGATTTTCAGAATATTTATATTGATCCAGAAAGTTATCGTTTTTGGAAAGAAAATGGTTATTACCGTGATGGAACCATTTTTGTAAAAGAACTTATCCGAAAAGGTGATACAATTTCCCCTATAGGAAAAGGCTTTTTTCAGGGTGATGCTTATTCGGTGTCTGCTACGATTAAAGACAGCATTCGTTTTCCTGATGCACCGGGTGGGTGGCAGTATTTCGAGTATGATACAGATAATGGACTCTTAGCTGAAGCTTCGCCTGCAGTGGGCGGTTCTTGTATTAGTTGCCATTCCAAAGCTGCTGCAGGTTATGGCGCATTTACTGAACTTTATTTACCTATGCGGGATGCAAAAGGTTTTGGTAAAGGAAATCCTGAAAATCTTAATACCCGCAAAGGTATAATCTCAAAAACGAAAAAAGAGCAAAAATAGGCTCTCCTTGCTGAATCGCAAATTCACATATTATACCAAATTACAATTTCTATTATGACAAACCGAATTCTAATTTCAGCCATTGTATTACTGAGTTTTCAATTGCAGACTTTTGCTCAAAATACAAATACAGACTATTCTGAAAGAGTAAGAAAAAATGCCTCAAAATTTCATATGAATTTTACAACAGGGGATTTTGTAAAAAACGCACCCATGGTAAACGAGAAAATTTATTATGATTCAGACAATACAATTGTCATTGGGCGTGATAACTTTGTAAAGGATATTTCAAGCTTTCATAGTTCTTTTCCCGATTTGGCTCTTCGGGACAGAATAATAATTGTTGATGAGAACCAAGCAGCCTTGCTTTATATTATGCAGGGAACTCAAACAGGCCCTTACGGATCAATTCCTGCTTCCGGAAACAAGATTAATGTGTATGCTGCGGAGTTTTTTACAATGGACAATAATGTGCTCATGAAAGAGCTTTTGACCATTTCTCAGTACGATCAGTTGGTACGTCAGATTACTGGAGAAGAAAAAATAGAAAGGCAAGAAGACGTAAAGTTGCTGCCTGTAAAAAAAACAAATATGGCATATAAACGTCTGTTGAAAGATAAACTAGATGCATACGTTCAGAATTTCAATACCCGCGACTGGAATGCTCTGGCAGCAATGTTTGCTGATAATGCAGCGTTTAAAATTAGCGGTATGTCTTATAAAAATACCTCGGCATTTATTAATGAGCTAAAATCAATAATTCAGAAGGTGCCTGATGTTACATATCATCTGATCAGAAATATAGTGGAAGGTGACAGAGGAGCAATCGCCTATGAGGTGAACGGGACATTGCCCAATTCCGATAAAAGTGATGCGAACCGAAAAAGTTTGCAAAACGTAAAACAAAGCATCCATTTTCAGTTTGACGAAAAAGGGAAAATCACAGACATGGTCGCTATATACAATAGCGAAGATTTTAACAAACAACTAAAATAATTATTGCAACAGGCAGGACAATAACCTGCCTGTTTTCAATTATAAACATATTAATACTTTATCACTAAACTTATTTAGAAATATATTTAATCTGTAAATTGTTGTGCTGGTTGTCTTTAAAAGATTTTGCTATAACAAGTTTTGATGTTTTTGTATTGGTGTCGAATATTTCAATTCCCTTTTGGGTAGCATATATAAAATGAGTTTTGTCGATAGGCTCTATATTGGATAATGGCTTATTCTGAATTTTAACTTCAGTAAAGTTTTTGCCATTAGCATCCATATAAAAAATTGTGTTTTCTGTATTACCGATAATTTTGTCTTTAACAGTCGACCAGTTTATGATATCAGCCTTTATTACTTGTTTCCACTTTGTTTTACCATTGTCTGTATCAATTGCGAAAATACAAGATTCAGTACGAATGCCGTCCCTCAGAACAGTATATAGAGTTTCATCTTCCAGAAAACTTTTAGCATCCCCGGCAAAGCTATAATGTTCATCTTTAAATATCCATTTAAAAACTTTTGGATTTTTAATAAATGTATTATTAGGATCAGAAATATCTGAATTTGGAAGGTTCGCATCTTTATCAAGATTAAGGCAATAAAATTTGCCTTTTTCATCACCTATATAAAGGTTTTTGCCATCCGTCTGCATCTGGTTGTAAATAGGATATTCAAACTGGCTTACATCATGATGTTGAAGAGGCTGACCTGCAACTTCCACATCACCATCGAACATTCCGTAAGAAGTAGGGGTGCCTGTTTGAGAAGTATACATTTCCAGATAGACAGCTGAGTTTACAAAATAATTGTTGCGGTATTTTACAGGTGCATATAAATTGAACACAGTAGGTAAGGAGCTGGTCCATGTTTTTTTACCAGTAATTCTGTTGAAGTTATACAGCCATGCATTCGTAGTCTCTGGTTGTCCTGTGGAAGCCATTATTATATTTTGGCCATCCACAAGTGGTTGAGACATAAATAAAGGCATGATTGACTGTAGCTTTTGATTTTGCTGATTAGTGTCGTCACTCATGTCCATTGATAGATCTTCGTTGCCATCGATCTGTTGCTTCCATATTACTTTACCTGTGTTAACATCAAAATTAATTAGCTTTCCACTTTCAAAAGGCATAAAAATATTTTGTCCGTCCAGCGTAAAGAGATTTCTGTTACCTGTGGAATCCATTGGACTGTTATATTGCCATGTTATTTTATTTTCGTCAAGATCAAAATTATAAATAGAGCCCTCTGTTGCTACGATCAGTGTTGTGTGCTCCGTTTTTGTAGGTTCGGCTGATGGAATATTGTTACAGCTTGAAAGAGCTTGCAGGATTATCGGGAGTAATAATAGTTTTTTCATGGGGTATCAATTTTCGACCTGTTGTATCTGATAAAAATAATAATTGTAAGTAAAGAAGATAGGACTAAATCTTTTATTACTAATAGAATTCGATTGTTTTAATATTCTGGCTTTCTAAATATTTTTTTATAAAAAATCGGTGCTTAAATCCTGTAAGCAGAATAATTTTTTTTCCGGGATTCTCTTTATAGTATTTGATAACATTTTTTGCGATACCTTCATTTCTGATGTTTCCTTCAAAATTTGACCAGTTATTGAAGTATTCTTTATATGTAATAGTGTCTTTCTTGTTTTTGCTGCTCAGTAATCTAAGTTTAGTAAATTCATTATGATTATTCACAATGTCTCTTGTCCGGTTATACTGGTATTTCATCAGACTGTCGACAAGGGCGTCTGACTGTTTTGAATTAACTGTTTTCAAATCCTGTTTAGCAATGTTTTCAACAGAATTCCAATAAGTATCTAGTTGTGATAAATGTTTTTTTTCCTGCTCAGAAAGTTTTATTTCTCCTTTTTTATCCAATTCTTCGATTTTATTAAAAACAAAACCTGCTTCCGGATAAATCCCCAATTCTTTTCTGTAATTGTTTCTGCCTTCTAATTCGGCAGGTTTAATTTGAACGCCAGGGTTTTCCTTCTGGTATCTTAATGTAGCCTGAAATTCATTATTACTGATGCCATCGAAGTCAGTTTTTAGCATATTTTCTTTTTCAAAAATATTGGATTCCGCTTCCAGTAGTATAATGTCGGGCTTGAAATTTGATAAAATTTTATAAACAGATTCAGTATTAATATTCTCAGCACCATAATGTATGGTTCCTAAAATAATAACCCGGGAATCTTTATAAGGATTAATGGAAGTGCTGCAAGAGATCACAAAAATAGATGATAAAATAAGAGATAAATACTTCATGGATATTAATTTTCTGGTAAAAATAATAATTGTCAATAAAGAAAAACAGATTAAATCACATTTTTTTGAAATAATAAATAGATAAGATTTAATTATAAGATAGTATGATGGTAAATATTTATCTAAGTGTAAATCAAAATCTATTTTGAAAGAATCACTTGCATCAGGTACTTTAAATCACTCGCGAGTGCAAATGAGTGCAGCTTTATTGCTGGATTTTCATGAGTAATAAATAGGTTTGTGTAAATTTTTGAGGGATACTTTCAGTTAATTATCATAGAAGAAGATTAAAAAATGAAAATGAGCACAAGCTATTTTTCAAGAACTGTAAAAGATATATATGAGAAGATTTCTTTCTGGGGAATTGATCATAACGCAAGTGAAATTGAAAAAGATTTTACAATTTTAATTAATCAATATCTTGCTTTATTAACGCTTATTTTCTTTTCGCAAGGGATTGCGATTTATACCTTTATAGCATTTACTGTTGATAGTCTTTTTTTACTTTCAATATCCTTGTTATTCGCACTTTCTTATATTATAAAAGAATACAGGAAGAACAAATATGTTATTCTCATTACCTTTGTTTTGCTGAATTTTATTATAACCTATTATTCCTCTTTTTGTGGTGTAGAGAGCTGCGTTTTTTTATTTTATTTCCCGTTGCTTCTGGCTATTCCTTTTTTTTTAAACTATCCCAAAAATAGGGTGGAAATTTTTATCATTTCCATTATTGTACTAGGGAGTTTATATATATCTGCTATATATAATTTCAGTCTTATACCACAGTCGGATTTAGTTTTAAAATATCATTATCAGAATAAGTTGCTGATCATGAATATTACCTTTAGTTTGCTGATTTTCAGGATTACTTACTATTTTGTCGGAGAGAAAAAGAGAGAAGATTATATGTTAGTAGATTTCAATGTGACTAAAGATCAGTATATTAGGGATTTGCAGGTTAAGATTGAAATGTTGGAAGAACAGCACAAGAAAGAAAAATTATCAGAATCAGATATCCGTGAAATGATCAGACTGGCGCAGACCAATGATTCGATTTTTATAGAACGTTTTGATTTGTATTTTCCTAATTTCTTTAATACTATAAGAAATGCCTCAAATACATCCCTTACAATGTCAGATCTCTATTTATGTGCAATGTTAAAGCTTAATTTTAGTAACAAGCAGATTGCATTATATAGTAACTCTACAGTTAAATCGGTGGAAAGCAAAAAATACAGATTAAGGAAAAAAATCGAAATTCCTGCTGATCAGGATTTCACGATTTGGATTACATCTGTATAAGAATATACACTCCAAATTAAAATTTAATTTTTAGACAAAAATTATCATCGCAATATTTCAGAATATACTTTCATATTTAATTATGTATAGTATTTATATTATTACTTTCATTTCCGTTTTAATCATTGCCCCTAAAAAATATGCAAAACAGAATTATTAATGAAGAAGAAAGTATTCATAATCTTTATATAAGTTTGATCAACAAATATCTGTATTTTCTGTTTTGTATATTTCTTACTTTCTCTTTGTTTACCGGATTATTTCTAAATGATATCCCTGTATCTTTATTTCTTATTTTTATTTCATTCAGTTTTCTTTTAATTAGAAAGATTAAGAAATCAGATTGCTCTAAAAAAGTCCTGAATATTCTTGTGGGTACTATTATTATTGCTCTTGCATTTCATATTAGTTTTTTTCACGTGTATAATTCCAAAGAGGTGGGTGATGAATATTTTTATTTTTCTCTGCTTTTTGCCATTCCTTTTTTCTTTGATTATAAAACCCAAAGAAATATTGTTTATGCTTTGTTATTGGTTGTTTTATTGAATTTTGTTGTGGTCGAATCTTTTGATTTGAATTTTATTCCAAGAAACAGTTTTGTAACGAATAGCGAGTATAGGGTTCTGAAGCTTGTCAACATTCTAATGTCGGTAACTATACTACTTTTTCATATTGGTTTTATTGCTGATAAAGACCATAAAATAAAGTTTCTGATAAAAAATATTAACTCAAAAAAATTGCGGATTGCAGACTTAACAGCAGCCAATAAAGAACTGAGCAAAAAGATTGTGATTATTCAGGATCTTGTTCAAAATAAGGTTAAGGAAATTATTGATCTCGCTGAACAAAAATCACCTCTTTTTCTGGAGAAATTTCAATTATTCTTTCCTGATTTTATACCCGCACTTCTTAAAATTAATCCGAATCTCGTTTCTTCCGAGCTGCAAATGTGTGCATTGATAAAATTGGAATTCAGAACAAAAGATATAGCAGTTTGTACTGATTCTAGCGTAAAATCAGTAGAGAGCAGAAAATACAGGGTAAAGAAAAAACTCAATATACCAGGTGATGTAAATATTGATTGTTTTTTAAGCCAGCTGTGACTCTTAAATTATTTGTGTAAACTATTCTTCTTTATAATAATATTTTTTTTTAGAAATAAACCTTTTTTTCACTCGTGAGTGAATATAAGGGTGCCTGAATAATGTATAGCTGATTAATGGATATAACTTTGTACAGCAATACTATACAGGAAGTTATGCGCCTGTTCTGAAAAATTTAAAAACACAATAAACTTCTCTTCTTATAATAGTAATTCTCTGTACTGTATGGTACCGATAATATGCTGACAGTTTGCTGAAAAACCTTTAAAGAATATAAATACAATGAGAAAAAATGACAAACAATTGATGAACCAGACTGAAAAAAAAGATTATAAACCTCCCGTTATAGGAGTTTTATATGTAACAATGGAGCAGGGGATTGCAAGTTCTTCGGCACAGATTGTTCCTGGTGGTTCCACCAATACGCCAACTACTACAGATTGGGACGAAAAGAAGGATGAACAAAACTGGGAATTTTAAAAATACAACAAACACGATCGATTATGAATAGTATAACTACATATAGAAGCTGTAGCAGAATATTTTCAGCATTATTCTCAGCTTTACTTTTAATATTCTCAGTAGCAAGTTGTTCTCCGGATAATAACGATGCTTCATCTGTTGGAGGAGAGGGGATGAAAATGGTGATAAAAATAGACGGAGTAATAGGTACTGAGGTTATTCAGCCAGTTAGTAAAATGGCGGTAGCATCAGTAAATAGTACCATGCCCCTTACAGGAAATACTTCCGGACTCACTACAGCCAGCGGCTTTATTGCAGATGCCAAAGCGGAACAGATACCTATGAACACAACAGGAAACCAGATGCTGAGATCTGCAATCGCAAGCACAGGTAATTTGAATAACAATCTTATAGCGGCAACACAGCCAATGCCGGTAGGTTATACATACCGTATATTAATTTATGATAAAACTACAGGATTATTATGGAAAACGCTGCAAGCTACTTCCGGAACAGCAGTATCTCTGGATGCAGTAAAAGGAGGTACTTATACGTGGTATGCATACTCTTATAATAATAACGAAGCTATACCAGAGCCATCTAATACAGCAAATCCTGCTATAGATACAGCAATAGATAAAGATTTACTCTACGCGACAGGAGAGGTGGTAGTTGCTAAGACTCCTCAGAACCAGCAGGACACCTATAATATAGCCATTACATTTCAACACAAAGTAGCGCAGGTAAGTGTGAAAGTGGATGCTTCAGTATTAGCAGAATATGCAACTATTAATAGTTTCAAGGCAAGCTTTGCACAGAATAATTATCTGAAAAAAGGGACTTTTGATATTAAGGGAGGTAGCATAAGTAATTTACAGGTAATTCCGACAACGGAGATTTTTACAACATTATCACCTGCAAATGTATGGGAAGCCAATTATTACACTGCGGATCCTGCAGCGCTAACCTCATATAAAGTGAATATAGATGATCTTCAGGTTCACTTCACTGATGCTGCACCTGCTGTTGCCGACAGAAACCTTGCAACTTACAATGGAGCTGCAAATAAGCCTTCATTTACTTACAATTTTACCTCTCCGACTTCCGGGCAACGATTACTGGGAGTGGCTAATCTATGGTATATGCTTACTTCAAAAAGAATTCTGCATATTTCGAATAACACTAGCTATGGTTATGCTTTAGAGCAAGGACGCTCCTGGGCTTTTCTGAATGCTAAGGAGAATTTTGGAAATCTGTCTACAAGCTTAGTGAAAATGGCACCGTGGACACCTGGCGGAGGCGCCTGGATTGGAGGTAATGCTACAGATGATAAAACAGAAAACTGGGTAAACTATAGTGCCAGTACTACCGGTGATAATAATATTATCAATAAGATTAATCCTGCAGATACATCCAAAAAACCGGATATTATAATTCTTGGATATGATGTTCTTTATATAAGACCGGCTGTGGCCACAGCTTTACTAGACTATATTAATAATAATGGAATTGTAATAATGCTGCTCCAGGATAGTGTAGGTGCTGAAAACAGAAGCTTCTTTAACAGCTTGTTTGGCGTATCAAATATTACTCTGGACTCCAATGGAAGTGCTGGTGCAATGTATCCTTTAGTTGGAACAGATCCTAATGATAAAATACTGAATGGCCAGGTAGGAGATGCACGTGGACAATATTGGGGAGAGGATGCCGGTACAACTCTTGGAATTGTAAATGTTCCGTTGAGTCAGGTTACGGTATATTCCTACGGGCAGGCAATTAACAGAACGGGGGCTAATTCCGGAATTACTATGTTCAAGCACAATACTAAGAACTTTTTCTATGTAGGCGACGGAGGTTTTGTTTCTAACGGTGATCTTACTTCGGCCATTATATGTCCTTTTAACTATGATGCTACAACTAAAAGACCATTACCAAAACCATACGGAGATGCAGGAAATGGCTATACTGCGCGGAGTAAGAGTGCATATAATAGTGTTGTAATGGGGAATATTATGGTGTGGGCAGCAAGAACATCTGAATTTAATGGCTTTAAACCATGGAAATATGCAGCTCCTCCAACTCCTTAGATGAATAATAAAAGTATAATTAAAAAATCATCATTCATTTGTTTGTAAAACTGTTAACTGATTTTTAAATGGTAGTTAAATAACAATATTATCATCACATTTTTGTTTGTTAACAAGTTTTATCGGGTAGTCCTAAAAGATTACCCGATTTTTGATTAAGGCATTATTCTTTATTTCTGCTTTCTGTATTCTCCCGGTGTTAGACCTCTGTGCTTTTTAAAAAGTTTTGAAAGATGGCTTTCATCACTAAACTGCAATTCATAAGCAATTTCGCTCAGGCGGATACTGCTGTGTCGCAGATAGTTTTCTACAAGCTTCAAACGATAATCCAGTAAATAGTCTTGATAAGAGATACCAGTCTGCTGTTTGAAATACTCACCAAAATAATTTTCGGAAATTCGGAAATGTTCAGCAATTATTGGAATACGTAGTTTTTCTTTGTCTTTTATGTGCTGCTGGATATAGGTGATGATTTTCATAATAGAAAATGCTTTTCGGTTTTTTTCTATATCAGACGTTTCACTTTTAATAATGTTTCGGGTAATAAGATTCAATAGAATAGAAATACTGTTTCTGATGATGAGGTAGTCCTCCGTTTTGTTTTTGTACTCCCGGGCTATTTGCAGAATAAGAGTTTCCGCAAAAGATTCATCATTTTTATTCCGGAATACACATCCTGCACGCGAGTGGTGATTGTTGCTAATATACTGTAGCTTATACAGATTTTCACAACTTTCTATACGGTCAGCTTCGAGACGTATTTTGTCAATAAACTCAACAGGACACTGAATGGCTATTAGTTCTGCATCTGTACTTTTAAAATAATAAGCCTGATGCTGTGGAATTATAATGAGTTTTCCTTTTGTGAAATTTATCTGATGGTCTTCATAAGAAAGTTCTCCTTCGCCCTTCACAATATAAACGAAACTAAGAAAAGCCTGGGTCCGAAACTGAACAGATTCATTAGCTAGCTTTAATTCCTTTACTGTAATATTTTCTATATGCAGGTTTTTCATATCCGGACACTATATATTCCTCCAAAAGTACAATTTTAACCGTATTAAAAGCGGGTATTTTTGCATAAAAAAAATGAATACTTATTCGAAAAGATGGCAGGCACTAGGTTTTTTGGTTGCAGGAGCTTTTCTGTCGCCATTGGATTATTTTATTGTTAATATGGCTTTGCCTGCTATACAAAAGGCTTTTAATGCAAGCGACCAGCAATTGCAGTTGGTTGTTGCTATTTATGGTCTCACCTATGCTGCGTTGGTTGTGTGTGGCGGAAGGCTGGGGGATATCTACGGAAGAAAGAAAATATTTACTCTTGGATTGTACATTTTCCTGTTTTCCTCCATAGCTTGTGCTTTTTCTCCTGATATTTCCACGCTTATTACCGCCAGACTTTTTCAGGGAGTGGGAGCTTCCCTTTTGGCTCCGCAAGTATTGGCGTCTGTTCGGGTATTATTCAGCAGTAGTGAGCAGCCAAAGGCAGTAAGTATTTTTAGTGCTGTATTTGGCTTGGCTTCTGTTGCAGGACAGTTATTGGGTGGACTGCTGCTCAATCTTCACTGGGCAGGGTTCTCATGGGAAATGGTATTTCTGGTAAACGTTCCGGTTACCATTGTTTGCATTACAGGTATTCATTTTACCATGGATAATAATAAAGATCCAAAATTATCCGGGATTGATTATAAAGGAGCGTTCCTGCTTATTCTTGCCTTGTTACTCTTTATTTGCTCACTTATTTTTGGAAGAGAATACCATTGGGCATGGTGGATCTTTTGCACCATGATAGCAGGATTGAGCCTTCTTATAGTATTTTTTAGATACGAAGTAAAACGGCATCAGCAGAATAGAGCAGTTCTTATAGATCCAGGCTTGTTACTGGATAAACAATTTTCATTAAGTCTTCCGGTAATATTTTTTTACAACTTTACAGCCGGTTTATTTATTTGCTATCCATACTATTTACAACAATTTCTGCATTATTCGCCAATGGATACGGGGTTAGCTATTGTTCCTTATGGATTAGCATTTTTCTTTGGGCCTTTAATTTCTCAAAGAGTAAAATTTCCTGTCAATACTTTAATTTACATAGGTTTGGGAATACTTATAGTAGGTTTTTCAACGAGTTCAATGCTCTTTTACCTATGGCAGAAGCCTTCATTGGCGACTGATATTACATTGTTTCTGGCAGGACTTGGACATGGTGTTATTATGCCGGTTATGATGCGAACTGCTATCGCATTGGTGAATAAAGAAAGAGCAGGGCAGGCCTCTGCTTTGGTAAGTATTAGCATGCAGATTGGTGGGGTAACAGGTGGGGCTATTATCGGAACCATATTTTTTAGTACAATAAATATCCTGAGTTTTCCAAAAGCTTTTGCATTGGCCATTTTAATGATTGCTTTATTTCAGGTTACCGGACTCTATATTAATGCTAAGCTGAAAAAATATATCAAGAAATAATAACTAAATATTACAATAAAGATGAACAACAAAGAAAAAATCGTTGCGGAGTTAAATGGGTTCTGCGAAAATATCGAAAAATGGTTCAGAGGAGAAGAAAATCAGGAAGCACTTTATAATAAGATTCTTTCAGGGTTTTCTCCAGATTTCAGGATGGTTAATGGTGATGGTAATGCTGTGTCATTTCATATGTTTTCCGATTGGTTGCCTACTGTATACGGGAGGTTCCCGACACGCAGTGTTGCACTGGAAAATATAGATGTTCAGTATTCCGACAGACATGGTATAGCAACCTATACCGAAATACAGATTACCGGAGATATAAATAATCAGAGAAGGGCATCTGCAGTTTTCCTTTTAGAAGAAGATAAAGCATTATGGCTGCATCTTATTGAAGAGTGGATTTAATTATTTAATTCATTCAGAGATTTATGAAAAAAAGCCCTATGAAGGGCTTTTTTTTATAAATAGAATTGAAGTTTTATATTATACCAGGACTCCATTTTTAGAAGTGATACCCTCAGGAAGATCATCTTTATTTTCTCCAATTATCTGAAGCATATCTATTTCAATCGTTCTGCAGATGGAAAGCATCGGAATGTCAAACATTAGTCCGGCAAAAGGATTCTCGGAATAATCACCTACTAATTCCATTACAATATAAATCCATCCTATTACCACACAAAACGGAACGCTTAGCAGTATACCCCAGTTTCCAAGCTTGGCAAACTCATTTACAAGTCCCAGTGGCAACAACATCATAAAAATAATGTTGAAGATAAAAGCAGTACTTGCAAATTGCCGTGGTGAAGGAAACTTTTTAATTCTTTCAGCTTGTCCCTGATAATCATAAAACAGGTTCAGGCATTCCTGAAGCTGCATTTGATTAAAATCAGAAATATCCTTACTATTTTTTAGTTCATTAACATCCTTAGCCTGTTGTGATATCAGAAAAGTGGCAAAGTTTTTATACTCCGACTGTAATGCTGCTTCCTCCTCAGAAAGATATTTATTTAAAAAAATAGGCGTTCTTCCATAGTCCGGAAATCCCGCTTTAATAAGTCTGTTACGTCTTTGGTCTACATTTATTCCATGTTTCTCAATACTGATATGTTCCCATTCAGTAGGAACCAGAAGTTGCTCCCGGAATGCATATAACCATGCAATATGGCGGTAAGCTATTTTCTTTCTTTTCTTTTCCAGTTCAAGATCACTTTCTTCGGCTGTATTAAAGGCATAAAGCATAGATGTAAGCGACCGGCTGGAGTTCACGATACCACCCCATATTTTACGGGCCTCCCATAGTCTGTCATATGCCTGATTATTTTTAAAGCCTACATAGAAAGCTTCAGCAGTACCAATTAATGCTACAGGTACCCATGGAATAACCATCCATTGCCATTTGAAAAAATAAAAAAGTGCAGCTACCAATGTACACCATAATGTAAGTATAATAACATGGAGGCCTGATAGATTCAGAATTTGCCTGTAATTAATGTATTTGGTTGTGATCATAAAGATAAATGTGTATCGGGTGTAAACAAAATAAATACCAAATTAGCTAAATTCTGGCGAGATAATAGTTATAATATACCCATTATTCAGGTTGTCAGATTATAATAGTTTACCTATTAAAATTAAAAATTATAATCATACACTACTAGATATATTTTGTTAATGTTTATAGATTAAATAACCTTAATAATTATAAAGAGACCTATGGTATATTTTTTGAAAGGAAAAAACGATTAAAAAAATAAAACTATATGAAGCGTTCTTATTTAGCAATAGGCATTTTTAGTGCAGCCTTATTATTCTCAGGAAATTTTTCTACTGTTTCTGCTCATGAGCCATTAGTTAATACTTCTGAAAAAATACAAGTTAATTCAGATTCTGTTAAAGTTGAAAATCTGGCTAAAGAATTAAAGAAACTAAAGCCGATAAGCAGTAATGATTTTAAATCTAAGTTTAAAAAAGAGATTAATGGATTTAAGCTTACAGAAGTACAAGCTTATGAAGATCCGGAAACAGGTTCTTCCGCTACAGCAAATTATAAGAAAGGTTCTCAGAATATCTATTTAATGGTAACAGATGGAGCAGGTACCGGAGCAGAACAAGTAAAATCGAGTCTGTTAAACTATCTGGAATTGCAAAAATATGAGCAGCCAACAGATAAATCAAAGGTTAAGAATTTCAAAGGTTGGTTAGTTTCCTTTGACTGGAGTATGTTTGAAGGCGACGGACTTACCAGTATCCAATATCTGGAAGGAAACAGATATGGCGTTGTGTCATCTGCTAACAAAGTTCCGATCGATGAGTTGGAAAGCTTTTTGAAAAACTTCAGCCTGTAAAAAGCAATAGATTTATTAGGAACTGAAAATAAAAATCAGTGTTTCTTGATCTATGTTAATGAAACCGCAATCAGGTTTTTTCTATTTTTGTCTCCGAAAATAAACAGAATTTATAAACAATATAACAATATGAAAAAAATTAGTTTAATAGCACTAGTAGGAGTAGGATTGCTTGCAGCATCATGTAATAAAGCAAAAACTGATACATCAGTAGGAACTGAGCAGACTGTTGCAGAAAGCAAAGGAGAAATGCTAAAAGTAGATTCAGTAGCTTCTGTAGTAAACTGGAAAGCTTTCCACAAAGGAGGATTCGCACCTCGTTGGGGAACTCTTAATGTAAAATCAGGAGATTTGAGTATTGAAGGTGGACAGGTAACAGCAGGTAACTTTATTATTGATATGACTTCTATTAAAGTTGATCCGGCTTCAGTAACAGAAGCAGATAAAAAACCTGCAGAACTTGAGGTTCACTTGAAAAGTGCTGACTTCTTTAATGTAGAAAAAAATCCTGTTTCTGATTTTAAGATTACAAGTGTAGCAGATTTGAAAGAAACTCCAAAAGATGCTGTTGCAGGAGCTAATAAAACAATAAGCGGAAATCTTACTTTGTTAGGAAAAACTATGAACGTTACTTTCCCTGCTAAAGTAGATGTTGCTGGTGATACAGCAGCTATTCAGGCTAAATTTACTGTAAACAGAGCCGACTGGGGAATTAAATTCGGTACTACTGAATCAGATCCAGCTGAATGGATGATTAGCAAAGACATCGAAATCGCAATTGATGTAAAAGCTAAAAAATAAGTTATTATATTTAAAATTTTATATACCAGAAAAGGCTTAAACAATGTTTAAGTCTTTTTTGTTGCTTAGTTTCTAAGAGTATATAAGTCCGGATATAAAATGTTCTATTGAGATAAAGAAGATCCTGCAAATGACTGTTTGCAGGATCTGTGTCTTTAAAGTAAGAGATCTGTGACTAATGAAACAAAAATCTTCTTTAAAGAAGTGAAAAAATGATATATATGTACTTTTCTGACAACATGAAATCTGTCTGTTCTTACTTTAGCTTTTTTCCTCTCATGTGCTTGTCATTTCCTTCATCCGAAAAACGACTTTCCCTGTCATGAGCAGGCTTCAAGCCTCCAAATTGCCAGCTGAAAGTAAGCGTAGCAGCCCTGTTATAATATCTGTTTATACCTGTGCTCTGGAAAGTGGGTGCAAATGCATACACATTTTCTCTAAATGCTTTCTGAAAAGGATTGATAATAGCAAGTGTAAGGCTCGCTTTATTGTCCAGAAGTTGTTTGCTTATGGCAAGGCGGTAAGAATAATTAGCTGAATTTTTTCCCTGAAGTGTAATAAATCCGTTTCCATAATCTCCCGATATGCTTAGACTTAAATTATCCGGTAGTGATAGGGTATTGCTCAAACTCGTGGTGAAAAAAGTTCCGGTATTGTTCAGTCCTAAAAATTTACTACGGAACTGAAGATAAAACACTTCGGCATTGGCATTTACAGTCCATTTTTTCACAGGACTAAAAATTGTACTGATATTAGCTCCCAAACGGTTATTCTCTCCAATGTTTGAAGGTGTGGTATAAGATATTCCGTCTTTATTAACTACGGTAACCGGTTCAATAGAGTTTTTGTTAAAATTGTAATATACGCTGCTGGTTAATGATGCTTTTTTAGCCGTTGTAAATACATGAGAAAACTCTATGTTTCTGGTTTGTTCAGGCTCCAGATAAGGATTTCCGGTAGTAATATTCAAGGGGTCACTGGCATTGCTATACGGATTGAGATCCATAATCCACGGGCGACGTATCCTCTCTGTATAATTGAATTTAAGTTCGTGGTTTTCATTAAGCTTTTTTACAATCAGCAAATTTGGAATCCAGTTTGTAAAATTCCTTTTAAAAGGAGCTCCGGACTGGAAGCTGGCATTTACAAATGTTTTTTCAAGCCGTATTCCCGGACGGATAGTCCAATCGCTATCCGTTTCGAAATTCAGTGTCATATAAGCAGAAAATACATCCTGTATATACTTTATATTTCCTAAACGTGCGGGATCTACAGGGATATGGCTGTTTATAATTTCGTAAGAGCTTTTGGATGTGTTTTTATAATAACGCAAACCTGTCTCTAACAGAATTTTTCCGGAAGCACTTAGTGGCTGCGCGTAATCTGCCTGTATACTCCAGTCTCTCTCGGATCCTTTGTTGGGACCTCTTTCACGAAAAGCGAGTGTACCGTCCATTTTATATTGCTCCGTCAGATAGTCTGAAAAATCAGTAGAGTAGGATGTTTGTGCTACTAATTGCAATTCTTGTCCTTCACGGCGAAATTTTTTCTGGTAATTTAAAACCCATTCCTTGTAATCGAATCTTCCGGTTTGTTTTATCTTCTGATGGTATTCATCTGTAGCAGAATTATTGCTGTAACGGCTGTACAAATTGCCTTTTTGTGGCCAGGATCCTTTCCAGTAAGAGAAGCTGGTTTCCAAAGTCTGAAGGGAATCTATCTGATACTTAATATTAAGTCCGGCTGAACCTCCTTTCTCCGTCTGAAGGGAATTTTTTCTCTGGAAAAGATGGCCAATTTGCTGTTGCCCGGACAAAGATGTACGTTCTGTCTGTACAGTTAATTCTTCGCGTTCTTCACTATAGCTGCCCGTAGCCGAAATATTAAATTTTCCTGCAGCTATATTTAAAGCCAGATTACTGGATTGCTCCAGATTTCCTCCGGATAAATCGAGCGATCCACTGGTTCCTTTCAGCTTTTTCTTTGTGATAATATTAATGACACCACCGGCGCCCTCGGCTTCGTATTTTGCTGATGGATTTGTAATTACTTCCACGGAAACAATAGAGCTGGCAGGAATCATTTTCAGCGCTTCTTTTAGATTTTTGGCCATTATTCCTGAAGGAATACCATTCATCAGAACTTTAATATTGGAATTTCCTCTCAGCTTAAGCTCTCCGTTCGCTCCTACAGTAAGCATTGGTGCTTTACGAAGAACATCCGTTGCATTTCCCGATTTGTTACTAATATCGGAATCCGCATTGTAGACTATTTTGTCTTTTCCATTTTGGATAAGAGGTTTCTTCCTGCTTCCCGCAATGACAACTCCTTTAATGTTGCTGCTCTTTTCTTCTAAAGAGATTCTGCCTAGATCAAGGTCTTCATTTTCCAGCCTTGTGATTTCAGAAATATAGTCATTATAGCCTAGAAAACTGATTTTAATATTTGTTTTCAAGTGTTTGGGAATCGAAGCTGAAAATGAACCATCTGCAGATGAGGTAATGGTGTGCAATACTTTTCCGGTTTCAGATTTTAAAACAATAACAGAACCTGGAAGTGCTTTATTATCTATACTGCTAACTACAATACCTTTTATTTTTACAATTTTCTCCGGAGTTGTTTGTGAGAATAGTTTGCCGGGAGATACTAAAAAGCCTAATATCAGACAGTACCACCAAAACATCTTTATCGTTTTCATAATGCCTTGTTTTAGAACTGCAAAGCAATCATAAAGCCCTTAAAAACTGAAATTTAAATGATGAACAGTCTGATAAACGTGTCGTAATGTGTTTGTCATTTTGTATTTGCATATTCCGTGAAAATGAATCTACTTTGCTTTATAATAAAAGGTTGATGGCTAAGGCAGAAAAATGGTATAAAAAGCGGTATTTTGACGAAATAATTTTCTTTAGCGCAATATTTATATTGACGATGCTTCCGGATTTTATCAAGCCCGTCTCTATGATGTATCTTGTTAAAAATCTTGTTTTCCTTGTGCTGCTTTATGGTCAGGCTATCTTACATCGTTATTTTATATTTCCTTTTCTGATGAACAGACAGTACTTACGCTATTTCGTTAGTGGTATATTGTTTATTGTTCTGGGAGCGGGATTATTATTAGCTGTTGATTATTACTGGGTAGATCCTGACTATTACAGAGCTGCAGATGTAATACTTTTTAAGGATTTTTTGTATAATGTTGTCCTGTGTTCAATTAGCATAGCTGCATTCCTCTCCTTATTTCTGATACGTAATTATTCCAAAGAACTTGAAAAGAAAAATAAAGCTCAGCTGATGTTAAGTGAGATGAATATCAAATATCTTCATGCTCAGCTTAATCCACATTTTTTCTTTAATATGCTCAATAATCTTTATGGCGTTAGCCTCGCAGAGCCATCCAGAACTCCGGAACTCATCCTGAAGCTTTCTGATTTAATGCGGTATCAGCTGGAAAATGTGAATAAGAATATTGTAAATCTAAAAGAAGAGCTTTCTTTTATCCGAAATTATATTGCCATGGAAAAGGAGCGGGTAGGTAAACGCTGCCTTATAGAGTATAACTTTGAAGATAAAAAAATGGAAGCCCACAATTATCAGATCGCTCCTCTAGTGCTTATTACTTTGGTAGAAAATGCTTTTAAGCATAGTCTTACCACCGAGCGGGAATGGTTTGTTAAAATAGTGATTCAGTTTGAAAATGGAGTTCTTAGAATGAGTGTGCATAATTCTATGCAGGATCAAAGCCTTAAAACGAGTTCTACAGGCATTGGTTTGCTCAACATTCGCAAACGTCTGGAACTTCTTTATAGTGGACATTATATGCTTGATATTATCGAGGAAGGGGAGGAATATCAGACGAACTTGGTTTTAAGTTTAAAGCATTACAATTATGAGTAAAATTCTTAAATGCATTATTATAGATGATGAGGAAGGAGCTCATCTGGTACTTCGTCATTATATCAAAGATCTGAAGCAGCTTCAGCTAAAGGACTCTTTTTATAATCCTGTTGAAGCTATGGATTATATGTATGCTAACCCTGTCGATTTGGTCTTTTTAGATATTAATATGCCGGGAATGAGCGGGCTGCAGATGCTCAAAGCATTGCGTAATCCGCCACTTGTTATTCTGACCACGGCTTACAAAGAATATGCCTTGGAAAGCTATGAATACAGAGTTGTTGATTATCTGGTAAAACCATTTGACCTTGCCAGATTTATGGCAGCGATAGAAAATGTTTTTTCGAGACTTCCACAGAACGAGACAGCAAAAACCTTGGAAAGCGACTTGTTTTTGCAAGAACCTTTTATTATCCTGAAAGTTGACGGTCATGTAATTAAAGTCAGTTATAACGAGATTACACATATCCAAAGCTGGGGTAAT
The DNA here is from genome assembly GCF_002023715.1 of Elizabethkingia occulta. Taxonomy (GTDB): domain Bacteria; phylum Bacteroidota; class Bacteroidia; order Flavobacteriales; family Weeksellaceae; genus Elizabethkingia; species Elizabethkingia occulta. Next base: position 46,372 of record NZ_MAHX01000004.1, read on the forward strand.
TATGTGAAAGTATTTACTGCGAAGGGACATTACTTAAGTCTTACCACCACCACAGAAATAGAACAGAAGCTGGACAAAAAACTGTTTATGAGAATTCATAAATCATATATCATAGCATTGAAGCGCATCAGTAAAATTTCAGGTGGCCAGGTAGAACTGGATACAGGACTTGTGTTGCCGATCGGTAATACTTATCGAAGGGCACTGCTGGAATACTTTCAGTAAGAAATCCTTTAATTAGCAGATAGGATTTAGATAGGCTTATTCAACCACTTAAATTAAGTCATTGAGATTATTGCCAATTTTAATATGTGGATATACAAGCAGTTCCTCTCTTGTGGTAATGCCGTTTAGAGCTCCGTAAAAATCAGCACCAATTGCCTGTGCTGTTTTTGCATCGATGATGCTGTCGCCGATGTATAAACACTTTTCCAAATCTGACTGCAGGTTATTGATGGCTAAGATTAAGCCAGCCGGATCCGGTTTATGTGCAGTTACATCTTCAGCACCTACAACAATGTCAAAGAAACCCTTTGGGAATTCCTTATCTATAAATTCCATTATACGATATCGGTACTTCGTAGATACAATACCTATTTTGGCACCACGTTCCTTTAATGTACTCAAAACTAAAGCGGTTTCCGGAAAAAGGATAGTATTGGCTGTCATCCAGTCATCGGCCTTTTTTACATATTCTTTTGCGTAGGAATTAAGTGTTTCTTTATCTGTAATGCCTGTCAGTATGCTAAAAGATTCCTCCAGTGTCTTTCCGATAGTGAGTTTTATTTGAAGATCACTTATATCATGATATCCGTGGTTTTCCAAAACATAGCGAAAGCACATTATAATTCCTTTTGAAGAATCGGCCAGAGTATAATCGAAATCAAAAATATAAGTATTGTATTTGTTCATTACAGAGAATCTTTCTAATAAATTATTACAGCAAATAAAGTCATAACAGCTAGAACAAAGATAGTGACTTGGTATAAGAAAAGAGCTGACAAATGCTTAATATAAAACGACAAGAACAATTTTTCTATTCATTACAAAATATATATTTTAAACTTTCATTTTTTGTAATTTAGTTTTAGTGAATTAAGGCTTAAATAATATCAGAAACTCTAATTTTAATAAGACTGATAAATGATTGACATAATAAGATATTTTCATCAGGCAGGACATCCTGAGCCAAGGAGGGTTGTGAAGTACACTTTGTTCTGGTGTAAAGAGGGAAGTGCAAAAATTCTGATCGATGAGAATATCTTTATACTTAAAGCTTCACAGTTGGTTACCATAACCTCGGGACAATTTCATCAGTTAATTTCTGTAGAAGGCGAGCTTATTGCTCTTGAATTTACTCTGGATTTTTTCTGTAAAAACGATAGTGATGTAGAACTGATTTTCCATAACGGGCTTTTCTGTCATTTCGGAATGAATGAAGTCATCAGCATTCATCAGCCTGTATTTTTCACTGAAACACTTAGCCTGATTGAAAAGGAAATAGTGGAGAAACCTTATCAGTATCTTATTTCCACTCATTCCATGGTTGAACTTTTACTGGTGGAAACTAACCGGAGTAAAATTGCCAATGGAGATGAAATCTGGAAGCCTGACGCTTTGTTCTTGAACTTTCTGGAAAGTGTCCGAAATCATTTTTCTGAAGACTATTCCGTTTCCCGATTTGCAGATCTTTTAGGTACTACCGAAGCTAAATTGAATGAAGTTTCAAAGCTTCATACCAATAAAACAGCGCAAAATGTAATATACAGTCTCATTATTTCTGAAGCAAAAAGATTATTACTGTATGAAAAACTGAGTGTAAAGGAAATTGCTTATCAGCTTGGCTTCAACGATCCTTTTTATTTTTCCAATTTCTTTAAGAAGCATACTTCCCTTTCTCCAAAAGACTATCAAAAAACAGTCCGGAATTAGCCTATAAAATAGATGTAGCTAATTTTATATCTACTTCTTTCCATTGTTTATAAAGCTTTTGTGGTTATATTCTTATCAAGAAAACCAGCTTGATCTTCAAATATTATATGCTTTTCTCAGAATTGTCTATTCTTTTGGGGTACACTTTCCCTGAACTTTGTACCTGTCATTAAGAACTAAAAATTATTTTTATGAAAGTGAGACAAGATATCGCAGTTTTTCTGTTAAGAATAGCATTGGCAGCAGGATTTTTATCTGCTGTGTCCAGCAGGTTAAACCTTTGGGGAGCACAGTCTTCGGGTTGGAGCAAATTTGTGCAATATACGGCTGAAGTAAATTCTTTTTTACCTCATTCATGGATTCCATCCCTTGCGGTATTATCTACATTTGCAGAATCTTCCATTGGGTTCTTACTTCTTATAGGTTATCGGGTACATAAAACGGCTTTATTTGCTGCTGTTCTCACTGTTTTATTTGGCATTGCTATGAGTATTTCCTTTGGCTGTAAGGAGCCTTTGGATTATTCTGTTTTTGCATTTAGCGCCGGGGCATTCTTGTTGAGTACTTTTTCTCATTATTTATGGTCTTTGGATCAGCTTTTACATCAATAACAATTTAACATTCAATATCATGAACACAAACATCTATGACTACATTGTAAAGACAGAGCAGAAAGACTGGCAACCTTTAATAGAGAAAGGAATTCATTATGAAGGTATTTTTGTAAAATCTTTAAAATTTGATCCTGATAAAAATCGCTCTACAACAATTCTTCTAAAGTTTGGGCCGGGAGCAAGTTATCCCTATCATAATCATCCTGCAGGTGAAGAGCTCTTTATAATGGAAGGTAAAGCCATTATTGCAGGAGCAGAGCTGGAGAAAGGTGATTATTTATATACACCACCTAATTTCAAACATTCTGTAAAATCAGAGCATGGCTGTACAATTATGTTTATAGTTCCTGAAGAAGTGGAGATTCTCTGACCTGTTGATCTGTTTATAATAAAAGCCTGCGATGAAATATTTAATCGCAGGCTTTATTGTTGTCTATTTATTTTTAAAACAATCTGTTGTGCAGTGATCTTAGTGCTTCAATTTTATAACTTGATGGAACTAATAATGAAATATTATTTTCACTTCCACCATAAGAAATCATTCTTACCGGAATATGCTTTACAGCTTCGGAAACGATAGTTGCCAGACCATGATTGTTTTTTTTGAAATCACCGACAATACAAATGATAGATTGATCATAATCAATGTCTACAGTTCCGAAAGATTCTAATTTTTTTATTATATCTGAAAGAAATTCTGTTTGGTCAATCGTCAGAGAAACTGCTACTTCGGAGGTCGTAATCATATCAATTGGAGTTTTATGAGTTTCAAAAACTTCAAAAATTTTCCTCAAAAATCCATATGCCATTAACATTCTGGAAGACTGAATACGAATTGCAGTAATATTATCTTTGGCAGCAATAGCTACAATTTGATTTAGATTTTTGGTGTCTCCCGAAATCAAAGTTCCTGATGCACTAAGGTTCATGGTATCCAATAGTCGAACAGGTACATTATATTTTCTTGCAGGAAAGACACTTTGGGGATGCAGAATCTTTGCTCCGAAATAGGATAGTTCGGCTGCTTCATCAAAATTTAGGTGTGCAATAGGTTTTGTGTTTGGTACATAGCGAGGATCATTATTGTGAAACCCGTCAATATCCGTCCAGATCTGAATTTCTTCCACCTGTAATGCAGCTCCTAATAAAGACGCTGTATAGTCTGAGCCTCCTCTTCTCAAATTATCAATTTCGCCTTGTGCATTACGGCAAATATATCCCTGGGTTATCAATAATTTTTCATCAGGAAATTTCGCCATTTCAGTAGTGGCATGTTCTCTTATGTACTCTACATCAGGTTCACCTTCTTTATCAGTAAGCATAAAGTCCAATGCCGATAATAATACTGAAGAAATACCTTTTTCTTTTAGATGCAGATGAAATAAAGTTGTGGAAATAATCTCACCCTGAGCTAGGATAATGCGTTCTTCTTTAGCAGTGAAATTTGCACTGTCAAACTTATACAATAACTGAAACACCTCCCCGATAAAAGCTAATGCTTCTAAAGTCCCGGATTCTGTTCTGAATAGTTCTTTTACAAACTGTTTATATTTATCATAAAGTATATCAATGTGTTTTTGAGCGGCTTTGTCTTCTTTTTTGGCATATAGCTCGGATAATGTAACGAGATCGTTTGTAGTTCCGGAAACAGCAGATAATACAACCAGATGTTTATCTGCAGCCTGAGATCTGATAATTGGTAATAATTGTTCAATTCTTTCAGGGCTTCCTACTGATGTCCCTCCAAATTTCAATACTTTCATAAATATATTTAAATTGTTAATGATTAGATTATAAGCAAAAAAAAGAGCTTGTCGTGATGACAAGCTCCTTGTATATTTCGATTCTAACCAAAGGAAAATGACTCACGAAGTTCTACGCAAGTTCTGTTTCTTTCCCTTTTTTAAGTTAGACAATATCATTTCTTATTTTTTCTGTGGGCAAATATAAGTTTTTTTTTGATTCGTGCATTATGTGTCTTATAGAAATTAACAACTGATATTTATAATAGCCATGTAGCTAGGTGTAAGTTTATCGCATGAATATGCTAAACCCATGATGAGGTATCTCATTATGGGTCTATTGTTTCAACTCAAAAGCAAAGGAAATATAAAATCACTACAAATAGTATATTTATATACTTTAAATATTTTTAATTAGTATATTTGTGTACTAATTATTATTATGAATGATCAATTCATACAAGATTTATCCGACTGGGCAGAAAAATTTGAATTGTCAAATGAAGCAAATGGATCATAATAATATAAATGAATCGTAAAGAGACTCTGAAGGATTATCCGGGAAGCTTTTAATAAGTAAAGCTAACAGGAATTACTTAAGAATTGATTTTTAATAAAAGTTTAAAAGTAAGCACCGTAAATATTTCAAATAAAAAATTGACTCAGTATAACCTGCCTCTTTAGCTATTCAACCTATATAGGCAATTAAAATAAAAATTTATGAAAAGAAAAAAGATAGCAATTATAGGTTCAGGCTTTTCCGGGATTTCTGCAGCTGCTTATGCTGCAAAATCAGGACATGAGGTACATGTTTTCGAAAAACATTCCCAACCCGGAGGTCGGGCAAGGCAATTTCGTACGGAACAAGGTTATGTTTTTGACATGGGGCCAAGCTGGTACTGGATGCCCGATATCATAGAAAATTTCTTTAACGATTTTAATTGCAGTTCTTCTGATTTTTTTGATCTTGTTTCATTAGACCCACAATTTGAAATTATATTTTCAAATGACAAGATTATGGTTCCGGGGAACAATGCTGATATCCGAGACTTATTTGAAAAATATGAGAATGGAGCCTCACTACAGTATGACAGGTTTATGGAATCTGCAAAGTTTAAGTATGAAGTGGGTATGCAGGAGTTTGTGAATAAACCCTGCTATAACTGGGGAGAATTTATTTCTTTTAAAATTGCCAAAAGCGCTTTTAAACTCGATTTACTTTCTAATTTCAGGAGCTATGTTTCCAGGTATTTTTCTAATCCAAAGCTTAGAACTTTAATGGAATTTCCTGTTATTTTTCTTGGAGCTTCACCAAAGAATATTCCGGCACTCTATAGTTTAATGAATTATGGAGGATATGCTTTGGGAACAAAGTATCCTCTGGGTGGATTTTACCAGTTGGTACTGGCGATGAAAAAGATAGCTGAAAACCAAGGTGTGAGTTTTCATTTCAATCAAAATGTTCAAAGTATTAATGTTGAGAATCTTGATATAAAATCTCTTACGATAAATAATCAAAACTATTTCTTTGATGCTGTAATCGCTTCATCGGATTACCATCATACCGAAACACTTTTAGCGCCTGAATTTCGTAATTATTCTGAAAAATATTGGGAAAGCAAGACTTTTGCACCGTCATGTTTGATTTTTTATCTGGGCGTTAAAGATGTAATTCCCAACCTGAAACATCATACATTATTTTTTGAAAATGATTTAGATCAGCATATAGATGCGATATATGGTGATAAAAAGTGGCCGGAGCAACCTCTTTTTTACTGTTGTTGTCCCTCCAAAACAGATCCTGATGTAGCACCAAAGAATTGTGAAAATTTATTTTTATTAATGCCGCTGGCTTCTGGCTTAAATGATACGGAGGATATAAGAGAAGATTATTTAAAGAAAATGATTTCAAGATTGGAGAAGCATACAGGGGTGAAAGATTTGTATTCTAAATTAGAATATAAAAGAAGCTACTGCGTAAGTGATTTCGTTTCGGATTACAATGCCTACGGTGGGAATGCTTACGGATTGGCAAATACACTGTCTCAGACGGCAGTTTTAAAACCCAAAATTAAAAATAATAAGATCAAGAATCTTTATTATACCGGACAGTTAACTGTTCCTGGTCCTGGTGTTCCGCCTTCGGTTATTTCTGGAAAAATTGTTGCAAATCAGTTAGAAAATCTTAAAAATAAAAGATATGAAAAAGTTGTTTGATGAATTGTCTTATGATGTCAGCAAGCGTACCACGAAAAAATACAGTACAAGTTTTTCTCTGGGAATATTGGCATTAAAGCCCTCTATACGTTCAGCAATTTATGCAATTTACGGCTATGTACGTTTAGCGGACGAAATTGTTGATAGTTTTCATGATTACGATAAAGAAAAACTGCTTTCAAGATTAAAAACAGAAACCTATAACGCCATCGAAGAAGGTATTGCTTTAAACCCTATCTTACAGGCTTTCCAGCAAACGGTTCATGATTACAGTATCGATACAAAACTAATCGATGCATTTCTGCACAGTATGGAAATGGATTTACAAAAAATTGACTATGATTCCGGCTTATACAATGAGTATATATACGGCTCTGCTGAGGTTGTCGGACTAATGTGTCTGCAGGTATTTACAGAAGGCAATAAAGAAAAGTTTGAAGAATTAAAACCTTACGCAATGAAGTTAGGTTCTGCATTTCAGAAAATTAATTTTTTAAGAGATCTAAAAGATGATTATCAGATTTTAGGCAGAACTTATTTTCCCGGCATTAACATGTCTGTTTTCGATAATTCTGTTAAGTTTAAGATTGAAAATGAAATTGAAGCAGAATTTAAAGAAGCTTTGGTGGGTATTAAAAAATTACCAGGATCTTCGATGTTCGGCGTTTATCTAGCCTACAGATATTATTTTTCATTATTTGAGAAAATAAGAAAAATAAGCTCTCAGCGGATTATGAATGACAGAGTAAGAATTGCAAACTCCCAAAAGCTTTTGGTAGCATTTAAAAGTTATATACGTTATAAAGTAGCTTACTTGTGATTAAGCAGATATTTATATATCTATTCCCAATTTTTATGTTTTTTAGCAACCAAAAACATAAAGTTGATTTGGAGTTTGTACGCAGTAACTATAACAAAGCTGTCATAGACAAAAGCCTCTGTGATTCAATGATAAAAGATTTACAGCAGGCAGATCATGATACTGTACTTTTTGCTTATTTAGGTGGCTTAGAAACTGTTTGGGCTAAACATATAATAAATCCCATTTCTAAGCTCAAGACATTTAATAAAGGAAAGAGAAAAATTGAACTTGCCATACAAAAAGAGCCGGAGAACATAGAAATTAGGTTTATAAGGTTATCGGTACAAAAAAATGCTCCTTCATTTCTGGGTTATAATAAAAATATAAAAGAGGATTTGGTTTTTATCGAGACCCACAGGAAAGAAATAAAAAAGCAGATTTTATTGGATAACGTGGATAAACTTTTAAAACATTCAAAATGAGATACCATTTGTACAGAGAGCAACAGCTGAATTGCAATATTGAAGAGGTGTGGGATTTTTTTTCTTCTCCGATGAATCTCTCAAGGATAACACCGAAGGATATGAGATTTACGGTGCTTTCCAATTTGAAAGATATACCTATCTATGAAGGAATGGAAATAGATTATCTTGTTTCACCCATGCTGGGAATTCCTTTAAAATGGAAAACAAAGATAACGCAGGTGAGCTTTCAAAATAGCTTTACGGATTTACAGGCAAAGGGGCCATATAAATACTGGAATCATTATCACGAATTTATAAAGAATGATAATGGTGTTTTAATGAAAGATAGCGTTGATTATGAGCTGCCATTAGGTTTTTTGGGGAAAATAGCCCACGCTTTATTTGTGCGTAAAAGGCTTAGTGGCATCTTTGATTTTCGGTATAAATTTTTAGAAAGTTATTTTAATAAAAGAGATCAGGTATTATGAATTTTCTAATCGTTTTAGGCGTTTTTATTTTAATGGAAGGGGCTACATGGCTTATTCATAAATATATAATGCATGGATTTTTATGGATATTACACCGGGATCACCATGACCATACCAATGAAGGCCCTTTAGAAAGAAATGATCTTTTCTTTGTGATCTTCGCTGTGCCGGCCATTTTTCTGCTTTACAGAGGAGTTAACCAAAACCTTAATTATTTATTTTATACAGGACTTGGTATAACTATTTATGGTATCGCTTACTTTTTGGTCCACGATATATTTATACATCAAAGAAGTAAAATATTCTCCAATACCAAAAATCCTTATTTATTGGCCATACGCCGCGCGCATAAGCAGCACCATAAACATTTGGGTAAAGAAGAAGGTGAATGTTTTGGCTTTTTATGGGTACCCGTTAAATATTTTAAAATGTATTTTAATAAGAAATAATGCAAGCCTATACTTATTTACTCATTAACTTTTTAACAGTTATTATTTGTTTCATCGCTTCCTTTGACAAAAGAATAAAATTTAAGCGGTTCTTTGGTATTTTCCTTTTGTCATCAACTATTGTAGCAATTCCTTTTATTCTTTGGGATATTTGGTTTACCAGGATGGGGATATGGTGGTTCGATACTCAATATACTTTAGGAATTATTATAGCCGGGCTTCCTCTTGAGGAATGGTTATTTTTTTATTTTATTCCATTTTCCTGTGTTTTTACGTATTTCTGCCTGGATAAATTTTTCAATTTTAGTTGGGCTGAATCTCTAAATAATATTATTGTTTTTATGTCTTTCATTTTGCTTGTTGTTACAGGTCTCTTATATTATGAGCGGACTTACACATTAGTAACAATTCTTATTACAATAGCAACACTTTTTTACCTTCATTTTATTGCCAAAAGTGAATGGATAGGTCAGGCTAGCCTAACCTATTTAATTTTAATGCCTGGTTTTTTTGCTGTTAACGGGGTATTAACCGGATCTGTAATTGAATCTCCTGTAGTCAATTACAATCCGAACGAGTTTTTAGGCATTAGAATGTTTACTATTCCTGTTGAAGATGCTGTATACGGTTATAGTCAGTTTTTATTGAATATTTACTTCTTTTATCTATTAAAAAAGAGTTTAACTAAAGAAGGAAATCTGCTTTAAATGTATTACACTAAATTGAAATGACATTACATTCCCTATCTGTTTAATGATCAAAAAGGGAATCCTGAAAATGGATTCCCTAAAAGAAAGTTGTCGGCCAAAAAATATAATGATTTATAAGTTCGTCACAGACTACCTTTCCCCAAACACAAATATTTTTTCTTATTTAATTCCGATGTAGTATATTTTAAATTAAGCCAAACAAAGATATTTGAAGAAAATTTGCTGTCCTATTTTTATACTTCCGGAATTCCGGAAAATCTAAAAATCCGATTTTTATAATATGTGATTTTCCTTCATGCAAATAGCTGTCATTATGTATTATAAAAAAGTAATAAAACATCAGAGGTAGTATTCAACAGCATAAGTTTAAATATAAATGAATGTAATTTTGTAAATAATTAATTGTTACAGGTAGAATATTTATATATTTTTGCATAATACTATAATTATTGTATATAATAAATATATTATGGTTTTTTAATTTTTAATTTTAGAGAATTGAATATGTATATATTGAATTTACATGAAAATTCTAAAGCTTTATAAATTGAAAAATGAAACTTGGGAAAAATGAAATTATAAATGAAGCCTCTCTATAATATTAATTATCTATATGTTTAAAAAAGCCTTTTTATTATTTACTGTTTTTTTTACCATATTAACCAGGGCTCAGGACAATTATGAAGTCTATAACAACGTTCATCGTAAAATCCTTCATGAAACAGCACAAAAAGATTTCAATAAGGCTCTTATCGCCGCAGACTCTTTATACAAAGCAACTGTAACACCTCCTTATAAAGTCAGAAGTTTATTGCTCATAGCAACATTATATGAGCAAAAAAATGATCTGGAAAAGGCAATAAATTATGCCCAGAAAGGGGAAGAAATTGCAGAAAAAGCAAATGATTATGATTGGCTATCCCGGGTATATGGATTTATTGCATCTCAGTACCGGATACTTAAAATGTATGATAAATGCAGGCTTTATATTGAGAAAGCGGTAGCTGCATCAAAAAAAATTGATAATCCAGTCCAATCTTATAAGGTAAATGGATTGATGCTGCAATTACTGGCACGAATAAATATGGAGCAGGGAAATTTTCAGAAGGCAATAAATAGATTTAAAAAAGCACAGGAAAATTTTGATAAAATCCCTTCAAAAGAGTTTTTCACAGCCTCAAATAATCAATTATTAGGATCTTGTTATCTTAATGCAAAACTATATGATCAGGCAATTAATTGTTATAAAAATGCATTGGTGTATACAGATGTCGCTATGCCGGGGAGCGCAATGTCAGGAACTATATACCAAGAATTATGCTTAGCTTATGTTCGGAAGGGTGAACTTGATGAAGCCAAGAAATATCTGGACCGGGCTAAAAAATATGCAAGCAAATCTCAATATGCTGCTCTTGATAAAGAAATATATAATACGGCCCAGGAATATTATGCTATAAAAAAGGATATTAATAATTTTGCAATAGCAACTGTTAAAAAGGATTCTCTTTCTGAAAAAATAATAACACAGAAAAGTAAATTTGTTAATAACAAATATCAGAATCTTGAAAGACAAAATGCCCTCGAAAAAAGGAATAGCTCTACTAAAAGTTTGCTTATAGGGATTAGTTTGGTTTTTATTATAGTAAACTTACTTTTTACAATTGCCTACCGAAAAAGACAAAAGAAGCAAGTTAAAAAAATTCAGCATGTAATAGAAGGAATCAACAAAGAGCTTAAACAGAAATATAATAAACCTATAGAAGCTTCGGGGACATTTTTAATATCCGTGACAACCGAACATTCTCTTTTGGAAAAATTAAAAACTTTTGAATCTCAAAATCGATTTACAGATAGGAATATGTCTCTTTCCTATATGGCATCCACAATGGATACCAATACAAAATACCTTTCTTATATTATAAAAAAATACAGAAATAAAGACTTCACAACTTATACGAATGAACTTCGTATAAATTATATACTAGATAAACTCAATAACGATCCGACTTATAGAAAATATAAGATAAGTATACTGGCAGAAGATGCAGGTTTTTCATCTCATAGTATGTTTACCACAAATTTCAAAACAATAACCGGAGTTTCCCCTTCAGAGTTTATTAAATATATACAAAAAAGAGATATTCATAGCTTTGTGAGCTAGAAGTCATTATTGCATAGTTACTTATTTAATTCCAAACGATATGCAGTTTAGCTCTCTTTCTGTTATTTAATCAGAATATTTCCTGAGAAGAATGTTTTCCAGCATTCGGATTTACCAAGCTAAGCTTACTTCCGTGATTTTAGCTTTTTACTTTCTTTTCCTTTTCTTTATCTATTCGGTAATATTTTCAAAAGATAGGCTTATTTATAATAAGCTATGGAAATGTATATCAGATAAATGAAAAACTTCCATATATGAGAGGTAAAAGGAAATGTATGTCATAATAAAATTAAACATAACTTTCTCATACCAGCTTTGAAGCTGGTAATTTTAGAGGATTTTTCCAAATATAGATATAAATACATTTTCCAAACAGATGTATATGGTTAGTAATGTTTTATAATTTATATTTTGTTTTTAGATTTTCTGGAATATTGAGATTCCATAGCTTTAGATGTACCTCTTTTCGCTATTATATTTGCCCTGTTTAAAAGTTTTCTGAAGTAGTTTATGAAAGAAAATGAATAGAACGAGTATCAATCAATATTTTCACATCTAAATAATTGAAAATACAAATTTGAATGCAATCATTTAGTTCATGTTTGTAAAAAAGCTGACGGTATTATGTATGCACTCATCATCATCATATTTTTTGTTTAACTGGCAGCATTTTAAGGGGAATACTACAGAAAGTTTTTTCAAAAAATTCCCCTTTTTTCAATTCAAGTGAAAATAAAGGAAGAGTTTAAATCATAAATAGAGCTATGGATACAGAGCAAAGAAAAATGGAAGTTATTGAACCGGAAATAGAAAACAAATCTTTTTATACAAATCCTAAGATAGAGGTCTTTACGTTAGAAATGGAACAGGGAGTAGCAGCGGGTTCAGCTTCGGTTTCTGTAGCTCCGGGCTCAACTAATGGAAACGTAGATCAGGTTCAGACAAACTGGGGTGGTAATGATGATACAAGCATTGATAATTCATTTTAGAAAAAAAGTGATGATTAATATTGATACAATAACTTGTATAGTATAAAGCATGAATAGAAAGTTTTTAACATTTATTATTGTAATCTCAGGTTTAGTCATCATCAAGAGTCAGAATGTGGAAATGAATTTTCCAAAATTTGCGGGAAAGAGTTATGATTTTATATTGTTTCAGGGAGATCACCAGGAAACAGTTTATCAGGGAATTATTCCAAAAGATGGAAAGTTTACTCTTTCTGTGCCGGATTCATATGGTACTTATACAGGAATGAGCCGTTGGCTTATCACAGGTACAAAAGAAGGAGGAGGCTTAGATATGTTTATTCCGGGACATCATTTTTCTGTAAGCTGCCCGGAAGAAAATCCGAGTGAAAAGAATATCGTCTACATTAATAATGAAGGAGATCAGGAGCTTAATAGACTATTCAAATATCAGCAAGAAATATTGTCGCGTTATCAGTCTATGTTGTTAGCGTCCCGTTCTTATGATTCTTCTTTTGCTTATTATTCAATTTTTAAGACGGAATTAGAAAAACAAAAAAATGAATATGTTTCTTTTCAGAGAGATTTAAGAGAAAAATCAGATTATATAAGTCGTTTTTTATCCATTGCAAATCTTACAAGGGGTATAGGTGGAACCTTGTCGGAACAAGAAGAAGAAAGGGGCAGAGATGCTGCAGATTATATTTCTCAGAATCTGGATTGGAAAACTCTTTATACATCAGGGCATTGGTCAACAATTATAGGATCATGGATTAGTATTCATTCTGATATATTAAAAGATCCTGTAAATTTTACAAAGCAGTTTAAGGCTATAACGAATAGGATTTCATCAGCTGAACTTTATACGGATTTTTGTGGCAGAGTATCTTATTATTTGGGACAATTTGGTAAAGATGATTATATAAGTCTTATAGCGCCAGTGGTAATATCTTCCGGAAAAATAATCCATTACGAAGGCTCATTGTCATCTTATATCCGTGGTACGGTAGGATTAAAGGGATCAGATCTTGTATTGGAAACATATAAGGAGAGTTCTAAAAATGAAGACTTTTCCGCATATAGAAATCAGAAAGACAGAACCGTGAAGATATCTGATCTGGCTGGTAGTAATTACAATCAGATATTGTTACTTTTTTATAAATCCGATTGTGGGCATTGTGATGAATTATTACGGGAATTATCAGCCAGAAGTAAAAATTCCAATTCAAAGAAAATCCGGATTATTGGTATTTCCTCCGATAGAGATAAAGAGATTTTTAGCAAAAGACAAAATGCACTTGGTTGGAAAGATCTGTATTGTGATTATAAAGGGGTAACTGGTGCGAATTATAAGAATTATGGAATAACAGCAACACCAACTCTTGTTTTAATGGATAATACAGGTACTATAATATATCGTGGAGCTTCATTAAAGGAGCTACAGACTTATTTGAAAAAGTAATAGAATACTGTTTTTCACCATTTACATTTCGAAATAATTTATTTATATCAACAACTTAAAACTCGTATTGCTTGGATGTATCGCGGGTTATTTATATTCTAAAATAATATTATGAAAAATAAAACAAACTGGATATTGAGTTTTACTGGACTTACATCTTTTATATTGGGCTTGGTTTCCTGTCGCACTGCTGAAACTGAGAACGTACTAAGTGGAGGGAAGGCGGCAGTTAGTATACATTTATTGGGTGCAGCTTATTCCAATGAAATTAAAGGCTCAGCTCAGGCATCTTTGGGAAGAGACCTATCAGGATTAAATTCAACAGGCATACACCATACAGGTGTATTAATTACTCCGAGCACTTACCTTGCTGCAGAATTATCTCCTGTAAGAGAAGATGCTGTAAAGTCACAGGCGTCGTTGGAAAAAAAATTGGTTGCTGATGCAGGTAATCCTTTGGGAATGGGAATAAAGTTTCGAGTGCTGGCGTATAAAGCCAGTGATGGAAGCTATGTAAGCTCACAGGATTATATCATAGGTCAGGCAGGAGGTTCTTTGGCGTTGGAGCAGGGAACAGCATATAACATAATATGCTATTCTTATGGAGTAAATACACTACCTGTACTAACTGCAGGTGAGAAAAATAACCTTGGCAGTGCCGTTGTAAATTATGATAATATAAATCGTGATTTTATGTATCAGAATATCAGTTATACACCATCTGAGAGCACGAATACTTTAAATATTACTTTAAATCATTTAGTAGCCCGTGTGACAACATTCGTGAATGTATCTCCAATGGTGGGTGTAGTTAATTCTATAGCTAATGCCAAGATATACTTAGGGAATTATAGCGATGGTGTTATCAGTTTATCGGGGGGAAGTATGGGAAATCTTACACAGAGTATAGCTCAGGAAACAGTTGATTTTTCGGGAAATAGTTTCCCTTTACAAACTGCAATTGCTAAACCTTTATTTATTAATGCAGATGGAGTCAATTCAATAGGCAATTTTGCTTTGGATATTAATATAAATGGTACTACCAAAACATTTGGTTTTTCTACTAATGGATTTATTATTACACCGGGAAATGATACCAAGATGTCTTTTAATTTCCGAAAATGCGGGGCTTATGTAGGTCCCAGTAACTTTGTTGAGAATTGGAAGGATTTTATGTGTCACAACCTGGGAGCAGATACTAATGCGGATCCATTTACTCCAAGTGCTTCGATTCATGGAGCAAAGTATCAATGGGGTGCGCAGACGGGCGAAGCAGGACGATATATATCCCAGGCAACTGATCAATCTACTTCCGGGGCTATAGCCGGGTGGAATACTACCCCTAAAGCAAATGGTTCCTGGGATGACGCTGCTAAAACTGTTAATGATCCGTGTCCTGCTGGTTACAGGATTCCTACTATGTATGATTTTCAAGGTTTAGGTACTTATAATACAATAACTCATATTGGTACCTGGACATCTTCACCTGCAAACTATAGTACTGGTGTTATGTTTGGAAAATTTTTATTCTTGCCTGCTGCCGGTTATCGTAACCAAACAAATGGAGCTCTTGTTAGCAGAGGTCTTATTTCATATTATGCAGGAACTACTAGTAGTGGCGGTACTGGAAATGTGGGTGGAGGATATATTTCTTCTGGTTTTGTTGGATCAATAGGAAATGTACTTCGTACATATGGATATGCGGTTCGCTGCGTTGCAGAATAGTTTCTATGCGAATATTTGTAGTAAAACTCCAAAAGGATTTGTTGGTATGATTAAATGAAACTGGAACAAAATTATATACTGAGGGTTCTGCTTAAATAATTGAAAACCCTATTGAAAGAAATAAACATTTTACAAAATTACAGAGGCTGTATTATATAATGATATGGCCTTTTCTTTTTTTTATGTATTTGAATATACTCTTATTTATAGTTTATATTCAGATTTTGGAATAATGTTTATGTAAAATAATTTACGGAACTTCAATTTCATAGTTATTTTAACCATAATGTATTTATTTTTAAATACATACAATAATATCCGTAAATTTGCAATCGTTTTTAAAATTAAAAATATTATTGATTATTAAATACTTATGTGTTTTGTAATGCATGCAGATATCTTTAATTAATTTAAAATGTTTAATGTTACAAACGAATTTGTTTGTTATCATTAAAAAAAACAAAGAAAGATTAAAATGTATATAAATGAATTATTTAAAAAAACAGGAGTATTTTACTCCTAAAATTGCTGTGTCTTTAATAGAAATGGAACAGGGAATAGCCGCAGGATCTGCGAGAGTACTACCTCCAAATTCGGGTGGACAGGTTCAGGAAGAATGGACCAGTGATCCGGACGATAATCGAACAATTGAGTGGTAATTAAATTTTTTTGATGTATGATGTAAATCTATTAATTCACAAACAAATGAAAAATTTCAGTAAAACTTCCACAATTATAGGCTTATCGTATTTATTTTTGATTACTTCTTGCAGAAGTACAGATAATGTAACAGATAGTCCCGGAGATAATTTAATTACAAATGGTTCTGCATCTCTAAAGTTTAATCTTTCCGAAAGCGACTTTACAACAGAGACAATTGATCCTACAGCTTCTCTTCAGCCCAAAGCTTCTCGTTCAGTATTGAAGGAACAAGAGGTGAGATTTGTAAGTGACGATCAACCTTTTATTGCGACTCTTACACCTGTTGCTTCGATAGCGAAACAAGCTGGTGTTAAAAATACAATGGCTGATACAAATCCGCTAAAGGGACCAAATGTAAAATACAGAGTGACAGCATACAGAGTAAGCGATGGTAGTAAAGCTGCTACTAAAGTCTATACAATAGATGCTGCCGGAAACTCTACTCCGGATGATGGTATTGCTATGACCTTAGATGGAGATACCGAGGCCGTTAATAAATATAATTTTGTAGTACTATCCTATAACTCTTCCACAGCTCCTGCTGATGTTGCGGGTAGTCTGTCCACAGCTGTTTTAACACCCGTCTCTGGTAATGATGATTTAATGTATTTCAGGGCTGACAATGTGAGGGTATCAAAAGGTGACAATCTTCTAAGCGTTGTTCTAAAACATAAGTTCAGTCAGATCACCACCATTGTTGATGCAACTGCAGTATCTTCCGGCAATGGAATTAAATTAATTGATACACCAGTTATAAGTAATCAACGTGCTACCGGGAATAGTATAAAGCTATCCAATGGTGTTGTTACTTACGGGACAACAGGAAGTTCCAAGTCACTGGACTTTACAGGAAATTCTACTACAAATCCCATATGGATAAGTAAACCGCTACTTATTGCAAATCCGGGAGTTGCAGCAAGTGATATGGCTACTTTAACTTTTAATTCCATGACAGTTGGTACAAAAGTAAAAACCAATATATCTGTTCCTAATCTTGTCATAAGCCCGGAAGTCAGATATAATCTTAATCTGAAATTTGCTTGTACAGCTATTTCTACACCTTCGTATGATTTCAATATGTATGAACCTGCGACTTCTGTTAAAGACAGAATTTCACAGGGCTTTACCTTCCCTGCTGCCAATGCAGGCTTTACTTTTGAAGTTTATGAGCTTGATAATTCATTCAATTTAAAAATTAATGGTGTTGATTTGGCTAACCAGGAGATTCAGTTTGAATCGGGAATCAGTGGTTTGCCTCAGAATATTAGATTTAAATCAGATAAAACTTTATGGGGAGCGTCTGGAAATTCACAAATCTATAATATAAACGGATCTACTACAAATCCTAAAACCGCAGTTGTCAGAATAAAAATAGGACCAGATGGATCTGTCTCTATGATGGGGAGAAGAAATCTGTCCAGCCCGCTAGAGTTATTAGAATTATTTGGCGGAGCGCAGTTCAATAGAATTACCTGGAAATCCGATACAACCAATGATGTTGTAGCAACAATGAAAGTAACCAGATTAACTCAGCTAGTTGGTTATGGAGAGGGGAGGAAGGTTGTTCCTTGTCCCTAATTGGATATGAATATTTAGCAGTTTATAATAAATTTAGTTTTAGTGATCATCAAAATACGGTTTTTCTATCATTAAAGCTGTTTAACCTTTTTTATTAAACCACAAAAGTCATAAAAGCTTTATTTTAAATACTTTAGTGATTTTTTTAAATTTAAATACTTTGCGCATAGAAGTTCATATAAACCTTTAAAAATCTTTGATTTTTATTCTTTTTGAGAACTTTTATCATATCTAAAATCTGTGCATGTAGCTTTTGTTTCTTTTGTGGCTAGGCTTAAAATGAGTTTTAAGCAGAATTATTTATACTTTTAATGTCCTGCTAAAAAAGTTTAAACAAGTTTATTTATAAATATTTTATAATTTCATTGATTGCTCGTATTTATCAATTGTATTATTGCTTTGAAAGCTGCGCAATAAAGTAGGAGGGGGTCATTCCGGTTTCTTTCCGGAATGCGTTGATAAATACCTGATGAGAAGCATAGCCACACTCCTCGGCAAGGTAACTGATTTTATAACCTCTATATACAGGATTATTATAGAGTTGATCTGTTATGTATTTAATTCGTAGTTCATTAATATAATCATTAAAGGTTTTGTTCTTATTTTTATTAATCACCAGTGACAGCTGTCTGGGATTGGTACTAAAGGAATGTGCAAGATAAGAAAGGCTTATCCCTTTTCTCAAGAATTTCCCCGAAGTTTCAAAAGCTTTTAATTTTTTTATCAGTTCCGTTTCTTTTTCTGGGGATATTGTATTTTTTATAGAATCAGAATTCTGTCCAGCATTCATCGGTAAAGGAGCTTCGTCATTAGTAACATTATGCTCTAATTTAGTAATAAGCTGGTTATAATTTTTTTTCAATAGTTTGCTTCTCCTGTACCAGTAGCCACCTGCTACCAATAATAGTAGTAATCCTATTAGACCAGACCAAACCCAATACTTCCTAAGGTTACTAATCTCCTGTTTAGCCTCTAGTCTTTCTTCATCTAATTTCAGAACTATAGTATTATTCTTAGCTTTATTAATGCTATCTGAAAGATGACTGTATAATTTTAGATATTTATTTTGTTGAACTGTATTTCCAAGAGAATCATAAGAATTTCTAATTATTTCATAAGTACGCAACCTATATTCAGGCTCTTTAAATCTTTTTTCTATTTCTAATGTTTTCTCACCATATTTTATAGACTTATCATAATCTTTTTTAACAAAATAGAAACGGGATACATTTTCATAAGCATATAAAATAACAGATTCAGATTCTTTAGGATTATTTTCAACCATATTCAATGATTTAAAATAATAACTTTCTGCTTTATCAAATTGTGGATGAGGCATATACGTATACATGACACCCATATTTTGAATTGCAAATAGACGTACACGGATATATTGCGCCTTTTGCAATTTGCTTTTAAATGTTGTAGGAGTAGCTTCAATGAGGTCAAATCCCTTTTTGGAATAATAGTTAACAGAGTCATTGAGCTTTTTCCATTCACATAGTCCGGCAAGACTGGCATATGCATGATATAACTGTATGTTTCGGTCTATGATATTTTCAATTTTATTACCATAATCCATGGCTATATCTAATGATTTTTTAGAATCTTTAAATATTCCTAACCTCATTAAAACCTGTGCTCTATATACATTAATTAAACACAATGATTTATAATCTTTTAACTTCTCTGCCAGCACTTCCGCTTTTTTAGCATAATCTAAACATTGTTTATAATTACTTACAGTTGAATAATAACGCTCCATAAAGACAAGGCCTTTCAATATTCCCAAAGTATAATTCTTCCTTTCTGAATATTGGTAAAGTGTTTTTACTTCATTAAGATATTTGTCATTTGGAGTATACAGGGCAATCTCATCAAATCTGTTGGCAACTTCAGTTTCTGATAAATTAATAGATTGAGATTTACCTGTATTATATAGTAATAACAGAAAAAAGGATAATATTATTCTCATTGATTAGTTTGTGTTTGTTGTATTTGTTGGGCAAAGATAACTTTCCTTGTTAAAAGCATTCATGTATTCATTCAAATTTCATTCATGTATTCTTATAAAATTAACTATTTAAAAAAATAAATAACTGATTGTCAGTATTGTTTATTTGTAAATCGCAAATTTTGCTATTTCAAGTTCAGGTGAAAAAAATAAAAACAGAAGATTATTCATTTATTCCTCCATCATTAAATATAATGCTATAAACCTTCCTGTTCTTTGTGTAAAATTGTGCAAGCTTTAAGATTCTTAAAACACATGCTTAAGATTTTGCTAAAAAAATACACATATTAAAATAATGAAAGAAAAAGGACACAAAGAAAAAAGAGGGAAAAATTACATTCCTCCAAGATTGGAAATTACTATGGTAGAAATGGAAAACGGAATTTCTGCTTCATCAGCATTGGTAAGCCCATCATCTCCTCCTGCAACAGACTGGGCAGGACAGGATGATCAAACGGAAACTATTATTTGGGATTAAATTGAAATGAATATTGAATTTTAATTACCGTTAGAATTAGGTTTAACAAAAAATATAGCATAAAGCAAGATGAAAAAAATATACTTTACAATTTTAAATATAGCAACAGCATTTCTATTGTTCTCTTCATGCCGCAGTAATGATACAGACAATACACTAAACCCTGAAAGCCGTTCTGCCGCTATTGAGGTAAACTTCATGGGTACTGATTTCGCTGATCCCGACAAGCCAGAGCTTACAGCTTCTCTGGAAGGTATTACTGCCACACGAACTTCTGTCGACAGACCACAGATTATCATGCTGGATCCCGGCACTTTTATCTCTACGGAGGCAACTCCTGTAGCATCTGTTTTAACCAAACAGGCCTCACTGAAGGGGGCTCAGGCAGCTATAGCAGGAAATCCTCTTAGTAATGGCATGCAATTTCGTGTGATTGCTTATGAAAGCGCAGGAGGTGCCTATGCAGCTCATAAGGATTATCAGATTGCGAGCGGTACTGCTACGCCTATGAGTGGTGGCGCGTTGTATCTGGATCAGACGAAAACCTATGATATGGTGGTATATTCCTACGGAGGTACAGCGCTCCCTGCAATTACGCCTGGTGAAACCAATAATATCAGCAGTGCAAGTGCAGCTTACATCAATAACAGTGATATGATGTATACGAAGGTGACAGGTCAGAAATTCACCATTAAAGGTAATAATCCTTTCAATTTTACACTGCGTCATAAGACGGCATTGATAGAAAGCGTAAAACTCAATGCTTTTAATCCATTGACTATAAAAGGTTATAGTGTTTCTGAAACATTTTTGAGTATCCCGCATTATACCGATGGAAGCATAGCTTTTAGCGGTGCCGGTAATATTGCAGGAAGAACCAACAGAGTGGATATACTCCCTTATGATAATAACATGATGCTTTCAGGGATAAAAAGCAAAACTGATCATGATATGGTTTTTGATGTCGATAACTTGTTGGTAAACACTGACACTACTAACGGTTTTCCTGCAGGTGATGCCAATGGTAAGGTACAAATGCTCAGCATGGATATTGGTATAGCGGATGCAATAACAGGTCTTACATCAACAAGACCTATCACGGCCAAGTTCAGACTTCGCCCGGAATATAAGCACAAGCTGACTATTAACATCCAAAAATGTGGTGCATATACTGCACCAGGCGTATGGAAGCAGTTTGCCTGCCACAATCTGGGAGCTGATACCACATTAGATCCATTTACTCCTGCCGCAGGCTTACATGGTGATAAATATCAGTGGGGAGCAGCTAAAGGAGAAGCAGGGCGTTATATTTCTATGGCTGATGATCAGACTATAGTAAATTATACCCCATGGTCTCTTAGTGGAAAACCTGCTAATTCATGGAGCGGTACTAACGATCCTTGTTTTAAAGAGTTAGGTACTGGTTGGCGTGTACCCACCCGTGCGGAATGGCAAGGCGTTTTATCTAATAACCCCCGTACAGATGCTACCGATTATCCGGGGATGAGTTGGGCAAATTCTTCTACTAATTATGCATCTGGTATTAAGTTTGGAACAAGTTTGTTTTTGCCTGCTATGGGCTTCCGCTGGAGTACTAGTCCCAGTTCGTTATCCGAGCGTGGTTTTAGTGGAAGATATCGTTCGGTTACCGGAGGCATTGATATTTTACAGTTTTCACAATCAACTCAAAGTCTCAATACTTATTCCGGTACCAATGATAACGCTCTTGGTCTGGCTATTCGTTGTATAAAAGACTAATAAAATCAGAATAAAAAGAGCCGGATAAAAAGTGAGAGATGAATAGCTTCTATTTGCTTATTTATTTCTTACTCAAAAAATAAAATCATTTTGTTTGTAAAAAGCTGTTGGATTATTTAATCATCATCATATTTTGTAGCCAATAGTTTATCGGGCAGTTATAGTAAGCTGCCCGTTTTTTTATTCATAAGAATAATCATTTGTATATGATAGAGACTAAATACATAATTGATACAAAAGGACGTTTTCTTTTTATATCGACCCTTCTTTTATTGTTTATATTACTGGTAAATATTTTTGCTATTACTGCCTGGAATAATGAAAAGGGGGCAAATATTTTAAAAACTATATTCAGTGTATATGCCGTCATAAATATTTTCACTCTCATTAAACAGAGGTATGTAATCAGGGAATGGAGTATTTATTTGATTCTGATCGTGATTCTGACTATCGATATCTGGATATTTATTTCTTCGAAAGATTCCCTTTTTATGACTACAGGCATAATATCATTATTCTATTCAGTACTGTTTTTAGGTGTTTCATGGGAACTTAAAAAGCAGGGATATCCTAAATGGAAAAAGAATATGCTGGCAACTTTCCTGGCTATTATTATTTCTATGCTGTGTATTATACTCGCTTAAGCTTAAAGTATTAGAAACTAGTTTTTGTCAAGATAAGGAACGAATTACAGTCAGGTAACCTCTTACCGGTTAGTACATAATAGTTTACAGGTTATTAGCTGTCAAATTAAGCATGATAACTTTGTCAGTTCATTTTTAGTCTGGGCAGTCCTATTTCATGTTCCCTTGGGTAAGGTTTACGGGATGTCATACTGATATCCTCCTGTATGTTTTTATAGACTTCAAATGATTTCTGAGGGTCCATAGAATACCTGGGATCAGGAATCAGAGGCATTTTTGCCATCTTTGATATGGTGATCGTCGGAAAATGATAATCTATTTCAACCGTACCCAAAAGAAGATAAATACCACCTTCTTTAAACGGAAACCTTAGAAGGCTGTCCGGAAAATGTGCTGTGTCAAAATATTGCCCTTCGACATCAATCCAGGTTCCAAAATACATGCTACCGTTTTCTATCGGTACATGTTTTCTGGAAATAAGATAGGCGAGCATTTTGACAGTCTTCTTATGGTATTTAAAAAGATCTTTCACTAAAACATGTCCTCTGTATTTCGTTTGAAGCAAGTCAAATATGGAGCATGAGACTGTAAATCCCAGTATTTCTATTTCATCAAAAGCATCCTCATAAGGATTTCTTTGAATAGGAGGTAAATCATAATCCTTTTGAGGCTCCTGAAATAAGGTTAAAGCTTTGGTTTTGTACTGATTTTTAGAAAATAAAAACCGGGCTTCTATCAGGAGTTCATGTTTTTGTTTACCGGTAAATCGGAATGCCCCAATAAAAATAAGAATCTGTAATGTTTCAATACCTGTGGGAACTCTCTTAACAAAATCTTCCAATGATGTGTAATCGCCATTTTGCTCTCTCTCCTCAGGAATAAAAGTTTTAACTGAAGTTTCCAGTTTTTCAATATGCATTAGTCCTAAATAAACATCATTTCCATAAAGTGTTGTATTAAACTTACTTCTGTTTACACAGGGGTTATGAATATGGGCTCCTGACATTTTAGCTTCATGGATATATACTTCCGTACGGTAAAATCCACCGCCGTTATTAATTGCGGAGACCATAAATTCAACAGGGTAGTAGACTTTAAGATAAAGACTCTGATAGCTTTCTACTGCATAAGAGGCTGAGTGTGCCTTACAGAAAGAATATCCGGCAAAAGATTCAATCTGTCTGTAGACTTCTTTAGAAAGCTGCTCAGAATGCCCCAACTGTTTACAAGACTCAAAAAAATGCTGTTTTACTTTCTGAAGCGCTGAAAGTGATCTTCCTTTTCCACTCATAGCTCTTCTGAGGATATCTCCATCAGAGGCTGAAAGGCCACCAAAATGAAGAGCTATTTTAATTACATCTTCCTGATATACCATAATGCCATAGGTTTCTCCAAGTTCTTTTTCAAAGACCTGATGAAAATATTCAAACTTATCAGGATTGTTATGCCTGAATATATACTCGCGCATCATTCCGCTTTTTGCTACTCCCGGCCGTATAATAGAAGAAGCTGCTACCAGAACTTTATAATTATCACATTTAAGTCTTCTGAGAAGCCCCCGCATGGCAGGTGATTCAATATAAAAGCAGCCTATTGTTTTTCCGATACTTAAAAATTCATTGCATTTGGTTTCATTTTTTGAAAGCGCTGTATTTTCAATATCAACAAAGATTCCTCTTTTTTCCTCTATCAGTTTAATGGTATCTTTTATCGTTCCAAGTCCTCTTTGTGAGAGTATATCAAACTTTTCCAGACCAATCTCTTCTGCAGTATGCATATCAAACTGTACAATGGGAAATCCCTTAGGAGGCATTTCCAGAGCCGAATAGACTGTAATAGGCTCTTCAGAAATCAAAATTCCGCAGGCATGCATACTTCTTTGATTAGGAAAGTTTCTCATAAGTTCTTCATAGCTATAAATTCTGCGAACGAGAGAGTTCTGATCATGTTCTTCTCTTGGCTTTTTGGAAAGTTCATCCAATTCCTCTTTGGGAAGTCCGAATGCCTTTCCGAGTTCTCTGAATCTTGAGCGGCTTTTAAATGCGACATTAGTGCCGCAGAAAGCAACATGATCTTTACCATATTTTTCAAAAATATACTCCAGAATAGTATCTCTGTTTTTCCAACTCCAATCCAGATCAAAATCCGGTGGCGTTTTTCTGTTGAGGTTTAAAAAGCGCTCAAAATATAAATCCAGCTCTAGTGGACAGATATCGGTAATTCCCAGACAGTAAGCAATAATACTATTGGCACCGCTTCCTCTTCCCACATGCATAAATCCCATCTTTTTACTGTACTGTACTATATCCCATGTAATAAGAAAATAAGCACAGAAATCAAGCTGAAGGATAACAGAGAGTTCTTTCTCAACCCTGACTTTAGCATGAGTATTATCAGGTGAATATCTTCTCTCAAATCCTTTATAGGAAAGCTGTTTTAAAAGCTCAAAATCTTCTTCATTACTCCGGGTAAAATATTTCTTGTTTTTCGGGGTTTTAAAGTCAAACTTAAAATCACAGCTGTCAACAATATATTTAGTGTTTTCAATAATCCGGGGATAAGGTTTATACTTTTCTAAAAGCATTTTTTTATCCATAAAGGTTTCATTTGGCTGGCAGTAATTCTCAGTTGTTAATTTACTGATCAGTATATTGGCATCTATGGCCCTTAAAAGCTTATGAAGTTCATATTCTTTTGCTGTTGTAAAGGTAACAGGATGCAGGATGATCATTTTATCAATCCTTTTCCTCAGTTCAGGTTTTATCAGAAAGTTTAATTCATCTGCTCTGATCCCGATAAATTCATGATCTTGTAAATACTCAGGTATATTGCTTAAAGGATAGATTACAAAATTATATTTCAGATCAGGATTTACCTGTGGTATTTCCTTTCCCTCACAATTATATGCGGTTAAAAGCCTGTTGACTTCTCCTAAGCCTTTGAAATTCTTTGCCAGACAAATATACCTGAGATCATTATTAACCCTGATGTCCATCCCTATTATAGGTTTAATAGAATTTTCCTGACATAACCTGTAAAAATCATAGATGCCTGTCACTGTATTAATATCGGTTAAGGCCAGTGTTTTTAATTTCATATGAGCAGCCTGTTGTACCAAATCCTCAATAGAGATGGTTCCGTATCTAAGACTGTGATAAGAATGGCAATTCAAAAACATAAGTATTTTATTCTTCCATTAAACTATTAGTGCAGTAAACCTGAAGCTCTTCCAATGCTTAAAGCGCCGAATCTGTTTTTAATTTTATCCATGGTTTGGTAAAGTGATATAAGCTCTTCTGTATCTTCAAAAAGATTCATTTGATGTGATCCGTGTACCAGTCCGGTGAACTTAATACCAATGAGACGAATTCTCATTCTTCGGGTATAGACTTTTTTAAATAACTCCAGAACATATTTCATCAGACTATGGTCTACAGAGGTGTAGGGAACCCTGCACTGTTTGGTTTCCGTATCAAAGTTAGAATAGCGTATTTTTACGACTACTACAGATACCAGCCATTTTTCAGTTCTAAGCTGGTAACATAGTTTTTCCACCATGGCTGTAAGAATATTCTGAATTCCCTGAATATCGATAGTATCAGCATTAAAAGTATTCTCAGTTGATATTGATTTTCTTTCAGAATAAGGAACAACAGGTGTCTCATCAATTCCATGGGCTTTATTCCAGAGTACTGAACCGTTTTTTCCGACAAGCTGCTGCAAAACATCAACAGGCATTTTAGATAAAGTTTCTATTGTTCTTATACCCAATCTGGAAAACAACTGAAAGGTTTCAGGTCCAATCATCGGAATCTTTTTAACCGATAAGGGGTTTAAAAAAGGCTGTATATTTTGCTGTTGAATCTCAAATCTTCCGGTAGGCTTGGATTCTCCGGTTCCTATTTTAGAAACTGTTTTATTTGTGGATAAGGCAAAGCTAATGGGAAGTCCTGTATGATCTGTAACAGACTGTGCAATCTCATTCGTCCATTTAAAACATCCAAAAAATTTATCCATTCCTGAAAGGTCCAGATAAAATTCATCAATGCTGACCTTTTCCAAAACAGGTACCTTTTCCTGAATAATCTGTGTTACTGTATGTGACATATTGGAATAATGCTCCATGTCACCTTTAATAACGCGCGCTTCGGGGCATAATCTTAATGCCATTTTAATAGGCATGGCGCTCCTCACCCCGAAATACCTGGTTTCATAAGAGCATGATGCCACAACACCGCGGTCTCCACCTCCGATAATCACAGGCTTTCCTATAAGCTCTGCATTTTTCAGACGCTCACAGGATACAAAAAAAGTATCCAGATCCATATGTACAATTGCACGTTCCATTTTGCAAAATTAGTTACGTTTTAAAACAAATTATTTATTTTTGTTGTTACAAATTGTAACAATGTCAGTTTTTTCAGATAATATCGTGTTTCTAAGAAGAAAGAATAATATGACGCAGCAGGAGCTTGCTGACCTTTTGATTCTTACCCGCTCCAGGTATATTTCATATGAATATGGAAGATCAGAGCCTCCTATCGAGGTTTTAATCAGAATCTCCAAGTATTATCATATCAGTATTGATCTTCTTGTAACTGTAGATATCAGAAAATATCCTTTGGATCAGATGGTCAATCTCCCTGATAATAAAATTTTACTTCCTGTTGTCGTTGATCCCGAGGGCAATAAGTATATAGAAATCGTTCCTCAGAAAGCTTCCATGGGATATCTAAAAGGTTTCAGCGATCCGGAGTATATAGAAAGTCTCCCCAGAATACAGCTTCCTTTCTTAGGCCACGGTGTGTTCAGAGGATTTATGGCAGAGGGAGATTCTATGCCTCCTTTTGCTGATGGTACCTGTGTTATCGGGGAATATATTGAAGAATTAAAAGATCTTAAAGCAGGTAAGGAGTATATATTCATTACCCGTGAAGGCTATACCTTTAAAACATTTATTAAGTTAAATACCAGCACACTCACTGTCGCTGCTGATAATAATTTTTATGATCCTTATGATATTCCTTTAAAAGACCTTGTTCAGGTATGGCGTTATGTCAGAGGTATTTTACCCCAGGATTATAAACCCGATTATCAGGATTATAATACTCTTAAAAGTTTGGTGAATCAAGCTCAGCTCAGTATCAATAATCTTGAAAAGCTTTTAAGTGCAAATAGTAAATTATAAACTTATGCATAAAATAAATATTATATGTAATAATACTATTTTCTTTTTGGGATACCTTTAAAAACTTATTAAATAGTTACTGGGAGATAAAGGCATATGATTATTGTCAATAGTACTGTCTCCACATAAAGAATAAATGATTCTCTGTTTGGTAATTCTAAATGCTCTTAGTGAAATAATGTGGTTATTTACAGTAAAATAAAAAAAACGGATTTATTAAAATTCTAAAAGCTCAAAAATATATTTATTTCACTCTCCTCCCTTAATATCTTTATCCGAAGAAAATAATAGCATGTAATATTTAGGTAACGCCAAGAATTATACCCTACATATATCATACAGTATTGATTTCTCAAAACACTTTTATTTCCTTGTAAGTAATTAATAACCCTCAAGAACATTATGAAATATTAATGTAGGATACATGTAACATATCTATTATCGAGCTATTTGCCTTAATAATAAGATTTATTTATAATTTTCCTAACAGATTGTTAAAAAGAAAATATACCCGGAGACTTCGAGCATATTATTTTTTTATTCATTTAATAAAAACTCATTATGGCTAACGTCAGCAGTAACTATAACTATTAAATTAATTATATAATAATACTATCATGAAAAACATATCCTTTGTTTTATTTTGCTTTTTACCGGAGAATTAATGGATGCTCAAAAGATAATTACTGTTATTGCTATAGAAGAGAATAGCCTTCCTTTAGTGGCGAATTTCTGAACAATATGAAATCTCATTTATAACTTAAACATACAAAAATATAATATTTGAGAAGCAATTTATAGATTCTAATAATTTAAAATTGGAAAATTACAAAAGGAAAGAGTGTATAAAAAATCATCCGATTTTAAAAAGCTAAGGGCGACTTAAACTTATAATATTTCATATGATTTTTAATTTAACTTACTACTCTCCTTATGAGCCGAAACAAGAAAAAAGCATATCTCAAATAATGAAAAATGAAGTTTTTGAAAGCTGGATAGATCAATATTTCGGATTGCTTTTAAAGAAAGCTCTTTATATGCTTTCTAATAAAGAAGATGCTCAGGATATTGTTCAGGATGTATTTACAGCAGCTTTTTCCAATTATGAGTCTTTTGAAGGAAAAAGTCAACCATTGACTTGGTTAATGACTATTCTCCGAACAAAAATTGCAGATTTTTATCGGAAAAAATATAAATTAATAATTAATGCAATGCCGAATCATTTTTTTGATGAGGTAGAATCGTGGAAAAATAATGATGTTTGGAACAGTTGGAATGTTTCAACAGAACCAGATCTTTTGGATAATCCTGATTTTAAGAAAGCTCTTGAAGAATGTATTGAGGAATTGCCTTACAGATGGAGGGTCTTATTCAAAATGTATTATTTTGAAGAGCAAAAAGCAACAGAGGTATGTCAGGAATTGAATATTTCTACGACTAATCTCTGGAAAATCCTTCAACGCAGTCGGATGCAATTGAGAGAAAGCCTTGAACTGAAATGGTTCTCAAGATTATAGAAACAATCACAATAAAATATTAATTTAAAATTTCTAAAAATGAAAGAAACATTACATACACCTAATCAAAGTCAATCTATATATAGTTTGGGCTATTATATTTCCCTTTTTGGAACTGCCCTTATTTTACTTTGGATTGGAATATTTAAGTTTACTCCAACTGAAGCTGCAGCAATAAAACCCTTAGTGGAAAATCATTTTCTGACCTTCTTCATTTACAAGATAATGAGTGTGCAGGCAGTTTCAAACTTTTTTGGAACGGTAGAAATTATTATTGCCTTATCATTGATATTTAGCATAAAATTTACTGTACTAAGAAAGTATGCAGGAATAGGGGTAATTGTTACTTTTATGGTAACATTAAGTTATTTATTCACTACTCCTGGAACGTGGAAAATAGTTGATGGAATTCCGGTTACAGACTTTTTTATTTTAAAAGATTTGATGTTTTTAGGATTTGGATTTATGGTTATCTCTAACAAAAGACTATCTGATTAGTAAAAGATATTGCCGGGTGTCATTCTTTCATGCAATAAAAATTTAGATAGGAATCACCTATTAATTATGGTTATTGATATACTCTTTATAAGTGTTTTATAATAATAAACGGGTTTAAATGAATCCTATTGAAATAAATATATAAAAATGAGAAATTATGGATAATGAAAATATAAGAGAAATTTATTTTGCAGGTGGCTGTTTTTGGGGAACAGAGCATTTTTTTCAACAGATTCGCGGTGTTATAGAAACTGAAGTAGGATATGCTAACGGAAATACAGAAAATCCGACCTATAAAGAAGTCGTAAGCCATACAACTGGGTTTGCAGAAACTGTGAAAGTGAAATATGATTCAAATCAGATTGATCTTAAATTGTTAATTGATTTGTATTTTAAAACTATTGATCCTACAAGTTTGAACAAACAAGGAAATGACAGAGGCGATCAGTACAGAACCGGGATATATTATACAGATGACGCTGATGAATCTTTTGTAAAATATAAAGTTCAGGAATTAGCCAAAGGATATAATAGGGCAGTACTTGTAGAAATACTTCCTTTGAAAAATTTCTATAAAGCCGAAGATTACCATCAGGATTACCTGGATAAAAATCCTAGTGGTTACTGTCATATCGAACCGGGGCTTTTTGAACTGGCTAAAAATGCTAACCCTCTTCCAAAAGAAACTACTCATTAAAAAATCAACTGTATGAATACAAACCAATTAACAATCTCTCTTTTTGTATTGCTCATATTTTTTGCTGAGGTTAAGGCCCAAAGTAAATTGCAATCTGTTTCGGTATTGAAATTTGGACCTGAAAATACCTTATTTGTCGGAGATTCCAGAGCAGGGAAAATTTTTGCTTTCTCTATAGACAAAACTCACAATACCTCTGCAGAAGTAATCTATAATGTCAAAGATGCTGATACTAAAATTGCTGCTTTACTAGCAACAACACCAGATAAGATATTGGTAAAAGACATCGCCGTGAACCCTGTTAGCCGAGAGGTCTATATTGGAGTGGACCGTGTTTCTGGAAAAACCTATACCCCGGCTATCGTTATTATGAACCATACCGGTGCTGTACGAAGGTTTGACGACGCAAAAGCAAGGTCGTCTTTTATAAAAATAGACAATACACCCTCAAAGGATTTTCTATTTTTCGATAATGTTTCTGCAATTGAACGCACTTTTACTGACATCGATTTTCATAAGGGGAAATTATATATCAGCGGTATCTCTAATACTGATTTTGCCTCCACACTCAAGGTAGTAGATTTCCCGTTTAACGGTGTTCAGAATAGTGCAAGTATAGAAATTTATCACACTACACATGATCAAAAAGAAACCCGTGCGCCAATACGCACAATGGAAATTGTAACACTTGGTGGGCGAGAGTATATTCTGGCTGCTTATACATGCACTCCCTTGGTAACTATTCCGCTCGACAGTATTAGGGACGGAGCACATGTAAGCGGCAAAACAATCGCTGAATTAGGTTATGGGAATACGCCAATCGATTTTATAAGCTACATGGCCCAAGGTAGTTCACCTACAGACACTTTTCCAGTGGTATTTCTGGCTAATAATAGTCAAAGTGCACAAATATTACGGTTATCAGACATTGAGCAAGGCAATGCAAAAGACGGGTTGAACAGTTTTGCCAACTACCAGAAGAAAGGAGTACCCGCTATGGAAATACCTATTACCGGAGTATTACAGATCGCTGAACAGGATGATCAACGGCTGGTGTGTGCCCGTCGCAATGTAGAGACCGGGCGACTGGAACTGGTATCCATCAGAAAAAATTTATACCTGCGTTTAACCGATGCAGAAGGTGAGTATGCATTTCCTGATTACAGATCTGGCTCCAACCAGCAAATGTTCAAAGAATTACAAAATATGCTTTTGAAGGAAGAAGGATACCCAAACAGAACTGTGAAGTAATCAAGTAATCTTTTCAGAAATCTTTTAGCTTAGATCAGCGCAGCTTTAATTTCAAGTGTTCTGCGCTTATTCCTTACTACTCATGTTTTAGAATAAATATATTGAGTTCACAAAGATGCTATGACTGCCTGTTGCAGATGGCGAAAAAATATAATTGATGATCCATAGGGGCTTTGTTATTCTTTTTTTATTTTGGCCAACACTTGGTGTCTTGGCACAACAAATATCGTTTGTAAAACAGAAAGCCTCTGATATTTACGGGCTGGAGTTTGAGGATTTGAGTATAGAGGTTCGTACCACTAAAATTTCTGTACAAAATTCAGACATCAGCATAAGTGGAAAATGGATCAAAAGAAAGAAAAAGATTATTTTTGTGCCCGATTATCCATTTGAAGAACGTGTTTGGTATTGTGTTAAAACCGGTGGTAGAGATACATTGATGCGTTTACCGGAAAAAAA
This sequence comes from Elizabethkingia occulta, assembly GCF_002023715.1. Taxonomy (GTDB): domain Bacteria; phylum Bacteroidota; class Bacteroidia; order Flavobacteriales; family Weeksellaceae; genus Elizabethkingia; species Elizabethkingia occulta. The sequence goes on from NZ_MAHX01000004.1 coordinate 78,890, forward strand.
GAATAAAACTTCGTTTGTTACCAGAATTTATCCGCTTACAGACAGCATCCCAGAAAATTTACTCCGTTTTTATGTTTATTTTAATGCTCCTATGCAGCAGGGTAATTTTCCAAGGCATATTCATTTATATAATGAAGCAAATGACGATTTACGACATGCTTTTTTTGATGATCAAAGAGAGTTATGGAATAAAGACTTCACGCGCCTGACTATTTTGCTTGATCCTGGCAGAATTAAGTCCGGGCTGGAGGTTAACCGTATAATGGGGAGGGTTTTCAAACCGAAACAAGTATATCGCTTGGTTATTGACAAAGGCTGGAAAGATATCGAGGGGTTTGAGCTTCAGTCATCTTATATCAAAACATTCTCAGTTGTTCAGGAAGACATAGTCCATCCTGACATTAACAGTTGGAATATTAAATTCCCTAAGGACAGAAAGGACTTTTTGCAAATACTATTTAATGATAAGATGGACCATACAGGTATCGAACAGTATATAGCCATCACGGATGCTGCACAAACTCGGATAAAAGGGAAAATGTATTTACAAAGAGGAGAAACATCTGTTGTCTTTGTACCAACAAAGAAGTGGAAAAAGGGGGAGTATATCCTATATATCAATGCCAGGATAGAAGATATTGCGGGCAATAATATAAACGGCTTATTAGATCATAACGTTGGTGCGTTAAAAAGTCAGATGGAAGGAAATATTGAAACTATAAGATTTTTCATTCGATAGTGAAGACGGAATTGAATTAATTTTTTGTGGCTTCTGGTTGCTGTGTCAATTAAAATCAAAGAACAATAACAGTTTTTTTTAAAATAATTTAATCATGAGTAAATTTCTTTTTAACTTATTACTCTTTGGGGGACTTTTATTCCCCCTCTCAGGGCAGTCCCAAAATATTAATACGCCCGAACCGACGAATCTAATCGCAGCTCCAAACATAAGGCCGGAAACGGCTATAAAAGTTGCTAATGACGTTTGGGTTATTCCTGACCCGCGTATCAATTATATTCCCAATATCGGGGTGATTGAAGGCAAGTATGCAGTACTGGTGGTAGATTCAGGTATGGGACCGCACAATGGTGAACTCCTGTTACAATATGTTCAAAAGATAGCAGGCAACCGTCGCATCTATTTTACAAGCACTCATTTCCATCCTGAACATAACTTCGGTGCATCCGTTTTTGGCACTGCTTCTGTTATAATGAACAAAGCACAAGCAGAAGAGCTGGCCGAGAAAGGCTCCGATTATATTCAACTGTTTAGAAGTTTTGGAGTAATAGAAAGAAAAGCGCTTGAGGGAGTAAAGTTAATTATGCCGGGTATTATCTATAGCGACTCTTTGACGTTAGACTTGGGTGATAATATTGTTATATTAAAGGAAACGCCCGCTCATACGCGTGGTGATCAGATAGTATTTACAGAGAATTCAAAAGTTCTTTTTACTGGAGATTTGGTCGAAAATCGTTTTTTCCCAATTATGCCTGATGCCGACACGAAAGGTTCGGATTGGATAACTGTAATGGAGCAAATGCTTAACATGAAACCAAAAGTAGTTGTGCCAGGACATGGAGAAATCGGAGATGATCGTCTCATACAAGCTGTAAAAACCTACCTTGTCACCGTTCAAAGTGATGTATTGGATTTGGTAAAAAAGGGATTGAAACAAGATAGTATTATTCGCACACTGACTCAAAAGTTCAAATCCTTGCACCCAAATTGGGATAATGCAGTCTTCATTCCTTATGAAATTGCCAATTTCTATTCAGAATTTACACATAGCCCTTTAAAATTACCTGATTTATCAAAAGATTTAGGGCACTAATTTTCGTGTTTTATTCAATATCAAATTCGAGATATAAAGTATTCTATCATTGAAGGAAATTCTGTTGCCCTTCTTTCTCTTTTTTGTAATTGGGTATTCTCGAAATTAAAGGGCTGTTGGCCGGCTGCCATTCATCTTAGCTGTGCTGGAACAAGCATATATGTTTGTCAGAATGCTCCGGCTAAATAAGCTGTCTTTTCAATAGGACCTGGCATACGTCCAGGTAATACGCAGATTGCATTTTATTTTGGGCATAGGCATATCTTCATTCAGTGCGAAGCTGGAATATGTATAGAGCACACCAGGAAATGGTAGAACACGCTCAATAATCCGATGATAGCCAGGCCTCACCAGGTTTTGATTATATATCTTTCTAAGGTCATCTGTTAACTGATAAGCGTTTTTCAAATCAGAATATTCTGTAAACAGGATATGAGCTCTATGTTTTTGGGAAAACGTCCATTTCTCACTACTTTTATAAAGTAAATATCTGCTTCTTGCTAACAGCTGTTTCCGACTGTCTCTATTCTCAAAACTCTCTATATCACGGTTTTCTTCTGAGGAATTTTCAATAGTGACCTCTTCCCAAAACTCTAATTAAAAATGTCTAACTCAATGGGAGGACATCAAGGGAGCATAAATATAATCTTAAATTATAGTATCTTAATTATTAAATGATTAACTTGTAGACAAATATAAAATATGTCTAAGAGAAAAAGCAAAACAGGTGATATTCCAGATAATTTAGGTAACAACAGTAAGAAAACTGATTTAGAAAGAGCTAAAATAGTCCTGGAAAAAGCAAAAGCATTAAAGGCTCCTATAAAACATCTTACTTCTTCAGACAGTGCATTCGGCAGATCTTTAGAAGAGAAAAAGAAAGAAAATGATTAGTCATCTTTATTTAGCTCTCTAATAAATTTGATTAAGCAAGCTAAATATCACAAATGAAAAATATGTAAGAATATGAGCTTAAGGAAAAAAGCTTATATCAATTTACTTATATCCATGGATACAAATAAATTGTGATTCCATCGTTTATGCTTTTGTTGTATTAACTCTGTATTCTTTCAACTTTTCATTATTCGTATTCTTGCCTCTATCATAAACTTTATAAAGTCCGAATGTCTTTACAGATTTCTTTTCCAAACCTTTTGGTAAAGAATCATTTCCAAACTTCTTTTGCAAGTACTCCGGTGCTATTTTTTCTTTAAGGAGATATTTTTCTATTGCCGGATGTAACTTATTAAAATCAATATTACGATAATCATTAATCTTTATTTCTAAAGAATTACTCCCCGTTGCAAATAGCTTATTGTACCATGATAAATGGGAGTATTTCACAGTTTTTGCAGGCTGATTTAAAAATATGGAATATTCAAAATTATGGTAGATGCCGTCTAAAGGTATTGTATTCAGACAATAAATAGCTTCTATCATATGCCATTCTATTACCTGCCTATGTTGCATTATTGGTGAGTTTATAATGAGCGCACTCTCATTAAATTCTAGTCTGTCTTTATTTTTCTCTATGTTAGTCATCACTTTATGGGAAGATGGGATGCCTTTATTGATAGAATATAAGATGAAAAGTAACAGAAGATTTGAGAATAGAGATGCTGTGATATAATAGAGATTCATTCCGTTTCTTATCACAAGAACAGTAACTGATACTCCAATTACAAGGAATAAGGTAATTAAAATGTTAAAAATAAAGATTGGATTGATTTTCATTCAATAGTATAGTCTTCTCTTATTTGTATCAGGATTTTTCTAAACAGCCTCACTACATAAAATATCATTCCATCGAAAATAATACTTTTTCTTTTGTGAAGAGAAAGTCTTTAGTTCTTTTTTATAATATAAAATTTAATAGTTAAATATTACGAAATCATGGTTAAATTAGCATAAAACTATACCATGATTACTAAACTAAAAACTAAATCCCAATCCTTACATACATTTTTTATTTTTCCGAATGTAATCATAGAAACTAATACTCTTGTTAAAAGACTAATAAAAACAAGTTGTTTTAGGTTAGGCTTATTGGCTACCTTTTCATTTCCTCTTGTAAAAGCCCAGAATCCACTCTATAAAGATCCGAAACAGCCTGTTGAGGTAAGGGTTCAGGATTTATTGAGAAGAATGACTCCTGAAGAAAAATTCTGGCAGTGTTTTATGATCCCCGGAGATTTGGATAATGCTTCTAAAAATCAATACCACCACGGTATTTTTGGTTTACAGGTGAGTGCAGGGAGCCAGGACGGAGCCGCCGCTGGACAAATGCTAAAATACAATGCCAATGAAGATGCAGAAAAACTGGCCAGAAAAATCAATGCAATCCAAAAATATTTTATTCAGGAATCCAGACTTGGCATTCCGATAATTCCTTTTGATGAGGCATTACATGGATTAATGCGGGAAGGAGCAACGGCTTTTTCACAGTCTATTGGATTATCAGCCACTTTTAATCCTGATTTGATGAAGGAAGTCTCATCTGCTATTGCCAAAGAAGCTAAACTCAGAGGAATTCGTCAGATTCTGACACCAGTGGTCAATTTAGCCAGTGATGTCAGATGGGGAAGAACCGAAGAAACCTATGGAGAAGATCCGTTTTTAACGTCTGTTATGGGAGTTAGTTTTGTGAGCTCATTCGAAAATGAGGGAATTATTACGACTCCAAAACATTTTTTAGCCAATGTTGGAGAAGGTGGCAGAGATTCTTATCCGATTCATTGGAGTAAACGATATTTGGAAGAAACGCATTTAATTCCTTTTTATAAAGCATTTACTAAGGGGAAAAGCAGATCTGTAATGACTTCCTATAACTTATTAGACGGAAGACCTTCTACTTCCAACCACTGGTTATTAACAGATAAGTTAAAAAAAGAATGGGATTTCAAAGGTTTTGTAATTAGTGATGCGAGTGCAGTTGGTGGGGCAAATGTTTTGCATTTTACCGCAACAGACTACAGTGATGCATCTGTACAGGCCATTAATGCAGGATTAGATGTGATTTTCCAAACCGAGTATAATCACTATAAATTATTTATCCCTCCATTTTTAGATGGACGAATATCCAAACAGAGAATTGATGATGCGGTGTCAAGAGTTTTAAGAGCAAAATTTGAATTGGGACTTTTCGAAAAACCTTATACTTCCGAAAAAGAGATTCAGGAACTCCGGAAAATCAATCATAAACTACTAGCGGAAAAAGCGGCTATAGAATCATTTGTTTTACTTCAGAACAGAAATAATACACTTCCCGTTGCGGAGCATTATAAAAAGATTCTGATTGTAGGTACAGATGCTGCAGATGCCAGATTAGGCGGCTATTCAGGTCCAGGTAATAAAAAGATTAGTATTTTGGATGGTATCAAGAATTTTGTTAAAGATAAAAACGTAGAAATATCCTATGCAAAAGGGATTGACTGGAATCTGAAAACATTCAACAAAGTTCCTTCTGAGTATTTATCCTTTAATGGTGAGAAAGGATTAAGAGGTTTATATTTTCCAAACAGTAGCTTAACCGGGAAGCCTGTTATTGAAAAACAGGATAAAGAATTAGACTTTAAATGGACATTATACTCTCCTGATCCGGAAAAATTACAACCGGATAATTACAGTGTAAAATGGGAAGGTAAATTAGAAGCCCCAGCTTCCGGAAAGTATAAATTGGGCTTAAGAGGAAATAATGGATTCAGGCTCTATTTAAATGGAAAACTAGTTGTTGACCAATGGGAAAAGCTAAGTTATTCAACCAAAACAACAGATATAGATTTTGTAAAAGGACAGAAATATGATATTGCAGTAGAATTCCGTGAAAATAGAGGGGAGGCCAATATTGAACTGATCTGGAATTATGGACTCAATAATTATGAGAAGGATTTTAATGAGGCTTTAAAACTGTCGCAGAATTCTGATTATATTATTGTAACTGCCGGAATTCATGAAGGTGAATTTCAGGACAGATCTTCCTTAAGCCTTCCGGGAAATCAGCAAGCATTTATTCACGAAGCAGCAAAGCTAAACAAGCCTATTAGTGTCATCTTAATCGGAGGTTCCGCTATAAAAACTACAGACTGGAAAGACAAAGTCGGTGCTATTATGGATATATGGTATCCGGGAGAAGAAGGCGGAAGTGCTGTAGCTAAGGTTTTGTTTGGAAAAGAGAATCCATCCGGAAAATTACCTATTACATTTCCAATTGAAGAAGGACAGCTTCCGTTAAGTTATAATCATCATCCCACTGGTAGGGGAAATGACTACCATGATTTAAGTGGTGAACCTTTATATCCATTTGGTTATGGACTCAGTTATACTTCTTTTGAAATATCAGATTTGCATCTGGATAAGCGTAAATATTCTGAAAATGATATTATAAAAGCTGAGCTGAGTATTAAGAATATCGGAGCTAAAGCAGGAAGTGAAGTCGTTCAGCTGTATATCAAAGATTTATTAGCCTCGGTATCAAGACCAATTATTGAGTTAAAAGGATTTCAAAAGGTAAACTTAGAACCTGGAGAATCAAAAAAGATTATGATAGAAGTTCCTATAAAAGAGCTCAAATTCTTAGATGAAAATATGAACTGGGTAGTAGAAAAAGGAACCTACAGAATTATGGTTGGAAATTCATCGAAAAATCTTCCTCTCAAGCAAAATATTGAAATTGAATAATTGAAAAAGAAGTGATGATTAATAACGACACCCGGAATTTAATATCAAAAAGTCACTAACTTAAATACATTGAGAATCTATTATTGGGAATAAATAAAAAAGGAGATAGAAACCCTATCTCCTGTAGTTTTAATTAGCAAGGAACTGCCCATGCACCTGCAACACATCTTGGTTCAGCAGGTGTTACACAAGCGCTGCAACCGGCTTTATTACAACACATATAACCTTGACTACCGCCACCAGCTGCATCGTCATAATTGGTTAGTTTAATAAGTCCGCCTACCATCTCTTTAAGCTCCTTTCTTGTTAATTTTTTCATTGTACTAATATTTATTTGGTTGAAGTGTAAATATAATACAAATTCACCAGGAAGAGACTTAATGTAAGTTAATAAATAATAAATATTAAAATCAAGTATTCTATGCGAGTGAGTTTCGTTAATTCATACCATAAATATGTAAATTATTATCAGGAGGATTAAAAAAGATGATGATAGAAGTTCTTAGATGCAAATATGAACAAGCCTACAGAACTAATCTATAATAATAAATTAGAATTTAAAAAGATATTGGTCTAAAAATAATCTGAATTTTACGTTAATAAATTATTAAAATAAGTTTATTGTTTGTAAATAAGTCAAGAAATTAGGTGCAATGGCATCATGTTTGTAATTTTAGTTATAACAAACACCAATTTATTAACACTTAAAAATTACAATTATGGGTATTTTAACATGGATTATATTCGGACTAATTGCAGGAGCAATTGCAAAAGCTATTCATCCAGGATCTGATCCGGGAGGCTGGATTGCAACAATTATTATCGGTATTATTGGTGCAGTCGTAGGAGGCTGGCTGGGTTCTATGATTTTTGGCGTAGATGTTACCGGTTTTAATATTTCAAGTTTTTTAGTGGCAATCGGAGGAGCACTATTATGTTTAGTCATCTATAGAGCTATAAGAAAGTAAATTAAATCGAAGTAGATTATTTTAATTTAGTCAGAACTCATTCTGATAACAAAGTAAAGCCTTAGAATTCTAAGGCTTTACTTTTATTAATTTTGTTTAGATTTCATGTTTTTTCCGTCTGTGATATGAAGCCTGCGGAAAACAAATCCCGAAATAATAGTAAGGATACCAATCGTTAAAAATGTATACCTAAATGCATTATGTACATCTCCTTTAATTAAAGCAGAGTTTTCAAATAGTTTTAATACAATCAAACCAAATGTAATTCCGAATCCTATTGCCAGCTGCTGGTTTACAGATAGTAAAGAATTTCCGCTACTGGTCTGAAAGTTTCTGAGATCAGCAATCGAAATGGTGTTCATGGAGGTAAACTGTATGGAATTGAAGAATCCTAAAACTGCGATAATAGGAATAAACCAGTATATGGAAGTATGGATACCGGGAATTGCCAAAACGCATATCAAGGTTCCTATAATAAATGTATTGGCCATTAATGTTTTACGGTAACCAAAGGTATCTAAGATCTTTATCACATAAGATTTAGCAAAAATTGCCGTAATAGCCATTGGGGTAATAATCCATCCTGAAGTAACTGCCGATTGTTTATAGGCGATCTGAATCATTAAGGGAAGTAACAAGGGAACAGAGCTTATTCCTAGTCTTGTGGCCATATTACCTATGATTCCAACACGGAATGTTCTTACCTTGAAGAGGTTTAAAGGAAATATAGGATTTTCATCCCGTTTTGCATGCCAATAGTAATAATACAGAAAAAGAAAGCCTAAAATAAAAATAAATAAAACCGGAGTGATGTTCTGAAGATCTCCAAAAAGTTCCAGTGAAACAGAAAGCAAAAGAGATGCAGAAGCAAAAATCAAAAATCCCTTTAAATCAAAATCCAGACTCTCTGCTTTATAATCGGGCATAAACTTTGACCCCAGAATAATACCGATGATTCCGATAGGAATATTAATTAAGAATATCCAATGCCAGGAAAAGTAATCTACCAGATATCCACCCACCAAAGGCCCTAAAACCGGACCTATTAGAGCTGGTATAATAGCAAAATTCATTGCTTTTAATAATTCATTTTTATCAAATGTTTTAATTAATGCTAATTTTCCTACAGGAGTCATTAAGCTTCCACCAATCCCCTGAATTACCCGAGAGATGACTAATTGAGTAAGATTTTGAGATAAGGCACAAAACAAAGATCCTATACTAAAGAGTATAAGTGAAGAGATAAATACTTTTTTAGTTCCGAACTTATCTGCAAGAAAACCACTGACTGGCATAAAAACAGCTAGTGTTAGAACATAGCTGATAATGGCATTCTGCATGTTAAGGGGAGATTCCTGCAGATCTTTTGCTATAGAGGGAAGTGATGTGTTTAGTATGGTGGAGTCCAGCATTTGCATAAAGATTGCAGTTGCAAGAATAACCGGTAATATTTTTTTTGTAGCGCTTACAGATCGATTTACTTCTGACATTTCAGGAGGGTGAATATTTAACTTTATTTTGGCTTAACTTCAATTGTGCTGTTCAAAGTTAGCTTATAGTTTCTGGAAAAACTTAAAATTAAGATGTATTTTCACTATACCTTATTTGCGATATCATATATCGCTTATCATCTAAATTTTACTTTTAATATATTATTAAAATAAATTTCACATTTTTTAACATATCGAATCTTGCAATTTTTTTTCTGCCTTTTTATTTTTGTTCCAACCAATTAAAATCATTACTTCATTGTACTATAAATAATTAACATTCAGGTTGTTTAAGGTCATAGTTTTTATGTTTATTTTGTAGCTCATTTGTCAATTAGTTTAAGTCCAATGTTTAATTATTTATAGTATTTGCCCCGGAATTATTCCGGGGTTTTATTTTTTTTTTTAATTTGAAACGAACATTGATATTATCAAATATAAACTATTAAAAACTACCTATCAGACCCCGAACTCCGGGGTCTTTTCTATTATAGACAATTCATGCCAAAATATACTATAAAACTTCCAAAGCATTCTTTAACTCCGATCTCTGTATTACTTTACTGTAGCTATTATGATATGCTATGGAGAATAAAAAGGTTACAGAAGAAAAAGAATTACGCAAACAAACCAGTATAAATAAAACTGGTGATACTTTACTCGTATTACACCATGATACTGATACGATTAAACTTGTTCAAGGAATTGATCACAATGGAAATCTTAAAGATATTCCACTTAATCACAACCCTAGTGAAGTGCCTATTCTTATAGATGAGGAAAATCACGATTTTGTCAACTTCTACTGTGATTTTTATTCCCAGTTAAAACATCCGGAAGAATTCTCATTTTTCAAGGTTAGTGAATATGAAGCTGTTCAAACAGGAAAGGATTTACAACAGTATATCGATCATGCTAGGCCTGAAGGTTATAAAGATTTATTGCAGTATGAGATTAATATCAATACAGTACAGAATATAAAGAACCTGATTAGCACTGATACCCATAAAAAATCAACAAAGGAACGTTATCTATATAATATTAAAGACATTGACTGGTATACGATGGAAAAGCTTGGGCTTAATCAACAATTACTAGAGAATAGAGGTGTTTTAGTCCCTTTACTAAAAGGTCTTAAAACCTCTGTATTAATTCCCATCAGTATAAGAATGGGAGATACCCATATCAGAACTGATGCCAGAATAGCTCTTCGGGCTAATACTTCCGGATTACTGGAGCCTATTATTTATCCTGTCAGAAAAGCGCCTAATTTCAAAGAAAGTTTCTTTGGCCATTATTTCACAAAAGAGGATCAGCGTCATCTCACCACCACTGGGAATATGGGAAGGGTAGTGGATCTAATCCATCCTATCCTGTAACAAATGAAGTCATCCCTTCTCTTATCAGTATAGACAGGTTAACCCGTGAATTCTTCTCTTACGGAACAGAGAATATCCGAATACCCCAAACTATAGGTGGAATTCAGCTTTCCAAAGAGCAGGAAGAGATACTAAAATCCGGAAGGGTTTTATTTCTGGAAAATATACTCTCCAGAAGAGGCAATCTTTTCAACGCCAGTCTTCAGTTCAATGCTGAAAAAGGTTATGTTGAGTTTCTGTTCAATAAGGAACTTAAAGAATCCAAACTCAACAATTTATTTCAAAAGAATACAACATTAAAACCACCCTTCGATGTCCCCAAAACCTTTAGAGGAAAGCTTCTTGAAAACTGGCAATACGAAAAACTAAAAACAGGAGAAACAGTCTATATCAATGGTCTTATCAATAAAAAAGGAAATCAATACCAAGGCTATATCAGCTATGATAAGAGTACTGGAAAGTTCGAGTTCTCGTTTAAAAATCCTAATAAACAAAAGCAACAAAACAATAGTCAAACCTCAGTTAAATCAAAAGGAAAAAAGCTGTAATTAAAATATTGTTTATATTGAATATGAACTACTTAAAGGATAAATGGATATTGTATTATAAAAATAAGATATTTTAGTCTGTGTGTCAGGTTTGTCCCAACTTCAATAAGAAAATACTTATTATAAATCTGGATTGAGTATATAATAATATACTTTTCAAATCGTAAAGTATTCATAATGTTAATTCCCTGCCAAATATCCAATATTCCTTGCTGTTTTTTCCCCTCTGTAACAAGATTTTTAGGAATTAAAGAAGCAAATAATATATTAGATTTATTGATACGGCCATTATAGCTATATAGTCTATAATAATCAAGATAACCTTTATTTATCTTTTTAAATTGTATCTTAAAATGCCCAATTATAGAAGTATAGTAATAAGTGGATAAGGTTTGTAAGTATCCCTAAAAACC
>NZ_MAHX01000005.1 GCF_002023715.1 Elizabethkingia occulta
AACCTTTTTCAGGACTAGTCAGTAAGATTTTTTAGAAAAAGACATAAGATTTATCAGAAGAAAATGAAAGAGAAACCTATAGTTAAAGAGACAATGGAGAAAGAGCGTTCCCCATATAGAGATTCCCCGTTTCTGGTATACTGTCTCTTGTGTGCTATATTTTCGGTATGTTTCTTCCAGTTCTTCAATACCATTCCTATTTTCTACAAAGAAGTAGCACATCTGGATCAGAAAAGTATAGGTTATATACTTGGATACAGCGGATTTATTATTGTTGTACTGGAAATGCTGGTTGTAAATTTTGCAGATAAATACCTGACTATTGCTAAGACACTTCTGTATGGAATTCTGATGTGTTCAGTTGCTTATGCAATGCTTGCAATAAACCATCATATATCATTGATTTTGTTATCTATATCTATACTGAGTGTGGGTGAAATATTAGTGTTGCCATTTATGTCTACTATTACGGCATTACGGTCCGGGAAAACCAATCAGGGTGCCTATATGGGGCTAAATGGTATGACGTTCTCTATTTCATTTATTATTACACCCTTACTGGGAACCAGTGTAGCAAGTGATTTAGGCTTTAATACACTATGGATCGGATCAGGAGTTGTTCTTGCGTTAGCTGGTATTGCGATGTACTTTGTAGTAAACTGGCTTCTTCCAGATAAGGTTAAAACGGCACATTAATGCATATAATATACTAACCCAAAGGCACGATATACGATGAATTGTATATCGTGCCTTTGCGTAGATGAATGCTTTTTTTGTTTATTTCTGTTTTTGCTGTTTGATAAAATCTGTCATTTTCTGATCTGCATAATTAGTAATGCCTTCAGATTGGAAAACAATAACTCCCTTCTTATCCAGAATTACAGTAGTAGGTAAAGTTCCTTTGTAGAATTCATGAGGTATAGCTCCGTTGGGGAATGCTACAGGAAGAGTAAGCCCTTTGTCACTGAATAGCTTTCTGGCTTTTTCCTGATTGCCTTCTACTTCCAGAATAACAAACTCAACCTCATCATCATTTTTAAATTTTTCATAAAGAGTTTGTATTGTTGGCATTTCAGCAATACATGGCGGGCACCATGTTGCCCAGAAGTTTATAAAAACAACTTTACCCTTTAGGTCTTCCAAACTGATATCTGCTCCTTTTTCATCTTTTATCTGCATGGTATAAGCTGCAGGAGTAGCTTCCTTAGGCTCGTTATTGAATTTAGGACTAAAAAGACCAATTTTTATAAGTGTACTCTGTAAAAAAACTTTTACGCCGGGAATGAAAATAATACCGAGGACAAAAACAATAAGGATAATATTAATAAAACGTTTCATACAGGTAAAGATAAGTATTTTAGGGGCATAAAAAAGACTGCTCAACTGAGCAGCCTTACAGATTATATTCTAAAATTAAATACTACTTTACTGGTTCTTTGTGAGTAGTTGGCGTATGGATGATGTCGAAGTATACAGTCTTATCATTGGCATTTGGATAAATTCTGTAGGTAAATTCAGTCCTTGTTAATACCAAGATATCTACTACACGTGTAAAAATAACTTCACCAGCATCATTTTTTGCAGTAATTGTTCTTGTTTTTCCATCCGCAGAAATGCTCCAATCTCCTTTTGATCTTAATGCATCAGCGAGGCTATAAATTTTAAAAGTACCATTGGAATTAAAATAAGAATAGCCTACAAACCCTGAAACACTGGCATCAGTTAATGCTACATTTTGTCCAGAAGCATTTTTTGCGCCGGTTGTTTCCCATGCAGTAAAAGATAGTGTCTGACTTGGAGTAAGATCTGGTTCTCTATCATTATTGTCATTGGAACAAGAGATAGAGAACATGGCTAATAGTAATAAAGCCAAGACTGAGAATAGTTTTGTGTTTTTCATTATCAAAATATTTAGTATTGCAAAAATATTTTAATTACGAATACGTCAATTGTATAAATAATTACATTTGTTGTACAAATTATAACAAACACTATTTAAGGAAAATCTACCTGAAATCCAATTCCGCGAAGTGACTGAATCTTAATGCCTTCATCGAGCTGAAAATATTTACGAAGTCTGCTGATAAATACATCCAGGCTTCTTCCTGTAAAATAATCATTTGTTTCCCATAGCTTATCCAGAATAATTTCCCGTTTAATTGTTTGGTTATTGTGCTGTAACAGAAACAGAAGTAAGTCCAGTTCCCGTTGGGTAAGCCGGATTTCTTCTTTAGGATGACTGAGTAATAATTTATCAGAATGAAGGGTATAAGCCCCTATACAGATTGCAGATGACGGTGTAGAGACAGTTTGTGTTCTTTTCAGAATGTTTTGTATTCTCAGTGTGAGTTCTTCGGGATCACAAGGTTTGGACAGATAATCATCTGCTCCCAGTTTTAAACCTGTAATCCGGTCTATTTTCTGGTTTTTAGCGGTTAGAAATAGCAGCGGAAAATCAGATTTTTCCTTTATAATAGCTTTTGCAAGAGAGAACCCGTCAATATTGGGCATCATAATGTCTAAGATGCCAATATGAAAAGGAAATTCACTTTTCAGAAGTTCCATTATGTCCTCCGGGTTCTGGTACCAGAATACTTCAAAATCGCTCAGTTCCAGGTATTGCTTCAAAATCAGTCCAAAATCGAAATCGTCTTCGGCTAAAAGTATCTTAGTTTTCATAAGGCAATACGATTTTAAATGTTGCACCTTTATTAGGTTCACTAATTAGCTCAATACTTCCTTTATATTTGTCAACAATACTTTTTACAAGGAAAAGACCCAATCCCAACCCTTTTGTATTATGGATATTGTCGGACTGTATTCTGTAAAATTTTTCAAATATCCGCTGCTGTTCCTTTTTAGATATACCATTACCATTATCCATTATCTTTATATCGAGTGTATTTTGTATAGCTCTTAGGTTAATTTCGACTCTTGTTGCTCCATATTTAGCGCTGTTTTCACAGAGATTTTTTATAAGTGTTTCCATGGCCGTTCTATTAAACGGAAGTGTATTAGGTGTTGTATTATGCAATACAAATTCAACTTTTGGATTAGCAAATTGCAGATCTTCAATATAATTATTCCAGTCATCATAATATGTTTCTACATTTTCATCATCATCATTTTCCTGTAATTGAAGCATCAGACTTTCCAGCCTGTTAATTTGCCTTTCTATCAATGGAAGATTCTCCGGGTTCCAGTCTTTTCTCAGAGATTTTGCAGCAATCTTTAAAGTTGCAATTGGCGTTTTAAATTCATGAGCAATATTATCTACTACAGTGTGCAGAATCTCAACTTGCTTTTGTTGTGAAATTAAGTTCTTAATCGTTAGCGTGAACAGCCATAAAACAGCGGCAAGTATAAGTATACAGGATATAATAAGAATAGTAAGATCTCTGAATACAATAGACTTAATATTAAGTATCTGAAGATTGTAATAGGTTTTCACTTTAAATTCGTAGAACCCGTTTAAATGATCTGTTTTGTCATCTCTGTTTTCTGTAGATGTTTCCCATTCTCCACCATATCTTCTTCCGACTTTAGTTATTGGCCTATTGGTTTCATAAATAGTGACTATTGAATCTAAAATATACTTGTTGTCAGGTGTACTTAATATACTTTTATATTGACGAGATATAGCAACTTCCAGATTACTTTTGGATGCGATACTATCTACATAATGGGAGAAAAAAGGTTTAACGGTTTCTTTATTTTTTGTAAAAAAATCCAGAAGCTGCTTTTTGGTAATCTCACCTTTATTAAAACTAATTAACCTTTTCTGAATCGTGTCGTCACTTATTTTTAGTTTTTTACGGAGAACAGACTGGTGCCGATCAAGGTTTTTATCCAGTTGATCATAGATGTTGTTTTCCTTTATCTGATATGTTTTATAAAGAAAGTATATCTGAATTCCTACCAGAAGCAGAAATAATAGCGCAAATGCAGATACAAGCCATTTATAGTTTTTTAGCATAAAACAAAGATAAAATTTTAACGAATGCTAAAGGTACGTTAACTCATCATTAACCTTTCATTAACCTGATTATTCCTTATAGTGTGAGATATTTGTTGCAAAAAACTTTATGAAGCGATTATTATTCTTTTTTATGGTGATTATTACTGTTATCTCGCATGCCCAAACCAAGCGTTTTATTTATGAATACAGGTATAAACTGGATTCAACGAATGAAGAATATCAACGAGAAGAAGTTGTACTAGATATTAATCCGGATAACGTAAAGTTTTATGATTATAACTTTTTAGCAGCTGACTCTCTGAATGTTCTTCATGGGAATTATAACGAGGGCTATACCAGTATGACAGAACAGGTACTGGTACGTAAAAAAAATTCTTTTCAGAATAACAATTATTTACAAATCTGGATGATGCCTTATTACTATCTCATGCAGACCAAAGACGAAATGAAATGGAATATTTGTAATGATACTAAAGTAGAAAGCGGCTTTAATATGCAGAAGGCAACAACTGATTTTGGCGGAAGAAAATGGATCGCATGGTTCACTCAGGATATACCTATTTCTGAAGGTCCCTATAAATTTAGAGGATTACCCGGACTTATTCTTAAGATCGAAGATGACAAACATAATTTTATTTATACTTTCTCACGAAATAAAAATCTTCCAAAAACCTTTGATACCAAAAGCTTTGTTGAGAATCATTATGATATGAAACCTGTTCTTGTAACTTTTCCGGCATGGGTAAAGCTAAAAAAAGATTTTTATAATGATCCTTATGCACGGATGAGAGCAGATTTTCAACCCGACTGGAATGTTAATATTAACGGCCGGAAGATAAAGAGTAAAGAAGAATTTTCAGAGCTTAACGCTAGCATGCAAAAGTCAATTAAGGATAATTATTCCAATCCTATAGAACTGGATAAGGCAATCCGGTATTAACCCATCATTAACCTTTCATTAACCCTATTTCAGGAGTTTTAACTGCAATTTTGCCATGTAGTTCAGACCATATCTGAGTACCTAAGATCATGAAAAAAATAGTATTATCAATTTGTCTGCTACCTGTAATGTTATGGGCGCAGCAACAAAAAACGGAAGGGATTGTTACAAATAGCAAAAAAGAAAGAATACCACAGGCTAAAGTCTATATATACGACCAGAACAATACCTTGCTAAAATCTTTGACAACTGATGATAAAGGTAGTTTTATCGTAGAAGGTATAGATGCACAAGAAGTGAAAATAGTAGTTGACGATTTGGAGTATGATAAACTTGAGAAAATTATAAAATTGGGTGATTTGGCTGCCAACCCGAATTTTGTTCTGAAGAAATCTACAACCGAGATTCAGGAAGTATCTATGACCAAACAAAAGCCAGTGGTAAAAAGAAAAATAGACAGATTGGAATTTAATGTAGAAAATAGTAATATTTCCAGTCTTAATGGGTGGGAGATCCTGAAAAAAACACCCGGAGTTGTATTTTCTAATGATGCTTTTAAAATTAAAGGAAGTTCCGCTATTCTGGTTACGATCAATGATAAAAAAGTATCGCTTTCCAGTGAAGAGCTTAAAAGTCTGTTAGAAAATACACAGGGTAGTGATGTGAAATCTGTGGAAGTTATTACTAATCCACCCGCTAAATATGAAGCTTCCGGAAGTGCTGTCTTGAATATTGTCCTTAAGAAAAATAAACTGGAAGGTTACCGTGGCTATATTTCTGGCAAATATGTGCAGTCTATTTATCCGAAAGGAGTTGGATCAATAGGACAATATTATAAAAAAGGTAAAATTTCGGTTATGGCCAGTTATTCACGTGGAGCCGGAGCCTATTATCGGGAAGAATCCAATTATATTTATTATCCGGAAAACCAGACAACATGGCGCGGTATTATGGACCGGAAGGATATTAACAATAGCCAGAATACTGTAAATTCCAGTTTAGAATATACACCAGATGATAAAACTACATTTACTTTAAGCTATCGGGGATCTTTTGCACCCAAATCGGCTGGCCTTTATTTTGTACCCAATACAATATACAATTCCCAAAATATTGCTGAATCATACTATAATACTATTAATGATCATAATAGCCGAAATATAAATAACAATATAAGTTTTCAGGCAGAACGAAAGTTTGATAACAGTACTTTGTCATTAACAACATATTACATTACCAGTAATTACAAAAAGTACGAGAATGTGCTTACTGATCTCAATTTTGCTAATCAGCCACCTTCTACACAAAATTTCATTAGTAACAACTGGCAGGATGTAAAGCTTTTCTCCCAGCAGGTAGATTATGGCTGGAAGAAAGATAAATGGGAGTTGGAAGCAGGAGGTAAGTACAGTTTGGTAAAAACTACCAGTACACTTGATTTCTCCGATGATGAAAATGGAAAGTTAGTTTACCGCCCCGATAAAAGTAATATATTCAATTACACGGAAGGTTATATTGCGGCCTATGCATCTGCTTCTTTAAATCTTAAGAAATGGGCTTTCAAGGCGGGGTTAAGAACGGAGAATACAAATCTGAATGGAGTAGTCTCTACGCCATATGAGAAGAATACTAATGATTATTGGAAGTTTTTTCCTACAGCTTTTGTACAATATACAACTGACGGCAAGCAACAGTTCGGACTTTCTTATGGTAAAAGAATCAGCAGACCTTCTTATTCCTGGCTGAATCCTGCTAAGTCATATTATAACCTGTTCTCTTATTTTCAGGGAGATCCTAAGCTAAAAGCGACCATTTCACATAACCTTAGCTTTACTTATAATGTTAAAGACTGGAATTTTGAAGTTTATTACCGGAAAGATATCGATCCGTCTATGGAAATCTCTTATCAGGTACCACAAACTAATACTTTGGTGTTCCATTATACAAATATTCAAAAAGCAAATGCTTATGGCGCAAGTTTGTACAAAAACTTTCAGTTAAAACCTTGGTGGACACTCAGCATCTCGGAAGATTTTAGTTACAATGAAAATTATTTCTTTGGGCAGGATCAACAATTGTATAAAAACAAAATTTATAGTCTTAATTCCAATGTTTCTACAAGTTTTACATTAAATAAGGCTTCGGATTGGACGCTGGAAATTGGGCACCAATACTATTCACCAGCTATTCAAGGAACGTTTAGGATTTCCGGCGCCTGGGAAGCTTATCTTGTTACCAATAGAAAATTCTTCGATAAAAAGCTTGAAGCAAGTTTGTTTTTCCTCGATATTTTCAAAACTTCCAAGCAGAAAGTGGCTACCAAATATGCCAATCAGGATAACTATTTTATTGATTACAGAGATACGCAGCAGTTTGTGCTTCAATTAAAATACAATTTTGGAAATCAAAAAGTAAAAGGAACTAAGTCAATAAATAAAATCGATGAACAGAATAGAATGTAACAGGTTGTAAGTGAGATAAAAATCAGGTTTCTTCATACTCAGATATTCCGTAAATTTACAAATCAAATAAATTGCAGTATATGAGTACTTCGGGGATTCTGATAGATGAAAAAGAAAAGGTTAACTGGGAGGATGTTTTTCTGGATGAAGAAAACAGAAGAGAGCTGAATCAGCTAATGAAAGAGTTTACCTATATCGACGAACTGAGAAAATATGATCTCCCTGTAAATAATAAGGTTCTTTTGCACGGATATTCCGGATGTGGAAAGACAACCACTGCAAAAGCCATCGCAACGTCGTTGAATAAGCCTTTATACATATTGGATCTTAGTAATTTTATTTCATCCAGAATAGGAGATACTGCAAAGAATATAAGACTGATTTTCGATAAAGTAAATAGAGAAAATGCGATATTGTTTCTGGATGAATTCGACCATATTGGAAAGATGCGGGGTAATGATGATAAGGATGTTGGTGAGATGCGCCGTCTTGTAAACAGTATTATCCAAATGATAGATAACTTCTCTGAAAAGGCTCTTTTAATAGCAGCAACTAATCATATCGATATTTTGGACGTTGCACTGATCAGACGTTTTCAGCTTAGGATAAGTTTTGCTATGCCTACAGAAGAAGAACTGGACAGATATTATGAGTTTCTTTTGTCTAAATTTCCTGAAGATTTGCAGACAGTATCAAGACGCTATGGAATTTCTTTTGCTGAAGCCAGAGATTATATTTTTACGGAAATTAAATCAAACCTTATCAATGAACTGGAGCGTAAAAATCAAAAGGCAGTAGGCTAAGAATATTCCGAAAAGTTCACCATATTATCCATCTGTTTTTTTGTATTTTTAGAACAATTAACTGCTTTCTGAATTTAGGAAGCTAAACGAATATATTGATGCCCGACCAGTATAAAAATATAAAGAGAAGTAAAGAGATCCTTACCAGCTATTTTGCGTTATTGGATCAGCATATAGATGATGTTGTACAGGGAAGAGTTTCTGAATTTATGGAACTAAACCAAATTGCCCGTGAACTGGCCGTTTCACATCAGCATCTTTCGGATACTATTCAGCAGGAGACCGGACACCATCCATGTCATTTCTATGATGAGAAAATTATAGATCAGGCAAAAAAGCTTTTAAAAGAAACAAAAGTTCCTATTGCTAGGGTTGCTGCACAGCTTACATACGATCCTTCTAATTTTTCCAAATTCTTCAAAAAATGGACAGGACAAACACCCGGACATTTCCGAAAAAGTATATCAGATCAATAGTATCTAAACGATAAATATAATATTGTCTGATTTCTTTTATTCATAAAGCCCTTTTATAGCTGTATTTTCCTTATTTTTGGTACTTATCCGTAAATTTTAAAAATGAGAAAAATATTTTTCAGTATAGCTTTGCTGGGAATGTTAGGTCAGGCTACAGCTCAGGAGTTGTATATGCCAAGAAACATTAAGAAAGCTTATGCTAATGGTACCCGTGATCTGTCGGGAGCACCCGGTAAAAATTACTGGCAGAATAAAGGAATTTATGATATTCAGATAAAAGTAAATGCAGATACTAAAATTGTGTCCGGTAGCGAAACTATTTTGTATGATAACAACAGCCCGGATCAGCTGGATATATTGGCAATCCGCTTTGTAAATAACATGCATAAGCCACAGTCACCACGTTCAGGATTTGTATCAAAAGACTTCCTAAGTTCGGGGCTGAAAATAAAATCATTTAGTGTAAACGGTGAAAGCTATACTATTGATAGTGATGACTGGAGTACTGTAGAAGCTGTAGAGCTTAATAAGCCATTAGCATCTAAAGCTAAAGCTGAAATAAAAATAGAGTGGGAGTACCCACTTTCTGTACAGAGCGGAAGAGAAGGGCAGATAGATCCGAATACCTTTTATGTAGCCTATTCTTACCCGAGAGTATCTGTATATGATGATTACAATGGCTGGGATTTTATTCAGCACTCCGACAGACAAGAGTTTTATAATGATTTCAACGATTACAGCTTCGCCATTTCTGCTCCGAAAAACTATGTTGTATGGTCTACAGGAGATTTCCTGAATCCTGAAGAAGTATTACAACCTGAATATTTAAAGCGCTTTAAAGAATCTCTGAAGAGTGATAAAATAATACATGTAGCCAACGAAGCCGAGATGAAATCTGGTAAGGTTACAAAGCAGAATGACTGGAATGTATGGAAATTTAAAGCAAATCACATCTCCGATTTCTGTTTTGCACTAAGTAACCATTATGTATGGGATGCTTCGAGTGTACAACTTAAATCAAAAAGAGTAAGTGTGCAGGCTGGCTACAAAGCCGGAGCAAAGGATTTTGAACAATACACAGGTTGGATGCGTTATAATATTGACTGGTTTTCCAAAAACTGGCCGGGTGTAGAATATCCATATCCGGTAATGACAGCCATCCAGGGATATGCAGATATGGAGTATCCTATGATGATTAATGACAGCACGGTTCCGGATAATTTTCAGGATGCACGTCTTACAGCAGATCATGAGATAGCTCATACTTATTTTCCTTTCTATATGGGAATAAACGAAACCCGTTATGCTTATATGGATGAAGGATGGGCAACAACACTGGAATACCTTATCGGAATTGATGAAAACGGAAAAGAGGCTGCTGATACCTTCTATAAAAATTTCAGAACAAAAAAATGGATTACAAGTCCCGCAACCGAGCAGGATCAACCATTAATTACGATGAGTACTCAGGTTTCAGGAGCAGGATATGGAAATAACTCTTATGTTAAATCATCTTTATCTTATCTGGCACTTAAAGATTATTTAGGTGATGCTTTATTCAAAAAAGCGCTTCACCACTATATGGACAATTGGAATGGTAAACATCCGGTGCCTTGGGACTATTTCTTTTCTATGAATACAGGATCCGGAAAAGATCTTACCTGGTTTTGGAATAATTGGTTCTATAGCAACAACTATATAGATCTGAAAATAGTCGGCGCTACTCAGCAAAACAATAAACTAAATATCAATGTAGAAAACGTTGGCGGATTTGCAATGCCATTCGACGCTGTAGTTGCCTATGCTGACGGAACTAAAGAAATCAAACATTTCACGCCGGCTGTTTGGGAGAAAGATCAAAAGAAAACAAAATTGGAATTTTCCGTGAAAAAACAAGTGAAATCTGTGAATCTGGATGGTGGTATTTTCATGGACTATACACCACAAGATAACCTGAAGATGTTTTAATCACTGATATAACAAAGATGAAGAAGTTTCTTTTAGTTTTTATTGTAACCGGATTAGTGAGCAGTCTGAGTGCACAGAAGAATACAAAAACCGATATATGGTCTGGTTCTTATGGAACATATGCTATAAATGATAGCCTGATGAAAGCTTCGGATACTTTAATCATAGAGCGTGTAGCTGATGCAAAAGCTGATGATGTTGCAGGAAGATATCAATCTGATCTGGCACGTTGGACAATTACATCAACAAAAGAAGGTAAAAAGGACCAGACCATAGTAAGACGATTTTTGTTTGCTCCGGAAGATAATGAGAATCAGTATAAAGAATTTGGTTGGACAGAGTTACACCGAAATGGAAAAATGAACTGTATAGATGGTAATCATTTTTTTATTTGTCAGACGGAACCCAAAACAAAAGTCCTGTTTAATGGTAAGGATGAGTTTTACACCAGAACCGGAATTTTTGGAATATGGCTGCACTACGGAATGGTAGATCTTAAAAAACTAAAATAAGCTCGGATATCATAAAACTAAACCTGCCCGAAGGATATTCTTCGGGCAGGTTTTTTATAAAGTACTTTCCATTCATCCTTTATACCTCAATTTTCATACTTGATAGATGTCATTTAGAAAGAATCCAAGGGATTTAATGGTTAAATTTGTTTACCTAAATAAAAGTAAAGTATGAAAAAACAAGTCTTTCTTATTGCATTATTAGCTTTTGCAGCTTTTTCATGTTCGAAAAAAGAAACTCCTGTAGAAAAGGAAAGCAATACCATGTTGGAAGAACCTAAAGTTGCTGTAGAAGAACAGAACGTAAAAGTAAGTGTTCCTACTCCGGAAAGCGGATTAGAGTTTATTAACGCTTCCGACTGTCGTACTTGTCATGCCGATGATACCAAGCTAATAGGTCCTGCTTATAAAGATGTTGCAGCAAAGTATGAGAATACAGAAGCGAATAGAAAAATGCTTGCAGAAAAAATCATAAAAGGAGGACAAGGCGTTTGGGGAGAGATTCCGATGGCGCCGCATGCAGATCTTACACAAGCACAGGCAGAAGCTATGGCCATGTATGTTCTTAGTCTTAAGAAATAAACATTCTAATCCATATATTATTTTGCCGGAAGCATAATCTTCCGGCTTTTTATTGTACTGAAGTCGAGATCCTGACAAATTCATTTAAATAAATACATAAAAGAAACTACTAATGACAGATCATAACAAAGATAACGGAATCCTCAGGAGAATAGAGTTGGACAGTTTTTCCAATCGGATTGCTTTTGATATGGGTGTGAAAATTATTGATTTGGCAAAAAGCCGTAATCAGCATATAGCTGTTGAGGTTTGCAGATTAAACCAAACTGTATTTCTGTATGTGGACGATACACTTCCGGTAGACAAGCATAACTGGTTAAGGCGAAAAGCTAATATATCAAGACAATTTGAAGAAAGCTCTCTAAATGTGAAGAATGATCTGAAGGATGGTAATATGACTTTAGAAAAAACTTTCGGGTTGGACGAAAAAGATTTTCTGGCAAAAGGCGGGGCTATACCTGTTTTTATAAAGAATGGTGGAATGATTGCGGTTATAACAGTCTCAGGGCTTCATGACGAAGAAGATCATAATATAATTATAGAAGCTCTGAAGGGAAGCTATATGTAGTCAGTTATTTGTTTAAGAAACTAAAGATCAGGATAGGAAAAATGCAAAACAGTTTTATTATCATATTATCTGATGAAACACTGTTATATTTTTTAAATAATCCTTAATTTTGCAGACTGTTAAATATAACCTATTATGCAACAACTTACAGAGCAAGAAATCATCCGCAGAGAAAAACTGCAACAGCTGAGACAGATGGGGATCGAGCCTTATCCTGCAGCGGAATTTGAAGTAAATACAAATACGCAGGAGATAAAGGACAAGTACGAGGATGGTAAGAAGGTGAAGTTGGCAGGACGCTTGATGAGTGTTCGTATTATGGGGAAAGCTTCATTCGCAGAACTTCAGGACAGCGAAGGGCGTGTACAGATTTATGTATCACGTGACGACGTTTCCAGCACAGAAGAAGCAGTGGAGTACAATACCGTTTTCAAAAAACTTTTAGATATTGGTGACTTTATCGGAATTGAAGGCTATCTGTTCAAAACACAGGTAGGAGAAATCTCCGTACACGTAACTAGATTTACCCTTTTATCAAAAACATTACGTCCGCTACCAGTTGTAAAGACTGATGAAGACGGAAAAATTCACGATGCATTTGTAGATCCGGAATTACGTTACCGTATGCGTTATGTAGATTTAGCTGTGAATCCACATGTTAAAGATATTTTCATCAAGAGAACAAAATTGTTCAATGCTATGCGTGGCTTCTTCAACGACAAAGGATACTTTGAGGTTGAAACTCCGGTATTACAGTCTATCCCTGGTGGAGCAGCTGCAAGACCATTTATTACACACCACAATGCATTGGATATTCCTTTATACCTTCGTATTGCAAACGAATTATACCTGAAGAGACTAATCGTTGGTGGTTTTGATGGTGTTTACGAGTTTTCTAAAAACTTCCGTAACGAAGGAATGGACAGAACTCATAATCCGGAATTTACCGCTATGGAAATTTATGTAGCTTATAAAGACTACAACTGGATGATGAATTTCACAGAGAAATTACTAGAGCATTGTGCTATTGCCGTAAACGGAACTTCCAAAGCAACGTTTGGTGAATATGAAATCGACTTCAAGGCACCATATCCAAGAGTGTCGATGACTGAGGCTATTCAGAAATACACAGGCTATGATATTACTGGGAAAACTGAAGAAGAACTTCGTGACTTTGCTAAGTCTATCGGCTTAGAGGTTGACGAAACAATGGGTAAAGGAAAGCTTATCGATGAAATCTTTGGTGAGAAATGTGAGGGTAACTTTATTCAGCCAACTTTCATTACAGACTATCCAGTAGAAATGTCTCCGCTAACTAAAAAACACAGAAGTCAGGAAGGCTTAACCGAACGTTTCGAACTTATGGTTTGTGGTAAGGAGATTGCTAATGCTTATTCAGAGCTTAATGATCCAATCGATCAGAGAGAGCGTTTTGAAGATCAGCTTAGACTTTCAGAAAAAGGAGATGACGAAGCAGGTCAGTTTATCGATGAAGACTTCCTGAGAGCATTAGAATATGGTATGCCGCCAACATCAGGTTTGGGTATCGGTATGGATAGATTAATTATGTTCCTTACCAATAATCCGTCTATTCAGGAGGTATTATTCTTCCCGCAAATGCGTCCGGAGAAAACAGAACCTAAACTTGAATTAAACGAGGATGAAAAAGCTATTATCGAAATCGTAAGTGCTGGTGAAGAAGCAACTCCATTAGCTGATGTAAAAGATAAAAGCCAACTATCTGGTAAGAAATGGGATAAAGCTATTAAAAACCTTACGAAAAACAACTTGGTGAAAGTTGAAAAAGTAGATGAGGTTCTATTGATTAAAATGGTTTAATACTATAACAATACAATGATAAACCGGAAGATATTCTTCCGGTTTTTTTATTTTCTCTTTGTCAAGGTTCTGAACCTTGACAAGGATTATTTGAGAGCCTAAAACTGAATTACCTTAATTTCTTAATGGTAAATTAAATGTCGATTTAATTCTTTCCATCTTATTTTTTTAGCATTGTAAATACTGGTTATTCAGTATAATAGTTCACATTAGGGTACGTAAGAAATAAGATGCTTCGTCAGGCTAAGTATGACATTCTTTATCAGGTATAAGATGTTAAAACTAAATTATCTAAACTTCTTAATGGTTTATTTTTCTCATTTGGAAATTAGGTTTATTAAGGTATCGATATAGTATTAAATAATAGAACTTAGCAGATGGTAAATCCTATTATAAATATATCGTTCTGAATGTAGTCGAAGAGTTTTTATATTTCGAAGTAGTTTTAAATAATGATTGATTTTTATATCTTTGAACTATGAAAACCTCCGAAACTTTACAGGAATTTTATACAAGGACATTACCCGAAAAAGATGTTTCCAAACTCTTGTGTTGTCCGGGGGTTGGGCATGTCAATATCTTTTCCAGAGACAGTTGTGCCCGGGTTACACCATACAGCCGCAGAGATTACTATAAAATCTCTTTAATTATAGGTGAGGGGACACTACACTATGCAGATAGGTGGATCAGTATAGATCGCCCTGCATTGCTTTTCTCTAGTCCGTTAATTCCTTATTCGTGGGAAGCTACATCAGAAGATCAGGGAGGATGGTTTTGTCTGTTTACTGAACATTTTCTGCGAAATGGGAATATGGGAAATATTCAGGACTCCAATTTTTATAAGATAGGAGGAGAGCCTGTATTCTTTCTGAATGAAGATCAGGTGAAATCTGTGGAACTTCTTTTCTCCAGAATAAAAGAAGAAATAGATGCTGATTATGTCCATAAATATGATGTTATCCGTAACTATCTGCAACTTCTGATGCATGAAGCTATGAAAATGAACCCGGCACAGTCCTATGAGCGGTATAATAATGCCTCGCAGAGAGTGGCTTCACTTTTTATGGATCTTATGGAGAGACAATATCCTATTGATGGTACAGCGAATCCGCTGAGATTAAAATCTGCGGTAGATTATGCTCAGAATCTTAATATCCATGTGAACTCACTTAACAGAGCGCTAAAGACAGTTACAGGAAAGACAACCTCCGAACTGATAGCAAACAGAATCGTTCAGGAGGCTAAGGCTTTATTGAATCATACAGACTGGAACATCAATGAAATTGCATTTTGCCTGGGCTTTGATGACTCTGCTTATTTTACCAATTTCTTCAGAAAACAAACCCGATTATCACCTGTAGCCTATAGAAGTAAGGTTGTTTGAATTTTACAATTTTTAGTTTGAATAATTTATGCACTTCCCTGTAAGCATGACTTAACTTTGTCCTGCTAATGAAATATAATACAAGGGCATTACTTTACGGCTATTCTGATTTATGATTCTGTAAGGGAATAAGAAAATCGAAGATTTTCAGCTTTAGCTTAAGATAAAGCATTATGTTCTTAGGATATTGATTAGAGCCATTTATTTTATGCTTTAGTGTTTAAAAATTAAATTATTAAAAACATCAGGTTATGAATTACAAAACTTTAGGAAAAACAGGAGAACAATTATCCGCTATAGGATTGGGCTGTATGGGGATGAGCTTTGCTTACGGGCAGGCGGATGAGCAAGAGAGTATCAGAACATTACATAAAGCATTGGATTCCGGTATTAATTTCTGGGATACTGCAGATATGTATGCGAATGGTAAAAATGAAGAGCTTATTTCAAAGGTATTAGTTCCCAACAGGGATAAGATATTTATAGCAACCAAATTCGGATTCCGTTTTAAGAATAATGAAGCCGGGCCGAGTAATAGTGCAAATACTTATTTTGACGGATCGCCGGAATGGATTAAACAGGCAGTAGACAACAGCCTTCAAAGGTTAAAAATTGATACAATAGATTTGTATTATGCACACCGTATAGATCCTAATGTTCCGGTAGAGGAAACAGTAGGGGCTATGGCCGAATTAGTGAAAGCCGGAAAGGTAAGATATTTAGGCTTGTCCGAAGCTTCTGTGGAATCTATCAGAAAAGCCAATGCAATACATCCGATTGCGGCATTACAATCCGAGTACTCACTTCTGACAAGAGACGTAGAAGATGGTATCCTTCCTGTGGTAAGAGAATTAGGAATTAGCCTTGTTCCGTATTCTCCTTTAGCCAGGGGCTTATTCAATAATATCAACGAAGTTCAGCAATTAGAAGACAGTGATTTTAGAAAAAGTTTACCACGCTATCAGGAAGCCTATCTGGAAAATAACAAAAATCTGGCTAAAGAACTTAATGAATTAGCAGGCTCTAAAGGTATTACCGGTAGTCAGTTAGCACTGGCTTGGGTGTTGGCTCAGGGAGATGACATCATTCCAATTCCGGGAACCAAGCGGGTAAAATATCTGGAACAGAATATAGAAGCTGCTGCGGTTACTTTTACAGATACAGAAAAGAATGAGATAGAAGAGATTATCAGAAAATTTCCTAATACTGGTCCACGTTATTCTGAAGGTTCTATGAAGTTGGTGAATAACTAAAGTAAAACATTCTGTTTTGAACCTCATAGGTTTCTAAAACCTATGAGGTTTAAAAATAATTTTATCTGTATTTAAATATTGCCAACACTGTAGATAGATGACTTTTGCATTTTCTAAATAACAAATTACTATGTTTATTATATCATTAAACTATCTCTTCGGCTACGCTCAGAGTGACAAATGTCGGGTAAATAGGTAAAGAAAGCTTTATTAAACCTCATAGGTTTTTTAAAACCTATGAAGTTTGAAAATAATTTTATCTGTATTTAAATATTGCCAACACTGTAGATAGATGACTTTTGCATTTTCTAAATAACAAATTACTATGTTTATTATATCATTAAACTATCTCTTCGGCTACGCTCAGAGTGACAAATGTCGGGTAAATAGGTAAAGAAAGCTTTATTAAACCTCATAGGTTTTTAAAACCTATGAGGTTTGAAAAATAATAAATTGTAAACAAAAAACAAATAATACTATATGCTTAATAAGCAGCTTGAAACAAAACACCAGTTCATAGCCACTATTCTTGCCTTTGCCGTTATTCCAATGTCGGGATTAGCAACGGATATATACCTGCCATCTATGCCTAGTATGGCTGAAGACCTGCATCTGCCGGAAGCAAGAATACAGCTTACTTTAACCTTTTATCTTATTAGTTACGGTATTTCTCAATTTTTCTCAGGAGCGCTTGTAGATGCCTTTGGTCGCTATAAGATCAGTATTATGGCATTGTTACTTTTCGTTGTATCCTTCTGGATTACCGGACATACTCAAAATATCTATGTTATCTATCTGATGCGGATTGTACAGGGAATACTGTCCGGATTAGTGGTTGTGTCCAAACGTGCATTCTTTGTAGATGTTTATGAGGGAGAAAAGAGAAAGCATTACCTCAGTATTATGACTATCGTATGGTCATTAGGTCCTATTATAGCGCCTTTTATCGGTGGCTATTTACAAAAGAGTTTTGGCTGGCAGTCTAATTTTACTGTGTTGGCAGCTTATTCATTACTTATTTTGGTTTTGGAGCTGGTATTCTCTGGAGAGACTCTCAAAAACAGAAATCCTTTTCATATTAGTTTCTTATGGAATGAATTTAAAACCATGCTGGGGACATTAGATTTCTTTTTTGGAATGCTAATGTGTGGTGTCAGTTATGCACTGATTATGTTTTACAACCTTTGCGGACCGTTTATCATAGAGCACAAGTTGGGGTATTCATCTGTAACAACGGGTTACCTTTCTCTTTTAATGGGATTGGCATGGATGAGTGGTGGTTTTCTTGGAAAAGCATTGATCTCTAAGCCTTTCCTGCCAAAGCTAAGATATTCCAACTTTATACAATTGCTCTTTATAGCGCTGATGTTTGCAAGCTCATTCTATATAGAGAATTTGTTTACACTGGTTGTTTTTGCTTTTGTAATACATGTTACCGCAGGTTTTATGTTCAACAATTATTTTGCATATTGTTTAGGACGCTTCCCGAAATCGGCTGGAATCTCTGGCGGAATTACAGGTGGAGTGGTATATATTATAACTTCCATTGTTAGCTATGGTATAGCTGCAGTAGTAAAACCTGTACAACAAACTGGTATTGCTGAGGGTTACTTTGCTATTGGTGTTTTAGGTTTTATTATTTTATCTTTTATTAAACGTAAAAAAGCACATATCTAATGAACAGACGAGAACTATTAAAAAAAGGAAGTATTGCAGGACTGTTTAGTTTGTTACCTGCAACCAGTTTACTAGCTGAAGTTGCGAAACCTAGTGCTAAGGGCACTAGAGAATCGTTAGCAGGTTACAAGAAAATACAAGTAGGAACACTAGATCTTTACATTTTGTCAGATGGCTATATCCGAGACACAGATGTGGATGGATTTGCGCCGAGAGCAGATGTAAAGGAACTTAAAAAGTTATTACGAGATAACTTCCGTTCGGAAGAATATATTGATATGGCGATGAATGTTCCATTGGTGAAAACAGAAAACAGACTGATTCTGATGGATGCCGGAATGGGAATATTTGCTGATGAGAATACAGGGCTCCTGCTGGAAAGCCTTGCTAAAGCAGGATTTAAGCCGGAAGATATTACCGATGTATTTATTTCTCATGCTCACCCGGATCATATTGGTGGTCTTATTGATAAAGCCGGAAAATTAGTATTTCCAAATGCCGCTTATTTCATTAATAAAATCGAATACGACTTTTGGATGCAGGCTACAATAAAAGATTTTGCAAATAGTGCACTGAAGAATAAGCCGGATTTTCTTTTACAGATTATAGCAGGAATCAGAAAGATTCTCACCGTTATAAAACCCAACACTAAATATTATGATTTCAATATGCCGCTGTACCAGTATTTCAGTTTTGTACAAGCTCCGGGGCATACTCCGGGATTAACGCTTTGTAAGATAAAATCGCAAAATGAGGAAATACTCTATATGGCAGATTTAATTCATTCAGATGCTTTATTATTTCCACATCCGGAATGGGGCTTCTCCGGAGATACTGACCTGGATCTGGCTGCAGAGTCCAGAAAAAATATACTGAGTTATCTGGCAGATAACAGGCTACAGGGCTTAGGCTACCATCTTACATGGCCGGGAACTGGATATACCAAAAAATCACAAAATGCTTTTCAGTGGCTTCCAAAGGCTTACTTTACACCATAAGCCAAAGTAAGAAATTAGAATTACGAAGTAAAAAAAGTATATTGATTTTTGAATATAGAGGAATGTGTTGAATGCTTTGCGTATAAAACTTTATCACCATTTAGAGCCTCTTCAAATCTTATTGTTAATGCTCTTCGATAATTTAGTTCGTCAAGCTCACTATAAACTGGCTCATTACAGGCTTGGCTTAGAGTAATATTGTTCGTTCAATATATCTTTCTTTTAGGAGTGTCAGGCCTGTCGAAGCCTAATATTTTTTTAATCAAATTTAAACAGGTTCTTAGTCATTTAGAAAATTAAGCATACAACAAGAACGTAATTATCTATATTTCTTAATGATTTAAAATAGATGATTGAGGCTTAACCATAGTTGCCTGGATAAATATATAATTCTAATTTATTTTTTATTTTTTATCTTTGGGATTCCTAAACTTTAAGATATGATAACTAAACAGAATTTTGCCCGTGTGGTATGGTGGCGGTATGCGAAAGCACCGTAACGTTCTTAAAGGCGTAGGACACCTAAGCCGCGCGGGTTTACATATTTTCCTAAACTTTAAGACTATGACACCAAAGAAAAATTCCATTATTCTAAATGGAGAAGAAATTAGTGTAGACCGCTATTTCGAAGCTTTTGACAACGAACCCAATCAGACAGATTTTTGCACCAGAATAGGAATTTCCAATTATCAGGAGATTGGCTATTTACAAAGTTCCGTTTTATCAGTATGCCGACAGGCTTTAGAGACAGATGAGCAAATAGCAGACGGATTGGATTTTTCCCGGATGCTGGAACTGGTACAAAGGCTTATCCCACATGCGGAGCTAGAGTTATTGACCAGAATGTATACTTTAAGCAATACAAAGTAGCAATACTTAAATTTTTATGTTTTAAAACACAAACCCCATGGATTTCTGAAACAAACCTCATAGGTTTTAAAACCTATGAGGTTTATGCGCATCTTTTAGGTAACTCTTGCGCAGGAAACAAACAAAACATGCGCAAGAAATGAACAACTCTTGCGCATGTATAAGGTAACTTCTGCGCATCTGTTAGAGAAAAGATGTGCAGAAGTTTTATAGAGGTTATTTTACCTTCTGGAAAGTGGCTGTTTTCAATGCATCCAGAATACGTTTCCCCGGACGATAATTTACTTTTGCCGCTTTTATAAGGCTGCTACTAAATTGATCCTCTTTCTCTGCAGCTTCACTACTCAGGCTGGGATATAGACTGCCCAGTTTGTCCAGACGCACAATTTTGCCATTGATCAGATTATCCTGTATTACGTTCTCCAGGGCGATAATTACACCGCGGATATCCGCTTCAGACAAAGCCGAGAACTTCTCAATCTGCTTTACAATGTCATCGATACTTACTTCGCCATCACTACTTACAATGGCATACCATTTTTTTGTTCCGCCACCGGTAACTCCCGGCTCGCCACGTTCGATTACGTTATACTTTATTGGCATAAAAAAATATTTAGGTTATACTAGCTGCAATTCTTGCAGTTTTTATCTTAGTCTATGTAGCTTTTATTGGGTCTTATTGTCTCATTTTTTTCGGATACATCTAATAGCGGCACCAATACTGGGATGAGGGCTGGTTGTTGCTGTTGTATCATCGAATAATGAGCTGGAGTTCCAATATCTGGCTTTTTTTCCCCGGTCAATAATATTTCCAGGAGAATTTCCTGTACTTCGGAACCCAGCAGCAGGAAATACCAACTGGACATCACTCCTTTTACTTTGTAGCTTTCTGCCATAGCTATAGCTGCCATATATTCCTACTGTAGTATTATTTGTAAAAGCAATCAGTTTATCATATTCATCTTTTGTCGGTATACGATATCCTGATGATTCTGTTTCGCAGGGGTCATTGGTATTCCAATAGTTCCCGTTCGATTCCCAACCAGACACTGTTCCACCATTCTGGTCATCGTATTGTGAGAGATAACTTCCGGATTGACCTGTGTAAGCTCCGTATGTGTACTTAGCTCCGTGAATTTCTGCAGAAGGCATATCTGGATCTGATAGTGCAGGGTGATTTGCAGTGGTTCCTAAATTAAATCTATCCCACTGATATCCACCAATTACGGCATAGCGTCCATCATTTTTACTTTGAGTAATACCAGCTCCATCAACATATCTGTCACTATTGAATTTCAATTTTAAAGTGTAAGATTTACCAGGCTGAAGCCCATTATCATTCGTCCCGTTTATGTTTATTGTTATACGAGTGCTATTAAAATCATTACCAATCACAATAACTCTGGAGGGGATAATCAGTGTGCTTTTATAGGCCGTATTTTTGCCTGTATTTATAATGAATGTTTTGGGTATTGTGGTAATGTTTGGAATTGCAAGTCCCTGATTGTTCCCATCGGTGATGCTTGCATTTTTCATGTTCATATTACAGGCTACAAAAAAATCCGGGATAATTCCTATAAACCCACCGGTATTATTATTTTCTAAAGGATAACCCCCTTTTATATAGCCTGATTGTCCGGGAGTTCCTTTAGCATTGCTATCGTCAACACTTATAGAAATTCTGCTGAATTGATGTTTCAATATTACACTTATAGGGGTATTTCCTCCCGATATCATTACATTTTCGTTGATAGCGTACAATAGATCTGTTCCAGCTTCTTCACCATTCAGACCTGTAAGATTTAGTTTAGCCTGATTTAGATTGGTTGTTGGCGCAGGAGGTGGAGGAGTGGTCGTATTTAAACTATAGGTAACAAATGTATATTTTTTGCCTCCCACCATATTGATATTTGCAAATAATTGCTGATTGGGATTGCTGGTGCTGCCAATATCCTGTGCGGTATAATCACCGGTTTGGGCATCATAAGCTACAATGCGGAATTGCCGGGCTCCCGGCAGAAAAGATCTTGGAGAAGTTTTTAATACTGTATTGTCTACAGAAAGTTCTGAGACGATACTGAATGCGCCCGATGTAAACTCTTCTCTATTGGTGAGACCTGTGTCTACATAATTTGATTTTGTATTGACCTGGCTTCTTGCATTAACTTCACCGAAGTTTTCCACACCGATATTAAAGCTTATTCCCTTTATATTTTCAGTTGTTGTATCTTGTTGCTCGCTCCGACAGGATGTCGTAAATAATAAACTTCCACCGAAACTTAATAGGTATAGTGTTTTTAGAAATGTTTTAGTCTTCATTATGTTTTTAGTTTTAGTTCCACCATTCATCTTCCGGTTCTCCGGTGCCGGCACTTCCGCCATCTATCCAGGGATCAGCTTTTATACCGCCACCACCTGGATTTATCTGGACTTTTGAGCCATTTGCAATGCCTTCTTCCATTTGGATGTATAACATTTCTATTACAGGAGGGATGTACTCTTTTTTAGGGAGTGCAGGTTTCATTTTTTCTTCTTCTTGTTCCATCATAACATTTTAATTTTTAAATCGAATTTATAGTCTTATTCCCAGCGCACTTTGCGCCAGATGTATGATATTCAGTAAAATATTGTGAAGTAGTTTTGTACGTATAAAAGAAAGTGGTTCTGTAATCTGCGGCAAAGTTAGACAGCCTATGCATACCATAAAATGACAGAATTCTGTCATTTTTAATGTGTTATGAAAAATTAGAATAACAAATAAAGAGTCGGGATAAGAAAAAAACCTGTCAAAATTAATTTTGACAGGTTTTTTATTTATAAAGTTGTTTAACCTTTTTTATTAAATCACAAAAGCTTTACTTTAAATACTTTAGTGATTTTTTAAGTTTAAATATTTTGCGCATAGAAGTTTATATAAACCTTTAAAAATCTTTGATTTTTATTCTTTTTGAGAACTTTTATCATATCTAACATCTCTGCAGGTAGCTTTTGTTTCTTTTGTGGTTAGGCTTAAAATGAGTTTTAAGCAGAATTATTTATACTTTTAATGTCCTGCTAAAAAGTTTAAACAAGTTTGATATATGTTTATTGACTGAGTTAACGCATTAAACCGAAAATGTCGTTTAAGTAAAAACCAATCTGAAACTGATAACGGTCGGTATTGGAAAGCATCTGATTCATTAGTCCGCCCTCAATCCGCATTTTGTCATTGATAACATAGCCTACAGCAGCATAAAGTCTGTTTCTGTCAAAAGCTTCTTTCTTGGCATTGATAAAGATTTCATCATATATACTGGCATACCAGGTATTCTTAATAAGGGATGTATTGTTGAAAGGAACAATAACACCAAGCTGATAACGGAATCTTACCTCAGTTTTGGGTTGGAGAAATCTTTCCTCAATTCTGTAACGGTGATTTAGCTGAACTCTGCCAAATTTCTGTTTGGTTATAAACTGTTGGAATAATCTATGCTCGTCCAGTTGGGAGATGTTCTGATCTGCATCATAGTTGTGAGAATGTACATAAGCATAACCCAGTAAAATATTATTATTGTTTTCAGAAAGATTATAACCAATACCTGTTCTTAGCAAAAGCTGATTAAGGTCGCCTATAAAGTCGTAATTCCGGTATTGTACTTCATAATGGATATTGAATTTTGAATTGATCTTTTCGTTACCAAAAAGCATCAGCCAATTGCCAACGTCCGATTTTTGTGCTGCCAGTAATCCGAAACTTATGCCTGCCAGGAAGGCGAATGTTCTCTTAATCATGTATCAGGTTTTTACAAATATAGATAAAAACTATTATTAAATATAATTCGATATAGTACTTCTACGGAATATATGGTTTATAACAATAAGCTTTAAACCACATAGGCTTATAGGATTTACATATAAAATGAAGTATACATAGGAAAGCAAGCTTTCAAACATCAGCTATGTATACTATGTCTCTATGTGGTTGTAAAATAAAATTAAACCCTCAAAAACCATTGATAAATTAAGGTAATTGAGGGTTCTTTATTGTTTAGAAATTTATCTTTTATTTTTTCATTTTACTGAAAGAATACATTAGATAAAACAGGAAAGGAAGTATAAATACACATCCCAGCATGAGTGCCCAGCCTAATGCTTCCAGCGTTTTTTGTGGAGCAGCATATTCCAATAACGATATATGGCTTCCGTTGCCTAATAGTATGATATTAGGATTGTGCTGATAGGTTGCGGCTACCAGTATCATAATAACCTGAAACCCTGCCAATACTCTTACCGGAGTTAGCTTTTCTTCACGCATGCAATAGAAGATTAAGCCCAAGGCAATTGTAGCCAATGTAATTGCTATAATCCCTAATGGTTTGGAGAATATCCACATAATTAAAGGAATACCAGAAAGATGGGCTGCAAGAAATACCAATGCCCCTGTAATGACAACAAATAACATCATTTGCTTCGTCTTACGAATCATTAATTTTAATTCAGCTTTATCTCTGGTTTCTCTCAATGAAAATACGGAAGCCAGGTAAGCACATAAAGCAATGGTAAAAAGACCTACAGAGACACCAAACCAGTTGAGCCAGCTAAAGATGTAAAGATCTAAAAATCCAGTAGCATCGGGATTAATAGAGTAGGATACAGTAGCTGCTGCTATAAGCCCCAGGAAAAAAGGTGTAAGCAGGCTGGCATAATAAAATATCTGAGTATACAGAACCTGCCACTGATCTTCTACGGCATCATAATGTCTGAAGGTAAAGGCTGTACCGCGGGCAATAATTCCTACCAGCATTAATACCAAAGGAATATGCAGGTAGGTAGACATTAGTGCATAAATCTTCGGAAACCCAACAAACATGACAACGATGGCAATAATAAGCCACATGTGATTGGCTTCCCAAACCGGAGCAATAGATTCGTACATAATCTTTCCGGTTTTGTGTCTTGCCTTTTTATTGGTGAATAACTCTACGATTCCTGCGCCGAAATCGGCACCGCCAAGAATAAGGTACAGACAGATAGACAACCAAAGAAAACCTATTATAATGTATATCATTTTTTCTGTTTTTTATCGTTAAACAATGCGTCTGTAGGATCATATAATTTCGGAACCATTTTAATCTGTCTTCCGATAAGGAACATCAGAATAGCAGATAATGATATAAATACAAAAGTGAAGAAATAGAAAGAGTATTGTATCCCCGGCATTGGGGTAACTGCATCTACAGTCTTCATGACTCCATAGATAATCCAAGGCTGGCGTCCAACTTCTGTTACAGTCCATCCGGCTTCTAAAGCGATGTAACCAAAAGGAGTTGCTATAAAGAAGGTTTTCAGTAACCAGTTTTTTGTCAGCCATTCCTTTTTAAAGAAGAAAGA
This sequence comes from Elizabethkingia occulta, assembly GCF_002023715.1. Lineage (GTDB taxonomy): Bacteria > Bacteroidota > Bacteroidia > Flavobacteriales > Weeksellaceae > Elizabethkingia > Elizabethkingia occulta. The sequence continues at coordinate 25,682 of NZ_MAHX01000005.1, forward strand.
GTAGAGGTATATGGCACCAATAAGCATCATTACTACCCCGAAGAAAATCATAATCTGAAATGCAAAATGCGTTACCGCTATTGGAGGCCATTCATCCTCAGGGAAGTCATTTAAACCTTTTACCTCTGCGTTAAAATCTCCTTTAGCAAGAAAGCTTAGCACCTTCGGTACTTTTACCGCATATTTTACAGTTTTATTTTTTACATCCGGAATACCACCTAAAACAAAAGAAGCGCCTTTTTCACTTTCAAAATGAGCTTCCATAGCAGCAAGTTTTATAGGCTGTCTTTGTGTAACAGACTTGGCTGCAATATCACCGCTAAATGGTGCGCCAAAAGCACCGATAAGGGCAAATCCAACAGCTATTCTGAAAGCTTTGGTATGGAACGTTACATTTTTCTTTTTCGTAATAAGGTAAGCATGAACACCTGCAACTGCAAAACCTGTAGCACAGAATGCTGCAACAGTCATATGAAATGCCTGCGGAAACCATGCATCGTTAAACATAGCAGCGATGGGATCTATATTAATATATTGTCCGTTCACATAATCGAAACCAGCAGGACTATTCATCCATGCATTTGCAGCGACAACCAGAATACCGGAAGCCAGTCCGCTTACACCCACCAGAAATCCGCAAAACCAATGGAACCATTTATTGAATTTGTCCCATCCGTAAAGGAAGAATCCCAATGCAATAGCTTCTATAAAAAATGCCGTTCCCTCCAATGAGAATGGCATTCCGAAAATAGGACCAGCGTGTTCCATAAACTTAGGCCACAGCAACCCTAATTCAAAAGATAACATCGTACCGGATACAGCTCCTGTAGCGAACAATATAGCAACACCTTTGCTCCAGGCTTTAGTGAGTCCTTTATAAATCTCATTTCCTGTTTTCAGATATTTCCAGTGGGCGTAGGCCATTAAAAAGGGCATTACCATTCCGATACACGAAAAGATAATATGAAAGCCCAGTGACATGGCCATTTGCGATCGGGCTGCTATAAAATCGTCCATAATATTGATTTTGACGAATTAAAATTAAGTATTATTTCTTCTAAAAGTACATACTTTAACATGATTTTAAACACTGATAAATTCCATACAGGCTATGCTGATAAGGTGTATTTTTATATGTTGGTTATAGCACATATATGCCTAAAATTTCGTATATTTGTAGTTATTGAAAAATGTAATTTTGAATGAGTAATAAACAATATACGGCCAGTAGTATTCAGTCGTTAGAAGGGATTGAGCACGTACGTCTTCGTCCTTCCATGTACATCGGTGATGTCGGGGTAAGAGGTTTGCACCATTTGGTATATGAAGTTGTAGATAACTCTATTGACGAGGCTTTGGCAGGTTACTGTGATACAATTACTGTAACCATAAAAGAAGGAAATGCTATTGAAGTTAGTGATAATGGTAGAGGTATTCCTGTAGATTTCCATGAAAAGGAGCAAAAATCGGCTCTTGAGGTGGTAATGACCAAGATTGGTGCCGGAGGTAAATTCGACAAGGATTCCTACAAGGTATCAGGTGGTTTACATGGTGTAGGGGTGTCTTGTGTGAACGCACTTTCTACAGATATGATTACGACTGTTTTCAGAGACGGACATGTTTATCAGCAAAAATATCAAAAAGGGCGTGCTGTAACCGAAGTTGAAAAAATAGGAGACAGTGATAAAAAAGGTACTCTGCAGTTTTTCCAACCAGACGATACTATATTTACAGAGCTTGTATATAATTATGATACATTAGCATCCCGTTTACGTGAGCTTGCTTACCTAAACAGAGGTATTACAATTACATTAACAGACGAACGTAGTAAAGACGAAAATGGAAACTTCAAAGTAGAAACTTTCCATTCGGAAGGCGGTCTTAAAGAGTTTGTTGAGTTTATCGATGGAAACCGTGAATCTATCATGGAACACGTAATCTTCATGGAAGGTGAACGTGATGATATTCCGGTAGAAGTAGCGATGCGTTATAATACGTCATTCAACGAGAATCTTCATTCTTATGTAAACAATATTAATACGCACGAAGGAGGTACGCACTTAGCAGGTTTCCGTAGAGCGTTGACCAGAACTTTGAAGAAGTATGCAGATGATCTTGGATTGCCTGCAAAAGAGAAAGTAGAAATTACAGGGGACGACTTCCGTGAAGGATTGACAGCTGTAATCTCTGTAAAAGTTATGGAACCTCAGTTTGAAGGGCAAACTAAAACGAAATTAGGTAACTCCGAAGTTTCTGGTGCTGTAGATAAGATTGTTGGGGAAATGCTTACTAACTTCCTGGAAGAAAATCCAAATGAAGCGAAGACTATCGTGCAGAAGGTTGTTTTAGCTGCAAAAGCTAGACAGGCTGCTAAGAAAGCCCGTGAAATGGTTCAGCGTAAATCTCCAATGGGAGGTTCCGGATTACCTGGGAAACTATCGGACTGTTCTTCTAAAGATCCTGCTGAATCCGAACTATTCCTTGTGGAGGGAGACTCCGCAGGTGGTACTGCAAAACAGGGTAGAGATCGTCTGTTCCAGGCTATTTTGCCACTTAGAGGTAAGATTCTGAATGTAGAAAAATCTATGCTGCATAAAGTTTATGATAACGAGGAAATTAAGAATATCTATACAGCGTTAGGGGTAAGTGTTGGTACTGAAGAAGACAGCAAGGCACTAAACCTTACAAAGCTTAGATACCATAAGATTGTTATTATGACCGATGCCGATGTGGATGGGTCTCACATTTCCACATTGATTCTTACATTCTTCTTCAGATATATGAAGGAGCTTATTGAAAACGGTTATGTATATATCGCTTCGCCACCATTATATTTGGTTAAAAAAGGTAATAAGAAAGTATATGCATGGAACGAGAAAGAGCGTGAAGAACTTACTCAGGAATTATCCAGAGATGGTAAAGGAGTAGAAATCCAGCGTTACAAAGGTCTTGGGGAAATGAATCCTGAACAGCTTTGGGATACAACCCTAAACCCGGAACACCGTACCCTAAAGCAGGTTACTATTGATAATGCTGTAGAGGCAGATAATGTATTCTCTATGCTAATGGGTGATGAAGTTCCGCCACGTAGAGATTTTATAGAGAAGAACGCAGTTTATGCTAAAATCGATGCTTAATTAAGCATTTATAATAAAGTAAGAAGACCGGAATGAATTCCGGTCTTTTTATGTTTATATTTCTTAATTATTTATTCCTCCTCACTAAGAAGATTGCTTACATTATCCCAGTTCTCATCATCATATATTTCACAATTAAAATTGACCAGTCTATTCTCGTCTGATTCTATTTCATTTAGCTTCTGAATAACGCGCTCTACATCATCAGCATATAGTTCTATCGCTATGCCGTTATCTGTTGTGATTCTGGCTACTATATGACAGACACAAACTTCCCTTAGCTGTTCGATGAAATAATCCTCAATGCCAGCGTAATCCAAATCGCTATTTTGAAGATTAAATTCATCATTCTGAAGATCTACAGAAATATAACAGTTAAACATACATTCCTTTTTATAAGGATAATTGGCATATGCTTTGTCAACCCAGCATGTACCGGGTAATCCTGATTCCGTATCCATTAAAAAGAGTGTGATACTATTTGGAGGATATATTTTCTGATCGTCCGTTTTAATTTCATTCCATTCCATGATTGCAAAGAGTTTCTATAATAGATTGGCTAATTTATCACTATAATTTGATTTATGTTTCTGCCATTCACATAAAAAATAGAGTAGGAGAATACAGCGAAATAAAGATCCCTATTTCTTACACATCCATAGAACACAACTCCTTTGCTATAGGAATATCCGCAGCAGCTAATTTCCAGTTGAGAAGTTCTGATTTTTCGACCCATTTATATTCGTCATGGTCAGTAAGTACACAAACGGATTGTTCCGACCTGCATATATAAGCAACAAGTTCGATTGTAAAAGTGTCATAATTGTGGACAACAGTCTTAAAATATTTACCTATATCAACCTTAATTCCGAGTTCCTCTTGCAATTCCCTAACTAAAGATTCCTCTTCCGTTTCTCCGACCTCAATTTTCCCACCCGGGAATTCCCAATAACCACCCAATGATTTTTCAGGTTTGCGCCTACAAAGCAAAATTCGCCCTTCATTGAATATAACCCCGCAAACAACCCTAATCGTACCCATGACTTTTTCTATGATATAACAAATTTAATTTACTGATAATATGCGTTTTATGCACTATTAATTCACCCATTACAGCACCAACCAATTTCAAATCATCCGTAATAGAAAATGTCCCCTTGTCAAACATCACATGATGATTCGGGCAGAGGCAAATCATGTTGTCACTGCTATCATGCCCATCATGAGGTCTGCCCAAAGGCTTTATATGCGCACCCTCTGCATAGCCACCCGATTTCGTAGGGATAGTTTCTCCACATACCTGACATTCATAATTATACAACTTCTTCACATCATGAGCAATCCTGGTATCCCTCACAATTCGCAAGACAGTACCCTCCTTTCGTTCAGTAGATTTATTTAAATACTTTAACTCAATCCTTTCCGGAGAGCTTCTCTCAGGATTCTGTCCACTATACTCCAGACGTACCCTACAAATTATAAAACCACTTTTTCCTATCTCTTGCCAGGCATCCACCACACTGTATAAACCAGCATAAATATAACCCGTTTTCGGTGAAAATTCAGATCGATGCTTATAACCCCGAATCACCCTAACAAGCAACCCCTGATCCATACTAATAAGCAAACCCTTATTATCACTCTTATCCCAACTCTGATCCTCAATTTGTTTTCCCTTCCCATCATTGCCACCAGCTCCCGTATATATAATCTCATCTCCAGAATCCAAATCATCCTCATATCCGCCAGAAAGCACAATAGCAGCAACACCATCCTTAGCATTGCCATCAATGCCCGCTCCCCATTTTCTATGAAAACCCGAAGGCATCATTTCCTTTCTACCTTCAAAAAAATGAACTTCCTCAATGCCTCTATTTCTCCAAATACAATTGGTCGAGTCATACAATCCTTAGTAACTAATCTCAGTGTACTAAAATACATTTAATCAATGGTGTATACAATTGTTAATACTGTTTATAATAAACATTATAACATTTATTCAACCAAATATAAACGTATTAAAATACTGAAGCGACGAAATAATAAAACCCACTGATTTATAGACACCAAACCACCGGAACAGCACTAAAAATCAACAAATAATAAGCAACGCCGATATATTTGAGAAAACCCTAAAAAAGCAAAATATAAAACGCTGGCCCATTCGCCTAAACCACCTACAAATCCTTCTTTATCTGCAAAAGATAACAGCAGCATCCTTTTACAGAAAATGCCGACTTTTCAAAAAGATTTTCCTTTGGGCGTGCCCCTACGGGTCGGGCTATCCGCTACAAGTCCTCGCTCGTGCCTCGCTATGGGCTTTTCGCTGCTATCCCTCACGCAAATCCAGCATAAAATAGAGTGGGGAACTAAACCGAAATAGGATGAGTGTGTCTTACAAAAAATATATAGAAGTATATAAATGTAAACAGTCAACCAAGTTTGGTAGCCAAAAAAACTGATAGTAAGATATTCAGCAACTTATGATTTCTAAGCAATCAATACTTCCTAATGCATTGCGTTTACTGGGAAATTAATGTAATTATTGTTAACATTTTCTCTTGTATTTATAGAAAATTTACCATAGATTTGTAACCAATGTCTAATGTTGTACAATTTGGTTATGAGTGAATATTTAACGATATCAGAAACGGCAAAACTTCTCAATAAAAGTACAAAAACTTTGCGTCGTTGGGATGAAGAAGGAAAATTAATAGCAGTTCGAGAACCGATGAGCAATTATCGGGTTTATAGAAAAGATGAAGTAGAAACCCTATTTGCTGAATTTCTCCAAGCAGATGTAAACGAAGTTATTTCTAATTTCGTTGAACCAGAAAACGAATATAAAGTATTAGAGCTATTTGCAGGCGCAGGCGGTTTGGCTGTAGGAATGGAAAAAGCCGGTTTGAAATGTGAAGCATTAAACGAAATAGATAAATTTGCTTGCCAGACCTTACGCAAAAATCGTCCGAATTGGACAGTTTTAGAAGGAGATGTCAAAAACTTCGATTTTTCAGAATATAATAATAAAATACACGTAGTCACTGGAGGTTTTCCTTGCCAGGCGTTTAGTTATGCCGGCAAAAGGTTGGGGCTTGAAGATGCCCGTGGTACGCTTTTCTATGAATTTGCACGTGTCGTAAAAGAAGTAAATCCTCCAATCTGTATTGGCGAAAACGTGCGTGGCTTACTAAGCCATGACAATGGTAAAACGCTACAAGGTATGATTTCAATTTTGGATGAAATTGGCTATAATGTCGTTCCTGTTGAAGTCCTAAAAGCTATCCATTACAAAGTTCCTCAAAAACGGGAGCGCCTTATCTTGGTTGGAATACGAAAAGATATTAATATAAAATACGAATATCCTGAACCGTATAAGAAAATCTATAATTTAAAAGACGCCTTGAAAAAAGGTGAACTATATAATTCCGATGTTCCAAAATCTAATGGAACCAGCTATCCTGCCAACAAGAAAGCCGTTTTGGATTTAGTTCCACCAAAAGGCTATTGGCGCGATTTGCCTGTGGAGCTTCAAAAAGAATACATGGGAGGAAGCTTCTTTCTGGGTGGAGGAAAAACAGGAATGGCCAGACGAATTGGTTGGGACGAACCTTGTCTAACCCTAACATGTAGCCCTGCACAAAAACAAACAGAAAGATGCCATCCAGACGAAACCCGTCCGTTTACTGTTCGTGAATATGCACGTATTCAAACCTTTCCGGATGAATGGGAATTTGTAGGTCCATTATCGCAACAATACAAGCAAATAGGAAATGCCGTTCCGGTAAACTTGGGACGTGAAGTTGGTTATTCTATAATTAAGTTTCTTAACAAGTATTACAACTCGTCAAACCCTAGGTAATAGCTATAATTCTCGAAAGTTATTTGATTAAGAATAGAACGTTTTGATTTTTCGGTTTCGGAAGTTATTTCTTCCAAAGCCGAATTTTCTTTTCCGCCTTGTTCTAATTTCAACGACTTCATATAATCATCAATTGCTATTGGCAAAGCTTTATATAACTGCAAAAGGGCATCCTTTTCTCCAGAAAGCAAAGCATAAAATTGGTCGCCAGAGATTTTAAAAACCCTCGAGTGGCTGTATTCCTTTCCATTAATATCTCCTTTCCAATGCTCATTGAAACTGCCTTTTGCCAAAATCTGAACCCAATAACAGTTTGCTTTTTTGTAATCATCTGCATATCGAGCCAATTTTTGAAATAAAGCCTCTGCCGAGCTACTGTTCATCGTATTATGTTTGTTCTTAATGTCAGCAAACAAAGTATTGTCTGTTGCTTTAATATCGAAACCACTTAATTTTCCAACTTCATAACCTTTTATTCCTCCTAAAATCTGTTCGTGAAAAGTCCCGATAGAGTTATTAATAGATTTGTCTATTTGACGAAGAATTTCAGCTTGAATTAAATTGTCTTCACTTATGCCATTAAATTTTGAATCAAAAGTCAGTTTTATAGTATCTACTTTATTTGCATAAAACGTCTTCTTAGAGATATTGTTTTTAGCTTTTAAATATGATTTGTGCAAATTGTCAATACACATCAATAAATGCTCATCAGAAATAAAGTTTACATATTTGTTTGCCATTCGATTTTAATATTTAATTTTTATAGTTGCTAAGTTACATTTTTTAATCATCTTCAAGAACATCTAAAAATACGTTATTTCCGCTAATGAGAATGTCTATGCCATAAAACTTTCCTTTGGGCGTGCCCCTACGGGTCGGGCAGAACTTTGTTCGCAAGTTTCATTAAAAGCAAATGAATATTGCTTTTCTTCACTTGTGCTACAAGTCCTCGCTCGTGCCTCGCTGTGGGCTTTTCGCTGCTATCCCTCACGCAAACCCGTCATAAAATAGAGTGGGGAGCACAGCCAAATCATCGCATCATCTTTTTCTTTTAAAAGACTAAAATCACCAAATAATCCCTACCTTTGATAATATCAAATGATACTATCATCGATGAAACCACCCTATACAATAACCGACAAAATTCTGGCATTAGTAGCTTCCATTTCAGAAAAAATAGGAGAGATCAACGCCTCACATCTCTATAAACCTGCCACCGAATTAAGAAAGAAAAACCGAATCAAAACCATTCAATCATCCTTAGAAATAGAGGGCAACACCTTGACCGAAGAACAAATTACCGCCCTATTAGAAAACAAAAGAATCATTGCCCCGCAAAAAGATATTTTAGAAGTTCAGAATGCCATAAAAGTATACCAGCAACTCAACCAATACAATCCCTATCAGCTAAAAGACCTCATAAAAGCACATGCTGTCCTCATGAATGGATTAATTGACAATCCCGGCAAACTAAGAACCACCAATGTCGGAATCGTAAATGGCTCAAAAGTAGAACACATCGCACCAAGCGGAACCATGATAAACGGATTAATGAAAGACCTTTTTCATTATCTAAAAGCCGACAACGACTTAACCCTCATCAAAAGCTGCGTCTTCCACTACGAATTCGAGTTCATACACCCATTCACAGACGGAAACGGAAGAATGGGCAGACTTTGGCAAACCCTAATCCTAATGCAACAATATCCTGTTTTTGAATACCTACCCGTCGAAACACTCATTAAGCAAAAACAAAACGAATATTATAACAAGCTCTCCGAATCCGACAAAAAAGGAAACTCAACACCCTTTATCGAATTCATGCTCGGCATTATTTTAGAATCATTAAACGGACTTCTGCAAACCCAATCCGTAACACTTCACACAGAAGATAGAATAAGTTTATTCAAGGAGAAAATCGCCAAAAATAAATTCACCCGAAAACACTACATGCAAAGCTTTAAAAACATATCCGCACCAACAGCAAGCCGAGACCTAAAATGGGCTGTTGAGCATGACCTGCTACACAAATTCGGAACATTAAGACTAACCGAATATCAGTTTAAATAACAACCCCTAAAAACATTTTCCTTTGGGCGTGCCCCTACGGGTCGGGCAGAACTTTGTTCGCAAGTTTCATTAAAAGCAAATGAATATTGCTTTTCTTCACTTGTGCTACAAGTCCTCGCTCGTGCCTCGCTGTGGGCTTTTCGCTGCTATCCCTCACGCAAACCCAGCATAAAATAGAGTGGGGAACATACAAAGAGGATTGTTTTATTAAATAATTGGAAAGAGTATATAGAGATAGGATAGTCTTACTTTTTTAACCTTTCCTCTCTATGATATTTTAAGTATTTTTTATTATCATTTTTAATATCAATAATAATGTTATAGTCAATACCTAGTTTGTCAAGATTATTTAGGGATTTTGAAATAATTATTTTTCCACTATCATCGAATGAAATAAAACCTAAATCAAAAAGTTTATCATAGGTTGGTAAAAGTAATAAACCGTTATGTTTATCAATTTTTTCTTGGTTTGTTGATTTTTTCCAAGGTTTAATATGTGATGCGATTAAAAATCGACTATCTTCAAATTTTGAAATGGCACAACCTTTCCATAGTTCAATTAATTCTTCTCTGAATTTTCCTTGTCCAATACGACTTAAAATAATTGATTCTTTTTCAAGATTGGTTAAAGTCTTGTCATTCTTTATTTGATTAATTTGATCTACAGTATCATCTAGTTTTCTCTCATTAGTTTCAAAAAATTCTATATAAAGATCCCAGGAACGACTATACATTCTGTTCCCTTTTTGATTCTTTTGAAAAAACTCATCATTACCGAAATATTCATCTTTTAATAAAAGTAAATCTTTCAAATTTTTTATTTCATATAAGTCAATGTCTTTGTTAAAAGATTTTTTGAAATGGTTTGAAATAGTAGTTATTGTGTTGGAATATTTATCAGGTCTAGTTACTTGTGGTTTATTTTCAATAAGCCAATTTTGAAACTGTGTTTTGAAATTCATTTTCTTTCTAATGTGGTACTATTATTCTGTATGTATCTGCTTTATTTTTAAGCATTACCAGCAGCTATTTCCTCTCCTGCTTCATTTGGATCCCAAGGAGTAATACCTGTCCTAAAGAAATGAGAACCAAATTTACCTAATATTTCATTTGTTAATTCGTCACTCAAAGTTATTATACGTTCGTAATTGTCTTTCAAGTCTTGTTTCTCTATCATAAAATATTTTGATAAAGATAATTTCCCACCCTCAAAAATTGGGGAGGGAGGTAAGTGCCTATCATAACCTGAAACCGTCGGATCGCCTTGAAGCATTTTAGAAATTTTATCTTTTTTAGATATTACTTCTTTCCAAATAAAAGGACATACCAACACAGAGGTATTTCTAATAACATTACATCTAGGAGTTAATATGAAAATAAAATCTTCTGTATCTTTCTTTCTGAATATATCCCCAGTCCACACAGGAATAGAACCAATACGTCTTATATAATGTTCTGTTGTGCTTACAGTTTCTTCAATAACCTGACCATCTTCATTAAGTTCTGGAAGTAAGAGTTCAAAAAGTAAAGTTCTTACAGCTATTCTTTTGAAAACTTTTTTAATTCTATCGGAAACATTTTCGGCTGGTTGGCCACCTCTAATATTATTTATTATTTTTTCAATTTCATCATTTCGCAGAAATTGTTTGGTAAATGCATTGTGCAAATCAACATGTATTTGCTTTTCTAACAAACCACCCGGACAAAAAACATCTATAAAACCAGAATTATAAAAAAGAGAAAATTTATCTATAACGTTTTCTTTAAAATTATCACTTCCTTTATCAACTTTGAAAACGGTACCACAATTGTCGAAAGTATCAGTTAAAGCCTGAAGATAACCACTATATACAAATATTGGTATATTAAAAACTGCATATCCATTCTTTACATCTTCAAGAAATGTTGCATCGTTTTGATTTATTTCGCCAGAAGTAGGCTCTTCACTCAAAAGATCGAATACTAGTCCCTTTATATTACCCTTGTTTTCAGAAAGTACAATATTAAATTCTTCTTTTGTTTCACAAATGATATAATCTACATCAATACCACTTTGATCAAATAAATCTTTTGATGGCCTAAGAATACCTTTAAGATCATTATCTAAATGAATTATTACTCCTTTTTTATCCATTGCTTCCTTTTTTAATGATAATTGCGGGGCCATCTTTTCTGTTTTCTGCCCAAATATTCCAATCATTCCTGCTAAGGATACTTTGGGTAAATGCAAGACCAAGTCCTGTCGCATTTTTTTCAGATCTTGTAGTAACCCCATAATTAAAGATATGATCGATTAATTCTTCGTTAATGAATGGTCCTGAATTACTTATTATGAAAGAATCTTCTTCAATATAAAATCGGATTTCTCCCGGAGTTTCAGATTTTTTAATCCAGTAAACTGCATTGTTTATAATATTTAGAAATGCTATCCAGAATGCATATTCAAGATCAGTTATTTCATATTTCTCCAATCTTTGATCCGCAACAATAGAAATTTTATAATCGTCAATATCTGATTTATAAAGATTACACACCTTTAAAAACGTGTTATAAGGCGCAAATTTCTTGCTTCTTGAACGTCCAATTGCTGGTTGTAACGATTTTCTTAATTCAGTCAATACATCTGTAGCATAATTCAGAGTAGTAATGTCTTTTACGAAATTATCTAAGGCATCTGAACTAATTTTTGACTTCTTCAAATCAAGAGATGATTTTGTGGTTCTTAATCCAGATATTGGTTGTGCCATTTCGTGATAAACCAGTTCAATTCCACTTCCCAAAGAGGCTAGACGTTCAGAAAAAGAAAGAGACTCTTCAATATTGTCCATTGAAGTGGTTACTTCTTTCATAAATTTTTCCGAATAACTTATAATTGCCGGTGTAGCATCAAGATGATGCAACCTTGACATATATTCTTCAAAGTCTGGACGCTCATGTTTACTTGTAGGAACTCTACCTAAACCATGCAATAATCTGTAGTTATATCGTTTTTTTCCGAGAAAGGAGAAAATCTCTTTCATAGTAGTCTTAACCTGTTGGAATGCTTTATTTTCCAGAAAACCTTCTCTATTTGTTTTTTCTTCCAGATTATCATTTTCAGGAGAATAGAAGAATACATATCCCAAAATCTGGTTTGTATTTACATTTCTTCCAGGGTTTTGTACACGTGCTTTAGAAAGTTCAATCCAGTCTTCAACTTCATCGCCATACGGTTTTACTCCAAAACCATTTTTAGAAATTCTCATTCCTTGAAAATTTTTAAAAACAGAACGGAACTCCGCAGCGCTTTTTAATTTGGATTCTTTAGCAAGTTTCTCCAAATTATCCTTTTCTCCTATATCATATATCCGTATATCGAAGTAATATTCTCCTGTTTCATTTACTTCTGTATCAGCAAAGAGATTTGTTTGAATTTCATTTTTATCTCTAAAATCACTTTGCAATAGTTCAAAAGATTCTTCTTTTGTATCGTTTTCTAGCCTTTTATAAGATATATAACCTGATACATCTCCATCTTTTGAAACTTTTCCATAAATCCTGTAGTCATAAGCAGATTGTATAGGAACAGGGTCAACAGGAAGCCATTCTACCTCATTTTCATTCTGATCAGGCAAAAGGTTTGTTCCGTATTCTATTGAGAATTTACTTTTGGAAGCCGCTATCTCTTTCTTGTTATTGATTAGCTTTTTTTCCTGTAATTCTTTCTGAATTTCGTTATTGAGATTTAATGGAGTAATGAGAGTAGCAAGGGCTTTATAAAAACTTGTGTTTTCATAAGTTTGTGATTGTCCCAGAAGCTCAAGCTGATTATGTTCTTCCCTAAGTATTTTTAATACCGAATCGTCCAGAGACTCAATTATAATAAGCGTTCCTTTCTCAAAAGAATCCAGTTTTGCAATTTTGAGAAAATTCAGTAATGCACTATTTACATTTGTTTTTCTTTCTTTCAGAATTTCTCGATCCAAAAAAAGGGATGTATAATCAGATATTTTATCGCCAGGAAAATCAATTGCAGACAACAGTACTTCCTCTTTAAATGCTTCACGATTTACGGTTATCCAGTTATAATCTATTGTATTAACTTCTCGGGTAATAACCGTTACGTTTTCGCCTAATGCCATTGCGGCTAATCTCCCAATTCCTTTACTACCAAGTTGATTTCTTTCGTATATAGCACTTTTACTATCAGCTTTTCGTTTAGAACTAACGGATGGTTTTAACCAATCGCCAAATAATGTGTCATAACTCATTCCTGAGCCATTATCGTAGACTATTACAAAAGATTCGGATGAATTTGGTGAAGAAGAAAAGTACACCTTGCAAGAAAGTGCATCTGCATCATACCCGTTTTTAACCAATTCATTTATTGCAGTACTAGGATGACCAATTAATTGTTCTCCCATCTGAATAATTGACATTGCTCCGGGTTGAAATGTATGTCTTCTTATTTTATTTTGTTCTGGCATTATCTAATATCTTATTTATTTGCTCCGCAATTTTCTCAGCCATTAGCGGAGGAACTGCGTTTCCTATTTGTCTGAAAGCCGATGTTCTGGGTTGATTTTCTTTAATTCCTTCAAAATAATAATCATCGGGAAAGGATTGTATTCTCGCGGCTTCTCTTACAGAAATAGACCTTAGTTGTTTTTTATCAGGATGAATAAAATGATGCCCATCTTTAGCAATATGAGCAATCATTGTATGAGGTTCTCTGTCTACTACTTTGAATCTGTCCAGAAAATCAGAAATATTTTTCTGTGTTCTCATTTCAACCGGAATCTGATCATTTTTTAATCTTTCGCCCTGTTCAAGATACTTTATTGCAAGTTTATATATCATCAGATCTCTTTCATTATGAGGGCGGGTAATATGCTGACTTACAAAGTCAATTCCGTTTCGGATGGCATTGTTGGTCAAATAATCGTTCGTTTCTTTATAATATTTATGAGTCTTTTTATTTTCGCCCGGCTTTATTGGTGGTAAGTCCGAAAATATAATATCTCTATAATATTTGTCATTGATTGCAGGAATATCCGGATATGAAAAGTTTAATTCTTTTTTCCAACCAATAATAATCACTCTTTGTCTGTGCTGAACAACTCCATAATTGTAGGAATTAAGCAGTTTAGCCTCTACTTTATAGCCTAATCTTTTATAATAGCTTTGAAGATTTTTATAATATTGACCATCTGCCGCAGATAATATTCCCGGAACGTTTTCAAAAACAAACATTTTTGGGCTATATTTTTTCAGAAACCTGCCATACTGAATATACAACCTTGTTCTTTCATCATCTTTTTTATGCTTTAGCGGAGCTCTTCCTACAATAGAATATGCCTGGCAAGGCGGCCCACCAATGATGAGATCCACAGATTCTTTACCTAATAAGCCATCAATTGAATTAAAAATTTCATTATTATCTTTTCCAATTTCAGCATTGATTACACTATTCAAAATATTTTCAGGAACATGCGAATACAATTCTTCTCTGCTTATTTTTCCTTTCAGATATTCATAATATATATTTATTTTTCCTATTTCATGAAGAAAATGAAAAGCAACTCTTGTTTTTAGTGTGTAACAAGCTGCTCTGTCATACTCAACGTGTGCAACAGGTTCAAACCCTGCTCGGATGAATCCTTCTGATAAACCACCAGCGCCGGCAAAGAGATCTATATAATTCAATTGTTTCATTGATGCTCTATAATAAAAAAATTATTATTTGCAAAAATAGACTTTTATTCCCTACAGATACGACAATTTTATTGTAAGAAAAAGCCTTCTTTATATAAAACTATTTATTTATTAATTTCTCCAACTTCTCAATCATTTCCTTTTGCTGCTGAATCATACGTTCATAAAGCTCAACCATCTTATCAAGAGGATTAAAATTAAAAGTAGGGTGGACATTCATACCATTTGATTGGTCATGTGTATTGAATGTATTTGAGATAATATTTACCGCCTGTTCTTCATCAAAATTCTCAATGGCTTCCACAGGTAATTTCAAGATTTTAGCCACTTGTTCTAAAATATCCTTTTCTACGGATTCTTTTTGTTCCAGGAGAGAGATTTTCTTTTGGTTCCAGTCTTCGCCCAATTCGTAGGCGAGGGCATCTTGCTTGATGCCCAGCATTTCACGGAAACGCTTTATGTTTCGACCTTGGTGTATTTTCTTGTTTGGCATATCGGTATGTATCATAAATCTCAAATATACTCTTTTTAGTTAAAATAATTAACAACTATCATCGAATGAAGTTTCTAAATTATGCTTTTCTCGGAATAAAACATCCTGAAACGGAATTGATTATCCCGCAAACCTTCCCTTACTTCACAACATCATAGCACAATGATAACAAAAACGCTGGCAGAAACAAATATAAGCCAAACCTGATACGCCAAATTACGGGAAACCGTATTATTTAATATCCACCATAAAAACACACCAAATTATGTGCAACGTAAGATTTTTAACAGAAGAAGAAGAGAACCAAATTGTATTGGACACCCGCTACATCACCGTAAATCGAATACCCATAAAAGGACATTACAACCCGCACGAATGCTGCTCCAAAATCCAACTACAAGGCAGATGGATCCAAAAATGCGGATTCAAACCAAAAGACAAACTCACGGTAAGCGTCTACCGGAACAGGCTCGTCATAGAAAAGCAAAAACCAAACACAGTAAACCCAAAACTATTGGCACGAGAGCAGAAAGCCCACGAAAAATATGTCCGCGAACGGGTCCTTCAAATGTTAGGTCCCGACATCGTAAAACAACTGAGCTTCAAAAACGGAGAAATCAAATGGCGCAGGTAACCAACCGCTCCTAATAACTTCCAAAAACACGATATATGAGCACCAAAAACACCAAAAACACCGAAAAAACGCCAGAAACCCAAAGTAAAGACCAACTCATAGAAATGCGTCGCCTCACCGTATCTGCCATCTACATGAACAGTGAAGGCTACAACAAAAACGACTACGCATCCCGAATAATGCTCCTTGGCAAATGGGTTCGCAAATGCGGATTCAACGAAGGCGACAAGCTCACAATTTCCATATACCAGAATAGGATAGTGGTCGAAAAAGAAGACCCAAACACGCTAGACACCAAACTCTTAGCCCGAATCCAAGACGAAAGTAGTAGACTTCTCAGAAAGAAAATCAAAGCAATGGTACATCCCGAAGTATTCGAGCAACTGCGGTTTGTAAACGGAGAAATCAAGATAAAATAACCGCCCTAGTGCAATCGGTTTTTAGCCAATTGCGGAGCCACAGACGATGCCGACCTTTTAAAAACATTTTCCTTTGGGCGTGCCCCTCCGGGTCGGGCTATCCGCTACAAGTCCTCGCTCGTGCCTCGCTGTGGGCTTTTCGCTGCTATCCCTCACGCAAACCAGTCATAAAATAGAGTAGGGAACATAGCCGAATGAGGGGGTGCGTCTTTAAAATTATAATTGTGCTTTACAGTATGTTTTCAGAATTATTAGCCAATTCATTAATGAGCTGTTCAATTTGTGTTACATCTCCATGCTGTAAGGACATCATATCTTCTCTATCAAACACTTCATTTTCTTCAAAATCTCTTTCTCCAAAAACATATTGCTCTTTGACTTTGCCTTCTTCATCATGTCTTTGAATAATGTATCGTTCTTTTTTTTCTAAATAGTATTTTCTTATTAGAAATGAAAATGCGATTATTCCTTTTTCATTTTCATACGGAAGAAGCAAATCTCTAAATCCCTCCGGAAGCTTTAAACTAGAAGTAACTACTCCTTTACCAAATTTACATTTCTGTTTAGGATTATGCTTTTTCTTATCTGGGAAAAAAGTATGTACAATTTTAGTATCCTTATATGTTAGTAGATGGTATTTTTCACTTTCGTTGTTGTGATATGAATAACTTCCTGTGTATTTGTCAAATAGGTCAGGTCTGTTGTTTTTTGTAATGTTTTTGTTTTCTTCAGAGAATATTTCGTCAGCAATCTTTAAATAATCTATAATAGGAATCATTTGAGACCGAAACTTGCTCGGGTCATCTAATTTATATTCTTTTTTGTCACTTATCCTCCAATAATTTTTATATGAAAAGTAGCCATGCCTATTATTAAAATGCTTGAATCCTGTGTCTTCATTCCCCTCTACAAATATTAAATGCTTTAGTTCAGAGATAATCTTTATTGAAGTCTCGGTTGTATTTCCATCAATTACATAAGTATTATGATATTCTTCAAACTCATTTTTGGCTTTTGTCTGTATTTCTAAAAGTTGTTCTTCAGAGAAAAGTTGTTCCATTTTTGTAGACAATAATGAGTAACATTTACTAATGTTGATTAACTGCTTGGTACTACAATTTTAAAATGCTGATTCGTTATGTAGTCCTCAACAGATGTGATGAATTCGTCTAAGAAAGCACGAACATAATTTTTAGCTTCCTCTAATTGAGAAAATGTTGAAGACCTGCCAACTTCTATAAATGACTTTTCTCCATGTGCTAACCAGTTTCTTTTCTTTTTAATATCAACTAAAGTCTGTCCATGAGTAGACTCATCATAGATTCTCCGAATATTACCTACACTAATTTTCATAGATTTAGCTGTATCAAAAAAACCTGTGCTATATCAACGATTAAATAGAGCAGTGGAGTAGTACTATGATTTTATAAAATGCTGATTTATAACATTAAAACAAGCTTCTCTTGAAGCAGAATTTCTCTATATTATGTTAAACAGAAACTCCGTTTGAAGCACTCACTCTGGCATTGATGGATGAGCGTTAACAAATGCGTAGCATTCATGAACACCATTAAAAACAAATAAAAACCAGTGAATAAAACGGACGTAACGAAGCGTTAAAAAATGTAAACTGTCTGAGCATAAACCGAAGGTTTACGAGTATATCAGGGTTTTTACATTTTAGCGTAGCGCAGTCGGTTTAGCGAATTGCGAAGCAATCACGAACACCAAATAATAAAATAAATAAACCGTGAGTAATGCATCACAGCCTTGATTTTTTGGTTCTTTTGCATCAAGGCAAAAGAACAGATAATTAACGTCGTGAGCGCCAGCATAGAAAAATGCCAAAAAAAAGCCGTCAGGCACATTGGCATTTTTTGTATGCCAGCGAACTCCACGAAAATAAAATTTCGTTTTCCTGAGCGTTGGCCAAAAAAATTAAATTACCAGGCCGAGCGTCGGGAATTTGTGAAGCAAAAATTCAATGTGTCATTTTATTTAAAAACACATTTAATTTTTTGCAAACATGCGCGTTGGCCGAGCGGCTATTTCCGGAGGCTCCGAACATAATGACTAATTATAGGTCTAAATGCTTTTGAAGTATACAATTCCTTGTAATGCACACACTACAATATTTTACATAATATCATTATAGGGCAACCGAGCCTGCGAGGACTATTTTGACCTATAATTAATATTATGTTAAATAGAGTATTTTTATAGTGAAACAATCCCTCCTTATTCTACTTCTTTTCAGCTTGTAAACAACAGACATTATCAATAATGAATATGGGAATATATAGAAAATAATATTTATAAAACAGCAAAGGCATATATAGCTATAAAAATAGCGGTCAGAAAATTCTTATAATGCTTGCTTACCTTCAACTCTTGGGGTTTGTTATCCGTTAATGGATGATTAGAGACTTCAATTTTACAAATTTAAGAGGGATATACCAAATTAAATTTTATTAGTGGGGCTATTTCAGGGGATTTATCGAGCATGAAAATTAAATATAATCCGGATAAATTATAAAAATTGAATTAACTTTTATAAACAAAAGCATTGCAGACTAAAGCCGCCTGCAATGCTTTCTTAGATATTTCAATTATTTTGGGTAGTGTATTACACCAATTCTCTTTTATAAATATGAATTGGATTATCCAGCATCCCTACAAACTGCAAACTATTAATTGGGTCTTCAAGGTTTACCATTTGTTTATTGTTTTTTATTTGTAAACGGTTCAAACAGCATCTTTTAAATTGTGGCTCGAATATATCGTATTTTTCAAATTTCTCTCTCAGATGGGGT
The DNA here is from genome assembly GCF_002023715.1 of Elizabethkingia occulta. Classification (GTDB taxonomy): domain Bacteria; phylum Bacteroidota; class Bacteroidia; order Flavobacteriales; family Weeksellaceae; genus Elizabethkingia; species Elizabethkingia occulta. The sequence continues at coordinate 44,804 of NZ_MAHX01000005.1, forward strand.
CTTTCTTCCTGATATGCTATAATCTTATCAGCAACCAGCCTCCAGAAATCTTCATCTTTGAAGTCTGCCTGATCATGGAGAAGAGCAGATAAATACCTCAGGAAGCAGTCGAATACATCCGTGAAAATATAAGTAAGTTTAAAATCGTCCGGAACTTTTATACCAATACGGCTGGTTTCACCCGGAAGTTTGATATCTCCGTTTAATACCGCAATCTCTTCTGCTATATCCTTCATAATAATCTTTACCGGAGTGTAATTTTCCATAATCAGAATCAGATTCTCTCCGTGTGGCATGTATACAAGATCGTATTCATAGAAACTATGTATTAAAGGCATCAGATAAAGATCGAGGTACTTGCTTACCCATTCTTCAGCTGTAAGACCTGATTTTTCAATTAACTCAGCAGCCAGAGAATAACCATTGTTATCGAAATGAAGCAGAGCAGCCATTGTCATAAGACGCTGATTTTCGTTAATAAATGGTATTGGGCTTTCCCGCCATAATGCTGCCAGCATTTTGGTATAAGGTGTATTATTATTCTGAAGTGCTTTTTCATAATACTCACTTCGGTAACCTATTGCTGCTAATTCTTTCAGAATAATAAAGCCTTTTTCCTGAAGGTATGCATCACTTTTTACCAAATCGTCTACCCACTGATTAATAGCCGGAGTAGCTTTCATGTAATAAGGTGAAAGTCCTCTCATAAAGCCCATATTTAAAACAGACATAGCTGTTTTTACATAAAATTTATCAGGATTGCTTGTATTGAAAAAAGTACGGATAGACTGTTGTGCACGGTATAGGTCTTCTGCTTCACCTAGTAATACAATATTTTGCAAAGCTATTTCGGAAGAGAAAGTCGGATTCATTTTATTATACCATTGCCACGGATGGATAGGCATGTAATAAAATTCTTCAGCATTAAGATCCAGATCTTTTAGCTTTTGACTGAATTTCACTAATGTTTCGGATGAAAGTTCTTGATTCATCAACTCATCATAGCTAAGGCTTTCAATAATTGAAAAATTGCAACGATCTTTTTTTACAGCAATCCATAACAAGCGAAGTTCATTTTGTGATTCTGGAGCATATTTGTAATAATCGTCCGCATCAAAGCCAATTCTTCCGTTGTTGGCAATAAAAGTGGGATGTCCGGTTGTAGAACCTTCTATGGTCTGATAGTCTGCGTCTGCCAGAATACACGAATTGTTTTCACGATTCATTACCTGTGCTCTGGCATATAATGTACTAATCAGTTCTTCTATGTAAACCGGAAGAATCTCTTTAGAAAATTCCAGCTCTTCTTTGAAATCCACGATGAGGTGTATAAGATCTAACGGAACTTCTTTTCCGTTATGTGTCTTTTTTATTGAGTGTACATCTATAGACCAATGATCCAATATCCGCTTCTGTGCCTTGAAGGTATAAATTATTTCTCCTTCCGCGTGTTGAGCAGGAAGCTGATAGTAACCCCATCCATCCTTTTCATAGATTAATTGTGGTTTAATAATCATTTCATGGGCAAACTCAGCCAATGCTTTCTGAATAAGATATAGATTTGCCTTGGCCCAGCTTTCCGGGGTAAGGTGTTCTATTGTTTTTTCGGGACTTATTATTTGGTTCATACTATTTGATTTTGTAGGGCATTTTTAAATTGTTCTCTGGTGCAAAATTCCAGATATGCTTCTTTTTCCAGTAGTTGTATTTTTTTGTAGCGCGTAAATCCGGCTTTTCGGTTTAGTTTGTGGACTTTCTCATTTCTGACATCCGGTTCCACTACAACACGTTCAATTCTAAGATCGGAGAATAAAAACTCCATGATGGTCTGAAATACACTCCATGTGAAAGATTTTATTTTTTTGTCTGGAGGTGCCACCAATATATGCATACCACAATCTGAATCTTCAACGTTGTAAAATTTGCTCAGGACATGTTTTGGATGATAGCATTCCAGTAAAAAACAAGGCTCACCTTCAAAATATCCCATACAGATGTAATAATCCTTTTGTGCCAAAAGATATTCATAGGCTTCATAGACTTGCTCAGTAGTTGTATCAAGCATTTGCCAGTATTCAGCATATTCCTGATTTACCCAATTATGAATAACAGGAACATGCTCATCCAGATCCAGAGGAAAAAGTTCAAAGTTGCCCAATCCTTCTATATTTTTTGAAAAACAGGTTTTACTTTGAAATACTGGTCTCATATTGTTGTGCTTTGGTTAGGTTTTCATATACTCCGAATTTTTGGAACGCAATCTGCTGCTCCACTTGATAAATATCCCTGCCGGTAATTTCTCTCAGGATATAGGAATTTCTGTAGCATCCCATACCTAAATCAGGTGTTACAAAGCCATGAGTTTCCAACTCTGCATTCTGGACAAAGATCTCATTAGCATTTTTATCAATGCTGTAATTACGCTGTACATTGAACTTTTCAGTGGATTTCCAGTCTATTCGATCATTAATGCCGTCTAAGAAAGCTGGCAACCGGTATTTGTAACCTGTACACAGCACCAATCCATCGGTTTCAAAATGGAAGCTTTCCTCCTGTTCGGAATGATAAAATTCTAAATCAATAATTCCTTGCTTGGTGTATTTGGCTCCTACACATTCTGAATTGGTTAATAGATTGGTTTTGAAATCAGCAGTCAGTCTTTTGGTATAGAGCAAATCAAAAATATCATTGATCAGACTTTCGTTGATCCCTTTGTAAAGAGAATTTTGATTTTTTAATAAAGCTTTTCTTTTTTCAGCAGGGAGACTGTAGAAATAATCAACATATTCAGGAGAAGTTAGCTCCAGAGTAAGCTTGTTATATTCCATCTGGAAGAAATGAGTGGAGCGTGTAATCCAGTTGAGCTCATATCCGTAAACATCTATTTCCTGTAACAGATCATAATATATTTCGGCAGCACTTTGACCACTTCCTATAATGGTAATTGCTTTTCGTGACTGGAGTTCTTTCTTTTTATAAAGATATTCAGATGAATGTGCTGCGAGATCTTTTACCGGATGAAAAAATGAAGGCATATACGGAGTTGTTCCTGTACCCAGAACGATTTTTCTTGTTCTGTAACTCTCTACAGTATCTTCTGTTTTGTTGTATACTTTTACCAGATAATTTCCTTGTTCCTCATCGTACATAATATCTTCTACATTATGGCTGAATCGTAGATTATCCAACTTTTCTATAGCCCACTGGCAGTACTGATTATATTCGTTTCTTAGCAGGTAGAAGTTCTCACGGATATAGAAAGAATAGATTCTTCCTTTTTCCTTTATATAATTGAGGAAGGTAAATTCGCTGGTAGGATCAGCCATTGTTACCAGGTCGGCCATGAATGGTATCTGCAGCGTTGTGTCCTGCATCATCATACCTGGGTGCCAGTCGAAACGATCGCTGCGGTCGAAAAACAAAGTATTAAGATCTTTTACAGGGCTTGCAAGACAGGCCATACTGAGATTGAATGGGCCTATTCCTATTCCTATGATGTCATATATTTTTTCCTGGGTCATGATTTGGTGGTATTTTATATAAGGTTTTTAGATTGTTCCTCTCCTATTTCCTGGATCAGATTTATTATTTTTTGTATTTCATCAATTGTGGTCATGGGATTTAAAAGTGTAAACTTCAGATAGAATTGTTTGTTGACCTTAGTTCCGGCTACCATCGCTTTGCCACTGTCGAAGACTGCCTGCTTTATTTTCTGATTTAGTTCTGTTAATCTATCTTCAGGAAAACCCGGCGGAGCATATCGGAAAACCAGAGCACTGATTTCGGGGCTGTTCAGAGTTTCGAAATTTTCATATTCATTTAACAGATAATAAACTTCTTTTGTTAGGTCAATAATCTCATCTATATAGCTGCCTAGCTTTTCCTCTCCAACAGTTCTCAGTGTAAACCAGAATTTCAGCGCATCAAATCTTCTTGTCGTTTGCAACGATTTTTTTACCAGATTCGGAACACCCGAAGTTTCCTGATCTTTTGGATTTAGATAATCTGCGTAGTACTGAATGAAACTAACATTGTTATGATCACGCATCAAAAACATACTGGCACTTATTGGCTGAAAGAATGTTTTGTGCAAGTCAATTGTACAAGAGTCAGCGTTTTCCAAACCATTTAGTTTACTGCGGTGCTGATTGCTTAGTAATAAACCTCCACCGTATGCTGCATCTACATGGAACCACATTCCGTTTTCCTGAGCAATTCTGCTGATTTCCGGAAGCGGATCTATAGATCCAAAGTCTGTTGTTCCGGCTGTACCTACAATCGCAATAGGTAAGTTGCCTTTTCCTCTTTCTTCATACAAGAGTTCTTCCAGTTTTCGGATGTCCATTTTATAATCCTGATCTACCGGGACACTGATAATCGCATCTTTACCAAGTCCCAGTATGCTGGCTCCTTTGTTTAAGCTAAAGTGACTTTTTTCTGAGCAGAATATTCTGAATTTTTTTGCTTCTGTAGGAAGACCATGCTGATCAGGTATGATATTATAATTTTTCTTGATATAGGCATCTCTTGCAATTAATAATGCCATTAGGTTGGACTGTGTTCCTCCGCTGGTAAAGACTCCGTCGAAGCCTTCAGGATACTTCATTTTTTTTCCCATCCATTCAATAAGACGAAGTTCTATCGTCGTGGCACCAAGACTCTGATCCCAGGTATCCATGGAACTATTGATGGAACTGATAATCATCTCTGCTGCCAGTGTTGGAATTAATATTGGACAGTTAAGATGTGCGACATAAGAACTGTGATGGAATGCAGTGGCATCATTGATGTAGATATCACATAATTCGGAGAGACATTCTTTTACAGATATTGTTTCGTCGCTGTTAATATCTACAAGATTCATTTTGCTTTTATTACGCTGAACAGAAGTGTCTCCTAATGGCGTCTGTCGGGTTTGCAAAAAATTGGTGATTACCTCCAGTGTGTCTTGTACTGTTTTCTGGTAGTAGTTTATATTTTCGGGTGTCCCATGGAAGATATCCATGTATTCGGAGCTGCCCCCTTTCAATACCTTTCGATAAGGTACTGTTTCGAATTTTGTTTCCATAATGTCTGATTTGGTATAAAAATTATCAGACCAAATTTATGTTATTTTTATTTAATCTAAATTAATATAAAGTTATGATTTTTGTCACTATGTTAATTAAAATATATCAATAAGTATAGAAATAAAGGCCTCTGAAAAGAGGCCCTAACTAGGAATATGAATGAAAAGTAAGTAAATTATGTAATTCAGTTTCAGCTTTTAGCAGACAAATTGTTTCGGATAATAGTATTGAGTGTTTCAACGGATGTTGCCGATCTGAAGCCATCTTCCGGAGTATTGATTACGTAATCCATCAGTTTCTCTATGGTGGAAGTAGCAACATGCAGACGGGTATCCGATGAGGCATAATAAATAAATACAGTACCATCATTATTGACAACCCAACCATTAGAAAATACAACGTTAGAGACATCCCCTATACGCTCTTCAGCTTCAGGAGCCATAAAGTAACCTGCAGGCTTATGGATAACCTGTGTAATGTCGTCCAGGCTGGTCATAAACATATAGAGAACATAGCGCAGGCCTGCAGCTGTATTGCGTACACCATGAGCAAGATGCAGCCATCCTTTCTCTGTTTTTATCGGTGCCGGCCCCAATCCGTTTTTAGCTTCATACACGGTATGATACTTTTTTTGATCAATCAATACCTCTTCGGTTACTTCCGCATTCTCCATACTTTTGCTTAATCCCAATCCTATTCCGCCACCAGTCCCGGCTTCTATAAAGCTATCCTGCGGGCGTGTGTAGAATGCATACTGCCCATTGACAAATTCAGGATGCAGAACAACATTGCGTTGTTGAGCCGATTTTGTTTTTAAATCTGGTAAACGCTCCCAGCCATTTAAATCTTTAGTCCGTACAATACCACACTGTGCTATAGCAGCAGACTGATCACCCGGAATAGCTTCAGGATCTCTTCGCTCTGTACAGAATAATCCGTAGATCCAGCCATCTTCATGCTGTACAATACGCATGTCATAGATATTTGTATCTGGTATATCTGTTTCAGGGATTGTAATAGGATAATCCCGGAATCTGAAACCATCTGTACCATTATTACTTTCTGCCAGAGCGAAAAATGATTTTCTATCATTCCCTTCCACTCTTGCAATCACAATATATTTATCGTCCAGCTTCAAAGCTCCGGCATTAAATACAGCATTTATACCGAAACGTTCCATCAGATAAGGGTTTGTAGACTCATTAAAATCATACTTCCAGAAAACAGGCGCATGATCTGCAGTCAGTATAGGATTTTCGTATCTGTCGTAGACACCATTGCCCAGGGTTTGTTGTTTTATGTTTTCTTTTAAGATAAGGTTTTCATAGGCCTCGTTAAGGGCCTTTTTTCTTGTCTCGAAATATAAACTCATAGAATTAAGTGTAGGTTATTATTTTTTAGTTTCGTTTTTGTTCAAGATCCTGTTCTATAATCTTCATTTGTTTTTCGTGTAACGGATAAAAAAGAATGAAAAGCATGGAAATAATTGCAGCAGCAGCGGGTAATAAACTTAGCATTAGTTTAATCCCTGTCTGTGCAAAGGCCGTTTGCAGAACATTCGCCTGAAATCCGAAGAATGCTAATAATGCACCGCTCGCCCATCCGCCAATAGCCCATCCTAATTTCTGAGACATTGAAGACGCTGAAAATATAAGACCTGTGGCTCTTCTGCCTTGTTTCCATTCGGAATAATCAGCAGTATCTGCGTACATAGACCACAATAAAGGAAATATACTACCAGCACATATACTGATGATAAACTGGAGAGCCAATACTCCGCTGATACTACTCTTTCCTAAAAAGTAAAAAAGTATACTGAAAATAGCAGCAAAAAGCATAGCAAAGAAAAATGTTTTCTTCTTGCCTATTTTATTGGCTACAGGGGTCGCTGCAATAACACCTATAATGTTTGCAGCCTGTCCCAGTACAAGGTATACTGTTGTCTGGGAGATTTGCATTCCTACGAAAGAAAGTATATCTGTATCGGATTTATCCAGGTAATATTTGAAATAATAGATAGCAACTCCATCCCTTATTGTATTGAATAATAATGTAGCAACACCAGCTCCCAATAATATCCACCAAGGCTTGTTTGCAAAAAGATCTTTAAGGTCATATTTTAGTGTGGAATTATTTTCTTTTACAGGTATTATACGTTCTTTGGTTCCTGCAAAGCACAATAAAAATAAGATTGAAGCTATAATACCAAAAACAACCATAGCATACACCCAGCCCATTGCAAATGTAAGGGTTCCGTCTCCGAAGATCTTTACTAAAGGTTCTATCAGCCATAATGCAACAAGACTACCAATAAATGCGAAAACCATTCTGTAAGAAGCAAGTGCTGTGCGTTCTTTAGGATCTGAAGACATAACTCCGAGTAATGATGCGTATGGTACATTAATAAGAGAATAGACCATCATCATTACCGAATAAGTAATATATGCATAAACGAGTCTGCCGTTTTCACTAAAATCCGGTCTGAAAAATGTAAAGATGCCCATTACTGCAAATGGTATAACCATCCATACCAGAAATGGACGAAACTTTCCCCACCTTGTCGATACACGGTCTGAGATAAGTCCGACTACAGGATCGAAAAAAGCATCCCATACTTTGGTGACCAGAAACATGGTGCCGGCAGTAGCTGCCGTGATGCCAAATACATCAGTATAAAAAAAGAGTAAATACATGCTGAAAATTTTCCAGAACATGGATGATGCTGCATCGCCTAATCCATAGGCAATCTTTTCTCTTACTTTTATTTTTTCGTTCATGAATTAGGCTGTTATCTGGATGATAAAAATAGTACCAGAAGGAATACGAACATAATACTTTTTTGACATTAAATAATACAAAATAACCAATGTGTAAATAATGTTCATTGTAAATATGCATGAAAATTAAATTATTTATAATTTTAAGTTAACAAACAGTTTTATAATTATTGATACTTTTATGACCTGCAAATTAATTACCACAGAATTTTATCATGCTTAATAATCTGCTCCGAGAAATAATACCCTTAACACCCGGTGACTGCTTCACTATTTTTACCCGCGTAAAGTCGGACTTCGACTTTCCACTCCATAGTCATGAAGAAATAGAACTAAATTTTATCCATAATGGTAAAGGAGCGAGAAGGATTATTGGAGACCATATTTCGGTAATAGATGATTACGAGCTTGTAATGATCGGTCCTAATCTTCCTCATATGTGGGAAACTTATGAGTTTGAAGGCAAAGAAATGACGGAAGTAACAATACAGTTTCATAAGGATTTTCTGGACGAAAGATTCCTGAACCGAAATCAGATGAGTTGCATGCGAAAGATGATAGAATTATCATCCAGAGGAATATTATTTTCTAAAGAAGCAACTCAGAAAATAATGCCACGTTTGCTAAACCTAGATAAGAAGCAGGGATTTAATTCCGTTTTGGAATTGTTATCAGTATTGCACGACCTTTCAACATCCAAAAATATGCAGACACTTTCTGATAATATCTTCTTCAATCAGGAGTCCTATAACAGCAGACGAATTCAGAGGGTAATGGAATACGTTAATCATCACTTTCATCAGAATATTTCTTTAGGTGAAGTTTCTAAACTTGTGAATATGACGGAGATGTCTTTTAGCCGCTTTTTCAAAAGACGTACAGGTGTAACTTTTATGGACTCGTTATTAGAATGCAGGCTGGGAAATGCGTGCAGAATGCTGATAGATACAACTCAGTCTGTTTCAGAAATTGCTTATCACTGCGGTTTTAATAATATTTCTAACTTTAACAGGCTATTCAAAAAACGAAAAGGCTGTACGCCGAAAGAGTTCAGACATGATTACAATTTTTATGGAAACCGTAAATTTATCTGACTCTTTTTATGGCGTTTAAACAAATTAAACTTTTCTATTTCTCCCTATTGATTGGGTATTTCGGATTTTTTGGTATTTTTAGGACTTTAATTAATATTCGCAATATATAATCATTTAATGAAAACATTATCAGAAATTGAACAGCTGCTTGCTGACGGAGATATTGAACAGGCTAAAATTGCAATTCACGAATTATACAAAGAGAACCCTAATGATACAGAGATTCTACATATGTTTATTCAAACCGAATGGGCGTGGGTAATGGAGAATCAACCTGAAGCAAATTATATTCAGGATAGTATAATACCCTATATTCAAAAATTGATACAGCTGGAGAATGACAATGCTATGAAGTCTCAGCTTTTGTCCTACCTTGACTTTCAGAACCCTGTTATTCCGGAAGAAGATGTATTGCGCTATCTGAATGATCTGAAAAATGATCCTGTATATGAGGCGCAGGCAACAGACCTTTTCATTTACTATAATGATGTGAACGAAAAGCATGAAGATCTTATTCAGTGGATTGATTACGGATTGGAGAATTACAAAAAATGGGCGCAGGATTCCAGAGAGCTTCAGGATGCTGAAATGTCCAAGTATCTGTTTCATAAATTCAGATATCTAAAATATCATAATGCTCCTGCTGCTGATATTTTGGAGCTGATCAGTAAAAGCATGCATAATATTTTGCTTTTTAACGAATTCCAGTATTTTGAATTAGCGGATTTTATATACGAGAATTCAGATTATCATTTGTTAGGGAAACTATTGTGCAAGGTTACAGAATTGGAAAATACTGACGAAGAAGTGCATAATGAGCTTGCATTATGGGAAAGACGTATAGACAAAATCCTTAGAAATGGGTTTGAGGATGAAAAACTAATGTATTTTGTGCTTCTTATTCAGAAGAATTATGGTGAACTTAATCACATCTCTGAAGCAGATCATTTAGAAAACTGCCAGTTTTATATTGCTGAGTATCCTAATTCTAAATGGCCATTCCATTTTGCAGGGACTATAAAGTTTAATGAACAGAGGTATGAAGAGGCACTAACCTATTTCAATGAAGCATTGCAATTAGGAGGTAATTCGACAGCACTCTACAGATGGATAATATCCTATTATTTTGTGAATGGTGTACTTCCTGAACAGACTTATACTGTAAACGATATTCCGAATGAATGGTACAACAATGGAGTATGTATATCGGAATTTTTGGACGAACATAAGCTTTCAGGTAATCAGGAAGCTTCGGAAGTACTGGAATTATTCTACCTGAATGCCTACAAAGGATTGGAAGATTATTTCTATGAAAACCGCTATGAAAGCCATCCTTATACAACTCCGCATCTTTGGGCGATGTGTTGTAACAACTTGGCAATAGCTTATATCGGGAAAGAAGATCTGGAGAAAGCAGAGGCAGCAGCAGCGAAGGGACTTGAACTTTCTGAGTTCTATGAACTGCACGATACTTTGGCAACAATATATGAAAAGTTAGATAATTTTGAAGGAGCCAGAAATCAGTATGGAATATTAACGTATGAATACGGACCTGAATGCTTTGATGAATTCAGATTCCTGCATTATGAGGCTAAGAGAATAAAGTATGCTACAATATTAGGCGAGCTGGAAAATCCAATGGAAGTTTTGAAGGAGCGTCTGAAAAATTATGAAGATTATGTTAGCAGAAATGGCATAAATGAAGAAAACTCTGTTGAACTTTATAATCTGTCCAATGCTTTAGATTTAGGAATTTCACATCTGGTACAGGATTATTCTAATGCTGAAAAAATTGAATTCTGGAATCAGTTTACATTGGAATTTCCGCAGAATTCTAATCCTTATTATATGCTGATGCAGGCCTATAATGAAGAAGGAAGGTATAAAGAAGCTGTTGAAAGTGGAGAACGTTTTCTGGAGCTAAAGAATCCGGAGTGGTTATATGAAACAGATAAAATAAAAGCCTATTACCAGATTGGTAAAAATGCGTCTTTTATCAATGATCATCAGAAAGCTTGTAACTATCTATCGGAGATATTACCGGTTTTGAGAGAGAATGAATTTATGCAGGATTCGGAGGGGACCCTTTTGTTTTATCTGGTACAGAGTAGCCAACATGCAAGAAGTGCTGATGAAACGATTAAATGGGCAGAAGAACATGAAGCTTCTTATGATAAATTCGGATATGACCGCGATGAAGACTGGGCGATGATAGAAGTGCTGAAATCTCAGCAGTTGCTGAACCTGAAGAAAAGAGAAGAAGCTTTAGAAAATGTACAGAAAATACTTTCTCTTTTCCCAGATAATGAGCGTGCTTTAGTCCTTCAGAAAGAACTGAATAAAAAAGGCGGATTCTTTTCAAAATGGTTCTGATCCGGCTTTCCGTGTATCAGATATAATTGTTATCTTAGGCTAAAAATATTAATATGTCATATTATCCAATTCACACCATCCCCGATTATTACTTTATAGACGATTTATTAACAGACGAACACAAACTCATCCGACAATCTGTCCGCGAATGGGTAGATAGTTTTGTAATGCCAAAAATTGATGATGCAGCACAGCATCATAAGGATATTCCGAATCTTATGAAGGAACTCGGGAAAATCGGAGCTTTAGGGCCATATATCCCGGAAGAATACGGAGGTGCAGGATTGGATCAGATATCTTACGGACTTATTATGCAGGAACTGGAACGTGGTGATTCTGCGGTTCGTTCAGCAGCATCGGTACAATCATCTCTGGTTATGTTTCCTATAAATGAGTTTGGCTCGGAAGAACAAAAAAAGAAATACCTTCCTCATTTAGCAAGTGGCGAGATGATTGGTGCTTTTGGGCTGACAGAACCCAACCATGGATCCGATCCGGGGAGTATGGAAACCCATTTCAAAGATATGGGAGACCACTACCTGCTAAACGGTGCAAAAATGTGGATTACCAATGCTCCATTATGTAATATTGCAGTAGTGTGGGCTAAGGGTGAAGATGGCAAAGTAAGAGGGCTTATTGTAGAGCGCGGAATGGAAGGCTTTACAACACCAGAAACAATTAATAAATGGTCTTTACGTGCATCTAAAACCGGAGAATTGGTGTTCAGGGATGTAAAGATTCCAAAAGAAAATATATTGCCAAACGTAATTGGGCTTAAAGGTCCGTTATCTTGTCTCAACTCTGCCCGTTATGGTATATCCTGGGGTGTTATTGGTGCTGCAATAGATTGTTATTGTACAGCTGTACAATACTCTAAAGAACGCATTCAGTTTGGTAAGCCTATTGCTTCTTATCAGCTTCAGCAAAAGAAACTGGCAGAATTCCTTACGGAAATTACCAAAGCACAGTTGCTATGCTGGCGTCTTGGAACTCTGAAAAATGAACACAGAGCTACACCTGCACAAATATCTCTGGCTAAAAGAAATAATGTGAAAATGGCGATAGATATTGCCAGAGAATCCAGACAGATTCTTGGCGGAATGGGAATTATGGGTGAATTCCCTATGATGCGCCATGCTGCTAACCTGGAGTCAGTGATTACCTATGAGGGAACTCACGATGTACACTTACTCATTACCGGAAATGATATTACCGGGATAAATGCTTTTTAAAAATTGAAAGATTCGGATAAAGATTTTATAACTTTCTGGGAACAGAAAAGACAAAAAGGAAGAACTAAATATGCATTGTATGACGGACTAAGATGGTCCTTGTTTACAGTAGTTTTTGTTATTCTTTTCCAATACTTTGTATTAGAAACTACAGATCCTCAAAACCTTTGGTTGTCAATAGCAATTAATATAGTTGTTTTGCTGGCAGCAGGCTTTGTTCTGTATTATTACTTAATGTGGATGCTTTATGAACGAAAGTATCTGAAATTAAAATCCTCGACAAATGAGGACTAGTTTTATGAATTTAAAAACACTTCCGCTTGTAGCGGCTTTACTTATAGTTTCATGTAAGAAAAATGAAGGTGCAGTATCTTCAGAAACTAAACCAGATTCTTCTGCTATTATCGCTTCCGATTCAATAAAGGTTAATCATCCAAAGAATACGGGACAGGCGGTTACAGCTGATTTCTATAATTATGAAGAAATTGGAGATTATCTTTATCTTCTGATTAAAGATAACGGGAAAATTGAAAGTTTTGTAACTCAGGCTGTCAATAAGGATCTTAACCGTGGAGACTTAGTAGAAGTTAAATGGAAAAAAGTACATATTGATATTGCCGGAGATAACGACCGGAAAGAAGACAACAAAATGCTGGTTTCTGTAAAGAAGATTAAGGATGGTGCATTGTCTCTGTTTAAGCAGCGTTATACAAAACCTGTAAAATATACATTTGGTCAGGATCTTGATTTGTCGAATGAAGAAAGAGATAATATTTACAATAGTGTGCAGTATTATCTGGCAAATACCAAAAATAAATTGTTGCTACTTCATCTGAAAAAAAATGAAGAACTCACCTATTCTATTGAAGAAAGAAATGAACAAGGCAAAGATTATATTGTTTTAGGTCTAGGGACAGAATTTGAAAACCGTTTCAGTGTAGCGCAGTGGCTTTATATTGACCAGCGTAATGGAGATTTGTATGAATATGATCTTCCAAATGATAAGCTGGTTCCTTTTAATTAGACTTTAATTCTTTATCATATAAAAAGCTCTGCAATTGCAGAGCTTTTATTTTGTCCGAAAACGAACAGTTAGTGTTCATTTTCAGACACTTTTCAAAGGTGTTTAAAATGTAAATTATTGATTGTCAGTTATTAACGTGTTTATTTTTAATTGGTATTATTTCGGTTATATAGCTGATATACAAAAAGTTATATGCTTGATGTAACAGAACTTTGCCTTCTGTTGTGTTATGATTAAAAGTAAAAATTATGAGAAAGAATTATATTTTGATAGGATTAGTAACTTCAGTTTTTTCGTTTGCACAAAGCATACAGGGAAAACTGAGTTATGAAAACAAAAAACAAATTCCGGATTCTGAAATTATATTATCTAAAGGAACAGAAAAAATATCCGGTATCAGTGATGCTGAAGGAATTTTTAATATAAAACTGAAAGAAAACGGAACTTATCAGATTGAAATCTTCAGGGATGGTGAGAAGCTGTTATCTGAAAATATAGCAATAGAAGGTAATATCAACAGGAATTTTCTGATTCCATTACCCAGGACTACAGAAACCAAAGTTGAAGGTGTTACAGTAACAGGAAAGAAAAAGCTAATTGAAAGGAAAGTAGACCGCCTGGTTTTCAATGTTGAGAACTCAGTAGCGTCACAAGGATTGGATTTAGTAGAAGCGCTAGCCAAAACACCGATGGTGCGTACTACAGACGAAGCAATATCCATTGCAGGTAAAAGTAATGTTGCGGTAATGGTCAATGATAAATTGCTTAATCTTTCCGGTCAGGAATTAATCAATTACCTAAAGACGTTAAGATCAGATGATATTGCCAGAATTGAAGTAATCACTACCCCACCCGCACGTTATGAAGCGGAAGGTAAAAGCGGGCTGATCAATATTATCCTGAAGAAAAATACCAATCTGGGCTGGAATGCATCTTTACAAACTTCCGGAAACTACTATTTCGGCAGGCCAACCGTTTCCAGCAGAAGTGGTTTAGGTTTCAATTATCAGGGGAAGAAACTTTCAGTATCTACAAATCTTTCTACCGGTGACAATTACTGGCAGGGAAATGCTTATACTTATAATTCGGGTAATGGAAATAATAACTACTGGAATACTGATGAGAAAACTTCTTCTAATTACCGTTATAAAAGTGGTAATGTAAAAACAGAATACAAGATAAATGATAAAAATCTGATAGGTGTTAGTTATAACTATTCATTTAGCAATCCATTGGAACAAGCCCAGAATGCCACCAGCATAAGAGATGAAAAGGGTGATCGGTCATTTGCATCAGATTCAAATAACAGAAATAAGAGGAATGTGCATAATGCCACAGCTTTCTATGATTTGAAATTAGATTCGCTGGGTAGTAAGCTGAGTATCTCTGCCAATATGATGATTAATAACTCCAATGCTAATAATTATTATAATACGATCACCAGTACAAGAACTTCCACTTTTGTTAATCCTGTCAGCCAGTATAAAATCTATTCAGGACAGGCAGATTTAGAAAAGAATTTTTCCAAAATAAAAACGGAATCCGGAATTAAGTTTACAAAGATTAAAAACGATTCAGAATTTAATTTTTATGATATTCTAAATGGAGAGAATGTATTCAATACAAAAAGAAGTAACAATTTCTTTTATAATGAAGAGAATTATGCCGCTTATATTTCAACGAGTTTTAAAATCAATGATAAATGGGATGCCAAAGCAGGATTGCGTTATGAATATACGCACCTGAAAGGTTATTCACCAAATGAAAATCTTACATCCACCAATAAATACGGAAAATTCTTCCCTACAGCCTATATAAGTTATAAGCCCAATGATAACCATTCATTTTCTGTGAATTACTCCCGGAGAATCAGTCGCCCCTATTTTGGAAACCTGAATCCTTTTAAATATTATACTTCAGATTTTGAATACAGTACAGGAAATCCATATTTACAGCCAACGTTTACAGATAATTTAGAGTTTGGTTATGTATTGAAAAATAACCTGAATATCACGGCTTATTACAATTATACCAAAGCCAACTGGGATAGAGTTCAGATGATAGAAGACGGATTAAAGTATAGTACAACGCTTAATTTTTATAATCAGAATAGTACCGGAATTAATATCAGTTACAACTATAATAAGTTGAAATGGCTGGAGTCTAATATTTTCGTAAATGGATATTATGCCAAATCGAAATCTTATATACCACAGGTAATTTCCGGAATGTCGGGTTATGGAGCCAACCTCAATCTGGATAATAATTTCTTTCTGAAAAAGGATAAAAGCCTCACGTTTGTATTAGGCTTGTGGAGTAATATTCCGGAACGTAGTGGTAATACCTACTTCAACGGAAATTTTTCTATGTATACAGGGCTAAGAGCTAGTTTTTTGGAAAAGAACTTACTATTTAATTTAACGGTAAATGATGTTTTCAATACCAATCGCTCAAAAGGTACCGAATTCTATCAGGACTTTAATTCGGAGTATTATTACAAAGGTATTACACGAAATGTGAATCTTTCTGTGACCTATAAATTCGGGAATAATAATGTGAAAGGTGCTACCAAGCAAGTTAAATTTGAAGAGCAAAACAGAGCTGGTGGAAGTAACTAGTCTCTATCCTAACCAATAACCATTATTGGATAAAGAATAGGATAATGTCAGGGCCAATTCCGTATGAATTCTGTTATCTTTGCAAAAAAGAAGTAAAATGAATTGTCCTTGCTGTTCGGGGAAAACCTATGAAGAATGTTGTGCACCTTTTCACAGAAAAGAAAAACATGCACCTACTGCTGAAGCGCTTATGCGTTCCCGATATTCAGCATATGCTATTCCCAACGGAGAGTATCTGATGGAAACCACTCATCCCGGAAAACGCAAATTCCATGACAAAGCGGATATGCAGGAATTGGGAGAAATGAACCAATGGATAAAGCTGGAAATTGTAAGAACCCCGGCATTAAATCATGTTGAGTTCAAAGCTTATTTCATTAATTCAGAAGGCCAGGAACAAATTCATCATGAGTTTTCCTACTTTCAAAAAATGCATGACAGCTGGTATTATGTATCAGGGGATTTCATGGAGTAATCAGGATCAAACAAAAGTTTAAAAATAAACGATGGTAAGATATATCTTACTATGGTTTTTAAATTTATATAAAATTGATCTTAATTTTTTGAGACCTAGTTTTATTTCGCTTTTGAAAGTGCCATTTTTATTGCAAGAAAGCCTAATACACTTGCCATAAACCATTTCTGAATTTTTATCCATGTAGGATTCTTGGCAAAGAAACGTGCGACTTGTGCAGCGGTTAATACAATAATAAAGTTGATACTAAAACTTACAAATACCTGTATAATGCCCAGTTCCAGACTCTGAGTGAAAATGGAGCCATATTGAGGTTTGATAAACTGTGGAAAGAAAGACAGATAAAAAACAGCTACTTTAGGATTGAGAACATTTGTAAGAAAGCCAACAGTAAATAATTTCCCGGGACGATCTATTGAAATGTTCTTAACCTCAAAGATATTTTTACTGTTAGGCTTTATTGCCTGATAGGCTAAATATAAAAGGTAAACTGTTCCTAAAATCTTTAATATAACATAGGCATATGGTACAGCGAATAATACTGCTGTCAGCCCAAAAGAGACCATAACAATATGAAACAAAAATCCACAAATAACACCTGCAAGGGACGTAAGACCTGCTTTTCTTCCCTGTGTTATGGTTCTGGAGATCAGATAGATCATATTAGGACCCGGACTGATCACTAAGATAAAAGCTGCTATAATAAAAAAGATAAGGTCGTGAATTGGTATCATTTTATTAATATATTTTTAAAAACTATTTAGCCCCAGCCTGTGCTGTCCTCTTCAACAAAGTCCTTCTCTGGGTTCAGAATATCCAGTATAATAGACTTTACCGATTTCATTGGCAGTTCGAGATCAGATTTACTGATATAACTGTCTCCGGATATATTCAGCATTTTAGGTCCCTCATCAGGAGCTACAAAGCTCCATATACCACATTGTACTTCCTGATCCGGAAAAGCCCCGGAAGTCAAGGCACAATGTGCATAGATAGATAGCTGAACTTCCTGCTTGTATTTTTTATCAAATAACTGTGTATCCTCATCCTTTTTAGGGTTAGACTTTACATTCAGATCACCCGCTTTAGCACTTTTGTAGTCTATAATGCGAAGTGCTCCGTTGAAGCGGTCAATTCTGTCAGCAAAACCATTAAAGCTTATTTTATCCTGCTGCTGATCATCCAGATAAAAATCAGCATATATATTATGCTCAAGAGCCAGAATTTCCAGTGAGTTTCCTTGTTCAACATCGTCCAGGTCTTTCTGAATTATATTCTGAAGTGTTCTTTTAGCAACCGATTTATGAATGTAATTCATTCCGCGTTTATAATAATCCGGGGAATGTTTTAGTTTTTCTACTATAACATAGTCCAGTGACTCCTCTACTTTATTCTGAGCTTGCTTAAGATCTGCAGTTGTCAGCTTTCTGTTCAGTAAACTCTGGTAAAGATAATCCAGTGTATAGTGCACAAGATTACCAAAGTTACGGACAGAGATTTCTTCTTCCAGTTCATCCGGCAGTCTGGTGTTCAGAATCTGATTCAGGTAGAAATCCATTGGATTATAGAGATAGGCATTGAGATGTGAAGGTGAAACTTTCTGTTTCCAAAGTTCCAGCTTTTCCAATACTACTGGTGTTTTCCTGATGCGTATCGGTTCCTGGCTCACAGGTTCAGAAGAGCTGTCTACAACATAATTTTGTATGTGGTGCTGACTTTCCATTTCGATCTGGGTGATGAAACGGCTTTTCTCACCAATATTTACCCCACTTGTGAGTCCATTAAAGAGCATGTATACGTTCTTTGCTTCCTGAATAAGTCGGTAAAAATGATATGCATAAATAGAATCATTTTCCAGAAAAGTATTCATTCCGAAATTACGGCGGACATCGAAAGGCAGGTAAGTATTCTGGGTTCTTCCCAATGGTAGTTTACCTTCGTTTATAGAAAGCATAATAACATTCTCAAAATTCAGCAAACGGGTTTCCAAAAGTCCCATAAGCTGTAATCCCGAAAGAGGCTCCCCTTCAAAATCTATAGTTTCAGTACTTACGAGTTGGTTTACTAATACTTCCAGAGTAATAATGTCTATGAGAAAATCATATTGTTGTAACTGATTTTTAAGACTTATAAAAGCTTTCTCGAAGCTCGATATATTTTCATAATCTATATCGTTTATCTTTTCAAACTTACATGAGATGCAAAAGTCGATAAGTGTATCCAGATAGACTTTTGGATCATTTGGTTTGATCAGTAAATTAATATATGATATGCCTCCTAAAAGCTCATTAAACAGTTTTCTGGAAATATAAACCAGATTCCTTTCTTCCAGTTGCTCCAGAAAGCCTTTTATAATAGGCTCATCTTCTTTCTTGTATGGTAATTCCTCTAACAGTGGAACAAGGTCTGCATAATAGTAAGATGAACTGTTTTTATCCAACTGTTTCTGCAGATAAAAAAGTTTTTTCATGGCTACACTGAATGATAAATTCTTCAGTGGAAATCCCATAGTAATATTCAAACTCTTCACCAGATGCTGGAGACTTTCCAGTGTTGGTGGCAGTAGATTTTCGTCCAGAAGAACAACCGCTGTGTTGCTTAGTTCAGGATTTCGTTTCCGAAGATCATCCAGAATATGTGGAAGAAGTTTTGTCTGTGCAATATTTCCGGAAACTTCGAATACCTGAATATTTTTATTTTCTGAAAAGTGATTTTCTATCCAGCTGAAAGGTCTGTATTCGTTAAACTCTTTCCAATGCTGATGTTCGCGCAGAAATTTCCCGGCTTCCTGACGTCTGTCTTTAATGTAATATTCGTCTGCCTGGAAAAAACATAATGCCTTATCCCATTGCAGGAGATTTCTGACCAACTTTTCTTCTACAGGTGTAAAGGCATTGAAACCACAAAATACCAACTGTAGTTTTGTAGTTTCAGCAAAGTGGCTTACAGTTTCCTTTACCTTTTCATGAATAATTCCGGGAGTTGCGAGATTTTCCTGAAGCAATTCTTTTTTCAGTAGCGGAAGAAAAGAATTCATTTTCTGCCAGAAGTTCAGGTTGCGTCGGTGTGGTTTGTCTTCACCAAGCAATTCTCCCCAGTTCTTTATACGCTCGTCAGAAAGCATAAATTCCAGAACCGGAGTATCACTTTTAGAAAACTTCAGCATATCGTCCCAATCCTTTAAAAGTGTTGGGAACCATTTCAGAAAAGACTGTATATCCTCTTTTGCATCTATTTTACGATAGGTTTTATAAGCGAAAAGCCATAAAGGAATACCCGAGATCTGCTGTAGTCCGGATATTTCTGTAATGAGCTCATCAATAGTCTGAAATTTCGGTAGTATTCCTTCATATTGTTTCTCTGCCAGTATCTTTTTGATAAAAACTGCCGGACGTTTACCCGGAAGGATAAAGGTATAGGCATGAAGAGGCTTGTCCTGTTGGAGGAGACTGTCAACAATTTTGTTTAGAAAACTATGTTGGGTAGTTTCAGACATCTTTTATAAAATCTTCAAAGTCCTGATAAAAGTTTTCGAAGGCAGTCATTTTTTCTACAAAAAACTCAAAAGTTTCCTGCCACGAATTTTTATTGAAGATACTTACATTTTCTTTTTGTACCCAAATACGGCTTATTTCTTTTCCGCTTTCCAGAAAGTAATGCTCCTCCATAATAGCATCCGGAAGATAATCTTCTCTTAATAAATTTTCCAGAGATTCAGTTTTCTCATAATAGGCATTCCTGAAAAGCTCGTCTTTCATTTCTATATCTAATGAAACCTCTGCTTTCTTGTTGTCTGCGTAAAATTTGAAAGAAAAATCTTTGATTTTTGTATCATATAAAAGCCACTTTCGGGGAAATGATTTCCCGAAAGCTATCCAAAATTCTGTCTTCAGTTGTGCTGCTTCTTGTTTGGAGAACATATTGAGTGTGAACCTTTTATTTGTTTTGTTTAATGCTAGCCATTTGTCTGACTATTTTATACTAAACCTCACAGGTTTCAGTGCCTATGAGGTTTGTTTTATACTATACTGAGCGAAGCCAAAATATTTTAGTTGTCGTCTCCTTCCTCAAACAGATTTCCTATTGTACCATCATCATCAAAATCCTCAGAAGTATCCGGAATTTCTTCAATTACTTCCTCCTCTTCAGGTTCAGGAATTGTAATGTTAATGGTTCGTATTTTGTCTTTTGACAGCTGGTTTCCTAATGCTTTAATACCTTTTACAGTAATAAAATCATCTATCAGTATGGTTTCCGGATCTTTATCTTTTCCTTTTTCTTTACTGAAAATCAGCTCGGCTGATGCATTTTTACCGGTACTTACCCACTCTACAAAAGATTTAGGATGTTCCGACGGGAAGAATAGTTGTGGATTGTTTGTGTTTTCCAGCAAGAAGCGCTTTACAAAATAACGCTCTTTCTCGCCATCATAGTAAATACAACCTATTGACTGTTCCGGTTTCCATTTTTCAAGGATAATATATTCATCATCGAAACGGTTAGAAAGATCAAAGCTTACAAGGCGGGCTTCTCCTTTTGGCGTAACCAATAAAATTTTGTCTTCACCTTTGAAAGTTCCAAGGAAAGTACCTCTTGCATCTGCATTCAGCCTTCTTACAGCTTCATCGAACCATATTTTACGGGGAGCCAGTGTAGAAACACCTTCCTCCTTCATTTCGATCTTTTTAATCGGATATTTGGTTACCAGATTACCTTTAGAGTCTCTACCCTTTATTGCCAGTTCGGAGAAATCTATATCCAGTTTGTTTTTACGGATACGGGCACTTGGTTTCAGTAAAACATTTACAACCTCTGCTTCCCCATTTGCATTAGCAGAGAAGTAAAGAACTTCCGATCCCTTCTTATCCGATGCCAGGTTGTATTCATTACTTCTGATAACACCGGTAACAAAGAAACGCTTCATGTAATAAGGTCCCTCTTTACCTTCGCGGTAGATCATGTTATAAACTGTACGTTTATCATTTTTCTTCCAAATGCCAACATGCAGTATGTTTTTGCCGACAAAAGTTTTAGATTCTACCTTGGTTACGAGCATCGTACCATCTTTACGGAAGATAATAATGTCGTCGATATCTGAACATTCAAAAAGGAACTGGTCTTTTTTCAGTGAAGTACCGATAAAGCCTTCATCGAAATTAGCATAGAACTTCTCATTCGCTACAGCTACCTTGGTTGCATCGATAGTATCAAAAATTCTTAGTTCAGTTCTTCTTTCTTTATTCTTTCCGTATTTTTTCTGGATGTTCAGGAAATAATCTATTGCATAAGTAATAAGATTCGCCAGATGATGCTTCACCTGCTCTATTTTCCCTTCCAGTGCTGCAATATTTTCCAGCGCTTTGTCCTGATCATAACGGGATATTCTCATGAAAGGAAGCTCCGTCAATCTGATGATATCTTCAACAGTAACTTTGCGCATCAGATGCTTGGTAAATGGATTTAGAGCCAGATCAATAGCGCTGTAAACTTCTTCTTTTGAAGCTCTGTTTTTAATCTCCTGATAGATTTCATTTTCTATGAAGATCTTTTCAAGAGATGCAAAATGCCATTTCTCTTCAAGCTCCCCAAGTTCTATCTCTAACTCCAGTTTTAGTAATGATACTGTATGGTCTGTATTCATTTTCAGAATGTCCGAAACATTCAGGAACATTGGTTTATCCCCTACAATAACACAGGCATTTGGTGAAATAGTTACCTGGCAGTCGGTAAATGCATATAATGCATCAATTGTTTTATCTGGTGATACATCCGGATGAAGGTGAATCAGAATTTCTACCTTGTCCGAAGTATTATCTTCAATTTTCTTGATTTTAATCTTCCCTTTCTCATTCGCCTTAATAATACTATCAATAAGGTCTCCAGTCGTTTTGGAGAAAGGAAGCTCGGTTACAATAAGCGTATGCTTATCTTTCTGGGTAATTCTTGCTCTTGCCCTTACCTTACCACCACGTTGCCCGTCATTGTATTCAGAAACATCCAGCAGACCTTCTGTAAGAAAGTCAGGAAATACCTGAAAAGGTTTCTTTTTCAGGTAAGCAACAGATGCGTTGATTAGCTCGTTGAAGTTGTGTGGTAAGATTTTGGTAGAAAGACCTACACCAATCCCTTCTACTCCCTGTGCTAGAAGCAAAGGGAACTTTACAGGAAGATCAATAGGTTCGTTATTTCTTCCATCATAAGACTTTGCCCATTCAGTAGTTTTCGGATTAAAGACTACTTCCAGAGCAAAAGGAGTTAGCCGGGCTTCTATATAACGCGCTGCAGCTGCACTGTCTCCCGTGAATATATTTCCCCAGTTTCCCTGTGTATCTATTAATAATTCTTTCTGTCCGATTTGTACCATTGCATCGGTAATGGATGCGTCACCATGCGGGTGATATTTCATTGTATTACCTACGATATTGGCAACTTTGTTATAACGCCCGTCTTCCAGTTCACGCATAGAATGCATAATTCTTCGTTGCACAGGTTTCAGTCCATCATATACGGACGGAATTGCACGGTCAAGAATTACATAAGAGGCATAATCCAGAAACCAGTCCTGATAAAGCCCGGAGACTTTCTTTAATGATTCTTCTGCGTGGTTTAAATTGTTTTCTTCCATTTATATTGGTAGCGCTGTATATAATTTAATAAGAATATATTGGGCTTCTACATATTCAGTATTTAATGCTAAAGACTAATAATCTAAATTTTAGCATTCCCATACTGAGTTTGTTGAAGTTTTTTCTTATCCTTCTGTTTCAGTTATCACTTCTTCTTCTTCTTTCAGTTCTTTTCTTTCGATGTCCGTATCTTCTACAACAAGATTTTCCAGAATGAAGTTCTGTCTGTCCGGTGTATTTTTACCCATATAGAATTCCAGTAGTTGGTCTATTGTGGTATCTTTACCCATTACAACAGGTTCCAGACGGATATCCTTTCCGATAAAGTGTTTGAATTCATCCGGAGAAATTTCACCAAGTCCCTTGAATCGTGTGATTTCAGGGTTTTTCCCAAGCTCATTGAGTGCTTTTACTCTTTCAGCTTCGGTGTAGCAATAGCGGGTTTCTTTTTTATTTCTAACCCTGAATAAAGGTGTTTGAAGGATATATAAGTGTCCGTTCTTGATAACATCCGGGAAGAATTGTAAGAAGAATGTAATCATTAGTAATCGGATATGCATACCATCGACATCGGCATCGGTAGCGATAATAACCTGATTATAACGAAGATCTTCCAAACTCTCTTCAATGTTAAGAGCTGCCTGAAGCAGGTTGAATTCTTCATTTTCATAAACTACCTTCTTGGTCAGCCCGTAGCAGTTTAAGGGTTTACCTTTTAAACTGAATACCGCCTGTGTTTCTACATCACGGCTCTTCGTGATGGATCCTGATGCGGAATCTCCCTCGGTAATAAAGATCATAGTTTCCGATTTGCGGTCGGCTTTCTGATCGTTATAATGCTGACGGCAGTCTCTAAGTTTTTTATTGTGAAGCGATACCTTTTTTGCACGCTCACGAGCCAGTTTCTGAATACCGGAAAGCTCTTTTCTCTCTCTTTCGGAAACGATAATTTTCTTTAATAAAGCTTCCGATGTTTCTGGTTCTTTATGAAGGAAATTATCAAGTTTGTTTTTAAGGAAGTCATTTACGAAAGTACGTACAGTAACTTGGCCTGGTCCCATTTCGTTACTTCCCAGTTTGGTTTTGGTCTGAGATTCGAAAACAGGTTCTTCTACTTTTATGGAAATAGCAGCGATAATAGATTTTCTTACATCGGCAGCTTCATAACTTTTATTATAAAATTCTCGAATAGTCTTTACAAATGCTTCACGGAAAGCATTAAGGTGTGTCCCTCCTTGTGTGGTATTCTGTCCGTTAACAAATGAAAAATACGTTTCGGACTGAGATTTATCCGAGTGGGTAATAGCAACTTCAATATCATTGTCTTTCAGGTGAATGATTGGATAAAGGATTTCACCGTCAATCTCATCCTGAAGGAGATCTTTAAGACCGTTTTCTGAAACAAATACTTGTCCGTTAAATACAATTTTCAGCCCTGGATTCAGATAAGAGTAATTTTTAAGCATCTTCTCGATGTACTCTTTTCTGAAACGATAGTTGGTGAAGATTGTATCATCTGGTACAAAAGTAATTTCGGTACCATTTCTTTCGGTAGTGTCTGCCTCCGGAAAATCCTGTACAATAACTCCCTGACTAAATTCGGCTACTTTGGCTTTTCCTTCCCGAACTGACTTTACCTTGAAGAAGTTAGAAAGAGCATTTACAGCCTTGGTACCTACACCGTTCAGACCTACAGATTTTTTGAATGCTTTAGAATCGTATTTTCCACCGGTATTCATTTTGGATACCGCATCCACAACTTTACCTAAAGGGATACCACGACCATAATCCCGGATAATGGCCTTGCCTTCATCCAATTTTATTTCGATTCTTTTACCAGAGTTCATGGCAAATTCATCAATCGAGTTATCGATGATTTCTTTTAAGAGAATATAGATACCATCATCGGCGGAAGAACCATCTCCCAGTTTTCCGATGTACATGCCGGGACGCAATCTTACGTGCTCCTGCCACTCGAGGGATCGTATATTATCTTCGGAATAGTTAACAGTAGTGTTTTCAGACATTCTTGAAATTGTAATATCTACAAAAATAGTGATTTTTTGTGAGTTTTTATGCCTTAGAGTGATGCTTTATAAGTATTTTTGTTTGTTAAAAAAAATATAATGCCTTTGCTTTTAAACTCAAAACTTACTGAGGTTCAAACGACTATTTTTACAAGAATGTCTATGTTGGCTCAGCAAGAAAATGCTGTAAATCTTTCTCAGGGATTCCCCGATTTTTATCCGGATGAAAAGTTGTTAAAGAATATTGGTAAATATGCTGTAAAAGGTTTTAACCAATATGCTCCAATGATGGGTATAGAACCCCTGCGCAATGCAATTTCTGAAAAAGTAAAGTATTGTTATAGTATAGATTATAGTCCGGAATCTGAAGTAATGGTTACAGCAGGCGCAACGGAGGCTCTCTTCTGCTCTATTGCTGCATTGGTAAATGCAGGAGATGAAGTAATCGTCTTTGAACCTGCCTATGATTCTTATATTCCGGTGATCAGACTTTTTGGAGGAATTCCTAAAACGGTAAAGCTTCATTATCCCAATTATAAGATTGACTGGTCGGTTGTAAAGCAAATGATAACGGATAAAACAAAAATGATCATTATTAATAATCCGAATAATCCGGCTGGGAATATTCTGGATGCAGAAGACATTTCCCAATTGACAGCTTTGGTTGAAAATACCAACATCGTTATTCTAAGTGATGATGTGTATGAAAATATTGTGTTTGATGGTAAAAAGCACCTAAGCCTTAGTCAATCCCAATTAAAAGACAGAAGTATAATTGTAGCCTCTTTTGGGAAGTTGTACCATATTACAGGCTGGAAGCTGGGTTATGTGCTTGCTCCGGAATCTATTATGCAGGAGGTGAAAAAAGTGCATCAGTACAATGTGTTTAGTGTAAATACGCCCGCTCAGTATGCTATAGCAGAGCTTTTGCAAAACCCGGAAAGTTATACCGGATTGTCAGGATTCTTCCAGAAGAAAAGAGATTTATTAGCAAAAGGTTTGTCAGAAATTGGATTTGATGTTTTAATTCCTGAGGCTACTTATTTTCTGTCTGCATCTTATAAAAAGTTTTCAGATTTGGGAGATTTGGAATTTGCTCAATGGCTGACCAAAGAACATAAAGTAGCTACAATCCCGTTTTCGTCTTTCTATGAAGATGGTACGGATGAAGCTGTAATACGCTTCTGCTTTGCGAAAAAGAATGAAACAATAGAACAGGCACTTCAGTATCTTGAAAAACTAAAATAAAGCCATGTTTTTAAATGACAATTGAATGGTCTATAATTAGATCCCATTTCCCATTTTTGTATTCCGCACGGTAACTGTTTGTATAGCTACTTCCTGCTTTGTCAATATATATAATGTTTGGATTTTTTTTGTCCTTTTGCATTTTAGAAATTTCTTCTCTAGTTGCTGCCGTAACTTTAATATAATTTGTTTGTTTTTTCTTTTCTTCCGGGATAAATAAAACTCTGATATGAGGGTTTACCTGATGGAAATAATCACAGTTACTCATATAAATTCCAAAAGTATAATGTAGCTTTTCCGGATTGGAAAATCCGGAATTGACTTGTAATAATTGTTCGTATAGTTGGGTATACTTATTCTTCTCGGATTTATACATAGGATTCATATCATCAAAATCATTGATTCCGTCATTATCTGTATCTTTGTTATGGGGATTTAAACCAAAACTTTTTTCAAAAATGTCATTATAACCATCCTGGTCGGAATCCAGTATCAGATCTTTCAGCTTTATTTTGAAGAATTTTCCGTCCTCTATTGCTGAATAATCGTCATAACCGGGAAGTCCCGGAATTTTCACTATTTTTACTAAGCTGCCTTCAATCTGGAAATAATCACCTTTTATAATAGGTTGTTCCTGAACTTCATTAAAATAATAATGACTAAAACTTAAGCCTAGAAAATATGCTGAAGGTTTGTTGTGCTCGATTTTTAAAAGCCAATAGCCTAATTCATTTTTGGCAAGAGCATATAAGATATTCCCAATTTGCTGTTTTTTTAGATACCAGAATTGTTCTGAAAACGCTTCGTTGAATAATTTATAATCATTCTTATAGGCTTTCCATTTTCTTTCCACTTCTTCTTTGGATATATTATGAATGGTATTTCCGATACTATCCGTTTTAAAACTTCTGTAGGTTTTTAGATTTTCAATTTCAAGATAGTCTGGTTTTTCATTAAGAATTTGCTGTATGGTATAGGTTTTTTCTTCTACATAGGTTTCAAATGAGTTTTCTTTGCCACTCATGAAACATCTGTCTTCTGTACTTTTGGAGCATGAAAAGATAAATGGTAATAGAAGCCAGTACATTTTTCTCATAGATCATTTTTTAAATGACAAATCCTTGACGTATAGTTATATCCCACTCTCCATTTTTATATTCTGCTGAACAGCCATCTGAATAACTGTTTCCTGATACCTTAAAATAAAAAATATTTGGATTTTTCTCATCTTTTTGCATTTTGGAAATATTCTCTCTTGCCACATCCGTTACCTTGGTATAATTGGTTTGCTCTTTCTTATTTTCAGGGATAAATAACGTTTTGATATATGGATTTACCTGATGAAAATAATCGCAATCATTAATATAAACATTAAAGTAATAATGTAATTTTTCGGGGTTTTCAATACCTGAAGAATTAGCTTGTATTAACTGATCATAAAGTTGAGAGAATTTATTTTTCTCTGATTTATACATTGGGTTCATGTCGTTAAAATCGTCGATTCCGTCACCATCTGTGTCTTTATTATTGGGATTTAAGCCAAAGCTTTTTTCGAAAATATCATTATAGCCATCCTGGTCGGAATCCAGTATCAGATCTTTCAGCTTTATTTTGAATAATTTTCCGTCCTCTATTGCTGAATAATCGTCATAACCGGGAAGTCCCGGAACTTTTACTATTTTTACTAAGCTGCCTTCAATCTGGAAATAATCACCTTTTATAATAGGATTTTCCTGGATTTTATTGAAGTAATAATGACTAAAGCTTAATCCTAAAAAATAAGCTGAAGGTTTATTTTTTTCAATTTTTAAAAGCCAGTAACCTAGATTATTCTTTGCAAGTGAATAGAGTGTGTTTTCAATTTGCTGTCTTTGAAGATACCAGAATTGATCGGAAAAGAATTTTTTAAATAATTTATAATCATTCTTATAGGTTTTTACTCTCTTTTCAGATTCTTCGTCGGATATATTGTGAAAATTGTATTCTGTACTATCTTTTTTAAAGCTTCTGTAGCTTTTCAGGTTTTCAATTTCAAGGTAGTCAGGTTTTTCATTAAGGATTTGCTGTACAGTATAAGGTATTTCTTCTTTGTAATCTCCATCTCTATTATCCTTTTTGTAAACAAAACACCTGTCCTCAATATTTTTGGAGCATGAAAAGATAAATGGTAATATAAGCCAGTATATTTTTTTCATAGATTATGATTTCAATAACGTATACAAAAAACGCTCCCAAATTTATGGAAACGTTTAAACCTTGTCAAGGCTTAAAACCTTGACATGGCTCTATAATACAATAAAAGCTTCCCACGGGAAGCTTTTATTGTATATTTTGAGGATTATTTACACATTAAATCTGAAGTGCATAATATCACCATCTTGTACGATATATTCCTTTCCTTCTACTCCAAGTTTACCAGCTTCTTTAATTTTAGCTTCAGTACCATATTGGATATAGTCGTGGTATTTTATTACTTCTGCACGGATAAATCCTTTTTCGAAGTCAGTATGGATAACACCAGCAGCCTGTGGAGCTGTCCATCCTTTTCCGATAGTCCATGCTCTTACTTCTTTTACCCCGGCAGTAAAGTAAGTCTGAAGATTTAATAAAGTATATGCAGCACGGATAAGACGGTTTACACCTGGTTCTTCTAATCCAAGTTCTTCAAGGAATATCTGTCTTTCTTCAAAAGTTTCCAATTCGTTTATATCAGCTTCAATCTGAGCTGCTAAAACAATAGTCTCAGCACTTTCGGCTTTTGCCATAGCTTCTATCTTTTCAATCCAAGGATTACCGTTTTTTACAGAATTCTCGTCCACATTGCAAACATAAAGAACCGGCTTGTTTGTCAATAACTGAATTTCAGAAATAATCCCTGCCTGAAAATCATCCATAGGAAATTCTCTTGCATTTCTTCCGCTTTCAATAAATTCAGAAAGCTTTACTAAAGTTTCATAAGCCAAAATATCATCTCTCTTACCAGATTTTGTTAATTTTTTAGCTTTATCTACTGCTTTAGATACGGCTTCTAAGTCCTTAAGCTGTAACTCGATATCGATAATGTCTTTGTCTCTTAACGGATCAACAGTGCCTTCTACGTGAGTAATGTTGTCGTTTTCAAAACATCTTAGTACGTGAATAATTGCTTCACATTCGCGGATGTTAGCCAGGAACTGGTTTCCTAGACCTTCACCTTTACTTGCTCCTTTTACAAGTCCTGCGATATCTACAATCTCTACAACTGCAGGTAAAACTCTCTCTGGTTTTACAAGCTTTTCCAGTTCGAATAAACGCTGATCCGGAACAGAAACAGTCCCTACGTTTGGTTCTATAGTACAGAATGGATAGTTAGCGCTCTGAGCTTTAGCGTTACTTAAACAGTTAAAAAGAGTTGATTTACCTACATTGGGTAAACCTACGATACCACATTTCATTAAAAAATAATTTGTGCAAAGATAAGGTTTAAACTGTTTATTTGAAAATCAGGTTTTCAGGAGTGTACTAAATATAAAAAATCCCAACATAAAGTCAGGATTTAAATATTTTAAAGTTCAGGTTTATAGCATAATAACCCCTTCTATCTTAGCTGTTTCTTTATATAGCTTTATTACATGCTCTGCATCCAGGACGAATGCTACGATGGTGCAACTCATGTATTTTCCGTTGCTGCTTTCCCGCGTTGAAAACGTATTTTTGGTTTCATCGAAAACTTTATAAATATCAGTCAGCAGACTCGGATTGTTTTCGATAATAAATTTGAAAGTATAGTCCTCCGGGAAATTATGATGCTCTTCCAGCTGTGTATGCAGCTTTTTGTAAAATTCTTCCGGGTTAGGTGCTTTGTTAATATTGTTTTCCTTGTTCATGATCTTTATGTAAAACCTTATAAAAGGTTAGTGAAATAATGCTGCAATTTAATAAAACTTAGATTATTTCCATGCATTGGGATTGGTAACGTTGTTTACTTCGTAATTTTCAATTACATAGAATAGTCCGTTTACCATCTGTTCGGAAGCTAATCTGGTGATTGGTGATGCGGCATTTACATTATTTTTCTTATCCGTACCAAGAATTGTACCCAAAATACCACTGATGCTGCTTCCGCTTAACGCTGTATTTACACTTTTTACAATTCCATATTCGTTAAGCTTTGCATCTACCTGTGGCTGAATAGCGTCAATTAATTTTTCCCTTGTTTTGTTTTTCAGGTAAGCCGTTGCAGCTCCTTTTCCACCGGAAGCAATGTTAATTGCATCTGTAACGGTCATTTCTTTGATGGCCTGAGTTACGATTGGTTTAGAAGTATTAACGGTAAGCTTTGCTGCTTCAGCAATATATTGTTTTTCTTTTTTTACAAGATTGCCTAATCCTACAGACTCCAGAGTATTGTTTACTTTGCGGAGTTCTTCCGGCATTGCAGACTGAATCAGTGCATTGGTCATGAATTCCTGTGGATTTCCTAATATACTGAATCCTTGGCTGCTGGCATTGAAAAGAAGATTTTGTAATGCACCAACCCCCATTGTTCCGCCTAAATTTGAACCACACGACATAA
Organism: Elizabethkingia occulta; assembly: GCF_002023715.1. Classification (GTDB taxonomy): domain Bacteria; phylum Bacteroidota; class Bacteroidia; order Flavobacteriales; family Weeksellaceae; genus Elizabethkingia; species Elizabethkingia occulta. The sequence goes on from NZ_MAHX01000005.1 coordinate 75,922, forward strand.
GGCCTCCCGCCATTATTACACCTGCAGTGAGTACAAAAACTGTTTTTTTCATAAGTGACTTATTTTTGCTGTTTGTGACAAATAGTATTCCAAACTCTAAATCTGTATAAAGTTTTATATAGCTTTTAACGATTATTAAACAAAATTAGTACTTGTTTTTAGTTATATTTGTTAGGTGCCTGGTCTTGGGTTATTTGTGATAATTGGTATCCGGCTCTTTTGTCTTTTAAGAAGGAGATAACAGATTAAAATGTATAGAAATGAAACCAGAAAGTTTAAACAAAGCAGGGAATGTATTTTATTTAATATGCCGGATGAGTATAGGCCTATTCTTTTTTATTACAGGCCTCAATAAATTGTTCCATCCAGTTTTTCAGGGCTACATGCTGAATACAATGATTAAAATTGGTTTTTCAGACCCACAGCTTATGGCTCATTTTGTAGCATTTAATGAGGCCCTGTGGGGATTATTGCTGTTACTGGGTTTACTTACAAGGCTTAGCTCTTTCTCGCTCATCATCATTATGATCGTAGCAATTACCACTAAAGATATCCACTCTATTCCTACAGAACTTATTCCGATTGATCCTAAAACAGGCGTCCATCCAATGGATAATTTTACATGGCTTACTTATTTCTTTTTTCTTCCACAGGTCTTATATATTATGCTGTTGGGTATGTTTTCCTTCTACGGATATAAAGTTTTCGGACTGGATTATTTCCTTAAAAAGAAAAAAGCATACTCTTCCTGGTAGAAGAATATGCTGATATTTTATCTAAAGTTACTGAATACTTAAACGTGTCCTTTAGAAATGTACACTACTTTTTTGGTATCGAAAAATTCACCCTCAAAATAATTTTTCAGATTAAAGATTTCTGCTTTAATTCCTGCTAATTCCTCCGCTAAATATCCTCCTTTAAGATACAGAACGCCATTATGTTTTGCGTTGAAATTTTCTTTCTCAAACTTTCCTTTTAGCCATGTAAGAAAAACAGGCATTTGGGTAACAGCACGGCTAACTACAAAATGGAATTTTTCGTTCACCTGCTCAGCCCTTGCATGATATGTTTTTACATTTTGTAGTCCAAGACCTTCTGCAACAGCATTTACTACTGTAATTTTCTTTCCGATGCTGTCCACTAATGTAAAATGAGCTTCCGGGAATAGAATGGCTAACGGAATACCCGGAAATCCTCCACCAGTACCAATATCCAGTATTTTAGTATTTTCAGCAAAAGGCATTACTTTAGCAATTCCCAAAGAATGTAAAATGTGCTTTTCATATAAAGCATCCATATCTTTTCTGGATATTACATTTATTTTCTGGTTCCATTCTGTATACAGATTTTCTAGTTTTTGGAACTGTTCTTTCTGTTTCTCAGTTATATTGGGGAAATGCTTTAAGATAAGGTCTGCTGACATACTTTGTTTTTAGAGCACAAAAATAATGATAATTCCACGAAAAATTTCGGATAATCCTTTACCTTTGTTAACAATAAAAATTAAAAACTATGGAAAAATATTCGGATCGACTGAACAGATTAAGTTATTCTCAGACATTTGTAATGTCTAACAAAGTAAGAGAAATGCGCGCGCAAGGGGTTAATGTAATAGGTTTAACTTTGGGAGAACCAGACTTCGATATTCCGGATAATATAAAACAAGCAGCATTCGATGCTATCAATGAAAACTTTAGCCACTACTCTCCTGTTCCGGGGTTTTTGGAACTTCGTGAGGCTATTTCCAGAAAACTGAAGAGAGATAACAATCTGGATTATAAAGCAAATCAGATCGTAGTATCAAACGGTGCAAAACAATCTATTGTTAATGTACTTTTTGCTATTATTAATGATGGAGATGAAGTTATCCTGCCTACTCCTTATTGGGTAAGCTACGATGAAATGGTAAAAGTAGTTGGCGGAACAAGTGTTTTTATTGAAACTTCAATAGATACTGAATTCAAAATGACTGCAGAGCAGCTGGAAGCAGTAATTACTCCAAAAACAAAAGCAATTTTATATAGTTCGCCTTGTAATCCTTCTGGTAGTTATTATACCCATGAAGAATTAGAAGCGATCGCAAATGTTGTAGCTAAATATCCTCAGATTACTATTATCTCTGATGAGATCTATGAATATCTTAATTATGAAGGAGAACATACAAGTATTGCAGAATTCCCTCAGGTATATGAACAAACAGCGGTAATCAACGGAATGTCTAAAGCTTTCGCTATGACAGGATGGAGAATTGGTTACTGTGCTGCACCAACATGGTTGGCTTCAGCTTGTGATAAAGTACAGGGACAGATGACTTCTGGTGCTAATACAATGGCTCAAAGAGCTTCTATTGTAGCATTAGATGCAGGAAAAGAACATTATCAGTCTATGATCGATTCTTTCCAGAAAAGAAGAGATCTTGTATACGATCTGATGAAAGAAATTCCTGGTTTTAAAGTAAACAAGCCTAAGAGTGCTTTCTATATCTTCCCTGAAATTTCCTATTATATTGGAAAAACACTAAACGGGAAAGAAATTAAAGATTCAGACGACTTTGCAATGTTTTTATTAGACGAAGCTAAAGTTGCTTGTGTAGGCGGCGTTTCATTTGGAGCTCCGGAATGTATACGTTTCTCATATGCATCTTCCGAAGCAGACCTTATAGAAGCCGCTAAAAGGATGAAAGAAACCCTATCCAAATATTAATATATGAATTTTTTTAAGAAAATTACTATTGCAACTACTATTGCTGCAACATTCAGCAATATGTACTTTGCTCAAAGCCAGGAACATGACTGGAAAGAGGCTACTTCAGCCGGATATACTTATAAATATGTAACGAATGATCCTACTTCAGCAAGGTATTATACACTGAAGAATGGATTAACCGTTATTTTAAGTCCAACTAAAAAAGAACCCCGTATTCAGGCATATATTGCTACAAAAGCTGGTAGTAAAACCGATCCTGCAGATCATACCGGATTAGCTCACTATCTGGAGCATATGCTTTTTAAAGGGACAGATAAATTTGGTACAAAAGACTGGTCTAAGGAAAAACCGCTTTTAGATAAAATAGATGCATTATATGATGAGTATAATAAAACGACAGATGTTGAAAAGCGTAAAACTATTTACAAGCAGATAGACCAGGTATCAGGAGAAGCGGCAAAATTTGCAATTGCTAACGAATACGACAAAATGATGGGTGCTATGGGCGGACAAGGTACTAATGCTTTTACATCTTTTGAACAGACGGTTTATACTGAGGATATCCCTGCTAATGCTATGGATAAATTTTTAGCATTACAGTCTGAGCGTTTCCGTGCTCCGGTATTACGTATTTTCCATACCGAGCTGGAGGCCGTTTATGAAGAGAAGAATCGTGGATTGGATGACGACAGACGTAAAGTTTTTGAAACGATGTTTGCTGGACTTTTCCCAGAGAATAATTATGGTAAACAAACTACCATTGGTACTATCGAACATTTGAAGAATCCTTCTTTAAAAGCAATTCGCGAATATTATAACACCTATTATGTACCTAACAATATGGGGGTTATTATGTCTGGAGATTTTAATCCGGACGAGCTTATAGCTAAAATAGATAAGGCTTTCTCTTATATGCAGACAAAGCAAATCCCTGAATATAATCCTGGAAAGGAAAATCCTATTTCTGCACCTGTGGTAAAAGAAGTATGGGGACCTAATCCGGAGAATATTATGATAGGATTCCGTTTCCCTGGTGCTTCTACTAAAGATGCCCGTTTACTTTCGTTAGTCGGTGAAATGTTGACCAATGGACAAGCCGGACTTATTGATCTGGATCTGATTAAAAAACAAAAACTTCTGGGAGCATCAGCATTTGCATATCCTTTAAAAGATTATTCTGTAATGCTTTTACAAGGGAATCCTGTTGAAGGACAAACTTTGGATCAGGTTAGAGAATTATTGCTTCAGGAAATTAACAAACTTAAAAAAGGAGATTTCCCGGATGATCTAATCCCGTCTATTGTAAATAACGTAAAGAAAAATACAATTCAGGGTGATGAGAGCTACACCTCCCGTGCAGGTAATCTGATGAATGAATTTACATCCGGTGTGGATCATAAATCTACATTGGATTATATCGGTGAGATTTCTGCTCTTACCAAACAGGATATTGTAAATTTTGCCAATAAATATTTTAATGATAATAATTATGTGGCTGTTTACAAGAGAAAAGGTGCAGACAAAAATGTAGTGAAAGTTGAGAAACCACCTATCACTCCGGTAGAAGTTAATCGCGATGCACAATCTCCTTTCCTTATAAAGGTTAATAATATGCCTGAATCTCCTATAAAACCAGTATGGCTGGATTATAACAAAGACATTCAGAAATCTAAATTGGGCGAATTAAATATCCTTTCTGTAAAAAATACAGATAATGACTTATTCCGCCTGCATTATTATTTCGGTGTAGGAAAATGGAATAATAAACTATTGCCTTTAGCAGCAAGTTATCTGGAATTCCTGGGGACTAAAAATAAATCTTCAGAAGATATAAGTAAAGATTTCTATAAGTTGGCAGCCAGTTTCAATGTAAGTGCTGGTAATGAAGAAACCTATATTACATTAGATGGTCTTAATTCAAATTTTGCGCAGACTATAAGTCTTTTTGAAGATCTTCTTAAAAACTGTCAGCCGGATGAAGAAGCTTTACAGGCATTCAAAGCAAGATTGAAAAAAGGAAGACAAAATGCTAAGCAGAATAAAAGTGCTATTATGGCCGGATTAAGAAGTTATGCTCAGTATGGCGCTCAGAATCCATTTAATAATGTATTGACAGATGCTGAATTAGATGCATTGAAAGCTGAGGATCTTGTTGCAATCTTACATGATCTGTTCAACTACAAGCATGAAGTTCTTTATTATGGACCAAAAGCCGGGGCAGAGCTTGTAGCAACATTGAAACCTCTTCATAAGTCTCCGTCTGCATTCAAAAACTTTACTCAGAGTAAAACATTTACTCAAACTACTTCAGATAAGAATAAAGTGCTTTTTGCTGACTATGATATGGTTCAGTCGGAAGTAGCATGGTCCAGAAATTCCGATTTCTATAATGCTAAAGAAGTTCCGACAATTAGCTTATTCAATAATTATTTTGGTGGCGGAATGGGATCAATTGTATTCCAGACAATAAGAGAATCTAAAGCTTTGGCTTACTCTACTTCATCATACTACTCTACTCCTGGTAAAAAAGGAGACAGAGATGTTATTATGGCGTATGTAGGAACGCAGGCAGATAAATTCAATGAGGCAACTGCTGCTATGAATGAATTGCTTACTACACTGCCACAATCTGAAAAACTATTTGTTACGGCTAAAGACGGATTAAAGAAAACATTAGCATCAGAAAGAATCTCTCAGGACGGAATTATTTTCAATTATATCAAAGCTCAGAAATTAGGAAACAATTTTGATATTCGTAAGAATATATATGAGCAAACCCAGACTATGAGTTTTAATGATATTAAAAATTTCCATTCCAAGGAGCTTAGTGGTAAGAATTATACCTATTGTATAGTGGCTAGTGAAAATAAAGTAAAAGAAGAAGATATGAAGAAGCTTGGTGAGTTTAAAAAGCTTACACTTGCTGAAATATTTGGTTATTAATAAGTAAGAGTAAGAGATTTTCGAAAATTATTTTGATAGATTTTATTTATTAAAAAATATTTTATCAATAGAATTTATATTATATCTTTGTATCACAAAATTAGATAATCAATAATTATTAATTAATAAAAAAACAGAAGAATTATGGCATTAGTAGGAAAGAAATTCCCAAATGTAACAGTAGACGCAATCTCCGATATGGGCGATAACTTAAGAATTAATATTCTTGAAGAGGCTGTAAATAAGCAAACTAAAGTATTATTATTCTGGTATCCAAAAGATTTCACTTTTGTATGTCCTACGGAACTTCACGCTTTCCAGGAAGCTACTGAAGAATTTGCAAAAAGAAATACTATGATCATTGGTGCATCTTGTGATACTAACGAAGTTCACTTTGCATGGTTAAATACTCCAAAAGACAATGGTGGTATTGAAGGGGTAACTTATCCAATCTTAGCAGATACACACAGACATCTTTCTTCTATCTTAGGTATTTTAGATCAGGATGTAGACTATGATGATGAAACTGGTGAAGAAGTTTACTCAGGAGGTAATGTTACTTACAGAGCAACTTACTTAATCGATGAAACGGGAAAAATTTTCCACGAAAGTGTAAACGATATGCCATTAGGAAGAAATGTACAAGAGTACATTAGACTAATCGATGCTTATACACACGTACAAAAGCACGGAGAAGTTTGTCCTGCAAACTGGGAAGAAGGTAAAGATGCAATGAATGCAGACAGAAAAGGAGTAGCTGAGTACCTTAGCAAGCACTAATCCGTAAAAATAAAATATAATGTGATAATTGGTTAAGTTAGCTTTTGCTGATTATCACATTTTTTATACCCAAATTTTAACAAAAAAATACAACGATGTTTTTAGAATTAACAGAAGATAAGTTACAAGAAATTATAAACAGCAATGCAAAAGTGATGGTACAATATGGTGCGTCATGGTGTGGTAATTGCAGAATTATGAAGCCTAAATTTAAAAAACTGGCTTCTGAAAATGAAGATGTTCCATTCTACTATGTAGATGCAGAAAAACTTCCTGAATCCAGAAAATTAGCGAATGTAGACAACTTACCTACTTTTGCGGCTTTTGAAGGAGGTCAGTTAAAAAATCAGGTTCAGACGAATAAAGCTGAAGTTTTAAACGAATTGTTCAACGAAATTAAAGCTTAAGACATGAAATTACCAATTATAAGACAGCTATACCAAAACTGTACAGAGGAGCAATTAGATGCTACTCTGGAAGTACTGGAAAAATTCACTGAGTTCAGAGGTGTTTCTGATGAGGATTTAGATGTTACCGGAGAGCTTATTACCAATATTTGCGGAGCACAGGAAGTACACGCACAGGTAAAGGCCGGAGCGTCAGAAAAAGATGCGTTAAATGGTTTTGCCCAGAAAGTAATGGGAAGTATCGACAGATAACCCCGATATCTATATAAAAGCAACCTGAACGGTTGCTTTTTTTATGTCTAAAAATTAACTTTGTATAACTAACTAATAATTTATGAAAAGCATAAGAACTCTGCCAGAAAGAAAAACTATCGCCCTCGTAGCGCATGATCATAAGAAAGATGATTTGGTAAGGTGGGTGCAAAAACATGCAGAGAAATTAACGAAGCATAATCTTATTGCTACCGGAACAACGGGGAAACTTATTGAGGAGCATTTGGGTGTAGAAGTTAAAAGAGTAATGAGTGGTCCGCTGGGAGGAGATCAGCAACTTGGATCTATGATTGCACAGCGTCAGATAGATATTGTAATCTTCTTTTGGGATCCTATGGAAGCACAACCACACGACAGCGATGTAAAAGCCTTTATCAGACTTTGTGTTGTATGGAATACACCAATGGCATGTGATAGTGCTACCGCAGACTTTATACTCTCCTCTCCTTTTATGGAAACTGAATATCAGGCAGAAATACCGGATTATGAAGGTTATTTGAAAAGAAATATTCCAGAAGTATAAGCAGTACTTCAAATAAACAAAATATCATATCAGTTCCTGTCAAAAGTTTTAGGAATTCTGTTGCTGTCCAGTTCTTTATCGAAAATCCAGGATATAATATACCAACGGTTGTTTTCAAAGAAAAGTTGGATGCTATTGATTCCCCTTCTTATGACGGGACCATCTTTTTCTAATTGGGTTTCGTAAGTACTCCATACATGGGCTATATTTCCGAAAATCCTTACTTCCCGGTTAATCTCCTTTTCATAGAAAGCAGTTTCTAAAACCATTTCGTCTGTTTCATGCTGAAATTCTCCGATTGACATAACGACTTGTTCCTGTTTTTCGCCAGATCGATCTGTGAAAGAATAAACTGCTTTAGGATGATGCAGAAACTTGTCTCTTTGCCATTGTCTTTTAGCACCCTTTTCACCAGATACGACTTCGTATGAAGCTTTTATTATTGAGTCAACAGACAGAACATCTGCCATAAAAGAATTGTTTTCTGAACTTGATGGTGAGGACATAATTTGTTTTATTTTTCAACAAAACTAGTGTGCTTTCAGATGCTGGGAAAAGTTATTATTTACCTGCTGTATTTTTTTATTCAGCCGTAAGGTTTTATTATTTAAACTGATTTTAGGTAAGAAAGCCTGGAACAGATATAATCAGAGAAGAGTGAAAATAATCCTGTTATGAGATAGTATTCCTCCGGAATACTCATTTTCTGGGGCATTTGTTTTCTACACAAATTAGGCTCCTCCGGAGCATATTTCTAATTTTTCATACCTTGAATTGATACAGAGCATGTAATGTATTATATAAGTTCCTTTAGGAACTTTATATCTGTAGTAGAGCATATAATTATGAAAATTCACAGCGTTCCGGAGGAACGCTATCTTAATTGCTTTTTCTAACTTTTTGTTTCTAATGCAAAAGTGCTTTGTATCAAAATCAGTTTAAGCGATTCTTGCCTCAAAAATTGTATTGAAAACTATTTGTAGGTAAGGAAAAAGACAATATTTTGATTATTTTTTCTTCTAGGAAAGCTTAACATGATATTAATTTTCTTATCCCGAACCGAGGTTATTTAGAGCAATAATTTCTCTATACTCTTCAGCAGACAGTCTTTGTAGCTTTTTGCAACAGAAATTTTCTGATCATTTATAATCAAATGGTTGTCCTCAAAGTAATCTACATTTCTGAGATTGATGATAAACGAATTATGAACTCTCATAAATTCTTCCGGAAGATTTTCAATAAGGTCTTTTAGCGATTTATAATATACCAGTTTTTTATTGTGTGTTGTAATAATTTCCACATAATTGCCAAGTCCCTTAATGATAGAGATTTCGTCAAAATTTAATTTGATTAACCTTTTTCCGGACTTTATAAAGGTATATTGCTTTTCAGACATATTTTAAATTCTATTCCTATGGTGTTTATAAAGCAGGCACAAACGGAAAGTCTGTGCCTGTATATAGTTTATGATGAATCAGAAGCTAGATAATATTAATCTTCTTTTCTTTTTTCAACCAATATAATATCTCTCCAGGTTCCATCAGGCATCTTGCCTATTTTCTCACGGGTACCAACAACTTTGAAACCACATTTCTGGTGAGTATTCATGCTTGCTTTATTTTCTGGGAAAATACCGGATTGCAAGGTCCAAAAGCCATTTTCCTCGCTTTCGTTAACAAGTCTGCGAAGAAGAAGTGTACCAAGCCCCTGCCCTTTTACAGCATTAGACAGATAAATGCTTACTTCTGCAACACCACTGAAGCAAGGTCTTTTACTTACAGGAGACAAAGCTGCCCATCCTATAACCGTGTTGTTTTCATCAGTTATTACGAGCCTGCAGTTCTCAAAATGATTGATTTTCCAGGCTTCCCAGGTTGGAACATTTTCTTCAAATGTTGCATTATTTCCGTCAATTCCTTCTTTGAAAATATCTAATACCAACTGACCGTCGGTTTCCTGCATGTTTCTGATTTCAAAATTATCCATAATCCAAATTACAATTCTTTTTTCAAAAATTTAGCTGTAAGGCTGTTTTTGTTTTTAATAATCTGTTCAGGAGTTCCTTCTGCAACAATCTTACCACCATGTTTACCCCCTTCCGGTCCTATATCTATAATATGGTCTGCCATTTTTATAACATCCATATTGTGCTCTATAATGATAAAAGAATTACCCATATCCACCAACTGCTCTATTGCATTTAGCAAGACCTTTACATCCTCAAAATGTAGTCCGGTAGTAGGTTCGTCTAATATATAAAGTGTATTTCCGGTTTGTTTTTTAGCCAGTTCTGTAGCTAGCTTTATACGCTGAGCTTCTCCACCCGAAAGTGTTGTAGACTGCTGTCCCAGGGTAATATAACCTAAACCAACATCCTGTAAAGTTTTAACCTTTGCAAAAATTTTAGGTATTGGCTGGAAGAATTCCACTGCCTCATTAATGGTCATGTCCAGTACATCGGAAATAGATTTTCCTTTGTAACGAACCTCCAGTGTTTCTCTGTTGAAGCGCTTCCCGTTGCAGGTTTCACAGTGTACATAAACATCCGGAAGGAAATGCATTTCAATAAGCTTTAATCCTGCCCCCTGACAGGTCTCACATCTTCCACCTTTTACATTAAAAGAGAATCTTCCCGGTTTATAACCACGTATTTTGGCTTCAGGAAGTTCTGCAAACAAGTTCCGTATATCTGTAAATACTCCTGTATAAGTTGCAGGATTAGAACGTGGTGTCCTTCCGATTGGGGACTGATCTACATCTACAATTTTGTCAATATTCTCTATTCCCTCAATACTTTTATATGGTAAAGGTTCCTGTACACTTCTGTAGAAATGTCTGTTAAGAATCGGATACAATGTTCCGTTAATCAGAGAAGATTTTCCGCTTCCGGAGATACCAGTTACCACAACCAGTTGTCCTAATGGTACTTCAAGATTTACATTTTTAAGATTGTTTCCTTTTGCTCCTTTTAAAACAATTGATTTACCATTTCCTTTTCTTCTTTCTGCAGGAATTTCTATTTTTCTTTTACCAGTAATATAGTCAGCCGTTATAGTATCTGCTTTTATCAGTTCATCCGGTTTTCCCTGCCATAGAATCTCTCCACCGAATTTTCCTGCTTTAGGGCCAATATCCAGTACATGATCTGCTTCCAGAATCATATCTTTATCGTGTTCTACCACAATAACGGAGTTACCAATATCTCTAAGATTTTTAAGAGAGTTGATAAGTCTTTCGTTATCACGCTGATGAAGACCGATAGAAGGCTCATCCAGAATATAAAGAACATTTACCAGTTGAGACCCGATTTGCGTTGCCAGACGGATACGTTGAGATTCTCCTCCTGAAAGTGTACGGGTTGCACGGCTAAGGCTTAGGTAATCTAATCCTACATCCAGAAGGAAGCCCAGGCGGCTCTGAATTTCTTTCAGAATTTCGTGGGCAATAATTTTATTCTTTTCAGAGAATTTATCTTTAACCGCTTCCAGCCATTCCTGAAGTTCGGAAAGCGAAAGAGCGCTGACTTCTGAAATATTTTTACCGTCGATTTTAAACTGTAAGCTGGAAGGCTGTAATCTTGCGCCATGGCAGTCCGGACATATTTCATCGGTAGTAAAATGCCTTTCTATTAATGTAGCTTCATAGCTTTCTTTATCTTCTACAACCTGTTCCAGGAAAGGAATAAGACCTTCGAAGTTTATTTTAATCTTCTTACTGATTCCCGCATGCTTAAGATCTTTTACAATGTCCTGATGACAGCCATTGTAGATAAGCTCTAATGCTTCTTCAGGAATTTTATTAAAAGACGTTGATAAATCCAGATCATAAAGCTCTAAAATAGATTTGATCTGAGTAAGAAGCCATTTATTGTTCTTAATATCTTCAAGTGGTAATAAAGCACCCTGATTAATAGAAAGTTTAGGATTTTCTACAAAAAAGTCTGTATTAATCTTCTTTATATTTCCCAGTCCCTTACAGGTTGGGCAACTCCCCTTTGGTGAGTTAAAAGAAAAAGTATTAGGTTCCGGTAAAGGTATTGACTCTCCCGTTACCGCATCCATTAAATTTTTACTGAAGTATCTGAAATTATCTTCTCCAAACTTCTGTATCATTACAATCCCCTCTCCAAGATGTAATGCTGTAAACAGAGACTTCTGAATTCTTGCTTCAGAGGCGGCTTCTCCTATAATCAGGCGGTCCACAACAATTTCTATATCGTGAGTTTTGTATCTGTCCAGCTTTAGGTCGGGTTCTATATCAATTAATTCACCATCTACTCTGGCCTGTAAATATCCTTTTTTGGAATATTGCGCAAAAAGCTCACGATAATGTCCTTTTCTAGATCTTACAACCGGAGATAGTAATAATATTTTTTGACCGCTGTAGCTTTCACGGATTGCCTCCAGAATTTGATCCTCGGAGTAACCAATCATTTTATCTCCGGAATCTGCCGAATAAGCATCCGAAACTCTTGCAAAAAGCAAACGGAGATAATCATACAGTTCGGTAACTGTACCTACTGTAGAACGTGGGTTTTTAGACGTTGTTTTCTGTTCGATAGCAATAACCGGAGATAAACCTTCTATTTTGTCAACATCAGGTCTTTCCAAGCCACCTAAAAATTGTCGGGCATAAGCCGAAAAAGTTTCGATATATCTTCTTTGACCTTCTGCAAATATTGTATCAAAAGCCAGCGATGATTTTCCGCTACCAGAAAGCCCAGTAATAACCACTAATTCGTTACGTGGAATTTTTACGTTAATGTCTTTCAGGTTGTGCTCGCGGGCACCATACACTTCAATGAAATCTGTGTTTTCCATAAGGTTACAAAGATAATGATGATTTGTGAAATTTCAGGAATAGATATGCTTTTAAAAATAAAAATCCCGGCAAGTCCGGGATTTTTTATTTAACTATAGATATGTTACTAATTAACAAATGTATTGTAACTGGAAATAATAGAGTCATAGTAGTTGTCCAGTGTTCTCATATCGCTGTCGGATATTTTTCCGGAACCTTTAGCATCTCTCATCAGTTTTCTAAGATTATCCATATAATTTCCTACATTTTTATTCAGATTATCATAGCTTGTACCTTTGTATTTGCTTTGTGAATCACTGGTTTCAAATTTAAGTGCCTTATTGGCCTCCCATAATTTGTTTACTTCATCATAAGCTTTCTGACTTTCAGCTTCGTTATACTTTCCATCTGTATACTGCTTATTGAAGGCTTCATAAGAATTGTCGATACTGTTAAGCATTGACTTGGAAGAGAGGATATATTTTTTCAGCGGATGATCTTTTAGTGTAATCTCCTCAGCAGCATCAGCAGCAGGTTTTATTTTAACCAGAATTCTTTCGGCAGCATCAACAAAATCTTTTGCCGTGGCTTCTATTTCTGTCTGAATTTTTTTTGCTTTAGATCCTTTGTCATCTTTATAGTCTTCAGCAGACATATAAGACTTTAATTCTTCATACTTACTTTTAATAGAAGCACTAGTCTCATTAAAAATTTTAAAATCTTTTTCGATATCTCCTTTTACTTTACCAAATCCTGCTGGTACAGATTCTATCTTATCCATTGCACTTTCGAATGACGGAGACACCATAGACATAATTAATACATCTCCGCCACTGGATTTTTTCACAGCATCATTAGCGTATTTTATAATACTTTCTATGCTACTTGTACGGCTTTTATACTGCTTGAGAAACTTATTGTTAAAGTCTATTACAGCATTAGCATCATCCTCTTTTACTTCAACCGTACTATTTTTAGTGCCTGTAGCATCTTTTTTACAACTTGTCATAAATAAAGGTAATGCAGCTAAAACAGCTATGGTTATGGTCTTTTTCATAATGGAATTTGTTTTGTGAGAGCCAATCTACAAAAAAACTTGGTCAAAATAAAATTTACAGGGATAAAGAAAAATGAAAATAAAATAAAAAAGTTGTAACCTTTTTGTTGTTTCATACGTATATATAATTGTAGCCCATAATTCGTGGGTGAGTATTTATACTATGAGACAACTTAAAATTACCAAGCAGGTTACCAACAGGGAAACTGCATCGTTGGACAAGTACCTTCAGGAAATCGGAAAAGTAGAATTGATTACAGCTGATGAAGAGGTAGATTTAGCACAGAAAATTCGCGCAGGAGACAGAGTAGCTTTAGAAAAATTAATTAAAGCTAACCTTCGTTTCGTGGTTTCTGTATCTAAGCAATACCAGAATCAGGGACTTTCTCTTCCCGATTTGATTAACGAAGGAAATCTTGGTTTAATGAAAGCTGCGAAACGTTATGACGAGACCAGAGGGTTTAAGTTTATTTCCTACGCGGTATGGTGGATTCGTCAGTCTATTCTTCAGGCTTTGGCAGAACAGTCCAGAATTGTTCGTCTTCCTTTAAACAAGATTGGTTCTATTAATAAAATTAATAAAGCCTACGCTCACTTGGAGCAGGAAAATGAAAGACCGCCTTCACCAGAAGAATTGGCAGAAGTATTGGATATGAGTGAAGAGGATATTAAAGAATCCATGAAGAACTCAGGTCGTCACCTTTCTATGGATGCTCCATTAGTTGAAGGTGAAGATTCTAACCTTTACGACGTTCTTCGCTCAGGTGAATCTCCTTCTCCGGATAAAGATTTGATGCTTGAATCTCTACAGATTGAAATAGAAAGAGCACTGAATACTTTAACGCCAAGAGAAGCTGATTTAGTAAGATTGTACTTCGGGTTAAACGGAAAACATCCTATGACTCTTGAAGAGATCGGAGAAACATTTGATCTGACCAGAGAACGTGTGCGTCAGATTAAAGAAAAAGCTATTAAGAGATTAAAGCATAACAGCAGAAGTAAAATTCTTAAATCTTATTTAGGAAAGTAATTCTGACTGAAACAATGACAAGATTGTAAATTTAATATGGGACAAAGTTTTTAATAAGCTTTGTCCTCTTTTTTATCTAAGAATATAAATAAGTAAAAAGTAAAAATGAAAAACAAACTAATTGCTCCGTCGGTACTTTCGGCAGACTTCGGAAATCTGCAGAGAGATATTGAAATGATTAACAATAGCGAGGCAGACTGGTTTCATGTGGATGTTATGGACGGACGTTTTGTACCTAACATTTCTTTTGGCTTTCCTGTAATGAAGGCTATTAAAAAACATGCTAAGAAGTTTATCGATGTGCATTTAATGATTGTAGAGCCTGAAAAGTATGTAGAAGAGTTTGTAAAAGAAGGTGCAGATTTGGTTACTGTTCATTATGAGGCTTGTACTCACCTGCACAGAGTAATTCACCAGATTAAAGATTTAGGCGCAAAAGCTGGTGTAGTACTAAATCCTGCTACTCCGGTGTCTGTTTTAGAAGATACTATTAGAGATGTAGACTTAGTACTTTTAATGAGTGTAAATCCTGGTTTCGGAGGACAGAAATTTATAGAAAATACTTATAAAAAGATCCATCAGACAAAAGCATTGATTGGGAAATACAATTCTAATGCTTTAATTGAAATTGATGGCGGTGTAAACCAGCATAATGCAGCTCAGCTTTTTGAAGCCGGAGCTGATGTACTTGTCGCCGGAAATGCTGTATTCTCGGCGGAGAACCCTTCAGCCATGATTGAAGAACTGAAGAAGTAACTTTTGACAGTATAAATGTGTCTTTATGACATAAAAAAACCGGAAGAGAATATTTTTTCCGGTTTTTTCATTAATTTAAAGATTACCAGTCGTTGCTTACGAAGTTTCCGTTAACATCGAAGCTTAACTTGATATTAGTTGTAAGTTTAACAAAGTAGCCTTTAACATTTTTGTTAATGTACATAATGTCCTTAGAAGGATAATTTGTTTTTACATAAGAAGAAATATTTGCAGGTACTGCAGCTGCGGGAACTGCTTTTACTTTACTATCAATTGTTACCCAATCTCCGTTTGTATCAAAATCTAGTCTGCTACCATCAGCTAATTCAACTGCATAGAAAAACTTGTTATCCCCCAAATCAGCCCTTCTTACTTCTTTAACCTGAACATCTGCATACGATGTTCTGATAAGCGCCTGAGCCTTTGCAGGTAAATCAGTTGATTTTACTTCCTGAGTCTCAATTGCAATATCTCCACCATCATTGCAGGAAATAAATGCTGTACTTAGGGTAAAAACGCTTAAAAGGGTCAAAAATACTTTTTTCATAATTCTAATTTTAATGCTTTTTTATACAGATATAACATTATTTAATGCTTTTTATTGTGCAGAATATTGAAAGTGAGCAAAAATAAACGATAAAAAAATAAAGAAATAAAAAAAAACGACCTCATAATGAGATCGTTATTTTATTTTTTCTGAAAGAAATTAATTAGAAAATTTCTCTTCCAGCAAAATGGAAAGAAGCTTCTATTAAAGCATTCTCATCAGAATCTGATCCGTGTACTGCATTTTCACCAACTGATCTTGCAAACATTTTTCTGATTGTTCCTTCAGCAGCTTCAGCAGGGTTTGTAGCACCGATAAGTTTTCTGAAGTCTTCTACAGCGTTTTCTTTTTCAAGAACAGCAGCAACGATAGGCCCAGAAGACATGAAGTCTACTAATTCTCCGTAAAAAGGTCTTTCTGCGTGTACTTCATAGAATTTTTTGGCATCAGCAACAGTAAGTTGAGTTAACTTCATTGCTTTGATCTTAAATCCTGCTTCTGTAATTTTTCCTAAAATTGCTCCGATGTGACCGTCTGCTACTGCATCCGGCTTAATCATCGTAAAGGTAATTTGTCCTGACATTGTGTATTAAATTTTACAGGGCAAAAATACAAAAATCATTTATTTTTTGGCGAATAAAATTCTGTTAGGGAAAGAATAATAAATTTTTTGAAAATTATTTTTTTATTGGCACAAATTTTGTTAATTTGTACTCGATTCTCATGTTTAATTTGAGTTTTCATGGTTATTAGTTTTTACCCTGGCTTCGGCCAGGGTTTTTGTTTTTATAAGGCATTAAAAAAGAGCCTTTTAAAGGCTCTCTCTTATTATTTAATCTTTATATTTTTCTTATTTCTTTGTTTTTAGCTTCAGAAAACGGATAAATATTAACCCAATTCCAAAGAAGATTGTCATAGAAAGAGCTGCAAATCTCATATTATTGTACTTTTCTATAAGCGTAGCAAATATAAAAGTACCTAAAATGATCGCCACTTTTTCCAGTACATCATAAAAACTAAAGTAAGTTGTATTCTCCATACTATCCTGTGGCAGTAGTTTACTGAATGTAGAACGGGACATGGCCTGCAGACCACCCATTACAAGCCCTACAATTCCGGCAACGCCATAGAACTGATATTCTACATTAGGATTTTCTTTGTTCAGGTAATAAGCAGATAAACATGCCACCATCCATAATATAACAGCAATACTGATTACATTCTTGTTTCCTATTTTTCTGGACAGCCATGAGAAGAATATAGCTCCTATAATTGCTTCAATCTGGATGACAATAAGAGTAAGGATTAATTTTTCCTGAGAAAGATTAATTTCACTTTTACCAAATAATGTTGCCATTAAGAAGATTGTCTGCATTCCTACACTATAAAAGAAGAAACTTATAAGGAAGTATTTCAGGTTGGGCGTTGTGAACAGTTTGTTCCCTGCTCTGAACAATTCTCTGAAACTTTCTTTTGTAATCTCCTTATAGAAAAGAATATTTTCCTTTACAACATGTGCGTAACCTCCATTATCCTTATGGGTTTTGAAGAAGTTTTTGATATTAAGTAATACTATATCTTTTGGCAGCTTGTCAGTTAGTTTTCCGAATTTTGGAAGATGCTTAAAAGTGTATTGGGAGAAACCAAACCACCATGCTCCTGTTAGAAGGAAACTAATACGTGTAAGTATCATTGCCTGTTTTGGTGTCTGTGCTACTACCATGATCAGTAATAAACAGATTACAACAAGGATTACAGAACCTATATAGCCATAGATATATCCTTTAGCGGAAAGTGCATCCTGCTGATCAGGTGTTGCAATATCCGGTAAAAATGAATTATAAAATACCAAACTTCCCCAGAAACCTACACTGGCTGTAATACTGAATAATAATCCAAGGAAAACAGTGTGCATACTGGTAAACAATGCTAATCCCATACAAGAAGTAGCGCCCAGATAACAGAAGAACTGGAGGAAAGATTTTTTATTCCCTATAGTATCTGCTAATGCGGACAAAATAGGTGATAACAATACCACGATCAGAAATGATATGGTAAGAGAATAGCCGTAAACAGCATCCGGATGATATTCGTTGCCAAAAAGTTTAATGGTATTCCTTACCGGAACTTTTATCCACTTATGACTGGCTGCAACATATTCATTTTTCTCATATGCTGTTGTAAGAATAGCATAATAAATAGGAAAAATAGTTGATGTTATAACTAATGAATATACTGAATTTGCCCAATCATAGAAGGCCCAGGCCTTCATTACCTTTTTGTTGTTTTTGGTATTCTCTGTTATCATGGAATAGTTTATAATTTGATAATTTTAGATGTTCTCTATAACAATAGCAGATGCTCCGCCTCCACCATTGCAAATAGCAGCAGCTCCATACTTAGCATTGTTTTGTTTAAGTACATTGATAAGGGTTACAATAATTCTTGAACCTGAACTTCCTAGTGGATGACCTAGTGCTACTGCTCCACCGTTTACGTTTACTTTAGCAGCATCCAGACCTAAGATTTTATTGTTAGCCAGCCCAACAACGGAAAACGCTTCGTTAAACTCGAAGAAGTCGATATCATTAACTGTTAAGTTAGCTTTCTCTAATGCTATTGGTAAAGCTTTTGCCGGAGCTGTAGTAAACCATTCAGGAGCCTGCGCAGCATCTGCATAAGAAACTATTTTTGCCAATGGCTTTAGTCCCAGGCTTTCCATTTTTTCTTTGGACATCAATACTAAAGCTGAAGCTCCGTCATTTAATGTAGAAGCATTAGCCGCTGTAACAGTACCGTTTTCTTTTTGGAATACAGTTGGCAATGTAGGAATTCTGTCGAATTTCACATTTTTATATTCTTCATCTTCGGCGAAGATTATAGGCTCTCCTTTTCTTTGTGGAATACTAACAGGAACAACTTCCTCTTTGAATTTTCCTTCTGACCAGGCTTTTGCAGAACGCTCATAAGACTGAATAGCAAATGCATCCTGTTCTTCGCGGGTAATATTGTATTCTTTAGCACACAGTTCAGCACAGTTTCCCATGTGTTGTTTGCTGTATACGTCGGTAAGACCATCTTTCAGAAGACCATCCTGTAATTTGATATCTCCTAGTTTTACACCATTTCTTCCGTCGATATAATGAGGAACCTGAGACATATTTTCCATACCTCCTGCTACGATAGCTTCAACATCTCCAGCCTTAATGGACTGTGCTGCCATCATAACCGCTTTCATACCAGATGCACAAACTTTGTTTACTGCTGTAGTTGGTGTAGTATTCGGAAGACCTGCTCCTAATGCAGCCTGTTTTGCAGGCGCTTGTCCTTCTCCAGCCTGTAATACATTTCCCATGTAAACATCCTGAATTTCTGCAGGATTTAAATTTATTTTATCTAAAGCACCTTTTATGGCTACTGCTCCCAACTGAGTAGCAGGAACACCTGAAAGGCTCCCCATAAAACTTCCCATAGGAGTTCTTACTGCAGATACGATGAATACTTCTTTCATTACTATTTTATTTTTAGGGTTTATAAATTTTGATTTTCTATCTTGTTGTTTTTCGCTAAAAGCATTAGTAAGGCTCCTGAGAATTCAAAAAGCCATCCCCATGACAATTTTACAATTCCTGCCATGGTGTTTTGAAGCCCTTTAAAAGGAATAAAGCTGAAAAAGTTCAGTGATTTGGCTTTTATAGCAAATAATGTGATAGCGAAGAGGCATAATAAAATTATAGCCAGAATGCGGGTAAATTTTACTTTATTGAATATTATACTTGCAAGTGCAACAGATGATACAGACCATACCATAATGGCCATGGTGTGATCCAACTTCCAGTAACCCCAGTTGCCTACGAGAGGGATATGAACTAAGGGAAGAAAACTACCTGCAAATACTAATAAACAACCTACTAAAGGCACATTCTTCATAGCTAAATTTATCCCACTAAAATACAAAAAATACTTATTTGTAAGGTATAGTGTTTCTGTCGGCATTAAATGGTGTGGTATAAAGAAAGCATTGCGCTATTGCACAATGCTTTCCGTGGTAGATAAATTAAACTTAAATTTTATTTTGAATGAATCAGAGTTTATACAAAGACACCAAATATATTCATCATACTACTGAATGGTTATGCTACAGAAAAATGATTCATTTTTAGTTTGTGTCTTTGGAAGTAGTAATCTCTTTATTTTAATTATGTTTTATAAATGCTTTTATCTGCTGAAAATCTACGGGGAACAGTGTTGCTACTTTTTCCTTTTTTCCAAAAGCTAAAAGCTTTTCCGGAACCTCAATCTTTTCCAAAATGCTTTCTTCCACAGTTTCTATAAATTTTGCAGGATGAGCAGTTTCTAGTAAAATACCATTAAAATCTTCCTGTTGTTCTTTTTGGTATTGTACTAATCCAAGATAGGCAACAGCGCCGTGCGGATCCAAAAGATAACCAGATTCTTTATATACTTTCTGAACTGTAGCTTTTGTCTCTTCATCGGTAAAGTAATAGCCAGATATAATCTTTCTGAATTTAGCAACATCTTCCTGAAACAAATCTTTCATTCTTTCAAAATTGCTTGGATTTCCTACATCCATAGCGTTGCTGACAGTAGAAAGAGATGGTCTGGCTTCGTATGTGCCACTCTCTAGATACTGAGGTACAACATTGTTGATATTGGTAGAAGCGATAAAGCGATCCACCGGCAATCCCATTTTATAAGCGAGTAGTCCCGCTGTAAGATTCCCGAAGTTTCCGCTTGGTACACTAAAGACAATCTTTTTATTCTCTTTTTTTAGTTGTGCATAAGCCCAGAAATAGTAAAAGCTCTGTGGGATAAGCCTTGCAATATTAATACTATTGGCAGAAGTTACCTGATGTTCCTGTAATTCTTCATCGGCTAAAAGTTGTTTGGCAAGCGCCTGACAATCGTCGAAAGTTCCCTCGATTTCCAATGCTTTTATATTGCCTCCCCATGTTGTAAGCTGCTTTTCCTGCAAGGGACTTACTTTACCTTTAGGATACAGAATATAGACATTAATTCCTGGTACATTGTAGAAGCCTGCTGCAACAGCACTACCCGTATCTCCGGAAGTTGCTGCAATTACCTTCATAGCGTTTCCATCTGCATAATAGGACATCAGTCGCGCCATAAACCTTGCCCCCACATCTTTAAATGCTAACGTAGGACCATGGAAAAGCTCTAAACTGTAAATGTTATGATGAACCGGCACTACTGGAATATCAAAGTTGAGAACCTCATCGATCATTTCCTTTAAAACCTCATCCGGAACAGAATCTTCTAAAAATAACTTTGCTACTTCAAAGCCAATTTCCGGCAAAGATTTATTCTCAATATTTTCAAAAAAAGATGCAGGTAATTGCGGGATATATGCCGGCATATAGAGCCCGCCATCATCTGCTAAGCCATTGAGTACGGCTTGTTGTATATTGACACTGTGTTTTCCTCTTGTGGAATAATATTTCATTGTTATTTAGTTTGGTGGTTATAGTATTACTGCTCCTTCATTATTGATTTTAGTAACTAAAGATTCACAACTTATATTCTGAGCTGAAAGTAGCTTGTGAAGTTCGATAGCAATTTTTTCGGCTTCATCTTTATTTTTACATAAAGCAAATACAGAAGGCCCAGAACCTGAAATTCCAAATCCAATTGCATTATGATTAAGTGCTGTCTGCTTCATTTCAGCAAAATAAGGAATCAGCATAGAGCGGATCGGCTCTATAATTACATCTTTCATGCTGCGACCGATAAGATCAGTATCATTTGTACAAAAACCCGCCACAAGACCAGCTACATTCCCCCACTGCTCCACAGCTTTCTTCAATGGAACCTGCTGACGGATAATTTTTCTGGCTTCTCCTGTTGGTACATCTACATGCGGATGTACAGATACAACATGCAGATCCATTTCAGTAGGAAGTTTGACAACATCCAAAGGTTCATAACTGCGAATAAGAACCAAACCACCTAATAAAGATGGAGCAACATTGTCTGCATGAGCATTTCCGGAAGCAAGCCGCTCTCCTTCCATAGCCAAAGGCAGAAGTTCCTGTCGGGATAATGGATTGTCAAATAATTCGTTTACAGCTACTAATGCTCCTACACTACTGGCAGCACTAGAACCTAAACCGCTATTCAGAGGCATCTTTTTGTATAATTCTATATCAACACCCTGATTGGAGTCTATCTTTTCTAAAAACAGATTCACCACATGTCCAACCACATTTTTTTCGGCATCAAGCGGTAACTTTCCCTGGTCACCTTCTATTTTTGTAATTAGCGTTTTATTACTGTTGTTGAATGATACAACAACTTCATCTCCCGGATTATCTATAGCAAAGCCTAATACATCGTAACCACATACTACATTGGCTACTGTTGCAGGGGCATAACATTTTATTTTTTTCATTTGAATAGTTTATTTTATTTAAACCACATAAGGATATAGATTTTCTACTGTCCAGGTTTCATCTATATTTTCTTATTTCCTATGTAGAGTATTTTGTTATATTTTCTATATGGTTATAATGTGGTAACTCTTACTAAATCTGCGAAAACGCCAGCCGCTGTAACCGAAGCTCCGGCTCCCGGACCTTTAACTACTAAAGGGGTATTCTGGTATCTGGCAGTTGTAAATGATATGATATTGTCACTACCAGAAAGATTGAAGAACGGATGTGTATTGTCGACCAGCATTACTTCAACTTTAATTTCATTGTTTTCCAAAATACCAATTAACCTTAGTTTTTTATTCTCCTTTGCAGCTTGCTCCTTGTATGATGCAAAATGAGGTTCGCTGTTTTTAAGTTCTTTATAAAAGTCTTCTACAGAATCTGCTTTCAGACAAGCCTCCGGAAGAAAACTACTGATGTTGACATCAGAAAGCTCCAATGGCAATCCATTTTCTCTGGCCAGAATCAGCATTTTTCTGGAAAAGTCCAGCCCATTCAGATCATCTCTTGGGTCAGGTTCTGTATAGCCTAGCTCCTGAGCTTCTCTTACAACCTCTTCAAAAGTCCTATCTCCTGTATAATTATTGAAGATATAAGATATAGTTCCGGAAAGTATAGCTTCTATTTTTACAACCTCATCTCCGCTTATTACCAAATCATTGAGTGTTTTTATAATAGGCAACCCAGCTCCCACATTGGTTTCATACAAAAAACTAACACCATTTTTAGCGGCCAGATGTTTCAGATTTAGATACTGAGCATAGCTTTCAGAATTACTAATCTTGTTACAGGTAACTACCGAGATATTATTCCTAAAAAGGTTTTCGTATTCTTCTACCACAAACTTGCTGGAAGTATTATCTATAAATACGGTATTGGGTAATTCGTATTTTTTTACTTCCTGTATAAATGTTTTTAAATCGGCTTGCAATCCTTTTTCTTCAAGTTGGTCTTTCCATCCGGCAATATTAACAGGGCTACCATTCGCTAAAAGCATTTTTCGGGTATTGGCTATTCCCAGTACTTTAATCTCTATTTTATGCTTCTCGATCAGATTATCTGTTTCCTGACAAATTTGTCCCAGGAATTCCTGACCGATGTTCCCTGTACCTGCACAAAAGACATGGTAGGTCTTAACCGGAGAGAGTAAAAATGCATCGTGAATAACGTTCAGTGCTTTTGTAAGATCATCTTTAGAAATAACTGTAGATATATTAAGTTCGGAAGAACCTTGTGCGATTGCTATAATATTGATGCTATTCTTTCCAAGGGTACTGAATAATTTACCACTAATACCTTTTGTCTTCTTCATACGTTCCCCAACAATAGCTACAATACTGATATTGGTGTCTATTTCCGGATGCTGTAGTTTCTCAGTAGTAATTTCAGAATGGAACTCGTCTTCTATTGCCAATCGAGCTTTAGCAACATCTTCTGATGCAACTACGAATGAAATACTATGTTCAGAACTAGCCTGTGTAATCAGGATGATATTAATATCATGACGGGATAAAGTACCAAATAATCTGGCACTGAAGCCTTTTAGTCGGATCATGGTACCTACAACATTTATGAGTGCCACATTATTGATAGAGGATATTCCTGTAATCAATGCTTTATCCTGAGCTTCTCTTTCTACATGAATCATAGTGCCCGGATGTTCTGGCTCGAAAGTATTCTTAATCCATATCGGAATTTCTTTAGAAATTACAGGAACTAATGAAGGCGGGTAAATTACTTTTGCTCCAAAATATGAAAGTTCCATAGCTTCCTGATAGCTTAAGTACTCAAGAGAATAAGCATTTCTTACAAGTCTCGGATCGGCGGTCATAAAACCATTGACATCCGTCCATATCTGTACCTCCTGAACATTGAGTGCTGCACCAAGAATAGCCGCAGTATAATCTGAACCTCCTCTTCCCAGAGTAGTTGTTATTTTATCTTTATCAGTAGCTATAAA
This sequence comes from Elizabethkingia occulta, assembly GCF_002023715.1. Classification (GTDB taxonomy): domain Bacteria; phylum Bacteroidota; class Bacteroidia; order Flavobacteriales; family Weeksellaceae; genus Elizabethkingia; species Elizabethkingia occulta. Next base: position 100,177 of record NZ_MAHX01000005.1, read on the forward strand.
ACCAGTGACAACATACACTTTGTTTTCCAAATTTTGTGCCCATTGCTGAATATTCCGATTGGTTGCATCAAAATTAACTTCAGCTTTCAGATAGTTGGAATTGGTATTGATTAAGTCTCTTGCATCTTTAAATTCTGCAGGCATGGAGGTATTTAGGTAGGCAGCTATAATTGGACAGGATAGCTGTTCGCCTAGTGAAACAATTTTTGCTTTTGTTCTGTCGGAAAGCTCACCTAAATGTGCAACACTGGAAAGTAAATCTTCCAGAATATTAAAATTGCCTTTAACGAGCATAAGTAAAGGATTTTGAACGGATACAGGCAGCGTTTCTTTTATCATGTCATAATGACGCTGCTCTATACCATCCAGAATACTTTGATAGTCCCGGTTGTGTAATGCTTCTTCAGTTGCTTCCAGTAAAGAATTGGTAATTCCTGAGAATGCTGAACATACGACAAACAAAGGTTTATCATTTTCCTTTTCTCTTTCAACAATAAGCCTGAGATTTTTTACGGCTTCTGTACTTCCGACTGAAGTACCTCCAAATTTTAAAACTTTCATATCAATATCTATGGTTATCAGGAATAAAAAAAGCCTTTCTGAATCTCAGAAAGGCCTTGTGTAATTTATATTTTTTGTCGTCAAATACTAATACAACCCTTCTGCGGCAATTGAATAATTGTCGTTGTGGAAGTGGATGTAATAATAGTATTTACTCTCATTTGTTCTCTAAAAACAGTATAAAAGTATAGACAAAAAATGATTCCACAAAATATTTATCTGAAAAAAATGAAAATTTAATGTTTTTAATTTTTCAGTATATAGCTCAATATTAGTTATATCCGGGGTTCTGAATGAGTTTTGGATTCACCTGCATTTCTCTTACAGGTATTGGGAAAACTAATTTATCACTATTCCACTGTAAGGAGCCTACAGAACCTTTAGTTCTTTTTATATCATGCAAAAGAAAACCTTCAAAAGCTAATTCTTTTCTTCTCTCCATCAGAATATCATCTAATGATACTGAGCTTAATATTGTGGCTTTGGCTCTGTTTCTTATGGTATTAATATCATCTAAAGGAACAGCTCCTAAGGAAGTGTTTTCTCTGAAATTAGATTCGGCTCTTATCAGATATATTTCGGCAAGTCTTATTACATGGAGATTTCCAAATCTGTTTGTGTATTTACTGGTAAGTTTGTCATCGTAAGGATTGAGATAATAAAATGAGCCTCTTATATCATTTGCCTCGAATAAATTAAGGAAATCATCTTTCAGAGCAATATCTCCGCCACGTCCACCATTGGCTTCAGATGCATAAAACGTTATAAGATCATTGATCCCGGATTGGGAAGTTACTTGTATGGCAAACAGATCTTCCGGAGTATTTTCAGAGGTGTTGAATATATCTTTGTAATTGGGTATTAGGCTTTTTCCACTATTAGTGATAATATCATGAGCCATATCCCGGGCTTTCTTATAATCTCCTTTTTGTAAGTATACTCTTGCAAGTAATGCTTTTGCCGAATAAACATCGGCGTAATAAGAATTATTTACAGGTATTACTGTAATGGCATCTGTAAGATCCTTTATAACCTGAGTGTATATTTCTTCTACTGTACTTCTGGGAACGGATAAGTTTCCGTTATAATTAATTTTTCCTGAGAGAATCAAGGGTACACCAAGTTGGGTATTGTTGATTCCTTCTATATATGCTTTACCATAGTAACGCACCAATTCAAAATAGTTTATAGCCCGTAGAAATTTAGCTTCGCCCTCTATCCTTTTTCTATCGTTTTCAATAGTTATTATATTCAAATTGTCAAGGATCAAATTAGTCCCGAATATAACTTTGTATGCAGTACGCCATGAATCTCTTACATAAACATTATCGGATATTATATTCTTACTATAAATAGTACGAAGATCAGGATAAGTCCCAAACCATGACAAATAACCTGAGTCCCCCAGCAAGTCAGCATACATTTGCAAGTTGCCACCGAATAGATCCGACTTACCAGTATTGGCATATGCACCTATCAGTATATTGTTTATATTTTCCGGTGTAGATACAGCCTTTTCAGTTGTTATACTTTGTTCAGGATTGATATCTAGCTCTCTATTGCAAGAGATGAAAAATAATAACCCGAACAAGCCTAAAATAATATATTTAATACTTTTCATTTTTAATTGTTTTAGAAGTTAACATTAAGACCGAAGGTAAATGTTCTGGCTGGCGGAGCCGAATAAAAGGTTGCACCACCTCCACCTCTTCCTGTATCTGCTAAAGCTTCAGGATCATAACCTTTGTATTTTGTAAATGTCAGAAGGTTGATTGCTGACAAATAGATTCTCAGCTTATTGACACCTAGCGATTTTACTAAGTTTTTATCGAATGTATAGCCGAGACTAAAATTTCTTAATCTTATAAAATCTCTCTTTTCAAGATATCTGGTAGATTCCTGAGTCCCATTTTCTTCACCTAATCTGGCCTGAGGTACATTGGTAATATCACCAGGCTTTTTCCATCTATTCATCTGATCAGCAGTTTGATTATCGAACCAGCTGCCGGCTGTGGACATGAATTTTCCACCGGAATTGTACATACTTGCTCCAAATTCTCCGTATAAAGTGAAGGATAAATCAAAATTTTTATATTCCAGGGTATTGGTAAGACCTCCTATCCATACAGGAGTAAAAGTACCAACAACAATTCTGTTGGCCTGACTGTATTGATTGGTAGTAGATTTGTCTAATGTACCATCTGGTTTTAGTATATTTTTGTAATACAACGCATCTCCATTGGCCGGATCTACGCCAGCATATTCTGCCAAATAGAAAGAGGTTAATCTCTCACCAACTCTTAGTATGGTATTTCCTATAATCTGATCAGCATTATTGTCTGGTAATGCTGTTATCTTATTATCGTTTCTGGCAATATTAAAGCTGGTGCTCCATGTGAAATTTTCTTTTCTGAAATTTTGGGTATTTAGTACTACTTCAAAGCCTTTGTTATTCATATCTCCAACATTTCTGTATATACTGGCATATCCTGATGTGTAAGGAATATTCTGCTGGAATAATAGACCGCTTGTCTTTTTATTGTAATAATCCAGTTCTCCTGAAATTCTGTTGTTGAATAAGCCAAAATCTACACCGATATCTGTCTGGGTAGATTTTTCCCAGGTCAAATCTGCATTAGCAGGTTGGAAGGGCTCTATCCCGGGGATTTGTTTATATTTAGTGGCTTGCCACTGGTCTCTTGCTGCAAAATCTCCTATTTCAGCATTTCCGGTTTTTCCCCAGCTTGCTCTTAGTTTTAGCAAGGAAAAAGTATTGGATTCCGACAAAAAACTTTCTTTGGAAATTATCCATCCGGCGGAGAAAGCTGGAAATGTCCCATATCGATTTGACTGCCCAAATCTGGATGAGCCATCTCTGCGTATAGAGCCTTTTAATAAATATTTGCCTTTGTAGTCATAATTTACTCTGGCAAAATAAGAAAAAAATGTATATTCACTAGCTTCGCCTTTTCCTTCGGTAATCTCCCCTGCACTATTTATATTCTGAAAATCATCCGAAGGGAATCTTATACCTGTTACACTTCCGAATTCTCTTCTGTTTTTATTGTATTCTGTACCTGCTACTACACTAATATTGTTGGAATCAAACTTTAGATTATAGGAAAAGTAATTGGTGAAAACTAAGTTTTCGGTATCTACTCGGGAATTATAAGCATAACCATCTGTAGACATCTGTGGTGCTTTTCTTCCTCTGTAGTTCTTCTCCTTCTGATTATAATAGTCGTAGCCTAAATCTGAGTTAAAAGCTAAGTTTTTCAGTATTTTATATTCTGCGGATAATTTACCTGTTATCCTTTTTACTAAAGTATTATAACTGGCATATTTATCTTCCAGTAGAAAGTTTGCATAGGTTGTTCCGGCAAAGGGCTCTCCATCAATAAAAGCAGGTGATATAGGAGCTTGTGCTACAGCCTGCATAGGGGTGGTAAATTCATTGTCATTTGCAACTCTTTCTATATCTGTCCTGGAAAAGCCTAAATTCATGGCTAATTTTAATTTATCAGTAACCTTAGCACTTACATTAAGCCTTGCAGTATTCCTTCCCAAATCATTTCCTCGGATAATACCTTTGCTGTCATTGTTGGATGCGGTGAACATATAGTTATAATTATCATCTCCACCCGAAACAGAGAAATCAGCATCCCGTACAGAGCCTTGCCGGAAAATATATTTCTGCCAATTGGTATCTATAGCTCTGTTTCTCCAGTCCGTATTATTAGAATATCTGTTGAATCTGCGGATTACAAAATCTTCATCATTTACATTTCTTCCAGCTTCCAGCAATAATTCTACATACTCTTTTGCATTTAAGAATCTCACTTTATTGGTAGGACTGCTAAATCCCTGAGAAACATTAAAATTGAGCTTTGGTTTTCCTTTCTTTCCGGTTTTAGTAGTAATCAGCACTACTCCATTGCTCCCCCGGGCACCGTATATAGCAGCAGAAGAGGCATCTTTCAGTATTTCTACAGATTCAATTTCCGAGGCACTTAGTGTCACCAATGGATTAACAGGAGCAGCGTTTGTAGATTCATCACGGTTAATCATTGGGATTCCGTCTATTACATATAGCGGACCAGTACCTGCACCTATACTTGCAGATCCGCGGATGTTGACATTGAATCCGGCTTCCAACTTGCCATTGATCTGGCTAATTTGTACGCCAGCAGCTTTTCCTACAAGTGCATTTTGGAAGTTGGCATTAGGAATTTCTTTAATAGATTCTGTGCTTATCTTAGCAACATTATCTGTCATTCTGGATTTGGTTGACTTTCCATAGCCGACAACTATTACTTCATCAATTTTCTTTTCTTTAAGTAGGGTATCTTTTTTCTGACCATAGACACACGTTCCTATAAAAAATAATGATGCAGTAAATACTTTGTAATTTACTTTCATATCAAGTGGTTTTTATTGTGTTGATTAGTATATATACAGCCAGATAATGGCTGCGAAATAAGTATCAAAACTGTTTTTCATGTAAATAATATCCCCTTAGCAATAGCAGAAGAGGTTATTAAATTAGTATAGAGCAGATATTATAATTTAAATCTTTCTCCGTTCAGATAAATGTCCAATACAATAGCTTTTGCACCCAGTTTATCTTTCAGGCTGGATTTGGATTGTTTAGGGTTTTTAAAAACAATTACCTGAGCTTTTCCTACAACTTCTGCTTCTCCATTTTTTACAAGTATGGCCGTAGATTCATCTATACCAATTCCTTTTAATTTGGGATTGTCTATAACAAGAGATAGCAATCTGTTGTATCTGCTTCTTATAATGAAATGCTGGTCTATAACAGCAGAATTAATAAAGCCAAGTCCTTTTTGGGTTTCGACATTATTAGTTTCTATATTATCGAAAGTACTATTGTATTCTTTATGCCTGAGTTGATTTCCGGTAATCATAATCTCACTCATTACAGCAGCTCCGGCACTGGTTCCTGCAATCATATTCCCATTGAAATAAGATTCTTTTATTATGTTCTTTACTTCCGGGTAAGAATTGATTAGTTCCATAAATTTAGTCTGATCGCCACCACTAATGAAAATTAGTTTAGCTTTCTTGAGAGAATCTAGTCTGGGTTTTGAAAGTTTTTCGCCTTTAGTAAAATAATAGTTAAGAGGTTTCAGGATTCTTTTTTCAAAATCTTCAGAAGTATAAATAAATGAAGAATCCGGAATAGCACTAGCTTGTGGAAAAATGGCTACATACTCTCCTTTTTTTAATCCGGCTTCTTTTACCATTCTGTCAATGAGAAAATCAGGGCTGTCTCCGCCTCCAATTATAAACAGTTTACCTTTTGATGTCTGGGCTGGTACTAATCCATAAATGAGAATTAAGATTAAAATAAATGTATTTTTCATCATGTACTTATTTATAAATTTCTACTTCGATTTCACCTTTATTGGTTATGGCACCTCTATACATGCCTTCGGTATTAAAGATCATTGCCATATTTCCATTCATGTCCAAAGCAATTAGGCCACCGTCTCCACCCATATTTTCAATTTCAGACATTACTTCCTGTATAGCAGTCTTTACATCTTTATTCTGATATTCATACTTGGCGGCTACAGTTCTGGCTGCTGCTGTTCGGATGTAAAATTCACCCCATCCTGTTCCTGATACACCTATATTCTTGTCAGCGTAGGTTCCGGCTCCAATAATGGGTGAATCTCCTACTCTTCCATATCTTTTATTGGTCATTCCTCCTGTTGAGGTTCCGGCTGCCAGATTACCATCCTTATCTAATGCAACACAGCCTACTGTTCCAAACTTCTTGTCAATCTGGTAATGGACAGGATATTGTTGATTAGAAGCATTGGGCTGATTTACTTTTAACTCTGCCTTTTTGACTTTCTGAAGAGCATCCCATCTGTGTTTTGTCCAAAAGTATTTTGGATTTACAATTTCTAATTTCTGAGTTTTTGCAAATTGTTCAGCTCCTTTTCCCATTAACATAACATGCTCAGATTTCTGCATAACAGCTATGGCTGCTTTTATAGGATTTTTAATAGTAGTAACTCCAGCTACAGCACCGGCTGTTTTATCTTTGCCATACATGATGGAAGCATCGAGTTCGTTCCTACCATCATTAGTAAAAACAGCACCTTTGCCTGCATTAAAAAGCGGACTATCTTCCAAAATTACAATTGCAGATTCTACAGCTTCTACAGCAGTTCTTCCTTGTTGCAGTTTTTCATAAGCTTTATATAAAGCTTCTTTTATTTTTTCTTTGTATTGTTGTTCTAGTTCAGGTGGCATATCTTTTTTCAGAATAGTACCGGCTCCGCCATGAATGACGACAATGTATCTTTTTTGTGCATGAGAAAGCAGTGAAAGACAACACACAAATAGTAATGTAACTTTTTTCATTAGTATAGTTTAAGTTATGTTTATAAATAATTCTATTAATTCAAATAGAACATGTCTTTATATGCATTACTTGTTTGTGGTGAAATAAATATAGTTACAAAAAATGATTTCCAAAAATATTTATCTAATAAAATAATAAATGAGACTATTATTTTATTTAAATAGCCTCATTTTGGTTTTTATAGTCTAAGTATAGAAATTAAAAATATTATAGTATTTTTTTAATCAGTTCTTGTAAGTGTCATAATGTAATTGAAATTGTTATTTCCATAGCCTTTTTGAAGTATAAGCTTGTCTTTGCTCACCTCAAAAGCCAGCCAATCTCCGGATAACTGGGGCGATGCCCAAGTCCAGCTTATTGAAAGCATACCTTTATCCACCAAATATGGTCTTGTGCCTCTGGATTGAAACCCTCCAACTCTATCTATCAAGAAGACCACCTCTCCCAATCTGAAATTTTTATCATTCATTGCATTATTTTTGAGGACTATTTTGTCTTTGAAATCAAGAATATTGTGACAATCACCATAAATGAAATTGACTGTTGTTTTTTCATAGCAATTTTGATTAAATATTAAATAATGGCCATTCTTTCACTTTAGATATAACTTTCATTAATATGCTCTTATATAACTTAAATCGATAGGATAATTAAATAGTTTTGTAGATATCTATATAATATCGAATTCCTAGGTGGCAATTTATTATTTCCATTCAACGTTGGTATTGGCACCAGCATTATCCCAAGTATACCATCATAGTATGATAAGTTATCATTTTCTTCTAGTGATTTTTATTGCAAGGAGATAGGATCATATCACCACCAAATAAATTAAGATCCCTTATTCTTTCAACTGTAATATCCGATTTAAGTGTAACCAATTCAGCATTTGCTATTGGTTTTTGCTGATTTATAGAGTTGTCATCCATAATGTCCTTACAGGAAAGTATTAATATGCTTGTAAGAAATAAAAGTAGTGCTCTCTTCATGATAAATATTATTAATGATTTTATTAAATAATGATCATACTTTTAAATGTTGTTTTTAAAGCTTTAATCTGTGTTAAATTAAGTTTGTAAAAAATCTGTTTAACCTAATAGTCAATTTTTATGAAGATTACGCTGACATGCAGCAAAAATCATCATGATGGCTAGCATCACAAGTGGAATTGATTGTTGTTTTTTCATAACAATTTTGATTTTGGTTAAAAAATAAATTAACTGTTGTAATACATTAATGTTATTGCAAAATCATTATTTGTTATGTTGTAGTGCTTTGCATATAAGGTTATAGGAACCTTACGCTATCAAAGATAAAATATCTTCATTTGCTAAATGAAGTATAAATGTTTGTAATTCAAATATATAAAATAAATTTATAGTTTATAAAAAAAATAATTTAATTTATGTTATTTGTTTAAAATATTTCTTTTTATCGATTGTTTTTGGTGTATGATTTGAGCTATTGGCTTATTATTAAAGCAAAAGCCTTTCTGGATCTCAGAAAGGCTTTGTGTTATTTTTAATGTTTGTTATAAATTAATGCCCTGCATCTTTTATTTCCTGTGGATCATGCTTATGCTTGAAGAAAATAGCAAATAATACAGCAATTACAAGAGAATAAGCAGCAAAAGTCAACCAGATATCATGCCAGTCACGCAGCATAACAGGCTGAGACAATATACCATCAGCTAATACATCTATTTTTTGTTTAGATAAGAAACTTAAAAAATGAGAATTATCTGCGGTTGTATCCAGATGTTGAGCCAGATCAGAAACCTTATTGTAACTCTGAGTAAAGTATTTGTCAATTAGCCATCCTGAGGTTAAGCTTCCAAATACGGCACCAAAACCATTAGTCATCATCATAAACAGACCTTGTGCAGACGAACGCATTTTAGCATCTGTATTGGTTTCTACGAATAAAGATCCTGAAATATTGAAGAAGTCAAATGCCATTCCGTACACGATACATGATAAGATAATCATCCATAGTCCTGTAGATGGATCTCCTAATCCAAATAAGCCGAAACGCAATACCCATGCAAGCATAGAAATTAGCATTACCTTTTTAATACCATATTTTTTCAGGAAGAAAGGAATTGCAAGAATAAAAAGCGTTTCCGAAACCTGAGAAATAGACATGATAATGGTAGAATATTTCACTACAAAAGATTCTGCAAATTTTGGATAGTGTCTGAATTCATCTAGGAAAACATCTCCATAAGCATTGGTTAGCTGTAACGCACCACCAAGAAACATAGAGAAAAAGAAGAATAAAGCCATTTTGTAATTTGCAAATAGCTTAAAAGCATCTAATCCTAGTGTCTGGAATATATTAGCATTTTTGTCCAGAAGCTTTTTAGGAGGACATTTAGGCAGGGAAAATGCATAAAGTCCTAAAAGCAGAGCCGATGCACCAGCTATATAGAATTGGTACTCATTGGATTTGCTTCCTGTAAGATTGGTAATCCACATTGCTGCAATAAAACCAATTGTACCCCATACACGGATTGGTGGGAAATCTTTAACAACATCCTTTCCTTCGTTTTTTAAAACGGTATAAGATATAGAGTTGTTCAGGGCAATCGTAGGCATATAAAAGCACATAGCTATAAGCATTACCCAAAAGAAAGTTCCCGGATCTGTTACCTGCGGAAGAAAGAATAATACTGCTGCATACAGTATTTGTAATATTCCGTAAAGACGTTCTGCATTGATCCATCTGTCAGCAATGATACCGGAGAGTGTCGGCATAAAAATAGAGGCAAATCCCATAGTACTGAAGACAGCGCCAAACTTGGTTCCGTCCCACTGTTTTGTACCGAACCAATAATTGGCAATGGTAATTAACCAGGCACCCCAAACAAAAAATTGGAAAAAATTGAGTAGGGTTAATCGTAATTTTATATTCATAAGTTTATTAATAGGGCAGAATATCAATATTAATCAATATTCTTTTTTCGTTTCTTTATTTCTTGCTGAAGTTCAAGAGCTGTATCGAAATCCTCTTCCTGAACTGCTTTGTCAAGCATTTCCTGGATTTCTTCAAGTGTGTAAACTTCATAACCTTTTATTTCAGGAGCCTCCTCTTCGTCTTCAGCTTTGTATTCTGTTTTATCATCGTTATCGGACAATTCCAACATAATACCTGCTTCTGTAAGAACTTCGTCTGTGGTATAAATAGGTGCATCAAAACGAACTGCCATAGCAACAGCATCGGATGTACGTGCATCCAGAATCAGTTTTTCGTTCTGATCGTTTTTAAGAATTAAATTGGAGAAAAATACTCCGTCTATAATCTGATAAATGATAATACTCTCCAATGCATAACCTACAGTGGTGATAAATTTTGAAAAGAGATCATGGGTTAAGGGTCTCGGTGGCTGAATGTCTTTTTCTAGCCCCAGAGAAATAGATTGTGCTTCATAATTACCTATAACAACAGGCAGTTTTATCCCTGTTTCTTCCTGTTCCAGGATCAGTGCATAAGCTCCCATTTGGGTTTGGCTGTATGAAATGCCTCTTATGATTAGTTTCTTATAATCCATAGCTACAAATATAAAAACATCGTAGCAATAAGCCACGATGTTTTATATGATTTTGAAATTTTTACCTCAAAATTATTATCCTTTGAAAGCTTTTAACTTTTCAGTTAAAGCAGGAATAATCTGAAAAGCGTCTCCAACTACCCCGTAATCAGCAGCTTTGAAGAAAGGTGCTTCAGGATCGTTGTTAATAACTACAATTGTTTTAGAACCATTAACACCTGCTAAGTGCTGGATTGCACCTGAGATACCTACAGCGATGTAGAGGTTTGGAGAAATTGCCTTACCTGTTTGTCCAACGTGCTCAGCGTGAGGTCTCCAGCCAATATCTGCTACAGGCTTAGAGCTTGCAGTAGCAGCTCCTAAAACATTAGCAAGATCTTCAATCATTCCCCAGTTTTCTGGTCCTTTCATACCACGACCTGCTGAAACAACGATTTCAGCTTCTTTTAGGTCTAGTTTACCTGAAGATTGTTCGTGGTTAATTACCTTAGTATCTTCATTAGCTACTGAAAGGTTTTTAACTTCTTCAGAACCTGAAGCAGGATTTTCTTTTATACCGAATGCATTCTGAGAAACAGTAATTACAACATTTGAAGCATCTGCTTTTGCATGCATGTAACCTTTACCAGAGAAAGCTTTTCTTTTTACCTGGAAAGGAGAAATAGATTCTGGTGCTGCAATTACATTTGTAATTAATGAAGCTCCTTTAGAAATAGCCAGCATTGGTGCAACTGAAGAAGCATCTGTAGTGTGAGGGAAAACAATAACGTTACCATCCAAAACTTCACCAACAGCTTGTGCATAAGCTTTAGCGCTGAAGTTTTTAAGACCTTCATCTTTTACATTGATTACTTTATCTGCTCCATACTTGTAAAGAACATCAGAAGAATCTGTAGGGTTAATTGCAATAACAGTTACGCTGTCGCCAGCCTTATCTGCAACCGCTTTAGCGTAAGAAACTGCTTCGAAAGCTGCCTTTTTGTAAACGCCATTTATATTTTCTGCATATACGAATATTGCCATTTTCTTAAATTTTTAAAATTATAAATTTTGAATTTTAGATGAAAAATAGATAATTAGATAACTTTTGCTTCTTCATGAAGTAATCTTACCAATTCATCTAAGTTGTCCGGAGAAACTAATTTTACAGCAGCTCTTGGCGGAACACTGTCAAATGAAACAGCTTCAACCTTAACTTCTGTAGATGTAGGTTCAACAACTTGCAAAGGCTTTGTTCTTGCAGACATAATACCTCTCATATTCGGGATAATAAGGTCTTTCTCTTCTACCATTCCTTTTTGTCCGGCAATAACCGCAGGAAGTTTTACAGAGATTGTTTCTTTACCACCTTCAATTTCTCTTACAGCAGTAGCTTCGCCACCATTAACTTCAAGACCTACGCAAGCGTTAACAAATGGCTGGTTAAGAATTTGTGCAACCATTCCTGGTACAGCTCCACCATTATAGTCGATAGACTCTTTACCAGCGATAACTAAATCGTAACCACCTTCCTGAGCAATCTTAGCAATTTCTTTTGCTGTAGAATAGCTATCTTTAGCTTCGATATTTACTCTTACTGCATCATTAGCTCCGATAGCTAATGCTTTTCTTATAACAGGCTCTGTTCCTGCGTCTCCTACATTGATCACAGTAACTGTAGCGCCCTGAGATTCTTGTAATTTTATAGCTTTTGTTAAAGCAAATTCATCAAGTGGATTAATTACCCACTGAATTCCATTTTTATCGAATGCAGATTTATCTGCTGTGAAGTTTATTTTTGCAGTTGTATCTGGTACACTGCTGATACATACTAATATTTTCATAATTAGAAATTGTGTATTGAATTTTGGCTAAGTTAATAAAAAAATGTTATGCATGCATACTAAATTTATCAAAATATATACATAGCATATTAATTACCATATAGTTCGCAGATTACAATGACTTGCTTTTAATTAATGATCAATATTGCGTTTTGCAGCTTTTAATGTGTAGTTTTTGTAATCCTGAATCAGGTTTTCCAATTACTTTGGAAGTGTAGGTCTGATTTCGATTTTAGATGGTAATGTTCTTGGGTTCATTTTCATCATATCAACAATCAGTTCCCCAATATCTTCCGGCTGAATTTTCCATTCATCATTATCTCCAGGATCATGGTTATTAAAGTGTGATTTTACAGATCCCGGCATAATAGTGGAAACTTTTACATTATACTTTCTAAGATCCAGCATTGCTGCTTGTGTAAAACCTACAACGCCGAACTTGGAAGCATTATATCCTGATCCGTTAGCAAAGAAATTAGTTCCTGCCAGGCTGGCAATGGAAATAAAATAACCTTCAGATTTTTTCAATGCTTCTACAGATGCTTTCAGGGTGTAAAAAACACCTGTAAGATTTGTATCTATCATATCCTGCCATGCTTCAACAGAAAGTTCATCTACGGGGGCAAAATGACCCAGTCCGGCATTTGCCACTACAAGATCAACTTGTCCGAAGTGATTTTTAATTTCCTGAAGTGCTTTGTCTTCATCTTCAAAGTTGCGTACATTGGATTGTATCGCTAAAACTTTTGAAGGATCGCTGGAAAGTTGCGCTGCCGCAGCTTTTGCATCATCCAGATTTCGGCCACTAATGGCCACTCTCATTCCTGCATTTAACAAAACACTGGCGATACCCAAGCCTATGCCTTTGGTACCGCCAGTGATGTATGCTACTTTATTGTTTAGCATAAATTTTATTATTTTTTTAAATCCGTATAGTATTCAAAGAAATATGGAATAGACTCAATGCCTTTGTAGAAGTTAAATAGTCCGTAGTGCTCATTTGGAGAGTGGATTGCATCTGAATCCAGTCCAAAGCCCATTAATACAGATTTACTTCCCAATACCTTTTCGAATAACGCTGTGATAGGAATACTACCACCGCTTCTGTAAGGTAATACTTCTTTTCCGAAAGCTTTTTCCATTGCTTTTTTTGCCGCCAGGAATTCTTCTGAATCACTTGGTAAAACGTATGGCATACCTCCATGGTGTGGAGTAACTTTTACTTTTACGTTTTCAGGAGCAATTTTATGGAAATATTTGGTAAACTTCTCAGTAATCTCTTCAGGTGTCTGATATGGAACCAAACGCATAGAAATTTTAGCAAAAGCTTTTGAAGGAATTACCGTTTTAGCACCTTCACCAGTATAACCTCCCCAGATGCCGTTTGCATCCAACGTTGGTCTTATAGATGTTCTTTCCAGAGTTGTATAACCTTTCTCACCTTCTACTCCATTTAAACCGATAGATTTTTTAAAACCTTCCGGATCATCTTTCAGTTTATTCATTTCTGCTCTTTCTTCCAAAGAAACTTCTTCTACATTATCGTAGAATCCATCTATTGTAATTCTTCCGTCTTCGTCGATCAGTTGAGCAATCATTCTTGAAAGAACATGGATAGGATTTGGTACTGCACCACCATAAAGCCCGGAATGCAAATCTCTGTTAGGTCCTTCAACTTCAACCTCTACATAACTAAGACCTCTTAGTCCTGTAGTTACAGTTGGCTGTTCGTTTGAATAGATGTGAGTATCAGAAATTAATATTACATCATTTTTCAGCTTCTCTTTATTCTCAGAAATCCAGTCTCCAAGGCTTTCAGATCCTACTTCTTCTTCTCCTTCGATAATGAATTTTACATTACATGGCAAAGAATTAGTTTTCATCATTGCTTCAAAAGCTTTTACATGCATGAAGAACTGACCTTTGTCGTCCGCAGAACCTCTTGCAAATACAGCCCCTTCAGGGTGTAAAGGTGTAGTTTTTATTACTGGTTCGAATGGGCCACTCTCCCATAACTCTAACGGATCTGGTGGTTGTACATCGTAATGACCATATACTAATACAGTCGGAAGTTTAGGATCAATGATCTTTTCACCATAAACGATTGGGTAACCTTTGGTTTCACAAACTTCAACCTGATCTGCACCTGCTTCTTTTAAATGTTTGGCTACAGCATCTGCGCAGTTAAGAACATCTTTACTGTATGCAGGATCAGCGCTGATAGAAGCTATCTTTAATAGATCACAAAGTTCATCCAGAAAGCGTTGTTTATTCTCCTGAATGTAATTTTGGGTTTCTGACATAATAATTTTTAATTTAGGTAAATATAAAAAATGTCCTGCGAAGCGCAAGACATTTTAGTATGATAAATGTTATCTGATTATTTTTTAGCTTCTGCTGCCGGCTTAGCTGTAGCAGAGTCTTTCACTGCTTTCACTTCTGCAGTTTTAGCAACTTTAGTACTGTCAGTCATTGCTGGCTTTTCAGCTTGTGAAGGTGCAAAGTTTGGTTCTGTTTCAGAAGGCTCCATATTATCTGAATAACGAGCAACATCCTCAGTTCTCTTTATCGTGTTTTTGTTTCCTCCTTGTGGAGCGCTACAAGATGCTATGGCAACAATTGCTACTGCAGATAAAATATATTTTTTCATATATCTATTTTTTATTATTCTTTATCGTTATAGAATCAGCATAGCTGATTTTATGCTCTTTTATTAACCGGTGTCAAAATTAACAATTCTACATTTCTAAGCCAAATAATGAAGCAATTTAAATTGATTTTAAAATAATTTTTCCTTTTTGGCTTTGTGTGAAGATCAAATACTGATTTCCACCATCTTTAATTTTGTATTTCTTCTTAATTTCATCCGGAGTTAATGGATAGTTTTTAGAAATGATATTAAAACGTTCTCCTTTTCCTATTTTCTTTGCTTCTACAGGTACTACTTTTAGTACTCGCCCCGGAAAATCTTCAATAAAATCAGGTGAAGTGTAAAGATGAGTATTAGGATGAAGTTTATCCAGATTATAGTACTCAGAGATAAAATTAAATGCTCCGGATTTTAATACAGCATTATTTGGAATGTATAAATATTCGGATGCTTCACCAAAAATAGGTTTTGATTGCTGGATAGTGCTGAAAGTAACTTCCAATGATGGTTCACTGCTTTCCAGATTATGAATTTTTACTGCAGGACTCTGGTTAAAGTCTTTCTCGATAACAATTAGAAGTTCTTTAACTTCATTCTTTACAGCAATAATATAGATTTCTGAAATACCCGGTACCTGAGATACGAGCATAGAAATATCCATAAGTGGTGATAGTTTTACCACTACTTTATCTGTGAACTCAAATAATTTATTTTGGATTTCAGTAATATCGGGAGACAGATCTTCCAGTAAGAATTTCTTTCGATTGTGTGTGTCTCTTCTGGCTGGATCCAAATAAATCAGAGAAAATTTTTGATCATTTTTCTCTAAAAAATCACCTAAATCTGAGTTTATATAATCAGTGTTAATTTTATTTAAAATCAACCAGTTATGTGATACTATTTCAAGTAATTTTTTATTCTGTTCTACAAGAGTTGTTTTACTGAAATTTGCTGAAAGATAGTAGGCATCTATACCATAGCCACTGGTAAGGTCTAATAAGCTTTCACCAGAAAATAAATTTGCCTTGAAGGCTGCAGTTGTTTCGGAGGAGGCTTGCTCCAAATTCAATTGAGGTGGAAAAATGATCCCATCCTGTAATAAGAATGGAAATTTCTTTTCCGCGGCTTGTCTGCCTTTTATCTGCTGGGCAATTTCCTGAATACTAACATCACTGAAAGGCGAACCGGACAGTAATAATTTTGTAATATCCTGTTGGCTGTTGTCTTTTATGAATTGTTGTACTTCAGGACGAAGAATATGGTTAAACTCCATAACGTTCGGCTAACCGGACTGGCTTTATCACAGATTCATTATAGAGCTTTTCCGGTGCTATTTTAGCGTCTAATGCCGGATAAAGATTAACGCCTAAAAGTTTTATCTTACCCTCATCCAGCCAATTTTGCTCTTTGATCGCTTGATTGTATACCTGCTTCTGAATATTTCCGGATTTCAGATTACTAATATAGCCTCCAGATTTTTCAAGTTCAAGGAAAAGCTCCCATGCTCTTTCAGCTATATCTTTTGTTGCATCTTCTACAAAGAAACTGCCGGAAGTTGCATCTTCAAAAACATTGATAATACTTTCATAAGCCAGTACAATCTGTTGTTTGAAAGATATTTCCTCGGAGACTGAATTTGTTTCTGAAAGTTTGTAATCGTTTGCATAAACTGCATCTGCTCCACCAATCATTGCCGAAGCTAATTCTAATGTACTTCGGATAAGATTATTCTCGGGATCATTAAGACTTTTATTTCGTAAAGATGTTTCTGTAAAAATATAAGGAATAGCTTCTTTGTTATATTCTTTAGACAGCTGATTGATTAAAATTTTCAGGGCACGAATCTTTGCAATTTCCAGAAAGTACTGACTGCCAACTGCTACTCTGAATACAGTCTGCTCGAATACATCTTCTCCGTACAATTCTGCAAGTTCTTTAGTCTTAAGAAGTGCAATAGCAAGTTGTTGAACTATAGAGGCTCCTGCATTCTGATAAATTGAAATGTCGACTCCTATTTTTCTTTTTGCCTCAGTATTTAAGAGTTCTTTCCCTGTTTGCGGGCTAAAAGTCTCTCCTTGTTCTATCCCTTTGAAGATATCCTGGAGACAGAAATAATTATTGTTTTTATCTTTTGCAGCAGCTGTATTTAAAGCAGAATCTTCATAAAAGAATGCCTTGTCCTGTAATTGTAAGGGTTCTTCTTTGATGAGAAATGCATAAGCATCTTCCAATAAATAATCATTGTAAGGTGCAACCAAATGCATGTTTTCTTCCAGACGGGGAAGTTTTACTGGTACGATATTCTCTAAAGTATAAAAAGGCTTGATTTCCAAGCCTTCAATATTTTCTTTTTCCAGTACTTTATAGATATCTTCTGTTTTCAACTGTTTAGCAACCAGTTTTTCCCAATCCTGAAGATTCGTTTTTGCAAAAGACATATTTTATTTTTTTACACTGTTAGCGCTGTCAACTACCAAAATAAAGATTTCTTCATTCTTTTTCTTCATGAAGTAGTTCTCGCGGGCAAATTTTTCACGTTCAGATTTGTTGAACATTAGCTTCTTATAAAAATTATCATTTTTCTGATATTCCTTTTTATAATAGTCTAATTGTTCTTCATATTTCTTGATCTCTCCATTTAGTTCATTAATAACTAAAAAAGATGTACTGTCGAAAAATGTCATCCATACCAGAAATACGGTTATAGTAATTACATATTTGTTCAGAACATATTTCCGGAGAAATCTGAATCCTGAAGATGGCTTTTTGATATCTTTAATAAGATTATCCATTTTTATACACTTTGTTTCTTTAACGAGTTATTGATAACAGTTGTTAAAAAATCAATTGCAACAGTATTGTGTCGCATATTAGGTACGATAAGGTCGGCTTCATTTTTAGACGGCTCTATAAACTCATTGTGCATAGGTTTCAGAGTTGTCTGATAACGATGCAGAACCTCTTCCAGA
Source organism: Elizabethkingia occulta (assembly GCF_002023715.1). Taxonomy (GTDB): domain Bacteria; phylum Bacteroidota; class Bacteroidia; order Flavobacteriales; family Weeksellaceae; genus Elizabethkingia; species Elizabethkingia occulta. The sequence continues at coordinate 118,130 of NZ_MAHX01000005.1, forward strand.
TCACGGCCTCTCTCCTGGGTGTCACGCTTAATTCTTCTGATTAATCTCTCATCTGAATCTGCATGAACAAATACCTTAAGGTCGAACTCTTTCAATAATTCCTTATTCGTAAGAACCAAAATACCTTCTACAATAAGAACGTTTTTAGGCTCTATAAGAATATGATCTCCTGTTCTGGAATGGGTTACAAAAGAATAAACCGGCTGATCGATCTCCTCATGATTTTTTAACTTCTTTACATGATCTAAAAGTAAGTCAAAATCTATAGACTTTGGATGATCATAGTTAAGTTTTTCTCTTTCCGCTAAATTAAGATGTTGATTATCTAAATAATAATTGTCCTGGGAAAGGACATTTACACCTTCAATATTAAGTTGCTGAAGGATTTTGTTGACTACAGTTGTTTTTCCTGAGCCTGTACCACCTGCGATACCTATTACGAGCATTTACTTTTGATTTTGGCAAAGATAGAAAAAATGTCAATTACGATGAAAGTAATTATGTGCGAAATCATTTTAGTAAATCTAATTCGAGAATATTATTATCCTTTTTTATCTTGTTTTTCAGCAAAGCGTCAAGCTCTTTTAATTTTTGCTGTGGAGTTTCAATATTTCCGTTGTCGTCCAGACTGTCGAATATATTTCCTTTCATTACCTCTATTCTGTAGTCCTTAGCAGGATCTCTTCGATACTCTTTGTAAATCTCAATATACTTTTCAAATGATATATCAATTTTGGGGCTCCTTGTGTTTAGTATCGGATAGTTATAATCAGGAATATTATTTTTTATCCCTATTAAATTAAATTTATGGCTACCAGTATTGTCTTCAAGTTTTAATATTAAACCAGGCAAACCGTAAAACTTATAAGGACCGTCGGGAATTGGAATGTCACTTGTAAACCATGCAACCCATTTTCGACCGGCAAAATTAGTTGTAGCCTTCTGTATAGAGAAACCTTTATATTTATCCGTGTTTTTTTCTATATGCCATAGCTGCTTTCTAATATCAATTACAGAAAGCTTCTTATTATAAGTGCTAACAAGGAAGGTTAATTTATAAGAAGGATATTCTTTTGTTATTCTGTAGTCAATAAATTTAGAATCTCTTGGAGGCATCATAAACTGATTTTTTTTAGCCATGCTTGTTAGTGTGGAATCTGATATATATTTCTGCCCATCAAAAAAACCGGAGCCTTTTTGGCTAATATCAAGATACATTATGTTTGTCTTTTTGTTTATGCTATTTGTAGAATCGGGAACTGTTGTATATTCATATATGAAGCGCCTAATTTGCCCATTTGAAATAAAATAAATACAGTTTAATATAATAAAGAATATGTTTTTCATTATTGATATAGATTTGGAAAATAACAATGCTGACTGATTTATTTTAGGGTTTATATTCTATGTTGTGGTTGATTTCTATAGGATTATTATTTTCTCTTATTCTTTCTCTAATGGCTTGGGTCATTTCTCTAAAATCTAATTTTTTAGTTCCTCCCATTCCGTCGTCAGTTACAGTTTTTAAATTTTGAGATTTAACAAAAGCAAAAGGGTCATTGTAATAATCGATTTGTATTTTTTCATATTCATTCTGGGTTATTTCTTTACCCATTTTGGTTGTATATAATTCTTTGTGATAGTATTTTTTGATTTTGACCAGTTGAAATACATATTCTTTATTTTTGTCAGAAATCTGAATTATTAATCCGGGTAGGTTATTGAATATATATGGTCCTTCAGGTGTGCTAATTTCTTCAGTGAACCATGCAATCCAGTCCCTCCCACCATATTCAACTTCAGCTTTCTGACATCTGAACTTTTCAATTACTTTTGTATCAGAAGAAAGCTTCCAGTTCAGTGGATCAGTCATTTTAATATTAAATTTATCGGTACTTAAAGGCACAGATATAAACTTATAAACTGAATTATTATTCATGTTTTTCTTTATATAGAAATAATCATTAAAAATTGTTGATCCGCTGCCGCTGTAACCTGTTTTATTTTGTATTGAATCAGAATCTCTTGATTTTTCAGACCGAAATAATGATTCATTATTCAGAATATCCAAAAAATATAACTGAGAAATTTTTTTATTATTTTCTAATGAAGGTTTATAAGTCATTATATACTCAATGGAATGACCTTGTCCATATGTAATTAATATTCGTAATAATAATACCTGAATCATTAACTTTTTTATAGGAATATTCATAGGAAGTATAATTAAAAAATGCCATCTAAAACGAAAACTGATCTTTTTAGATAGTATTTTATAGTAGTTAACTTGGCTTTATACATCTCATAGCATACCATTCTTTTGTTATGTATAGGCCACATTCAAGTCCCATTGCTTTACAGTCATCATTAGATCCTGTAGAGCACATTGCCTTTTCTTCTCTCCTTCCGCCTAATACGTTTTTCAAATCTGCTCTTGAGAGCTTTTTTAAAGTTTTCATTTTAAAATTATTTTAGGTTCTCCTACTCTATAAGCTTTTCGGATTTCGCTACTTAGTAAATGCTCTTTGTAATTCGAGCTTTGTAAGTAGTTTAAAATTAAATGCATATATTAGTATAAATTACTTTAATTTGAATAAAATAATTAAAAATATAAATAAAAATATCTAGAATATGAATATTGTTGGATCCAGAATAAAAAGAATCCGTGAAGAAAAAGGTATTAAGCAAGAGTATATGGCCTATGAGCTCGATATTTCTCAAAGCAACTATGGGAGATTAGAAAAGCAGGACAGTAGACTTACTGTTCCAAAAATTCAAAAGATTGCTTAAGTTTTAGGTGTTTCTGTTGCCTTATTGTTTGGTGAAAAAAGCAATAATATTACGAATGTGAACGAGGATAGTAACAGCTTTGGGGAAAACCTAAAGCACATTGAATCTTTAAAAGAAGAAATAAATTTTTTAAGAAAGATGCTAAAGGAACAGGGAAAGTAAGTTATTTGAAAACTAATCTATTTTCACCTTTTCCCCCGAAATTTCCGGAGAGATATTAAATACATAAAGAACCACGGCTTTTACCCGTGCTAAAAACTCACGGGCATGATTCCTGTAAAAGCTCTCGTTGCTGTTTACATCCTGAGCATCGAAAGCATAAGCGTTCATTCCCTCATTTCGTGCCATAAATAAGGCTCTCAAATTATGGAATCCCTGAGATACAATGATAACATTGTTTTCCTGGTAGATATATTTACATCTGAAAATACTGGCCTGGGTATTAAACCCCTTAGGATCTTCAATAATTGCTGACTGTGGTATCCCGCCATTAAAGATAAGATAGTTTCTCATCGCTTTAGGTTCATCATAATTCTTACTTTTTTCGCCACTTACAATAATGCGTTTTACTTTTCCGATATTGTATAAAGCTGTTACAGCATCCATACGGGTTATGAAATATGGATTAGCTCTTCCTCCTACCGTTTTTGGAGAAGTTCCGAGTACTAATGCACATTTCTGTGCCGGAATTTTGCTCAGTTTTGTAAAAGTACGTCCGTCAGTAAGCGCAACAACCCATATGTTGGCTAAAAACATTAGCAAAATAAGGATTTCTGAACTGCGGATAATCGCCTTTATTAATATGTAAATCTTTCTTCTCAGATATTATCGAAGTTTAAATTAATTTTCCTGGATAAAGCTACGCCAACGCAGGGTAAAATCAAACCAGATTGTGTTTCTTTTTCTGTTAAATATTCATTTTCTACCATGTAGACCTCTCCTTCTTCCAAATGACATCTGCACGATCCGCATAATCCAGACTTACAGGAATATGGTATATCATATCCTGCTTCTAACAGAGAACTTAATACCCTGGTTTCATTAGAAGGAATATGATGTTCATATTCTTTACCAAAAAGAGTGAATTTTACCTCAATATCTTTTACTACAGGTAGCTCCTCTTCTATTTCATATATATCTTCATTAAACTCATCAAAAAGTTCAAAATGAATATTTTGTTTTCTTATACCATGTTGATAGCAGGCATTAGCAATAGATTTAATCATCTCACCAGGACCACAGATAAGAACTTCATCGGTAGCATCCCATATAGTAGATTCTTCATCTTCTTCATCCTGATCAAGAATCTGGTTGATAATAAGACTCACCTTTTTTGCATCCAGTCTCCCCTGGAACATTAGATTTTTAGCTTTATCTCTGGAGAAAAAGAAAAATGAATGAAATCTGTCTGCATATTGTGTTTGCAAATCAGACAGTTCATCTATAAAAGCAATATTTTCTTTATCTCTGTTTCCATAAAACAGGAATAATCTTGTATTGATTTCATTATGAAGAATGTTCTTCATGTGACTAAGAATAGGTGTAATTCCTATTCCTGAAGCAAAACAAAGAATAGTTCTTTTCTCATTTGGTCTGGATCTGATTGTAAAACGTCCCTGTGGTTCCGAAATTTCAACAAGATCGCCAGGTTCCAGACCCTGATAAAGGTGGTATGCAAAACTCTCTTCACTACTATATTTAATTCCAAAGCTTAACTCATTTTCATAAGGCGCCGAGGTATAAGAGTAATCATTTTGCCTGTTTCCTAGTTTTATAGCAGAATATTGTCCGGATTCATATTGATATTTTTCCTTTAAATGTTCCGGAATTTCGAAGGTCAGGGAAAAGCTTGTTTTTGTCAATCGCTTTTTTTTGACTATTTTTAGCCAATGAAATTGAACTGTGTTTCTTATGGTAACGTTTTCTAACATTAACACAAAAATATATAAAAAAAGATGAAAAAGCTATTCTTTGGGATTACAATACTATCAGCAATTGTTGCTTGTAAAAAAACAGATTCCCCTGTAACAGGAAATAAAAATAACGACAGAACTGAAATGGTTCCGAATCCGGAAGGGGAAGTTAAAGATTCCGGAAAAGCATTGCAGATCTTTGGAGAGGATAAAGTAGCAGAGCTTTTAAAGACTAAAGATAATGATACACTGTATGTTACTAATTTCTTTGCAACATGGTGCGGACCTTGTATGATTGAGATTCCGTATTTTAAAACTGAAATGGAAAAACTAAAAGGTGAGAAAGTTAAATTCACTTTTGTAAGTGTAGACCAGCCGGAAGATTGGAATACTAAAGTTAAAGAATTTGGAAATATCCAGGGACTAAGTAGTAATATAGTATTGTTTGATATGGTGAATGCTGCCCCTGGATTTGCTAAAAGCAATACCAATACATGGGATGGTGGTGCTATACCATTTACCAGAATGTCTAAAGGAAATAAAGTATTCGAGAAAGTTGGTACACTTTCCGAAGAAGAGATGCAGAGTAAACTTAACGAGTTTAAATAACCGACTGAATGTCAGTGAAATTTAGAAATATAAGTATAGGGCTTCTGGCCCTATTCTTTATCTTAGCCTTTATCAATCTGAATATAGGCTTTACTGATTTGAATTTTACTGATTTCTTTTCTTCTGATGAAAGCACTTCATTAATAGCTCAGTTACGTATTAACAGAGTTGTTATAATATTTCTGGCAGGAATATCCATTCCTACAAGTGGCTTTCTTATGCAGGAGTATTTTCAGAATCCACTGGCAGGGCCTGAAGTTTTAGGAATAACCTCTGTTGCTTCTCTGGCTGTTGCTAGCTATATTTTTCTTACTAAAGATTTTACATTACCCGAATTTTTGCAAAGTGGCCTTATCAGTATGGCTGCATTTGCTGGCAGTCTTTTGTTAATGCTTATATTATTGGCATATTCCAAAGCCTTTACAGATAAAACCTACCTCATTATTTTTGGCTTTCTTATATCTGCCTTGGCCAGTGCTATTGTAAGCCTTATGCAGGTATATGCACAAAACGAATCTTTAAAAAGTTATGTTTTATGGTCATTTGGTGCCAATAATCAGGTAACACTTTCTCAGATTGCTATTGTGAGTGCTTTGGTTGTAATCGGAATGTTTTTATGTTTCAGATCGATAAAACCATTAATGGGAAATGCATTGGGCGAGAGTTATGCTAAGTCTTTTGGAGTAAATCTGGAAAGACTAAAATACCTTGTTATTATTTGCTCTTCTCTGTTATCAGCAAGTATTACGGCATTTTTGGGACCTGTTTTGTTTATCGGAATTGTAGTTCCTCATTTTTGCAGAATGTTATGGAATCCTGCCCAACTATGGCAGCAATGGATTCTTAATATATTATTTGGTGCCTGCTTGTTAGAGTTGTTTTCCATTATCTCGGAACTGGCTCATTGGCCTATTAATATTATATCATCTTTGTTTGGAGTTCCTGTTATTCTGACCATGCTTGTTAAAATGAACCGCCGTGCAGTCTGAAGTTATTTTAAAATTAGAACATCTTGATATTGGCTACCAGAAAGTTTTGGTAAAAGATATCTGTGCGGAGTTAAAGCTGGGAGAAGTTTGCCTGTTGATGGGAAATAACGGACAGGGAAAAACAACTCTTATTAAAAGTATCCTTGGTGAAAACAAATTGCTAAATGGTGATATTCTACTCGCAGAAAAGTCAATAAACACATTGTCTGCACTCCAAATTGCTAAAAAAATTTCAGTAGTATTTTCCAAAGCAACTATTCCAAACGGATTTACAGTAAAAGACCTGATAAGTTTAGGAAAGTACATACATTACCCCTATTATTTTTCCCTTAATAAAAAAGATCAAGAAGAGGTTGTTGATATAATTAATAAGATTGGATTGCAGGAATATACAGATATGCCTCTTCAGCAGCTATCAGACGGAAACCTGCAAAAGGCTTTTATTGGCCGTGCATTAGTACAGAATACCTCAGTTATTATTCTTGATGAGCCTACAACGCATTTGGATGAGAAGAACAAAACTATTGTTCTTACCACACTTCGTATGCTGGCAAAAGAATATCATAAAACAATTCTGTTCTCCTCTCATGATTGGAGACTGGCAAAAGAATTTTCAGATAAGATATGGTATATTAAAGAAGGAGGATTATATTCTGGTATTGCCGAGGATATACTGTCCAACCATCCGGAATTGACAGCTCCTGCCCTTTTTCATTTTAATGAAGCATTTGTAACTCCTCATATTGAAGCATCCCAGTTACATAAAGAAATGCTCTTCTCCGTGCTTCAAAAAAACTTCAAAAAAGACCTTTCTCAATTCAAATTTATCTTTCAGGATGGTATTTGGGATGTTTCTTCAGATACATTTCAAAAAAAAGCTAAAAGTTTTGAAGAAATTATTCAATTAATCAGAAACCTTTAATAATCTGATAGTTCGGAAGCTTCAAATTAATATTATGCATGCATAGTATTATGCTTTTCATAGTTTTTAAAGTACTGGTTTCGAATATTTTAACAAAAATTAACTTTCCTGTGATATTATGCATGCATAATAATTATTAAATTTGAGAAGACCAGAATTTAATATTGATATGGATAATAACAAAGGAAGAGTTGATAACATTGATCTTATTCTGAAGCAGACCTGGCTGGCCGTTTCCAAAATGTATTCGGAGCGCGCTCAGGAATATGATTCAACAGCTGTTCAGGCTTTAACACTTTTAAAGATCGATCCTAAAGAAGGAACAAGGAGCACTAACCTTGGACCAAAGATGGCTATCGAGCCAACATCACTTACAAGAATCATTAAACTTCTTGAAGACAACGGTTATATCTATAAAGAAAAAACAACTACAGATAAAAGGGAGGTTATAATAAAGCTTACCGATAAAGGACTTAATTCCAGAAACCTTTCAAAAGAAGTAGTAGTTAATTTCAACAAAAGAGTAATCGAAACCATTAATCCTGAAAAACTGGAAACTTTCAAGGAAGTAATGCGTGATATTTTGAATATAGCAAACGATTTAAATAACAAGAAATAAAATTCCAAATCTTTATGAAAAGAAGAATAAAACATGTTACCGTTCTTGGTTCTGGGATTATGGGATCCGGTATTGCTGCACATTTTGCCAACATTGGTGTAGAAGTGTTGCTTCTGGATATTGTACCCAACCAGCTTACTGATGCGGAAACAGCTAAAGGTCTTACATTAGAAGACAAAGCGGTTCGTAACAGAATTGCTTCCGAAAGTTTACAAAAACTTCCTAAAGCAAGTCCTGCACTACTCTATTCTCCAAAGTTTGTAAGCAGAATTACTGCAGGAAACTTCGATGACGATTTAGAGAAAATAAAAAATACTGACTGGATTATAGAGGTTGTTGTAGAGCGCCTTGACATTAAGAAGTCTGTATACGAAAAGATTGAGAAATACAGAAAACCGGGAACTTTAGTATCTTCTAATACTTCTGGTATTCCTATTCATTTCCTTATTGAAGGAAGAAGCGATGATTTTAAAAAATACTTCGCAGGAACGCACTTCTTTAACCCGGTAAGATATTTACCACTTTTAGAGATTATTCCTACTCCGGAAACAGATCCTGATATTGTAGATTTCTATATGGAATATGGTGCTAAATTCTTGGGAAAAACTACAGTTTTAGCAAAAGATACCCCAGCGTTTATCGCTAACAGAATTGGTACTTTTGGTATTATGAATTTATTCCATTCTGTGAAAAAGCTTGGCTTAACAGTTGGTGAAATTGATAAATTAACAGGACCAGTTATTGGACGTCCAAAATCTGCAACATTCCGTACTGCGGATGTAGTAGGTCTGGATACATTAGTACACGTAGCTAACGGAATCTATGGCAGTGGTGCAGAATCAGATACTTTCAAAGATCAATTTGTTCTACCTGATTTTGTACAATACATGATAGACAACAAGTTATTGGGATCTAAAACTGATGCTGGTTTCTTTAAAAAAGTAAAAAATGCTGATGGTAAGTCAGAAATCTTAGGTCTTAATCTTGAGACTCTACAATACGAACCACAAGGAAAATCAAGCTTCCCTACTCTGGAATTAACAAAGACTATTGACCGTCCTATCGATCGTTTCAAAGTACTAATTGGCGGAAAAGATAAGGCTGGTGAATTCTACAGACAAATGCTGGGAGCCTTATTTGCTTATGCTTCTAATAAGGTTCCAGAAATTTCTGATGAAATCTATAAAATTGATGATGCTCTACGCGCAGGATTTGGATGGGAAAATGGTCCTTTCGAAATATGGGATGCAGTAGGCGTTCAGAAAGGTATAGAACTGGCTAAAGAAGCTGGATATGAAGTATCTGACTGGGTGAAAAATATGGCTGAAGGTACAAGCTTCTACAAAATCAATGATGAAGGACAAAAAACTTTCTTCAACGAGAAAGCTAACCAGTACGCTAATATCCCTGGACAAGATGCATTCATTATTTTAGATAATATCAGAAAAAACAAGACTCTTTGGAGTAATTCCGGTTCTGCAATTGAGGATCTGGGAGATGGTATTATCAACTTCGAGATTCGTTCTAAAATGAACTCTCTTGGAGGTGAAGTATTAGACGGATTAAACAGAGCAATTGATTTAGCTGAAAAAGATTACAATGGATTAGTAATCGGTAATCAGGCTGCTAACTTCTCGGTTGGGGCCAACCTTGCTATGATCCTTATGATGGCTGTAGACCAGGATTGGGATGATCTGAATATGGCTATTAACTATTTCCAACAATCTATGATGAGAGTACGTTACTCTTCTATTCCTGTTGTTGTGGCACCTCATGGTATGACTTTGGGTGGTGGTTGCGAAATGACGATGCATGCAGACAGAGTTGTGGCAGCAGCAGAAACTTATATCGGACTTGTTGAGTTTGGTGTTGGTGTAATCCCTGGAGGTGGTGGTTCCAAAGAACTTACTGTAAGAACAATGAAAGAAGTAATTGCGGACGATGTTAAAACAAACAGATTACGTGATGCCTTTATGAATATTGCCATGGCTAAAGTTGCAACTTCTGCATACGAAGCTTATGATATGGGTATTTTACAAAAACATAAAGATATAGTTGTTGTAAATAAAAACCGTCAGATTGCTGAAGCCAAACAAGTTGCTTTACAATTAGCTGAGCAAGGATACACACAGCCTATCAAAGAGAAAGTAAAAGTACTTGGACAGGATGCTTTGGGTATGTTCTATGTAGGAACAGACCAGATGTTGGCTGGAAGATATATTTCTGAGCACGATAAAAAAATAGCTGATAAGTTAGGTTTTGTAATGGCCGGAGGTAATCTTTCTGAAGCTACAGATGTATCTGAACAATACTTACTAAATCTTGAAAGAGAAGCTTTCTTATCGCTTTGTGGTGAAAGAAAAACTCTGGAAAGAATTCAGTACATGTTACAAAACGGAAAACCTCTTCGTAATTAGAAGTTAGAAGCAAGATATTAGAAGTTAGATGAAAGCTCATAGGTTACAAGATCTACAGATTTGGCAAAAATCTATTTTATTAGTTAAGGAAGTTTATCTCTTAACAGAGAATTTGCCGGCTGATGAAAAATATGGTCTTGTCTCTCAAATAAAAAGATGTGCAGTATCTATCCCTTCAAATATCGCTGAAGGAGCCGGAAGAAATAATTCAAAAGAATTTTATCAATTTTTAGGAATAGCCCAAGGGTCAAGCTACGAACTTGAAACACAGTTGATTCTTTTAATTGAATTGAAATTTATAGAAGAAATTAAAATTTCACCGCTTCTACAAAACCTAACTGAAATTCAGAAGATGATCTATAAGTTTAAAACAAATTTAATCGATGGTTAGACTCATCTCTAACCTCTAAATTCTAACTTCTAAATTATGAAACAAGCATATATAGTTGCAGGATACAGATCAGCGGTTGGTAAAGCTCCGAAAGGTTCACTCCGCTTTACAAGACCAGATGTAATGGCTGCAACAGTTATTGAAAAATTAGTGGGTGATTTCCCACAACTAGATAAAGACAGAATAGATGACCTTATCGTTGGTAATGCAATGCCAGAAGCAGAGCAAGGACTTAACGTAGCACGTCTTATTTCTCTTATGGGGCTTAACACCGATAAAGTACCGGGTGTTACAGTAAACAGATATTGTGCATCAGGATCAGAAGCTATTGCATTAGCATCTGCAAAAATCCAGACTGGTATGGCAGATTGTATTATTGCAGGGGGTACTGAATCTATGAGCTATATTCCTATGGGTGGATACAAACCGGTTCCGGAATCTCATATGGCAAAAGATCATCCTGATTACTATTGGGGAATGGGCTATACTGCCGAAGCTGTGGCAAAAGAATACAATATTTCCAGAGAAGAGCAAGATCAGTTTGCATTCGAGTCTCACCAGAAAGCTTTAAAAGCAATCGCAGAAGGCAGATTTGCAAATCAAATAGCTTCCATTCCTGTAGAGTATACTTTTCTGGATGAAAACCAAAAAACGCAGACTAAGAAATTTGATTTCTCTGTGGATGAAGGACCAAGAAAGGATACTTCTCTTGAAGGTTTGGCAAAATTAAAACCTGTTTTTGCTAATGGAGGATCTGTGACTGCAGGTAACTCTTCACAGATGTCAGATGGTGCTGCATTTGTTTTGGTAGTATCAGAAGAATTTCTGAAAGAATTTAACCTTACCCCAATTGCGAGATTAGCATCTTATGCAGCGGCAGGTGTACCGCCAAGAATTATGGGAATAGGACCTATCTATGCTATTCCTAAAGCGTTGAAACAGGCAGGACTTTCTCTTAATGATATTGATTTGATAGAGCTTAATGAAGCTTTTGCTTCTCAGTCTGTAGCTATTAAGAAAGAATTAGGATTGAATCCTGATATTCTTAATGTAAACGGAGGTGCTATTGCACTGGGACACCCGCTAGGTTGTACAGGAACAAAACTGACAGTACAACTTTTGGATGAAATGAGAAAAAGAGGTAATAAATATGGTTTAGTTTCTATGTGTGTAGGTACAGGACAAGGAGCTGCCTCAGTTTTTGAATTATTATAAAATTTTAGATTTTAAATTCTAAATTTTAGTTGAAATGAGTTTCAAAGAAGATAACTTAATTCAGAATAAAACATTTGAATTTGCATTAGAGATTATCAAGTTTTATGAAATTTGTAAATCTCAAAATGAATTTATTCTGGCAAAGCAAATTCTTCGTTGCGGAACTTCCATTGGTGCTAATGTAGAAGAAGCGATAGCAGCTCAAAGTAAAAAAGATTTTATTTCTAAGCTTTCTATTGCAAATAAAGAGGCTTGAGAAACAAAATACTGGGTAAGGCTTTATGAGTCATCAAATCTGGTTCAGTTTAACTTAGATTTTTATTTAAAAGAAATTGAAAGCATTATTAATATTTTAACTAAGATTATTAAAACATCATCTGAAAATTTATAAACAGAATCTCACTTAAAATATAAAATCTATAACTTAAAATTAATCAAACACATGGCAAATACTAAAGGAGGAGAATTCCTAATAAAAGATATTGAAGCAAAGGATATTTTCAGTATCGAAGAATTAAACGAGGATCAAAAAATGATGCGTGATTCCGCTAAGGAATTTATCGATCGTGAAGTAGTTCCGAACAGAGAACGTTTTGAGAAAAAAGATTATGCATATACTGAAGAAGTAATGCGTAAGATTGGTGAAATGGGCTTTTTAGGAATTGCTGTTCCTGAAGCTTACGGTGGTCTCGGAATGGGTTTTGTAACAACTGTAATGGCTTGTGACTATCTTTCAGGAGCTACAGGTTCATTGGCTACAGCTTATGGTGCACACACTGGTATTGGTACTTTGCCGGTAGTTCTTTACGGAACTGAAGCGCAAAAACAAAAATACCTTCCGGATCTGGCAACTGGTAACCATTTTGGTGCTTACTGCCTTACTGAGCCAGATGCTGGTTCAGATGCTAATTCAGGAAAAACTAAAGCTAAACTTTCTGAAGATGGTAAGCATTACATCATCAACGGACAGAAAATGTGGATCTCTAACGCAGGATTTGCCGAGACTTTCACATTATTTGCAAAAATAGATGATGACAAAAATATTACAGGTTTTGTTATTAATAAATCTGAATTAGAAAATCCGGATAGCTTAACGTTTGGTGAAGAAGAACACAAATTAGGTATTCGCGCCTCTTCTACTCGTCAGGTATTCTTCAATGATATGAAAGTTCCTGTGGAGAATCTTTTAGGAGAAAGAAATAACGGGTTCAAGATCGCTTTAAATGCATTGAACGTTGGACGTATTAAGCTTGCTGCGGCTTGTCTGGATGCTCAAAGACGTATAATGAATCATTCCATAAACTATGCTAACGAAAGAAAACAGTTCGGTGTTTCGATCTCCACTTTTGGCGCAATCAGAAAGAAAATTGCTGAAATGGCTACTGGTACTTTCGTAAGTGAAGCTGGTACTTACCGTGCAGCTAAGGACATCGAAGATAAAATTGAAGAATTAGTAGCAGGCGGATTGGATCACCAACAAGCAGAATTAAAAGGTGTAGAAGAATTTGCTGTAGAATGCTCAATCCTTAAAACTTATGTATCCGATCTTGCTCAGCATACTGCAGATGAGGGTATTCAGGTTTATGGTGGTATGGGCTTCTCTGAAGATACACCAATGGAAGCAGCATGGAGAGATTCCAGAATTTCCAGAATCTATGAAGGAACTAACGAAATCAACCGTCTTCTTTCTGTAGGAATGCTTATTAAGCGTGCGATGAAAGGTGAATTAGACTTGCTTTCTCCAGCAATGGCTGTAGGAAAAGAATTGATGGGAATTCCTTCGTTCGAAACGCCAGACTATTCAGCTTATATGTCTGAAGAAAAAGCAATTATCCATAACCTTAAAAAGGTATTCTTAATGGTTTCAGGATCTGCACTTCAGAAATACATGACTGAGATTGAGAAACAACAGCACTTATTACTAAATGCTTCTGAAATTCTGAACCAGATTTATATGGCAGAATCAGCAATTTTAAGAGCTGAGAAACATTTTGCTGAAGGTAGCGTAGAAGCTGCAATGGCAAGACTAAACTTATACAAAGCTGTAGAAAAGATTAATGTTGCGGCTAAAGAAGGAATTATTTCTTTCGCAGAAGGCGACGAACAGCGTATGATGCTTTCAGGTCTTAGAAGATTTACAAAGTATACAAACCATCCAAACGTAGTGAAGTTAACTGAAGAAGTTGCTGCACACTTTGTTAATAAAGGATCTTACTAGGATTTAATAATCACAAATAGTTTTTTTAGCGCCTCACTTTTGTGAGGCGTTTTTTTGTCTGTTAAAATATATTATATGTCTCTATCGAGATGAGTCATTTCCAATATTAATTTAACAATACATCTTTTCAAAACCCTTATTTAGATTTATAAAATCCTGATCAAATAACTATCTTTGGATACAAATTCTAGTTTTTATGATATCAAAAATCCGGACTGTTGCAGTATTGAGTATAGCTATTACCCTGCAGACACTTTCTGCTCAGGAAAAACAACCTCAATCTCCACAAGAATGGGAAATTTATAAAAATTATTATTTGATTTATTCCTTCCGGAATAATACATCCCTATTTCAGGAACTGCATAAAGATCCTGCTGTACAAACAATGCTAAATGATAGAAATAAGAGATTTGAAACTGGGAAAGACTGCCCTACTACCGATTGTCTTATTGATGCTTTAAAATGGAAAGAGTCCGAAATTACTGCTCTTAATAATAAATTTCAGGACCTTTTTGCCAGAAACAAAAGCTTTCAGAGTTTTATAGAACATACACTATATCCATCCCGGAAATATTCAAAGTCTGAATCTCTGAATCCTAAAGAATATCTCCAAAAGGCTTTATTACAGGACCTAAAAGCGATGAATAATGTTATTGATATTTATGGTGCCGGTAAGAAACCTAATTACCCGGATATAGATTCTATTTCTTTTAATGTAAAAGATAAAAACTATATTGAGCTATTAAGAAATGTGCGGTTTGATGTAGCTGCTGATACAGAAAAGAATGCTTTCGACCAGACATTGTTATCTGCTATCCGTCTGCTGGAAGTAAATGAACGTTGGGATGCAGCTATGTTAGAGCCTCTGACCAAGACCGAAAATAAAGAAGCTTATAACAAAGTAAAGAAAACTGATTTTTCCAAATACCCTTATGCATCTTTACTTATTTTAGGGGCAGGTCCGCAAGTCTATGGACAGAAAATAAGCCCGATGGGAATGTTGAGATCCAGGCAGGCATTGAGGGCATATCAGAAAGGATTAGCGCCATTTATTATCGTTTCCGGAGGACGTGTTCACCCTTTTAAAACACAATATACAGAGGCAGTGGAAATGAAACGTTATATGGTAGAAGTTCTTGGAATTCCTGCATCTGCAATTATTATAGACCCTTTTGCCAGACATACAACAACCAATGTAAGGAATGCCGGGCGTATGCTCATAGATTATGGTTTTCCAAAAGACAAATGGTCTTTAGTATCCAGTAGTAAAACCCACATTGATTACGTTGAGAAAGCAATGGATAAACGCAGCATAAAAGAACTGGGTACTGTTCCTTATATTGTTGGTAAACGAATCGATGATCTGTTGTTGGAATATAAACCTACTCCAGACGCGTTCTTAATTAATCCGGCCGAACCTCTGGATCCGTAATTATAGAAAAAGTTAATCTTAGTTAAAGTAGAATCTCTAATACTTGTTTTTTATAATTTTGATCAAAACAAAAGTTATGAACAAGGTTTTTATTACAACTGCTATTTTATTAACAGGTTTGGTTTTTTCTCAGGCAAAGAAGAGTGACTCTCTCCTTTCAAAAAATAAAACATCATCAAAAAACTTTTATAAGAATGTTGATTCTGCATCTGCCAGTAAATATAAAATTTTGAATTCTGTGCCTAAAGAAAAGAATAAATATCATATTCTGAAAAAAGATGAGAAGCCAGCTTATAAATTTACTCCTACACCACAAACGCGATTATTGCCCAAGCCTGAAAAAAAAGAAAATAAATAAAAATTCATTTTCAAAAAAAAAGCCGATTTATTAAATTTGCCCTCTACTTTCTAAATAATTTATGACAAAAGAGGAACAGTTGCATCGTGCCATTAAGATTGCTGTAAAAGCACATAAAGGGCAAAAAGATAAGTATGATGCTCCATATATAGATCATGTTTTAAGAGTTTCTAATCTTGGTAAAACATTAGACGAAAAAATCGTTGGAGCTCTACATGATGTTGTAGAAGATTCAGAGATTACATTGGCGGATTTAGCATACGAAGGTTTTCCACCCCATATTGTAGAGGCTGTAAGATGTATTACCAAAACAGATGATGAAGAAGATTATAATATTCTGATTCAACGTATAGAAACAAGTCCTCTCGCAATAGCTGTAAAAATCAATGATCTGACAGATAATATGGATCTGAAAAGAATGCCGAGATTACTTACTGAGAGAGACCTGAAAAGATTTAATAAATACATTAAATATTACCGCTATTTAACGGATAAATATTAAAATATCAAGCAAACAGGAAAAGAGGTCTGATAACGACCTCTTTTCCTGTTTATATATACTTAATATTATATAGATTTTTCATTTATGGCACTCACCTTTTATTCATTATCTAGAAGATTTTTTAATAAATAGATTTTTTGATATTTGAATATTTTTTTACATTTGCATTACTGGTTATATAATTAGTTATTTTAATGCATTGGTAATGAAAATATTCGAAAAAACGGGAAAAATGGCATTAGGCAGTAGACTACGCCTACTTACAGCAAGAATGGCTGACGATGCCGATAAAATTTATGAAATATATAAAAATGACTTTTCGGCAAAGTGGTTGCCAGCCTTTTATACACTGGTAGAAGAAGGTCCTTTGACTATAACAGAAATTGCAGAATATATAGGACACTCCCAGCCTTCCGCAACTAAGACAATTAAAGAAATGATAAAGGCGGGTTTGTGTGAAAATTTGAAAACTGAAGACAAGCGCAGAAACTTAGTAGGCCTTACAAATAAAGGAAGGTCTCTTTCCTCTCAGCTTCAGGATCAGTATAGAGATATAGACGCCGCAGTGGAAAATATGATTAATGAAGCCAATTATAACCTTTGGGAAGCTGTAAAAGAATGGGAATACCTCTTGGAAAAAAGAACTTTATTGCAAAGAGTACTGGATCAGAAGAAAGCCAGAGAAGCTAAAGATGTACAAGTTGTTCCTTATGAAAAGAAGTATAAAAAGGTTTTTAGAGCGTTGAATGAAGAATGGATTTCCAATTATTTTGTAATGGAAGAAGCTGATTACAAAGCTTTGGATAATCCCGAAGAATATATTCTGGATAAAGGCGGGCGGATATTCGTTGCATTATACAAAGGCGAGCCTGTAGGTGTTTGTGCACTTATCAAAATGTTTGATGACGAGTATGATTACGAAATGGCAAAAATGGCTGTATCTCCTAAAGCCCAGGGAAAACATATTGGCTTATTACTCGGGAAAGCTATCATAAATGCGGCAAGAAAGGCCGGAGCTAAAAATCTTTATCTTGAAAGCAATACAATCCTAAAACCTGCCATTACTTTATATGAAAAATTAGGTTTTAAAAGAATTGTCGGACGTCCAAGTCCTTATGAGCGTGCTAATATTCAGATGGCGCTTGATCTGGTAAATATTCCTGAAAGTCAAGATTAAAATGTAATACCTCTACCCTTTTATAATTTACCATATAAAAAACTGCATCAGCATATTGATGCAGTTTTTTATGGCTAACTTTAAAAATATATCAACAATGTTTGAATAATATATTGACATAGAGTATATTGCTGTACAATGATCTACTTTTGAGGTAGTTACTTTTTATTTTTCTTGAAATTATTATTATCTTAACAGCAAAGTTAATGTATGATGCAGTCTTTACCACAGATTTCGGACACTTACAAAAAGGAAGTCCGGAAATCAGTATTATCTATTATTCTATTTTTTACGGTTTACTTTATCCTGATCTTAGTATCTCTGGCGATATTACTTGCTGTTATTTCTCTGGCAATTTCGTTTCTGAAGAACTTTAAAATAGGCTTTTGGACAATTCTTATTGCCGGGGCAATGATTGGTATGGGCGGAATTGTTTTTGTATTCCTGATTAAGTTTTTGTTCTCCGTCTCCAAAGATAATTATGAAAAAATTCGGATTACAAAGGAACAAGAACCTGCTTTATTCCAACTGATAGAAGAAACCTACCAGCAAGTTGGCGCACCAGCACCAAAGCATGTTTTTCTTACCACAGATGTTAATGCTTTTGTAAGTTACGATTCCAGCTTCTGGAGTATGTTTTTACCGGTAAAGAAGAATCTTACGATAGGTCTGGGACTCATCAATTCAACAACGGTAAGTGAACTTAAGTCTATTCTTGCACATGAGTTCGGCCATTTTTCTCAAAGAAGTATGAAGGTTGGAAGTTATACCAATCAGGCACAGAAAATGTTATACGATATGCTCTATAACAACGAGAAGTTTTTCAAAAATATAAGCGGGTTTGCAGGAGTTCATGCTATTTTCTACTTGTTTGTTATGATAGCAGTTTATTTTATCCGTGGTATACAATGGATATTGGCCAGATTATTTGATTTCTTATTCTCAAAGCATTTATCACTTAGCCGCCAGATGGAATTCAATGCAGATGCTATCGCAGCCCATGTTGTAGGATCCAGAGTTTCAGCAGAATCATTACTCAGACTGAGCTTGTCCGAAATGGCATTTACAAAACCCCTCAACTTCTTTTATGCTCATAATAAAACTTATTACACCGATAATCTATATGCGGATCAGACTGTATTGATGGACTTTTATGCTGAGGAATACAGCCACAAACTTGTGAATCAGCTTCCACTGGTTACATTAGAAGAGTCCGAAAAATACAACTTGTCTAAACTGGAAATAGAAGATAAATGGTCGTCGCACCCTTCTATAAAAGATCGTGTACAGGCTATAGAAAAAGAAAATATTCCTTCGGTAGATATCAATAATAATTTGGCAAAAACATTGCTCAATAACTTTGATAGTTATGCTGAAGCTCTTACAGATAAGCTTTACAGTATTAACGGGATGGATAAAAAAGCTGAAAAAATAAGTGCTGAAGGTTTTTTGGAGCTCTTTCAAAAAGAGCATCAGAATTACAGTTTTCCTAAGATATTCAACGGTTATTACACCAATCATAATCCGGTAGATATTAATATCGATAATATTGCTGAAAATACTACTTCAATTGAAGAATTATACAATGACAAAAAAGTGGCATTAGTATATGAAAAAATAGCTTTAGAGAAAGATATCAATACCCTGAAATCAATAGTTGACAAGAGTATTAAAGTAAAACTCTTCGACTATGATGGACAGAAATATGAAAGAAAAGAAGCCAAAAATTTTATCCCGCGATTAGAAGGCAGACTTAAAGAAGTTGGTGACTCTATTAAAGGAAATGATCAGGCCATATATCAGCATTTTTATAATAAAGCCATCAGAGAAAATAGGCAGGAGGAATATCTTGATTCCTATAAAGACCTCCTGATTGCAGAACAAGAGTTTGAGCAATATGTGAAAAGCCTCAACGAGTTCCTTCCATTTATACATTTCATGTCACAAACACTGGAAGTAGATGTTATTAAAGTGCATTGTTCAAAATTATTGGAGGTTCAGAAAACCTTCAAAGAAGAAGTACGAAAGCTAAAAGAAGAATCTGTATTCAGTAAACATTTGGAGGATAAAGACTTGGAAGCATTAACTAAATTTAATGACAATAACCAGACTTATTTTGAGTTTAATACTTACCAGTCGGATCATATTACCCAACTAAATACTGCGATAGATTCTTATTACAACAGTATATACGACGGTTATTTTAAAGTTAAAAAAATATTACTGGATCTACAGGAAGCAATTGAGGCTTAGATTTTCATCATATAATAATTAATCAAGTATGGCAATACCAAATTTCCCAAAGAATTTTTCTCAGAAGGTTATCTTAACTCCCAAAGATCATTTTGAAGCAGACAGAGACGCTTTTCCGAATAATAAAACTCCCAAAGCTATTATTTTCTGTTATGAAGAATACATTATGGAGTATGTGAAGTCTAATTATAAAGTTAGTTCGGGTCGATTTTGGACAGCCGAGATTATAATGCTTCAGGATGAATATGAAGGTATAGCTATAGTCGGGGATTTTGGTATAGGAGGCCCGGCAAGTACTCATTTGCTTGAGATACTTATTGCGCAGGGAATTGAAAATTATATTATGATAGGTCATGCTGGCGGATTACAGAAAGACAGACCTGCTGGCTCTGTTATTCTTTGTGAAAAAGCAGTACGGGATGAAGGTGTATCTTATCATTACCTCGCCAGTGATATGTACGCTTATGCATCTGAGAAAATGACTAATGCCTTGCAAGCCTCATTAGAAAATATGAATATATCCTATAAAAACGGTAGTACATGGACTATAGATTCCATGTACCGTGAAACAATAGATGAGATTAAATACTATGGTGGATTGGGAATAGATACTGTTGAAATGGAAGCCGCTTCCATGTTTGCAGTTGGTCAGTTCAGAAATGTATCTGTAGGAGCTTTATTTGTTATCAGTGATATTGTTGCATTAGAAGAATGGGACGAGCATCTTCATTCTGATGGTACGCAGCAATCCATTATACAGACTTTTGTTGTCGCTATAGACACACTTCGGGGAATGGATTAACTTTTTTGTATAAACTGAATCCGGCATATTTCAGGTTTTCAATAAAAAACACCTCACAGATCTTTATAGTCAGGGAGGTGTTTTATCTATAAAGAACTGTAAGGAATATAGTTATTCCTCAGTATCTCCAAATCTGTATTCGTTTTCTAAATAATCTGCGGTAGAATTTTCTATAGTATACTCGCCTATCTTAGTTCTGCGAAGTTGCGTTAAATATGCACCAACACCAAGCTCCTTTCCTATATCATGAGCAAGGGAACGGATATAAGTCCCTTTGGAACATCCAACATAAAATGAAATAAATGGTAAATTGATTTCTATCCTGTCAATATAATGGACTGTTGTTTTTCGGATCTTTATATCCACTTCCTGACCTGCACGGGCAAGATCATAAGCCCTTTTACCGTCAACTTTCAAAGCTGAAAAAATAGGTGGTTTCTGATCGATTTCGCCAAGGAATTTTTTTAAAGCATCCTGTATATTTGCTTCTGTGATTCCGGAGATATCCTGAGGCAGAATTTCCGGTTTCTCTGTATCATAAGATTCTGTTTGTACACCAATCTTTATTTCAGCCCAGTATTCTTTGGATGCATCCTGAATTTGCGGAATTTGTTTTGTTGCTTTTCCTGTGCAGATCACCAACAGTCCGGTTGCTCTTGGATCAAGAGTTCCGGCATGCCCTACTTTTACCTTTTTCAGATTAAACTCACGCCTTAACTTCCATTTTATTTTATTTACAGCATTAAAGGATGTCCAGTCCAATGGTTTGTCTACTAATAATATCTGTCCTGCCTGTATGTCTTCTGCTGTAAATTTCATTTGTTGGTATAATATAAAAAATAAAAGGAAAATTGACATTTTCCTTTTAATATGATGTTTGCAAAAATAGTAATTATTTTACGGAGTAAAAATAAATAAGTAAAGCTAAACCGATAACGATACGATAAATACCCCAGAATCTGAATCCGTATTTATTCAGTAATGCTATAAAAGATTTGATAGCAATAAGTGCTGTAATAAATGCGATAACGTTTCCGATAAGGAAAAGGAAAAGATTATCATGAGAACTAAGCAGCATTTCGTATCCTTTGGTAGCCTGTGCTGTTCCTTCTCCCCAAGTCTTTACAAAAATAGAGTAAACTGTTACAGCAAGCATAGTTGGTACAGCTAAGAAAAAAGAAAACTCAGCGGCTGCTTTTCTGGAAAGTCCCTGTGTCATACCCCCGATAATAGAAGCTGCACTACGGCTGGTTCCCGGCATCATTGCCAGACACTGCCAGAAGCCAATAGTTAAAGCCTTTTTTATAGTTACTTCTTTCTCATCCAATACTGTAGGATTTTTGAACCAGTTGTCTACAAAAAGCAATACTACTCCACCCAATACCAGTACTGTTGATATAGCGATTTGATTGCCTAAAACAGCTTCGATTTTATCATCGAATAATTTTCCAAGGATTAAAGCCGGAATAACGGCAATGGCCAATTTGATATAGAAATTAAGGTTTTTGAAGTCAAAAAACTTTTTCCAGTAAGCTACAACAACTGCTAAAATAGCACCGAACTGAATTGAAACCTGAAACATTTTAAGAAATTCAGTTTCTTCCATTCCCATAAGGTTTGCTGCAAACCCCATATGTGCTGTAGATGAAATCGGTAAAAATTCGGTAAGTCCTTCTACAATAGCTAAAATAATCGCCTGAATAGTATCCATTAGTCTTTTTTACGAATTAAGATGGCATAAATTTCAATAACAAAACCTGCAATAACAAGGAAAGGCGCAATTCTGATTCTGCGAATTGAATTGATTCCTTCATTCCAATAGTTAGGGTCGTATTTACCATCAGGTGTGGTATTAGCATCTGGTCCCATCATCAAAAAGAAACCTACAATAATACAAGCCAACCCGATAAGCATAAATTTGAAATTTTTCTTACCAAAGTAAAAAGTGTTCTCCTGCGTTGAATCAGTTGATACGATATTTTGATTTTTTTTGCTCATTCTTAAGAATAATATAAAGTGTCGATTCTACTTCTCAGGAATCTCCAGGTTGCAAAAATAGTACTTAAAACAGTAATTAATACTCCTACTCCCAGAACTAGAATGATAAGATAAACGAATTTGGTCTGATCGGTAATAAATACAGATCCAATCTCAGTAGTGAAGTAATACCATCCTGCAAAAAGAACAGTTAAACCAATTACAGCTCCTATAAGGCCAAGGATAATAGCTTCCTTAATAAAAGGCATCAGGATAAAGCGGCGCTGTGCACCTACCAGCTGCATGGTTTTAATGGTAAATCTCTTAGAGAATATTTTTAGACGGATAGAGTTATTAATCAGTACAATTGCAACAACTAGGAAGATAATAGAGAATGCAAGAATCCATGTTAAGATCCTGTTCAGGTTATTGTAAACGTCAATTGTAAGACTGCTGTCGTTTTTAACCTCTTTAATCCCTTGTACCTGAGATAACTGCTTTACAACACCGTTAATCTTAGCAGGATCTACAAATTCAGGCTTTAAAGCAACTTCTACAGATGCAGGGAAAATGTTCTCTTCAAAAAGAGCATCACTGTCGATTCCTAAACTTTTCTTAGCTTCTTTTGCAGCCTGATCCTTAGTAATAAATGTAGCTTTTTTTACAAATGGTAACTTCTGAACGGCTTCAAAAGTTTCCTGATTTAATTTTGCAATTTTAGTACTGTCTTTAACATCCAGATGCTCGTCGAAATAAGCATTTACTACCAATTGCTCCTTAATATAGTCAGAGTATTTCTGGGCATTAATTAAAATTAAACCAAAAAGACCAATTAAAAATAAAACCAGCGCAATACTAATTACAACAGTTATGTTGCTGGATCTGAGTCTTTTCTTATTAAAATCGTCTACACTTTTTGCCATTCAAGATTAATTTTCTGCTAAAATAGAAAAAAACTTCCGAAATTTGCACCTGACAGAGGAAAAATGAATGTTAATTAAATCCTAAAACTCAATTGAAAGTAACAGCTAAAAAACACCTTGGACAGCATTTCTTAACCGATGAAAACATCGCATCCAAAATTGCAAATGGTTTATCCGGAGACGGATACGATGTCGTTCTGGAAGTTGGTCCGGGTATGGGAGTACTGACCAAATATTTACTAGATAAGGAACAGGAAACTTTTGTTGCCGAAATTGATCAGGAATCGGTAGCCTATCTGAAGCTTCATTATCCAAAACTTGAAAATCATATCCTGAATGACTTTCTGAAACTTGATATCCCTCAACATTTTGATGGTCAGGTTGCTGTGATTGGTAATTTCCCATACAATATCTCTTCTCAGATTTTATTTAAGATTATTGACAATTACGAACGTATTCCGGAAATGACAGGGATGTTTCAGAAAGAAGTTGCAGAACGTACTGCAGCTGTGCCCAGAACAAAAGATTACGGAATATTGTCGGTAATGGTTCAGGCATATTATGATGTGAAATATCTTTTTACTGTACATGAAAATGTCTTTAATCCCCCACCAAAGGTAAAGTCCGGAGTTATAAGTCTTGTAAGAAATCCTAAAGAAGGACTGGAAGGGAACGAAGTTTTGTTTAAGCAAATTGTAAAAGCAGGATTCAATCAGCGCCGGAAAACACTTCGTAATTCATGGAAAGTTTTGGGAATCCCTGAGGTCTTGTCGGATCATGAATTCATGAGTAAACGTGCTGAAGAACTTAGCGTACAGGATTTTATCTATATTACAAAGCTTTGGAAAGAGAATAAATAATTTTTGAAGCAGTTATTTTATCTGTATTTATCATTTAATAAAATAGAACTCTGGTAGAATTTTAAATTTACCAGAGTTTTTTATTGTAGGCATAGGTTAATAATTGAAATAAAACTTTTATCTTTAATCTTTATTAATTCTTTAATGGATGTAATGATAAATAAGGAGAAACGTAGTAATCCTGCTTTTTGGATAACAAGTTTATATTTTGCTATGGGGTTGCCCTTTGTTGCTATTTCGGTAGCATCGTCTATAATGTACAAGAGTATGGGGATCCCTGATAAAAGCATCGCTTTCTGGACTTCTCTTATTATGCTTCCCTGGACTATAAAGCCACTCTGGAGTCCTGTACTGGAAATGTTTAAAACCAAAAAGTATTTTGTAGTCTTTACAGAAATATTTACAGCTGTTTGTTTTGGCCTGGTCTGCATTTCGTTATCACTACCTCATTATTTTGCTTATTCTATAGCTATATTTTCATTAATGGCTTTTAGCGGCGCTACACACGATATTGCAGGTGACGGACTGTATATGGATACACTAGACTCTACGAAACAATCCCGTTATATCGGCTGGCAGGGAGCAGCCTATAATGTGGCAAAGGTTTTTACCAGCGGACTTATTATTTATTTAGCCGGTGTTCTGGAGAAAACAATGGGTGTAACTCCAGGATGGACTGTTATTATGCTTATTTATGGCGGAATTATGCTCCTTATAGGTCTGTTTAATATAAGACAGCTTCCTTCCGGAAAGGTACGTGAATTTGCAGATATTACACTTAAAGACCGTTTTAAAGAGCTGTTATTTATTTTTAAGAACTTCTTTACAAAGAAGCATATATTCTACTATATCTGTTTTATTATTTTGTACCGCTTTGCAGAAGGCTTTGCTGTGAAGATAGTACCGCTTTTTCTAAAAGCAAATCGTAGTGAAGGCGGATTAGGGCTTTCCACAAAAGAAATAGGCCTTGTATATGGTACTGCGGGAGCTATCGCATTTATTGCAGGATCTCTTATTTCTGGTTTGTATGTATCCAAAAGAGGGCTCAAAAAGTCTTTATTTACTTTATGCTGTGTGTTCAATTTCCCCTATGTTGTTTACGTGTTTTTAGCCTGCTGGCAGCCTGAAAATGTTTACCTGATTACATTGGGAATTGTAGTTGAATATTTTGGTTATGGATTCGGATTTGTAGGAATTATGCTGTTTATGATGCAGCAAATTGCTCCGGAAAAATATAAAATGGCTAATTATGCTTTTGGTACGGGGATTATGAACCTTGGAGTAATGCTGCCGGGAATGCTGAGTGGTTATATCAGTGATATGGTTGGATACAAACATTTCTTTATTTTTGTACTGATTGCTACAATACCGGCACTATTGATTACTTATTTCGTGCCTTTTACTTATGATGAAACTTCTAAAAATATAACAAATTAAAATACAGATAATTATATGTCGACAAAAATAGAAATTCCGTGGCAGGAAAGACCTGAAAACTGTACAGATGTAATGTGGAGATATAGTAATAATCCCATTATAGGACGCTATCATATTCCCAGTTCAAACAGTATTTTTAATAGTGCAGTTGTGCCGTTTGAAGATGGTTTTGCCGGAGTATTCAGATGCGATAACAAGGCTGTGCAGATGAATATATTTGCAGGTTTTAGTAAGGATGGCATTAATTGGGATATTAATCATGACCCAATTGTAATGCAGGCGGGTAATACACAAATGATAGAGTCTGATTACAAATATGACCCAAGAGTAACTTTTATTGAAGATCGCTATTGGATTACCTGGTGCAATGGTTATCATGGACCAACAATAGGAATTGCATATACTTTTGACTTTAAAGAATTTTTCCAGTGCGAAAATGCTTTTCTTCCGTTCAACAGAAATGGTGTGCTTTTTCCGGAAAAGATTAACGGCAGATACGCTATGCTCAGCAGGCCTAGTGATAACGGGCATACACCATTCGGAGATATTTATATAAGTTTCAGTCCGGATATGAAATATTGGGGAGAGCATCGTAATGTAATGAAAGTAGCTCCATTCCAGGATAGTGCATGGCAGTGTACAAAAATTGGTGCTGGTACAGTACCTTTCCTTACCAAAGAAGGATGGTTAATGTTTTATCATGGTGTAATTAATACTTGTAATGGTTTCCGTTATTCCATGGGAGCGGCTATTTTAGACAAGAACAATCCGGATAAAGTTCTTTATCGCAGTAAAGATTACCTCCTGGCTCCTGCTGCTGGTTATGAACTTGCAGGCGACGTCCCGAATGTAGTTTTCCCATGTGCTGCATTACAGGATGGTGAAAAAGTATGTGTCTATTATGGTGCAGCAGATACTGTTGTATCTGTAGCTTTTGGATATATCGATGAGATTATTGAATCGATCAAGAAAAACAGCTTATAATACTTGTTAGATATAAGTTTATAATACTTTAAATAAAAAAGAGAGGCAAAATGCCTCTCTTTCATTTTTCGAAAAGTTGTTCTTTTATTTTTTTAAGACAGTAATCAGTTCGCTCTCTTTTTTCAGCATGGTATCCCATATTTGTTTGAAAGCAACATAATAGTCTTTAGGATAATTGCTGCTTGCTACAATCGTTGAAGTTTTTATATTAATCTTGTTTTTATCCTGAGAAACCTCATAAGTATAAGAGATTTCTTTGTCTTCTGTAACTATTCTTTTAGATTTTGGAAGGTTTTCTACAACATAGCCCTCCGGAATAGTAAGAGAAACATTTTTAATCTTTTCGTAGCCTGTTAAAAGCTCAATAGGCATTGTTCTTTCTCCTTTCTGATCAAACGGATTTTTTTCAGTATTTAAGAATAATAATGGATTAATAATAAACTTATTCCCTACTGCGTCTACCATATTATCGGCTGTGAAATTGAATGTTGTTTCAAAATCATTATTAGGTAACAGTTCTGTTTTAATATCAGTAAACGGAAATTTGTAACGATCTTTATAATATGATTTCTGGTAATCTTCCTTGTCATCTTCATAGCGCTCATTATTGACCATGGAATATAAAGAAGTGTCTTTGTCGGAAAAGCTGCCTTTAATTGTCCCATCCGGATTAAGTGTAGCATTTACTGTTAAAAATGTTTTACTACTATTTTCATTCTCCAGATTTACTTCCTTTACCTCTTTGTCTTTCATAATAAATCCTCTGTAATTATATATTTTAGGAGGTAATACATTGATAAGGGATTGTTTGTTAGAAGCATCCAAAATGTAAAGCTTTCCATCTATTTCGGAACAAGCTATAACATAATTAAGACTGTTGATAGAAGGATTATAGCTGATAAAACCATTGTTGATAGTAGACAGAACTAATGGATTGGTTGTAATACCTGCTTCCCGAAGCATCTTTACAAGAGTCAGGTTAATATCTCCGACATTTCCGATTTTTGTTTTAATAAGGTTATTACTTCCATTATCTGAAGTAAAGTCATGTGTACGGTCCCACTTAAAGCTTTTTTGAGCAAGAGCAAGTACCTTTTTTGCTTTCTCCATTTGATCTTTTTCAGCTATTATATCAGCAGGAATAAAGCCTGAAGGAAGCTTCTTTTTCAGCTCTCTGCCGAAATCATCACGCTCATATAGTTGCTTTCGGATATCTTCCCAACTCATCGCATAGTTTTTAACTTCTCCATTTCTATAAGCTACAGAGTTTAGCTCAGCAGAAACTTTAGTTTTATAGTTGTCACTATTCAGCACATATTCTTCTTCTTCAAATGGTTTAAGGTTTTCAAATCCGAAACGGTATGTTCTGCCTTCTACTCCATACAAGAATTCTTCAGCAATGTGCCTGTTTTTAGGAGTTAAACTACCTGTATAATTGATATTATAACCAAAGTATTTCGGCATATCAAATACATATTCTGTGTAGACTACAGGAATATCCTTTTCAATTGTTGTTGTTGGAACATACCAGAAAAATGGCGATATTCTTTTGTATTTAAATTCCAGTACAGAACCATTTTTTACATTAGGAAATGTAAATTTGGAAACCTCGTAGTTTTTACTCTCTTTTGATTTAAACTTATCTTCTTTTTCTACTTTGTCAGCTTCAACTTTTCCGTTGACAAAATTATAAGTCGTTCCTTTTAGAGCAGTAAGTATTTCTGCATCAGATGATTTTGTAGATTTATATAGATTCAGTTCTACTGTGAGATAATCTTTTGCTTTATTTTTATCATAGATCTTTACCTGGCTGTAGACTTCCTGATTCAGCATATTGCTGCTTGGGTCTATGAAGTAATGTACTGAGCGATATAAAATTTCAGCACCGGCATTCGGGTCGATGGCTGATTTTTCTTTTTTCATATCATTTTCAGATACTTTAGGATAGTTCAGAAACTTATCTTTTTGAGCATAGCTCATTGTGAAAATCCCTGAACAAGCAAGTAAAATTAGTTTATTCATTAATATCTAGTTTTTAGTAATTAGCATTTTAGAATTGTCCGCGCTGACAATTTTTTTACGGAATGCGAGATAATCTGCAAACTGTTCTTTTGGGTAGCTTCCTCTGTTAATTGTAATTTGTCGTTTAATGATAATCTGGTTTTTATCATTAGTAACTGCCTTCAAGGAATAGTTTCCATAAACAGAGTTTATAGACTGTGATTGTGGTATTTCTGATATTTTATATCCAGCAGGAATATTATATGTGATTTCATAGTCATCGGCATAAGCAAATGCATTTTCAAAAGGCAATTTTCGCTCTTCAGTATTATTAATGGATGTTAATTCATTGAAAGGAATTGCCCGGAAAAGTAAATCCTGACCGATCTTTTTTGAATAATTTTTTGCCTGATAATCAAAATCGAATGACATTACTGCATCGTTGCGGTTGTTTTTGAAATTGTTAATGCTTGCTGTTTCGTAATTCAGTTCACTAAATCTGTCCTTTAAAGCATCAGAAGCTTCTTTATTACTCTGCCCATCTAATGACAAGTACATATCGTATTGCCAACCTGTAAGACTAAAATTAGATTTACCATTAACACCTCCTTCACTATTGACTGTTATTTCAGCTTTCATGATGCTTTTGTTTTTACTGGCATCATATACAGGGGTTTTTATAATCTTTATTCCATTCTCATCTACAGCTAAAACATTTCTTGCAGTAGTTGAATAGCTTAAATGGTTAAATGCGGTTTTTTGTGACGTGTTTTCTAACCAGATGTTGTCTTTTTCCGTTGGAATCATTAAAATAGCATGATTACCACCCATTTTTGGAAAATCTTCATCAAAATTTATAACACTATCGTCACTGTTTATAATGGCATAATAAGATTTTATTCCGGCAGCATCCAAAAGTGTTTTCATATAATTGGATAATGCCTTACAGTCACCATAACTTTTTTTACGGACATCATCTGCTGACATAGGTTGCCAGCCACCTATTCCAATTGCAACGGCTATATAGCGGGTCTTATTCTGCATATATTGATAGAGGCTTCTTACTTTATCTTCGGTGCTCCCCTGAAGATTGAGTGCTACAATTTCTTTTTTCAAATCTTCTGTGAGAACAGACGATGGTTGAAGAAGATTGCTATAATACCATTTCCCAAAACTGTTCCAGTCTTTAAAATCTCCTTTCTTCCCTTCAAGGCTGAACTGATCGAGTGAAAATTGCACTTTGGGCAGTATTTGATCCAAATCCGGAGACTTTACTTCATTTTCAACGGCCGGAACATTTGTAAAGGTATAGCTAATGATGTCATTAATTTTTTGTTCTGAAGGGGTTGCAATAAAGCTTGGATTAACCTTAGTTCTTAAATTAATACCAGAAGTATTTTTGATATTAATTGTAGCCTTTTCTAAAGATATTTTATAGGAGTGAAATGGTATAAAACTCGGGAAAAATATTGTATTACTGGTATTCACAGTATATTCTGCAACTACAGTATACGGAAAGGTAGAGTCTTCGGGAGTTAGGAATAATACTCTGTCATCAGTATACAGAACAAAATTTTGACCATGGCTGTAATCTTTAAAATCGGATTTTGAATAAGTTTTAATCTGTTTGCCATTTTCATCCAGTATGCTGACTTTTATTTGGCTGGGCCTGGATAATTTATCATAAGGAATAGTTATATAAGCAAGCTCAGCTCCACTCTGGTTAAGAACAGTTGTGGCTTTCGAGTACTTTATTTCCATCTGATCGATGGATTTTATTGTAATATCCTGCTGGTCCTTTCTGATGACAGCGTTTGCTTTCTTTTTCAATTCATCTTTTATATTGCCTACGGCATACTCTTGTCCATATAAGGCAGAGATACAGAGGATTGTGAAAGGCAGAAAATAATTTTTCGGCATAAAAATAATTTCGATAAAAATAAACAAATAACAAACTGGAATGATTAAAATTTATCAATATCCTGTGAGATAATTTTATTCCGGATATAATGTATTTATTTACAGAACCATTTTATAAAATTTATCTGCTTTGTAATTTAAATTTTAGTGTCATATTGTCTTAGCTTAATCCGTGGTATAGAAGTTGATTTAATCAATTGAAATAATTATATTTGTATTTAATCAAAATAACGAAATGGAACAAAACACTTACGAACCAAGGACAATTCAGGTAGTGCCTGAAGAGCTGAAAGCAAGTCAGGCGAAGTACATGTCGAACGTTTATGGATGGATGTCACTGGCTTTAGTGGTAACTGGTTTAATTGCTTATTTAGTATCTGAAAGCCCTGCTCTTATCAATGCAATAATTTTAAATAAACTTCTTTTCTATGGATTAATCTTTGCTGAACTAGGTTTGGTAATCTGGTTGTCTACCAGAATTGCTAAAATGTCTGTTGCAACTGCTATTACAGCATTTATGGGATATGCTGTATTAAATGGTCTTACATTATCTGTAATCTTCTTAGCCTATACGCTTACATCAATTACATCGACTTTCTTTATTACTGCAGGTACATTTGCTGTAATGAGTGTTTACGGATATGTTACCAAGTCAGACCTTACTAAGGTTGGTAAAATTTTAATGATGCTTTTAGTAGGTATAATCATTGCTTCTATAGTAAATATATTCTTAAAGAGTCCAATGATCGCTTGGATTACAACTTACATTGGTGTTGCAGTTTTTGTAGGACTTATTGCTTATGATACTCAGAAAATTAAGAACTATTTCCTTGAACTAAACGGAGATGAATCCTTAATGGGAAGAATGGCTATTATGGGAGCTTTAACGCTTTATTTAGACTTTATCAACCTGTTCTTATTCCTTCTAAGATTATTTGGAGGCGGAAGAAGCAACGACTAAGACATCGTCAAAATATAAAAATTTAAACCGGAAGATTATTCTTCCGGTTTTTTTTATGCTTGGTTTATTTTTTTATTCTGGATTAAGATTTTATTATGAAGTTGATATCTGTTAAATCATTATTTAGAATTATATTCTTAATTTTTGTTTATTTTCGTTATATAACCAAAATATATTTAAAATTTAATCATAATTTAAATATGAATATAATAAAGTAAATTATAACAAAATATATTTTTAGATATTAAAATATATAATAATTAAAATATAACATTAAATAATGATTTATTTTTACAATATTTAGATATTTTAATATTTTAAATAATATATAATATTCATTTGATTATATTTTATTAAAAATTTATTTTTTTATTTAATTAAAAAAGTACATATTTGAAATAGTTAAAAAAATTAATCTGATATGAATAAACTAACTAACAGTATTTTGGCTGTTGTACTGTCTTCTTCTTTTGTGATGATTTCAGCACAGAAGATGGATACAGCTAAAGCCAAAGAAATTGAAGGTGTTGTTGTAACTGCACTGGGTATAAAGAGAGACCAAAAGGCGATAGGTTATGCAGCTCAGGAAATTAAAGGAGACCTTATTACTGCTTCTCGTCAGACTAGTGCAGTAGGTGCCCTGTCTGGTAATATTGCCGGAGTTCAGGTAACAACATCATCTGCATCTATGGGAGGTTCTACAAGAATTGTTTTAAGAGGAATTGGTTCCATAAATGGAGAAAACAGACCTCTGATAGTTGTAGATGGTATACCTTTTAACAATGCAAACTTCAATACCGGTTCTACGCTCAATAATTCCGGTACAACAGCAAGAGGTGCCGGAGGAGTAGATTATGGTGATGCATCATCTGATATTAACCCCGATGATATAGAGTCGGTAGTTGTATTAAAGGGAGGTCCTGCTGCTGCACTTTACGGAGCAAGAGCTATTAATGGTGCTATAGTATATACAACAAAAAAAGGTAAGGGAGGAAAAACGCAAATTGTACTGAATTCCGGAGTCTCTTTCGAAAGTATATATAAAATGCCAAGGTTGCAAAAAGAATATGGGCAGGGTTCTGAGCGGAGTGCTCTACCTACTCAAGTGATCAACGGAAAAACCTATAATATTGCAGAATATACTGTAGATGAATCATGGGGACCTAAGTATAATCCAAACATAAAGTACCTGCCGTGGTATGCGTTTGACCCTGAATTTAAAGATGACTATATGAAGGAGGTTCCATGGGTTGCTCCTCAGCATGATATAGATTCATTCTTTAAAACAGGTGTTACTTATAATAATAATATTTCTATTTCAAGAGCATTTGAAAAAACGGGAATTAGGTTTTCTTATGGAAATATCAAAACAGAGGGTATATTTCCAAATTCCAATTTAAAGAAGAACTCAATGAATATTAATATCACAAGTCAGCTGAGTGATAGGTTGAAATTAGATGCAGGAATTACATACAATCTGACAGAAGGATTTAACAGACCGGAGCAAGGTTATGGGAATAATTCTGTTGCTCAAAAGTTTTTTCAGTTTGGTCCCCGTTCATTAGATTTTGCTAAAGCAAGAGACTATAAACTAGAAAACGGAAAACAAAGGACATGGAACAGAATAGCTTGGGATAATGCTAATCCAAAATATTCTGACAATCCATACTGGACAGTTTTTGAAAATTATACAACTGATAAGAGGCAACGTGTATATGGTAATGCTACATTAACTTATAACCTTATAGGAAAAAGTCTTTATGCAGTAGGGAATTTGTATGGAGACATTTATTCATTTAGTAATGACGGAAGAGTTGCTGTTGGTTCTCAGGCACAATCAAGCTATTTTATCACAAAAAGAAATTTTTCAGAATATAATTATGAATTAAGATTACATTTTGACCATAGATTTGGAGATTTTAGTATCAATTCATTTGTAGGAACCAATATGAGACAATCTAAGTCGGATATGCTTTATGGAAAAACGAACGGAGGGCTTGTGATTCCAAACTTTTATAACCTGAAAAACGGATATGGAGTTTCTACTGTTTTACAGAGCTTTGCAGACAGAAGAGTTTATTCATTATATGAATCTGTTTCATTGGGCTACAAAGATACTTTCTTTATCGATGCCACAAACAGAACAGACTGGTCATCTACAATTCCCGAAAGTTATAACTACCCCTCTATTTCCGGTAGCATTGTATTTTCCAATTTGATTAAAGCTAAATGGTTAAACTTCGCTAAATTAAGAGGAGGCTGGGCAAATATTGCATCTGATGCAGATCCATACCAGCTGGTAAATGTATATGATGTAAGTCTTCCATTTCTGGGGTTGCCAAGATTTAGTAATACCAATGCCAGTAAAAATCCAAATTTGCTGAATGAAAGAAAAATTACTTCTGAAATTGGATTGGATGCAAATATGTTCAATAACAGATTAGGAATAAATTTTACTTATTATAATTCCAAAGTAAAAGATCAGATTATTGAATTGCCTGTTGATGGAGGAACAGGTCGTGATACCAAAGTCATTAATGTCGGTGAAATGGCGAATAAAGGTGTTGAATTAACACTTAACGGGAAAATATTAAAATCTGAAAACTTCTCATGGGATATAAATTTAAATTTCTCAAAAAACAATAATAAACTTGTTACGCTTTCTCCGGATGCCAAGAATTTACTTTTGGCGAATGCACCTTTCAGAGTTGGTGTTTATGCTGTAGAGGGAATGAGATACGGACAGATATACGGAACCGATTATACATATGATGACAAGGGAAATAAGATTATCGGAGCCAATGGATATTATGTACCAACTTCAACTCCTGTTTATTTAGGATCTTATTTGCCTGATTACAATGCCGGACTTAGAAATACAATCAGATATAAGAATTTTACACTGAGTGCATTAATAGACCGCCAAAAAGGTGGTAAATATTTTTCTACAACGCATATGTTTGGAATGTATTCTGGGATGCTTGAAAAAACTACAGCCAATAATATGAGAGAAGCAGGACTTGTTCTCCCTGGCGTAGTAAAGCAAACAGATGGATCCTATATTCAGAATACCAAAAATATCGATGTATACACATACGCAATCAGTCATTATAATGTGGTCGATGCTGCAAATGTATTCGATTCTAGTTACTGGAAGTTAAGAGAAGTTACTTTAACCTATACTTTACCAAAAGGTCTTCTGAATAATGCTATTCAGGATATAAGTATTACAGCATTCGCAAGAAATTTATTTACATGGGGACTGGCCTGGGATATAGACCCTGAAACAGCATCCTATGCAAGTGGAAATGTTCAAGGGCTGGAAGGAGGTTCTCTTCCTTCAACGAGAACTTTTGGACTTAATATTCAATTCAAATTTTAATTAAATCAGCAATGAAAAAAATAAAAATATTACCAGCAATAACATTAGGAACTTTACTTATACTTGCTAGTTGTCAGGATCAGAGTTTAGAAGATATCAACAAGAATCCTAATGATCCTGAGAAAGTTTTTAGTTCAGGTTTAATGAATTCTGCTACGAAGGAGTTAATGGATGCCACCAGAAATAGTTTTGCATCCGGAAGGATGTCTTTGCCGTGGATTCAGTACTCGGCACAGGTAGCTTATACAGAAGAGGACAGATTTCAGTTTAGGGAAAATAATAATCAGGATCTTTATTCAACTTTATATAAAGTAATCCTGGATTTCAAATCAATAATTGATCTGAATACTGACCCGTCCAGAATAGTTGAGATGAAGCAATATGGAGATACTCAGAATCAGATTGCAACAGCTCGTATTATGCTGGCTTATAGCTTTTCTATTCTCGCAGATACATATGGGTCGGTACCCTATTGGTCATACGGAAATAAAGATGCCGATTTTCAGGCTCTTAATCTGGAAAAACATCCAATGCCTTTATACGCCTCACAGGAAAAAATATATACAGATATTCTAAAAGAATTAAAAGAGGCTTCACAACAATTAAACACAAGTGAGCCAGGATTGGCAGGTGATGTTATTTATAACAGGGATGTATTAAAATGGAGGAAATTTGCAAACTCTTTGAGACTAAGGATTGCGAACCGGTTAAAAGACGCTATACCAGGTGCGAATGCTCATATACAGGATGCAATAGCCTCAGGGCTGATGGCATCGAACAGTGATAATGCTGTACAAAAATATCAGAATGATAAATTACTCCCCTCCCCAATGTTTAATTCTGTTTTTGTACAGAACAGAACTGATTTTAAAATTACCAATACAATGGTTAATACGCTTAAGGGACTTTTAGGTGGATTTAGCTTAGATCCAAGATTGTTTAAATATGCTGCCCCTGTTTACAGAGTTGATAATAATGATAATTATATTATTGATCCCAATAGTAATGACAAAGTAAAAGTTGCAATTGATCCTAATCAGGCGGCATTTGAATACGCTAATAGCAACAGGCTTGACAATTATGTAGGTTTGCCTTATGGGCTAACCAGAACAATGGTAGCCCGTCAGGATGCAGCGGGAACTTCATGGTGGAGTAATAATATTATTAAAGCTGATTTTGGAGAAGTTTTAATGGAGTATTCAGAAGTACAGTTTATTTTGTCAGAAATTAATGGATGGAGTGATACTAATTATAAAGCAGCAGTCAGAGCTTCTATGGAGAAATGGAATGTTCCTGCCAATAGCATCAATAATTTTGTAAGTTCTTTGCCTGCAGCCAATAAAGCAAATGTGCTGAATCAAAAATGGATAGCTTTATACATGCAGCCCCAGGAAGCATACGCGGAATGGAGAAGAACAGGATATCCTAATTTTTTAATTAAACCTGGCGATGTCAATAATTTGGTAATACCAGCTGTCGATGGTGCTACAACTTACACCTTTACACCAATTTCTCCTTCAGATTATACTTTAACGGAAATGCCTTCAAGAATAACATATCCGGTAACGTTAGCTAAACTAAATCCGAGTGGATATGCTTCAGGAGTTAAAAACTTAGGCCCGGGAGGAGATAAATTAAACACAAAGCTTATCTGGGATAAAAATTAAAATATCTTCATAACCAATTATTTTTCACAAAAAACGCCATAGATTTTGTATCTATGGCGTTTGCATTTTGATAAGAAAGTCTTAGTATACTACTCTATTCTAATTCTTTTGTTACTCCTAATCCGAAAAGTGCAAAATCATAAAGTGCAGGGTCTCCGGAATTATAGGCTCTAAGTTTTATATCTAATTCTTCAACAGCTTTCCAGTCGTTTTGCTTTCTGCTAAGGATTCCAAGTTGTCTGGCGATGTTTCCGGAATGGACATCTAAAGGACATGATAGCTTGCCCTGATCCAGTTCGGACCATATTCCAAGGTCTACTCCTCTTTTATCCTTCCTTACCATCCATCTCAGGTACATAATCAGTCGTTTTGCTGCAGAATTTTTATATGTACTGCTTACATGCTTATAGCAACGGTGATTATTTTCATTAAGAAATGATGTTCTGAAACGCTCTAAAGCATGATAAAAATTTTGTTCATCATCTTTTGGCTGAAAAAAATAAGCAAGAGATTCCTGTTCCTGATAAAGTCTTTGCAGATTGAAAACAAACTGCTTTAGGTCTTCTCCATTGAAAGTTCTGTGTACAGCTTTATCTTCTATGCTTTTAAAATCAGACTCTTTGGCATTCATTACAAAATCATAGGGAGAATTTCCCATGAAGTCCATAATCTTCGTAGCATTTGTAATAATGCTTTTTCTGTTTCCCCAAGCTAATGTAGCTGCAAAGAATCCAGAAATTTCGATATCCTGCTTCACAGAATAACGATGTGGAATCTGGAGTGGATCACTATTTATATATTCCGGATGATTGAAAGCATCTGCTTTTTCATCCAGAAATGCAAAAATTTCTTTTTCGGTCATTTTATACTTTTACAGGCTCTAAAGCTATTGGTAAAAAAGTATTTGGAAAATATTCACGGGCTTCGTCAGTAAAGACGGTTAGGTCTGCATACCGGTTAGAAAAATGTCCTAGAATAAGTTTCTTAACACCAGCTCTTTGTGCAATTATTGCAGCTTCTTTCGCCGTAGTATGTCCTGTATAATCTGCCATTTCTTTTAGATCATGCAGGAAAGTAGATTCATGATATAAAAGATCTACATTTTCAATTATTGGAATAATATCCTCTTTGAATCTGGTATCAGAACAGAATGCGTAAGATACAGGCGGTTCCGGATCTGTAGTTAATACTTCATTTTTCAGAACATATCCATCAGATAAAACAAAGTCTTTACCACGTTTCAGATTATGATAATCACATATCTCAATTTCAGAATATTTAGAGATCTCTACCATATTCAAGCGTCTGTCCTTTGGTTTCTCTCTGAAAAGATACCCGTTGCAGTAAATTCGGTGATCTAAAGGTATAGTCCATACCTCCAGTTTATCATCTTCATAAACTTTCTGAGACTGATCTCCCTCCAGTTCATGATAAATAATTGGAAAACCGCGATGGGTTTCAGTAATTTCAAATATCGTTTCCAACATCTTCTTGATTCCTTTCGGCCCATAGACATGCAATTCCTGGTCTCTTCCTAAAAGTCGGAATGAAGCAATAAGTCCGGGCAGCCCGAAACAATGATCTCCATGAAGATGAGAGATGAAAATATGATTGATCTTAGAAAACTTTGCTTTAGCTTTTCTCAGTTGTACCTGTGTTCCTTCACCACAGTCGATAAGAAAACAGCGTTCATCCATTTCCAAGAATTGTGCTGTAGGTGAAGATTTAACGGTTGGTATTGCTGAATTATAACCTAAAATAGTGAGATATGCCCCCAAAATTTATACTTAATTTTATAACAAATATACGTTTTATGCTTTTAAATAGTCTAAAAACTTCTTCAAAGCATTGGCTCTGTGGCTGATTCTATTTTTTTCCTCTGCAGGCATTTCAGCAAATGTAATACTGTGGTCCTTAGGAATAAAAATCGGATCATAACCGAATCCCTTCTCCCCGCTTGGTCTGTATGTTAAAGTACCATATACTCTGCCCTCAAAATATTCTTCTTTTCCTTCTGAAATAAGACATAGAACAGTAATAAAGTAAGCTTCGCGTTCCTTTATATCCTCCATTTCGCCAAGAACCTTTACAATATTTGCTTTGAAATCATGATCTCCAGCGTATCTTGCAGAGTAGATTCCCGGTCTTCCGTCTAATGCAGGGACTACCAATCCACTATCGTCTCCAAGACTTGGTTTTCCAGTCTTCTCAAAACAGTATTTAGCTTTTATTTTAGCATTTGCTTCAAAACTATCGCCATCTTCGATGACTTCTTCAAAAAGATTATAATCGGTAAGACTTGTGATATTGTAATCGGGTAAAATTTGCTGAATTTCTTCTTTTTTGTGTTGGTTGTGTGTTGCAACTAGAATTTCCATCTTCGTTAATCGTTATAATGAATTTTATTTTTATAGATAAATAAATAGCCAAAAACTGCTGTCAGAAATATACCGATCAATAATAAATAGTTTTCCGGAACTCCGAAAAATTCGGAATAGGATTCCTGTTTGGTATAAATGACAAGCAGTGATGATATCAGATTGTTAAAGGCATGTAAAAGAATTGGGAGTAATAATGTTTTGGTTCTATAATAAACCAGTCCCATTACACTACCTAAAATTGCAGCCCCCATAAACTGCCAGGGGTTTCCGTGAACAACACCAAAAACTACGGCGGAGATAATAATCGCATTGGCCGGAGAAACCCCTTTATTAATTAACCCTTTCTGAATTATGCCTCTGAAAAGTATTTCTTCGAGTATCGGAGCGAAAAAGCTGGTCATTAACATCATTGTAAACGGGTCCAGAGACATTCTTGCAAAAAGACCGGTTACCTGCTCATACCAAGGTCCAAAAAAATCACCTGTTGTAGGAAGTAATCCGGAAGTATATTCGGCAATAAATATTCCGCCAATCATTAATGGAAATACAAGCAGATAGGTAGAAAAAGGTGAAGTACGCATATTAAAACTAAGCCTGCTGCCTGTAGGTTTTACAATAAACTGATCGAATGCAAATATGCATCCTGTAAAAGTTAGGACATAAGAAACGATAATAAAGTAATCTTTATAAGCCGGATTATCATGAAGTACAAACATTTCGAAGGCCGACCAGCCAGCTAGTAAAAACTGCATAAAGAGAAATGTAACTGCTAAAAGTATAGCTTCTTTCCAGCCA
The DNA here is from genome assembly GCF_002023715.1 of Elizabethkingia occulta. Taxonomy (GTDB): domain Bacteria; phylum Bacteroidota; class Bacteroidia; order Flavobacteriales; family Weeksellaceae; genus Elizabethkingia; species Elizabethkingia occulta. The sequence goes on from NZ_MAHX01000005.1 coordinate 158,025, forward strand.
AACAGGTAATTTCTTCCGGGATGTAAATCTTTATCCATTAAAATGATTTGAACAACAAAGATAATGTTTGCACTTCTTTTTTGCTAATGTCACAGTCTTTATTTGCCAGAGAAGTGCAGACTTATTGTGATTATTTTATATCCGTTTTTATTATATTTGAATTATTATGAAAATAGATTTTCCAGAAATGAAGTCCGGATTATATGCTCCAAAGCCTTTAAGATTTTTTCAAGAATTTATGCTTGGTATTATATTCATTATTATTGCTGCAGTTCTTCTGATTCTGATTTTATTAACTTTCACTGATTATACGCCAATAATAGATAATACTTACAGAATTTTATTTTTTGTTTTTTTTATAATTTTAGCTTCACTTGCATGCTTACTTATTTATGATACAATCAATAATAAGAATCGTAGAATAAGCTGGTATAAAATTAATAACCTGGGAGTTTTATTTTTTAATAAAGAAGATCAGCTGATTCAGCAAATACTCTTCAGAGATCTCACAAAAAGTCCTGATATCTACGGCAAGGATATTTATAGTAAATCTTCTGGTTCCGGAAAATATAGTTCCTTCAGAATGAATATTTGTATCTTTGAAAAAGATGCTAATGGACAAGTTAGAAACAGAATTGTTGATTTCAATTCTGCTTTTGCGAAGAACAGATATCGTCTTATTGCTCATTTCCTTAAAGGTATAAAATTGTTTAGGCCTGACCTTACTATTAATACTGACGTTTATAAAGACTTTTATCTTAATGAAGACACATTAGACTTTGTTCCGGAAAAGTTCAGAAAGGATATTTATCTAAAAGTTGTTGTTTTTGGGATTATAGCACTCCTATTTATAATAGTAAGTTTTATAATATAACAAGATCATTTGATTTGCTCGTAAAAATTCCCGATTTTTGCACTCATTAAAATTCAATATGTCGAACTTACTACAAGAAATACAAAAACGTAAAACCTTCGGGATTATCTCCCATCCGGATGCCGGGAAAACAACATTGACTGAAAAACTCTTACTTTTTGGTGGTGCTATCCAGGAAGCAGGAGCTGTAAAAAGCAATAAAATTAAAAAAGGGGCTACTTCTGACTTTATGGAAATTGAACGTCAGAGAGGAATTTCCGTTGCAACTTCTGTTCTGGCATTTGAATATAAAGATCACAAGATTAATATTCTGGATACTCCCGGACACAAGGATTTTGCTGAAGATACGTATCGTACGCTTACTGCAGTAGATAGTGTAATTGTGGTAATAGACGTTGCTAAAGGGGTTGAGGAACAAACCGAGAAACTAGTGAAGGTTTGTCGTATGCGTAATATCCCGATGTTAGTTTTCATTAATAAATTGGACCGTGAAGGTAAAGATGCATTCGATTTGCTGGATGAAGTAGAACAAAAATTAGGACTTCATGTAACGCCACTTTCATGGCCAATTGGTATGGGTGCTGAATTTCAGGGAATTTATAATATCTGGGAAAACAACATTCAGTTATTCTTAGAGGATAAAAAACAAAAAGTAGGTGAAGCTATTAAGATTGAAGATGTTAATGATCCGAAAATAGATGAATTAGTTGGCGAAAAGGCAGCAAATGCGCTTCGTGAAGAAATTGAATTAACTACTTCTGTATATCCTGAATTCGACCGCGAAGCATATATGAAAGGAGATCTTCAGCCAGTATTTTTCGGTTCCGCATTGAATAACTTTGGAGTAAGAGAACTCCTTGATGCATTTATAGAAATTGCACCAATGCCCCAGCCTAAAGAAAGTGATAAAAGAATTGTAGAACCTGAAGAAGAGAAGTTCAGTGGTTTTGTATTCAAGATTCACGCTAATATGGACCCTAAGCACCGTGACAGACTTGCTTTCGTAAAGATTGTATCGGGTACTTTCAAAAGAAATGAAAACTACCTGTTGGTAAGAGAAAATAAAAAAATGAAGTTTGCATCTCCGAATGCATTCTTTGCAGATAAAAAAGAGATTGTAGATGAGAGTTTCCCGGGAGATATTGTCGGACTTCACGATACCGGAAACTTCCGTATCGGAGATACACTAACAGCCGGAGAAGTAATGAGTTTCCGTGGTATTCCTTCTTTCTCGCCGGAACACTTCCGCTTCATTAATAACGATGACCCGTTGAAAGCTAAACAGTTGGCAAAAGGTATAGACCAGTTAATGGATGAAGGTGTTGCACAGTTGTTCACGATGGAAATGAACGGACGTAAAATTATTGGAACTGTAGGTGCATTACAATATGAAGTTATTCAGTACCGTTTGGAGCATGAATATGGAGCAAAATGTTCTTATGAGCCAATTAATATTTATAAAGCATGTTGGGTAGAAGCTGATGAGAAGTCTGACGAGTTTAAAGAATTCGCAAGACTTAGACAACGCTTCTTAGCCAGAGACAAATATGATCAGTTGGTATTCTTAGCTGACTCTTCATTTACGATTACAATGAATCAGGAGAAATTTCCAAATATCAAACTTCACTTTATCAGTGAATTTAGAAATGAGGATTAATTATATAGGCTGGCAAATTGCCAGCCTTATTTATTTTAGTTTTCGAAAGGTTCTACCTTCAGGATTTCAATTTTTCTTTCACCATCTATAAATGGCCATTCTATAATATCTCCTACCTTATAGCCCACTGTTGCCAAAGCTATATCCGAAAGTATGGAATATTTATTCTTTTGTGGTTTTGCTTTTGTGGAAGGCACAAAAATGTATTCTTTTTCTGTATCTGCAGTATGATCCTTTATAACGACTCTTCTGTTAACGGTTACAACTTCTTTCGGGAGATCTCTTCTAAGAACCTGTTTAGCAGTTTTAAGTTCATTTGCTAATCTTATCTCCTGTTCAGGTGTTACTCTTTTTCTTCTTAGCTGATCTTTGATTACATCATAAATCCCGGTTGTTACAATAATATGTTCCGACATTTTTCTTAAAATTAATAGGTTTAATTGGTGGTGTATACTTTTTATAGCCCGGAATACAGATAAATTATACGCTGTAATTTATCCGATGTAGAAATACACCAAAATAGAATTGAATTATAAAAATAAAGAGATAGCCCTGCTCCGAACTTCGGCAGGGATTAATGAATAAACTCCTTGGAGTTTTGTAAGAATTTATCGTCGTGAAGGTATGTAAGAATTACATTACCAAAACAACTCTGAAGTTGATTAGAAAAGTTCATTTCAATATTCTTCAATATTAGAAACTAAGTTATAGCTTTTAAATATGATATCCAAATGTTTGGTTACTAATAAAAGTATTTGCTTTTGTAAGGCTCAAAATTCCTAAGATTAGGGAGAGGGGTTATTTTAACAATTTTATCCTCTTTACTTTCTGTTTCTCCGGTTTCGTAATTGGATAATTTACTAATATATCTGCCGGTAGAAAGATTGAATTCTACATCTGTAATATGCCCTTGTCCGTCGGATATACCATAACTAAAACCAATTAATTCGAATCCGTTATTCTGATACCTGAAAATATGTTTGGATTGACCTCTAAGGAAACTGTAATTAATATGTACAGTGCCTTTTACAATCTCAACATTTTCAAGATTATCTCCGGTTCCGTGCTGTGACGCTTCAATAGCATTTTTTGTATTCACAATCAGCTTTTTGTTCCCATCTTTATCCAGAAAGTAAATCTCGAGAATGTAATTGGTTATATTACCATTCTTTCCTGCTTTTACAATAGCCAAATCAGGAATTCCGTCTTTATTAAGATCACCCTTCGCAATTTGATGAATTACGGTTTTCTGCTGGCTATAGGCATTCACGCCAAGAAATAGTAAGAACAGATATATAACAGGCTTGCTATACATAGGGGTTTTATTTATTTTTCTATTTCCATTTCTGTCTCATCCTCTTCAATTGGCAGGAGCTCTTCATTTCCATATTCTTTTGCATCGTCGTCATCTCCCATTAGATAGCCCCATGGCTTAAGGTCTTCCACCCTGTCGAAAATAATTTTTGCAATGGCCATAATCGGAATTGTAAGGAACATTCCCATAACGCCCCAAATACTTTCTCCTACTATAAGACCAATAATTACAATCAGTGAGTTTAATTTAACCTGAGAGCCCACAATTTTAGGCATGATAATGTTTCCGTCTACAGCATGTACGGCAACCATTCCTACTAAAACCCATAATACATTGGCCGCTGAAGAAGTCGCAAAAGTCACAAAAATACCTAGTACAGTAGCTATTAAAATTCCCAGATAAGGTAATACATTGAATATTCCTGTGATAATAGCCAAAAGGAAATTATACTTTATTCCGATAATAGTATAGGCTATAAAAGACAATATGGTCACCAAAACCATTTGTATAATAAGACCTATCAGGTATTTTTTTACCATATACTGAATACTGTTTACAACATCCATCACTATAGCTTTGTGCTTATCTGCAAAACACATAATAATAAAGCGTACCAGTTGTCTTCGGTATATCAGGATAAATAAAGTAAACAAAAATGTAAGACCAATCAGCATGAGAATATAGGTGATCGACTTCAGCATTTTTTCAACAATAACTGTTCCGGTACTTAATGACTTTTGTGCAAGGTCATTAATATAAGTAAGCTGTTTGTGCTTTTGTACACCGAATTTATGGGCAATCCAATCCTGAATACTATCGAAAGCTGCAGTAATCTGTTTCTGAAAAGCTGGCCAGTCTTCCGAAAAACTGGTAGTCTGTATTCCTATAAGGTATAGTATAAGTCCTATTAAGGTTAGTCCCAATACACTTACGACAATCGCAGATATAGAACGGTTAAATCGTAGTTTTCTCTCCAGAAAGTTGCAGACAGGTACAAGTAATATTGCAAATAACAATCCCATAATCATCGGAATGATTAAATCCTGTCCCTGAATGGCCAGATAACCCAAGATCATAATGCTAATAAGTACTGAAGCCAGTTTTAGATAAAATGGCCATGATAAAAATGCCTTCATACACAGAAAATTCAATGCATTAAAGGTAAAAAAAGTTTAGCTGAAAAGGCCTATTTTCCTAAAACAAAAATAGCAGGAATCTTGTGCAGATTGGTTTTAGACTTTTTCCAATCATTAACAGACTGGGTTTTAATAAATTCTCCTTCCGGGTCATTGATATTAGCAGCTACAGAAAGTAATGTTTTACCATTCAGTGTTTTGGTAAGTTCCTCCAATAACTGGTTGTTACGATACGGAGTTTCCATGAAAATCTGAGTATAACCTGTTTTCTGAACCAGTGATTCCAAATGAAGGATTTGTTTTCTTTTTTCTCCTTTATCTATAGGTAAATAACCATGGAAAGTGAATTGCTGTCCGTTGAATCCACTTGAAATTAAAGCTAATATAATAGAACTTGGCCCATTCACAGGGACTACTTTTATATTGTTTCGGTGGGCCCATGCAACCATAATATTCCCGGGATCTGCAATACAGGGCAAACCAGCTTCAGACAGCAGACAAAAGTCCTGCCCTTTCTTCATAAGTTCCTGAGCTTCTTTTAGATCTGCAGTTTCAGAATATTTGTCGAGTAAAAACAGTTTTAAATCAGACTGCTTTTTTTCAGGAGCAAAGAATTTAATGACCTTGCGGGCTGTCTTTTCATTTTCTACAAAGAAATAATCAGTCTGCATGATGTATTCTTTGATTGCTGAGCCAAAATGTTCTACAGGTGTATTTTCCGAAAGATATGCAGGTAATAAGAAAAGCATTGGTTCTGTTTTTATTCTGAGAGTTGAGATTTTATAATATCACAGGCTTTGTTCAGTAATTGGAACACATCTTCAAAATCCTGCTGATTTCCCCAATATGGATCGGGAACTTCGGTATTGTTTTTATCATGAAGAACATCAAGTATAAAAGATATTTTTTGCTTTTGTTCTTCATTTCTAGCCATGGCAGATACGTCTTTCAGATTATTACGATCCATACAGTATATTCTGTCAAAAGACTCTAAATCTTTAGGCTGAATGGGACGGGAACGTTGTTTGGAAATATCTATGTTATGTAACGCTGCAACTTTCACAGAGCGTTTGTCTGGATGATTGCCTTCGTGGATAGATATTGTTCCGGCGCTGTCTACTATATAATGGTCCGGAAGTTTAGATTTCAGAATTCCTTCAGCTAAAGGAGACCGGCAAATATTGCCCAGGCAGACCATTAAAATTTTCATGCTAGTATAATTTACAGAAGAAAATATACAGTTTACCATAAAAGTAAACTGTCAGTTAGTAGTTATTATTCAAATATCTTGTCCTTAATTTCTTTAATGAATTTCTTCATTTCCTTATCCACTTTTGCAACGTCGCGGATTGTATCACACGCATACATTACGGTTGAATGGTCTTTACCGCCCATCTCTTCACCGATTTTTGTAAAAGTAGCATTAGTGTATTCCTTAGCAAAATACATAGCCAGCTGACGAGGTAGTGCTACCTCACGTTTTCTGGTTTTGGATAATAGTTTGTCTTTTTGAAGGCCAAAGTATTTGCATACTACATCCTGAATATAAGCTATATTTATTGTCTTTTTCTGATTAGCAGCAATCTTACTAATTGTATCTTTCAACAGTCCGATTGTAAGCTCAGACTTAACAATCATAGAGTGTGCTATAACCGAATTGATAATACCAATCAGTTCTCTTACATTAGAGTTAACCTCTGTTGCAAGATAATCTATAAGCTCGTTGTCCAGTACAATACCATCTCGGTGTAGTTTGTTTACAACGATTTTCTTTCTGGTATCATAATCTGGTGACTTGATCTCAGCAGATAATCCCCACTTGAATCGGGAAACAATTCTTTCCTGAATATCCTGAATGTCAGCAGGTGCCTTATCCGATGTCAGGATAATCTGCTTACCATTTTGGTGAAGATGATCGAAAATATGGAAGAACATATCCTGTGTTGCAACTTTGCTGGATAAGAACTGAACATCGTCGATAATCCATACATCTATCATCTGATAGAAGTTGGCGAAGTCTGTTTTGTTCTGAGCTTTTGCTGCGGATACGAACTGCTGAATAAACTTTTCGGAAGATACATATAGTACCACTTTTTCCGGATAAAGATTCTTAACCTCCAATCCGATTGCATGTGCAATGTGGGTTTTCCCAACTCCAACACCTCCGTGAAGGAATAATGGGTTAAAGGATGTTGCTCCTGGTCTTTTAGCAATAGTTCTTGCTACTGTAGAAGCAAATTTATTGCTTTCTCCTTCTATAAAATTATCGAAAGATAATGAAGGATTAAGCTGGCTGTCTATATTAACTTTCTTAATTCCCGGAACTACAAATGGATTTACTACATTCTGAGCATAAGCAGGATTTCTTACTTCCTGAGGTCTTGGTGTCTGTATCGACTGACCTTTCATCTGTATAGTTACTGGTGGAACCTTCCCTACCGGTTTGTTCTCCATTACAGAATACCAAAGCTTTACACCTTTTCCGATGTTTTTCTTTAAAGCCGCTGAAAGAAGAGATAGGTAATTATCTTCAATATATTCACGATAGAAATCACTTGGAACCTGCAGTGTAAGGTTCTTTTCTAATAAAGAAACAGGCTTTACTTTTGAAAAGAGTAAATCGAAGGAATCGTCTAATTTATTAACACCTTCTTTTTCCTCAATAGAATTGAGATTATCCCTCATAAAGCTGAGGCAATTGTCCCAAATCAAAGTAATGTTCTGCTCCATAGAAAGATAGTAGTTTTTGCGTCTTGAAAATAACAGGATGACAAATATGAAAATTAAAATTAGTAAAAAAAAATATTTGACTCTTGCTTATTAAAAAATATATTTGTAAGTATAGATAAAGACTTAAAATGATTAGTACAACATGCACATTAAGAGTTAGATACGCCGAAACCGACCCCATGAAATATGTATATTATGGTAACTACGCAACCTATTTTGAGGTGGCTCGTGTAGAACTTTTTCGGGGTATCGGAATGTCATATGATGAGATTGAAAAACGTGGAATTTGGCTTCCGGTTTCGGAGTATAATATTAAATATCTGAAGCCAGCTCTTTATGATCAGGAACTTAGGATTGAAGTGAAGGTAAAAGAGCGTCCGGGAGTTCGGATTATTTTCGATTATGAAATATATAATGAAGAGGGTGAAAAGCTGACGGAAGCATCCACTACCCTTTTCTTTTTGGATGCTGAAAAAAATAAAGTTGTCAAGTGTCCGGACTGGTTAATGGAACTTATGGATAAACACTTTTAGTTACAGAATAAAAAAGAGACCGAATTAATTAGTCTCTTTTTTTATTTTAAAATCTCAGTACGCTCCCTGCCTCTATTTCATAAGGTTCTTTGCCCCTTTCAAAAATTCTGGTTAATTCGGAACCTTCAGTTGTTATCTTATCACCAATTCTTCTGATCCAGTTTCCTTCGCGCAATCCCACAACCGGAGTATCATTCTGTGTTAAGAATTCAAGAATACGGGTTTCTCTGGTTTCACCATTATGATGTAATTCCGGATTAGGATCAAGATAATGCGGATTCAGGTTAAAAGGTACCAATCCCATACATTCAAAACTTGGTGGATATACAATAGGCATGTCATTGGTCGTTCTCATATTAAGTCCTCCAATATTAGAGCCTGCACTGGCTCCCATATAAGGTTTACCACTTTCTACGTTTTGTTTCAATACAGAAAGTAATCCTTGTTCATGTAACGTCTTTACCAAAAGGAAAGTATTACCACCTCCCGTAAAATAGCCTTTAGCTTCGTTTAATGCTTCTATAGGATTATCATATTCATGCAATCCTTTTACCTTTATATTGATTGTAGAAAAAAAACTTCTTGCTTTATCTGTATATTCATCGTGAGAAATACCTCCCGGACGTGCGAATGGTACAAAGATAATTTCGTCTGCTCCGTTGAATAGCTTTATAATTTCTTCTCGAATGTATTCTAAATATTGTCCACCAAATAATGTAGAAGTGGACGCTAAGAGTATGTTCATATATATATGTTGTATAGACAAACAAAAATAAAGCTTTTACGGATAGTAAAAGGAAGAACTCATATTATTTTTTCGGAATGCCAAAGCAAATCGTATCTTTGTGAAAGTTTATAAATCTAAAAGAGAAATGAAATTTTTTATCGACACAGCCAACTTAGAGCAGATTAAAGAAGCACAAGATTTAGGAATTCTTGATGGTGTAACGACTAACCCGTCTTTGATGGCGAAGGAAGGTATTAATGGAGCTGAGGCTATTAAGCAGCATTATAAAACAATTTGCGAGATTGTAGATGGTGATATTTCTGCTGAAGTTCTTTCTACTACTTATGAGGAAATGATTAAAGAAGGAGAAGAATTAGCTGCTATCCACCCAAATATCGTGGTAAAAATACCTATGATTAAAGATGGTGTAAAGGCGTTGAAATATTTTTCTGATAAAGGAATTAAAACGAACTGTACATTAATTTTCTCTGCAGGACAGGCGCTTTTAGCTGCTAAAGCCGGAGCTACTTATGTTTCTCCTTTCTTAGGACGTCTTGATGATATTTCTACTGACGGTCTTAACCTAATCGAGGAAATCAGAACAATCTACAATAACTATATGTATGATACTGAGATTTTAGCAGCATCTATCCGTAGTCCTATGCACATTATTAACTGTGCTAAGATTGGTGCAGATGTTATTACATCTCCGTTACCTTCAATCCTAGCCTTATTAAAGCACCCATTAACAGATCTTGGTTTAGCTCAGTTTGTAGCCGATGCTAAGAAACTTGGATAGTTAATAGTATAAATAACTTATACAAAACACCCCTATAAAGTTTAACTTTTTAGGGGTGCTTTATATTAATGAAGCCTATATATAATTCCTTTTCCCAGATTTTAAACAAACAGGATTGTTTTAAAATCTTACCCACTTCTATAACAGATGTGGGTATTTTTTATTAATTTTTTATGTTAAATTGTCATTTAAAATAAAATGTTTAAGTTTAAATATTGAATCATTAAAATATTATTGAATGAAAAAACATTTATTTTATCCCGCATTGTGGGGAATTCTGACATTATCCGTATTCTATTCTTGTCGTACAGATAGTGCAACAACTGAACAAACAGTAGCTTCAAAAGAGAAAATTGCTGCTTTTGAGAGATTTGAGAAACAGAATAATATTGTTCAGCCAATCGCAGGAGCAAATCAAGCTACAGCACCTCAAAAATATATTAGCTATGCTAAACCCTTTGCAGAGATTATAACAAACTTTATGCAAAATCATCCCGATTATGCTCAGTGGATGGATAAATCCGTCGGAGTAATACGACTGGATGTTGCTTCTCAAACTTTTGGGGAAGATAAAAAAGCTATAATATTTCCTGTAACAGATGAAAGCGGGAAAGTAGCAGCAGCGTGGTATGGCGTTATTAATGAAGAAAGAAGCTTTGTTAATTTCTCTTATATGAATGATAATTCTGCTGAACTGGCAGATATTAAGAACGTTTTCCAGAATTACTATGATAAAAAGATTGGTAATTTTTCCTCCAGAACAGTAGCATCAACATCAAAACTAATAAATCCAGTTGCATTAAAAAATGGTAATGAACAAAAGCCTATAGACATTGAAGAAGTAGTGATAACAAAAAAGAATCCAACAACTCCTCCTCCTGATCAATGGGTTCCTAAATATCCTGATGAACCTTCTGGAGGTGGCGGAGCCGGAAGTAGTGGTCCGGGAACTGGTATGAGTGGTGGTAGTAGTACACACGGAACTACGACTGATCCAAGTAATAAAGATGCATGTAGTAAAATGAAAAATAAAATTGCTACCGAAAAGGGAAGAGAAATTATTAAAGATTTAGAAGCAAAAGCAAAAATACCGGGAGCTGGTGAAACAGCATATAGACAAAATAAAGTTGGAGATCCTACTATGTATCAAGGTGAGCAGGATAATGTATTAATTCCTATAGATAATAATATGGAAGGAGTATATCATAATCATCCAGAAGGTGGAGTTAATATGCTATCCGTAAAAGATATAAGAATGATGCTATTTGCCGCAAGAATGCAATCTGATGATAATGTTGGCAATGCTTTTGTAGGTATGATTTCTAAGAGTGGTAATTATTTTATAAGTTTCAATGGAACAAAGGCAGATATTCCTGTTATTTATGATAGCCAAGTACAAGGTTTTAGAGAAGATTATGATCGGATACAATATGGAATGTCGGTATATTTGAAAAAAGGTGAACAACTTTCTGATAAACAACTGCAAAAATTATTCTTTGATATTACAGAAAAAATGGGATTGAAAGGAAAAGTTAATTTAATTAAAGAAAAGGACGGAAATACATCTACTATCACACAAAATACTGATGGCACTATTGCTGATCCAAAACCATGTTAATTAGTAAATAATTTTAATTATGAAAAATTTATTCTTTATTATTGTTAGCCTTATGTTATCATTGCCACTTAAGGCGCAGATTCTTCCATTGAACACCTATTATACAGAAATAACGACTAATTCTTATTTGAAAGATTTGGACAATATACTTCCTCGTTATACTGGCACATGGCGAACTGATTATAATGGAGCAAGTATTTATTTAACCATTGATAATGTAACAAAACACCCCTCTAAATTTGGAAATATCAGCTTTTATAACGATGTTTTATTTGTAAGATATGTTATTAAAAATTCAAATGGAGCAATTATACAAAGTACTTTGGACAAAGCAATTACGGAAGCTAATATTAAGAGTATTATTCCTCGTCCAGATAATACTATCGCTTTTACATATTCAGGAGGTGATTGTGGAGTTGGAAGTGGCAGAGTTTTTTTAGAATATATAGACTCAACCCATATTAAATGGAGCTACTATCCTGAGAGTTCATTAATTATAGCAGGAGAGTGTCCACAAGGTTCTGATCTTAAAGTTTATTTGCCAAAAACTGAAGATTTAACTTTTACTAAACAATAATTCTAAATTAATTTAAGTACGAAACCCCGACTAACCTCGGGGTTTTTCTTTGTACCTCTTCTTTTTTTGAATGGGTATTTTTTTTATTTATTAACATCATATTGTTTTTTTTATTAATATTGTAATACGAAGTAATCGGGAAATTTGATTATTTACAATTTTAAAATTACAGAAGTTAATAGATGAAAAATAGTTAAAAACTGTATAACTCCTTGATACATAGACTTATTTTATTTAACAAGTTATTAATTATAAGATAATCGGTACTTAAACGTATAGATTACAAATTTAGCTTTCTCATTCATTACCCTTCTGCTGTTTATATAAAAAAACCGAAAGCAAAGCCTTCGGTTATGATTATTTTTTATTTATTACCTTCCTCCCGGAGGACAATGTTCTTTTAAATATTTCGTAAACATTGTTGCCAGGTGAAGTGATGTTCCTTCTCCCTCACTAATAGAATGCGTTCTGTTAGGGTAAGACATCAACTGGAATTGTTTGTTGTATTTTACCAACTCATTAATATAGACTTCTGTATTCTGATAGTGTACATTATCATCACCTGTTCCATGTACCAATAAAAGATTTCCTTTCAGGTTTTTAGCATAAGCCAAAGGAGAACCTTTTACAAAATCTTCTCTGTTTTCCTGTGGAAGCCCCATATATCTTTCCTGATAGATGTTATCGTAGAATAGCTGATTGGCTACAGGTGCAATGGCGATTCCTGTTTGGTAAATTTCTGGATATTGACCTAAAAGGTTTAATGTGGAAGATCCACCACCACTCCAGCCCCATACAGCAACTCTGGAAGTATCTATATATGGCCATTTTGCAAATAAAGCTTTAGCTCCCATTGCCTGGTCACGAATATTAAGCTGTCCAATTTTACGGTAAACAGATTTTCTCCATTCACGTCCTTTTGGAGCTGGTGTACCACGGTTTTCAAGAGAAACATACAGATAACCATCCTGAGCCATATCACCAATATATAAGCTGTTCCAGCCTGTATAGAAATTATCAGTTACTGTTTGGGATCCAGGCTCACCATATACTGTGAAAACAATTGGATATTTTTTTGTAGGATCAAAATTCTTAGGTTTTACTACCCATCCATCTAAAGTAACACCATCTTGGGTTGTTATCTGGAAAAATTCTGCTTTGGATTTTGCAGGATCTGCTTTAGCGGATCTTTTTGCAGCTACCAATTCTTTATGGTCAGGAAGAGAAATCACCGTACCTGCAGAAACCCCATCTACACTACTGTTATTGAATATCGCAAGCTTTCCGTTTGGTGATATCGTATATTTGTTAGATCCGGTATAGGCTTCTGGTGTAATTCTCTCTGCTTTTCCGCCATCCAGACTTACTTTATATAAATACTCCTGAGCAGCATTTTTAGGTGAAGCTGAAAAATAAATTAACTTATTAGGAACATCAAAAAACTCTGGCTTTATAACATCAAAAGCATCCTTTGTAATTAATGTTTCCTTTCCATTCAAGTCTATTTTATAGATATGTCTCCAGCCATCCTTTTCGGATAGCCAAAGGAATTCCTTCCCGTTATTGATCCAATCCCATCCGCTTGGATCACCATCATTCCACATTGTTTTCACATCAATCCATGCCGGATCCGATTCCGATTGGATAGTTTTACTAGCTCCTGTAGAAGCATTTGCCAGAATAATTTTACTCTGATTTTGTTTTCTGTTCAGCTGTTGTAGAATAATTGACTTTGAGTCCAATACCCATTCCATTCTCGGAATATAATGTTGTACTTCATCGCCTTCTATATTGGCTTTTTTGGTAGTATTTGTAGAAAGATCGTAAAACCAGATGCTGCAACCTGAAGGGTTCTCGCCTACTTTTGGATATTCTACCGGAATCGTAAATGAATACAGACTATCGGTATTATTAATCATCAAAAAGTTCTTAGTACCATTGGCATCCAGCTTCCAGTAAGCAATTTTGTTTCCGTCCGGAGACCATCTGAAACCGTCTTTGGCACCAAATTCTTCTTCATAAGCCCAGTCGAATGTTCCATTAATCATTCTGTCGGTACCATCGTTGGTTATTTTGTTTAGTTTATTGTTTGCAAGATCCTCAATATAAATATTGTGTTTAGACACATAAGCTACTTTCTTTCCGTCTGGCGAAAACTTAGCAAACATAAGAGAGGCTTCAGGCAAACCTTTACCCAGCTGGGTAAGTTTCTTTGTATTTTTATTAAAAACCCAATAATCTCCCTTTGTATTCACCCGCCATACACGTTTTGTATTAGCAAATAATAACAGGTTATTTCCATCTGGAGATACCTGAAAACTTTGCACATTCAGCGGTGTTGAACTTCCTGCGGGAATAAGTGCTTCTTTTGGCAGAAAAGGCTGGTTTTTTCCGGAATTAACAAGATCTACAACCTCGATTCCGTTTTTGGTAAACGAATAATACGCATTCCCATCTGGCGTCCATTGTTTGTTCTGTGCTATCAGAGGAGAAATGCACAAATAACAAAACGCAAGGTTAACTAGTTTTTTTATATTCTTCATATCTGGTATTTAATTAAGCTAAATGTTGGGCTCTGTAGTTTTCAATTTCTTCAACCGTTTTAATTAGTCCATTTCCTAAAAGTCTGTATCCTTCATTTGTAATCAGGAAATCATCTTCAACACGTACGCCTCCGAAATTCCGGTATTCATTTACTTTATCATAATTGATGAATTCAGCATTTTTATTTTCTGCCTGCCATATATCGATTAGTTCCGGGATCATATAGATGCCAGGTTCTACGGTTAATACAAATCCGGTTTCCAGTGTTTTACCCAAACGTAGAGACTTAAGTCCAAAAGTTTTGGTGTCTTTCGGCTCTTCTTCGGTATAGCCAATGTATTGTTCGCCCAAATCTTCCATATCGTGTACATCTAATCCCATCATATGCCCTAATCCGCATTGGAAGAATAAAGTATGAGCATGATTTTTTACTGCCTCTTCAGGATTTCCTCTCATTAATCCTAAATCAGTAAGTCCTTCTACCAGATATTGGGAAGCTTTCAGGTGAATATCTTTAAACCTAACTCCGGGTCCTAATAGTTGTTGTGAATTGTTAAATGCATTCAGAACTATTTCATACATCTCTTTTTGCATGGTTGTAAAGGTATTGTCTACCGGAAAAGTTCGGGTAAGGTCACCGGCATATCCCATTGAAGTTTCTGCACCGGAATCATTAAGGAAAAGATCGCCACTTTTTAGAGTATTCAGTCGATAATGGTTATGAAGTATACCTCCGTTTATTGTTACAATTGGCGGATAAGACATCTGGCATTCTTTATTTGCTGCAAGATGCTGAATTGCGTTGGCGACTTCATATTCTTTGATACCTGGTCTGGCAATACGCATTGCCAGCAAATGCATTTCATTGGATACGTTTATGGCTTGCTCTATTTGTGCAATTTCCTGCTGTTCTTTTATAGAACGTTGTTTTACAATTGCTTTAATCAACTCAACAGACGGTTGTAATTCTGTGATTTTAATTCCAAGAAGAGCACCCAGCAATATTTTATTGGAAGGCTGATACGGTGGAAGGTAATGTACATTTCTTCCTGAAGCCTGAGCCTTTTGTACATATTTATAAAGCTCTGCATAAGGAAGGGTTTCATGTACATCAGATTTCAAACTCTTTTCTTTCAGGGTTTCCTGTCTGCCCATCCATACGATATCGTCTATACTGAGTTCGTCTCCGAAGATAATGGTTTTATTTTCGTCTATATCAATAATAGCTGCAATCCTGGGTTCCTTAATGCCAAAGTAATATAAGAAGCTACTGTCCTGGCGGAAGTAATAAGGATTGTGTTCAAAATTTACAGGGTTTTCTATGTTCCCTAAAAATAGCAAGATTCCGTTAGTAACATTGTCTTTTAATACGGTTCTTCTATTCTGGTAAGTTTGTGGTGAAAACATATTATGAATATTGGTTATTTAAAGGTTTAAAGTTACGATTTTATAATGTTTACAAGGTGTTGTTTATGAAAAATAAACCGCTTGTAAAGATTGTATTTTAATATGACATTCAATGTTTATATTTTGCTTAAATTCGGCAATATTTTAACACCTTACCCAAAGTTTAGTTTTTTGTATGAAAAGTCTTCAGTTCTCTGTACCCGCCAATACTAATAAAAGTATTAGTATCCAGGAAGATATAATGACTCATTTTTATCCTTATTTCCACCGTCACGACGAAACACAGATTATGTGGATTGTAAAAGGACACGGAACATTGGCTATTGAACAAAATCTACTCAGTTTTAAAGAAGGAGATATCTTTTATTTAGGAGCTAATCAGGCTCATGTTTTTAAAGCCGATTTTAAGAAAAATGAAAAACACAAAGTACATGCAGTATCTATTTTTTTTGATCCTTATAAAAAGATTTCCGGAATTTTTAATTTGCCTGAATTTGAGGAACTGAAGGATTTTATATCCGGTTCGGAGGTAGGTTTCCAGGTAGCACAAGAGCTAAAAGCTAATATAAGCGGTAAAATAAAAGAATTGCAAAAGATGCAGGGTGTGGAACAGATTATGTGCTTTATAAAAATCCTGAACGATCTTATGCTGAACAAAACACTTCATATTCCATTGTCTGCTGGTAAGAACTTCTCGGGTCATATTTCCGATAACGATAAGAGAATCATAGATGCCCAAAGTTATATCAGGAAAAACTTTGCCCAGCAAAAACTTACTTTGGATGATATTGCAGAACAAGCATGCCTTACACCACAGGCATTTTGCAGATCTTTTAAAAAACGGACAGGTATTACTTATATCCAGTATCTCAATGAGCTGCGTGTGCAGCGTGCCTGTAAATTACTTACATCTTCAGGAATGAATAGTATTTCTTCTGTTGCATTCAATAGTGGATTTAATAGTTTGACCAATTTCAATCGTGTATTTCGGACGATTATGAAATATTCACCTAAAGAGTATTTAAAGCGATATAAAGAGACTATAACTGATTGAAAATTACACAGGTGTTAAAATATGGTTAGAATCTATTAAAATATTAACATTTAGGGGTTTTAAATTCTGTTAGTTTTGGAAAAATAAATATTTGATATGAGTACAAAACTTAACTGGGAAGGAATTTACCCGGCTGTGTTAACTCCTTTTACAAAGGAAGGTGGAATAGATTTTGAGATGTTTGCTAAAAATACTGAGGCTCAGATTAAAGCTGGTGTACATGGTATTATCCTTGCCGGTACATTAGGAGAAGCCAGCGCATTGGAAACAGAAGAAAAATTTGAGCTTCTGAAATTTGCTAAAAAAATTACAGATGGAAGAATCCCGGTTATTCTTAATCTTTCAGAAAATACAACAAAAAGCGCTATAAGCTATGCGAAAAAAGCTAAAGAACTAGGTGCTGACGGATTAATGTTGCTTCCTCCTATGCGCTATAAAGCAGATGATTATGAAGTAACCGAGTATTTTAAATCCGTAGCATCTGCCACAGACCTTCCTATTCTTATTTATAACAATCCTGTAGATTACGGTATCTATGTTACCCTGGAAATGTTTGAAGAGTTAGTAGCCTGCCCTACTATTCAGGCCGTTAAAGAATCAACAAGGGATTTAGCAAATGTTACCAGAATGATTAACCGATTTGGTAAAAGAATTAAAATACTGGGAGGTGTGGATACAATCTGTCTGGAAACTTTAATGTTGGGAGCAGATGGTCTGGTAGCTGGTCTTGTAGATGCTTTTCCAAATGAAACTATGGCAATGTATAATCATGTTAAAACAGGTAATTATGATAAGGCTGTAACCATTTACCGTTGGTTTATGCCTTTATT
Source organism: Elizabethkingia occulta (assembly GCF_002023715.1). Taxonomy (GTDB): domain Bacteria; phylum Bacteroidota; class Bacteroidia; order Flavobacteriales; family Weeksellaceae; genus Elizabethkingia; species Elizabethkingia occulta. The sequence continues at coordinate 175,826 of NZ_MAHX01000005.1, forward strand.
GGAACTGGATATACATCCTAAACTTATTCAGTATATAAAACTTGCCGCTACTGCTGAAGGAATCAGTAATCCTTATGTAAGAGCTCCGAGACTTGAATTACATGGTGAAGAAGCCCACAGGATTAATAAAATAATTGCTGATGGTATAACAAACCGCCCTGTGTTGGATTAACGTCAAACAGAAATCTATGATTAAAGAAACATCCTTTCAGAGTATTGATCAAAGAATTTTATTGGCTACAGAAGCCTTTCAGTTTCTGAAGAATACAACTATAAAAGATCGGGAAGCCTTTATGAATGCTGTAGCCGATAAAATAGAAGCTTTAAATGAAGTTTTGCTGACGACAGCACATGCAGAAACATCTTTACCATTGGCCAGACTAACCGGAGAGAAAGCCAGAACTATCGGACAATGGCGAAGTTATGCTAAAGCTGTAGCAAAAGGAGTTTATACAGAGGCCAGAATAGATTTGCCACAACCTAACCAGATAAAAGCCGATTTACGTAAATATAATATAGGTCTTGGTCCAGTTGTAGTTTTCGGAGCCAGTAATTTTCCTTTTGCTTTTTCAACAGCCGGCGGCGATACAGCCAGTGCTATTGGAGCAGGCTGCCCTGTTATTGTAAAAGCACATCCTGCGCATTCTGAAACTTCACAAATAATGGCAGATGCGATAACTGAAGTTGTAAAAGAATTCGGTTGGCCGGAAGGTGTATTCAGTCATGTTACCGGAAAATCTAATGATACAGGTATCTATTTAGTTCAGCATAAAGAAATAAAAGCTGTAGCTTTTACAGGTTCATTTGTTGGAGGAAAAGCATTATTTGATCTGGCCAACCAGCGTGAAGAACCTATCCCTGTATTTGCTGAAATGGGTAGTATTAATCCTGTATTTGCATTTCAGAATCAATTAAACTCTAAAGCAGAAGAATTAGCGAAGGAATATGTTGCTTCTCTAACTTTGGGTGTTGGACAATTTTGCACCAATCCGGGAGTTTTTATTGCACAAAATGGGTCGGGATTCGAACGTTTTAAAGTAACATTACAAAGTGAAATTCCAAATATAACTTCTGTCAATATGCTGCATAAAGGGATTTTTGAAAGTTTTGAAAACAATAAAAAAAGAGTTTGCTCCCAGTCCGATATTGCTGTTGTTTCTGAAGTTAATAATGATATTAATCGATGGGAAGGACGTGCTATGGTTATTGAAACAACTGCAGCAAGCTTTATTAAAAATAAAATCCTGAGTGAAGAAGTATTTGGACCGTTTGGGATTATTGTCAAGTGTGAAAACAAAGAAGAAATGCTTCAGATTGCAAAACAGTTAAATGGCCAGTTAACGGCTACTATTGCTGCAACAAATGAAGATGTACGCGAGAATACCGATATAATAAATGCTGTAAAAGATAAATGTGGAAGACTCTTGTTCAATGGAATGCCAACTGGTGTAGAAGTCGTCTATGCCATGCAGCATGGCGGCCCATATCCTTCTACTACTGATGCACGTTTTACATCTGTAGGACCTGATGCTGTAAAACGATTTCTTAGACCAATAGCCTTCCAAAATTGGCCAGATGAATTTTTGCCGGAGGAGCTAAAGAATGAAAACCCTTTCCAGATTAGTAGAATTGTTGATGGTGAGGCGAATTTAGGATCATTAAAAATTTAAAAACGATGAACAGAACATTTTTTTGTATAGATTCCCATACCTGTGGTTGTCCTGTGCGGCTTGTTGCAGGTGGTGGTCCTGTTTTAAAAGGAAATTCCATGATGGAGCGCAGGCTTCATTTTATGAAAGAATATGATTGGATCCGAAAGGGGCTTATGTTTGAGCCTCGCGGGCATGATATGATGAGTGGCAGTATACTCTATCCGCCTATAGACGATGCAAATGATACCGGGGTATTGTATATAGAGACCAGTGGTTGTCTGCCTATGTGTGGACACGGAACCATTGGTACTGTAACTATCGCTATAGAAGAAGGTTTGGTAATTCCGAAAGTTCCAGGTAAACTGCGGTTAGAAACACCGGCAGGATTGGTTCTTATCGATTATATACAGGAAGGAAAGAAAGTGAAATCAGTAAAGCTGACAAACGTAAAATCTTTTCTATATGCAGAAGACCTGGTAGTTGAATGTCCGGATTTGGGATCGATAAAAGTTGATGTCGCCTATGGTGGTAACTTTTACGGTATTATAGATCCACAGGAAAATTTTAAAGATATTTCAGATTTCACTGCGAGCCAACTGATTCACTATGGAAAGCTGATTAGAAAATTGTTGAACGAGAAATACAGCTTTATACATCCTGAAGATGAAAATATAAACGGCTTAAGCCATATTCAGTGGACGGGAAATCCTACAGATCCTAAAGCAAGTGGCAAAAATGCTGTTTTGGTTGGTGAAAATGCATTAGACCGCTCCCCTTGTGGTACCGGAACATCTGCAAGAATGGCTCAGTGGTATGCTAAAGGCAAATTGAAACAAGGTGAAGAGTTTATTCATGAAAGCTATATTGGTTCTCAGTTTGTCGGAAGAATTGAAGGAACAACAACTATAAATGGAAAACCTGCTATAATCCCCTCGGTTGAAGGATGGGCAAGAATTATGGGTTATAATCATATCATTATCGACGATGAAGATCCTTACTGGTTAGGCTTTCAGGTTATGTAAGTATAAACATATGACAGAAAATAAAGGAAAAGCACTAATTATAGGTGCAGGAATCGCAGGGTTAAGTTCCGCTTATTATTTGTTACAGAAAGGCTGGCAGGTAGAGATATTGGAGCAAAATGATTTGTCTGATAATTGTTCGTATGGGAATGCAGGAATGCTTGTGCCTAGCCATTTTACACCATTAGCCGCTCCTGGCGTTATTGCACAGGGAATCCGCTGGATGTTCAATAGCAAGAGTCCGTTTTATGTAAAACCAACAATAAGCAGTAAGCTTATTTCCTGGGGATTACAGTTCTTAAAACATTCTAATCAGAAACATGTAGATGCTTCTGCATCTGCAATCAGAGACCTGAATCTGGCCAGTAGTACATTGTATAATGAATTGGCCAAAACAGATGGTTTTAATTTTGAACTGAATCAGAATGGTATTCTGATGCTTTACAAAACTGAAAAAGTCGCAGAAGAAGAAGCTGAGTTAGCTCATATTGCCAGAGAATTAGGTTTAAATACAGAAATTCTGGATCAAAAGGAGATTCAGGAATTGGAACCCAATATTAATTTGGATGTTATAGGTGGTGTAAATTACAAATGTGACGGACATTTAAATCCAATGAAACTAATGTCACAGCTGATTTCTTATCTTAAGAATAAAAATGTTGTTTTTCATACCCACCATCGTGTTTCAGGTTTTGAGATTTCCGGAAATAAAATAAATGCCGTCATTGCTAATGGAATAAAGTTTACAGGAGATCAGGTTATTATGACAGGAGGCTCATTTCTTCCAGAGTTAGCTCAAAAAGCCGGGATAAAAATTCAGTTAATGCCCGGAAAAGGTTACTCTTTTATTCATACACCGGATGATCCGAAAAGTAAGCTAGAGCATGCTGCATTATTATTGGAAGCAAGAGTTGCCGTAACGCCTATGGGCGGAAAGATACGTTTTGGAGGCACAATGGAGCTTGCACAGCATCAGCATAAAATTAATATGAACCGGGTTGAAGGTATTGTAGCGTCTATTCCAAAGTATATGCCTGACTTTAATATACCCCTTCCAAAAGAATCAGATATCTGGTATGGCTACAGACCATGTGCTCCGGATGGTCTTCCCTATTTGGGTACTTCTTCTAAATTGAAAAATCTTATAATTGCTGGCGGTGGCGGAATGATGGGATTAAGTTTAGGACCTGTTTTTGGAAGAACGGTTTCTGAAATTGCCAATGGGGATAAGCTATCTGTTGACATTGATATTTTCAGGCCTGAAAGGTTTGGTTAGTATATTCTGAGAAATCCAAATTACTTAATATATGAAAACAAAAAATGTATTTACAGATTATGCGTTAAAGATGGCTTTTTCTATAAGTTTTATGTTATTCTTTTCTTGTGAAAGTAAAGAACTTGGAACATCAGAGGAATTACAGGCAAAAGTAAAAGCTTCATCTGTTCTTTCTGCTGATAATCTGGAGAGCGGACAGAAAACTTACACTTTCTCACAAGCAGCTGGTGGCTTAAGAAGCTACTATATTTCCATTCCTAAAAACTATGACAAAACCAAAAAATATAAGCTTTTGTTTGTTTTTGCAGGTACTGATTCAACCGGTGAATCTATGTATGATTGGATGGGTAAAGGATGGAACTCCAATGTTTCAGGGTTAGAAAAGCTTATGGATAATACTATTTTTGTTTATCCGGACCAGAAATATGTATGGCAGGATAATAATGGTAAAGACATAAAAGGATGGGCACTGGGAGATTATGCAGCTCCATTCAACGGTAATCACGATATTCAATTTACCAAAGAACTTTTAGAGCTTATACAAAAAAGCTATTCCATTGATAGTAATCGCATTTTTGCAACAGGACATTCCTGGGGTGGGGATATGACCAATGTTACAGCTTATTTCTTAAAAGGAATCTTTAGAGCTGTGGCTCCGGTTGCGGCTAATAAACCTTATTGGTTTGAAAATAATGGAAACTTCATCCATGATCCTAATTACAGTGGAAATACAGCTGTATGGATATTCTTCGGTCTTAAAGATGATTACTTTAAAAATGATAGTATTGATGGTGATTTTGGGAAACAACAATCTGATTTTTGGGTGTACGAAAATGGTGGAGACATCAATGATTATACATCAAAACAAATTGGGAATAAAGGAGATGTTACACTTACTTATCCGGGAACTTCACAAGTAAAACTTACCTTGTATGATTATGGTCAATATTCCGGAGGTGGAAGTGCAAGAGGGCATCAGCCACCAGATTATTATTTCAAAGCTGTTACAGACTGGTTCAATGCGTTTTAAAAATATTAATTATCTATGTGTGTTAATCACAAAAAATGCTAGTACCAAAATTTTGTGATATAAGGTTCTGGAATTCCAGAACCTTTTTCAATCTAAAAATCCGGCTTACAGGCCGGATTTTTTTAATTGAGTTTTAGTTCAATCGGATTATTTTCTCTTTTTAGTTTTTCTTTTGCTGTTTTTTCTATCTGCCGGATCATGTCATTTGGATCTGTAACATCTTTACCATTTACATTGAATTTCATTTTTACACCAGGCCTGTTAAGGAGCTCCCGCATACTCTGTCCGGGATCTTTTTTATACTGATCCACAAGCTTAAGATATTGTAATTGGGAAATATCCAGAGGCTTATTCCTCAGTATAGATAATTCGGGTGAATTGCTGGCCGTGAGTTGCTCGTCTGTCATTTTTTTCACTCCTTTCAATTCCATAGTGTGGGTTTTATCTGCACTCTCAATTTTTACAATCAGGCCAGGAAGTCCACGGAATTTGTAAGGGCCATCCTGAAAAGGAATATCGGTGGTAAACCATGCTATCCATTTCCGTCCGGCAAAGTTGGTTTCCGCTTTTTGAGCATTGAATTCACCTATTTTTTGCTGGTCTTTTAATATTTTCCATTCTATTTTGCGATCGTCCAGAACTTTATATTTTGACATTCCACCAACTGCCCCGACATTGGTTAGCAGATAAGTCTTGTAATCCGGATAGTCTTTCTCTACGGAAAAATTAATACTTCCTTTATATCCTGATTTCATCTGAATATTGGAAGCACCCGTTTTCATTTGTTTTTCGACTTCAGCTTTTATGATACTGTCATTTTCATATTTGGCCTTGCTATAAAATTTAGAACCGGATTTACTTATATCTAGAATCATATGCTCAGTAGTTAATGAGTCTTTTCGGGTAGAATCAATTGCATATTTATATTCATAGGTAAACCTTTGGGCTGCTATATTGGTACAGAATGCTATAAAAAAGATGAAAAGAAATAATAATTTTTTCATACAGAATATTTATAATTGTTGTTCTATAAGGTTGTTTTCTTTTTTTATTTGCTCTTTAGCTGTTTTTTCCATCTGCTTCAGAATTTCGGCATTGTCACTAATAATACGTCCATCGATATTAATGCTTACTTTCATATTCGGTTTGTTCATCATTTCGCGATAACCTTGTACAGGGTCATTTTTATATTGTGCTATGAGTTTTTTATACTGGCTTTGATTTACAGATAGTCTCTTTCCCATTTTTTCTTTATAAGCAATTGCATCTGTTTCTTCTTTTGTCAACTCTCGTTCAGGAATTTTCTTTACCGCTTTTAACTCCATTATATGAGTATGCTTTGCATCTTCAATTTTTACAATAAGTCCCGGAAGTCCATGAAATTTGTAAGGTCCATCCTGAAAAGGAATTTCAGTAGTGAACCATGCTATCCATTTTCTTCCGGCAAAAGTTGTCTCAGCTTTCTGAGTATCGAACTCTCCTATTTTTTGTTTATCCAATAATATTTTCCAGTTAAGTTTACGGTCATCTAAAACTTTATAATCTGTATTTCCAATACCCATTCCTACAGAAGTGCTGAACTCAATTTTAAAATCCGGATAGCTTTTTTCTATAATATAATCTATGCTTCCTTCACCAAAGCTTTTATTTACAGAGATACTACCGGGATTCATTTTCATTTGCTTAATGATAGCAATTGTCTGAATAGAATCAGAATCAAATTGTTTCTTGCTGTAATATTTTGAGCCAGTTTTCAGAACATCCAGAAACATATACTCAGATTTTAAAGAATCTTTTTTCAAAGAGTCGTTGGTAAATTTATATTCATAAATAAACCGCTGAACCTGCCCTTGTACAGTTAATACAATAAGCAAACAAAAAATTGATATTGCATTTTTCATAATTACTTTAGTAAATCCAATTCTAGAATATTATTGTCCTTTTTCAGTCTTTCCATATCTTGTAGCTCCCGCTCTTTCATCATTTTATTCATATCTATAGGATTACCACTGGAATCTCTTAAAACCTGGTTCGAAATAGTAGCCATTCTTTGCTTAAACTCTGCTGTGGGATCCTTTCGGTACATTTTGTAGATTTTCACATACTGTGGGTAAGAAACATCTACAGCTTTCTGGGATAAAATAAATTCCCTATTGAAAGGAATCACCAGTTTACTTACTTCTTTCAGTTCAAATACATGAGATTTGCTTGTATCTTCAATTTTAACAATAAAGCCAGGAAGCCCATGGAATTTATATGGACCATCCTGAAACGGAATTTCAGTAGTAAACCATGCTGTCCACCTTCTTCCGGCAAAAGTTGTCTCGGCTTTCTGTGTCTCATAGTTCCCTACTTTTTGTTTATCTGAAAATATCTTCCAATCGAGTTTACGATCATCGATAATCTTTAAAGCTTTTCCTGTTGTAGAACTTTCCTGTGTAACCTTAAAATCAGGATAGCTTTTATATATTCTATCTCTGAATCGACCTTTTCGCATATTAGTTTTAACATTAATGCTATTTGTTGCTTTAAGCTGCCTTTCCATGTCTGCTTTCGCCAAAGAATCACTTTTGTAAACTTCATAACTATAAAACAGTGAACCTTTTGGAGTAACTTCCAGATGGGTGACTTCAGATTTAATATCATTTGCATTGGTAGAATCCGGTATAAATTTGTATTCATACACAAATTTCTGATTTTGTGCATAGAGTATGCCGTATCCGGCAAGGAATAAGTAAAGGATTTTCTTCATATTATTTTAGTGTTACTGCGTTATTCTTTTCAATTGGATTGTAACTATCACGCATTGTTTTTTGTGAATTTTCGGTTGCTTCTTTTAAGTCAGCTTTTGTCTTATACTCTTTATCTCCTATTCTTATGCTCCATCTACCCTCAGGTGCTCCTCTTGCCCATGCAAACGGGTCATTGTAATAGTCTAGAAATAATTTTTTATACATAGCCATAGATATTCTTGTAGGTGCCTGGCCATAATAGGTTTCTAAAAAATTATCAGTAGACTGAGTTTTGCTGAAATTTTTATTTTTTACTAATTTATAATGAAAATGTCCTTCATTGTCTGATATTTCGAAAATTAATCCGGGTAAGCCTCTGAATTTGTATGGGCCTTCATTAATCTGAATATCCGGAGCAAACCACGCTGTCCATTTCCTTCCACCAAAATCAGTTGTAGCTTTCTGAACTTTATACGTATCTATTTGTTTAGTTTCATCAGATAAATCCCATTTCATAGGATCTTCTGAAGGAAAAGCAAAATAGTCACTAACTCTGTGAAAGTTAGTATTATTAAAAGAATTTAGATCTCTCTTTAATAATTGTTTCGTTTCACTGCCTCTATAATGCCGGATTGCATCCGGAAGCTTATTCAAAGAATCTGTTTCCAGAAATCCATATTCATAGAATTTTACATCCTTAGGATTAATATCCAACACCATATTGGCATTTCGTTTACTATTCTCAGTAATATTATCTGTATAGGTAAGCTGATAGATATATCGTCGGGTCTGAGAGTGCATAAGAATACTAATGCACAATAAAAAAGTAATTGTGAATTTCATGGGTTTGGTGTTTGAAAAAGGCTGCTTCCGCAGCCTTTTTATTATGATTTCTTCTGAATTCTTATAATGGTTTTCTTGCCAGTGCTTTTTGTAATACTCATACTTTGGATATCCTTTGGATTGATATCTTTCATAGCATCATAATCCACTTTTACTCCATCTACATAGACTTCAGTGTCTTTTCCAAAAGATGATATTTTTAAAGATGGTTTATCAACATCGTCTCCAGTTGTAGTATATGTTGAAGTAAAGCTATAACTTTTAGGCTCATTACCTGCTACAGCCATAACAAAAGGTGAATCTGTTTTTGCAGAGATATTAATTGCTGTTTTGAACTTGGAAGAATTAGTAAAGTTTTTCTTTACATTATCAAGAATCTTCTGAATATCTTCATCCTTCATATTCTTATCTTTAAGATTATTCTTCAATTCTTCCAAAACTTTATTTTGTCTTTCTTTGGTCATAAAAGTTCCGGAAAGGTCTACATTTTTAAAGCTGTCTTTAAATTTGTTACTCCAGTTTTGAACAGCCAGTCTGCTCTCTTCCATCATTTTTTTATATTCCGGAGAGTTAAGATATTCACGGGCTTTTTCGGCCTGCTTTCTTCCATCTTCAGCAGCCTTTTTAGCATTCTCTATTATCTGCTTGTACTCGGGAGAATTTAAGTAATTTCTAGCTTTTTCTGATTCTCTCCTGGCATTTTCCATTATTTGCTTATATTCCGCAGAATTAAGATAAGCTCTTGCTTTCTCCGCTTCTTTCCTTCCTATATCAGCAGCTTTACGGGAATCTTCCATGATCTGTTTATATTCTGCAGAATTAAGGTAAGCTCTGGCGCTTTCTGCTGCTTTCCTGCCTTCTTCACCGGCTTTTTTAGCATCAGCAATTATTTTCTTATACTCAGCAGAATTAATATAATCCTTTGCTTTCTGAGCCTCTTTCATGGCTCTGTCAAAATCTTTTTTCTGATCAGCAGTCATATCTTCATAACGAACATAATTGCCATTATAAATAATACTTCTTTGATTGTTTTTAAATTTTTTGCTATTTTCTGCAAATTTGGATTTAGTATCTCCGGAAAGGTCTTTCGAGCTTAGATCATAAGCATCAAAAATTGTAGTACCCGAACCAGAAGTTCCAGAATGATTGTAAGCATAACGGGCTTTTTTGTTTTGTTGATAGAATTCAGTAAACTCGGATTTGGTAACAGCTTTACCATTGATTTTGAAAATAGCATTGTCGGAAGCCTGCTCTATTTTTGTTAAAAGAGAACCTCTGTTATTATTTTCATTAATCTGGATTTGTACATTTTTATTATTCCCTGATCCGATAGTGTCTTGTTGAAGTGCATTAATAGCCACAGCTATCTCGCGGTTGGTTTTGGCAATTTCTTTATTTTTAGCTGTAACTAAATAGGTGAAAGAAATTCCGAATAAAACCGGAAGAGCCATTACCCTGCGCGCATAACTAAATTTGGTGTAATGAGGTTTAGTGATCATTTGTAATCTTTTTTTGAGGTTAGATGATAAGAATGGACTCGTAGCAGGTAAAGGTGTTCCGGAAAATTTACTTGCTAAAAGCATCTGCGCAAATGCCTTTGTGTCATTCTGTTTTACTGCCTTTTTATCGGCAAGATATTCGTGGATTAAGAATAGCTCTTTCTTAAGCCAGTAGAAAATTGGATTGAACCAGAATACGGCCTGTACAAATTCTATAAATAACTTGTCCCAGCTGTGTTTCTGTTCTATATGTACCATTTCATGTTTCAGTATTTGTTTTCCAAGGTCCGAATCTATTTCAATAGATTTTTTCCAAAAAAGATTTTTGAAAAATGAAAACGGAGCATCATGCAAGTCTGTAATATAGAAGCGAACGCCTTTTAGTTCTTTTCCGTCATACTGATTTTTCATTCGGTTAATTTTGTAAATACCAATCAGTAATCTTACGAAGAGCACTATAGATACTACTAATAATATGAAAAGTGCGATGCTTTTCCAATCAATCCCAGCAGTTGTATGATTTGCTGTTTGTAAACTGAAACTCTGGAGAAGAAGGAATATTCTGTTGTCAGTTTCTATAGTAAAGTATTCTACCTTTAATAATGGTAAAAATAGACTTATTACTATTGTTGCTAAAAGATAAAATCTGTTATAGTGGTGGAAGGTTTTATCTTTTAAGAAAAGCAGGTAATAACTCCACATAACAGCAGAGCATAACAGCATCTTTCCAAGGTATAGTAGTGTTTCCATTATTCTTTATCTTTAAGTTCCTGTAAAAGCATTTCCAGATCTTCTACACTCATTTCATTCTTTTCTACCAAAAATGAAACAACATTACGATAAGATCCGTCAAAATAATTTTTCATCAATCCTTTTAATGACTTTCCACTGTAAGCTTCTTTAGAAATTAATGGAAAGTATTCGTGCTGACGACCATGTAAGGTATAGTCTACAAATCCTTTCTCTATAAGGATTTTGATAAGTGTAGAAACAGTATTGGTGTGTGGCTTAGGCTCCGGAAACAAATCCAGAATATCCTTCAGGAATGCTTTTTTTTGTTGCCATATATACTGCATAATCTGTTCTTCTGCTTTTGTAAGACTTTTATTTTTCATAGGGATTACTTTATAACTAAAAATTTAGTATAACAAATGTAAATAAAATTTTGATTCGATCAACTAAAATTTTAGTAGTATTTAAAATTTATGATTTTTTAACATAATATAGTTAATGTATCTATAAAGAATATCTAATATTTTGTTAATTTCGTTAGCTCAAATCCAAATCAATTGAAGAATACTTTATTTATCTCTGGGCTACTAATGATTTTACTTACCTCGGGTTTAGCTTTGGGATTCTCTAAAACCATCAGAATGAATATGATCATAGGCGGAATAATTCCTGTTTTGCTTATGCTTAATGTCTTATACTCCGTAATAAAGGCTATTAAGGTAAAAGCTAAAGCTAAATATAAGGCGCCAGATCTCAGTATTAAATATAAAACTTTATAATTTATTTTCAGAGCGTTATAATTCATTCTGTCTCTAAATTTTAATGTATTACACTTTAAAAAATCACTTATCATAATAGATAATAGTGAATAAGTTGTTGTGTAGGATTTCTCAAAAAGGCTTCTATAACAATTTATCCGATAAATGAAAAGGCAGGATATTAAATCCTGCCTTTTGTTAAAAATAAAGTGTAATTATGAAGAAAAATTTATTGTAACCACCATGGCGTCTGGAAGATGTCATCTTTTCCGCCATACTGAGAGCTGATTGCAGCTTTTAGATTTTGAGCATTTGTATTATATTCGTCCTGAGGATATCTGAATCTCTTAGGGAATACTCCACCGCTTACGATTGGTAATTTTGGATATCCTGTACGAAGTGCATCAAAATAACCTGTCCACTGACTCTGATGGAACATCGCCATATATTTCTGTGTAAGAATTCTCTCTAATTGCTTATCTGTACTTTCTGTGGTATTGTAAGCAACAAGTGTACTGTTTAAATAGCTGTTAACATCAAAACCTGCAAATAATTTATCCGAATCTTTTACATTAGCCTTATAAAAATCGAAGTTAGCTTTAACTGCCGTTTCATAATATCGTTTCGCATCTCCCTGGTTTATCCACCCTCTTACCGCGGCTTCTGCCAAAATAAAGTTTAGTTCCGAATAGCTTAGAATATTACTTGGTTCGTTCACCGGATCCAGGTAGAAACGTGTTTTTACTTTTGAGATAATTTTCTGGTCTATTAGTTTTGCATTATCTGAATAAGGTGAAATAGGATTTCCACCCTGATATGCATTATAATCTGTAAGTGCAAGATTCTTCTCTTTTGCAGAAGTAGTTTGCTCTGCAAATGTGAAGATTCTTGGATCCTTTCTGTCCTTGAAATACTGAATAAATGTATCGGACATATATAAGCTGGAACCATAAGAACTACTGTTGAAAGTTGGATAACGACTGTTTGCTAAATCAAAGAAAGTCAATTGTCCATTATCACTATTTGATTCCATTAATCTTTCAGAATTTACAATACTTGCAAATTCATTTTTAATATCAATATTTCCTGCTTTAGTCTTCTTAGACAGTGTAATAAGGATTTTTAAACGGTATGAGTTGATTAATTTTTTCCATCTTTCTATATTTCCGTTATAAACAATATCTCCACCAATTTTATCATTGGTATTGATTAATGTATTAGCTTCTTTAAGCTCGTTAAGAATTCCTGCAAAAATATCTTCCTGCTTATCATATTTTGGTAATCTTATATTATCCGTTTCACCTCTTAAAGCTTCAGAATAAGGGATGTCTCCTACCCTCATGCTAAGGTTATAGAAATGAAGTGCACGAAAGAATTTGCCAATAGCCTGATAATTTTTATTATTACTCTTAGCAGCTTCTTCCATCATTTTTACATCATTCAGTAAAATGTTTTTGTAGGCATCAAAAGAAGCATTATTCCATTTAAGGTATTGGTAGTCGTTCTCTTCTCCTGTATTTACAAGCATTCTCAAAGCCGAGTTGGCACTGTTATCAACAGGGAAAGATTGTCTCGCTACATTCGTAAGCAATACACTAGGATCTACATTTGCAGGATCCTTAGGATTCTCATTAATTTTTGTCAGGTCAGATTCACAAGAACTCAGCATTAAAAAGGGTACTGCAAGAACTGATATAATATATTTTTTCATTTTTTACTAGAATTTTAAGTTAAAACCAACACCAAACCATCTGCTTGCAGGATCCTGAATATCATTAGATAATGTTTGTGGTGCGTTAAGTGGTGAGCCCCCCTGCACATTATTTCGACCTGAGCCAATTCCAGTTCCTCCAATTTTATAATCGGGATCTGAATAAAGGTTTTTAGATTTCTTCCAAATTGCCAGATTGTATCCGGATAAGTTTACTGTAAGTCCTTTTACAAATCCTTTAGGATTGAGAATTGATGTGAAATCATATTCCAACACTACAGAACGAAGTTTGATAAATGATCTGTCGAAAACGTTTGCATATTCTTTGCTCTCGCTTTCTGTTACCATTGCACGGTATGGGTAGTTCTGTGCCCAATCCTGGAAGCTTATCGCTTTTGTATGTGGTGTATAGGTATTAGTTGTCGGATTGTAATTAACTCCATTTGGTACAAATGTATATTTACCCTGATCGTATTCTGCATCCCTGTATTGTACAGAATTTGGATGCTTACCACCCCACCACATTTTCTCAACAACTACAGATTCCATTACGCCGCCAAAGCTACCATCAATACCTACAGTTAAGCTAAGATTTTTGTATTTGAAGGTGTTGGTGAAGCCAAATGTCCAGTCTGGATTAAAATGTCCAAGATAAGAAGGAGCATCTGCTCTTGTTGGAAGACCTGTGTTAGCATCTAAAATAAGTGCTCCGTTGGCATTCTTTTTCCAGGTATAACCGTAGAAACTATCAGTACGTTCGTTAAGTTTAATGTTATTATAGTTATCTCTTCCCTGGTAGATTTCGGTAATTTTCTGAACCGATTTGCTCCAGTTAAGTAAAGATTTCCATTGGAAATTACTATTCTTAATAGGTACAAGGCTTAAGGATATATCTACACCATTTGTAGTATATTTATTTCCATTTACCACTTCTGTAGCAAAACCAGATGTCTGTGAGCCTGGGAATCTTAAAATATTGTTATAGTCCAGTGTATTGTAATATGCTACATCCAGGCTAATTCTGTTATTCAGCATACCAATATTCAAACCTGCTTCATAAGATCTTGTCTTTTCAGGACCAATGTTTCCTTCTTTGTTTAGTACAGATGGATAAGTGTAGTAAGGATTTCCATTAAAGGTATTTCCGCCATTATTCAGATAATAATTTCTGATCGCATAAGGATCGAAGTCGTATGCAATCTGTGCCCACGAACCATAAAGTTTTACAATATCAAATGCTTTTGGCATTGGGATTATATTATTCAGCAATAAACTGAAGGATGCAGACGGATAAAAGTAAGATCTGTTGCTTTTTGGTAATGTAGAAGACCAGTCATTTCTTCCTGAAACGTTCACAAATAAAGTTTTATAAAACTCTAAATCGACTGTACCATAAGCACTATAAATAAGTTTTTCGTTTATATTATAGTCACGGGTTAAAGGCTTTATAGAGTTATCGAAAGAATATACTCCCGGAACTTTTAGTCCGTCAACTGATGTTATATCATCTTTATATTTATAATAGAATCCTGATCCTCCTGCATTAACTGTTAAGTTGATATTGTCTGTAATAGCCTTATTATAGGTAGCAAGAACATCGTAGTTTAGGTTTATAGTTTTAGAGTTTGTTACTCTGTAACGTCCATTTCTTGGAGCATCGTAATTGAAATAAGAATATGGACTCTTTAATTCGTTTTTTGTATCATTCTCTACATAGGAGATTTTACCTTTCACTGTAAAATCGTCTGATGCTTCATAAGTTAATCCTGTTTGGGCGCTATAGACATCTGTAGCAACACTGTTTTTAAAGTTTTTAGCTCCAAACCATGGGTTATTATACCATGCATAATTCCAGTTTGCTTGCTGATAGCCCTCTCTTCCTTTTACCCAAAGATTATTTTTAAGGTCTCTTCCGTCTACATCACCACCCATCCAGATAAGTATGGTATACATATGTCCGCTTGGATCATAATTGTAATTAGGCATGCTTGGTGTAGTCGTCCTGTTGTAAGCTAATTTTGTATTAAAACTTAACTTATCTGTGATGTATGTATTACTGGAGAAGTTCGCTCCATATTTTCTAAGATAAGACTCAGGGATTCTGTCATCAAAATTCATGAAGTTTCCGGAAAGTCTGTAGGTATCTTTATTGTGCTTATAGTTAACCGCGAAGTTGGTGTTGTTGATAAACGAAGGCGTCAAAAACGTATTCAGGTTATCATGGTAAGTCCAGTCTGTAGGTACTCTTTCGTATCTTGATTTATCATTATACGGAGTATTGGCAACATTACCATACCACGGAATTACCTGGCCAGTTTGCTTATCCAGTATTGGGCTGTTCCATTGAGCAAGCTTTCTTCCTGGAACAAATTTTGGACCCCAGATCATATCTCCATCATTGATACCACCATCGGCACCGTCCCAGAATTCATATTTACCGTGAGAACCGTTTCCGTATTCTGTTTGTGTTTTTGGAAGGTTGGTAAAGCCAGCTGTAAACATAGTGTTCTGGCCAAATTCAACTGTGAATCCACTTTTCTTGGCACTTTTAGTAGTTACTAAGATAGCACCATATCTTCCTCTGGAACCGTATAATGCAGAAGCGGTAGCTCCTTTCAGTACGTTAA
Organism: Elizabethkingia occulta; assembly: GCF_002023715.1. Taxonomy (GTDB): domain Bacteria; phylum Bacteroidota; class Bacteroidia; order Flavobacteriales; family Weeksellaceae; genus Elizabethkingia; species Elizabethkingia occulta. Next base: position 191,708 of record NZ_MAHX01000005.1, read on the forward strand.
TATTCTCGATGTTAGAAGGATCCAGTGCCTGGAATGTTTTGTCGTCTACAATAACGCCATCTATTACAATAATAACGTTAGAATTTCCACGCAATGTAAAAGTTGGTTTTTGCTGCATCCCCGGAGGATTGGAGACATTAAGACCTGCAACCTGTCCGGCAAAAAGATTTCCTACACTAGGTGTAGTTACAGTTTCGAATTGTTTGGTATTGATCTCCTGAGTGGAATAACCAATTTTCTTAGCTTTCTTACCAATTCCCAAGGCGGTAATTACAACTCCCTCAATGTTCTTCTCTTTCTGTTTCAGTGTATCTTTTTTACTAACTTCCTGTGCGTAAGGTAAAAATGGTAGTAATACAACTGAAGCAGATAATAATACTCGTTTCATTCAGTTTTTTTGCAAAAGTATTCCTCGTATTTTAAGTTAATATTAACACCTGTTTAGCATTTCATTAACTTTATATTTGAGAAATAATGCAAAAGCAAAGCTTTAGAAAATATAAAATATCCTACTCTCTATATATTAAATTTTATTAAAATAGTGTCGATAGATCTGGTTTTTGGAGAAAGGTGAAGTATGATATTTAGAATTACCCGGTTTTCATGTATTATAAACAGCTGATTTTCTTTCTGTATGTGGATTAAGAATGCAACTTTATTATAATAGTTTGTATTTCGATATTTATGATTAATTTTACCTCCCTTTATTTGTAACGAATGAAACAAGATTTAAACATTCAATTTGAAGTTTATAAAAACATATCGGAATTAGATGATACCGAAAAGAAGCTATTCGAAACAGCTTCTGAAATTCGTAAAATAGCTTATGCTCCATACTCGGAGTTCTTTGTAGGATGTGCAATCCTTCTTGAAAATGGCGAAATTATTGTCGGCAACAATCAGGAAAATGCAGCATACCCTTCAGGATTATGTGCTGAAAGAACCGCTATATACTGGTTGGCAGCAAACCATCCCGGACAGGAAATTAAAAAAATATTTGTAGTTGGCGGCCCCAAAAATGAGGTAGCCGATAATAATATTCCAATTCCGCCATGTGGTTCATGCAGGCAATCTATATTAGAATATGAAAGTAAGCAAAGCTCCCCTATTGAGATTTATTTTGCGTCTACACAAGGAAAGACAGTTAAGTGCTACAGTGTAAAAGATTTACTACCTTTTTCTTTCGACAAAAATTATTTATAACTTTCTTATATTTGCAAAAATTTCAGGTTCGGCATTGTCCGATGAAAAGGGAATCTGGTGCAACACCAGAGCTGTCCCCGCAACTGTAGATCACTAAAGTATTTCTGTACAAAGCCACTGTAATTACGGGAAGGCACAGAAATGTGAAAGCCAGGAGACCTGCCTGAAACAATAATTATTAATTAACAACTTTCGGAGGAAAAGTTATTCGTATGAGAAAAGTTTTTGTTTCATCCTGTTTAATTAGCTTTACATTATGTATGGCTCAGGAAAAGATTATTGACACAGTTTATGTATTTGATAATCAAATAAACAAAGTACGCAATTTTCATAATATCACTAAATTAACTTCTTCTGATCTTGAAAAGAATGCGACAAACCTTTCAGAGGTTCTGCGTTTTCAATCTCCTGTTTATATTAAAGAAAATGGCAGAGGAGCTGTTTCATCTCCATCTTTCAGAGGTACAACTGCACAACAAACAGCTTTTGTTTGGAATGGTATCAATATAAATTCTTCTTTCTTGGGTCAGGGAGATATTAATAATACAGGGCTTCTGGGGTATGATCAGTTAGATATAAAACCAGGCGGAGGAAGTGTTGTATATGGAAGTGGAGCTATTGGAGGGAGTATCCACCTTAATAATACATTAGATTTTAGCAAAGGACTAAAAGGCTCTCTTTATTCAGAAGCTGGATCATATGAAACTTTTAATACCTTATTAAGAACATCATATAGCAATGAGAAGTTTAGTGTCAAATTTTCAGGTAATTATGCTATTAGTAAAAATGATTATAATGTTGAAGAAAAAAATTATGTAAACAGAAACGGTAATTACTACAATACGACTTTTAATTTTGGGTTATCTTATAAATTAAACTATAATAATAAGATTTCCTGGCAAAGTCAATTATTTGATTCTTCTCAGCATTATCCTGTTTTTTTTGAAACAACAACTCCAACAAAGTACAAAGCTCAGAATACTCGAAGTCTAATTGCTTGGGAATACAACAAAAAAAATATTAATAATAATTTAAGATTAGCATATACAGAAGAAAACTTCCAATACTATACTAATATTACTGAACCAAAATCAAGCGGGGGATCAGGCAAAAATTATATAATTAAAAATGATTTTAATTATTTCCTGAATGAGAAATTGAATATTAATATAATTTCTGAATTTCAACAGAATAAAGGAGAAGGCTATCAATCAGGAATTCAGGATGTAAGTCGTAACATATTTTCCTTGGCAGGACTTGTAAGATATTTTCCATTTAAGAAATTAAGTTTTGAAGGAGGTGTAAAAAAAGATTTTATTGAGGATATTTCTTCTCCAATTTTATTTTCTTTTTCTGGAAAATGGAATGTTTTAAGGTTTTATAATGTTAAAACAAGCTTTTCCAAAAATTTCAGATATCCATCATTCAATGATTTATATTGGCAACCAGGAGGTAATATAAATCTTAAACCAGAGACAGCCATTCAATTAGATATGAATCATGAATTTAAAATTAATGATTTTAGTCTAGTGATTTCACCATTTTATATCAAGATAAAAGATATGATCAGGTGGCTCCCTACAGCTAGTGGATATTGGGCTCCAATCAATACCGACAATGTGGAGTCTTATGGGTCCGAAGTGCAGATGGAATATAAAAAGAAGATTACTGAAAATCATAATATCAATGCACAACTAGGATACTCTTTTACTAAATCTGTTAATTCAGATACTCAAAAGCAACTTATGTACGTTCCCCTGCATAAATTCTTTAGTAATATTAGTTATGAATATAAATTCATGAAATTATATGTTCAGGGAATGTGGAATGGTAAAACGTATACTACATCTGATGAAAGTAATAATGAAGCATTAAAATCTTATTTTGTTTTAAATGCAGGAGTTTCGGGAACATTATTAAAGCGTTATTCATTAGGTCTTAAGATTAATAATATAACCAATACAATATATGAAACTACATTGTATTATCCCTTACCTAAAAGGAATTATAGCCTTTTTGTAAATATAAATTTCTAAATATAAAATATGAGAATGAAAGTAACTAAATTATTGCAAGTCTTTTTAGGGATAGCATTATTATTAAATGTATCTTGTAACAACGACAGATCCGATGATATTCCGAATCCCCCAACAGGTGCATACAGTCAGGGAATAATAATATCCAATGAGGGAAATTTCACTACACCTAATGCCAGTGTAAGCTTTGCTACAAATGACTTTGGTACAGTAAATCAGGATATATATAACAAGGTTAATAATGAGGTAACCGGTGATGTATTAAATACAATTGGTTTCAAGGGTGATTATGCATATCTGGTAATTAATAACTCTAATCAGATTAAAATAGTTAACCGTTATACTTTTAAAAAAGTAGGTGAAATTACCAAAGAAATTGTAAGCCCAAGATATATTGCATTTACTGACAAATATATATATGTGACTAATGACAAATACCAGGGAGGCAAATACGTAAGTATCTATAATATTTCTGATTTGTCCTTTGTTAAAAAAATTGATGTTTCTAACGTAGCTGAAAGAATTGCAACTGCAAACGGAAACATTTTTGTGCAAAATGCATCTTTCGGTTTTGGAAATAAAATTTCTTATGTTAACGGAAGTACTAATAACCTGCAATCTGAAATAACAATACCTAATGGTCAGATTCAGAATATTCTTCCTTATAATAACAATATTTATGTACTAGCTTCAGATGCGAGTGCAACAGATTCATATGTTTACACACTTTCTGATACCGGAGCTATTATTAAAACAACTGTCTTAAAAGGTATATCTCAAGCATCAAAACTTAGAATTGATAGCGGAAAATTTTATTTTGCTACCGGTGTAAAGGTTTATGCAATGGATATGAATGCAACAAATGCTCCTACAACACCAGTTATTACAGCATCTGCTAGTGATCAAGATTCTGGATTATATGGGTTTGATGTAATAGACGGAAAAATATATACGGCTGATTCAAATAAGTTTACTGCTAATAGTACTGTTACAGTTTACAGCTCAACTGGGAATATTCTTAAGACTTTTGAAGCAGGAAGAGGTACTAATGGATTTTACAAAAATTAGTACTGATAGTTAAAATACCAAATCATCTATCCTCGGCCGTGTATAAGTTCGCTTATCACGGCCCTTTTTATAACTGGATATTGTGATCGTTATTATTGGGCCCAGGCGAAGTTTGCAGAAACTGTTGCTGTTCTATTTGTGCTGCCAGCTCATCTCCTATCTTTTTGTCCATTTTTACCTTTTTTATTGCCAAATTAAGCTCGTTACCAAACAAAATAAGAATGATATTCAGGTTTACCCAGATCATAACCAGGATTATGGAACCAATAGAACCATATAAGAAGTTATAACGGGCAATATCCCGTACATAAAAGGCGAAAACATAAGTAATAAACCCAAATAGCAAAGTGCTGAAAATAGCCCCCGGAATTGCCTCTCTGAATCTTTTGATTTTAAGACAGCCTACCCAGTAAAATAAGGCCAGCAGAATAAAATAGAATAAAGGGAATGAAATGAAACTGATAATTTTTGTTAGGTTGTTGACCAACCAGGAAATACTGTTTACCGGATTAAACAACTTCATTACAACTTCTGCATAATAAATTCCCAAAAGCGACAAAACTGTAATACTTACAAAGGCAATGGTGATAAGCAATGCAATACCGTAATTTCTGAAGAAAGTACGTTTTACGTCTGTATTCAGGTTAAATCCCATAATCAGGGCATGTGTTCCGTTTGTCCCGAATATTAATGCCAATATAATGGTTACAAAGTTGCTGATGCCTTTAAGATTCGGAATCAGAGTGTCCTGCAAATATTCCGTAACATAAACCTTTATATCAGCCGGTAATATGTTGGCCAGCATAACATCGAATATATAAAACTGGAGTTTGTCATAATGCGGCAGATACGGAAGAATTGAAAGCAGAAATAATAAAAAAGGAAACAGGCTTAGGAAAAAAGCCCATGAAATTGCTGCTGCCTGCCTGATAACAGGGTTTTTAAAAATACCTTCTCCATAGATTTCAAACATCTTCAGCAATGAAATTCCCAGCATAGGAAGGTGTATGCTGTCCAGAAAATCACGAAATCTAATGATAAGTTGAGGCGTTTTTAAAGGCATTCATCTATATTTGCAAAAGCAAAGATACTAAAATGCGTATAAGTCTGATATGTATTGGCAAAACCGATGATGCTGAAATTAAGAAACTCATTGCTTATTACATTCCGCGTCTTCCGAAACATTTCAATTTTGAATTTATTGAGATACCGGACGTTAAAAATGCCAAAAACCTTACTGATATCCAGTTAAAAAAAGAAGAAGCTAAATTATTCCTTAATTATCTCGATAATACAGATACCGTTGTGTTATTAGATGAAAAAGGTAAACAGTTTACATCCCGTGAATTTGCATCCAAAATAGATAATTGGATGAATATGTCTACCCGACATCTTGCATTCCTTGTAGGAGGTGCTTATGGATTTTCTGAAGAAATCTATAGCAGAGCTCAGGAAAAAATTTCATTGTCAAAAATGACATTCACCCATCAGATGATCCGGTTGTTTTTTGTAGAACAAATTTATCGTGCTTCCACAATTCTTCAGGGGAAACCCTATCATAACGATTAATAACCTGTAAGAGATAAAGCTCCTAACGGAGCTCCTCATACATTACAATAAATTATATTTTTATGATATGAAAGATTAGAAAATGCTCCATAGGAGCCTGATCTGTGTAAAAAAATGTATATCAGAAGTTGGGTATTCCGGAGGAATACTATCTCAAAACAGGACTATTTTCTCTATATCAACCCGAAATTTGTGTCTAATCCTATTAATATTGATATGGTTACCGTAACTAAAAAAGGTTCTTCGTTTTGAAGAACCTTTTTTATATATTATTTTTTTCTAACGTATCTCAGTGCCAGCGTGGAGAATAATCCACCTAATAAGAATCCCATTAGAGCACCTACAGCAACGTCCCCCGGAAAATGAACACCAAGGTATATTCTGCTGTAAGAGACCACTATTGCCCAAATAAAGAGCAAATAAGGTAAAAACTTATAATTTCTTCCGATAAGAAAACTCAAAAAAGTTGCCAGAAAAAACGTAGTACTCGCATGTGCAGAGTAAAATCCATATTTACCACCACAGGTAACCAAACGCATATGATTAATCAGTTCAGGATCGTGGCAAGGCCTCAGCCTTTGGAAGCCATATTTGAAAATATTGGCAATCTGGTCACTTGCTGTAATTCCTACAGCAATGAAAAGTAATATAAATAAGAAATTCTTTACAGAATACTTTTTATAAACCAGAAACATCAATAAAAGATACAGAGGTATCCAAACTAATGGTTTGGTCATATAGATCCAGAAAGAATCGAAACCTGATGATCCAAGACCGTTAAGGTATAATAACAGCTCTTTATCTGAATGAATGATTTCTTCCATATCTATCGGCTTACCGGACCAATATGTTCATCGCTTAAAGGATCAACTTTTTTCTCGGCAGAAACTACTTGTTCAGTTTCTGTATGGGCAATATTCTCTGAAGTCTTTTCCGGAGTCGGAGAAGAAGTATCAGCTACATGCTGATCCATCGGATTAACAGAGTTTTTCATATCCTCTATTTGCTTTTGCACATCGTTAAGTGGATTAATATCAGTAACGGTTTGTTTTACTTTATCAATCTCCTTTTTGATGTCTGAAATCGGATTATCAGCCTCCTTCATAATCTCCGTTTTAATATCCTCCATTGCACCTTTCATTTTACGGACGCCCTGTCCTAATTCGCGTGCAATACTCGGTATTTTATCCGGTCCAAATAATACTACGATGACTAATGCCACCACTAACATTTCTCCTATGCTAAGTTCCATAAATCAAAATTACAAAAGATATTCTTAACCTTGCCGTTTTTAAGTTTAATTTCAGCAATTTTATTTCTTTTTAAAGTTAAAATAGGCAATCACTGTTCCCATTCCCAACATTATGAATGCAAGAAAAAACGGAGCTCCCGGAAATTGGAAAGGTGCCTGATCGTGCGTGAAGTAAAAAAACAGATTCGTCATTAATGGTGGTCCAATAATAGCTGTTGCACTCATAAGGCTGGTTAAAGCTCCCTGTAGCTCTCCTTGTTCCTGTTTGGATACATTTCCTGTAATTACAGATTGTAACGCAGGTCCGCATATACCACCTAAACAATATGGTACTAAAAAGGCAAACATCATCCAGCTTTCGGTAGCAAAAGCAAATAATAACATTCCAACTGCATATAATCCGAGCCCGTAATAGATGCTTCGTTCATTTCCTATTTTAGGATTTATCCAGCGTATAAGCACTCCTTGTACCAAACCAACCAATAACCCTATAAGTCCCAGAGATAAGCCAACTTCTTTTTCTTTCCAACCAAACATGTACATGGTAAAATAAGACCAGTTGCTTTGTACCGCATGTGCACCAATATATACCAAAATAAGTACCAATATCAGACCCGATATTTTAGGGTGCTTTTTCAACATAAATAATGATCCTATAGGATTAGCTCTCTTCCATTCAAATTCTCTTCTGTGATCTTTATCCAGAGATTCCGGAAGAATAAAGTAACCGTAGATGAAGTTGATTAAACAAAGTACAGCTGCGGCATAAAAAGGAACTCTGGAACCAAATTGACCTAAAAGCCCTCCTAGTACAGGTCCGATAATGAATCCCATACCAAAAGCAGCACCAATAAGCCCAAAATTCTTTGCCCGGTTTTCTTCTGTGCTAATATCGGCGATATAAGCACTCGCAGTTGTGATACTGGCTCCCGTCATACCCGCTATAACACGACCTATAAACAACCAGATAATATTAGGTGATAGTGCCAAAAATACGTAATCTATTGCAAAGCCTAATAAGGATATCAGAATAATGGGGCGTCTGCCGTATTTATCACTAAGGTTACCCACCAGAGGAGCAAAGATAAACTGGGTAAATGCATATGCAAAGCTTAGCCAGCCACCATATTTTGCAGCTTCACTTATGTCACCATGAATAAGTTCTTCTATCAGCTTAGGAATAACCGGGATAATAATCCCCCATCCTGTTATATCGATAAGCATGGTGATAAATATAAAACCTATCGCTGTTTTCGTTTTTTTATTTTCCATAATTTAAAAAAGCGCAACAAAAATAATGAATTGTTACTGTATTATTGTTTATTTTAAAATTAATAATAAAAAAAGCCCCGAATCTCGGGGCTTTTTTTATTTGTTTATCTCATGTACTGGCGGGGCGTCTTTTTTTCTTCCCTTCAAGCAGTCATAAGCAATTGCTGATGCAACGAAGATGGATGAATAAGTACCGAAACCAATACCGATTAATAATGCAAACATGAAGCCCTTCATATTGTCACCTCCGAAGATGAAGATCGCTAGGATAACCAAGATCGTAGTGAATGAAGTGTTGAATGTTCTACCTAATGTGCTGCTGATGGAGTCATCAAACAGACCTGCAAGGCTGATAGATTTTCTTTCTCTAAGGTATTCACGGATACGGTCAAATACAATTACCGTATCGTTAATGGAATATCCTAATACTGTTAGTACAGCTGCAATGAAATCCTGGTTGATCTCCATATTGAATGGCGCTACTGTGTAGAATAAGGAGAATACCCCTAAGATTACTACTGCATCGTGGAACAATGCTGCAACAGCACCAAGAGAAAATTGCCATTTTCTAAATCTTAATAAGATATAGATGAAGATCCCCGCTAAAGCAGCTAATACTGCTAATGTACCGTGAACCTGAATATCATCTGCTACTGTAGGTCCTACTTTTGTAGAGGAAACGATTCCTGCGTGTCCGACATCAGAACTTTTGAAAGCTTCGAATGTCTCATTAGCCGGAAGGTGTTTCTTTAATCCGTCATATAATTTATGTTCAATCTCAGAGTCAATAGTTGTATTAACATCATCAATTTTGTAATCAGTTGTTATTCTAAGCTGATTAGAGTTACCAAATGTTTTAACATCTACTGCTTCGTTCTTACCATCTTTAGTTTTGAATAGCGGTGCTAATTCTTCCTGAATATCGGAAGCTACAACCGGCTTGTCAAATCTTACAACATAGCTTCTTCCTCCTTTGAAGTCAACTCCAAATTTGAAGCCTTTTGTAACGATAGATGCAATACAGATAATCATTAACACGGTAGAGAAGATGTAAGACCATTTTCTTTTCCCGATAAAGTCGATCCAGATATTTCTGAAAAGATTCTTAGAGAACGATGTCCATACTGAAATATTCTTTCCTTTTCCAAGTCTGCTGAAGATCATTACTCTCGATAATAATACCGAAGTAAAGAAAGTCATCAGAATACCAATAATTAAGGTTACAGCAAATCCCTGGATAGGTCCTGTACCGAAAATATATAATACAACAGCTGTTAGTAATGTTGTTGCGTGTCCGTCAATAATCGCAGATAAAGCGTGCTTGAAACCATCGTTGTATGCTTCACGGATTCCTTTTCCTGCAAATAATTCTTCTTTAGTTCTCTCGTAGATGATTACGTTCGTATCTACTGCCATGGCCATAGATAATACGATACCTGCGATACCCGGTAAGGTAAGCGTAGCATCTATAGAGTCCATAATACCGAACACATAGAATAAGTTAATGATCATTGCAATTACAGCGTAAACACCAGCCATACCATAGTAGAAAATAATATATACCATGATAAGAGCAAATGCAATAATGAAAGAGATAACCCCTGCATTGATCGATTCAGCGCCTAATGAAGGTCCTACAACATCCGCCTGAACAATTTTTGCAGTAGCAGGAAGTTTACCTGAGTTTAGTACATCTACTAAGTCTTTAGCTTCATCCTGACTGAAGTTTCCTGTAATTACAGATTGTCCGTTAGGAATAGCTGTATTTACATTTGGAGCAGTATATACATTATCATCCAGAGTTACAGCGATAGGTCTTCCGATGTTTTTCTCTGTAAGTGTTTTCCATACCTTGGTACCATCAGAGTCCATCTGCATTCCGATCTCAATTCTTCCGATTTGGTCGTAGTTAACACGTGCATCTTTTACAGCACCATCAAGCGGAGCTTTGTTATTTGCTGTTCCACGGATTGCATATAATGTTAAATTATCAGGAGTATTAGATTCAGGTTTTGCAGCCCACATAAACTTAGTAAATCTAAGGTTAGCAGGGCGAGCTTTAATAGCCTGTGCACTATTCAATAATTTGTTTACAGTAGCTGTATCTGAAAGTTTAACATTAGCTACTCCGTTTTGTCTTGCACCATTCTGCATATCCAGAGTATTGATAAGATTTATGTTCTTATTAACACCGATAGAATCTCCTTTTGTCATTACAACAGAAGTTAGTTGCTGGAAATACGGAGCCACTTCACCAGCAGTCTGTACTTCCCAGAACTGTAGTCTTGCTGAAGTCTGAAGTAATTTCTTTACTCTGTCAATATCTTTGATACCAGGCATTTCAACCAAAATACGACCTGTCCCAGGTACTCTCTGTACGTTCGGTTGTGTTACCCCTAGTTTATCGATACGTGTACGGATCACTTCGAATGCTGAACCTACAGAGGCATCAATTTTCTTAGAAATAATCTTTTTTACTTCGTCATCAGGTGTATTGAATTTAATCTGATCACTTAGCTTCTGAGTACCGAAAACTTCAGGGTTAGAAAGTTTTACATTTGTCCCTTTTTCTTTGTTTACAGCATCAAACTGAACAAAAAAGTTATCGATGTATGTTTTAGTGGAGAATTTTTGTGCAGCATCTGTTCTGTTCAAAGCTTCTACTAAAACAGGGTTTGTGGAATAATTCGTTAAATCATTAACCAGGTCTCTTTGATTAATTTCCAACAAAACGTTGATCCCTCCTTTCAAATCCAAACCAAGCTTCATTTCTTTTTCCTTGGCCGAACGATAATCCAGTTTAGTAAACCCTAGATTAAGCGTGTCTTTGGACAACTTTTCTAATTCCTTTTTGTACTTAACTTCATTGCCTCCGGAAAGAGCTTGTGCCTCTTTCTCAATTCTATTCGCATAGAAACTCGGCAGGAGTTCATTAATGCATATCAATCCGAGGATGATCGCAATAGTGGTAATGAGTCCTTTTCCTTGCATTTTTTTATGATTTAACGACTATTTTTCATTGATTATAAGGCGCAAATATAATGATTTTTAGTAAATTTTAACAATTTTCTTTTTAACTGCTCCCAAGTGCGGTAAGAATATAAATTTGACAGAAATATACATCTGGAATTATAAGAGTAATAATAATTCTGTCTTAATTATCTTTATTTTTGTCATTAATACAAAACCAATGATGTCTAAAAAAATCTGTTCATTTCTTTTTATGGCTTTTTTAGCTACCCGCTGTCAGAAAAAAGAAGAGAAAAAATCTCTACACACACCATTTATTACAAACAATGATGTACAGCCAATTGTAAAACAGGAAACAGATATTAAAAAGCTAAAACAAAAAGCGGAAGAAGCATTATTATATAACAAACAAAATAAATTAAATACCGATTTCTGTATCCTGATAGACATGAGTATACATTCTGGTCTTAATCGTTTTTTTATTTGGGATTTCAAGCAAAATAACATTATTGAAAAATATCTTGTAGGACATGGTTGTGGTACTAATAGCTGGTCTTCGGATGAATCTGCCGGAAAAGCTGAATTCAGTAATGAAGACGGAAGTCACTTATCATCTCTGGGGAAATATAAAATTGGAGCCCGTGGATATAGCAATTGGGGAATTAATGTAAAATATATAATGCATGGATTAGAGGAAACAAATAGTAACGCTGTAAAACGTGTTATTGTATTTCACTCGTGGGATAAAATGAGTGATGAAGAAGTTTTCCCTAAAGGCAGTCCGGAAGGTTGGGGATGCCCTACAGTATCTAATAATGTAATGAAAATTATTGATCTTAAATTAAAAAATTCTGCAAAACCAGTATTAATGTGGATTTATAACTAGTTCTGCAGAATTAATATGTTAGTTTCTTATTCCGCGATATCATCATCGCCAAGAAGCTTCTGAATCTTTTATATTGTCATGGAGAATATCCTTGTTCCCGGTTGTTTTCTTAACATTCTCAGGTCAAATGTCATGGTAACATTTCGGGTAAACGCTCTTCCCTCTTCAGTTATTTTTATACCATTTTCAGACAGCTCAACCAAGCCATCTTTCTGCATTTCCTGTAATTTTTCCATTGCATTTTCAAACTCAGGAAAGGCTGTTTCTGCATCCCAAGAGGTTTCCAGTCTGCACATCAGGTTTAGAATATGTTTACGAATAATAAGATCTTCTTCGTTCAGAATATGTCCTTTTACTACCGGGAATTCACCGTTATTTACCATCTGTTCATAACCTTCCACTGTTTTTTCATTTTGCGCAAATGCATACCAGCTGTCGGATATTCCGGACATCCCTAAACCTACCATTAGCTGGGTTTTAGAAGATGTATACCCCATAAAGTTACGATGAAGCGTTCCTTTTTTCATAGACTGATAAAGGTCGTCATGTGGTAATGCGAAATGATCCATTCCTATTTCGAAATAACCCAATTCTTCCAGTAAGCTTTTACCCTCTTCATATAATCTGCGTTTCTCGTCACCGGAAGGCAAATCATTTTCATCAAAGCCTCTTTGCCCTACACCTTTTATCCATGGAACGTGCGCATAAGAATAGAATGCTAGTCTGTCTGGTTTTAGCTCCAGTGTTTTACGAATGGTATTTTCCATACACTCCCAGTTTTGGAAAGGTAAACCAAATACTAGGTCGTGACTGATTCCTGTATAGCCAATTTCACAAGCCCATTCTGTTACGTTTTTTACATTTTCGAAAGGCTGTATTCTGTTAATGGCTTTCTGTACCTTTTCATTATAATCCTGCACTCCAAAGCTTACTCTTCTAAAGCCCAGGTCGTAAAGAGTTTTAAGGTGATCATATGTTGTATTATTTGGGTGTCCTTCAAAACTAAATTCCGGGTGTTCCGCAATTTCTACAGTTTCAAAAATTCCGCTAAGAAGTTTCTTAAGATTTTCAGGAGAAAAAAATGTAGGAGTTCCGCCTCCTAAGTGAAGTTCTTTCAGCTTCGGTTTTTCGTCAAAAAGGTTCAGGTAAAGCTGCCATTCTTTCAGAACGGTTTCCAAATATGGTTCTTCTACAGAATGTTGTTTTGTAATTCTTTTATGGCATGCACAAAAAGTACACAATGCTTCACAAAAAGGAAGATGAATATATATACTGATCCCTTCTTCCGCATTTGATTCTTTAAAAGAACGTATCACCGACTTCTTCCAACCCTCTACAGAAAAACTTTCAAGATCCCAGTAAGGAACGGTTGGATAAGATGTATAGCGAGGGCCAGGTATATTGTATTTATCTACTAATGAATTCATGCTGCAAAATTACAAAATATAACAGGCTTTTGCACGGAATTTTAACCAAATAAAAATCAGCTTTCTATATCATCTGTTTCACTAATAATTCTCTCAGCTTCGACAGCATTCTCTTCAGCAACATAAAGTATGTAATCCTGATTAACCGGCATTACAGAAAGATTGTTTACAAATTCGTTTTTCACATAGCTTTCAATACCATTAGCAGCAAGCTTTCCTTTCATAATTTCGACCTGAAATAATATATTTGACTGATATATTCTAATAAACTCTCCCATAAATAATTAAATAAAGTTATCTAAACTAAATTTAAGAATAAATATTTAAAGCTTAGTAATGGCAGACTATACAAAACTACACCTTCTTTCTGATCAGGAAATACACCGGCAATCCCAAAAGAAGTAGAATAAATCCGGGCCATGTATAGTTGGGCTTGTAAATAATAAGAAGTACACAGAACATAATTCCTATAACGAGATAAAGTAAAGGTGTTATAGGATATAAAAAAGTTTTGTAAGATCTCGGAATAAAAGGCTTTTTGAATCTCAGCCATATTACTGCAAAAACAGTAAGCATATAAAACAATACAATAACAAAAGAAATCATATCCAGGATATCTCCATACTGGCCGCTAAGGCACAATAAGGAAGCCCATATTCCCTGCAGCCATAGTGACTTCTCCGGAACATTATTTTTGTTGTTCTTAACAGCTGAGCTAAAAAACAAACCATCTTTAGCCATTGTCTGAAAAACACGGGCTCCAGATAAAACAAGTCCGTTGATACAGCCAAAAGTAGAAATCATAACAAGAATAGCCATGATAATAGTTCCGGTATTTCCCATAATCTTTTCTGCAGCAGCTACAGCAACGCGATCATTGGCAGCAAAAGCAATTTCATCCCGAGATAATGCGCTTAGATAAACCACATTACATAAAAAATAAAGTATAATCACAGATGCCGTACCAATAACCATGGCACGAACTACATTCCGTTTAGGGTTCTCTATCTCGCCGGAAACAAAAGTTACACTCTCCCATGCAACACTACTAAAAACTGAGCCTACCATTGCTGCAGCAATTCCACCTAAAATAGCTTTACCGCTAATAGGCATCCACCCTTCTCCTTTCAGGTTCTGGAAAGCTTTAGAACCAATATTTAAATTTTCGCTCAGGTGTGAATCTTTAATAAAAATAAGCCCCAAAACAATCAGTCCTAAAAGTGCTATAATTTTAGAAGCCGTAAAGACGGACTGTATTATTTTCCCGCTTTTGATTCCTCTTGTATTAATATAGGTAAGCAACATAATAATACCAATGCCTAAAATCTGGAGCCAGGTAATCTTAAAACTACCTTGCTGAAATAAAGGTGCGGCATCATTGAGCTGCGGAATAAGATAGGCTGTGAACTTACTGAATGCAACAGCTACCGCTGCAATAGTTCCGGTTTGTATCACGGTAAATAATCCCCAACCGTATAGAAAGCCTGTAAGCTTGCCAAAAACTTCTGTCAGATAGGTATATTGGCCTCCGGCTTTTGGAAAAATAGCGGATAATTCACCATAACATAGTGCTGCCGATACTGTAATAACTCCTGTGATAAGCCAGACAACTAATAGCCACCATCCGGACCCGAGTTGCCTCATAATATCGGATGAAACAATAAAAATTCCGCTACCGATCATAGATCCCATAACGATCATAGTGGCATCCCATAGTTTGAGTCTTTGCATAGTTTAAATTTTGATTCCAAATATATAAATAATGCAAATTGAAAAATGAAAAAGCTGCAAAATCTTGCAGCTTTGTATAATAAATTTAAAAATATCGATTAATAAATGTGGTAACCTTAATTAATTTTGGAAAATGTTCCGTTCAATTCAAATTCCAAATTAAGCCCACTTTTTAGTTTTACTTCGTACTTTCTTTTTTCACGGCTTACCCATACAATAGGATCACCTTTGTAATTAGAGTTTGTGTAATTGGTTAAAGATGCCGGAAGAAAACCTGTGGAAATCGCATTTCCTTTGCCATCTACCTCTTCCCATTCACCATCATTGTGAAATTCTACTTCTACTCCGTTACTATATTTTACAGTAAAATCTACATCATTAGGATTTTCTGCATTTTTAATGTAAATAAATGGCTTACCACTGATGTATTTATTCAGAAAGTCCTGAGCATTGGACGGAAGTTGCGCTTTGGTAATGGTTTGTTTTTGTGCAGCTACCATACCCACAACAACTAAACCTGCTACTACCATTAACCTTTTCAGATAAATCATTTTCATAATACTATTATGTTTTAATCTTAAAATAAAGATAGCCTTTTTTTTCTAAACACTAAGGCTGTCTAAACTCAAACTGTGTAATAAGTAACAAATTTTAAACCATAAAGGATATAATAGAAAAAATGAATGGTTTTTCAGCTATGCCAGTCTATAGCCCTCCGGTTTATAATAAATAAAAAAGCCCCTCGAAAGGGGCTTTATATATGAAGCTTTAAGATTAAAATTAATCTTTAGCCATTCTTTCTGCACGTTTTCTTTCCTCTTCGCTAAGAATTTTCTTTCTCATACGAATGAAGTTAGGCGTTACCTCGATGCACTCATCGTGTTGGATATATTCCATACATTCTTCTAGTGAGAACAAGATTTTTGGAGCAATACCACCATCTTTATCTTTTCCGGAAGCACGCATGTTGTTTAGCTGCTTAGCTTCAACAATATTTACAACAAGATCTCCTGGCTTATTTTGTTCTCCTACGATCATACCTGCGTAGATTTCCTCACCCGGATCTACAAAGAACTTACCTCTGTCTTGTAGTTTTTCAATAGAATATGCTGTTGCAGGTCCTTGTGTTTTACTTACTAATACACCATTATTTCTTCCCGGAATAGCACCTTTGAAAGGCTTATACTCAGTGAAACGGTGTGCCATGATAGCTTCACCTGCAGTTGCTGTAAGCATCTGAGAACGTAATCCGATAAGACCTCTTGAAGGAATTTCGAATTCCATGTGCTGCATTTCACCTTTAGTTTCCATAATATGAAGGTCACCTTTTCTTTGTGTAGCAAGGTCGATAACTCTTGAAGCAAATTCTTCAGGTACGTCTACTACTAAAGATTCATAAGGCTCGCATTGTACACCATCAATTTCTCTAAGGATAACCTGAGGCTGACCAATTGTCATCTCGTACCCTTCTCTTCTCATTGTTTCGATTAGAACTGATAAGTGAAGAATACCTCTACCGAATACAAGGAATGTATTAGCATCACCTGTCTGCTGAACTCTTAGTGCTAAGTTTTTCTCTAATTCTTTTTCTAATCTTTCTCTAAGGTGGTTAGAAGTAACATATTTACCATCTTTACCAAAGAAAGGAGAATTGTTAATAGAAAATGTCATGTTTAGTGTAGGCTCATCGATAGATGTTCTTGGTAATGGTTCAGGATTTTCAAGATCGACGAAAGAATCACCAATCTGGAAAGCATCGAAACCAACTACAGCACAGATATCACCTGCTTGTACTTCGCTAACTTTCTTCTTACCTAATCCTTCAAATACGTATAATTCTTTAACTTTTCCTTTTACAATTTTGTCGCCTTCCTGTGCAAGACCAATCCATTGACCTTCTTTAAGACTTCCTCTTATAACTTTACCAATTGCAATTCTACCTAAGAATGAAGAGTAATCTAAAGATACAATCTGCATTTGCAGGTTACCTTCTTCTACTTTAGGTTCTGGAACATATTCAAGAATACCGTCTAATAATGGTAAAATGCTGTCAGTTTGCTCTAAAGAGCTGTTGAACCAACCTTGTTTAGATGATCCGTAGAATGTAGGGAAATCTAATTGCTCTTCAGTAGCATCAAGGTTGAAGAATAGATCGAATACCTGGTCATGAACTTCTTCAGGACGACAGTTTGGTTTGTCTACTTTATTGATAACCACCATTGGCTTCAATCCAAGCTCAAGAGCTTTTTGAAGCACGAAACGTGTTTGTGGCATCGCTCCTTCGAAAGCATCAACCAATAGTACAACACCATCCGCCATTTTCAATACACGCTCTACTTCACCACCAAAATCGGCGTGACCAGGAGTATCGATAACGTTTATCTTTACATCTTTGTAAGTAACAGAGATGTTTTTTGATAAGATGGTAATACCACGTTCTCTTTCCAGATCATTGTTGTCCATGATAAGCTCTCCGCTTTCCTGGTTTTCTCTGAAAATGTGGGTTGCGTGGATAATTTTATCAACCAGGGTTGTTTTACCGTGGTCAACGTGCGCAATAATTGCAATATTTCTAATTTGCTGCATAAAGGATTTTTACGGACGCAAAGTTACGATTTTTCTATTTTTTATTTTTAGTATGAATGAAATTTATTTTTCAGAGATGAAATAAAAAATTAAATATTTTATTATCAGTCGATTGAATAGTCATTCACATGCTTTTCGCCTGCATGACATAAGCTATTTTAAGAAGAAACCCTCCTCCTGTTTATCAATCATTCTGCGAAATATCCTTTGGTAAAATCTATTAAGTAGTACTAATGAGACCACAATTCCATTTAGTGACTAGTTTTGATTCTTTCTCGAATTAATTTCTTTCTGGATGTTTTTCAGATTATTCAGATTCAGAATGGCAATAGGTGACAATGCGATGGGTACTACTAACAAAGCTGTAAACCCTTTTTTAATGGTAATAAACAGCGATAACACAAATAATAATATTAATGTTCCGATAAGTAATATTGTTAAAGGTTTTATTGTTTTTTGTCTTTTAAGTAGCTCTTCTGTGCTCAGGTCACTAAAGTTTTCATTTTTCATGGTTCTTTTTTTGCTAGGCATAAACTTAACTATAATAAATATAAGTGCTATTAATTTTTTAAAATAAAAAAGCACTCTGAATTATTCAGAGTGCTTAGTAAAACTTTATATAAGTAATATTATAAATTACTTTCTACTGCACCTATTTTCTCACGATACAGATCAACAGGCTTGTCCAGAAGAACAGCAATTACTGTAAGGTTTTTATCTAGTCTTTCTTTTGGTACATCGACATAAACAATACCCGGAACAGCGCTCCAGTATAATTTGTTATAAATACGATGCGGGATTATGGACCCTTCTCCGGCAATTCTTATTCTGGAAATATTATTTTTCAATCCCTTCAGTGCTATTGGTCCGGTAGGGGTTCCTTCTACAAATAAATAAAGTGTTTGCTTATCTTTCGACAAAGCGCTCATCCCGGAATAATGTCCGTCCGGAAGTCCCGCTCCTGTTTCGTATAAAGCTTCAGCATTTTTACTAATCCAGTTCAATACTTCAGGATTTGTTTTGGAAGTTTTCTTTATTTTCATATCCATACCATCCTGAGTAATCCCGGCATTATCGAGCAAATTAGTGCCTTTATGCAGTTGATTCGCTATTTCGTAAGCAGCTTTCTTTCCATCAGAATTTTCCAGTACACTTTGAAGAGCAGGTGCCGGATCATTTATTTTACCGGTTACTTTCACAGGCTCGCTAAAGTTAAGCTGTACAACGGTTACATCTTTATCAAACTGTGCATTTGAAAATGAAAGCGTAAGGTTGCCGTTCTGATCCTGATTATAATTTACTTTAGCATTGGTATCTCCAATAACCTGTGCAGAAACAGGAGCTGAAGTAAGTCCATAAATTTTCGCAAAATCTTTTGCCTCTTCCAAATACAGGAATAACTTTTTGCCATCAACAGACAAAGAAGATTTTCCTCTGTAATTAGTGAACGGTAGTCCCTGACGGGTTGTGTAAATAGCATCTGAATTCTTCTTCGTCCATCTTCCCAGATTTTCAAGGATTTTAACCTGTTCTGCAGGAATACTACCATCCGCCTTAGGTCCTATATCAATAAGAAGATTTCCGCCCATACTGATTACATCAGCTAGGGTTCTTACAATCATATTTGGTGATTTGTAATTTCTGTCGAATGGCTGATATCCCCAGGAATCGTTCATTGTATAACATAATTCCCAATATTTGCTCTGAGGCGCTACTACAGGTATCCCCTGCTCCGGCGTTTCATAATCGCCGTGGTTGTTCAAACGAGAATTAATAATAATATTGGGATTATGTTTTCTTAGATTAGCCAAAGTCTGTGGTGCCTGCCATTCTGCTGAAGTATGCTCCCAGTCTCCATCAAACCATATTAAATCAGGCTTAAACTGTGTTGACAATTCGCTTAGCTGTCCCTGATAATATTTGATAAAGTTCTGCCAGCGTACAGGATCCTTTGCGATATCATAACGCTTCTTTGTACGTGTATTGACGTCATAATATGGATGGCTCCAATCCGGAAGCGAATAATAAAGTCCGGTTTTCAATCCAGCTTTCTTTAAATCTGCAACAAAAGGACCTATTAAATCTTCTTTAGCGGCAGCATCTTTGAAGCTAGTGATCGCTTTGTCCGATTTTGAATCCCATAGAGAAATTCCATCGTGATGTCTTGTGGTAATTACTGAATATTTTGCCCCTGATTCTTTAATCAGTCTTGTCCATTCATCAGGATTATAGCGGGAAGCATTGAATCCGCCCAATTGCTTCATGTAATTATCATGATTAATATAATTATTAAAAAAAGACCAGGATTCTGATATTCCGTTTACAGAATAGATTCCCCAATGGATGAATACCCCTAATTTGGCATCCCGGAACCATTGCATTTTTGCTTCATCGTTGTTCTTCTTTTCCTGTGCTCCTATACTACCTATACTAAGGCCTAATAACAGTAAACTGGTAATTCTGTTCTTCATGGTTTTACTTTTTCTGCCTAAAAATACGCAAAATAAGGGGTTTACAAAACATTTTCACCAATAGGCTTAATAAAGGATAGAATTTCCAATTTCACTTTAACGTGATATAGAGTATATTTGTCATAAATCAAACAAATAAACAGATGAAATACCAGATCACATTAGTACTTTCTTTATTATTTGCCCTGAGTATTTTTGCACAGGAAAACAAAAAAGATCCCGGGTATGAACAATACTCCGGAGGATACGGCAGCAATGATGGTATATATCTGTTTGAAGATGGAAGATTTATTTTATACGGATATGCCACTGCTGTTTTTGGGGAATATAGTATTGATAAAGATATTTTGTCCTTCTTCCCTGAGAAACGGGAATTGTTTGAGGTATATGCTACACAAAACAAATCCTTGGGTTCTAAAACTCGGATAAACTATGCCGGATTTGAAAGAGGAAGCATATCATTAATCCGCTTCAATAATGATAAAAGTCTACAAAATATTTTTAATGATAATCCTAATTGCTTCTCCGGACCTTTTGTGTCGGAAGTACCGAAGAACGTAAATGAATTTACACTTTACAATCTTGCTGATAAGGAGTTTGGAGATCGGATAAGACCATATAATTCATGGAAATATAAGAATGACAAAGGCTATAATGACTTTATTTTTATTTACAATCAACCAAGACCTGAATATGAGAATTTTAGTGGTAAAATGGTAACTAATGAAAAAGGAACAACATTAAAATTGTCTAACTTTGGTGGAGAAAATGGTTATCCAAAATATGATCTTAAACAAAATGAAGAAAAACAAAGCCAATGGAAGGAACTTTTGGATATGAAAGACAAATACACCAGGTATAAAGAGAAAAAAGAAGACTTTATAATGGCCAATAAACATTACAGTATGATCTTGGATCCGGATATGTCAATTTACAATTATGATTCCCATTCTAATCAATATATCAGTAAGAATGTGGATGAAAATGCAGCGTATTATAATGACAATCCATTTAATGATGCTCACTACCTCCGAAAGTTTTCAAAATTGCAACCAGAATCAAGATCCAATAGCAGAATATCAGAAAAAGATATTCTGTCCACGCCTGTCTTTTTGAGTAAATGTAATGATCCTTCCGGCAGAAGCTATCGTTATAAAGGCATACCAAAATCCGGATTGGAAGCCCAGTATGAAAAAATACCTCCTACAACTATTCCTTCTCCCCCAATGCCGCTTGCTCCAGTAAAGAAATAATATTAAATTATATTTCCAGAATATCTCATGACAATGATATCTGATGTCTCCTGAGCATTATTATCAATCTCTTGAAATCCTGCTTTTTTATAAAGATTAAAAGCTTTTACATTGTCAGCCCTTACTTCAAGTCCTATTGCTATATCATGAAATCTGCTCTTTGCTTCCTGAATAGCGGTCTGTACAAGTCCCTTTCCGATATTGCTACCCTGAAATCCTTTCTTCACGTACATCTGCAGAATATTGCCTGTGTTATTCCCGAAATTTGCAAAAGTACAAATTCCCGATAGTTCATTATCAACAAAAGCTCCTGTTACGAATCTTTCAGGAATCTGATTTTCTATATCTTCTTCCAGTCGGAGTTTTTCTATTTTTACAGATTCTTCATAGCTGGCACTAAATGCATCCGGAAATTCTCTAAGACTTCTAAACGGATCATTCTGTAAATTTTGCTTTCGTGCGGTAAAAGATTTCGATATTCAATCTTCATATAAGCCGATTCATTACTTGTTTATGTACATTTTGGAGTACTAAATATACTGATTTTCTGTTTGGAAATGGTTCTTTTTTGCTATCCGAGACTGATTGTACAGATATATTATTCTTAAAGCAGAACAAAATCTATAAATTGTTAACAATAGATTTAAATAAAAATTTTTAATTTTACACAAGCATTAATTAAATGCATTATATGAAAAAAAACTATCGTTTCTGTGAACTGTCAAACTTTATAATATGCCGGAATTGAAAATGCAGGATGCCCAAATGCTTTTAAAGAAGATCTATGCCAACCCTAAAAATTATGATCTGAAAAGTATTGATGGTGTGGTTTCTGGCGGAGATGATCAGGTAAGCTTTCGACTTTATAAAACAAAGGAAAAAGTTGTTTTTGAAGTTATTGTAGATGAACTGGTTTTTAAAAACAGTACCGGAGACTGGACAAACTCTTTGATTATGCTGGAAAATGCAATCCGGAAAATAGAGAGAGAAGAAGAGAACTCCAAAATAGAACAAGCTATAGACAAACTCAGGAAATACCTGGCCGAAGAATAAATCAACTTTAAAGCAGACCCATAAGTCTGCTTTTTCTATGCTTAAGAATTGAGACACTAAAAAAAACATGCATTAGACAGCACTGGAACTTATTGACATTATCTCCTTATCTTTACAACGCCGAAAGGCATTACAGAGAAATACTACACTAACCTTCTGTAACAAATACTATATAATTTAGAATTAGAGATGAGCAGTTTTAAAGATCAATATTACAAAATAGAAGATTTTCTTACATTGGTAAGAAATAAGCAAGAACGTTCCGAGGACTATGATCCTGATTTTGTTTATGCTGTTTATTCAGAGCAAGATATCTTTGAACCCGGAATAACCGTTTATATTGGTGCACCAGCAGATATAGATGGTGATTATGATGACATATTTCCGGATGTTGTATACGAAAATGGGTTGCTGTATATGTGCTCGGACGAAGATATTCAGGATGTTGTGGATCTCGCTTTGCGCCAGCAGCCAGCAGTAACGGATGAACAGTTAATTATAGCACTGAACCACTATCTGGAAAATGATGATTTTCTGGATTTATGATAAACACATGAAAGCATTTTTGATTAAAAATGCTTTTTTTATTTCTTAGTGGGGATATTGTTACAATAATCCTTTATTTGGCTACTCTGAAGTTAATTTCTATGACGAATTTTGTCACAGGAAAACAAAATATAATAAAATATGAAAGAGCTCTTATTAGTAGTAACCAATATCGGCATGTATAAAAGTGGCAGGCTTAAAACCGGACTATGGTTAAGTGAGCTTACACATATCTATCATAGCGCAAAAGAACAAAACTGGAATATAACGATTGCAAGCCCAAAAGGAGGTCTTACACCAATTGATCCGGAAAGCCTAAAACCTTTGGTACTGGATAAGATATCAAAACAATATTATGAAAGTTCATCTTTTATGCATGAGCTGGAAAACACAAAAAGTCTGTCGGAAGTATCTGAAAGATCATTTGATTGTATATATCTGGCTGGAGGACATGCAACAATGTATGATTTCCCTGATGATGTTACATTACAGACTATTATCCGAAAACAATATGAGCGAAACAAAATAGTTGCGGCAATATGCCACGGCGTTGGCGGATTGCTCAATGTAAAGCTTTCTAATAGCGAATACCTGATTAAAGGAAAAGCTCTTACAGGATTTGACTGGTTTGAAGAAACTCTTGCCAGGAGAAAAAGAGAAGTTCCTTTTAATTTGGAAGCAGCATTAAAAGATAGAGGTGCTGATATGAGAAAGGCCTTTATCCCGATGACTTCTAATGTTGTAGTAGCAGGAAATCTTATTACAGGGCAAAACCCTTTTAGCTCTAAAGAAATGGCTAAGGTGGTCATAGAGCAATTGGATAAATCATAGAAATCCCTGCGTAGAATTCGGACATTTTTATTTTTAATGCATAAGACGTTTTTAATTTGTATTTTTATATGGCATAAAACGATAATATGGCATTAATAGCTGATCTGGGCAAAATCATTGTTTTTCTTTATTTGCTGTTGATTGTTTTTCTGGTTACATCCAAGAACAAAAGAAAGCTACCGGATTATTTATTTGCTTCTTTTCTTTTAGTCTCTATTGTAGATCTATCTGGCTTTTTCCTCGCCCCAGCTAATAATTTTTATCAGGCTTTTAAATTGGCTACTGTCCTGTTACAAATGCCTCTTTATTACTTGTATGTTAAATCTGCCTGTTATTACAATTTTCGTTTAAACTCAAAAGATCTTTTACATACACTACCCTTCCTATGCTTTTTTATATTGTTTGCTATTAACGGAATCTCAAAACAAAACCATAAGATTTTTGATACCGTTTCTATAGTACAATATTACAGCTATATTATTGCAGTACTCCTTGTACTCATGAGATTCAGAAAACTTTATCGGGATAACTATTCGGGGAATCATCATATTACCTACAAATGGTTGCTGCAGATTACAATAATCTTCCTTATTGGTAATTTCTTTGTGTTACTAAGGGATATTGTAAAAGATGATACTATTCTGATGTATCTGTACACCTTTACAAGTTTCTTTGTCCTCTTTGCTATCAGTTGGTTTGTCCTGAACTGCTTGTACAGTCCCAATTTATTTGCCGGAATAGATCAGGATCTGGTTGCTATAGATGTGACAGATAAATCAAAGGAGGAACCCGAGCAACTGAAGTCTCTTATGCATCTAATGGAAACTGAAAAACCATATTTAGATGATGCACTTACGCTTCAAAAACTGGCAGAAAAAATCAATATACCGGAAAAGCAATTATCCATTCTCATTAATCAGTCTGCCGGAAAACATTTTTTTGATTTCATTAATGAATTCAGAATCAATTATGCAAAAACTCTTTTGAAGGAACAGCCCCAATTAACAGTTTTGGAAATACTATATGAAGCAGGTTTCAACTCTAAATCTTCGTTTTATACAGCCTTCAAAAAAGAAACAGGTATTACTCCCACAGATTATAGAAAATCAGCTGTTAAATAATTGTCCGACTTTTAATCGGACTATTTTTTATCGAGAAAATAGTCCGACTTCCGGTATCCGGACATATTCACCGATGTAAAGTTTCAGATTTGCTTCATTATTTAAAACTTGAAACAAATGAAACTACATCTCAAACCAGCATTGTCTATTTTTTTAGTTGCAACTTTCGGATTATTTTTTGGTCAGTCTGATTTAAAAAATAAGATCAGGAAAACAGATTCTTTAATATACTCTTACTATAAACCAGACGCACCAGGTATGGCTCTGGGTATTATAAAAGACGGACAGATAATTTACTGTAAGACGACAGGACTTTCCAATATTGAATATAAAACTCCGGTAACAGATTCAACAGTATTCAATATAGCCTCAGGCTCTAAGCAGTTTACTGCATTTATGGCACTAAGAGCTGAACAAGAAGGTAAACTGTCACTGGATAATGATATCAAGACTTATCTTCCGGAACTAAAACACTTACCTTATAAAATTACAGTAAGACAATTGGCTAATCATACACATGGCCTGCCTAATTTCACAGATATTCTGAAATTACAGGGTATCGGAGATGAAGTCTGGCTTACCCATGAGGAAGCAATCCGTACAGTACTGAGTATTAAAAATATTGTTTTCCCGCCAGGACAGCAATATCAGTATAATAATACAGGCTTTATGCTATTAGCAGAAATCTTGCACCGGGTTTACAAAAAAGACTTTGCTCAATTGGTGAAAGAATATATTTTCAATCCGCTGAGGATGGATAATAGTATCGTATTTGGTGATCCCGAAAAAAATATCCCAAACAGATCTGAATCTTATAGACCGAAACATGGTTCTTTTCTAAAGTCTCCTGTCGGACAGGCGGAATACGGCTCTTCCAATATATATACAAGTCTGAATGATTATTGTAAATGGGCTGCTAATTTTCAAAATCCTTCAGTCGGAAATAGAGAAATCTACGATCAGATGCAGAAAAATACACTTCAGAACATTAGTAAAGAAGTGCAATATGGATTAGGGTTGCAAAGTGAGAAATATAAAGGACTGGATATTGTATTTCATGGCGGTGGTACATCGGGTTACAGATCTTATATCTTACATGTACCTTCACAAAAATTCTCCGTCGTGTTTCTAAGTAACAGAAGTGGATTTGAAGGATTAATAATGGCTTATCAGCTTGTCAATTTGTATCTGGGCGATAAAGAAACAGTACCTGCTCTACCTCGGAATATGACATACACTTCTGCAGAACTTAAGAAATTTGAAGGTACGTACGAACTTAGTCCCGGCTATTATATCGAAGTGTCAGAGAAAGGCAAACAGCTATATTGGGGATTATATAATGAAAAAGGTAGAGAAGAGCTTAAAATAGCAGGTGATGATAAATTCAGGATTACAAGTATTCCAACAGCATATCTTACATTTAAACCCGAACAGGTTAATTTCAGAATTGCTGATTTCACTTATATATGCAAAAGGGTAAAGCTTAATCCGCCAAAAGCTGAAAGCGTAAACCTAAATAAGTTTACAGGTTTCTACAGAAACGAAGAGTTCAATACTATTTATCAACTGGTTGTTGAAAATAACCACCTGGTGGCAAAACACGCTATTAATGAAGACCTTATTCTATTCCCTATCAGTCAGACAAGTTTTTCTTCCGGAAAACAGTATTTCGGAAAAATTGATTTTAAAGCTGATGAAAAAGGAAATATTGAAGAGTTCAGTCTATCTGGTGCTGGTTTAGCAAATATAGAATTCAAGAAGATAAAATAAGGAAAGGATGAAGAATACTAAAAATAATATCTTTGTAATAAACAATATCAAGACAATGGCTTTAATTACGATGAGCAAATATAATCCGGAAGATTTTTTGATATTCCGGTCCCTGGTTGATGATGACGATGTGATGAAGTATGTTTCCGGCGAAGCATTGTCTGAAGAAAAGGCAAAAGCTAAATTTACTTCAATCCTTCATGTAAACAGTACACAAGATTCTCTGGGATATTTTAAAGTTTATAATGATCAGAATGTATTTATCGGTGATTGCAAATTGGAAAAATACAAACATGACAATACCCTTCTGGAGATTGGTTATATTCTGAAGAAAGAATTCTGGGGAAAAGGTTATGGCTCCTTAATCTGTAAAGAACTGCTTGCTTTAGCAGAAAAAACCAAACCGGATATGAATTTAATCGGGAATATTGATCCTGAGAATACAGCTTCAAAAAGACTATTGGAAAAATTTGGTTTCAGTAGTTATACGACGGCTACAATAGACGGAATGATCACTGAAAGTCTTATGCTGACAAAGAAATCAGGGAAGTAATACTGAAACAGCAGGAATTTGTTTGAACATGCTGTTTCGCATTTTTACCATTCTTTTACGCATTTTTATCAAAACGAATACTCAACTGGATTGTACCTTTGTACCGATCAATTAAATTGCAATAGCATATCAGGCTTTTCTAAAAGCAAATAATGCTATAATTTTTTTTCATCATTTGTGTTTTTGGGACCGCATCAGCAGACGCGGTTCTTTCTTTTATAGTATAGTCCCCTATTCTCTTTTTATTAGTTAGTTAAATAATATTTGTATTCAGTATAATAAATATTGTAAAAAACTGTTTAGTATATTCAGTATATTTTTATATTTATCCAATTATTGGCTAATATAAATAATCATAAATCGATTATGGAGAATTTTTTAACAGAGTCTTTTTTACATGCCGATAACAGCAATCAGTATATCAATACCAAGGATATTGATGAACTTTTGCGACTAAGGCCTACAGAACTCTTTCAGCCACATAAGACTATGTTCAATATTATCCACCTTTTCACCGAAGGGAAAGGCAGAGTAACCGTTGACTTTAACACGTTCGATATTGAGGAAAAACACATTTTGTTTATTTCTCAGAATCAGATTAGCCAGCTCCATGATCCTGTTAATTATAAAAGTAAGATTCTGATCTTTACTGAAGATTTTTTCGCAAAGAATGTATTTCAAACACAATTCTTTGGTCAGGCACATTTATTTAATGATCCATTACTACTGCCCTATTTTGATCTGGGCGACAGATATGAAGAGGTTATGTCTTTATTCAATTTTATCAGTGCTGAATTGGATAGACCTTATAATGAAGTCCAGACAACAATTCTCAACAACTATTTATTCAATATACTTCTGATTGTTGAAAGCCTTTGCGAAAGAAAAGATATTAAGCTGGTGGTAAATGATGAAAAGCTTTTGGTATCGAAGTTCAAGTCTATTGTCAATGCTAATCTGAACTGGCAGTATAATCTGGATTATTACACTGAAAAATTGAATGTAGGACTCAGAACACTTCAAAATGCCTTTCAGCTTACAGAAAAACAGACCCCAAAACAATGGCTTATTGACAGAATGATTCTGGAAATTAAACGAAATCTGATCTATAAAGAAGTTGGAATAAGTTCTATAGCTTATAATTTAGGATTTAATGAAGTAACCAATTTTACAAAGTTTTTCAAATCCAAAACCGGACTTACACCAACACAATTCAGAGAACTTTCTTCATGGTAAAAATAATTAAATATAAAAGGGATGCTGGTGCATCCCTTTTATATTATTCGCATATTGCACAATCCATTAGACCATCTACTGTACCTATTGTATAGCCTCTGCAACTCTTCCCACCTAAACAAAAATTTTCTTCTTTGCTACAATCATTTGGACAATATCCAATTCCAAAGTCTGGCTTTTTGGGACCTCCGTTTCCGGTTGTATTCTTCAATTCTTTTCTGGTTAACTTTTTCATAATGTAATATTTGTTTAATTGATTAGAAAGTAAATGTAATAAAAATCTAAATTCAGTGACATAATTTGGTGAATTTTTAAAATTAATACGGAAACCCGCAAGGAGATCCGGAAACCAAACACTAAACTTGGCACATGAAAATATTCAAAAATCTTTCATTGGAAGATAAACTAGAGATTGGCTTTATAATTCTTCTTTTTTGTCATCGAAATAGTAATTACATTACCTGATGGAATGATATATTTAATTTTTAAAGAGGCAATTAGCCCCCTTATGTTAATATCTATGGGATATTCAAAATTGATTTTTGTCAATTAAAAAAAAACAAATAATTATTTCTGTCGTAGAACGGAAATAATTAAAAAGCCAACAAAAAAGGGAGCTAAATGACTCCCTCATATCTGAGAATATTAAATATTCGTAACAGATTTAATCATTACAAATCTGAGTTAAAGCCAGACAACGCATACCGATTGTGCAGCAATAATAGTTTCTACGACAATAAGAATCCTCTCCGCAAGCCTGCCCACCAACAATAGCACTCGTTTGTTTTCTTGTTAACTTTTTCATAATGTAATATTTATTTTGGTTAGTATGTAAATATAACAAATTTTCACCAAAAAGTGATTTAGTATAATAAAAATACTCACCTATGAAATAATATTTATCTTGCTCATTGTCTGCCGGTAGCTTTTAGGCGTCGTTCCGGTCTCTGTTCTGAAAAAATAAGAGAAATGAGAAAAATTCCTAAAGCCTAATTCAAAAGCAATTTCTTTAATCGATTTATCCGAGCTATGTAATAATTGTTTTGCTTCTAAAAGAATTCTTTCTTTGATAAATGCTGAAGGCGATTTTTTGTACTGTTTCCTGCACAATACCCCAAGATAGTTAGACGTAATACACAATTCATCAGCATAGAAAGAAACATTTTTCTGGCTTTTATAATATTTATCTACCAGCATATGAAACCTGAAAGCAAGATTGTTCGTATTAACAAGAGCTGAATTACCATAAATATGTTCCATCCACAGATTAATCATTAACGTCAGAAGTCTTACCCTGGCATCAATAAGCTCCGGAAATACAGGCTCAGAATTGATTTCCTTACGTATTGCACTAAATTCAGCACTAAGCTTTTGATAGATTTCATTATCCGGAGAAATCATTTCATGTCTGTTCAGCGGAGAATAGGTATGTTTCAGTGTTGGCGAAAATGTTTCAAGAATAATATCGCTAACAATTAGTCGTCTCCCTAATGTATTGGGTGACAATTTCCAGTTGTAAACCTTCCCCGGAAGATGAATAAATAGCTGCTTTGATTTCAGAGTGTAGCTATTAATATCCGTAATACATTCACCGTCCTCACATTCATCAATAATAATGATAGTAAAAGAATGATCCGGAAAGTTATTGAGCTCGGAAGAGGTAATACTATCCTGATATACTACATTTATATTTCCCGGATTATGCAGGTCTGCAAATTTTGAACTATTTTTTGCTGTATTGTTTTCATATGATGCCTTGTCTCCTTTCATTCTGAATTATTACAAATACTAATTTACAACCAAATATTATACTATAAGTGCTGGTTGGTTTAATCCGGCAATAATAATCATTCTTACATTTAAAACATTCTATTATAAATATCATGCATTGTGATAATCGTATCATAATTTAAACATGGATATGAAGTTTGATACACCTCAAGCAAAAACAATCAGTATATTTGTTTATATGCTTTTAATCAATGCTGAAAGATAAATTCGGAAGAGACATTAATTATTTGAGACTGGCTGTTGTGGACCGGTGTAACCTGCGCTGTACCTATTGTATGCCGGAAAACGGTCTTACATGGATCAAGCAGCAGGAACTGATGACGGATGAAGAAATAATCAGAATATGTTCTGTTTTTACATCGCTGGGTATTGATAAAATCCGAATCACTGGTGGTGAGCCTTTTGTAAGAAAAAACAGCATGGAGCTTATTGAACAAATAGCACAGCTCGATGGCCTTAATGATCTTAGCATAACAACAAACGGCCTTCTTACAGAACAATATATCCCACGACTTAAAACATCCGGAATAAAATCGGTTAATCTGAGTCTTGATACTCTCAATCCTGAACGTTTTTATACAATAACGCGGCGTAGAAATTTTGATAAAGTAATGAAGACACTGGACAGTTTATTAGAACATCAGATCAAAGTAAAAATCAATGCTGTGGTAATGGAAGACCAGAATATTGAAGATATTATTCCTCTGGTAACGCTTACTAAAGAGCTTCCTGTTGATGCACGGTTTATAGAAGAAATGCCTTTTAACGGAACTAATACCACAGTATCTCTAAAATGGAATTATAAACAGATCTACGAACACATTAAAACTTACTTTCCTGACATAATGAAAACTGAGGATCCGAAAAGTTCTACATCATATAATTACAGAATTCCCGGATTTGCCGGAAGCATCGGAATTATTGCAGCATATACCCGCTCCTTCTGTGGGGATTGCAACAGAATACGGATTACGCCTACAGGTGAACTCCGTACCTGTCTGTATGAAGAGAAAGGAATTAACCTGAAAGAAGCTTTACGCGCAGGCAAAACCGATCAGGAACTAAAAAATATTATTATCAACAGTATACAAGATAAGCCAAAAGACGGATGGGAAGCTGAAAAGCTTAATCATTCCTCTTCACAAGTACATCAGTCTATGGCTACAATAGGTGGATAAATATGGAAATGATTAGTGTACAGCAGGCAGAAGATATTATTCTTTCTCAATTTCAGGATTATGGGGAAGAAAGTATTTCCTATGATTTGGCTATAGGCAGAGTTTTAGCTGAAGATATTCTCGCTGACCGTGATTTACCTCCGTTTGACAGACCAACGGTTGATGGTATTGCTATCAATTTTGGTTCTTATGAAAAAGGCATACACTCTTTTAGAATTAAAACTGTTCAGTCGGCAGGTGAAGAATCTGTTGCTATTGATTCAGAAGATCAATGTATTGAAATAATGACAGGAGCGGCTCTGAACAATACCTTGAATACTGTTATCCGGTATGAAGATATATCTATTGATGACGGAATAGCAACTATCAATATTGAAATTAGTAAAGGGCAAAATCTACATCTGCAGGGGAAAGATAAAATAGCAGGAGAAGTACTGGTTAAAGCTAATCAGCTTATAACTCCCGCAATAATTGGCATAGCAGCATCAGTCGGAAAAACAAACTTGTTGGTAAAAAGACTTCCGAAGGTTGTCATCATTTCGACAGGAGATGAGATGATAAATCCGGAGCTTATTCCGACAGCATTTCAGCTAAGACAATCTAACGGAATTACTATACGCTCTGTTTTGGAGAAATATAAAATTCAGGCAGATCTTCTTCACCTGAATGATGATTATAAAGAGATAAAAAAAGAACTTATCCGTTGTATAAATCAATATGATGTTCTTCTTATGAGTGGCGGTGTTTCTATGGGGAAATTCGATTATCTTCCACAGGTATGTGAAGAACTCGGAATAAAAAAATTATTCCATAAAATAAAGCAAAGACCCGGAAAGCCATTTTGGTTTGGTAAGGATGAAAATCAGAAGCTTGTTTTCGCCTTCCCAGGTAATCCGGTTTCAGTATTTATGTGTCTGCACCGTTACTTTATTCCATGGTTGGAAAAATCTCTGGGAATTTCACCAACTTCGCCCCTATATGCTGTGTTACAGAATGATATTGATTTTGCCGCTGCCTTACAGTATTTTGTACAGGTAAAACTCCTGATTGATCAGACAGGTCAATTAACTGCAACCTTTATCAACACTAATGGATCTGGTGATTTCTCTCATCTTGCGGAAACCAATGCCTTTCTGGAATTACCTCTGGAAAAGAATTCATTTAGAAAAGGTGAAGTATATAAAGTATGGAAATATAATTTTTGAAGACAATGACAGATTTTTCACATCTCAATAAAAAACTGGAACCAACGATTGTTAATGTAATTGGCAAGCCTGTAACCCAACGAAAGGCCATTGCAAAAGCAACTGTAGAACTTCCTGAAAAAGTATTGGAAAAATTAAAAGAAGGTGACTTTAAAACACCTAAAGGTTCGGTATTTCAGACTGCAATAATAGCCGGAATTATGGCTGCAAAAAAAACGGGTGAACTTATTCCGCTTTGCCATCCGATAGGACTGGAAAATTGTGAAGTAAGCATTGAACTTACCAATAACAGCGAGATTGAAATTTATTGCACCGCAGAAGTTGAGGCTAAAACAGGAATAGAAATGGAAGCTCTTACAGGTGCTTCTGTAGCTGCCTTAACGATTTATGATATGTGCAAGGCATTAAGTCATGATATTAGCATCAAAGAAATTAAACTAATGGAAAAATCCGGTGGAAAAAATGACTTCAAACGATCAGAATAATATCCCTTTACTAAATGGATTGGTTTTAGCTGGTGGAAAAAGTGTGAGAATGGGAACAGCAAAAGACCAGCTCAATTGGCATGGAAAAGAACAGCGTTACTTTGCTGCTGATTTACTGGCACCGTTTTGCGAAGAAGTTTTTATTTCTTGCCGCCAGGATCAATTAGATCATTTTGATACAGGTTATAACACCCTTACCGATACCTTTCTGAACATGGGACCTTTTGGAGGCATTCTCTCTGCCCTTCGTTCTCAAAGAGATAAAGCATGGTTGGTTGTTGCATGTGATTTGCCTTTGCTGGATAAGGAGTCACTAAAATTTCTGACAGAATCCAGAGATCCAGAAAAAGTGGCGACAACTTATGAAAGCCCTTTCGACGGATTACCAGAACCTTTAATCAGCATTTGGGAACCTAAAAGCTATCCACTTTTACTTCATTTTTTAGGGCTTGGAAATACATGTCCCAGAAAAGTTTTAATAAACAGTGATACCCTTATTTTAAAATCTCAGAACCCAGATGCTTTGATGAATGTAAATACTCCTGAAGATGCAGCAAAAGCACAGCAGATTTTAAGCGCATTAAAAGATTAATATGGAAGATCATTTTGAACGTTATCAATGTCAGATTGCTTTGCCAGGATTCGGGATTAGTTCTCAGGAATCACTGAAAAATGCCAAAGTTCTGATTGTAGGAATGGGCGGACTTGGATGCCCTTCCTCACAATACCTTGCCTCTTCTGGTATAGGCACAATTGGTATTGTGGATGATGATATTGTTTCCTTAAGTAATCTGCACCGCCAGATATTATATACACCTGAAGATATAGGCCTTCCTAAAGTAGAAGTCGCCGCCAGAAGATTGCAGCAACAGAATCCTTCTGTAAATATTATCCCTTTAAATTTCAGAGTAACTTCTGAAAATGTAATAGATCTTATCCAGGAATATGATTTGATTATTGAAGGCACAGATAATTTTGAAACCAAATACTTACTGAATGACGCTTGTGTATTAACCGGAAAGCCCTTGATATACGGAGCTATTTATCAACATGAGGGTCAGGTTAGTCTATGGAATGTCTTGCAAAATGATGGCACTTATAGTCCTAATTACCGCGATGTTTTTCCTGATGTGGAAGAATCACAGGTTCCTAACTGCAGAGAAGGTGGTGTTATTCCTACTCTGGCTGGTATTATTGGTTGTATGCAGGCCAATGAAGCTATAAAATATTTAACCGGATCAGAAGATCTTTTATCCGGAAAATTATGGATGCTAAGTGTAATGACCGGAAAAACTCAGGTAATTAAGCTAAAGAAATCAACTGCTGTTCGGATTACAGATTTGGTACAGACAATTCCACTAATCCCTTTTGAGCAATTTGAACGGGAAAAAACTTATTTTGAAATTATAGATGTACGAACTGAAAAAGAACATCAGCTATTTAATATTGGTGGTAAGAATATTCCAATAGAAAAACTACAGGATCAGTTGAATAATATTTCTTCTGTCCTGCAGCCTGTCCTGGTGTATTGTCAGTCGGGAAAACGCAGTATAGAAGCTGCGAGAAAGATTAAAAAAACTTTCCCCAACAAAGAAGTCTTCTCCTTAAAAGATGGTCTTAATAATATACCACGGTAATATTCGTGTATTATACAGAACCCAACTTCTCAACAGATTCTCTGGTAACCGATGTAAAAAAATTGATCAGATTACCATCGGGATCTCTGAATAATAATGATTTATTTCCCCATGGCATTGTTGTAGGTTCCTGTACAACGTAGGAAGCCAGAAATTTCTTTAAACGTATATATTCCTTATCAACATCCTCCGTGAAGAATTCTATGATTGCTGTTTGATTCTTTGCTGGCTGAGCAATGGTATCACCGCCAAAAAACTGTAAGGTTTTGGTACTTCCGATAGCCAATGTTGCTGTTGCTGTCCGTATTTCGGCAAAATCAGGAGTGTATCTTACAGCCTCAATTCCTGTTACATTTTCGTAGAAGCTGATTAAATTTTCAATATTTGCAGTAATAATACGTACTGATACTAAATTCATGTTCTAAATATTTTAAATTATAACACAAAGGTATATAGCTCTTATGACAGCAGTCTGTCAGCAGGTTTTGCCTTAGATTATTTAAAACATTTAGGGATTTCGAGAATTTAACTATCAGATCAAATGTGCTCAATAACCTCGGTCTCTTAATGGTTTTAATTTAATGTTAGCCCTGTTTTAATAAGCAGCCTGCCATAAACTTAAATCATTCAAAATGCTAGTCAATGATTGTTTGCTTTGATTTTTGCAAGGTTGGAATATGCTCTCCCGCAAGTTCATGAATTGTTTCATCAATCATTTTACACATACTATTTAGTGCCAAATCGTTGGCTTCGGTGCCAAAAGGTTCTTCAATCTCATCTGCTATGGCTTCAAAAGCAACAAAGGTATAAGCTATAAATACAACGATAAAGGGCATAAACCAACCTAAAGAATCGACTAAAGCAAAAGGCAGTAAAAAGCAATAGATATAAACCGTACGGTGCAATAAAACCTGATAACTATATGGAATTGGTGTTGATACAATTCTTTCGCAACCTCCAACAACATCCGAAAGTCTGTCAAAATTCTCATCAAAACGGGACTGTTGTATAGAATCTATTCTGTTTTCAGATTTGGCCAGCTTCACCCAGTCAGCCATTAATTTCATGAGTATAACAGGTTTGTACCTTGATTCTTCAGCAATTCTGAATTGCTCTGGAGTAAGTCGTGTCTGTAAATCTTCTTTTGGATCTGTACCTCTTAACTGATGTTTTAGTGCATGGACAAAGGCGCTGACTAACTGAATAAATTCCGATACAGAATTTTTATTTGCATCGCCTAAAGTAAGAGCCTGCCGGACTAATGAACGTGAAATATTGAGCAAAGCACCCCATAGTTTTCTTCCTTCCCAAAAACGGTCATAGCTAACGTTGTTCCGAAATCCTAAAAAGAGTGCCAGTACAAAACCAAATAATGTAAGAGGCGCTGTATTGAGTGGTATTTTGAATGAAAATACAGTTCCGTGAAAATAAGCTACTAACAGTGATAAAGTAAACAAGATTAATAACCGTGGCAATAATGCCGGCAGTACAGAACCTCGCCAGATAAAGAGCATTCTGAACCAATTTTCTTTCTTTCGTATAATCATACTGCTTCAATAATGCTTTTAAATATATTCTATTTATTGACTTTCCCTATAATCAAAGTAGCTACCTGATAAGAGCTCCTAGCCGGCTTCTTCTCCCCTTCAGCAATAATCCGGAGCGGACCTTTTGCAACCGGCAGAGGTTTTCCATCCACAGTATCAGCAATAATTATATTTTTATCAGCTATCGAAGAGTCTAATTCGGCAAGAGAAAATAATACCTGATATCCGTCTGTACATTTTACCAAAAGGTATTTGGAAAGATTTTCACCATGCATCTCTTTACCGGAAGGTACACCTGCTTTTGCAAGAATATCCTGCAGAGCAACACCAGAGTAAATATGAGTATTACCGTCTTTATCCTTTAAAGACGCATTTTTATGTGGCATTTTTGATAAATCTGCCATTGTAAACTCCAATGGTTGTAAGACATCGCCACTTACTTTAAGCTTAAAATCGGTCTGGCTGAATGCAAGACTAAAAACAAACAGGAATGCTAAAAGCTGTATTTTTTTCATAGATAATAGATTGTAAAAAAGTTTATGGTCTCTGAATAGCTCCCTGATATAGCATTTCATCTACTTTTTTGTAAACTTCAGGATCGTGTTTTTTTATTTTTATTTTCACGTACTTGGATGCCGGCATATTACTTTCCTTTACCACATTGTTGACAGATACCAATACATTGGTTTCCGGGAAGTAAGTTACCGTGTTCTTCTCCGGAATTTTATAAGAAACAATAATAAATAAAGGTGCAACTCTCTCGATACCATCGTCATAATTATATAAGTCTACCCTATCTCCGGCTTTAAATCCGGCTTCATCAATATCTTTCTGATTCATGAAAATTACACGCCGTTCATTCTTTATACCTCGGTATCTGTCATCCAGTCCGTAGATTGTTGTATTGAACTGATCATGGGTTCTGGTAGTGGCCATCATGTATTCGTCGGAAGCAAGTGTGTTATCAGGAATCTCTGTTAAAGTAAACGGTGCACGCCCGCCTAATTCTTTTGAGAAATATTGTTCATCCCGTGCAGCATTGGGCAGGTAGAAACCTCCTTTTTGACGGACACGAATATTATAATCTTCAAAACCAGGAATACACTGTTCTATATCATCACGGACAGCATCGTAACTATCGTGATAACGCTGCCAGTTGACAACAGCTCGGTTTCCTAAAGTAGCCATTGCCATACGGCAGACAATCTGAGTTTCGTTTACCAGATTATCGGAAACAGCGTCCAGCATACCCTTGGAATCCTGAACAACTCCCATGGAATTTTCGGTTGAAACAATCTGTATTTCACCATTTACAATATCTTTGTCACTCCGTCCGTATGTTGGAAGGATTAGAGCTTCCTTACCATGAACCAAATGTCCTCTGTTAAGTTTTGTTGAAACACATACCAGCAAATTAAGCTTTCTAAGTGCATTTGCTGTGTAAGTGGTATCTGGTGTTGCGGAGAGAAAATTACCGCCCATACAAAACATTACTTTTACTTTTTCCTCATGAATTGCCTTTATTGCACGGACAACATCATAACCATGTTTTCTTGGTACCTTGAATCCAAAGAAATTTTCAAGACGGTCAAGCTGCTCATCGGTAGGCTTTTCATCAATCATCATAGTTCTGTTCCCCTGTACATTGCTGTGACCACGAACAGGGCACAGTCCACCACCTTGAATACCAATACTTCCTTTAAGCAATATAATATTGAGAATTTCGCGTAGCATGTCTACACCATTAGGCTGTTGGGTAAGACCCATTCCCCAGCTGATGATAATTCGTTTTTTGAAAGCAATTATTTCTGCAGCCTGACGCAATGCTTCTGTAGAAACTCCCGAAAGTTCTGCTAGTTCTTCAAGTTTGTAATGGTCAAATTGTTTCAGGAATTCTTCATAACCAGCAGTTTTATCCTCTATAAATTGATTATCGAAGACCATACCCGGATTATTTTTCTCGAACTCTATTAATAAAAGTTCAAGAGCTTTCAGAAGTGCCATATCTCCATTTATCTTTACAGGTAAATAAAGGTCTGCCAACTGAACACCACCGGTAATAATTTCTTTAACGCTTTGCGGATTTATAAATCCCATTAACCCGGCTTCAGGTAATGGATTAACCGCTATAATTTTTGCACCATTCTTTTTAGCTTTTGCCAGTGCACTCATCATTCTAGGTGCATTGGTTCCAGGATTCTGTCCTATAATGACAATAACTTCGGAATCATGAAAATCCTCTAAAGTTACCGTTCCTTTACCAATACCTATAGTAGGACGCAATGCAGACCCTGATGTTTCATGGCACATATTGGAACAATCGGGCATATTGTTGGTTCCAAACTCTTTAGCAAATAACTGATATACAAAAGAAGCCTCGTTGCTTGTTCTTCCTGAAGTGTAAAAAGCAGCTTCATCCGGAGATTCCAATGCATTAAGATGTTCGGCTATTTTTTTGAAAGCATTGTCCCAGCTGATCGGTTCGTAATGTGTACCACCTTTTGGTAAATACATAGGATCTGTAAGCCTTCCCATTTTACCAATCTGATAGTCATCTAATCTGGCAAGATCGTATAAAGAGTTGTGCTTAAAAAATTCAGGCGTTACGGTTTTGGTTGTTGCTTCTTCTGCTAATGCTTTAGCACCATTTTCACAATATTCACCAAGAGCAGAACGTTCGTCATCCGGATCTGGCCATGCACAGCTTGGGCAGTCAAAGCCTCCCATCTGATTCATTTTGAATAGCGCCCGCATTCCACGGACTGGTGTTTTCTCTTCAAATAAATCGCTAAATGCTGCCATTACAGCAGGTACACCTGCGGCTTTACTCTCAACATGAGTAAGCTTAAGGTCTAATAAAGTAAAGGGATTCTCGGCATTGGGTTCTCTGCTGATCTCTTTTTCTATCTTGTTTTTTTCAATTCCTTCCATAGCCTTTTTATTTAAGGATGATTAGCATTTCATATTAGGATTGGGATAGTTGTCGCTCTGATCTTCCACAGTATTATCTATACAAACAAAGTCCTTTTCTATCAGAAGCTTTACAATCCCTGATTCACCATCAAAGCCTATTCTGTCTGTCATTACAAGCTCCTCCACCATGGCTTCCGGCATTTTCATTACGATTCTGTTTTCAATAAAATCTGCAGAAAGTTCTGTATCATTCGTTCTTTTAACCATATAAATAAATGGACGGTCTGCAAACTGTGTTAAACTGGATACAATCCCATTTTCTCCTAACTCGTGAACTTCTGACTGAGTAAGACGAAATCTTACTGAATTATCTTTAATTCTTATTTTCATAATAAGTTGTCAATTTTAAAATTGCTGCCTGAATGGTAAATATTGAATCGGTTATCCCGAAGAAAACCTAATAAGGTAATATCGAATTCTTTTGCAAGATCAACAGCAAGACTTGAGGGCGCTCCTATCGCTACAACAACAGGAATCCCGGCCATTGCTGCTTTCTGAATAAGCTCGAAACTTGCCCGCCCGCTTAATACCAATATTTTATCTTTAAGGGGTAACTGTTGTGTAAATAAAGCATGGCCAATAAGTTTATCTAAAGCATTATGCCTGCCCACATCTTCCCGCAAGGCCAATAAGTTGCCATTTAGATCAAACATTCCTGAAGCATGTATACCACCAGTGGTACTGAAATTACTCTGGAACGAACGAAGTTTATCGGATAACTGATACAAGGTTTCCAGAGAGAGTATACAATCTTCCTTATCGGTATTATTAAAAAGGCTTACTGTTCGGATTGATTCTATAGAACCTTTTCCGCAGACACCACAACTGGAAGTTGTATAAAAATTCCGATCTGTTTTCATCAGTTGCGGAGTAAAATCGTCAATCAATTCTGCGATTATAATATT
Source organism: Elizabethkingia occulta (assembly GCF_002023715.1). Classification (GTDB taxonomy): domain Bacteria; phylum Bacteroidota; class Bacteroidia; order Flavobacteriales; family Weeksellaceae; genus Elizabethkingia; species Elizabethkingia occulta. Next base: position 232,263 of record NZ_MAHX01000005.1, read on the forward strand.
TTCCTGATTTCGGGAACATTCGGCCTGATGATGTGCTACTTTACTAATTTGCTGATCTCCTGAAATAATTCCTTCAGTAAACAGAAAACCGGCAGCAAGCTCTTCATCATGTCCGGGAGTCCGCATCGTTACGGATATATTTTTGCTCTGTTTTTGCTCTTTAGTACCGTAAGTAATTCTTATTTCCAAAGGTTCCTCTACAGCAATATCATCTGAATAAGAAAAACTCTGGTTATCCTTAACTTTGATAATCTCTGCCTTTTTTACGGAATTGCTTTCCAGGACATTAGCTTTCATATCTAAAGAGACTTATATAGTAAATATACAAATTTTTATTCCTCAAAAATTACGGATGTGCAGAAACCCACTCTTCACCGTCCTCAAAAATTTCTTTCTTCCAGATGGGCACCGTTTGTTTTATAGTGTCTATAATATAGCGGCAGGCATCAAAAACAGCATCTCTGTGGCCATCACTCACAACTATAATTACAGCTTCTTCTCCGGGAAATAAAACTCCTGTCCGGTGATGAACTACTACATTCCGCACTGAAAACTGCAATATTGCTTTATCTGTTATTTTCCGGATTTCTTTAATAGCCATGGACTGATAGCATTCATATTCTAATCGAACAACTGGTTTATCCTTAGTTTTGTTGCGTACAGTTCCTATAAAAGTTGCAATACCACCACTTTCTAAATCTTTGGCTAAATTGAGACATTCTGCAATATCCAGTTTGCTATCTGTTATTTTTATATCAATCATATAATTTATCCTCCGCTTACAGGGGGTATTATTGCAACTTCGTTTGTACTTATTATAACCTGGTTATCTTCTGCATATTCATCGTCAACAGCAATAAAATAAGATCTTAAACGCTTTAATTCAGAAAACTCACTCTCAAGCTTGGTTTTTAAATCCTTTACTGTTATTTCATCTGTCAGTTCTATTTCTTTTTCTGCACCACCCAGAATATCTTTTGTAATTCCGAATGCTAATATTTTAAGTTTCATTTTACCAATATTTAATTAATACATTGATACCTGCTATCAATACAAGAATAGCGGTCATTCTCTTTATAATCAAAGGATTCCACTTTAGTGACATTCTGGAACCTATTTGTCCACCTATAAATACAGCTAAGCACAGACTAAGAATCCTTATAAAATCTATTTCTGCCGGTAGTTTGGTTAATTGCCCCACAATTCCGGAGATGGAATTCACCAGTATAAAAACACTGGATGTAGCTGCAATTTTTCGTGGTGTATCCCATTTCATCAGGTTTAGTAGTGGAGAAAGGAAAATACCGCCACCAATACCTACCAGCCCAGATAAAAAGCCTATGCCGCCTCCTAAAAAGCTATTTCTGGCTACTGAGGACTTTGATTCTTCCGAAATAGTTTCTTCATTATTTGTCTCAGTTTTTATCCATAATAATACCGCAGCGATAATTAAAGTAACTCCCAGAATCAGAAAAAATGTTTCCTGACTAATCTTTAATACAGCACCTATATAAGCCATAGGAACGCTGACAAGAGTAATGGGCAAGATCTTGCGCCAATTAACCTGATTGTTTTTGATATAAATATACACTCCGCCAGTAACGACAATTATATTACAAATTAAGGCCGTTAAGCGCATTTCCTGATATGGCAGACTGTACATTGCCAGAACTGCGAGATAACTGGATCCGCCACCAAAGCCAACGGATGAATAAACAAATGCAATAACTAAGAAAAATAACAGAAGTTCCCAATGTCCCATAGGCTTTCCGGAGTATTAATTTTACTATTACAATAATACTGATTTTTGATACTAAACTGATTAACTGAATATAAAAGAATATATGATAGATTGTGAAAAGAATATCATGCATTGTTTATCATACCGAAATCTATAAACCCCATAGAGTTTATTGTTCATGAACTGAGGATAAGCTCTGTAGGTATGAATAGACATAGATAGATTATTATTTTTGCTTTGCACAAAAAAACACTCTCAGAAGAGAGTGTTCAATGCTTTTACAAAATGTATATTTAAATTATTTTTTCTTCTGAGATATGTCCTGTTATCAGGTCCACTGTTTTGAATGTATGAAGTAAAACTCTATTTTCAAAATAATCCGTTGCAAATCTTCCGCGGTACTGATATCCTTCAATTCGATTTACAATTTCTCCATTATTACATTCAATTACAAAATCAGACCCCCAGTCATTGGTTTTTACATCTACTGCTTCGACTGCAATATAATTATTATCATCCGTTATAAATATATCTGAGGAATCAATCCTACCAATATCACTAAAATCTTTGCTCCATTTAATTTTATAATTTCTGTCAAAACAATACAAAATATTAGCTTCTGAAATAACGTAAATATTTGAGAAATCAATAGAATATCTAATTCTGCAAATTTTTTCTTTTATTCCAAGTTTTTGAATTCCTGTTTTACCTGTTGCAAAATCAAATGTATAGCAAGTATCTTTTGCCTTTTCGCAAGGCATTATAAAACTATTATGTTCCAGATCCAGGTCTCCATTATAAAGTCTTAATTCTTTAGGAAGCTCCGCAATTATTTCATTTTTTAATAGGTCAAGACAGAATGTTTTCATTTTATGCGCAGTCACCAATAATTTGCTTCCCGCCATATCAAATGCTGTATCAAGAACAAAATATTTATGAGTATCAAGTAATACATTTTGGCTATTACGGTCCATTACTATCAAATCTGTTTTAGAATACCTTGTTTTTGTAGATGGATAGTTTGTGATTGCAATTTTACTTCCATCAGGTGAAATACTTTCAGGCTTCCACTCCGGATATGTTTTTAAATATATTCTTTCATGAGTATTAAAATCAAAAAGAAAGAGCCCTTCTTCATTATGGTTGTTTTTTTCAAAAAGTCCAATTCCGGCATTTCTATTTAATATCATTTTTTTATTTATATTGAAGGAATTTATAAGAATTATTCAAATATAGGTATATTGATAGACTTCTGAAATATTATCAGCTACCATAAATATTTTGATAAAATAAATAATCCGGCTAATAAAACAATCAACAAACAATACTTTATTATAAATTTGTCATAAGTATATCATAACCATGAAAATAGATCATTTCAAACCTTTTAACGGACAGCATTGTGAAACTACAGCAACAGGAACATTGCTGTATCAAATTGGTATCGAACTCTCCGAACCTATGCTGTTTGGGCTTGGTGAAGGACTTGGTTTTATCTATTGGAATATGAAAACCATGGATTTTCCGTTTATAGGAGGGCGTATTAAGCCTGACTGGCTTACGAAGAATATCACCAAAAATTTAAACCTTGAATTATCGGTTAAAGAAACTTCTTCAAAGCAGAAAGCATGGGAAGAAGTAAAAGAACATCTTGATAGCGGACAAGCGGTTGGACTAAAAATGGATTGTTATTATTTAACTTACTTCTCTAATCCTTTTCATTTTGCAGGACATTATGCTGCTATCTATGGTTATGATGATTATAATGCTTTTTTAGTCGATACAAAACAACAAGGCGGCCAGGTACAAACATCACTAGGAAGCCTTACTGAAGCACGGGCAGCAAAAGGACCTATGGCATCCAAAAACCTGTACTATACGATAAAATCAACAGGTAACAATTTCGATCTTAAGAAAGCTGTGTCAACTGCTATTAGGAATAATGCCACAGAGTATCTAAACCCGCCCATTACTAATATTTCTTACAAAGGTATTCTGAAAACAAGCACCGAAATTATTAAATGGTTTAATACAAGTGAGGACATCGAAAAAGAATTTGCATTGTCTGCTATGCTTATGGAGAAAGCAGGAACAGGTGGTGCTTTGTTCAGAAATCTATACCGGGATTTCCTGAAAGAAAGTTATGAGTTATTAAAACTTGATGTGTTAAAAACGGGTTATGAAGCCCTTGCAGAAATTGCAGAATTATGGACTTCAGTTTCACAATTATTTGAAAAAGTAAGTCAGACAAAAGACATTATATATATTCATCAGGCATCGGATATTCTGGAAACAATTGCAGATAAAGAAAAGAAAACAATGGAGTTACTGGTAACTGTATTTTAAGGATATTTTTAATTGATTAATTTTCAAACTTACTTTTCCAGAGTTGGTGTAAATTTTATATTCTTATTTTAATCGACTGCAATCTGCTTTACTACAAAATCCATTTGCCTGTCAAATCCAGTCTTCAAATCATTTGGTTCAATTTGCACTTCTATATCCGGCTTGATTCCTTTTGAATCGTATTGGAAATTTGGAGTTCTCATTTTATACTGAGAAGTTGGTATCCAAACCAATGTTTTAGAATAAGGCAGCACAAATGCCTGTCCGCCAGCGTTGCTGTAGTTGCTTCCCTGGGAATATTCTCCATAAAACTTTCCAATCTTATATTCCCGCATCAAAGCCAGTAAATGCCCCGTTGTTGAAAAGCATCCACCATTCATCAGAACTTCGATTTTTCCTTTATAATAATTGGGTTTATTTTGCTGCTTTTCAAACCACCAATAATCTGTAACATTGGTATCTGTATAACAATTCAAACCATTTTTACGCTTGGTTTCGGTTAAAACAATTTCCTCAATATTATTAGGATATTGAGCATAATGTTTCCATTGCTTTGTTGTATTATACTTAACTCCTACATAATCAAAGTAGTAATAAGATTTATTGGTTAAATATGAAAATAGATAGTTTGCAATATCAGCAGAACCACCTCCATTATCCCGCAAATCGATGATTAGATTTTCGGTTTTCAGACTATCAAGTCGGCTAAAGAAAACGTCTAATTTCTTTTCCGCAATTTTCCTGTCGGCTTCATTATAGCCATTTTCAAAAGAATGGAATTTTAGAATCGCCAGGTTGTCTGTCTTAAATTCGGTGGTTAATGGTTCAATATTTTCTTTAATCGCCTTTGTGTAAGTCTCATATGACACTCCATTTAAGCTAATTTTTTGCTTCTGTTTGTTTTGATCCAGATACTCGATTTCAAATTTATTAACCGGATTATAAATGAAATAGTAGAAGGGGAAATTTCTAAACCGCGCATTTAATCCTGTTTCATTTTGACCTTCAAGATGAACATATTTTTTGATTTCATTTACGATTGAGCTGATTTCTTTTCCATTTATTTTTAAAATTCTTAACCCTGCATAATCTTTATTTTCCGGTATTGATTTATTTAAATAATATTGATCTTTAATTTTATAAATACTGAAAGGGAAAACTACTCTGTCTTTCAATAAATTGCTGATCTGCGTTCTGTCAACTGTAGTATGTCCGTCTTTTATTTTTGCCATTAAAGTGGCTGTTAATCTGTAATAATCAACGATTGACAAATCTGTTTTGATTGAGTTTTTTAAATCTATATATGTTTTATCAAAGCTGGCTTTCGAACAAAACATAAACTGTCCGGGATGGATGGTATTGGTTAAATTATAAAGCTCTGAAAACTCAGCCTTTATACTATCTTTCTTTAAAGTTTTATCTAATAATAAATCTTTTTTTTGTGCGATGCAGAAATTACAAATCAGAATAGTAATCAGTAACGATCTCATTTGATAAGTTTGTTTTGAATTAAAAATGTCTTGATATCTTTTATCACTTCAGTTGGTCTTTCATCTTTCACACCATGCCAGGTATCCTTATAAATCTTATGGACAATGTATTCTTGATGGGCATTTGTGAGCGCAGTATTTTCATCCTTAAAATCGAACCAGTCATTTTTACTGACAGGGTCGAAAATGAGCATTGGCTTGTTTAGATTACGATAGATAATTTTAGGATTAAGCTGATGTGTTGACGCCCCAAAAGCTTTTTTCGCTGTAAATGGTGTATAAATAATAGCAATGTTTTCTTCCGCAGAATTTTCTCCAGTCAGTTCCTCTGCGCCGGGATTTATTTCGTACTTCCCGGCTTCATTTTTCTTAATCCTTGCATATGATGTGAAGATCTCCTTCTTCAGCTTTTCACCCTGCTTTCCTTTTATTCCCCAATTATTGTACATATACCAGTATGCATCAAACTCGGTATCAAATACCAATGTCTTTTTATTTTTATAATATTGTTTTGTTTCTGCAATATCTTTCTCAATATCTGAAGCTTTCACACCAAAATCCCAGGCTACTGAACCACCATCTTCCAGAATAAGCGCCTGAACCATCTCCGGATAAGCATTATAAAAAGCTGTACTTATACTTCCTCCTCTTGACCAACCACCAATAATTGCTTTTTTTATCTTCAATTTATCTAACAAAAATTTGATATTATCCGCTACATCATATATAGATACATCCTTTTGGGGGATTGAAGTAAATCCGTGCCCATAATAATCTATAGCTATAACATGTAAATTCAGCTGAACAAGCTGCTCTATGATTTCGTAAAGTTCATAAGCGTTGCTATATGTTCCGTGAATCCAAATAAGGGTAGGATTTTTAGTACTTCCCCATTCCAGATAATGCATTTTTGTATTGTTGGTTTGGATATACTTTCCATGCTGCTTTTCATATTGCTCAAATTCTGATTTATATTGTCTATAAAGATTAGATTGATTTATAGAATCCTTTTTGACAGAAGTTTGAGCTTGCAATAATCCCATAAACGGGCTGATGAGAAAAAAAAAAGTAAATATCTTTTTCATTTATATTAATATTTAAATGGCTGGACGCAAATATATTTATAATTCCCAATAAAGAGATATAGTATGATTAAATATTTATAACTAAAACAATAAACTGTTCTAATTATATATTCTAAAATTATTAGAAGATAAGATCAGTAAGGTATAATATTAATTATATTCTATTTTTGGTAAAAATGATTATTTTTGTTACATCAAATAATGAAAAAACATGAGGTATTTTAACTTATTTAACATTGCTATTTTGTTAGTATTAGCTTCTTGTGGAAGAAGCTATGATAATCCTGAAATTATTGATCCTCCAATAGTACAACCTCTTATATTGCCTGTTAAAATAACTATAAATAATGATGCAATATATAATGTCAGTTATGATGGGCAAAAAGTTAAGGAACTCACAGGTAATAAGGGAGGTAAAATACTTTTCACCTATGATGGGGAGCTGATTACTAATATTCAAAGCTATAATAACGAAAAGTTAATATCTGAATATAGCTATACTTATATCAACAACCGACTGATAAAAGAAAACCAGTACTATCCTGCATATGGAACTAAAACTTTCATTTATGAGTATTTAGACAATGCAAAAGTACAGATTTCACATTCTGAAACCTTCTCATCAAGAGACTATACAGTCAGTGGAATATATAATCTAACAAATGGTATGATAACCTCAGGAGCATCTACAGGAACAGGATACGAAAGTGGAATAAAAGCTGATTTTAAAGAAAATATTCAAGTAGCCTATATCACTAAGAATTTTCCTTTCAAAAATGTAAAAGGATTTGACAAACTAATAAATTATGACCTGAGTTTTATGGGCAAAGCTTTTGCTTCATATAGTAATATTGTCGAATATAGAAAAGACAACGGAGCTACTGGGAATATTTTCAAAATATATAAATCTACATTCAATTATAATACAATGGATTATCCCATTTCTGAAATACAAAAACCTTATAACATAGATGGTACTCCTTACCCACTTAATCCGATTGAGATTACTTATGAATACAATCATTAGATTTATTTTTTATAAAATTCTAAGTTTATTCAAATAGTAATAACTTATCACTGCAACTTTAAACTATTAATTGCAATAAAAATAGCTGAGGAATTGGCATTTAGATGAGTTAACTCATAACTAATTAACAATTAGCAACAAAAATCCCGACTTTAATGGTTGGAGTAAAACTATCCACAAAATCTTACAAATAATATGGAATCCATAGAAAATCAAGAATTCAAAATTCTAATTAATTCATTAAAGACTTCAATGCAAGAGTATAGAGTATATGGAATATGCTCATCCTGTATATTCACAAAATGAATTAGCACCAGAAAATAAAAAAAGGGACTTTATAAAAGTCCCTTTTTTTATCTATTTTCTTTTAAACTATTGATTAATAGAATTATTTGTAGCCCCATGAGGAATCGAACCTCAACCTAAAGAACCGGAATCTTTAATTCTATCCATTAAACTATGGGGCCTCCCTTATTCGGAGTGCAAAATAAGTACTTATTACGGGAATTTGCAATTATTTTCCTTAAAATTCCAGCTTGATTCCACCAAGTACCTGAGCACCCATTACTTTGTAGCCTAAATAGTTCTGATAAGATGTTCCGGTTAGGTTATTCCCCATTACAAAAACACTGATGTTCTTGTGTAATTTGTATTCTGCGGAAAGGTTAATATCTACATATCCTGAAACCTTTCTATCATTTACTTCAGTAGTTGTATACTGGTTATTGGTACCTAATGGCTGTACATCGAAAGCGTTTGCTTTTCTGTCAGTTACAAAAATACCTTTAAAACCAAGGTTCAACTTTTTGTTCAGCATAGAATACTTCGCCCCTAAAGTTGTTTGTACAACAGGCTTATAGAATGCATTGCTAAAGTTTTTCAGTGAGTAACTCATATATTTTAGCTCCCCTGTAAAGTTTAAGTTTTCCAATGGGAAATACTGAGCATTGATGGTAACTTCACTTAGATTTCCGTTATCATAAACAGTATTGAAAGTATTCAGATAATCGTATGCATTTCTTTGAACAGCAGGATCCGTAGAGAACAGGTTATTCGACTTGTAGAATAACATATCATTCAGTTTGCTATAACCTGCATTAATGTCATATTTAAAGTTCTGCTCGATATCACCCTTAATACCGAAATAAATATGGTATTTGGTCTCTGTAGGACGAAGCTGAAGATCTGATACCAGGAACGGATTGTCATGTAACAAATCTGTATAAGTATTTAGTTTAATACCACCATCTACCCCAGCGTAAAACTTAACTTCATCTTTTGGTGCAATTAAAATCTCAGCAGTCGGGAACCAGTAGAATTTATTATTTCTGGTTCTGTCTGTTGTTGCTGTCTGATATTTGGATGTGAGCGATGTAAAACGCGATCCGATTTTCAGATAGTGGTTTCCTTTAAAGAAAGTAACCTCAGGTGTAAAGTTCGCCACAAAATGAGTTGACTCATTTTTATTCAGAATATCAAATTGTGTATTTACCCCCTGTATTCCTACGCCTAAATCGGCATTCATTGTAATACCATCAGAAGAACTGATCTTAAGATCGTGTTTTGCAAAGTTTACCAATGCGTCATAGAAATTTTCTTTAGCATTGAAATGGTCTTTGGTAAATGCTGTTTTTACACGGATATCATTCAGATAATTATTAGCATAAAAGTCATAATAAGCATTTACACCAAATTTTGTAAAGTTTTGCTTAAGATCTGCATTGTTAGCAGGCTGTATTACATCCTGGTAATTCCCGTAGTAGTTGTAGTTATTTAGCTCGATACCTGCATCTACATTCAGCTTCCCTACTTCACCATATGAATTTAAAAATACATTTGCTTCAGTATTCTGTTGTTTAGAATCCCAATTATAGTACTTCTTTAATCCACTGGTAGAGATATGGTGAACATCTGCACCAACCTCCAGATTAGGTTGTATTTCTCCGGAAACATTTCCGTCTACCAAAAACTTACCATAATTACCATATCCCAACTGGAAATAGTTACGGTTATAACCTGTATTGAATTTAGGAGAAATATCTTCCCCTTTGATAGTAGAAGTTTTAAAATCCGAAATCAAAGGAATATTGGTTACCTGATATTTCAGAGAGTCCTTCCCTTTTGGCGGGAAGTTTTTTTCTGTAGGAACAGAAGTTTTCTTTTTCTCAATTTTCTTTACTTCAGGCTCACGCTTACGATTAAGAACCAATTTTTCTTCTTTAATCTGTGCATGGGCAGTTTGTACTCCTGCTACTCCTAAAACACCGATAACTGCTATATATTGAATATGTTTTTTCATTCGTATATTTTTATTTTCCGCATTTAGCGGATCATCGCTGCATTAATTTAAAAACTTACTTTTTGATTTGAGATTTCACCTGTTTAGCTTCTGTTAGCACATCCGGGAAATCTTTATAATTAGCAATAATCTGATCTACTGTATAAGATGCCTGATATTTATCTCCTAATGCAAGATAATTTTTAGCCATTAATACCAGGGATTTAGCTCCCCAGTACTCTTCTGAAGCATAATTATTGGAAAGCTTAAAGATCGTCTCGTTAGAAGACTTAAACGCTTTTCCTTTGTTCTGATAATAAGCTTTTGCATATAGCGCCTCTGCAGCAACCTCTGGATTAGCAGATTTTTCAAGAGCGGTATAAGCTTTTTTAGCCTCAGTATCATTACCACGCTTCATAGAACTTCTGGCTTTGATAATCTGAGCCTGCTCTTTTACTGATGGAGAATTTTTAGTATTGGCTAAAACCTGATCTGCATATTTTTCTGCCTGGCTGAAGTCTTCAGCATCTACAGCAATCTTCATCATTTCTGTAACAGCATAGTTCTTGATACCGGCATTGGATGAATTCACAAGATTTTGAAGGTACTTCTTCGCTTCGGCAGGATTGTTTTGTGCAATGTACAATTGAGCCAATCTTACCTGTGCATCTTCCTGATATTCGTTTTGAGTATTTGCTACTTCATTAAGAACGACAACAGCTTTTGTATTATTCTTAGTCTGGTAGTAGCTTTCTCCTAATTCGTATTGGGCCTGATACAGCTTTTCACCTGTTGGACGCTGAGTCAGATATTTTTCGTAATAAGTAATAGCTCCTTTGTAGTCTTTATTAGCATAAAGTTTCTGTGCTGTAGAAAGATTAATCTCATCCAGCTCACCACTGCTTATTTTAACACCAAGAGATGAAGCAAAACTTTGGTAGCCTGCCGTATCTCCATTTTTAAGATATACAGTCTTAGCTGCAGCTACTATCTTGTCTGCATAAGCTGTCCCTTTGTAAGTATTTCCTAAATTCTTAAATTCTGCAATAGCTTTGTCTGCCTGTCCCAGATCTGCATAGTTCTGCGCTCTATAGATAGAAGCATTTGCAACTAGATCCTTATCCGGAGAAGTTTTAATTACCTGATTGAAGTAATCGTTGGCTTCAGCATATCTTTCATCTGATGCATAAGCTACACCGATTTCATACTGAGCGTCGTCCGTATACTCACTATTTTTATAAGTGGAGATAAGTTTCTTCAGAGCAGCAATTTTAGCTTCAGAATCCCCTTTAAATCCTAAAGACATTGCCTTCTGGAATTGGGTATAATCTGTACCATCTGCATTTTGATCATAGATAGCAATAGCATCATTCAGCTCATTATTTGCATAATGTGTATCCGCTAAACGAAGCTCGGCATCGTTTTTAAACTCAGTTTTAGGATTTTGCAGATATAACTTAAAGTATTTCTGTGCATCCTCAAACTTTTTGTTCTTAAAATATGCATAAGCCAGATCGTATGGCAATTGTTGCTTTTCTTCGAAGTTTACACCAGAGTTATATAGCTTCTGCAAAGTTTCTGTTGCTGAACCATAATCTCCCATTTGGTATTGACTCTGTCCCATCCAGTATTGTGCACGGGCATTGAAGTCTTTGTTGTAGTTGTACTTCAGTGAATATTCAAAAAGCGTTTCAGCTTCAGTAAAGTTTCCTTTATTAAATTCTTCAGTGCCTAACAGGAAAGCTGCTTCCTGCTCAATTTTAGCGGTTTCTGCAGATTGGCTTCCCAATTTTTTAATTGCAGAAAGTGTTTCTTTATAGTTACCGGAATACAGGTAAGACTTTACCAAAAGACCTTTCATCTCCTGAGAATTTCCTGCATTCGGATATTTAGCTAAATAATTCTGAATAACCTGAGAATTGGATTCAAAAGGATTACCGATATCATAACCCAGTTTAGCATATTGCTCATAAGCCAATTGTTGAACTCTGGAATCATAGTTCATTTGTGAAGCCGAGCGGAATGCTGATAACGCCTCACGTTTCTTTCCTACTTCCAGATATGCATTTCCTAATTGGTAATATGCATTTTGTGCTAAAGCAGACTGAGAGCTGATTAGCTGATTGTAATAGCTAACTGCTTCATCATAACGCTTCATCTGTGCCGCTACGAATCCCATTTCGTAAAGATCACTTTCTGAAGGAACACTTTTGCTGTTCAGGTAAGTTTTCAGATAAGGATATGCAGCAGCATAATCCTTTTTCATAAAGTAAGACTCTCCAATAATCTTATTTACTTCTGCAGTATAGTCTTTAGAAATATTCTCATTAAGTAATGATTTTCCTTCTTCTATAGCTTTGTCATAATTCTTCTGGTTGAAATATAACTGTACATAGTAAGGGCGGATGGTTTGTGCATACTTCGGATTATCCTTTATAGTATCGAAATACTGGAATGCTTTTTCAGTATTGCCTTCAGCATATTGTAAATGCCCAAGCATATAGGCTACATCCTTTTTACCATCATCATTAGCATTGGCATAAGCTTCATCCAATGCCTCGATAGCTCCCTTAGTATCACCTGTCATAAATTTGGCATAACCCAACTTCAGGATATACTGTGTATTTTCCTCTTTGCTCAGGTTATACTGATTTACTTTCTTCAGGCTTTCCAAAGCTTTTGGAAAATCCTTTTTTGCCAGATAATAATCTGCTAAAGGACCATTCGCCAATGCAAAATAAGCACTCTTCGGATACTTTTTTGTAAAAGCTTCCAACCCTTCTTCAGAATGATTCTGATTCAGAATTACGCCTATAATATTATCATAGAAAAGGGATGCCTCTTTCTTGGCTCCCTCTGGATTCTGATAAAAATATTGGCGTGCAAATTCGTATTGTGATGCTTTATAGATTTTATTCTGATAAAGCTTCTCTGCTAAGGATGTTCTGTACTCTTCTCTATTCTTAAAGAAGGCCGATTGTTGGGCGAATGCAGGAGTTACTGCACCAAAAAGCCCGGCGTAAATGAGAATGTTTTTAGGACTCATTAATAAAAAGTAGGTGTTAAACGTCTTTTTCTACAACGATAAACCAATAAGATTTATTGTAGTAATGGTATATTTCGGGTAAAAGTACTAAAAACTTAGTGATTGCCATAAACCGCAGCTGTTAAAAAAAGCATAAATTACCCTGTTTAAAATACCTTTGAAAGAAATGTATTTCTGAATGTATCTGTGAAAAAGCAATAAAATTTAGTTTCGTTAAAGTGTATTAATCAATTATATTACAAATAAATATGAGCTTTTATAAATAATTTTACTTTAAACAACTTATTTCAGTAAACTACTGATAAAACTATACTATATCATAAAACTAACGTCACTTGAAACTTTATTTCAGCCATACATTTCAAGTTTTCACAATTTAATTTAATTTTATTTAAAATAGCATCGCTTTCCTGCCCTTGATTTCCAGATATTTTCTTTTCGGGAATTAACATTATGTTAATTTTTATTAAAGCTTTATTATATTTTATTTTACTTTTGTGCTTCTCAACTATAAAGTCCAACTTATGAAGCAACTTTTCAGAAGGAAAAATATAATTGACCTAGCGTCGAAAAAAGATAATGAAGATTCATCTGGTCTAAAAAGAATCCTTAGTGTAAGGGACTTAACGTTTTTCGGGATTGCAGCTATTATTGGTGCTGGAATATTCAGCACCATAGGTAGAGCCTCTTATGATGGTGGTCCTGCAGTAAGCTTACTATTTCTAATGGTTGCAGTAGCCTGTATTTTTACAGCGCTGTGTTATGCACAATTCTCATCTATGATTCCTGTAAGTGGAAGTGCTTATACTTATGCTTATGCTTCTCTGGGCGAAATTTTTGCATGGGTTATTGGATGGGCACTTATTCTGGAATATGCTGTATCTAATATGGTAGTAGCTATTTCCTGGTCCGAATATTTCACCTCCATGCTTCAGGGCTTTGGTATAAAATGGCCCGATTGGCTGGCAATAGATGCAGGTTCTGCATCACGTGCTTACGAGCAGGTTTTACATGCTAAAGTCGGAGAACACCTGCCAGGTAATATTATTGCTGCAGCTAAAACATATGAAACAGCTCCTGTTATTGGAAATTTACATATCCTTTTCGATTTGCCTGCAGGTTTAATTACTGTATTAATTACTGCATTGGTGTTTGTAGGGATTAAAGAATCCAAAAATGTAAGCAATGGTCTTGTAATCCTAAAACTAGGTATTATTGCTTTAGTTATAGTTGCAGGTGCTTTCTTTGTAAAGCCTGAAAACTGGTCTCCTTTTGCTCCAAATGGTGTAGGCGGAATTCTAAAAGGTGTAGCCGCTGTTTTCTTTGCCTTTATTGGTTTCGACTCCATATCCACCACTGCCGAAGAATGTAAAAATCCACAGCGCGATATGCCAAGAGCGATGATTTATTCACTGGTAGTTTGTACTGTTTTATATATCATTATCTCTCTTGTGCTTACAGGAATGGTGAACTATAAAGAATTACGTGTAGATGATCCGTTGGCCTTTGTCTTCGGAAAAGTAGGAATGAATTTTATTGCAGGTGTAATCTCTGTAAGTGCCGTTATCGCAATTACCAGTGCTTTGCTTGTATACCAGATCGGACAGCCAAGAATATGGATGACAATGAGCCGTGATGGCCTTTTAGGAAAGAAATTCGGAAAGATTCACCCTAAATATAAAACACCTAGCTACTCTACTATTATCACTGGTATTCTGGTTGGGCTTCCGGCGATGTTTCTGGATATGCAGTTTGTGGTAGATTTAACCAGTGTAGGTACATTCTTTGCCTTTATTATGGTATGTTCCGGAATTCTATATCTGGATTATAAAGGATACAGCAAAACGGCTAAATTCAAGATACCATACATTAACGGGAAATATCTGATAGGAATCTTATTGATAGCAACAGGTATCATTGTATATAATAAGTTTGGCATTGCACAGATTAAAGAATCTATTGCCGAGAAACCTTTGCTTGTTATTTTCATAGCTGTTTGGGCGGGTCTTGCTATAGCTGCTCTTAAATACAAATTTTCATTAATCCCTATACTTGGTATTTTATTCAATCTTTATCTGATGACAGAGCTTGGTTTATCTAACTGGACAATGTTCCTGATCTGGCTGGCAATAGGATTGGTAATCTACTTTACTTACGGATATAAAAACAGTAAACTGAATAAAAAATATGAGCAGTTGGTTTAACTACAGATTTCATGATGAAGAAGGAAATGTTGTATTCCTTCGGGGTAAAGAAAACATCGATGAACATATTGTTTCGGAAAAATATTCTCAACGTTTGGAGATTGCCTATCGCTTTAAAGGAAATGAAAAAACAAATCTACCAGACGAAACTATACTGGGTAAACTGGATAATCTTGAGCATAAATTTGAAAAGGAATTTGCCAAGGAAGGCAAAGCTATTTTAGCCCTATCCTTTACCGGTAAAAACAGAAGAGTGTGGTATGTATATACGTCTGATGTTCATAGTGCAATTTTAGCCATCAATATGGCTGCTAATGTAGAAACAGAGCTGGATATCATACATGATACAGATGAGAATTGGGAGTTTTATAAAAATTTTTATTCAAAAAAATAACAGAAAGTATTTTTTATATCAAAAAAATATTTACATTTGCTCCGATAAAATATTAACTGCCTCAAAGCAGATATTTAATACATATGAAATTTAATACTAATAATACTAACTGGTGGTGGCTTTCCAAATCTATGTCGGATCTGGGCACTTCCTCTATGTATTATAATTAGGATAAATAATATTAGAAAAGAGTTTAAGACTTCGGCATATTGTGTCGAAGTCTTTTTTTTAACCATACTTACAATATTAAACCATGAATTTTAAGCAGAACATTAACATTACAACCAAACATAAAAACTACCTGAGTGACCTTTTTACGCCTATAGGAATTTATCTTCGCCTTCGTGACCGTTACCGCGATACTATTCTGTTAGAGAGTGCCGGAAACCAAAATACAAGTAACAATTTCTCTTTTATCTGTGTAAATGCAATTTCCGGTATTGAGATTAAAAACCTTACAGAAATAGAAGTTAAATTTCCTAATCAGGCACCACAGAAACACCTGTTAGGAAGTGAAAAACTTACACAGGTTTTACAGGAATTTTCCAATTGTTTTGTTCCAGAAAAATCTGAGCATCCATTGGCAAATCTGGCACAGGGATTATACGGATACACCAGCTACGATGCTGTTCAGTTCTTCGATACTGTCAAATTCAAGCCAGCTTCTCCGGAAACCGATATTCCGCTAATGCGTTACAGGTTATATCAATACGTAATTGCTATCAATCATTTCAATGACGAAATGACAATTTTCGAGAATAAAATCAAAGGTCTGGAATCTGATTTCTCTACTCTGGAAACCTTTATCAATCAAAAGAACGCACCTGTATTTCCTTTTGAAACAAAAGATGAGGAGAAGTCCAACCTTACTGATGAAGAGATGGCTGAATTAGTCGAAATGGCTAAAAAGCATGCAATGAGAGGCGATACCTTCCAAATGGTACTCAGCCGCAGATTCGAGCAACAGTTTTCAGGAGATGAATTCAATGTCTACAGAGCATTGCGAAATATCAACCCTTCCCCTTACCTTTTCTATTTCGATTACGGAAGCTACAAAATCTTTGGTTCCAGTCCGGAAAGCCAGTTGATTATAAAAGACCAAAAAGCAATTATCCATCCAATCGCCGGAACATTTAAACGTACCGGAAACATAGAAACTGATCTTGCTTCTGCAGAAGCACTAAAGAAAGATCCAAAAGAAAATGCTGAGCATACCATGCTTGTGGATCTTGCAAGAAATGACCTTAGCATAATGGGTAAAAACACAACAGTATCCAAGCTAAAGGAAATCCACTTCTTCTCTCATGTTATTCATATGGTAAGCGAGGTTACCGCGGATGTAGCTGTAGGAACAAATCCTTTTGAAATGATTGCTACTACATTCCCACAAGGAACACTAAGCGGTGCTCCAAAATATATGGCTATGGAGCTTATTGATAAATATGAAAAAACTTCCAGAGGCTACTATGGTGGCTGTATAGGATTTGTAGGATTCGACGGAAGTTGTAATCAGGCGATTATGATTCGTACATTCCTTAGTAAGAACAATACACTTTATTATCAGGCCGGAGCCGGAGTTGTTGCCAAATCCGATACTCAAAGTGAAGTGCAGGAAGTGAAAAACAAATTAAATGCTCTAAAATCTGCTTTAAAGAAAGCCAATAAAATAAACTAAAAAATCACAATACTCTTCGACAAGCTCAGAGTGACAACAAAAAAATGTTTTCACTATAATGTCAGGCAGAGCCTGTCGAAGCCTAAATATTAAAAAGATAAATCTTATGAAGATATTAGTTTTTGACAATTACGATAGTTTTACATATAACCTTGTACAGATCATTGAACGAATAGTCGGACATCCTGTAGACGTAATCAGGAATAATCAAATCACACTTGCTGAAGTAGATCAGTATGACAAAATTATTCTTTCGCCAGGACCGGGAGTTCCTTCGGAAGCAGGAATTCTTCTGGATTTGATCAGAGAGTATGCTCCAAAAAAAGAAATTTTTGGTGTATGTCTTGGTCAGCAGGCTATTGCAGAAGCATTTGGAGGAAGTCTTGTTAACCTTTCAGAAATATACCATGGTGTGGCTACTGATGTACAGGTTATAAAAGACAGCACATTACTCTTTAAAGATTTACCTGAGAACTTTGAAGCCGGAAGATACCACAGCTGGGCTGTAGCTAATGAAAATTTCCCTGAAGAATTGGAAATAACGGCTGTGGACGACAAAGGAATGATCATGGCTCTGCAACACAAAAAATACAATGTTCACGCTGTACAGTTTCATCCCGAAAGTATCCTTACACCGCAAGGTGAAACTATTCTTAGAAACTTTTTAAATGCTTAATAATTCATGAAACAGATATTACAATACCTTTTCGATCATCATACACTTTCACGGGCAGAAGCGAAAGCTATACTCAGCGAAATTGCACAAAACAGGTACAATGAAAACGAAGTCACTGCTTTTGTATCAGTATTTCTCATGCGTAACATTACACTTGCCGAATTAGAAGGTTTTCAGGAAGCACTATTACAATTAGCTGTTCCTGCAGATTTAGGCACTAATGATCTTGTAGATATCGTAGGTACAGGTGGCGACGGGAAAAATACTTTCAACATATCAACACTGGCCAGCTTCATTGTAGCCGGAACGGGGCAACAAGTAGCCAAACATGGTAACTATGGAGTTTCTTCTACAAGTGGAGCCTCGAATGTATTGGAGGAATTAGGTTATCAGTTTAAAGATAATGCAGAAGATCTGAAAAAAGATCTGGAAAAGGCAAATATCTGCTTTATCCATGCTCCACTCTTCCATCCGGCACTGAAAGCTGTAGGACCACTTCGCAAAAACCTCGGTCTTCGTACATTTTTCAATATTCTTGGGCCATTGGTAAATCCTGCAAAACCGAAATACTCCATGATTGGTGTTTATAATCCGGAAATTGCGCGCATATACCAATATTTGCTGCAAAAACAAAAGGAGAAATTTATGCTGGTACATGCTTTAGACGGGTATGATGAGATTAGCCTTACACAGGATACCAAAATTTATTCTGAAAAAGGAGAAGAAATTTATTCTGCAGAAGATTTACATTTTAAAACTATTACAGCAGATAGCATATTCGGTGGTTCAAGCAAACAAGAAGCTGCAGAAATTTTCCTGAATATACTGAAAGGAAATGCTACCTATGAGCAAAATGCAGTTGTATTAGCTAATGCTGCTATGGCTTTAAAGAATACCGGTAAATATGGAGATTACGATTCTTGTCTGGCATTAAGCAGAGAAAGCTTGGAAAGTGGGAAAGCTTTTAAAAGTTTACAATTTTTGGTTAAGGGTTAAAACTTTTATGCTAGAGAGAACTTGTTCAAGTTGAACATTTCGACTTCGCTCAATGTGACACTATGTTGTGCTGAGCTCGTCGAAGCAGTATAAACTTATATAATAATTTTCAAGAGGCTTCGACAGGCTCAGCCTGACAATCCAGAAATGAAATACAGTACTAGAATTGTTACTCTGAGCCTTTAATAGAATTTGATAACTAATTCTTAATGATTAATAATTCAACTGATAACCGATTACTAACAACCAATAACTGACAACTAAAAAGATGAATATACTCGATAAAATTGTTGCACAAAAACAGCTGGAACTAGCATCAGATAAGAAGCTTATTTCAACAGAAGAATTAAAAGACCAGGCTTTCTTTTCACGTAAGACTTTTTCATTAAAAGAAAGTGTAAAAAACAAAAGTGGTATTATTGCTGAATTTAAAAGGAAATCTCCTTCTAAAGGCATTATTAATAATATCCAAAATCCGCTTTCTGTTGTTTCATCTTATGAACAATATGGGGCAAGTGGTATTTCTATTCTTACAGATACAGAATTCTTTGGTGGATCCAAAGAAGATATCCTAAATGTAAGAGAACACATCAACATCCCTATTCTCCGCAAAGATTTTATGATCGATGCTTATCAGTTCTATGAAGCCAAAGCTATGGGTGCAGATGTAGTACTCCTTATTGCAGCTTGTCTATCTCCGGAGCAGGTTTCCGAGTTTACAGGATTAGCACATTCTCTGAATCTGGAAGTTCTTTTGGAAATTCATACAGAAGAAGAATTAAAACATTTCAATACTGATATCGACCTAGTTGGTATTAACAATCGTAACCTGAAAGACTTTAAAGTAGATTTACAGCATTCTGTTAATCTTAAAAATCTCCTTCCGACAGGAACACTATCCGTTGCAGAAAGCGGAATTTACAATACTGAAGACTTTTTATTCCTAAAAGAGAAAGGGTTCGATGCTTTCCTTATGGGAGAATATTTCATGAAAGGAGACAATCCTGGAAATAAATTTGGAGAATTTCTTAAAATTATATGATATGAATAATAAAGATATATTATTTAATGAATGTAACTTAATTATTAAAGAATTTCCTTCATACATAGAAAAATATAAAAGCACTAAAGAACAATTTTTAATTATGAAAGAGGCTATGCCTCTTAATAATTTAAATAAAAGAATATTGATAGAAATTGAAAATAATTTGACCTTCAATAAGTTTATTATCTTCAATTTTATTGCACAGTTAGATTTAGCAGTTAATGTAAAAGGATTATTAAAATCAGACTCAAAGTGGGAACAATATTTTTATATAAGAAACTCATACCTAGTCATTCATGAAGTTTTAAATAAATTTAAGCATAAAACTATTGATAGCTCTAAACCATCGCTTTTTTACCAAACATTAGCCAAAAATGAAATATTTATTAGTGAGTTAGATAATATATTATTAAAAATTGATAATTATTTTTCTAAGTACAAAAAAATAACAAATGTTAGGAATAAAATAGCAGGTCATTACGAAGACAGCTTTGATAAATTCTATAAGACATTAAACAATCTTGATATAAATGAAACAGTAGAAATTATTATCGAATATTTCAAAATTTCAACTTTAATTATTAATATTTTGGTTGACTATTCTGATCATTTTAATAAAAATATTAATAATAGATTACACTTAATCGATGAAAAGGTGAAAAAAGAATTACTTGAAAAAGAAAATTTGCTAAGAATGATATTATCAGAAAGATATGCAATTAAAGTATGTGGATTAGCACACCTCGATCAGATTCAGGAATTACAGAAGTCTGGAGTTGATTTTCTTGGATTTATATTCTACCCTAAATCACCACGTTACGTTCTGAATCATTTAAATTTGAAACAAATATCAGAAATAAACCATTTGGGAAAGGTTGGTGTTTTTGTAAATGAAGATGTTGCTATAGTTTCTGATATTACCAAACAAGCACATTTGAATTATATACAGCTGCATGGCGACGAAACCATAGAATATATACTCAATCTGAAAAAACTTCTTCCGGATACACAGATTATTAAAGTATTCCGGATTGGTCAAGAGGTAAATACCGAAGTACTCAAATCCAAAATTTTAGAATTTGAAGCTTATGTAGATTTACTTCTCTTTGATACCGACTCAAAAGCTTATGGTGGGACAGGGGAAACATTTAACTGGTCCGTTTTGGATCAATTAGATTTACAAAAACCATACTTGCTAAGCGGAGGAATTTCTTCTGAGAATATAGCTAAGATGGAAAATCTAAAGGTAAAACCCTTTGCTTTGGACATCAACTCCAAATTTGAAAATAGTCCGGGTGACAAGAACATAGACAAAATACAAGAATTTATTCAACATTTATAAAAACTAAAAATGAAATACAAAAATCCTGATCAATACGGATATTATGGAGATTTCGGCGGAGCATTTATCCCTGAAATGCTTTATCCTAATGTAAAAGAATTAGAAGACAATTATCTGGATATTATAAATAGTGATGATTTTAGAAAGGAATATAATGCTCTACTTAAAGATTATGTAGGCAGGGCTACTCCACTTTATTTTGCTAAAAATCTCAGTGACAAATACCATACCAATATATATCTGAAAAGGGAGGATCTGAACCATACAGGTGCTCATAAAATAAATAATGCACTCGGACAAGCTCTGCTGGCAAAGCGCTTAGGCAAAAACAGAATTATTGCAGAAACAGGAGCTGGCCAGCATGGAGTGGCTACCGCAACAGCTTGTGCCCTATTAGGACTGGAATGTATCGTTTATATGGGTGAAATAGACATTGCCCGCCAGGCTCCAAATGTTGCCCGAATGAAAATGCTTGGCGCAACTGTAATCCCTGCAACGTCCGGAAGCAAAACCCTAAAAGATGCTGTAAACGAGGCTTTAAGAGACTGGATTAACAATGCTTCTACAACCCATTACATTATTGGAAGTGTTGTAGGCCCTCACCCTTTTCCGGATATGGTGGCAAGATTCCAGAGTATTATAAGTGAAGAAATAAGATTCCAACTGAAAGAACATATCGGGCGCGAGAATCCTGATTACGTTATTGCTTGTGTAGGTGGTGGAAGTAATGCTGCAGGGACCTTTTATCATTTTGTAGATGAACCTGGTGTTGGCATTATTGCTGCAGAAGCTGGTGGTCTGGGTAAAGATTCCGGTGAGAGCGCCGCAACCACCTTTTTGGGAACATTAGGAATTTTACACGGCAGCCAAAGTCTTGTAATGCAGACAGAAGACGGACAGGTTATAGAACCTTACAGTATCTCTGCAGGGCTGGATTATCCGGGTATTGGTCCATTTCATGCGCATTTATTCCAGGAGAAAAGAGCAGAGTTTTTCAGTATAAATGATGATGAGGCATTGAAATCCGCTTTTGAACTTACCAGACTTGAAGGAATTATTCCAGCACTGGAATCCGCACATGCTTTAGCTGTATTGGATCAGAAAAAATTCGATAAAGAGGATGTTGTTGTAATATGTCTTAGTGGACGTGGTGATAAGGATATGGAAACTTATTTGAAGCATTTAGCTTAACTTTTAATCTCTAAACAATGAAAAAACTCAATATATATTTTACTGCCGGAGTTCCTCAGCTGAATGATACAGCGCAAATAATGAAGACTATCCAGTCTGCTGGTGCCGATATGATTGAAGTGGGAATCCCATATAGCGATCCTGTTGCAGATGGTCCTGTAATTCAGAAATCCGATGAATTGGCTTTACAAAACGGAATGACCATTGCCAGGCTTTTTGAACAATTGAAAACAGTAAAAGATGAAATCAATATTCCGGTAATTCTTATGGGATACCTGAATCCTGTTTTAAAATTCGGTTTCGAAAAATTCTGTCAGGAATGCCAGGCTTCTGGTGTTTCAGGATTAATACTTCCTGATTTACCTCCTATAGAATTTGAAAAGAAATATCAAAAGATTTTGGAGCAATATGGCATTAATTTTACTTTTTTGGTGACTCCGGAAACTTCTGATGAAAGGATTCAGTATCTTGATAGCTTAAGTTCAGGATTTCTCTATGCCGTAAGCAGCTCTTCTACTACCGGTACCAATCAGGAAATTGACAATGATGATTATTTCAAACGACTGAAGTCTTTAAATCTGAAAAATCAGATTCTTATTGGTTTTAGCATTAAAAACAAAACTGACTTTGACAAAGTTGCACAGCATGCAGATGGTGCCATTATAGGCTCGGCTTTTGTGAAAATTCTTTTGGAGAATGAAAACTGGGAAAGTAAAGCTGCAGAATTTATCAAATCTATTAAATAAAAAATACATCTCAAAAACACACAAAATATATTTCGGCCATTTCTTAATTTTAAGAAGTGGCTGAAATTTTATCTATCATGGTCATCTGATTTTAATTAACTTAGTAGTAAATTCTATTATCATGGCCCAGAAAATAGATAACTATAAAGATTTCTATAATTTTTACCTTACTGAGCATAAAGATTATACCTGTAGAATATTACACTTTACAGGTACGGCATTAGTGTTTATCCTATTGTTCTATTCGCTTTTCTCAGAGAAATATTACCTCCTTTGGTTTGTTCCCGTTGTTGGATATGGTTTCGCCTGGATTGGTCATGCATTTTTCGAAAAGAATAAGCCCGCTACATTTACCTATCCTCTATGGAGCCTGATTTCAGATTTCAAACTCTTCTTTGAATTATTAATGGGTAAACAAAAGTTTAGACAATAAAATGCTTTACCGGATAAGGCGAATGGACATATTGTGCATGCTACGATTATGCTCCAGAAGTTCAGGATACATGTCATTCCTGTACTGATATATAATAGACTAAGGCTGCTTTCACAAGCAGCCTCTATATTTAGAATATTTATTACTAAACATTTTCTTCCATAACATCCTGTAATGCCCGGAACAAATTAAGTGGATATTCAGCTAAACGATTACAAACATAAAGATACCATTCCTTTCCATATACAAAATATAGTTTGGTAGGATAACCTTCTTCTTTTAATTTGATTAACTGTTCAGTCTGTATACCAAATAAGCTTTCAAATTCATAGGTTTCTTTTCCAGGCTGATATTTATTGATAAGAGCTTTAGCCTCTTGCTGAATCTCATGGTGATGTGTAGCAATAGAACACAGATGTTGCTGAGAGAGCAATTGTTCAACATAATACAGATATTGGTCGTCCAAAGCATTACCACGTGGAAGTGACAAACCTTTTTCTGTTTCAAATGCTCCTTTTACCATCCGTATTCTTCCTTTCTCTTTAATTATATCAACAAAATCATCTTTTGTTCTATAGAGATATGCCTGTAATGTTATCGACAAGTTGGAAAACTCTTTAGAAGCTTTTTTATACAACTGTAATATAGCATCTGTCCGTTCAGTTCCTTCTGCACTTATAATAACTTCCTTATCACCAGCAGCTGTGCAGATAGCTGAAATATTTTCAAAACATAAATCTTCTGAAATGGCCAATCCTATATGAGATAAATCCAGAGACACTGTAGAATTCAAATTTTGGCTATGAATTGATTGACAAATATTTACAAATTCATCTTTAGCTTCCATCGCTTCTTTTACAGTACGGGTACTCTCTCCCATAAACTCTATAGAACATTTAAATTCTCTAGAATTTTCTTTGATAACTTTATTAACTGTTTCAGACAGATTTTCACCACCAATGTATCGGTTTGCAACTCTTTTTAGTATTTTGAATAATGATTCGTTTTGTAGTATATAAGCTTTTGCATCTTCGTTTAATGCTGCTTTTCGAAGTGCCTGAGATCCTATTGCCAGTAACTGTTCCATATTATTTAATTATAATACTATTATTTTTAAAATGTAATGACTTCCCTGTAAACATTCATAACCTCTTCAGCAATTTGTTTCTCATTGAATTTTTGGACAAACTGAAAAGAATTTTCTGCTCTCCTTTTTCCTTCGTCCGGATTTTCCCATAAGTGTAATACTTTAGATTTAATATCCTCTGTACTCGTCGGATTTACATAGAGACTATCCGGCCCTCCTGCTTCCGGAAGACAGCTTATATTACTCGTTATAACCGGCGTCTTAGAGAAAAGAGCTTCTATAACCGGAATACCGAAGCCTTCATACAAACTAGGATAAATAAAGATATCGGCCAACTGATAGATCTTTGCCAGTTCAGTCATATTCACATTTGTAAGAAAACAGACCTGCCCTTCCATATTATTCTGAGCTATAAATTTTCTGATTCTCTGGCTATATTTGGTTTCTCTGCCAACAACAACCAAAGGGATATCAGTTCCTTTTATGGCTTTTACAACAGAAAACAAATTTTTGCGCTCTTCTACTGTACCAACATTTAGGATAAAGCGTTCCGGCAGATTAAATTTAGCCTTTGCAACAGTAAATTCTTCTTCTGAAAAGTTCTGTTTAAAAGCTTCGTGACAAGTCTGATAGATCACTCTTATTTTGGATTCAGGAGTTTTAAAATACTCCATAATATCCTTTTTAGTTTGTTCACTAATCGCAATAACAAGATCCGAATCTTTTATGGCTCTTTTAAACTTCCATGTATGAATTTTACGATCAAAAAATGAATAATATTGGGGATACTTAAGAAAGATAAGATCATGGATAGTTACAACTTTTTTTATCTTTTTATCATTCCATTTTAATGGTAATTCACCAGACAATCCATGAAAAATATTACATCCTTCATTCTGAGCATCCTTCCCCATTTTCATTTGACGGGCAAGATTTCCTTTGCTTATTTTTCTGAAGATAATATTGCTACGTTCCAAAAGACCTGCTGTTCTTTCAGACGTATTTTTAGCAAACATTAAATATTGATTTTCCGGAAAGTATTCTGATAAAGTACGCACCAGATCACGTGAATAATTTCCGAGTCCCGATGTGTTATGAAAGAAGCGTTTCGCGTCGTAGCCTATCTTCATTTTTTAGTTGTTTCTAAGAAGTCTTTAAAAGTACCAAATGTATATTGATTTTGCTTCAGCCATTGTACAAATTCATCGAATCGTTGTACCATTTTATCACCTGTGTTTACAGATGTATAAGAAGGTAACGAATATGCTTTTTTAGTAATATCCATAAATTCCCAGGGGTGGAAATAAATATTAAGGTATCCGTCTTTTTGTATCGCTCGCTTTGCTAGGTATCTGTAAATATTTACAGGAAAATTATGAAAAGACAACCAGAATAATGGCACTCTCCATGGCGAAACCGAAGCCGGAACCTGAAGCACATTTCCCTGTGGAAAATATCTTCTGCTAACTTTCAGGTTATTATATCTTCCCGGAAGCCATGTAGGATTAACTGACGAGTTATAAGTATAACCAGCCTTCTCTACCTCTGCAGCATCTACTTCCATCATCCTTGGCATTCGGAGTCCGATAATATCAGTACCGAAAACTTCCTGAAGCCTTTCTCTGGATTTCTTCAAATCTTCAATTGAAAACTCTGAATGATACCAGGTATGTGATGCCAGTTCATGTCCATCTGAAAGCAATTGCTCAATCAAGTCCTTATTATTTTCTGCAAAAACAACAGTCGAAAAGAAAGTTGCTTTTGCATTATGTTTTTTTAAAATGGCTAATATATTCTGCAATCCATTTCTGGAGACTTGTAATTGCTCCTCAAACGGAATTGTTCCCTCATATTCCAGAGGCATATCAAATTCTTCTATATCAAAACTTAATAGAATCATTTAGAAATTTTTAGATCTTATAATAAATAGAGGTCTGTCTTTAACCTGTTTGAATACCTTACCAAGATAAATACCTATAATACCGAGCATTACCAATTGCAGTCCTCCGAAGAAAACTACTGTCATGATAAGAGACGCCCATCCGGATATTTCACTTCCATTCATAAATGAATAGATAACATAAGGAACATATAGTAATGATAAAGCAGAAAAGAAAAAACCAAGGTAAGCAGCAAAATATAAAGGTTTTACACTAAAAGATGTTACCCCCGTTAATGCCAGCTTAAACATTTTGTTTATGGTATACTGACTGATTCCGTTTTCGCGGTCAGCAGCGACAAATTTTATTCCTTTCTGTTTGTAACCTACCCATTTTACCAATCCACGTATAAAAAGATCAGACTCATGATTTTGTCTTATTTCTTCTATAACTTTTGCATCCAGTAATCTAAAATCAGCACCTGCCCCTTTCTCTATAGTAAAATCGGACATCGAGGAGATTATTTTATAATAAATATCTGAAGTCAGCTTTTTGCTTAAAGAAATATTCTCATTATACCTTCTAATGGTATATACTATATCGTGTCCGTTTTCCCACTCTTTAATAAGCTGCGGAATCAGCTCTGGTGGATGCTGCAGATCACCGTCCATAGAGATCACAGCATTTCCATCAGCATTATCTAAACCAGCTTTTAATGCAGCCTGATGTCCAAAATTCCGGGAAAGCTCTATATATCTAACTTCAGGGTATTGGGCAGCAAGGTCTTCTAGAACTTGTTGTGTAGTATCCCTGCTACCATCATTAACAAAGATAATCTCATAAGCATAATCTTTTAATGAAGAAAATACAGCAGCGATACGCTCCCTCATTATAGGAACATTCTTTTCCTCATTATGAGCCGGTATTACAATATTAATCTTCTTCATTTTATTGCAATTGATAGTTTTTATTAAAATCCTTTGTCAGCAGTTCATAAGTAATTCTAAACCATACAATGCAGCAAGGCAGTGCCTTTAACGAGTATTTTATGATGTAGTTTTGCTTTACATATTTAGGAAATAGATCCGACATACCAAAACATGTCAGAATCAATACAAACAGCATAAGCCCATTAACCAATCTGTTCTTATCCTTTTGAATAAGATACCAGATCATAACTCCGGCAACTGCTATAATATATGTTGGGGATTCGGAACCGGAACTAAACAATACTGTAAAAAGTAAGGTAGAAGCTAATATCATCAGCTGAAAAGCCTGATTCTTATATTGCTTAATCCGCAGGTATGGCAAAGTAAATAGTGGCAACCCAACAGCTATAAACCATAAATTGGATATATTGGCATCTCCCAGAACTCTTCTTACAATTCCCATTAAAGATATATCCTGCATATTCCCCAGAACCTGATTATCATTGTTTTTCTTTACCAACTCTACATACCAGTCTGTGTAGGATTGCAGTCCGAAATGTACAGATGAATAAAGCATAGGAATAGCTAAGAAAGCTACTGCACCAATAATTAACGTTGCAATAAATTTCTTTTTATTCTTAACAAAGAAGAATGAGCTAAGCCCAACTATACCATAAATTTTGACAAAGGTTCCTAAAAGAATTGCAATAGCTGACTGGCTTTCTTTCCTTTGGTAAATAAAACAGGCAGACAATATAATAAGTCCTGTTAGTGCAACGTTGAATTGGAAACTTACCATAGCCGTAATAAGCTCCTGGAAGCATAGCCATGCAAAAAAGGATTTCATTTTTTCGGAAAATGGTAATTGCTTTACTGCGTAAATAAACAAACCTACATTAGCAATATTCCATAAAATCATTCCTAACCAGTCTGGTAAAATAGTAAACGGAGCAATAAGTGCACTGAATATTATTCCGTAATGATTTTTGTCAAAGTGCAGAAGTGGGTATTCTACATAAAGATTTTGTTGAAGGAGAGTATTTCTGAAAACATTTTTAAAGATCAGATAATTGTTGTATTTAGACGGACCTCCCCTGTATTTGGCAATAGCAGAAAATATAGCAACCAAAATATAAATACTAAAAATATATTTCGGTTGCTCTATGAATTTTCCGTATTTAGACCAAAGTCTAAAAACAGTATTTCGTATCATGTAAAGGAAATCTATACAGCTACATTATGCTCTCTTAAAGCGTCATTCAATGACGTTTTAAGGTCTGTAGATTCTTTTCTTTTACCTATGATAAGGGCACAAGGAACCTGGAATTCCCCAGCCGGAAATTTCTTTGTATAACTTCCCGGAATAACCACACTTCTCGCCGGAACTCTGCCTTTTATTTCTACAGGCTCGTCACCAGTTACATCGATAATCTTTGTAGACGCTGTTAGTACAACATTAGCACCTAATACAGCTTCTTTTTCCACATGAACACCTTCTACAACAATACAACGGGAACCTACGAAACAATCGTCTTCAATAATTACCGGAGCAGCTTGTAATGGTTCTAGTACACCACCGATACCAACACCACCACTAAGGTGAACGTTTTTACCGATTTGCGCACAGCTTCCTACTGTTGCCCATGTATCCACCATTGTACCACTGTCTACATAAGCACCGATATTTACATAAGAAGGCATCATAATAACACCCGGAGCTACAAAACTTCCGTGTCTTGCAATTGCATGAGGTACAACTCTTACTCCTTTTTCTGCGTAGTTTTTCTTTAACGGGATTTTATCATGAAATTCAAAAGGACCAACCTCAATAGTCGACATCTTCTGAATAGGGAAATACATTACTACCGCTTTCTTTACCCATTCGTTCACTTGCCATCCATTTTCAGTAGGTTCAGCTACACGCAGCTCTCCCAAATCCAACTTCATAATTACATCACGAATGATTTCCTGATTGTCTTTATCTTGTAGTAAATCTCTATTATCCCAGATTTTCTCAATTGTCTCTTGCAAACTCATAATGCTTAGTATAGTTTTAGTGAATTTAAAGTGACAAATTTAATAAATTTATAAGACTCTTCTGGCACTTAAATAGGCTTTATTCCAATATTTTTCATTCAGAGAAGAGATCATCACCCCTCTACTTGTAGAAGCATGAATGAAATTAACTTCTCCATCACGAATAGTATGAACAATTCCGACATGAGAAACCCTTGAACCTCCAGATGTTGCAAAGAATAACAGATCGCCTGGTATTACATTTTTTATAGAAATTTCTCTGCCTTCACGAGACTGGTCTTCAGATCTGCGCGGAAGAGCTACATCCTGACTATCGTATACTGTAGTGATAAATCCGGAGCAATCCATACCAGATCTTGTTACGCCACCAAATTTATATGGCGTTCCCATATAATCTTCTGCAGTACGCAAAAGCTTGTCTACTTTACGGGAATTGCTTCCGCTGAAATTGGAATTAAGATTTCTTAGAGTATAGCTCTTACCGTAATTTTTTCCTCCTATAGGTCTTTTGGTAACTACTTTGGAAGAAGAACATGAAATAATGAATAAAGAAAAAATACTGAGTAAGAATATCTTTTTAAACATAGACCTAAAATTAAGAAAAATATAGATTACATAGGATTATAACGCATTTTTTTATAAAAAATTTTGTTCACGTCCAAAAAAATTTTTACTATTGCAACTGCATCGGGGGATTGGCGCAGTTGGCTAGCGCGCTACACTGGCAGTGTAGAGGTCATGGGTTCGAATCCCATATTCTCCACCAGAAACATAAATAGCTATAACTGAATTTGTTATAGCTATTTTTTTATATTTTTGTAGACCATTCAGTTTTTTTACAATTATACTTCCTCTTCCTTATTCAGGGAAATGCTTACTAATATTGCATTCAATTAACTCTAGTAAAACATATTCATTGTATTATAATATTGTATTACTATTTAATCCGGAAAATATATCACTTTATAAAGAATTATTATTATATTTACAATCTAACCAAATTAAATAAATATTAACATGAAAAAAATTCAAAAATCTGAATTAAGAAAAATTAATGGAGGCCAGGCATGCTATATGGCATTTTGCCCGCAATGTAATAATAATGATGGCCCCTATTATGCATGCATACCAATTGGTGCAAGACCATACGAAGTTTGTTGTCCAAATGGATAAAAAATTAGCCCTCAAATTGAGGGCTAATTTTTTATTTAGGTCTATCCGATTTTGTTGGATCTATTGTTTCAGTAGGTTCAGCCAGAGTTATTTTTTTCTCCGCAGTCTTATTAGGTTGTGTCTTTTTTATCTTAATCTTATTAGTAAGATTTTTAATAGATACAGAAGCATCAGCTTTAACTGAATCCTGGTCTCTGTCAGTTGTACAGGCAATAGTAGTACTTAATACAAAAATTGAAAAAATTAGTAGTTTTATATTCATAGTTTATACATTTTGATCAGACGTAAAAATACTAATTCATATTATATGATTTGTATTTAATAACGATTATTGATATTCTTTTTAAAAACAATTTCCTAAATCATTATACAAATCCCGATAAATACTGTTTATTATAGATATTTAGCATACATAATATTTATTTAAATAAATATATCTGGATAAATTTCACCTTTATAATTTGACATTAATTCTTATATGATTATTAAATTATCATCATATTCGCAGATACATTATAGAGTATTATAATTGTTAATGTAATTTTATATGACAAATTAAGGATAATGTTATTTACTTTATAAGTAAAAATCATGTAATCACTTATGATTATTTGTTCAATAAATAATACATGTGGAAAATGGATAAAGAACAAAGCCTAAACGAATTGGCTAAAGTCTTTTTGAAATTAGGCTTTACTGCTTTTGGAGGTCCCGCGGCCCATATTGCTATGATGAGACAGGAAGTAGTAACCAAACGCAGATGGATGTCTGAAGAACACTTTCTTGACTTAATAGGTGCTACAAACCTGATACCTGGTCCCAACAGCACTGAAATGGCCATTCATATCGGGCAAGATAGAGCTGGATGGAGAGGACTAATTATTGCCGGATTATGCTTTATATGTCCTGCTGTTATCATCACTTTATTTTTTTCCTGGTTATATAAGCAATATGGTCAGCTCCCCGAGATACAACCATTTATATATGGGATAAAACCTGCAATAATTTCAATTATTTTAATGGCTGTTTATCCTTTGGCCAAAAAATCCTTGAAGACTCCACAGCTTTGGGGTATTGGCTTCATTGTTCTTGTTCTATCACTATTAGGCATTAATGAATTTTTTTTATTATTCGGAGCAGGTATAATGGCCATCCTCTTTAGCTTAATCAATAAACAAAATACAATACACTCACTAATTCCAGTTGCTTTATTACAAATTTCAAATCCCGGATTTATTACATCTAAAAACCTTCACCTTTTTCTTATCTTTTTAAAAATTGGAGCTATTTTATATGGCAGTGGTTATGTACTCTTTGCTTTTTTAGACACAGAACTAGTAGCAACAGGCTTACTCACTCGGCAACAGCTGATAGATGCAATTGCAGTCGGACAATTTACTCCCGGACCGGTTTTTTCTTCGGTTACCTTTATTGGTTATCAGATTAATGGTTTTATGGGTGCTCTCATTTCTACCATTGCTATTTTTTTACCATCATTTGTATTTGTAGCATTGCTTCATCCGCTAATGAAAAAAATGCGTAGTTCAAAATCTCTATCTATATTTTTGGATGCTGTAAATGTTGCATCAATAGCAATTATTATAGCTGTTTGTTATGAAATGATAAAAGATAGTATTGCAGATTGGAGAACTATATTTATTGCTGTATTATGTTTTAGCTTACTTTTCCGTTTCAAAAATATGAACAGTGCGTGGATTGTTTTATTAGGAGCTTTACTCGGATTCACCTTACAATATTTCTAAATTTGATTTAACTGAAAATAGAATGTCTACAACAGCGAATATACCGGATTAAATCTTTTACATTTTTAAATCCTTGTTTGAGATTTAATAAAATTATTTTCAAATCATTAATACATCCTTTCAAAAATAATTATAAGTACCTGAAAACGTTAACATTTATTTTTTTTAAAACATATCACAACTATTAGAATTATGCTTATCTTTATATTTAACCAAATAAATATTAGCATTATGAGAAAAATTACAAAACCTGAACTGAAAAAAATCAATGGTGGTAGTGGCACCGGCTGTATTAGGATGTTCTGCCCAGTATGCAATGACGGTAATGGCCCTACCAGCGTATGTCTGCCAAGAGGCACGGATCCATATCCGATATGTTGCCCAAACGGATAAAATAATTAAAGAAGAGACTCTTCTACTACTTAGGAATCATTAATACTTTGATTTTGCGAAAACAAATTTCGCACAAAAGTGATTTATGAATACATTTGCAGAATGATCTGAATAAATACTCAGATAAAATAGATACAGTTGAAGTTTCAGCTTAAATTAATCTTCCGGTTTGTATATAATTCCGTTTTGTTTTATTTATATACACAGAATTAAAACACCAATCTTTGAAGTGCTTTGTATTTATTATAAAGCACTTTTCTATTCAATGCTTTACTATTTTATTTTTTTGAAAATTATTCCCCTTTGAATATCCATTTCTAATTCAGAAATTTCTCCTTTACTATTTAATCTAAATCCAAAATTAAGATCAGGATTCATTTGCTGTGGAAATTCTTCTGTAAATTTTAACCTGAAATAATCATATTGTTTATGCTCTAAAGCAAATCGAAACGCCGGAAAAACAGCATACAGTTTATCACCTTCTTTAACTACCTTAATTATACCATAACCCATATTTTCATACTCCCCACAATATGAATCCATAGCATGAGTTGGCTTTTCATTTTCATTAATAAGTTTAAAATATTTTTCCGGTTTTGAAATATCATGTATCTCCTTTTCATAACTATAAGGTTTATTATAATCCAAACCAAGCATTCTGAGAGCCAGCATGCTTGCAACAGTATAGGGCAGATCGGTATTATGCTGATTACTGAGAACTACTATTCCAAATCCATCCGCAGGAAATAAAACAACATTAGATGAGAATCCCGAAACAAGTCCCCCATGATATACTCTGTAATGTCCATGGAAAATATTTGTATTCCAACCATAGCCATAACCAAATAAGTAGTTGGCCTGATCTTTCTTTGAAGGCGCACCGCCATCAATTATAGCCTTAGTACTTATCGCATTTCTAATATAGTCTTCGGAAACAATTCTTTTTCCTTCAAAGTTTCCGTAATTCAACCAAAGTTTTAACCAGTTTGCCATATCATTGGCAGAGCTGTTAATTCCGGCTCCTGGATTATCATTCCCAGTTTTCTGGAACAGTACTTTCTCTATCTTATTTTGATAAATACCGTACGGATAGGAAAAATCTTTTTGTTTCACTAATTCATCAACCGATATATTACTATGATTCATTTTTAACGGGCTGAATATTTTCTCATTTATAAGTTTTTCCCATGTACTATTGTATACCTGTTCTGCAATCACTCCCAGGATAATATACCCGAAATTACTATATATCCAGCTGTTTTTTGGCTCTCCGTTTGCTTTTAGAAATGGTAGTTTATTCAGAAGGTCAATTCTTTTGTCCGAAGGAAAAAAGATATACGAGCCATCTACAGATCCCAATCCACTCCTATGGTCTAATAAATCCTCGATGGTGATCAGCTCATTCATTCTTTCTGTAGGAAATTCCAGATGCGGAATATGTTTTGAAGGCTTGTCTTTAACAGATAATTTATTTTCAGTATTTGCTATTCCTATTAAAGCGGATGTAAAGGCTTTAGTATTACTTCCTATACCAAATAGTGTATTGGAGGTTACCGGTAGTTTATTTTCAAGATCACGATACCCAAAGCCTTTGGAAAAAATTACTTTATCTTTTCTAACGATTGCAACCGACAAGCCAACACCTTTATAATCGTTTAAAATTTTTTGAATTTCCAGATCAACTCCCTTAAGGTTTTCTGTTTGTCCCTGATATAGTATTAAACCAAATAGCAAAAAGCTAAATAAGTATAATCTTTGCTTCATATTTTTATTTAATTAATAGACACTGAAATTTAATCTTTAATTACAGATATATGCAGTAAAAATAATTTAATAAAATTATTTTTTTGTATAAATAAATATCGTATCTTTAGTACAGAGTTATATTTTTCATAATATAATAAATGTGATTTGGTGAGTCCCGAGCAATCGGGACTTTTTCATTAAATTACTTAATATTTAAATCTTTGCATATCATCAAATTAATAAAAAAGCAACTTACCTGCTTGAAGTAGTTGCTGTTTTTTATAACAAATTTATTAGCCTAAATTTTAATATAGACTATTAACTAACTGGAAAGGCTATACAATAATAAGTATTTGGCCCTGCTCCGGAGATTGGTCTGCAACCTCCTGCTGTAGAGCAACAATAATTATTTCCACAATTTCCATCTTCAGGACATATTCTGAATCCGCCATTAATTGCTTTCAAATTTTCTCTTGAAATTTTTTTTAAATTTTTCATATTATTTATATTTATTTGGTTGTGATAAAGTTAAATAATAGAAATTGAATAAAGAACAAATATTTCACTTTTTTATGATGCCTATATAATGTTTTGATTTTTTATTTCTACATATTAGTGGCTTAAATAAAACAGCAACTCACTTTCCTGAAGCAGTTGTTGTTTCTTTATAACAAATTATAACTTTATTTCACTCTAGAGTACTATCATTCAATTGGAAAAGGCTCTATTTTTGGGCCACTTGGTGGTGGGCTACATAAATAGGTATTTGGTCCTGCTCCGGAAATGGGTCTACAGCCTCCTGCGCAACAAAATCCATCACCGCAATTTCCATCTTCAGGACACATTCTATATCCGCCATTAATCCCTTTTAGACTTTCTCTTGAAAGTTTCTTTAAGTTTTTCATATACTTATATATTTATTTGGTTAGGATAAATTTAAGTAATACAAACCGAATAAAAAACAATTATTTCACTTTTATGTGATAAAATTACATGTATACTATAAAAAACCTCTGGAAAAAGATTCCAGAGGCCTCAAAAAAGTAAAATTTAAAATTATGAATAAGGGGTTTTAATTGTTATTATATTCTTTTAAATAGCCATCTATAACATCGAAGGCCTTTTTCTCATCTTTCAGATACACTTTTACTTTTAGGTTTGTTGCAGTTGGTGTAGAAAGAAATGACATATATGAGTTATCAATTTCTGCTTCTATACCTGCTTCTTCCAGTTTAGATTTTATTAACTGTACTTCTTGTGGTTTGTCTCCTTCAAAAACCGACACCTTTGTATTCAAATCCATATCAATTTCATTATTAAATCGGTTTAAAATTAGTAAAATCATTTCAAAAAAGCAAATGATTTACAAAAAAAATAATATTAAATTTTTGAAATAATAGAATTTATAGCAGATAATACTCTATCCAAATCTGCTTGCTGAACATTAAGGTGCGGACGGAAACGTATTGACTTTTCTCCACATGGTAAAATCAGAATATCTTCTTCTGCAAATAACTGTTGCTGAACTTTGTTTCTAAGTTCTTTCGAAGGAAAATCTATTGCACACATAATCCCTACTCCTCTTGCATTCGAAAGATAATCCGGATATCGATTCTGTAGCTGAATAAGACCTTCTATAAGGAAAAGTCCCTGCTGCTGTACGTTCTCTAATAAATTCTCGTTTTCAATGATTTCAAGCATTAGCTTCAGGCGAAGCATATCGACAAAGTTCCCACCAAATGTAGAATTGATTCTTGAAGATTCTTTGAATACATGATGCTCCACTTCATCCAACTTTTCTTTACTGGCTAATATACCACAAACCTGAGTCTTCTTACCAAAACTAACAATGTCAGGAACAACACCAATATGCTGGAACATAAACATCTTTCCTGTAATTCCGATTCCGGTCTGTACTTCATCAAAAATTAACAAGATTTCATTTTCATCACAGATACGTCTTAGTTCCTGGAAAAACTCCGGACGGAAATGATTATCTCCACCTTCAGCCTGAATAGGTTCGATAATAATACATGCGACTTTATTCGGATTTGCCAGAATTGATTCCTGAATATGAAGTAAAGCTTTTCCTTCCTGCTCAATTGTATAAGCTAAATTTTCTTCTGTTATCGGAAAAGTCAACTTCGGATTGATTATTCTTGGCCAGTCAAATTTTGGAAAATACTGATGCTTTCTGGGATCAGCTGTATTGGTTAATGATAGTGTATATCCGGAACGCCCATGAAATGCCTGTTGAAAATGAATAACCATTGAAGCTTCGGTTTTACTTCCCTGCAGCCAATTCTTTCTTGTCTTCCAGTCAAAAGCTGTTTTAAGTGCATTTTCTACTGCTAATGCTCCTCCTTCTACAAAGAAACAATATTGTAATTCTTCTGGTATAACTAGCCTTTCAAATACTTCTAAAAAATCAGCATATTCCTGAAGGTAAACATCACTAAGTGTAGGCTTATAAGTTGCATGCTTCCCAAGCCAGTCCTGATGTTTTAAAATATATGGGTGGTTGTAGCCTACAGCTGCCGAAGCAAACATAGAAAACATATCCAGATATTCTTTACCTGAAAGATTATCTACAATTACAGAGCCGTGTGACTTTTCAAAATCCATTACCATATCCAGTCCGTCTGCAAGAATATGTCTGCCTAAAGTTTCTTTTACCTGATTATTATCTACAATATTGTTCATTTGATTTGGGGTTATTTTTTCGTTAATTAATTACATATTAGTTTTATCTGTAATGTTGTGATTGTAATATTTAGGGTTATATATTAAATTTAATTCCCTGAGCCAATGGTAAATCCTTACCATAGTTAATCGTATTGGTTTGTCTTCTCATGTAATATTTCCATGCATCCGATCCGGATTCTCTTCCACCACCGGTTTCTTTCTCTCCACCGAATGCTCCTCCAATTTCTGCACCGGACGTCCCGATATTTACATTAGCAATTCCACAGTCGGATCCTGCATGTGACAAAAATAACTCTGCTTCTCTTAGGTTTTGAGTCATAATTGCTGAAGACAGTCCCTGCGGAACATCATTTTGCATAGCAATTGCTTCTTCAAGCGTTTTATACTTCATAATATAAAGAATAGGCGCAAAGGTTTCATGCTGTACGTTTTCGTATGAATTTTTTACTTCAGCAATACATGGTTTTACATAACAGCCCGAAACATACTCTTTCCCTTTTAGCTGACCTCCTTCAACAATAAATTTTCCACCTTCCTTTTTACATTTTGCGATAGAATTTTCGTACTGCTTAACAGCTTGTTCGTCAATTAACGGACCTACATGATTATTTACATCTAATGGATTTCCTATTTTCAACTGGCCATAAGCTTTTACCAGTTTGGTCTTAACTTTATCATACACACTTTCGTGGATAATCAGTCGTCTTGTAGAAGTACATCTTTGACCTGCCGTTCCAACCGCACCAAATACAGCTCCGATAATGGACATTTCTAAATCTGCATTTTCAGTGATGATAATAGCGTTGTTGCCACCTAATTCTAATATAGATTTACCGAAACGTCCGGCAACTTTAGACGCAACTTCTCTTCCTACGGCCGTAGAACCGGTAAATGATATCAATTGGACATCTTTACTTTCTACCATCTTCTGGCCTATTACATGATCGCTGATTACCAGATTGGAAATTCCTTCCGGCAGTTTATTCTCTTTCAGAACTTCAGCCATGATATTCTGACAAGCTACAGCGCAAAGTGGTGTTTTTTCGGAAGGTTTCCATATAATAGCATTACCACATATAAGAGCCAATGCTGCATTCCAGCTCCATACGGCTACCGGGAAATTAAAAGCTGATATAATTCCTACGATTCCAAGCGGATGGTATTGTTCGTACATTCTGTGTTGTGAACGTTCCGAATGCATGGTGAATCCGTGTAATTGGCGGGATAATCCAACTGCAAAATCGCAGATGTCAATCATTTCCTGTACCTCGCCCCAGCCTTCCTGAAGAGATTTTCCCATTTCATAAGAAACAAGCTTACCAAGATCTTCTTTATATTCTCTTAGTTTTAATCCGAATTGTCTGATGATTTCTCCTCTTTTGGGTGCAGGCATTAACCTGAACTCAGAAGAAGCCTGCTGTGCAAGTTTGATAATCTTTTCATAGTCTTTTTCAGAAGCTGTTTTTACACTAGCGATTAGTTTACCATCTACTGGCGAATAAGAGTCAATAGATTTTCCGGTTGCAAAAAATTTGGTTCCGGAAGAAGCACCTTTATTGTCTTTAGAGATTCCAAGATGCTGAAGAGATTTTTCGATTTTAAAACTTTGATTGGTTTTTGTCATTTTAATTATAATTCAGTGTTCGTTCACTAATATAACTATTTTTGGCGATTCCTAACAGTCGTTTACCGATTATTATACTAAATTTAACATCTTTGCCAGAAGAATTACAACATAAAACGGTTGATATTATAATTTTGTTCTTTATCCTTAATATATTACAATAAAGGTTTTATAGTTTAATTCCTGAGATTAAATCATTATTTAAATATCGATTCATTCTATAAATATGGGTAAACCATTTTTAATAGCAAACTTCTCAAATTCAGTATTAAGAGCAGCCTTTTCAAATACAATATATAAACTCTTTAGTTTCTTTAGTTCTTTTAAGATCAAAAAGCTCTCAATTTTTATATTTTGAATATTGGTAATTTCCAGAACTTCTAAATTATTCATTTCTGTAATGTTATCTAAGGCTTTCAGATTCCTTAAACCTAAAAGTGATACTTTTTTTATTTTGTCTGGATTTTTAAACTTTGGAACTTCATAAATACTATTCATATATCTTAAGGAAATGTTTACCAGATTTGGATGATTTGCAATATCTTTTTGAAAATCCAGATCGCTGCATTTTTCCAAAATCAGATTCTCTATATTTGGAAACTTTTCTGTAAATAATTTCGGATTAATTAGCTTTCTGTGTACTCTTAACTCATTTATTGAGGCATTGCTCCTCAGTAATTCCAGATTTAAATCATATACCGCCAGATATTTCAGTTCTAAAAAATTATTAATGTAGAAATTTTGTTCATTGTTTAATCCTTCACATAAATAACTAAAATGTTTTATTACAGGGAATTTTACCAGTTCATCAAATCTTAGATTTTTCCTGGCATTGGTTGAAATATCCAGATAGCTTAAATTATTAATGCTTTTTAAAAAATTTAAATTTTCTAACTTTTCGTCATAATCACTAACATATATTTTCAGTTTAGTGGCATTTGATAAATACGGAAAAACATAGATACCCGAAACCTTGTTGTCCAAAAGTGAATTTTCAGATTCTATAATAACAGAAATTAGAAAATTCTCTTTATCCAGTATCTCATTTAAAGTAATAAGCTTTTCAATTTCAACCTTTTCTTCAATTCGTATTGTAAGCATTTTGTTTTCTCCGCCTGAAATTTTTTCAATCTCATTTATGGTTATTTTATGCAAATCAACTAACATTCAGTTTTCTTAAAGTTATATTTAGTTTCTCACCTGTTAATGCTCCATAGATTTTAGAGTACATATTACACCTGATTTCTATCTTTTGTAAAATTCTCTAAAATCTATTTCCTGAAATATCCCTGTTTTCAGCCATTTATTCCCCATATCAGGCTGTTTTGTTGGTTGTAGTATTTTAGACTGATACATTTGTCCAAAAATATAAAATGAGAATATTTAACCAATTATTCATAACATCTGCGTTTATTGTTTTCGTGGGCTGCAATTCAAAGAATAAAACTTCAGAAACAAATAAAATGAAAACTGAAGTTACACAAAAAGCCATAACATTTGCCGATTTTAAAAAGATAAAAGGAGTAGATAATATACAGGATGTACCATTTCAGCTATTTACCAAACAGGATTCTGTACAGTTTTTTGTATCTCCGGATAAAAATGCTGCTCATCTTAAAAAAGCTAATAATAAACTCGATAATTATTATGGGTTTGAAGAATTTGATGACTTCTACTCTATTCACTTCAGTATTGATAATAATATTTCGAACAGCATCGAAGCTTTTGTCTTAAAATCGGAATTTAAAGCAGCATTTGAACTGACTTTAAAAGGTGTAAATCTTTATGAAATAAGAAGCAGTATGTTTAAAGAATCTGATGACTTTAAAAATAAATCTTTTAATAAATATGGTACAATTGATGAAGTGTCAGAACAGGAATTTAAAACAGCATCAAAAAAACGAATTGATGAAGCATTGGTGAAAAATCCACACATAACACTGAAAGACAACAACTGGATATATACTGAAAATGGCAAACAAGAAATCATTACACAGCATAAAGATATATCTACAGAGACCGGACCTCTTGCTAATGAATATGTAGGACGATCATCAGCCTTAAACATGGAAGTTTTTAAAGAAAATTCTAACGAAGTTACAGATCCTTACTATTCTTTTTTCAATGTAAAAGATGCAGTGATGTTTGATTTAGCTACAAGTGGCTATCCACAAATTCTTCCTGTTAAGAACTGGGTTTCCTTTGTCTCATCCAATAATGATGTAGGAAGCAATTTGGTGATCAGTAAATACTTTCCACAAACAAAAAAACAAGGCAATCTTTTATATGTGAATTTCACTAACTTCAAAATAGCAGATGAGAAAAAGGCATTTTGGGTGAAAAATGATACTTTCTATGCTGAAGTCTATCCTCTAAATTCAGCATCAGCTAAAGGTAAAAAGCAAAAAGCAGCATATATAAAAATCCAGTTAAAACCTAATTTATTTTAGCTAAGAGCCTTATAGTTAATACTCTTCGATAATTCGTCAAGCTCATTACAGGCATAGCTCAGGGTGACATTGCTAATACAAACATCTTCCTTTAGAGATGTCGGACCGAGTTCAGTTTATAGAAAGCCTGACGAACTATGAAGGCTAAAATCATTTTGAATTAAAATTTTAACAGGATCAAAAATTGCTTATCATTACTAAACAACTGATAAGAATAAGCTAAAAAACCCCTGAAATCAGCCAGTGTGTATGGAGATAAAGTCCAATATCTTTGCTACAGTTTTAAAGATATATAATGAAAAAATTAAGTTTAACAATTCTTTTTTCTTTACTGAGTTTTATCACTTTTGCACAGTCATTAAGAGTAGTTATTAAACAAGACGGAAAAGTAGTTCAGCCTGTAAATGATGTTTATGAACTTAAAAAATCTCCTTTCCTGTTCGAAATCAATTCTACAAATCTGGAAGGTTTTCTAATTGGAGCAACTACAGACGAGAATATTTACACAGTGGCTGCAGATACGTACAATCCGGAGGTTGCATGGTTTCAGAATACAGGCATGGCGGAAGAATTATATAATAAAGACAAAGAAATGTTTTTAATGGATCAGGCTCCTTCGTATTGGTACTTTACAGATGCTAAAGATCACCGATTCGACAAAAACCCTAAAGGAAATTTAAAGCAGTGGACTGCTACACGTACTATTACAAGGTTTTATGATATCATGGTAGACCAACCCATCAGTTTAAGGGATTTTAACGGAAATGCTTACGTATTAATGTATGAGCCGGTATATAATGACGAATATGATTTAATAGGGAAGAAAAATCTATTTCGTGCTACGTTGAAATTCAAGGACTAAATTATCACGCACCGAATTAACTTGATTATATAAAAGGCCTGCTTACAATATGTGAGCAGGCTTTTTTACAATGAATATTTTATTCGATAATCAAACCGTATTCTATCGCAAGTTTAATCGCTGAACTAAGATTGGAAGTTTGAAATTTTTCGATAAGATTCTTTCGGTGACTTTCTACTGTATGCGGACTGATGAAAAGCTTTTCTGCCATTTGGTTGGTCGTAAGTCCTTTCGCCGCTTCGGCTAAAATTTCCTTTTCTCTTCGTGTTAGTTTCGGAACCTGGTTTAGCCCATCCAGCGATTTCTTTTCCAGGACAGAATTGGTTTGTGAACACAAAAATTGTTTACCCGCATATACAGTATTAATCCCTTCCAGGATTTCGGAAACCGAAGCGTTTTTCTGGATATATCCTAATGCTCCTTCAGCCAAAGTACTGTTAATTACAGGCAGCTCATTGTGAACACTGAGTATTATAATCTGGAGATTTCCATACTTCTTCTTTAGAGGTTTTATGAGCTCGATACTGTTGGTATCTACCAGATTGATGTCCAGCAATAATATATCGATAGCTTGTTTTGCAAGACCTGCATTCATTTCCGAAACATTTCGGAAACAATCTACAACATCTATTGTATCACTATTTCCCAAAATATTCTTCAGTCCTTCTAATAGAAGTGGATGATCGTCTGTTATAGCTACTTTTATCATGTTTTTAATGAATAGGTATTTGAAGTTCTATACTGGTGCCAATATTCAATTCGGATATGATATTCATCGTTCCTTTCAAAAATTGAACTCTTGATTCTATATTGTGAAAACCAGCGGTTTTTTTTACGTTTAGTCCTTTGTGATCAAAACCTTTACCATTGTCCTCTACTGTAAGGTTGAGCATGTTTTCTTCCTGACTTATCTGAATAATAATTTCGGAAGCATCAGCATGTTTTATGGCGTTATTCACCAATTCCTGAATGATTCTGTAGATTATCAATTGCTTTTCCTCGGACAAGGAATTGCTGTAGTTGATAAATTCGGTATGGATATCTAAAGCGTTATTGGATATACGGGAAGCAAACTCCTGGATAGCAACTTCCAAACCATATTTCACTAATAAATCCGGCATTAAATTGTGTGCTACACGTCTTAGTTCTTCTACAGCACCATCAATTTGCTTAATCGATTTTGAAATGCCTTCTTCTATATTTTCGGATTGATGAGGATCTAGATAAGAAAGCTGATGTTTAGTACCCGATAGCAACCCTCCTAAGCCATCATGAAGATCACGGGCCAAACGGCCACGCTCCTGCTCCTGGCCTTCCAGCAATGCAGTAAGTGTTGATATTTTTGAATTTTGCTTCTCTTTTTCCATAGCCAGAGCATGCAACTCGTCTCTTTGTTTCATAGACTTGGCACGTTGCTTATAGGCGTAAAGTAATAAGAGGATTAAAACAATAAAAATGACAATAAAAATAGTATAGTAGGTATTGATTTTCTCTTTGAAAGCCAATAGCTTTTTATAGTTATTGATGTCATTATTCTTCTGTCTGGTTTCTAACTTTGCCAGACGGAGTTGTTGTTCTTTTTTCTCTGACTCTAGTTCTGAAAATTTTAATCGTTCACGTTGATTTTCTTCTACCAGTTTTAGGTTATTATAGACCTGTTCACGTTGTGCCCTAAGTATATTTATCAACTTGATTTCTTGCGCTTTTTTATCGCTTTCCAGTTGTAGCTTTATATATTTCTGCTCCTGTCTTTCTTTTTCAAACTGAGATTCCAATCTTTTTGTGATATCCAGTTTTTCCTGATCATAGACACTTTTGTATTTATCAACATAACTTTTATAATAAACAAGTGCTTCTTTATAATTACCCTGCTCTTCACTAATTCGGGATAGAGATTCCAAGATAGATAGTTCTATATTATGGTTTCTGACAGGACTTTTTCCGATTTCCATAGAGGCTTTCAGAAAATAAGACTTAGCTAAATCGTAGTGTTTATTCTGTATGGCCAACTCTGCCAAAATTCCAAACGAAGAAGCGATATGAATAGCATCACCCGTTTCCAGGCTAACTTTATTGGCTAATTGAGCATATTCCATGGCTTTTTCCGGATTAAACTCAGTATATAAATTGGCTAGATTAATGGCTGCATAAGAAAGATTGCTCTTATTAAGCATAGACCCTTTATTCTTGTTAAACGTCGTGATTGCCTGCACATAATATTGTTCTGCTTTATTCCTAAACTGTTTATCAGAAGGGTTTTGAACATATTTTTGTTCAAACATATAGCCCATTCTCATATAGGCATCAAAGATCAGGTTGGGATCATTTTGTTTGGATGCTAATAATAGAAACTGTTTGCTATATTTTTCTTCCAGCTGATATTCATTCAGGTCAGCATAAATTGCGGATAATTCTTTGGCTGTATTTCCGTATCTTCCGTACAGTGTAGAAGTCGTTGGTGAATTTTCGTAATAATTAATGGCTTTCAGGTAAGCAGCCACGGCATCAGTAATTTTGTTATTACGGGTGAGAATCCAACCTCTTGCATATTCCAGATATCCTTTTGCCTCGTTACTATTTGTTTTTAAACTATAAGCCTTTCCCATT
The DNA here is from genome assembly GCF_002023715.1 of Elizabethkingia occulta. Classification (GTDB taxonomy): domain Bacteria; phylum Bacteroidota; class Bacteroidia; order Flavobacteriales; family Weeksellaceae; genus Elizabethkingia; species Elizabethkingia occulta. The sequence goes on from NZ_MAHX01000005.1 coordinate 277,235, forward strand.
TCCAGACTTTTTGAAGATTCTGCTTCTTTGTTATCAAGTCTGTAATTCATTGCCTGAACGGCATATAAAATAGTAGCATACTTCCCCTCTGCCAGCTTTGTGGCAATGGAAATATTATTTGCTAAAATCTGATAAGATTTCGGTTTGAGATTATGGAAAAATAAGGCAGTCGCATATTTAGGAGCTATATTTAACTGCTCGGTTGTATTGTCTGAAGCATTATTATATTCCTTTTCTAATTTGCCCAAAGCATCTTGTGCCTGAACAAAAAGCGGACAAATAAATAAAGTGAATATAAGTAATAACCTGTACATCAAACCCTTCTCTCTATTAAAATTTATTATATTGAGGAACGTAAATATAGATAAAATACTTTCTAATCAATTTCGAAATCATTTTGTTCAGCGAAAGACTTCCATTTCTGGTATTTCTTTTCGTTTTTAAATTCCAAACTTTCACCATAGTGGTATACCAGACGCTGTGTGGCATATTCGTAAGCACTGTAAGCATTAGCTTGTTCGTAGTACTTAATAGCCTTCTTCAAATCTGTTTTTACACCCAAACCTTCTTCATAGAGAATACCATAATAAATACAGGAATAAGTCTGCTCATAATCTTTATTCAGGTAATCCAGAAGATTATTATAATCGCTTAACTGATAATATATTTCTGATATTTTATCGTAGTTATAGTAGTACTTTTTTTCTGCCTTTTGGTAAAAGTCCAAAGCTTTATCGTAATCCTGCTTTACATGTTCACCAAAATAATACAGATCACCTAAATTGGTAAGCGCCATTCCGTCACCAAGCTCCGCTCCTTTTTCGTAGGCTTTAATTGCTTTTTTGATATTAAATGAATACCCCGTGCCGTTGTGGTACAAAGCGCCAATATTATTCCAGGCGACTGCATGGTTTTGTTGTGCAGCCTTTTCGTAATAAGATATTCCTTTCTTGGGATCAAATAATTCTTCAATTTCGGGATCGGTAAGTAACAGACCAATTTCTACCCAACTGTCCAAATCATTTTTTTGAGCAGATAATTCAAACAAACGTAATGCTTCCTTGCAATTTTGATCTTCCTTAGCATCAAGAGCCATCTTTTTAATGGTCTCGGCTTCCATGAATTGCTCAGGATTACTACCTGCCCGATCTTTCCAATTATTATAAAAGGAAATAAAGTATTCTAAATCTTTTCCCCGGAATGAATAGCGATCCAGATAAATAGAACCATACTCGGAGAGCTCTACCAGCTGAATGCTTTTATCTTCATTCATCCTGAACATCTTATCCCCCAGATACAGAAACAACAGCCCTTCTTCCGTTCTATAATTTAAAGGATTAGAAATATACTCGTACAGCTTTTCGGACAAACCATTTTCGAAATCAAATACTTGATAACCATCCTTTTTCTGAACTGACAGAAATCCATTTTCCAAATAATGAATCTGTTTAATATCAAAATGGGGAGCGATTAGCCAAATATTATTTTCGGCATCGAAAAGACCTAATCCGTTTTGGGTTTCAAGTGTAAAGACATTGTGCTTATATTCGATATTCGCTTTTCCGTTTACTTTTGTGATCCGCTCATTTTCCAGTAGAAACAGATGTGTCAGGCTGTTATAAATCTTCCAGTTTTTATCTTTACAAACCGCCAAACAATCAAAACGTTCTAATAGCATCAACTGATCTGCCTCCTCAATTACAGAATTACCTTTTTCATCTATCAGCCTGCCTTTTTTATCAAACTTATTTGGTTTAACCCAAAAACAAGCACCCGCTTTTACAATGCTTTCTTCAACAAAATCACCCAGATAACTTCCTTCTTTTGTGTAATATCTGCGTTTGCTGGTTCCTTTTTGTTTGGTGAAAAAAAGTTCCGGAAAATAATCATATTCATAAGGGTTATCACTTTCAACAGGAATAATCATCTCTGCAAAATTAGAAACTCCATATTTCCCACCTGTTTCCACACATAAAAATCCATAAGTAATTACTTCAGTTGAGTCATAATCAGGAGGAAGTATCCAAGTATTTGAATGGACTTTTAGAATTCCTGTCTTTCCTTTTATTTTTATTTCGCCCAAAGGCTCGGATTCAAAGTCGAAAACATCAAAGGCTTCTTCATAAACCGGAGGAACCAGTTCTTTACCGTTACTCTGCAGATAACCAAACAAACTATCTTTCTGAATCACCGATATACCGTAATAATAATCTGCTTCAAAAATATCATCATAAATAGCCGGAGCCAGAATGGTACCTTTTGAGTCTTTCAATCCAAATTTCCCTTCTTCTTCGAATATAGAAGATGCTATTTTCTTGTAAGCAAGTTCTTCAAAATATCCCAATCCGTAATTGATCCAGTCTGTTTGTAAAATATCGAGAAATGACGAATAACCGTATTGTGAAAACAAGGAATCTAATAAGCTAATATTCTGAGTTTCCACTGCTTTTTTATACTGCTTGCTTTTCTGCTGAATCTCCACAAGCCATTCCTTTGCCTGTACTTTGTGCTTTTCCTCGCTCATATTGAAGACATCTGTTGCATTCAGTACGAAGGAATCATAAGGCAATGCTTCCAGAAACTCAAACATTTTGTTAACGGGTTCGTAGTAAGCTTTTTTATAATGCAGTTGATAGGTATCAGCCAGTAGATTGAAAAAGTAACGCAGCTGTACAATTCCTTGCTCTTTGTGGGAGAAAAATTCAACACCTTCTACTCTGATATCTTCTGCAATGAGAGGGTATAATAATATAGGAATTTCATAGTTCCATTCGCCCAAATAGGTATCGAATGATTGATTTGTTTTCTGATCGTAGTTGTATAAATAAATACGGTGTGCCATTCGCTAAAATTACCAAATCCGGTAATCTTAAAATATCCCTGTTTACAGTGATTTTGCAGATTTGTATTATTGGATTAGCGCGACATTCTTCATACTAAACTCCCCTATTTTAACATTGTTATGATGAGCTTATCTCATAGCCTTGGCAAGGCTGTATCTAAAGTTTAAAAAATCAAAAATGCAAACTTTCAAAAGCTGTTAGTTATTTATCGCTTGTTGCACCAAAACTTCCGATTTCGATACTGTATTCCAGATTGGAAATTTTATCTAGAAAAGAAATGTTTTTATCTATTAATTTACCTTTATTTTCAATAGTGAGCTCTTCCAGACTGGTAAGATTGGCTAAACTTTGTAGGGATTCTATCACACCGCTCTGAAAGATATGGAGGTATTTAAGACTCTTAATTTTTGAAATAACTTCTATAATGGCTTCAATATTTTTACAAAGACTTATATCCAGATCTTTTAAATTATTGAGATCTCCCAGCCATGAAATGTCGGTTAATGATTTAATCTCGGACAGGTATAAAGCTTCTAATTTATTAAAATGAGTAAGTGTAGACCAGTCACAGGAAACATTGCCTTCTATAGATAACGTATGCAGTATTTCATTTTCAGGAAACCGATAGTTTTCTTCTGTAAATTTTTCAATGAAAATAGTTTTTAGCGCTGGATGTGTAAACAGATTAACAAACCGTTTGGAATAAGGCGTAAACAGCTCTTCTAATCGCGTAAAAACAGTCCAGTCAATCAGTTCTTTTCCTTTGTATGTACATTTCCTTATTTCGAGACGAAAAGCATTTTTCAGGGCATACAAAATTTCTCTTTTGTCAATATTGAAGTTGGAAAAATAGATAATATTGACATTTCCGAAGACTTCTCTGAACTCAGGAAGTTCAAAAATAGCTGTATCACAGGTTTTTCCATCCAGAATAAGATTGAAAATCTGTTTTTCTTTCATTAATGCTAAAATTTCTGTGGCAGAATCTCCACTTTCTATTACCACAAAATGATCTGGTCTTTCTTTAGCTGTGCTTCCTATATACATCTGATATGCATGTTTTTAACAGTTATAATATGCTTCAGGAATTTCAACCACCTTTTTCGTCATTTGTTCCAATTGCTGAGCAAACTGATCGAAGAAATAAGTATCTTCTATAAAAACGTACAGATAATTTCCGGTACTAAGATGAACAATAAGATCTGCATACCCTGCTCCTTTTGCCGGAAGAACATTCTGAAAGGTAAAATGTCTAATTTTTTCAAGGTCTAGAATCAATGCAGTGTCTATTCCCGCAAATCCTATTTTATGATTTGTATTGTCGATCCATATACCACTTTTCTCTCCCAATAGTTCTTTTACCTTTAGCGGAATGTGCTTAACGCCATCATTATCGATATAATTAACTTTCATATCCAAACTATTATCGAATGGTATTAATCCTGATATTTCCATCACTTCTTCATATTCTTTATTTTCTAAAAAATACTTGTACTCCCTTTTGTTATAGAAATGAAGTGATGTGCTGCCATCGTCATAAGAATACCCTTTATCATAAGTATAGCAAATAGAGGCATTTATACCGTTTGTCAAAACAAATTGCAGATAACATTGGTCTTCTCTTTCATAACCGTACCGACTAATATCAATATCGTCATCAACCCAAAGTTCTCTCAATTGCTGATAACTTTTATCAGTATTCGTTTCCTCGTACAGGCTTACAAAGAACTCCTGTACAGGGCGATTAGTACTGATATTGTCGGCATATACTTCTAATTGATCGATAAGAAGACCCTCTACTCTAACCGGATATCTGAATCTTAAATATCTGGCACCAAAATCTGTAAAATAAGCTTCCACAAAACCCGATCCTTCCAGTTGCTCGTATGTAGTATCCCACGATAACATGTGCCTGGGCTCCGCATAAACTTCATAGCCAAAATCGATATCATCCGGATATTCGTCAAGAATCTGATAATTCCGAGGCATTTTTTTTGCCCATATTTTTACTTTATCATCTTCATTTCCGGCTTTACATACTGCAAAAAAGATTTCGGAGTCAAAACCAAACCTATCCGAAAGTTCGCGATATACTTCTTCAAAACCTTTCAGCTCGGTAGATATATAGTGTTGATGATCTGCGAAAACAAACAGAAAGGGTACATCTCCTAAAATATGTACATATGCATACTCTAGTGAATGAATATTTGCATTCTCAATATTACCATGATCTTTATAAAAAAGTATATCTCCTTCTATCCAGGTTTCTTTATTCTCCATTTACTGTTCTTATTGTTTTTAATCCATTTTTCGAAAGTTCAGCATCAATTCAACAATCTTCTTACTTATCTTTCCTTGTTAGTTTTAACTGCTTTCCATCTTTTACAAGATTGAAAACCATTTCCTTCGATGGATTGAAAATTTGTGTTGGCCTGTCACAGAAATCGGACTTGCTAATGCTGTCAACTTCCATTTTGATCTGGTTAGCTCCCGTAAAATAATACCTGCCGTGCACCTCAGTAAAGCAATCATTCCCACATTCCCATGCATCATAGCTTCTGAATTTTTCTTCATCTAAAAAGTTGACAGCATGAAAGTTGAAAATAACTGCAGTGTCAATTCTTGGAGACATATAATAAGTTTTCCCACCATCCGGAGCTATAAGTCCTCCTTCATTAAGAATCCAGTTGGTATTTTTCAGATAATTCGGAAAAATCGTTTTTTTTCTTTCCGATTCTTTGCAACTGTAGAACACAACCAGCAGCGCACTCAAAATCAGGAAAGCAACATTCTTTTTCATCATTGTGTTTTTTTATAATTATTGAGTCAATTATTCTATTTCCAATAATCAAATTTTATGTTCAATTTTTCAAATGCCATTTCCTGCTTAATAAGCTTTTCAAGATCGTCAAAAGTCAGCAGGCCTTTTGCCTCAAATTCACTACCATTGGGTGTTTTGTAAGTATATTCAAAAATATCACGCTGGTAAAGATCCTCCAGAATTTCAACTTGTTCAGCTTTTAAATACTTACGGTGTGTCTTCAGCTGATTATGCAGGTTCTGTTTGATTTTCTCTTCAGAATCCTCATAGAGCATCGAGTATTCATCTATTTCGGTTAGAGATTCCAAAAGCTGTCTGAAGATAAAATCCTGTAGATTTTTGGATAAAACTTCAGCATCTGAATCATGACCAAAAAATGTAATGGGAATTTCACCATTATTCTCCATATCCAATTGGAAAACATACAAATCTCCGGCACCGTTTTTTGCGAGAGGAAGCATTTGGTACTTAGGATTGATGTCATATACTTCATGGTTAACTATTTCCCTGATTCCATCGCGATAAACAATCGGATCCCAAATTTCGATATCACTTCCAAACAGAAGCAAAGGCGGATTTTCTTTTAACGTCGGAAAAACATTAGTGTACCAGCCGTTTCCATCAGAACCCCAATCCAGCATTCTATCGGCATATAATTGCTTATAAAGCTCCGGATAAGTAAAGTTAAATTCTTTTTCTAAGTCTTCTAAAGTACTCATAGGCATATTTAAACCTGTTTTCTAAATATTTCTGGTATTTCCCAGACTATCTTTTTCTTCTTGTAATCAACTTTTTCATCCGTTTTAGGATCATAGCTCAACATCTCAGGATAAGTATTATTCAGAATGTTATGAATTATCTCTTTTAACTTCCCGTTTGTTTCGGTATACATAGCGCATTCGTTGTACAGTCGCCAAAATACCAGAACTGCAACTCCTTTATCACATAACGGATGCTCTAAAATCAACGATGCCTGTTCTGGTTCGTCCAGAAACCAGGCTATATTGAATAATTCAATCGCAGATTCTGCACGCTGGATATTGTTTTTCCAATCCGCATCAAACCAATCTTCTATGTCATCCTCTTCGTAGTACACATAGCTGTCTTCGCCATTGGTTTTCTGATAAATCCAGTCGGGAATAATGAGCTCATTTTCATAAAATGGTGCCGGATCAAACTGACGACTTGTTTTTTTATAAAAGTTATCAGGATAATTCTTTAAAATTGTTTTCAGCAGTGTAAACACCTCGTTCAGGTATTCATCCTGTAACGTTATATCCAATTTACATTGCTGAAAATCCTGTGGCTGTGCCAGCCAGAATAACTCCAGAGCAGTCGCTTCACTACAAATAGGACTTTCAACAATCCATTGTAAAACTTTCACACCATTGTCCCAATTATGATGGGTAGCGAGGTAATGTAATTCTTCCGAAGTCTTTAACTCTCTGAATATTGATTCGTCTAACTCACTTTGCTGAATGCCTTCATGAAAATGGGTGTTAATAAAATCTTGTTGCTGATTTGTTATATTCATAGGCTATGTATTTCGGTCAGTACAAACAGACTACTCTTCACTTTTATCATAATAAATTCCCAAATTAAAGATAATAAAAGGTGCCAGATGAAAATATCCCTGATAATAGCGGTTTTTATAACAGGTATTAATTTCTATTCGTAAATTTTTGCACCTTTAAAAATATCTGCAAAGGTTGACCAGTCTGGTTTGTCAGCATTTATATCTAGTTTTATATTGTTGTAATACCCCTGAACGTCTTCGGTATATGCACTTAAAGCTTCTAGAAAATCGGGCAATGTTTTGTTTTCCCAATTTTCAGGATTGTCTAAAAGGTCCTTACGTAATAAGTCAAGAAACTTAATGAAGCTTTGCCTGTCTGTAACTTTAAAGTTGTTAAGTGTATCATTCATATAATTGGCTATAATATTTTCGAGTTTTACGTTTGATCAGCATTCTCCCTGCTCGTATCCACATTATCTATTAACATCGATTTTCAAAATTTGTCCAAAATCATCACAATAATTTATTGAACTGCTATACTCCCATTCCCAGGGTTTTGATGCACATAATCTGGCTTTTGTTCAAATACTTTTAAAGACCATGTTTCAATTGGTTTATTATTTTGTTGCCATAATTAATAATTTTTCACTTGAATTCCTTTCCCTGCACGAGCGAAACGCTCACGCAAGCGGAAGCCTTTTCTTTTATTTGCGCCATGTTTTCATCCAGTCCAGATATTCCTCTTGGTATGGATTATCATTCAGTAAAATAATCATCTCTCTCAGTTTATTTCGATCAAACTCATATTCAGTTACGGAAAACATTAAGAAAATGTCTTTCCCAACAAGGTTTTTAAAGAAGTTTTCTTGTTTTAATTTGAGTAAAACTTCAAAACAAGTTTGATACAAGGTTTGCTGGAACTCTTCAAACTCCTCATCATTTTCCTCATCGTCATTATCATATTCTTCTTTCATATCATCTTCGATTGCTTCATACAGCTGATGGGATATTGCAGAAAATCCATCGCCTGGCCTGCTACCTTCATAGCACCATTCTGCTGGATCAAATGTATAATAGGTCAAGTCGTTTTGAGGTCTGGTAGCTAAAAAATCCATCGTATTGGTTGCCGGGCAAACCGTCATAGCACCTTCGTCGCTGTATAATGCAAAAGCATAAATATTTTCAGCAGCATGATTAGCCACTATTTCCTGAAAATATTTTCGGGTTGCTGCTTCAATCTCTACAGCTAATTTTTCAAAATCTAAATTCATTTTTTTAATCCTAATCAGTTACAATTTCATCGCTTCCAAAATCGTTTTCTATCCATCCATGAAATCCCATACACATTCCGTCTCCTTCAAGAGTATTAAGTTCTTCAACCACTTCGCCATCTTTATAAAGGACAATATTGGTTTGCAAATCCAGGCGGTAGTTTTCATTTTCCAGAGAGCCAAATATTCCGTCCATTTGCATCATCATGCCATATATGGTGTTGTCTATCGCTGTTAGATGAGCTTCCCGAAGTGTGTTGTCAGCTTCTGGCGGGATTTTGCTGATAGCAGATTTCCGGATATTCTCGAACACAATATAGCCTGCCCCATGCTGCATCCACAGTTCTCTGTCACGCTTATCTGATGGTGGGTTTGTAAGTTTTTTTTTCATATCATTCTAATGTATTGAAGTATCATTTTCAGCGACCAGTATGTCAAAATTTCATTCTAAATATATAAGCTATCCAATAGTTCTTTTACTTTCGTATTGCTATCACTATTGATAGCCAATGCAGTGTTCTTTTCTACAATTGGCTCTCCCGGTATGCTTATGTAAAAAGCCATTTCTTCTACTTCATTACCATATTTTTTCACAAGTTCCTGTTTGGCAATGCGCAGAGCATCTGTAAATAACTGCAGATTTTTTTGCCGTTCGCGTGCATAGTCAAATCCCTGTTGAAATAACGGTACAATATCCTTTCTGTAGCGATCCAAAAGCAGTTTGGTGAAAGTGTCTACACCTTCTTTTACAGCGCCTTGGCTAACGCACAGACACCATTCAGGAGCATCCCATTCTTTATTTTTATGGATTTTCTTTAAGCTTTCGGTTGTAGAAACTGCTGCATAAGCGGTAAGGCAATCATTGTCCAGTATCAAGGCAAAGGCATACATCTTTTGTTCTTTCTTACTGAAAAGCTGATGAAAAAAATCGAATTCATTTACAATTGAACTAGATAAAACAGGAAGATTCGTTTCATGCCAATTTTCAGGATTTACAGAAACAGTATCCATTTCATTGTTCTCAGGAGTCCAGTATCTATTAGTGCTGCAAGCTCTTTCCAGATCATCCATATCGTCCTCACCTACACTCAGTGAAAATTTAGAGGATAATAAACCTCTGATTTGTGCCAGTGTCTGATTAACTTTTTCGTTTATGATATAGTCACTAAGTGTTTTATCATGTTTCTGAAAATTGCTGTCTTCTGCAAAATGACTTTTTATTTTATCGAGGGAAACGACAATCTGATCGAGATCAACGATTATTTTCACCGCTTCTTCTTCACTCAGTTTTATCTTATTATTGCTTTTACTCATGTTTTTCTACTTTAATATTCCCAGACAAAGGTTTTCCATTCGGTTAAAAGATATCAGTTTTCTAAATTTTTCAGGCATAATCTTTTTTCAGTTTGTCTTCTGTAATCCTTGTTCCATCCAAATCAAACAATCCGTTTTTATCTTTTAAAAATTTTGTTGTATAACCTTCTTTATCGATGAATTCATAAATAGATAATGTTGCTATATCAGTATTTTCCAAACAAGTTTTAAATCTGAACGCACGCTTTGCATCACAGGAATAACCTTCTTTGAGATCCAGTAATTTCCATGTTTTGGGATCTGCTTTTTTAATCTGATTAAAATAATAGTAAACATGCAGACTATCTTTGGCAAACTTACCATCATTAAAGGAAACAAAGGTTTTAGGGTTAGCCTCTTTCAGTATTTTCACTTTACCTGTATGATCATAACAATAGACCTGATGTTTATCCTTCGCATAACCTGAGGAAATTTGTGTCGTACCATCAGCTGAGCTTCCATCTGAAAAATAAAAGGTCTGGTGCATCAGATTTTTATTAAAACCATCATCACATACTTCAAAAGTCTCAATATCATAAGGTTCAAATTTTCCACCCAGACACCATACAAAATGACGGTCTTTTGCAAAGCAATAATTTAATGCCTCAAAACTGTTTACATCCGCATTTTTCAGTCTTTTATTCTGCATAAAACAATGCTTATTATCCCTAGCAAAGAGTTTATTAAATACAAAAAAACATTCCGGATTAGCTTTTAATTTCGTTGTACGCCAATATATATCCGTCCCGTCTGTCCAATAGGAAATTCGGGATTTTGTGGCTGGATCAAAAAATACCGCTTCTTTATCAAAATCGGCAATATCATTCTGGTCTATACTTATTAATCTAGGTGCATGCATTGCTAGAATTCATTTTCAAGTGATTATATTTTTGCAAAGAAATTAAACGTTTGTTCAGCAATAAGCTTTGGGGTTGTATCGGATATATCATCGATTCGGTCTTCGTACAATTCAATTTTTATTATTTTAACATCGTTCGGAATTTTATAGGTTTCATCTTTTGTATAATTATAACCCGCTACATTAGAGCCTTCTTTACCGGGAGTCTTTTTGATTTCCACATAGTATCTCAGCGTCATACTATTACCATTCTGCTCTCCTTTTTCAAAACGAATTTTCTTAATCCGATTAATGTTGAGTCCACCGGAACTTATATTTCCCTGTATCCGAAATTTCAGTATTTCAGCATTTTTGGAAGTCATAACAATCATGGGATTAAGACGCTCAGTAACTTCTTTACGGGTTGTATAATTATGTACAGCTCCTGTTTCCGGAACTTCTCTTGTAACCCGATTGGGTTCTGAGTAAATAGCCGTAACATTCAGTTTCTGAGCATTTGTTTCACAGCCAAACAAAGTCAGGAATGAAGCTAAAATCATGAGTTGTTTCACCACTTTATTTTTAATAAATCTTCGATTTAAAGATAATCAAAGCTGTTGTATGAAAATATCCCTGAAAATGGTGGTTTTATAAAATTCCACCACTGACCATATTCTATTGTATTCCTTTTTTGGCGTCTTTCAATATCTTTTCAGCTTTCAGTCTTATTGCTTTTGGTAATAACTTGAAATTTGTATCACTTTCTTCGCGATATTGATCTTCTTCCTGATATGGAATCCATCCTGTAATTTTTGATTTTGAAAGTGTCTTTTGACCTCTCTTGGTATAAACAATAACTTTCAATGGCTTGGCATCTAATCCATCCGATTCTCCAAAATAAGTCAGATAAAACTCCGGAAAACCATCTTTGTCTGCATCACCTACTTCGCAATAGTTAATGAGGTACATCGGTTGTCCCAAATCTTTCGCAAAATCTTTAAAGGTTATTTGTGAAATCAATCCACCATGATCTTCCAGAAAAATCCCTGAGTATAAATCTTTGGGAGTGCCTTCGAAATACGTGCCTTTTTCAACTTTTTTTTCATTAAGATACCAAACATAACTTCCATGGTTAGGAACAAAGGATTTTACGATCATCACAGGATTTCCTTCTAATGGATTTCCTAGTTCCTCAATAATCTCTTTGTATTTTTTATCTGAAGAAAAATATATTCCTGTTCTTATTTGTGCAAAAGATGATATGCTTATCATAAAGGCAGCAACAGGTAATAGTTTTCTGAAAATCATAGTGTATATTATTTTGAGTGTATTGTTTAATTACGCTTTTATCCTTCTTCTGAATTGGTTTTATATATTCTGGTTTATCTCAATTTTAGTAACCAGGATGTTCAATTAAAATGTTGTAGAAATATAATGCTGCTAAAACTACTACAATAATTCCGAAAATGAGGAACGAAAGGACGTAGTAAAGTGCCTTTTTATGTTTTTTTCGTATAGAATTAATGATGAAAATAATGAGTGTAAAAGAAATTCCTGCTCCCAAAAACAAAGCCAAAGCGGTAAGAACCAAAGCTCTTTCCAAGTGTAAATCTGCGGATGACAACATGTTTAAATTATACTTTTTAATTAGATTTTGAAATTTTATTCATCATATCTTGTCAATATTAAAGAGAAATAGAGAATGGTACAATACCAATTATCAGCTATATTTTGCAGTCATAAAAGAGCATGCTTATTTTATTTATAGATTTCAATTTTCTAAAAAAAAAATCAATTTAAAACTTTAATTATCCTTCCGGATTTAGTTACTAAAACAACTATTATATGTAATTCCAGATAGTCTTTTTCATTTATTAGACTAAACTCATTATCTTAATTAGAATTAATACAAATAAGATAAGCAAATATTATAATATTTGCTTATTTTTGTTCTCAATGTATTATTAACATGGAGAATTTACCACAAGAGAATCAATCGAGGTTTAAAAAATGGTTTAAGAGAGTTGGCTGGGCAGGTTTAATCTTCTTTACAGTGAAGGGGCTTGTATGGCTGGTAGTTTTCTACTTTGGAGCAGATGCACTGAAAGGATGCTTTAAATAGGCATACAAAATAACTTATGCCACTTCCATTATTACCAACAAAGAACCTACTGAGATAAATATCCAGAGAAGTACACCCTGTACCAAAGGTTTTACACCTACTTTTTTTATTGAGCTAATGCTTAGTCCGGATGCGATTAGGAATAATGTTATATTCAATGCTTTTTTGGCCATAAAAACCATTACTTCACCAAATGGTTTGATCTGTGGGAAATAATATGCCAGTAATATTGCTCCGATAAATCCAAGAATAAAATAAGGTATTTTAATTTTTTTCACAGAACCATTATTCAATACTGATAGCAAAATAGAAACCGGGATAATCCATAAAGCACGTTCCAGTTTTACAGTAGTAGCTATTTTCAAAGCCTCCTCTCCATATTTCTGAGCAGAACCAATAACAGAACTTGTATCATGTATCGCAATAGCAGACCATAATCCAAACTGATCCTGGCTCATATTAAGCTGATGGCCAATAACCGGAAAAATAAGTAATGCCAGTGCATTTAGAATAAAAATACAAGCCATAGCAATCGAAATATCCTCATCTTTGGCATTGATAACGGGAGCCAATGCTGCAATAGCACTACCACCACAAATGGCTGTACCTCCGGAGATCAATGTACTTGTAGATTTATTAATTTTCAGATATCTTCCTATAATAAGGCCTATTATAAGGGTGAAAAATATTGAAGCTACGGTGAATATCAATCCCTCCTTCCCTACTTTTATGGCTTCTGTCAGGTTCATTCCGAAACCAAGACCCACAACCGAAAATTGCAATAGATATTTAGCAGCAACAGAATTGTGCTTTATATAAGGGTGACCGATAAAAAAACTTACTACGAATCCTAATATTAAGGCCAATGGTGGTTCCACAAATGGTGTAACGCAAAAGATAAGCAATACAAAGAATAGTATTTTCTGAAGTAGTGTTGCTTGTTTCATAATTTTAAATTTCATGAAGCAAAGCTCGGAATTAAACATTCCAAAAACTAATCAAAAAATATTATATACTATAACTTTTGTTTATGATTATGAAAGAAATCTAAAAACAATTTTGGAATACCATCGAAGTTCCCATGCGAATAGACAGCATTAAATTGACGCTTAATACTGAACTTCTCTATATCCAATACTTTAAATTTACCCGATAACAATTCATTTCGGAGGGCATGAATTGATAAAAAACCAATACAATTACTATATTCCAGGAAGGTCTTAATACTCTCTGTGCTTCCCAACTGAGCCTCAACTTTCAGATCTTTTAACCGTATATGATTCTTATTAAAAATATCAGCTATTATATCGAGGCTTCCGGAGCCATTCTCACGAAGAACAAAATTCTGTTCTTTCAGTTCACTAATATTAATTTCTTCCTGAGCAAATAAAGGATGATTCTGATGGACAACAGCGACAATCTCATCATCCATTACTGGCTCATATTTTAAGCTGGACTTTCCGGAATGTCCTTCAATAAAACCCAAATCTATTGTATTTTCCTGCAATTCTTTTTCTACTTCTTCTGTATTTGCATTCAGCATCTGTATAGTAATATAAGGATGCTCTTGCTTGAAAACAGCCAGAACTTTGGGAAGTATATATTGTCCTATTGTGGTACTCGCTCCGATGTTCAGTCTTCCGTTGAAGCTGCCTCTCAGTTCATCTACTTTAAACTGAGCTTCTTCATATACTTTCAGCAGCTGCTGTGCATATTCATAGTATACCTTTCCGGCTTCGGTAAGTCCTACTCTTGCGTTTTTACGTTCGAAAAGGCTTACACCCAATTCGCTCTCCAGTTCTTTTATGTTTTTGGTAACGGCAGGCTGTGTAATAAAATTGAGTTGTGCTGCTTTAGTAAAGCTGTTGTGCTGAGCAGCTGAACAAAATATCTTTAAACGAAAATCCACTTTTAGAATTATAAATTACAGGGAATAAAATTACTGATTGTCTGCAGGCTTGTTTATTACATACCATGCATTAATGCGGTCTGGTTCTCCAAAATAGGCAACTCTGACAATTTCTTTCAGCTTAGCACCCAATCTTTCCATAGCAATACGTGAACGCTTATTGTCTTCACCTACATGGAAATTTATTTTGTCTACATATTGGAAGATATAATCCATCATCAGATGTTTTACTCTTGGGTTGATACCTGTTCCCCAGAATTTGGTAGCATAAAAAGTATAACCTATAAAAATACTGTTATCAGCTTCGTTATAATCATAAAAGCGAGTGCTTCCCGCCAGTTCTCCGGATTTTTTATCATAGATAAGATAAGCCGCGTGGCTTTCTAAAGCTCCCTGAAAAAAGGTTCTGAATATCTCTTTCTGATAACGTGTAGGATTTGGATGCTGTTCCCATACTTTAGGATCAGAACCAACTTCATAAATTTTCTCAAAGTCCGATTCATTAACCAGGACAAGTTTTACATCATCATTTTCTAAAACTTCAGGAATAGGTACAGTTGTCATTTGGTTTGTCATTATTTTTAAAGTTAAAAGCGGGCTTTCGCCCGCCTGTATGTGTTATTTTTTCTCTGCAGTTTTTCTTGCGTCACTGTCAATTTTCTTAATACTTTTCAGTTGTTCTGCAATCAGATTAACAGCCGATTCATTGGCTACTTTTACAGGCAGCTTTACCTGAACATCATCCCATAAAATTTCAATATCGGTCTGCGCAGCATTAACTGGTGTAAGGTTAATTGTGAAAACTTCAGTTTTAGTTGTCTGCGTTTTCACAGGAACCGTTACTCTTGCAACATCATCGCCCTCTTTATAATCATAAGCACCCCAGTTACCTACTCCTTTATTCAGGATAAGAACCCACTCTTTAGCTTTAGGAATTGCATAAAAAGCATAAGTACCTGCCTTTATGTATTTGTCACCAAATAAAATATCCTGCCCAAATGAAATTAAGGTTGCAGCGTTAGCTCCCAAACGCCATACTTTGTCATAAGGTTCTAAACCACCAAAAATTTTTCTTCCATTAAGAAAAGGTCTTCCATAATCAACTTTGATTTTAGAAACTGAGAACTGTTGTTCTGTAGCGGCTCTTGGGCTGGCAACAGGTAAAGTATACTGTGAATAAGCCAGAACACTTGTAAATAAGGCTAAACTAAAGGCGAGTTTTTTCATTAGGAAATTTTTATTTAAAAGTAAAAAACATTTTGCAAACGCCCGAATAAAAACAGGTTTTCTTTTATTGAAATATAAATTACAAAATACCTTTATTTATCTTAAAATTAAATGAGTAGTTTTGAACCGCGTTATAAAGCGTATTTTAGTAATTTATGAAAGCCAAAAAACTACAGATTGAACAACTTACAACCGACAGATTAATCCTTATTCCGTTTACAAAAGAAATGTGTGAAAATATTTTGAATAATAACTACTGTGATCTGGATACATTAAACATAAAGAGAGGAATAAACTGGCCCGATACAGATTTTCTGGAAACACTTCCCCGAATCCTGAATAATTTATCTTTAGTGAATGGACCTACCGGATTTGAATCCTGGATGATTATTCGAAAAGATACCAAAGAAGTAATTGGTGATGCTGGTTTTAAAGGCTACAACAGTGCAGAGCAAAATGCAGATATAGGTTATGGAATAAAAAAAGAGGAAAGAAGACAAGGCTATGCAGAAGAAGCTGTTAATGCTCTTATCCAATGGGCTTTTTCAACCGGAATCATTAAAGAAATAACTGCACGAAGCTATATTGATAATTATGCTTCTGCATTATTACTTACAAAATTAAATTTCGTAGAAACAGAAATGGACGAAGAAATGTTCTATTGGTCATTGAAATAATAAAGAAGTTTATTAAAATAAAAAGCTGCTAATTTCTTAGCAGCTTTTTATTTATCAATGAGTTGTTGATTACATTTCCTGCATTTGGAAAGTCATAGATTCTATTACTTTTACCAAAGCTTCTACAGTATCCATGGATGTTAGACATGGTACACCGTTTTCAACGCTTGCTCTACGGATTCGGAAACCATCTCTTTCGATCTCTTTTCCTTTAGTCATCGTATTTACTACAAACTGAATTCCGCCTTTCTGGATCAGGTCGATTAAATCTTCTTCAGCCGAATCGTCTACTTTATTTACTACTTCAGCACGTACTCCGTTTTCTTCGAAGTATTTAGCTGTTCCGTTTGTTGCATAAATCTTGTATCCAATATTCGCAAATCTGGAAGCTAAATCAAATGCTTCAGGCTTATGTTTATCAGCTACAGTGAACAATACTGCTCCATGTAACGGCACTTTTCTTCCTGCAGCGATTAAACCTTTATACAGTGCTTTTTCCAGAGTAATATCTTTCCCCATTACCTCACCTGTAGACTTCATCTCAGGTCCTAAGGTAATATCTACTTTGTGAAGCTTGCTGAAAGAGAATACCGGTACTTTTACAAAGATCCCTTCTTTGTTTGGGACCAGACCATTTTCATAACCTTGTTCTTTAAGACTCTTACCAAGGATTGCTTTTGTAGCGATATTTGCCATCGGTACTTCGGTAATTTTACTTAAGAATGGTACTGTACGGCTGGATCTTGGGTTAACCTCGATTACATATACATTTCCTTCGCTTAGTACGTACTGGATGTTCATTAATCCAACTACTTTAAGTCCTTTTGCAAGGCGGATGGTGTAGTCTACAAGATCATTAAGATTTTCCTGGCAGATATTTTGTGGCGGATAAACTGCGATAGAGTCTCCGGAGTGGACACCTGCTCTTTCAATATGCTCCATGATCCCCGGAATTACAACTGTTTCTCCGTCGCAGATAGCATCTACTTCAACCTCTTTACCAGTTAAGTAACGGTCGATTAGAACCGGCTGCTCCGGGCTTGCTTCTACAGCAAATTCCATGTAATGTTCCAGTTCGCTTTGCTTGTATACAATTTCCATTGCACGTCCTCCCAATACATAGCTTGGACGTACTAAAACCGGATATCCTATTTCGTTAGCAATCTTAACTGCATCTTCTTTAGAGAAACATGTTTTTCCTAGTGGTTGTGGAATTCCAAGTTCCTGAAGTGCCTGTTCGAATTTATCTCTGTTTTCAGCTCTGTCAAGATCTTCTAACGAAGTTCCCAGAATCTGAACACCATGTTTAGCTAATTTATCAGCAAGGTTAATTGCTGTCTGACCCCCAAACTGTACTACAACTCCTTTAGGCTTCTCAAGATCTATAATGCTCATTACATCTTCCTCCGTTAATGGTTCGAAGTATAATTTGTCCGAGATAGAGAAGTCTGTAGAAACTGTTTCCGGGTTGTTGTTGATAATGATGGCTTCGTAACCCATCTCTTTAATCGCCCATACAGAGTGTACCGTTGCGTAATCGAATTCAACCCCTTGTCCGATACGGATAGGTCCTGAACCTAATACGATGATCTTTTCTTTATCTGTTACAACACTTTCGTTTTCCTCTTCATAAGTTCCGTAGAAGTATGGTGTTTCAGATTCAAACTCTGCTGCACAAGTGTCAACCATTTTATATACCGGGATGATTCCGTTTTCCTTACGGAATTTGTAAACTTCATCCTGAGTTACATTCCAAAGGTGAGCGATGTTCACATCAGAGAATCCAAGTTTCTTAGCCTCTTTTAGAACTTCAGCATTTTTAACATTCTCAGCAATTGTTTTTTCAAAGTCTATAAGCTTTTTGAATTTCCATACAAAGAACTTATCTATTTTGCTCCACTCTACAATTTGCTCCCAAGAGTAACCTCTTCTTAAAGCATCTCCTATAATGAACATTCTCTCGTCATCAGCTACACGAATTCTTCTTTCGATATCAGCCGGAGTTAATGCTTCTGCTGCTTTAGTTTTTAGTCCTAAGTGCTGAAGCCCTGTTTCCAGAGAGCGAATAGCCTTCATAATAGACTCTTCAAAGTTTCTTCCGATAGCCATTACCTCTCCTGTTGCCTTCATCTGTGTAGAAAGCTTTCTGTCCGCCGTTTCGAATTTATCGAAAGGAAAGCGAGGAATCTTTGTTACCACGTAGTCTAGTGCTGGTTCGAAGCAGGCATAAGTTTTACCAGTAACCGGGTTCATCATTTCGTCCAGTGTAAGACCAACTGCGATTTTTGCAGCAAGCTTAGCAATCGGATATCCTGTTGCTTTTGAAGCTAAGGCAGATGAACGGCTAACTCTTGGGTTAACCTCGATAATATAGTAGTCGAATGAATGCGGATCTAAAGCTAACTGTACATTACATCCCCCCTCAATTCCAAGGGCACGGATAATTTTCAGCGAAGCATTTCTAAGAAGCTGATATTCTCTGTCGGATAATGTCTGAGATGGTGCAACTACGATAGAGTCTCCGGTGTGGATACCTACCGGGTCGATATTCTCCATGTTACAAACTACGATGGCGTTGTCGTTTGCATCACGCATTACCTCGTATTCTATTTCCTTGAATCCGGCAATAGATTTCTCGATAAGACACTGCGTAACAGGACTGTATTTAAGACCATTAGCTGTAATCTCTTTTAGCTCTGCAGCATTAGATGCAATACCACCTCCTGTTCCTCCAAGTGTAAAGGCAGGTCTTACAATTACCGGGTAGCCTATATTCTGAGCAAATTCTAATGCGCCTTGTATTGTTGTTACAATTTCAGATTCAGGAACTGGTTCATTCAGTTCTCTCATTAGTTCACGGAACAAGTCACGATCTTCAGCCTGATTAATAGCTGAAAGTTTAGTTCCTAAAACTTCTACTTTGCATTCTTCCAGGATTCCTGAATTCTCAAGTTCTACCGCCATGTTAAGACCTGTCTGACCTCCTAAAGTAGGAAGTAAAGCGTCTGGTCTTTCTTTACGGATAATTCTGCTTACAAATTCCAGAGAGATAGGCTCAATATATACTTTATCTGCGATCTCTACATCTGTCATAATTGTTGCAGGGTTAGAGTTTACCAATATTACTCGGTACCCCTCTTCTTTTAGTGCCAAACAAGCCTGCGTTCCTGCATAGTCAAATTCTGCTGCCTGTCCGATGATAATAGGTCCGGAACCAATTACCAAAATAGTTTTTATATCGTTTCTTTTCATAGGTTTAAAATGTAACAATCTATCAATCTAACAGTGTAACAGTATTTATTCACCATTTTCTTTTGATAAACTTGTGCTTAAAATTTTATAAATAATTTTTCCAATTTCTATAATCTGCGTCTCTAAATTTTCATTGAATGGATAATGTTCAGAGTGTTTACACAGATATAGCCAATATTTTGTTTCTTCAAGCTCTTTGGCTGCTAATTTCATCTTATTGACAAAATCCTTTTTACTATATGGATTTTGCGCTTCGAAAGAATTTGCGCCAATACTTGTTCCAGAACGTAATAATTGTTTAGCAATAACAAATTTCTTTTTACTTTCCAATAACTCACAGAACTCTATAATATCTAAAGAGAATTTAACTGTCTTTTCAATTAAAGGATTGTTTTCGAAATTAATCATTTTAATTATTGTTAAACTGATACATTTTTAAATTGGTACATCATACTGATAAACTCATCAAATAGATAGTTTGCATCTTCAGGACCTGGGCTAGCTTCCGGGTGGTACTGAACCGAGAAGCAAGGGTGTATTTTGTGTTTTACACCTTCATTGGTTCTGTCATTTAGTGCTATATGAGTTTCTTCAAGATCAGTATTCTTTAAAGATTCCTGATCTACAGCATAACCATGGTTTTGAGAGGTAATGCTTACTTTATTTGTTTTAAGGTCTAATACAGGGTGGTTTCCTCCTCTGTGACCAAATTTTAATTTGAATGTCTTCGCTCCACAAGCTAAGCTTATCAGCTGATGTCCCATACAAATTCCGAAGATTGGAACTTTTCCTAAAAGACCTCTGATCATTTCAAGAGCATGTGGTACATCTTCCGGGTCACCAGGACCGTTAGACAACATAATCCCATCCGGGTTAATCATCATGATTTCTTCAGCTGTGATATCCTGAGATACTACTGTTACATCACAATCTCTCTGAGTTAGTTCTCTAAGAATTCCCAGTTTTGCTCCAAAGTCTACTAAAACTACTTTTAATCCACGTCCCGGGCTTGCATAATTGGTTTTGGTAGATACAGCTTCAATCTGGTTAGTTGGGAATGTTGTTGCTTTTAGCTTTTCAACAACAGCTTGTTCATCTGCATTCTCATCTACGATTTTTCCTTTAACAACCCCTTTGCTACGGATAAGTCTCGTTAGCTTTCTGGTATCGATTCCGGAAATTCCGCTTAAGTTTTTGTGCTTAAAGAATTCATCCAGATCCATTTGGCTACGGAAATTAGAAGGGAAATCACAAACTTCTTTCACAATTAATCCTTTCATAGCAGGTTCGATAGACTCATAATCGTCTCTGTTGATACCGTAATTCCCAATTAACGGATATGTCATACATACGATCTGACCACAATATGAAGGGTCTGAAATAAGTTCCTGATAGCCGGACATACCGGTATTAAAAACTACTTCTCCTTCTGTGTCTACATTGGCACCGAATCCCACCCCGTGGAAAACTTCGCCGCTTTCTAATATTAGCTTTTTCTTCATTTTATTTTCCTGTATAATGTACAATGTCTGCTGTACACTATATTTTTATATTAAATTATCTCCTTAGTTTTTATATAGTCTTGAATGTGTATCCTTTCGCTTCAAGTTCGCTTTTTAAAATCGCCATCCTTGCAAAAACACCATTCCTCATCTGAGTAAAAATTCTGGAACGTTTACATTCTACCAATGTATCATCTATTTCAACACCTCTGTTGATTGGAGCCGGATGCATAATAATAGCATCAGGCTTCATTGTTTTCTCACGCTCTAATGTCAATCCATATCTCTTATGGTATTCTGCATCTGTATAGCTCATCTTATCATCATGCCTTTCATGCTGGATCCTAAGAAGCATTAGTACATCCACATCTTTTATAAGCTCATCCAGGGGTTGATAAGTACCATTGATAATAGCCCCTTCATCAAACCATTTGGATGGACCTGAAAAACTAACTCTTGCCCCCAGTTTCCTTAAAGCCTGAGCATTTGAGTTAGCAACACGGCTATGCTTTACATCACCTACGATACCAACCTTTAATCCTTCAAAGCTTCCAAACTCTTGCTTGATTGTTAACAAATCCAGCATTGACTGACTCGGATGATTTCCCTTACCATCTCCCCCATTAATAATCGGAATATTGATATTTTCCAACTGATCGAAGTAATGATCTTCTTTATGACGAATTACCACAAGGTTTACACCTATAGATTCCATTGTTTTTACAGTGTCATATAAGCTTTCTCCCTTATTGACCGAACTTGTCATTGCTTCAAAAGGTACAACCTGTAGCCCTAGTTTTCTTTCAGCCATATCAAAACTTGTTTTGGTACGGGTACTGTCTTCGAAGAACATATTTGCGCAAAAGCAATCACCTACAATTTTAGCTTGTTTACCATTAGCAAATTCAGCAGCTTCTTCGAGAATTTTTTCAATCTTTTCTGTACTTAGTTCGGTTATTGTTAGCATATTATCTATAGTTTAAACATAAAAAAAACGAAGACCAAAAAGCCTTCGTTTTAAAAAATAAATATCTTTATGGCTGGTAAGCCATCAAATTTCACGTTTTGTACTTGTATAGTAGGGTGCAATGTTTCCATTGGGTGCAAATATACAACAAAATTTTAATGCTAAACAAATAATACTCCTTAAAAAAGGTTAAATTTTATCATAAATATTGGCTATAAAAGATTTATCCGCTTGAAAGGCATATTAACAGAAAAGTTATATCTGGAATTACTGAAAAATCACTAACTTTCTTCTTCGAATTGATTAAAAACAAAAATCTATAATCCATGAGTAACAACTATAAGGTGCACAACCTTCCTGAGTATTTTAAACAGTATAAGAAATCCATTAAAAACCCTAAAAAATTCTGGGACAAAATTGCTGACGAAAACTTCGTGTGGTACCAAAGATGGAGCAAGGTTCTGGAATACGATATGGAAGAGGCCGACATCAAATGGTTTAAAAATGCAAAACTAAATATTACCAAAAACTGTCTGGACAGACACCTTAATGAAAGAGGAGACAAAACAGCTATAATCTGGGAACCCAATGATCCTAAAGAAGAGGCTCAGCATATTACCTATAAAGATTTACATGAAAGAGTATGCAAAATGGCCAATGTGCTAACTGAAATGGGAGTACAAAAAGGCGATCGTGTATGCATATACTTACCTATGATTCCGGAATTGGCAGTAACAATGCTTGCTTGTGCAAAGATGGGCGCTGTGCATTCTGTTATTTTTGCAGGCTTCTCCTCTTCAGCTATAGCTTCCAGAGCACAGGATTGTGGTGCAAAAGTAATTGTATGTTCGGATGGCAGTTACAGAGGAAACAAAGCACTTGACCTTAAAGGTATTGTGGATGAGGCTTTGGATAATCATGAAACAGACATTGATAAAGTATTGGTGGTAAAACGCACCAACACTGAAGTTAAAATGAAAGAAGGAAGAGATTTCTGGTTAGATGATTATTATGAAAAAGCATCTTCAGATTTTGTTACTAAAGTAATGGATGCTGAGGATCCTTTATTTATACTTTATACATCCGGTTCAACAGGCAAACCTAAAGGTATGCTGCATACATGTGCCGGCTATATGGTATATACTGCTTATACTTTCAAAAATGTATTCGATTATCAGGAAAATGATATTTATTGGTGTACAGCAGATATAGGCTGGATTACAGGACACTCTTATATATTATATGGTCCTTTGTGTAATGGTGCCACCACTATTATTTTCGAAGGAGTTCCCAGCTATCCGGAAGCAGACCGTTTCTGGCAGGTAGTGGAGAAGCATAAAGTAACACAATTCTATACAGCGCCAACAGCTATACGTTCTTTGGCCAAAGAAAATTCCGAATGGGTGGACAAACATGACCTTAGCAGCCTAAGAGTTATAGGTTCTGTTGGTGAACCAATTAACGATGAAGCATGGCACTGGTACAATGACCATGTAGGAAAGAAAAAATGCCCGATTGTAGATACCTGGTGGCAAACTGAGACTGGAGGCATTCTGATATCCCCTATCCCATTTGTTACACCGACTAAACCTACCTACGCAACTTTGCCACTTCCGGGAGTTCAGCCAGTACTAATGGATGATAAGCGTAACGAAATTACCGGAAACCAGGTTACCGGTAATCTTTGTATCCGATTCCCCTGGCCCGGAATCGCGCGTACAATCTGGGGAGACCACCAACGTTATAAAGAAACTTATTTCTCAGCTTTCCCTGGTAAGTATTTTACAGGTGATGGTGCATTAAGAGATGAAGTTGGCTATTACCGTATTACAGGACGTGTAGACGATGTTATTATCGTATCGGGGCACAATCTGGGCACCGCTCCAATTGAAGACAGCATCAACCTTCACCCCGCAGTTGCAGAATCTGCAATTGTCGGTTACCCTCATGATATTAAAGGAAATGCTCTCTATGGCTATGTAATCCTTAAGGAAACTGGTGAAAATCGCGATAAGGATAATCTTAAAAAAGAAATCAACTTATTGATTGCTGATAGCATTGGTCCAATTGCCAAACTGGACAAAATTCAATTTGTATCTGCACTTCCGAAAACCCGTTCAGGAAAAATTATGAGACGGATTTTAAGAAAGATTGCCGAAGGGGATTTCAGCAATTTTGGGGATATT
Source organism: Elizabethkingia occulta (assembly GCF_002023715.1). Lineage (GTDB taxonomy): Bacteria > Bacteroidota > Bacteroidia > Flavobacteriales > Weeksellaceae > Elizabethkingia > Elizabethkingia occulta. The sequence continues at coordinate 301,719 of NZ_MAHX01000005.1, forward strand.
TCAACACTATTAAATCCTGAAATTGTAGAAGAAATAAAGAACGAACGTATTGAATAATATTTTATTACTATTATATAATATTTTTTAATAACTTTATAGAGGATTAAAAAAATCTTTGCCATGTCTAATATCATAACCGGATTATTTAATAATCAACGCGACTACAAAAAACTGGAGACCGATCTGGAAAACTCCGGATTTAGTAATTCAGATTATATTGTATATCTGAACGAAGATGTGAATGCTAACTATATGGCCAGCGTTGTGATCAGAACCGACAGTGATGCTGAAAAAGCTAAACAGGTTTTCGATCAGAATAATGTGCTAAAAGTTTATTGGTTTGAAAATATGACCATAGATGAAGCTAAAAGTTATGAAAATCTGAAAAAAGAAATCGATGTAAGAAATAAATATCAGATTCATAGCTTTCCCGATCTTAAGTTTAAATCTTCAAGTGAAGGGATGGGATCTGAAGTTAAATCTTAATTTTTTTACTACTCTTAATGAACTACTCCGCAGGAAAAATCCTGCGGTTTTTGTTTATGAACATTCTATTTAACAACAAAATTCATGTATCAGCATTTTTAATACTTTACATTATTCTGATTTCCTTTATCTTTGATTGCATATACTAGTTTTATGAAGAAGATTCTTTTCGGCGCAGCAATACTTTCAGTATTTATATCCAAAGCCCAGCAAAAAACCTATGCCAATCCTGTAAATGTAGATTATGGTTACACGCCTATTCCTAATTTTGCAACACAGGGAAAACACAGGGCTACTGCCGATCCTGTAATTGTAACTTTCAAAGGAAAATATTTTATGTTTTCTACAAACCAGTGGGGCTACTGGTGGAGTGACGATATGCTGAACTGGAAATTTGTCTCCCGTAAATTCCTTCTTCCACAACATAAAGTATATGACGAATTGTGTGCACCGGCTGTCTTTGTAATGAAAGATGCTATGTATGTTATTGGCTCGACCCACAATCCTGATTTCCCTATCTGGAAAAGTACAGATCCCACTAAAGACAATTGGGAAATTGCCGTAAAAGAATTTAAAGTAGGTGCATGGGATCCTGCCTTCCATTATGATGAAGATACAGACAAACTTTATCTATACTGGGGCTCCAGTAATGCCTATCCTATTCTGGGAACAGAGATTAACACCAAAACATTACAATCTGAAGGTTATGTAAAACCTCTTTTAGGATTAGAACCATCAGAACATGGCTGGGAAAGATTTGGAGAATATAATGACAATACCTTTTTACCACCTTTTATAGAAGGTGCATGGATGACCAAGCATAATGGAAAATATTATCTGCAATATGGCGCTCCGGGAACGGAATTCAGTGGTTACGGAGATGGTGTTTATGTAAGTGACAAACCATTAGAGGGCTTCACCTACCAAAGCCATAATCCTTTTTCTTACAAACCTGGCGGATTTGCCAGAGGAGCCGGACATGGAGCTACATTTGAGGATAATTACAAAAACTGGTGGCATATTTCTACCATAGTTATATCAACCAAAAATAACTTTGAAAGGAGAATGGGTATCTGGCCTGCCGGATTCGACAAAGATGATGTGATGTATACCAATACAGCCTATGGTGACTATCCTACTTACCTTCCACAATACGCACAGGGAAAAGACTTCAGCAAAGGACTTTTTGCCGGATGGATGCTGCTAAATTACCAGAAACCCGTTCAGGTTTCCTCGACTTTAGGTGGATTCCAGCCAAATCTTGCAGTAGATGAAGACATTAAAACCTATTGGAGTGCAAAAACCGGGAATGCAGGAGAATGGTACCAGACAGATTTAGGTGATATCTCTACAGTCAACGCCATACAGATCAATTATGCCGATCAGGATGCAGAGTTTTTAGGTAAAACACTGAACAAGATGCATCAGTATAAAATTTATGCTTCTAATGATGGAAAATCCTGGAAAACAATTGTAGACAAAAGTAAAAATCAAAAAGATGTACCGCACGATTATGTTGAGTTGGAAACTCCGGTGAAAGCACGTTTTCTGAAAATGGAAAACCTGAAAATGCCTACCGGAAAGTTTGCCTTAAGTGGATTCCGGGTGTTTGGTAAAGGTACCGGAGAAAAACCATCGGCAGTAGAAAACTTTGTTGCGCTGCGTGCAGAACCAAGAAAAAATGCTGACAGAAGAAGCGTATGGTTTAAATGGAAACAGAATGATCTGGCAGATGGTTATGTTATTTATTTTGGTAAATCTCCGGACAAATTATACGGAAGTATTATGGTATATGGTAAGAATGAATATTACTTTACTGGAGCCGATAAGAGTGATGCTTATTACTTCCAAATTGAAGCTTTTAATGCTAATGGTATTTCGGAACGAACTCCGGTAATGAAATCGGAATAGACAATGGCTATATTACAGATAATTTTAGAAATCTTATCGGTATTGGCAGTTGCAAGCGTGCTGATTCCGTTTATTAAAAATGATTACTGGACATTTCGGATTTTTGATTACCCAAGATTTCAAAAATTCGTTATTCTTATTATCCTTATAATAGCCTGGTTTTTCATATTTCGGGAGCCTAATAATTTTCAGAAAGTCCTTTTAGGACTTCAGATTTTATGTATTCTCTATCTCGTTTATCTCATTCTTCCCTATACCTTTTTAGGCAAGAAAATGATTAACAGAACAATTCCGAAGCCTGAAGAAAAGCCATTGAATTTATTGGTTTGTAATGTCTATCAGGACAACACCAATCACGCAAAGCTTTGTCAACTAATTGAGTCTAAAGATCCGGATATTGTATTTCTTTTGGAAACAGATAACCACTGGAAAACCGGCCTGAAAAAAGCCACAGATAAATACACCTATAAAATTGAAGTACCGTTAGATAACACTTACGGTCTATTGTTTTACTCGAAGTTAAAATTATTATATTCAGAAGTCAAATATCTGGTCAGTAAAGAGATTCCTTCGATCATTGCAGATGTAGAATATAACAACAATGTGGTACGACTTTATGGTATACATCCCACTCCTCCGGTTCCGCAGGAAAATGAAGAAAGTACTGAAAGAGATGCCGAGATTCTTCTGGTAGGTAAACAGGCAAAAGAGTATGCAAAACCTGCTATTGTCTTTGGTGATCTGAATGACGTTGCCTGGTCGCACACTACAAAACTGTTCCTAAAAACAAGTGGATTATTAGATGCCCGCAGAGGCCGTGGAATGTACAATACTTTTCATGCAAAATACTGGTTTCTGAGATGGCCTCTTGACCACTTTTTTATTAGTCCACATTTCCGTTTAGTCAATATGAAAGTCGAAAAATCTGTTGACTCCGATCACTTTCCTATTAGTCTTTCTTTGGTCATAAGATCGCAGGACAAGAGTGAAAAATTTGATGCTAGTGCTGAAGATCATGCAGAAGCACAGGAAAAAATTGAAGACGGTTTGGAGAAAGGAGATGCAAATAATTAAAAACAAACATTTTGATTTACATAAAAGTAAATAGTTAAATAAATTACCCTAAAGTTTTCTGAAAAAACAGATAAATCCATACATTTGTCCTATGAAAATAGCATTCCTCGGGCCTCAAGCATCATTTACTCAGTTAACTGCTACCCAAATTTTTCCAAATGAAGAACTAATTCCACAATCCAGTATTCTGGACTGTTTTCTGGCGGTTAAAAATGATTTGGTAGACAAGGCTGTAGTTCCTTTGGAAAACTCTATTGAAGGAACTGTTTCTATGACTCTGGATTATCTGTATGACACCAGTAATATTGTTATAGAAGCTGAAGCTGTAATGCCAATCTCGCACCAGCTTATGATTCATCCTTCTCATGATAACAGTGAAGAAATTGAGAAGATTTATTCACATCCGCAGGCACTTGCACAGTCTTATCACTTTCTGAATAAGAATTATCCTGAAGTAGTAAAACAGGAATTTGCATCAACAGCTGCTGCAGCTAAAAAAGTTTCAGAAACTCCCGAACGCAAAATTGCGGCGGTAGCAAATTCGTTTGCAGCAAAATTATATGGTTTAAAAATCATCAATAGCAACATTCAGGATTTTGAACAAAATCATACCCGTTTCATCGTTATTTCTAAGAAAAAAGCTGATTGGGTAACCGAACTGCCAAAGGTAACAGAGAAAACAAGTCTTCTAATAACACTTCCTGAAGATCATGCCGGAGGCTTGCATCAGGTATTGTCTGTTTTTGCATGGAGAAAACTAAACCTTAGCAAGATAGAATCCAGAACCCTTAAGACTGGTTTAGGAAACTACTTCTTCTTCATCAATATCGATGGTCCCTGGAAGGAGGTATTGATTAAAAATTCGTTTGAAGAACTGGAAAGTATTGGTGCTAATATAAAACCGTTAGGCCACTATTCAGAATACATGCTGGAAAGCTAGTGTAAGTAGGAAAGACAAAGTTAGAAGTACGAAGTCAAGAATATTCTTATTTCTAAATTCGTACTTCTAACTTCTAAATTTATTTATATTTCCCTTTCCACTTCTTTTCCTGCTCTGCATCTATTTTCTTCTCGGTAGAGTTATTTCCCGGATTATAGAATTTCGTTCCGGAAATCTCTTCAGGTAGAAACTCCTGATCTACAAAACTACCCTCATAACTATGAGCATATTTGTATTCTTTTCCGTAATCCATTTCTTTCATTAATTTGGTAGGTGCATTTCTCAAATGTAGTGGCACCGGAAGATTTCCAGTTTGTTTCACCAAGCTCATGGCATCATTAATTGCCATATAAGCCGAATTACTCTTTGGCGACACTGCCAGATATACCGCACATTCGCTTAGAAGGATTCTCGCTTCCGGATTACCAATGACATTGATGGCCTGAAAACAATTATTAGCCATAATAAGAGCATTAGGATTTGCCAAACCTATGTCTTCTGAAGCAGAAATAAGCATTCTGCGGGCAATGAATTTAATATCCTCTCCTCCTACCAACATTCTGGCCAACCAATAGACAGCTCCGTTAGGATCAGAACCTCTTATCGATTTTATAAAGGCAGAGATAATATCATAATGTTGCTCTCCATTTTTATCATAGAGCGCCATACTTTCCTGAAGGACACTTAGTACATCTTCATTTTCAATTTCTGTCTTCTTACTATGGAGAAACTGATTTAGTACGATTTCGACAGAATTAATAAGCTTTCTGGCATCACCACCGGAATACTGGATAAATGCAGCTTTATCTTTTAAGCTGAATTTTGTTCCGGAATCCTTATTGTATCTTTCAACAGCAACATCTGCAAGGCCTTCAAGCTTTTCATAGTCTAAAGCCTTTAAAACATAAACCTGGCTTCTTGACAGCAATGCAGAGACTACTTCAAAGCTAGGATTTTCAGTCGTTGCTCCGATCAGAACAATCCAACCTTTCTCTACGGCATGTAACAAACTGTCCTGCTGACTCTTATTGAACCTGTGGATCTCATCGATAAACAGAATTGGACTTTTGCCTGAGAAAAGATTCTGCTGCTTGGCCTGCTCTATAACTTCACGTACATCTTTAACACCAGAGGACACAGCACTAAGTTTGAAAAATTTCCTTCCGGAATTCTCAGAAATAATCTCTGAAAGTGTTGTCTTTCCTGTTCCCGGAGGTCCCCAGAATATAATAGAATTCAGCGTATCATGCTCTACCATTTTACGTATAGGACCGTTTGGACCGGTTAAATGTTCCTGCCCGATAACTTCATCTAAATTCTTTGGTCGCAGTTTTTCTGCTAAAGGGATATTTGTGCTCATGAAATCAGAATAGAAAGCATAATATTTAATGCTTTAAGTTTCCAAATTTACAGAAATTTCGCCTATTTTTGTGAGTATTAAAGTCGAGAATGTTAAATAAAATACTGATTTTCCCTTTCGTTATGCTGATAAGATTTTATCAGTATGCTATATCACCATGGTTGGGAAAAAACTGCAGATATACCCCTACATGCTCGCAATATACACTTGAAGCATTAAAGATACACGGCCTGTTTAAAGGAGGTTATCTGGGTGCCAAAAGAATACTAAGTTGCCATCCATGGGGCGGCAGTGGCTACGACCCTGTTCCCAAGAAACATAAATGTTAATAATAAACTATCTATAAATGAACAATATTCTTCTAAGAATCTACTTATTCGTTTTTGCGTTGTTCGCTCAGGGGTTATTCTCTCAGAATCACACTGACGGATTATCCGACGGAACACTGATTGTAAATAAAGAGAAAAAAATTCCTGTGAAAATCTTTGCCACTACATCCGGCAGAGATTTCGGAAGTTTCGCTCAGAAAACCCAAAACAGTAACATTCTGATTATTCTGAACAGCTCTATAAATGAGTATGCTTCTACTCCGGTTTTCGAGGAATATAAAATTAAAGGCTACAAGCTTTTAAATAAAAAATTCCAGCCAGCAGACAACAGTAATCCAAAGGATTACAAATATTTCTATAAGCCTCTAAATCCACAGAATGACATAGAAGAAGGAGCAAAAGCTGAATTGGAAACTCCATATAAAATATGGGATCCTTCTGTAGGATTTAAGTTAGGCCCTATTACATTACACTTCTACAGCTTAATGTTCGTTTTTGCCTTTGGATTTGGTTATATCCTGATGAAGAGAATATTCAAGATAGATGGTGTAGACCAGAAATATCTGGATCCTCTTTTCACATGGACTTTAATTGGTACCATACTAGGAGCTCGTTTAGGACACGTCATTTTCTATCAGCCAGAATTATTCAAACAAGACTTCTGGTCTGTATTTTTGCCTATCCAGACAAAGCCGGAATTCAAATTTACCGGATTCTCCGGTCTTGCCAGCCATGGTGCTACAATAGCCCTAATCCTTACAACACTATACTATTCCTATAAAATTATCAAAAAGAATCCTTTCTGGGTTTATGACAGGCTTGGTATTGTAGTTGCTTTAGGTGGTGCTTTTGTAAGAATGGGTAACTTCTTCAACTCTGAGATTATCGGGAAGCAGGTAGCCCCAAATTCTCCTTTCGCTATACTATTCCCACAGCAAAGCAGCGAATATGGTATTACAGTACCACGCTACCCTAGCCAGTTATTTGAAGCTATAGGCTATGTTCTTTTATTTATCCTTCTTTGGTACCTTTACCGTAAGACTGATAAGAAATATCAGCAAGGATGGTTATTTGGTTTATTTTTCATTATCCTTTGGGCTATCAGATTCTTTGTAGAGTTCCTTAAGGAACCTCAGGGAGATGAATTTATCCAGTTTGCAGGTCTTAATACCGGACAGGTATTAAGTATTCCGTTTATGCTTGCAGGCTTTGCCATTATGCTTTATTCTAAAAAAAATAAACTGGAAAAATAATTTTTCATTACTTTTGTTGTACAAATAATAAACAAAGCACTATGGGATTTATAAAAGAATTTAAAGAATTTGCAATTAAAGGCAATGCCTTTGATCTGGCAGTAGGGGTAATCATTGGTGGAGCATTTGGTAAAATTGTTACCAGTGTAATCGATGACCTTGTAATGCCAATTGTTGCTGCTATTGCAGGCAAACCTGATTTCAGCAGTATTTATTTTGCAATGGGAAAAGGCTCCGAGCTCATCCCTGCAGGCGCTACTTTGGCTAAGGCTAAAGAAATAGCTCCGGATGCAGCAATTTTTGCTTATGGTAATTTTATTACTGTTGCTATCAATTTCTTACTATTAGCTTTTGTAGTATTCTTAATGGTCAAGAGTATTAATAAAATGAAAAAGAAACAAGCAGACGAACCTGCAGCAGAACCATCTTCTACTGACAAGTTATTGATGGAAATTCGCGATCAATTAAAGAAGAACTAATTTATTCTTCTTATCAGATAAAGAAAGGCCGGAATATATTCCGGCCTTTTTTGTGTGTGGTTTTATTAATGGTGAGGGCTATAAAACTAATACAAAAGTTCAAAAAATTTAAACAGCAAATAAATCCTAACTTTCTTTTAAATAAACCTTATAGGTTTTGGAAACCTATAAGGTTTGTATGTTTTTAATTTTTAAAACAAAAAGACCGAAAGAAAACTTCCGGCCTTTTGTATTTTTATACTGAATGTATTTAAGATAGAATTTCGTTGATCTGATCCGCTAATTCTTCTCCAATACGATCCTGAGCTTCTAATGTAGCTGCCCCGATATGCGGAGACAAAGAAATCTTAGAATGTGCTAATATCTTATCTGAAGGAGCTGGCTCATTTTCGAATACATCCAGACCGGCAAAGCGTACTTTACCTGAATCCAAAGCTTCAATCAGCGCTTCTTCATCTATAACACCACCTCTGGCACAATTTATAAGCATTACACCATCTTTCATCATGTCAAGTTGCTCTTTCCCGATTACAAAACCTTTCTGCGCAGGAACGTGCAATGTGATAATATCTGCTTCTTTTAATATTTGTTCAATCGGTTCGGTAATAATATCTACGTTAATAGATTGACCATTATAGAAATCTACTTCGATATTTGCTTTTCCTACAAATGTATCGGCAGCAATAACTTTCATACGAAGTCCAAGAGCAATTCTCGCTACTTCAATACCAATTCTGCCCATACCAATAATTCCTATTGTCTTACCACGCAACTCTATACCACCAGCATAAGCTTTTTTAAGCTTTTCGAATTCAGTATTTCCTGAATCCGGCATTTTTCTGTTGGAATCATAAAGGAAACGAATTCCGGAATATAAATGAGCAAATACCAGCTCGGCAACAGATTCAGAAGATGCAGCCGGAGTATTAATTACTTTTATTCCTTTTTCTCTGGCGTATTCTACATCTATATTATCCATTCCGACCCCTCCTCTGCCAATAATCTTAAGAGAAGGGCAATTGTCTATAATATCCTTGCGTACCTTTGTAGCACTGCGCACTAATAAAACATCCATCTGATTGGTATTAATGTAGGAGATTAGTTCTTCTTGCGGAACTTTATCTGTGATGACCTGAAAGCCATAATTAATTAGTTTTTTTATTCCACTCCCTGAAAGCCCGTCGTTGGCTAAAATCTTTTTCATATTAATCTTTAAAAACTTTTATTTTCACTTTCTTTTCTATCATATCTGTAAACTTTCCTTTGTAGCGTGTAGCCTTTACCAGGTGATTATCTATCCAGTGGTAATTTCCACCTCTCGGCTTGCCCAAAAGAACACTATGAAACTTAAATCCATTATCTCTCAGCCATGTCTCGGTAATCTCCCGTAAGTCCTCGGTTCTGGATGTAAAAAAGCAAATCTGATGCCCTTCATCGTACCATCTGTTGATAGTTGCAAGTGCATCCGGAAATGGTTTACATGTTTTCATCCTCTCCGGTTCCTCATTAGGGACATCGTCCGTAATTGTTCCGTCAATATCAATAAGATAATTGATTACTCCATCTTTCAGCATCGGGCTAAGATGGTCTTTGAATTCTAGTTCCATAGTTTTAGTTTAACGTTCATATCTCGCTTAAAATTGTCCTCCTCCTACGGCTCTGTAAAAATTAGCAGAAGCCACCAACTGTTGCAGTTTATCATTTACTCCGGCAAGTTGTGCTGCCAGTAAATTCTGCTCAGACGTTAATACATCGGTATAATTAGTTTTAGAAGTATATTTTAGCAACTCCATATTGAAATCTACTGCCTTGGCAAGTGTTTCAATCTGTTGCTTTCTGGTGTTTTCTTTAGCTACAGCCATCTGGTACGAATACAGTGCATTAGATACTTCAGTTCCGGCTGTAATCACACTTTTCTCATAAGTAAGGTAAGCCTGTTCTTTCTGAGTTTCAGAAACCTTAACCTGTGTTCTTTTGGTTCCTTTTCCCAAAATAACCTGGCTAAGAGCCCCACTGGCTGAATACATAAATGAGTCTCTGAATAAATCCTTTATTTTCAAAGAAGACAAACCAAATGCTGCAGTAATATTAAGTGCAGGAAAAACATCAGCTTTAGCCACATTTAAAGCTTCAAATGCCTGCTGATAGTTATACTCTGCCATCTGTACATCCGGTCTGTTTCTTACCATTTGTAAAGGAACTCCTGTTTTCAGATCTGAGTAAACAGCTTGCCCGTCTATGCTGCTTCTTTCAATTTCCAAAGGCGGCTCACCCATCAGCAGAGACAGCGCATTTTCGGTGGTTTTAATATTCAGTTCAATATCCGGAACCGAAACCTGTGCAGCATATAAATTGGCCTCACTCTGAGCAACATCTGCTCCCGTTAAGATTGCACCTTCTTTTAGTGCCTTAATGGTTTCAAGTTGTTTCTTTCTGATATCGATAGTCTGATTGGTTATTTCAAGCTGCTTGTCAAAAGCCAACAACTGATAATAAAGCGTAGCTGCCTGTGCTACCAATTGGGTCTGAACAGCTCTTTTGGATGCATCACTGGATAAAAGTGTTGCATAAGCAGCTCTTTTAGCAGAAGCCAGCTTACCCCAAACATCGATTTCCCAACCGGTATTAATACCTAATTGAAAGTTTTCAATATGATGTGTAGGGAAAAGCGGATTAACCTGTGCTGCCGGACTATTTTTTGAGATCGTAGCTGTCGGACCTCCGTTTATAGTTGGCAAAAAGGCCATCTGACTTTGTTTGAAATAAGCGTCAGATTGCTGAATTCTGGAAATTGCAATTTTCAGATCCAGATTATTCTGAACTGTTTTTCTGATAATATTCTGTAGATTGGCATCCGTGAAAATCTTATCCCAGGATACGTTTGCAGTAGACAAACTATCCTGAGCATTGATTTCTTTACCATATAATCGGTTTAGCTTTTCATTTGAAATTTCAGGTTTATGGTACGGATCGGTTACTTTACATGAAACAACCAGCATCGACGCAGCACCTGCAAAAAGCCATATATTATTTATTCTTTTCATGTTTTAATCTGTTAGTTTTGGTACATCCGCACTTTCTTCGTTCTTAATAGAAATCTTTTCGTGTAAGAACTGGAATACGACAAATAATACTGGTATAAAGAATACCCCGAAGATTGTTCCGAAAAGCATCCCTCCGATCGCCGCAATACCAATAGCATTGTTACCTACTGCTCCGGCTCCTGCCGCAATAGCCAATGGTATAAGACCAAATACAAAAGCGAAAGATGTCATAAGGATCGGACGTAATCTTTGTTGCGCTCCTCTCAATGCAGCTTTACCAATTGATAATCCTTTCAATCTGGCTGCGTGGGCAAATTCTACAATAAGAATCGCATTCTTCGCCAGTAGCCCGATAAGCATGATAAGGGAGATCTGAGTATAAATGTTATTTGATGTTCCGGTAATCCAGGTAAAGAATAATGCTCCAGCCAAACCGAATGGCAATGACAACATTACAGCAAACGGAAGCATATAACTTTCGTACTGAGCACAAAGAAGGAAGTATACGAAGATACAACATAGTGCAAAGATGATAACCGTTTGGCTACCTGCACTCATCTCTTCTCTTGTTAAACCAGAGAACTCATATCCGTAACCAGAAGGCATTACCTGTGCAGCAACTTCCTGAACAGCCTGGATAGCATCACCAGAGCTATATCCCGGATTTGGTGTACCATTTACCGTAACTGATGTAAATAAGTTGAAACGGCTTATACTCTGTGGCCCGTATACTCTTTTCAGGGTAACAAATCTGCTAACAGGAGCCATAGCGCCAGTACTGCTTCTTACTTTAATAACATCAAAGCTTTCTACGTTTGCTCTTTGGTTAGGTGGTGCCTGATAAATTACACGGTATTGTTTTCCGAATAGGTTAATATTGGAAGCATATACCCCACCAAAGTATCCCTGAATAACGCTTAGTACATCTGATACCGAATAACCTGCATTCTTAATAGATGCGACATCCACATCGATAAGATATTGCGGGAAGTTCGGGTTAAATGAGGTATAAGCATTTTGTATTTCTGGTCTTTTCTTTAGAGCATCGATAAAATCATTGGTTACTTTATTCAGATCATCAATTGTACCTCCTTTCTGATCCTGAAGCTGCATTTCGAAACCTGCAGCATTACCAAACCCTTGAAGCGTAGGTCTTCCGAAGAAAATAATGCGTGCATCCTTTATTCCCGCTGTCTGTGCATACAATTTACCAAGTACAGCATCCTGAGACTCACCTTTACCAGTTCTCTGTGCCCATGGTTTCAGCTTTACAATTACCATTCCGTAGTTACTACCTGTACCACTAATCATCCCCCTTCCGGAAATTTTCATAATATGATCTACTTCAGGCATTTTTGATACTACTTTCTCAATCTGTGATAGTACTTCTTCAGTTCTCTCCTGTGAAGCACCCAATGGTAATGCTATATCCGAGAATATACCACCCATATCTTCACTCGGCACAAAAGCTTTTGGTGTAGAGACCATCAGCCAGCCAAATAATCCTGCGAAGGCTAATAAAGCTACCAGTGTAAGCCATTTTCTCCTCAAAAGGAAACTAACACCATGGGTATACTTCATTGTCGTTGCTGTGAACGCAGTATTGAAGTTGGCAAAGAAACGTTGCATAATATTCTTTTTATGCCCTTCACCATGCTCTGTATGGGGCTTTAGGAATATCGCACAAAGTGCCGGACTCAGCGTTAATGCATTTACTGCTGATAATACAATGGAAATTGCCAATGTTAAACCAAACTGCTTATAGAATACCCCTGCAGAACCACTAATAAAACTTACCGGTACGAATACGGCAGACATTACAAGTGTAATACTGATAATAGCTCCGGAGATGTCATTCATTGCAGAAATAGCTGCACGCCTAGGCGACTTTTCACCTTGTTCTAATTTGGAATGGACAGCCTCGACGACGACAATAGCATCATCCACCACAATACCTACTGCAAGAATTAATGCAAACAGGGTAAGTAGGTTAATTGTAAACCCGAAAAGATTCAGAAAGAAGAATGTACCGATAATAGCTACTGGTACAGCAATCGCCGGAATCAATGTAGATCTCCAGTCCTGAAGGAATATAAATACAACGATGAATACAAGGATGAAGGCTTCAAATAAAGTATGAAGTACTTTATCAATTGAAGCATCCAGAAATTCATTGGCATTTACCATTGTTGTATAGGTAATCCCTTTAGGGAAAGATGTTGAAGCATTGTCTAATACGGCTACACAACCATTGATAACTTCCTGAGCGTTGGAACCTGCTGTCTGTGCAACAGCAACTCCGATCGCTGCCTGTCCGTCTGTAAAGGTATTTCCTGAATAATCCTGAGCTCCTAATTCTATTTTGGCAACATCTTTAAGTCTTAAGACTTGTCCGCCAATATTTCCTTTTAATACTATATCTTCAAACTCAGCTGTACTGGTAAGACGACCTTTATATTTTAGTGTGTATTCAAAACTCTGTTTTCCCTGCTCTCCCATTTTACCTGGGGCGGCTTCAATGTTTTGCTCGTTAAGGACTGCACCAATATCACTTGGAACCAAACCGTAAGCAGCCATTTTATCAGGATCCAACCAGATTCTGATAGAGTAATCTTTTGTTCCGAATACGGTTACATCTCCAACCCCGTTTACCCTTTTCATTCTGGGGATAATATTGATGTTGATGTAGTTCTGTAAGAATACCTGATCGTATTGTGGATTATCACTCTTCAGTGTATAAATTAATACGTTGGAACTCTGCCTTTTTACAACTGTTACTCCGGCTTGCGTTACTTCACGGGGAAGTAAGCTGTTGGCACGGGAAACCCTGTTTTGTACGTTTACCGCAGCAATATCAGGATTTACCCCTTGCTTGAAGAATACAGAAACAGAAGCTGATCCTTCGTTGGTTGCTGAGGAAGACATGTAGGTCATCCCTTCCACACCATTAATCTGCTCTTCCAGCGGAATGATAACACTCTTTAGTACCACATCCGCATTTGCCCCCATATAGTTGGCATTTACCACTACAGTAGGCGGAGCAATGTCAGGATATTGAGATACCGGCAGACTCACAATACCCAAAATACCTAATATCACAATGATAATAGATATTACGGTAGAGAGTACCGGTCTTTCTATATATTTTCTAAACATAATTTTAAATGAGATTATAAGGGTTATCCCTTATGATTAATACTAGTTAGCTTTTGGAGTAACAGCAGTAAGACTGGTTTGTTTAGGAACAATTTCAGTTCCGTCTTTCAGTATACCAACTCCTTCCACAACAACTTTATCACCAGCTTTCAGTCCCGATTCTACGGCATAGCTTACACCATCCGGAAGACGAACTACTTTAACTTCTGTTGATTTTACTTTGTTGTCTGCTCCTACTATATAAGCAAAGGTTTTACCCTGCATTTCGTAAGTAGCTTTCTGTGGAATAATAATTACTTTCTCCAGATAGGTAGGAAGCTTTAACGTAGCACTGTATCCGCTTCTGATAAGCCCATTCTCATTAGGGAAGGTAGCACGCATCATAAATGATCCGGTCTGAGGATCTACCTGACCACTCATAGATTCGATTCTTCCTTTTTCTTTGTATTCACTACCATCTGATAAAACTAAACTAACATTAGGTGCATTCTTAAGTTTTTCTGTAATACTTCCGCCTGTTGAATGCTTTAGGAATTCTAATACTTCTTTTTCGTTAGCTGAAAAATAAGCATAGATACTTCCGATATTAGATACCGTAGTTAATGGCTCCTGTGTAGCGCTGTTTACATAACTACCATGACGATATGGCAATGTTCCGACATAACCTGTTACCGGACTGGAAATCATTGTGTAACCTTCGTTAACTCTTGCATTTGTCAAATTAGCCTGTGCCTGTGCAAGGTTAGCCTGTTTTGCCTGCAATGCCAGCTGAGCTGCCTGAAGTTCGTACTTGGAAATGATATCTTTATCTACCAATGGTTTGGTCTTAGTTACCTGCATCTGAGCTGTAGCAACATCTGCCTGTGCACTTCTTATAGCTGCTTCTGCAACCCTTACCTGTTGCTCATACTGTGGATTTCGGATTCTGAAGAGGGCCTGTCCCTGCTTCACATATGCACCTTCATCTACATAAATATCTTCTATAAATCCATCAATTTTCGGACGTATTTCAATATTTTGTTTTCCCTGCAAACGTGCAGGAAACTCTTCATAGACTGTGGCTGGTCCTTGTTCTACTGTTATAAACTGGTATGGTTGAGGTTTTTGTTGCTGCTGTGCCGCAGCCGCTTTTGGGTCCCCTTTACCGCAAGAAACATTCAGTGTTAACAAAAACAAACCTGATGCTGCGATAAGTGTATTTTTCTTTATCGTCATAATAAATATTAGTTTTCAAGCAAACAAATTTATTAAAAAAACATCCAAAAATTATAAGTTTAACGAATATTTTGATTAGGAAAATCAATTGATTATAGCTATTTTTGCTCCTAAATGGAAGAGAAAGTTGTACTTGTAAACCCAAACGATGATGTACTGGGTGTAATGGAAAAGATGCAAGCCCATCAGAACGGGCTATTACACAGGGCCTTTTCAGTATTTTTATTTAATCAGGAAGGCAAAATGCTTTTACAGCAAAGAAGTTCAACTAAGTACCACTCTCCAGACAAATGGACCAATGCCTGTTGCTCGCATCCGCGTGAAAATGAAACTTATTTAGACGGTGCCAGAAGGAGAATTCATGAAGAATTGGGGATCAAATGTGAACTGGAAGAAAAATTCCATTTTATTTATAAGGCAGATGTAGGACAAGGCTTGTGGGAGCACGAACTGGATCACGTTTTTATCGGAACTTATAATGGTGAATACCAGTTAAACCCCGATGAAGTATCTGCTATCCGTTTCGTTACCATGGAAGAGCTGGATGAAGAGATCGCTAATAAGCCTGAACTTTTTACAGAATGGTTTAAAATTATCTGGGACGAGTACAGACACCACCTGTAATAGACAATCAACAAAATTATAAATCGAAATAATATTTTAAAATGAAAAGAACAGCACTTTTTGACAAGCATGTTTCTCTTGGTGCCAAGATCGTTCCTTTTGCTGGCTTCGAAATGCCTGTACAGTATTCCGGAGTTACTGAAGAACATTTTGCGGTACGTGAAAAGGCCGGTATGTTTGACGTAAGTCACATGGGACAATTTTTTATTGAAGGACCGGGAAGTAAGGAACTTCTTCAAAAAGTTACCACTAATAATGTAGATACATTAGAGGATGGTAAAGCACAATATTCTTGCCTTCCGAATGAAAATGGCGGAATTGTAGATGATCTTATTGTATACAAGATTGCTGATGAGAAATACTTTGTTGTAGTAAATGCTTCCAATATTGATAAAGACTGGAATCACATTTCTAAATACAACACTTTTGGCGCTAAGATGACGAATGCATCAGATGATATGTCTCTTATTGCTATTCAGGGGCCTAAAGCGACTGAAATTTTACAGAAGTTAACAGATACTCAGTTAACTGATATCCCTTACTACAACTTCACTATTGGTGCTGTAGCTGGTGTTCAGGATGTAATTATTTCCAATACAGGTTATACCGGATCAGGAGGTTTTGAAATTTATTTCAAAAACGAAAATGCTGTAAAATTGTGGGATGCATTAACAGAAGCTGGAGAAGAATTCGGAATGATTCCTTGCGGATTAGCTTCCAGAGATACATTAAGACTGGAAAAAGGATTCTGTCTGTATGGTAATGATATCGATGACACAACCTCTCCTATCGAAGCTGGCCTTGGCTGGATTACTAAATTCGATAAAGATTTTGTTTCTAAAGAAGTTTTTGCAAAGCAAAAAGAAGAAGGCATTACCAGAAAACTTGTAGGCTTTGAAATGCAGGAAAAGGCTATTCCAAGACATGATTATGAAGTAGTAGATGCTGAAGGTAATGTTATTGGTAAAGTAACTTCCGGAACAATGTCCCCAATGAAAAAAATTGGAGTTGGATTAGCTTATGTTGCAAAACCTCACTTCAAATTAGGATCTGACATTTTCATCAGAATTCGTAATAAAGATATCCCTGCAAAAGTTGTAAAACTTCCTTTTGTATAATGGAATATAAATAACCTGAAAAGGTCATAAATAAGAATACCCGGAATTATCCGGGTATTTTATTATCAGAAAATCAAAGATTAAACTTATACATGAGTGCAACAAGTTCAGCTGTACTCTGGACTTTCAGTTTCCGGTTGATATTTTTTCTATGAGTTTCTACCGTAAAAACGCTTAATTCAAGCAATGTTGCTATTTGCTTGGTTGCATTTCCCTCTTTTATCAAATGTATAATATCCATTTCCCTTGGAGACAGTTTATGATGCATCACAAAAGGATCCTGATCCTTCATCATATCATTTAGCAAAGTATCTTTAGCTACGGGAGGTAAAAAGGTCTGAACTCCGTTCTTGGCATTTACAATAGCTTCTTTCAATACTAAAGCCGTAACATCTTTCATGATAAACCCTGTAGCTCCTGTTTCTTTCGCCTGGGTCATCAACTGAAGATTGTAATACATACTGATAAATACAATCTTTATCTTCGGATATAAAGACAAAACCTTTTGTGCTGCTTCTATACCGTTTAAGTAAGGCATATTAATATCCATCAGAATAATATCTGCAGAAACTGTATTTAATTTCTGCATAAGCATTTTGCCGTCGGTAACTTTCCCTGTAACTCTGAAGCCCTCTAAAGAGTACACAAGCTGCTCCAGCCCGTCAGCAAAAAGTGCATGATCATCTGCGATTATAACGTTTGTAATATTCATTACTGTGTGCTTTTTAACGGAACAACGATAATGACAGTTGTTCCTTGTTTGTTGTGATCAGTATTTATTTGTCCTCCCAGAAATACTACGCGGGAGTGTATATTTTTTAAACCTATCCCTTTAAAATTGTTGTGATCATTAAAGCCTATTCCCTTATCTTCAAAAATCAGTGTTATGTTTTCATCAGCGATTATCAGGTCAATATTAGCCTGAGATGCTTTTGCATGCTTTATAGTATTGTTAATTAATTCATTTATTATCCTGTACAATATGACAGATTGTATTTCATTCAACTGTTCATCTTCTCCGTCTGTATTAAGCCAGAATCTTGTAAGAGCAAAACTATTGAGTTCATCGGTTCTGTTCTTTAAAGTCTGGAATAGACCAATTGTCGAAAAATCTTTGGGTAATAAATCATGAGAAATATTTCTGAGGTCAGCCAATGCTTTCTGTGTAATTTCAATGCTCCGTTCATTATAGGGATTATTTATTGTATCATGCTGATTGGTAATATGGAGCAATAAAGTACTAAGGGTAGCTCCTAAATCATCATGCAAATCCTGCGCTAGTCTTTTACGTTCTTCTTCCTGAGCAGCAATTATATTTTGTGTCATCTCAAGTTTCTGATTTGTCAGTTTTATTGCCAGCTCTTTTTTCTCTTTTTTCAGAACAGAATATCGGTAAATAATACCTGCAAAAATAATCAGTGATTCTATAATTAACCCAATCTGAATACTTGTTGGTGGAGATACCAAAACGGATAAATCATTAGTGGTAAGAATAACATAACAGGTTTTGAAAATACTGCCTGCCAGAAAACATACTGCAGCCAAATAAAACCATCCTGGCCGGAATCCCTGTCTTACCCGTAAAATAGCAGCCCATATTATAGAGATAGCAATTCCGGCAATTGAAATCAGATACAGATTACCCGTTATTTTGATTGCTTTCTGTTGTTCAGAAGACCATAAATCTAATAAAATTTTTGAGATCAGTGAAAAAATTAAAAGCCATTTAAAAAGGTTTAGTATATAATATGACTTGATGCTATTTCTTTTCAGTTCCAAAAAAGCAATACCCAATTGTGCCATCAAAATCATGGTTACTGCACCGGCAGAAAACTGAGATATACTGAATATTAGCGGACAATGGGGGAAAAGAAACTGATAATCTGCACCAACACTACTAAGTACCCAAAACAATGCAGCCATTACATAAGCGGCATACAAATAATGTATTCTGTCCCCCAGAGAAATTCCAAGGCACAAATTGATTACCGTATTAAAAAACATAATACCGACAATCACACCTATGATAATATACAACCGCTGCTCTTCTTCTTTAAAAAGTTTATTGCTAATTAACTCCGGAGTTGTACTGAACCGCTCTCCTATTCGTTCAGCCATAATTAAAAAAACAGCAGACTCTCCGGTTTCTAATCTAATAGGAAAAACAAAGTCATGATAAGGGTAATCCCGTGTATCAAATTCTGATTCGGCGCCAGTTTTCATAAACCTTTTAAATCCCGATGAAGTAAGCCTGTAGGCTTCTACATTATTAAGAAAAGGGTAATTGAATTTATAAAAGAGATTATTCTCCGATCCGGATGTATTCTTTATTGTAAATGTAAGCCAGTAATAGTTTCCGGCCACTCCTGAATTTATACTGACTTCAGGAGCAAGTTTTTGTCCTTTTCCATTTTTTAGTAACTGATAAGCTTTATCTGCCGATAATTTTTCTTTTGTCTGAAACCAATATAAATAATTATTAACAGGATATCTGTCTATTCCTGTTACAGCTAAAGTATCATTCACAGATGAAGCATATACCAGCTGATTTATGCAACAACATAAAAGCAGAAGAACAGCACTTAAATATTTATGGTATAACAACTTCATATTCTGTAAAGTTGATAAAATTTCAGATTATATCTATTACCCAAAAACAGGTAGGTAAGATTATTATTAAAGTTACTCTAAATATACAAAATTGCATAGCTAACTGATACCTGCTTTTGGGTATTGTCATCTCTTCTCTGCTAAATTAATTTTGTTAGCAGATACCTTTCTGTTATGATCAAAATATATTTTTTTCTGGTTTTATTTTTTTCTGGTTCTCTAATATTATATGCCCAAGAAAAATACCCTTCCGAGTCTAAAGTCTATATCGGGGTGCAAGCCGGTTCTCCATTATTTTGGGGAGATCTTTCTTCTACGGGAGAAAAATTTCGTCCCGGCTATGGTGGTGGTTTATTTATCGGTTACAGACTTACAAACTGGCTGGCTGTTGAGGTAAATACAGATTATATGACCGGTAAGATAGGTGCTTCCAAATGGCAAACTAATGATTTTATAGACAACCAGGGAGTCATACGCTATACGCAGGGGAATTATAAGTTAGGTGGTATTTACAGTAAGGTTCGTTTATCCCGATATGGAGTGCGATTCCCGGTACAGGTTCTGAACATTTTCAGAAATGAGGGGAAGTTTAACATGGAACTAGCACCCCATCTCTTTCTCAATGATTTTTCAACGGGAATTTATAATATAAACACCAATCAAAAGCTAACAAACGGCGTCAAACCTGAATCACTAAGTTACGCTGTGGGCGGAGATCTTGGCTTCTCTTACAGGATTAATAAACAGACAAGACTGTTTCTGCGCTCATCATTCAGTTGGTTAAACGATGATAAATACGACGGGATTATTACGTATCCGGCATGGAAGGAAAATTTAATGCTTTATACGTCCATTGGCGTTAGCTTCGATATAAACACTCAATAAATAATAATTAAACTATTTGTAACCAATACCATACTATTATGAGCACTAAATTTATTTTCTCTATATGGATGTTTTTGTTGCTGTCTGTCACCTCCTGCCAGCGCACAGACTTCGATGAAATTATGCGCAAACAACAGCAGCAACAAGATCAATTAGACAGCCAGGCAGCACGCATAGCAGCTCTGGAAGCTGCTGTAAAACTCATGAATACTGATATTACTGCCCTAAAAGCAATTACCACTGCATTGCAACAAAATGTAAGTATTATATCCTACAAAGCGACCTCCACAGGATATACACTTACTATGAGTAATGGTACTACAATTAACCTGAGCAATGGAAAAGACGGAACCAACGGTACGAATGGTACAAATGGAAAAGATGGTGTAAATGCTCTGGCTATAGGAGTGAAACAAAATACCGACGGTTTTTACTACTGGACTTTGGACGGAAACTTTATAATACAAAACGGTAATAAATTACCGGTTACAGGTAAAGACGGGCAAAACGGTTCTAATGGCAGTAACGGCAGTAATGGCACAAATGGTATAACACCTTTATTACAGGTGAATACTACAGCTAATCAATGGATGATAAGCTATGATAATGGAAACAGCTGGCAGATTGTGCGGGACTCCTCAGGAAACCCAGTACCTGCAACCGGACCATCGGGCCCAACTGGTCCTATCGGTCCAACAGGCCCACAAGGTCCATCGGGTATACCAGGATTTAGTATTGAAGAAGGTGATGGAATAATAACAGTTACCTATCTGGGAAGTTCTTACACGTTGGTAAAAGCACAGTGGCAAATTTCCTCTGGAAACTGGCATACCCTATTTGTAAGCCCTGAAGGCAATCTGTACGGCACAGGACAAAACAGCTATGGGCAATTAGGTCTTGGTGACAACAATAATCGAAATACCCCTGTATTTATAATGAACAATGTACAGGCAGTAGCCGCAAACGGCTTACATTCTTTAATACTAAAAAAAGATGGCACATTGTGGGCTACAGGTTATAATTATGACGGTCAATTAGGTACCGGGAATAACACCACTCTAAATACACCTGCTCTCATAACAAATAACGTCAAAGCCATAGCTGCTGGTGTCAATTCTTCTTATGCTATTAAAAATGATGGGTCTTTATGGTCAACCGGCAATAATCAGTTTGGACAGCTGGGAATTGGAAATCAGCAATACCGCAATGTTATGACCATGGTTACCAATAATGTGGCTGCTGTTTCTGCTACCTACGCTCATACGCTTATTCTAAAAACGGATGGTTCTGTCTATGGAACAGGAGCCAATAGCAGCTATCAGCTAGGATTAAGTGACACCAGTAATCAGCTTTATCCGGCCTTTATTACTAATAATGTAAAAGCTGTAGCCACAGGCTACCAAACTTATTCTGTAATTCTAAAAAAAGACAACACTGTTTGGGCTACAGGAGCTAATTTGGCTGGTCAATTAGGTACAGGAAACAATACTCCGCTAAACCAATTTGTACAGGTTGCTGATCAGGTAAAAGCTATAAGTCTGGGTACAAGCCACACTATGATACTCAAAACGAATAACACCTTATGGACCACAGGATCTAATATCTATGGCCAACTGGGCATAGGAAGTACAATTAATAGTAATCAATTCACTCAGGTTACCGATAAAGTGGCCTTAATAAATGCAGGAGCACAACACTCTGTTATCATGAAAACAGATGGCAGCTTCTGGACTGCCGGATATAATGATTCCGGACAATTGGGGCTAGGTACTACAGGTTCTAATATTACAAGTTTTACTAAAGTTAATATGCCGTAACAACGATAAAATTAAGATATTTAACAACTAAAAACGTCACAGACAATAAAAATCTGTGACGTTTAATAATTTTTTGAACACTAAGTATAGTTATATTCTAAGCCAAAAAGAACTGGCGCAGCTTCTCCAGATTAGACTTATCACTGCCAGCAAAGATTTCTTTACCCGTAATAAACACTGGTCTTTTCAGAAAACTATAATGGTCCAGAATTAATTCTTTAAAGTCTTCTTCTTTAAGGTTTTTAACATATATTTCTCTGGCTTTAATCTGAGTCGATTTCTTACTGAATAGTGCTTCATATGAATTAGTCAGTTTATACATTTCTGCCAATTCCGATTCCGTAACAGGAGCCGATTTTATTTCTCTAAGTTCCCAGCCATCCAGATTGAACTCAGCCATAATTTTCTTACACGTACCACATGTTTTCAGGTAGAAGACTTTTTTCATTTGTATATTTCTTATATAATATTCAAAAATACCATCTTTAAGAGAGAAATAAAAGCCGGGATTACAAATAATTATTTATTAAAAACCCAGAATCCATTTACTGGCAGCTTCTATATCTGCATCCACACTCGTAGACTGATCTACTAATACATCTGGATTGATAGAACCTATATGATCCTTTTTATCACGATCCGCAGCATTACTAATGGACAACATCAAAGATGAGCCATTTGATAATACAAAAGTTCTGTTTCCGGTAGTATATCCAGCTGTAGGCTGTCCAAATAATTTGGTATTGTCCTGACCTATAAAAGAGACAACAGTAAACTCTCCACTACTTGCAGTTCTCCCTCCTACAAGTAAAGCAATTCTCTCGGGTCTTTTCTTTAGTTTGTATGCATTGGGAACATAAGCATTATTACTCCACACCTTCCCTTCTTTTTCCATAAGCTTCCATGGATTCTTTTTATTATTACTAACAAAATAACCAAGTGTTCCTTTATCTAAAAGCGGTCCCAATCCTGTAATCATTGGATACATATTACCTCCCGTATTTTTTCTGAAGTCAATTATCCAGCCTTTTATATTATTTTTAATATCCAGATCTTTGATCTGATTCTGGATATTTTGTGCATACACAGTCATTGCAGAATCATTTACAGAACCGAATTGCGGAACATTAATATAGCCAATATCACCTGGCAATAACTTACTGGTTGCTCCTTCTAATTTTTTTGTCGGGCTGGAATAATTTGTTGTGGCAGCTACAGACATAAAAAAAGAATGTTTGTCTCCTACTTTTCTAAGTTCAGATATTATATAATCTATTACTGGCTTTGTATCGTTTGTTGTTTTCATTCCAACCGAAAGTGTTTTGATATTTCCATCAATATCATTCCAGTTGAGCTTTTCTCTAAAAAGAGAGTTTAGTTTTACAATATCTCTGATCTCTTTTATAAAAGGTTCTGCCGGCTTATCAGCAGTCGCTTCAATTTTATTTACTGATTCAGTATTTTTAACTTGAGAAAAAGTTATACCTGCATAAAAGATCCCAATTAATGTAAAGAATATACGTTTCATATGTTATTTAGTTCTTATTTGGTGTATTTGGATTTATTTTAATATTAATTGAGTGCATTTGAACTTTCTATCATTCATTATGTCCAAATGAGCGTAAATATACCTATTTTTATTACTTTATAAATCTTATTAAATCATGCATAATACACCAACAACGTTTCAGTTTATCTCAGAACCCACAGATGTTAATTTCGGCGGCAAAGTACATGGCGGTAGTGTAATGAAATGGATAGACCAGGTTGGCTACGCCTGTGCCAGTAATTGGTGCGGAAGTTATGCTGTAACAGTATATGTCGGTGGAATACGCTTTCTGAAACCTATAAAGATTGGTGAACTCATCAAGATTAATGCAAAGGTTATTTATACAGGTTCTTCTAGTATGCATATCATGATCGATGTTTTTTCAAAAGCTGTTACCTCCAAAAAGTATGAAAAGAAGACACATTGTATCATTGTTTTTGTTGCTGTAGACGAAAATGGAAACAAAATAAAGGTGCCACAATGGAAACCGGAAACAGAACATGAGCTTCAATTGGAAGATTATGCAAAAAAATTGATGGCGTTACGTACTGGTATTGAGGATGAAATGAAAGCTTTTCTATAAAACATCGATTAATACTTGCCAGTTCGAAAAAAACGTTATATATTTGCAGTACAATATCGCGGGGTGGAGCAGTAGGTAGCTCGTCGGGCTCATAACCCGAAGGTCGCACGTTCGAGTCGTGTCCCCGCTACTAAATAAAAAGAGAACTCAAATGAGTTCTCTTTTTTTGTATCATATAGTTTAGAACGATTTAAACGTCACAATAAAAAGCTCCGATATAAATCGGAGCTTTTCTTATATTATTTAATCCTTTAATTAAGGCTTTTCATCTGTCAGATCAAATCCCCAGTCTTTACCTTTCATTGTTGCAGGAATACCTTTCGTCATCCATGCAGGAGCTTTTGCTCCTTTCAGGTAATAATCGAAGAACTGCTGTTCTCTAATCTGAATATCTTTTCTGTTCTGACGTTTGATCAGATTATGATCGTCACCATTATAATTAAGCATCCATACCGGTTTACCTAATCTTCTTAATGCTGTAAACATTTCAATTCCCTGATACCATGGCACTGCACCATCTTTGTCATTTGCCATTACCACTACAGGTGTATTTACTTTATCGAAATGGAATAAAGGAGAGTTTTCAATATATAAATCTCTTGCTTCCCATAGAGACTTCCCTATTCTACTTTGAGATTTTTCATATTGGAACTGTCTGTTCATTCCGGATCCCCAACGAATTCCACCATAAGCCGAAGTCATATTTGCTACAGGAGCCCCAGCCCACGCAGCAGCATACATATCGGTTTGAGTAATAAGGTGAGTTACCTGATAACCGCCCCAACTTTGCCCTTGTATACCGATGTGTTGTCCGTCTACCCAAGGATTTTTCTTCAGGTACTCTACCCCGGAATTAATATATTCTACCGCGAATCTTCCAGGATGTCCATCCTCATTATAGGATATATCCGGTGTAAATACTAAATACCCGTTGCTTACAAAATAAGAAATATTCAGACGTGATGGCGTTGGAGCCGGAGCTACATATCTGTTTAAATTCTCAGACAATTTCTCGTAGAAATAAACAATCATAGGATATTTCTTATTCGGATCAAAATTTTCCGGCTTGAACAGAACACCTGTAGACTGATAGCCTTTTGGTGTTGTCCAGTTAACAAGTTCATCTGTTCCCCAGTTATACTGAGCTTGTTGAGGGTTTGTATCAGAAAGCTGAATTTGCTCTTTAAAATCTGAAGTAGCAAACAAGTTAGGAGACTTTACATAAGATTCTTTAGTAAAGATATACTCGTCTGCATCTTTAGCCTTCACTAATGTTTTAAAGCCCCAGACATCCCCTATATATACTTCTTTAGGATCTTTACCCGATAATATTGAAGTTTCGTAAATACCATCTGCTTTTGTAACATTGTTAAAAGCCGAAATATACATTGACTTCTTCCTGTTCAGGCTTTTTATATCCTTATCAAGATTATAAGTATCAAAAGTAATCTTATGTGCTCTTCCATAAGAATTAGTAATATTTCTTGGCGCTTTCTTACCGTTTAAGAAGAATTCCCAAAGGTCATAGCGATCTTTGATAATAACAGATTCATCATTATCTGTCCATGAAGCTATCCCATAAGCATACGGCTTATCCGGCATATCAAATTCTTCATCTGTGAAAGAAACACTCAGGTTCTTATTCAGCTGAGTTGTAACTTTTGTCGCCACACTATAACTGTACCAATTTCCTTTCTCTCTGTCAAAGTAAACGATGTATTTTCCCAGAGGAGATGCAACAGCATTACCATTCAGCTCTTTTACAACTTCCGTAGTATTTCCGTTGATGTTATCAATAAGATAATAGGTTTTTCTATCCGCTCCCTCCCATTGTGACTGGATTCTGGATCCTTTATTAGAAGAACCTAAAACATAAGAAGCATTACCTTCATTAACCAATCTTATCGTATCTGTGTTATCATCACCTAAACTGCGGAATACCTCTGGCTTGTCTGTTTGGAATACTGCTCCGAAAGATTTTTTCAGATCTTTACCCATATTTTTCAACTGAGTTGTCTGTATATAATCATCTTTATAATTCCATACATCTACCACTGCATGATCATTAGCTATTAATGTCGTATCCTTTGCAATTGGCTTCGGTGCTATCCCGAAATAAAGCTGTTTTCCGTTTTTACTGAATATTGGCGCTCTGTTTTCAGAAACAACCCAGCCTTTAGGCAAACTAGTATGCTTATTATTTACAACTGTATTCTTTGCATTTTGAGAGAAATAGTACAGCTGATAATCTTTTACCAGGTCATTTTTAGCAGATAGGGTTCCGATGAAAGCCAGCTTATTTCCTAACTCATCAAACGTTAGTTGAGAGAAATTACCTTCGCCTTCTGTCAGCTTGTTAACAGTCCCTTTTTCAACATCTACCCAATTTACTGTTTGCAAAGCATATTTAACAGGAGCAGACTTATCTTTCTTTTCAGGCTTCTTGTTGTCCTTTTTATCCTTGTCTTTATCTTCAGGTTTCTGAGTTACAAAGATCAACTGTTTTCCGTTTTCACTAAACTGATAACGGACTACATTTTCATACGTAGTTTTCTTTCCCGTCAAAAGATTTACAAGAATAAGATCAGATGGCTTTGTATTCGCGTCATCATCTTTCTTGTCATCTGCATCATCGTCTTTAGCATCTGGTGTAGCCGTCTTATCTTTCATGTTCTCCATCAGATAAGCCATCCATGCGCCTCCCTTTTCCGGAGATTTAAAGGATTGTACATTTGGTATTTTTTCAATCTTCTGAGTAGACAGATTAACAATACCTAATGTATCTTTTGCCAGTTTATCTTTCTTCATCTTTTTATCCTTTACAGCCTTAATATCTTTAAAGAAAGGCTTGATGGAGAATAAAGCAAATTTAGAATCGCTGGTGAAAGATAGTTTACTGCCTCTTGGGAATTCAAGTGAGTTTTTAGATTTTGGAGAAGATAAATACAATTTTGAATTTCCTTCCTGCGGATCAATATTGTACCCGACCCATTTTCCGTCATTAGAAATCTTCCGGCTGCCAACTGACTGCCAGCCATCGTATACTGAATGGTCTAATGGTTTCTTCTGCGCAAATGTACAGACCGATCCCGCCACCAATACAGATGAGAGAATGAATTTTAATTTCATATTATAACACTATTAGTTTTAACAAAGTGCTAAAATTAGGAAATTCCCCATAAAAACAGGTACTATGATTGATGAAAACACAGGAAATAATACATATTCTTAATAAAAGAGCTATCTTTTTGAGAAATAAAAATGCTTAACTTTGTTACATGGCAAAAATTTTAAGAATTTATCCGGAAAATCCACAGGAAAATCTTATTCAGGAAGTTGTAAAAACCCTGGATAATGGTGGCCTTATTATTTATCCTTCGGATACTGTCTATGCTTTGGGCTGCAATATCTTTGATATAAAAGCTATGGAGAAGCTGGCACAGATAAAAGGAGTTAAATTAGAAAAGGCTCATTTTTCCATTATCTGTAATGATCTTAGCCATCTGTCTGAATTTACCAGACCTATAGATACGGCCACATTCAGATTATTAAAGCACTATTTACCTGGTCCTTTCACATTTATTCTGGAAGCCAACAAAACCTTACCCTTAGCCTATAAAGGGCAAAAAACCATAGGAATCCGGGTTCCGGATCATCCTATTCCACAACTTATTGTTTCCAAACTGGGACATCCTATCGCTTCTACTTCTATTAAAGATGACGATGATGTGATAGAATACACCACCGATCCGGAGTTAATAGCTGAAAAATATGATCATCTTGTAGACATTGTTATAGATTCAGGATATGGTGATAACAAAGCATCTACAATAGTAGACCTTACACAGGGCATCCCTGAAGTTGTAAGAGAAGGGAAAGGAAATTTTGAAGATTAAAGACAAACATGAAGATACTTATTTCTCCGGCTAAGCTTATGAATATCGATAATAAAACCGATATGCTAAAGGCCAGCACACCCAAGTTTATAGAAGAGGCAGCACACATCCAGAAATATTTAAAAGAAAAAGATCCTAAATTCATTAAGGATCTTATGCATATTTCAGATAAGCTGGCCAACGAAAACTGGGAAAGAAACCAAAACTGGACACCAAAACCTACTACCAAAAACTCTACTTCTGCTATGTTTGCATTTGCAGGTGAAGTATATCGCGGTTTAGATGTAAAAACACTGGATAAAAATGCTGTTGACTTTCTGCAAAAAAATTTAAGGATGCTATCCGGACTTTACGGTTTATTGAAACCTTCGGACAAAATAATGCTGTACAGGCTGGAAATGGGCTGCGGCTTCAGCTTTGAAAACTATAAAAACCTTTATGACTTCTGGGCAGATAAAGTTACGGATGAAATCAATCATCAGCTTAAAGCAAAAGACTTCGTTCTGAATCTTGCCAGCAATGAATATTCAAAGGTTGTAAACAAAAAGAAATTAAAAGCTCCCGTTATAGAGTTCGATTTCTATGAAGAAAGAGATGGGAAGAATAAAAACATTGTTGTTTATACCAAACACGCACGAGGACTTGTATCAAGATTCTGTGCACTGAACAATATTGAAAAACTGGACGATGTAAAGGCATTTAATCTGGAAGGTTATCTCTTCAATGACAAGCTATCTACCGAACATCATTTTATTTTTACCCGATAGGCATTGAAAATTCAGGAATTACAACAGCTTTATTCAAAAGAGCTGACATTACTATATTCGGAAAATGAAATCCAAAAACTGTTCACCTACTTTGCTGAAGAATATCTACAGTATAACAGTATTCAGCTAAAGATGTATGCCGATCAGGAAGTTGAGGAGGCACAGAAGTTACAGTTTACTCAGGCATTGGAAGAGCTAAAATCAGGCAAACCTTATCAGCAAATACTTGGTAAAGCTTATTTTTATGGTGAAGAGTTTTTCGTCAATGAAAATGTCCTGATTCCGCGTCCGGAAACAGAAGAACTTATTGAACTTATTTTAGAAAAACTTCCTGCTGATAAAAAATTAAAAATTCTGGATATTGGAACAGGTTCCGGCTGTATTGCTATCACCATTGCCAAGCACCTTAAACAAGCAAATGTCTATGCGTTGGATTATTCCAAAAAAGCGCTGGAAATGGTAAAGAAAAATGCAGTACTACACAACGTCAATATTCATTTTATTCAACAAGATTATCTGAATACAGAGTTATCAGAAGTTTTTGATGTCATCATCAGCAATCCACCTTATATTGGCACTGAAGAGGAGGTTGATATAGAAAATAGTGTAAAAGATTTTGAGCCTATGATGGCATTGTTTGCACCACAAAATGACGTATTAGCTTTTTATCGTAAGATTGCTAATGACACAGATAATAAGCTTGCAGATGGAGGTTATATTTTTCTGGAAATTAATCAGAAACTAGGACCCGAAACATTGAAACTATACAAAAATAAATTGTCCGAAGCACACCTGTTAAAAGATATTTCGGATAATGACCGAATGATATGGGGAAGAAAATAAATAATAACACCTTATAGATTTCGAAAATCTATAAGGTGTGTATTAGGTATAAGCACCATCTACTTATTTCTTTTTTGTATTTTCTTTTTGATACTCTCGGCAATTAATAATGCTTTACCTGCAATTAGCATAAAGACATGTATTAACATCGATATAAATAAATACCCCGAGAATTCAACCTGTCTCAGAAACTTATATTTAATATTTTGTTTTATTTCAAGGTGCCCGGATTTTATATCAGTAAAATCTATAGCGTCGATTTCAGCCTCAGATACTGACTCTGCCATATAATAAAGGTTTCTACTTCTACACCCTCTATAAAAGGCACTAGTAACTTTAGCTGGACTCAAAATAAAGCCCGTTGATAGTGCGAAAAGATTCATTACAGAAACTATAGGCTTCCGGCAGCTTCTCGATCCCAATTCCCATGCACTAACTTCGCTTTCTCCGATTCTATCTATACCATATTCTGTTATAATATGATGTATATCGTGGAATTTTAAATACTTCCGCCTTGCACTTATATTTGGAACAGGCGCCAAAATACAACCTATATAAACTCTCACACAATGAGATGAAAAGTCTTTAGACAGATTTAGCCGGTTGAACTTGTAAAACCCGATAAGGGCTTCCTTAACGGATAAAGGAAAAATATCATCTGGTGGATTATTCATTATTGTATTTTATTTTTTATTTAAACAGCACTGATTATAATACTACTTTTAAATCATCTCAAATTAATAAAAAAATATAGTAAGTCTTTTTTATATTTCAATTATATTCTTTCATAGCCTCTGCACTTTTATTTTCTAAAGTATTTTCTGACAATTACAATCTAGGCTTTACCTGAATATTCAGATTATACCTTAAACCTGGTATAATTTTAATATTTGGAATTTTTAGATTTGTCTGTGTTACTCCACCTATAGTCATAGTAGCAATAGTAAGTTCGGCAGTTGTAGTATCTGCACTTAACTTTGATATTCCACCGCTAATTATATTAGTTCCCAGCCCCGAAAACGAAATACTCTTGTTCACTTGTGTTCCAGGAGGATACTGTAAGCTGCCATTAGACAATAATATACCTGTATTAGGATAATGAGGAGAGAAGTAGGCAGAAATATCCGATATATTATTTCCGGTTAATGAAGAATCCATCGTTAATGTAACCTGACTGGTTTTATGTTTTAAAACAACATTAAGATAATTTGTACCCTCTCCAGAAACAGGAGTATCTTTTCTAAAATACATAAAGTCTTCGATATCCATAACTAACAGAAAAGCTCCCGATAATCTTGAACTGATTGATATATCCGGGACCCCAGTGGCACTATTCACCGAGTACGCTATAAAAGTATAATTTTGACCTCCATTAAGATTAAGAGCAGGTGTAACGGAAATATTATCTTCTTTACCCCGGACAAAATTACGATCTGTTACATATCTGCCACTGGCATCATATACTACAATCTTGTACATTATATTATCTGCCAATTGCTGAGATTTAGATTCAGTTGCGGCCATCAAATTATTCTTCCCAGAGGAAGCCTGGAAAGAAGCAGCCTGCGTTAAAGATTCTTTTGTAAAAGTTGCCAGCAGACTGTATCTGTCACTGAAGGGTATTTCCTGTACCTGAGTTGTCTCCGTCAATACAGTTGTATTTTTATGATCAGCAGAAGCAGTTGGCTTTACTTCAGAATCATTTTCGTATGTACTTCCCTGGAGATTAATTTTTACAGAAGCTGTTCCGCCAGTAATATTACTTTCTGTTTCGGCACTTCTGCATGATGTAAGCCACAGAGCAAGGACAGACATTCCAATAATACGTCCCGCTCCAAATAATTGTTGTTTTATCATATTCATTTAATTTGTAATCTTCCAAGTTGTAAAAAAGCATTCATATATATTTATATTACAATTTTTATAACATAAAGTATACTATACATAATAAAAACCACAAAGTAAATGAAAAATAAAGCTAAAACATTTATTATCTTGTTGTTTTAATATTAAATTGATACTAAATAAAATACATTTAGTTAAAATATCATTTGTACTATATTCTTAAAACAGTTTAAGAAGGTTACGAAATATAAAACTGAACTTTGCCATATCATAAAAAGAAGAAAATGAAAAATCAGTTTCAACAATTATTTCTAAGAATAACTTTATCCGTAACAATGCTTTCTGCAGTAGCGGACAGATTCGGTTTCTGGGGAAATAACTCAACATGGGGAAATTGGGGAAATTTTGAGATTTACACCAGAAAACTCACTTTTTTCCTTTCTGAGACCTTAAGTGTTGTCTCTGCCTATATAGCCACCTCTTTGGAAATATTATTTTCTGGAATGTTGATTATTGGCTATAAAATAAGAATTGCATCTTATGGATCTGGAATGCTTTTACTCATTTTTGCTCTATCAATGACAATAGCATTCGGAGTCAAAGCGCCACTGGATTATTCTGTATGGGTAGGATGTGCGGGAACTTTCTTACTGGCTGTGCAAAAAAAATATCCATACAGTATAGATCACATGTTTAAAAAAAAATAATTTAAATCTTCTCATATAAATGATAAAAAAATCTTCCGGAATCGGAAGATTTTTTTATCATTTATAGTAATTTATTATTAGGCTTCTTCAGCTACTCCTTCGGCTACCAATACTCTCCATCCGAAAGGATCTTCAAGTAAGTTAGACTGGATTCCTACTAATTCATTTTTAAGGCTTGCAGCATAACTTTCTTCATCAGAAAGTTTAGGAAGCATTAATTTTTCTCCCTGGTAACCAATAGCTTCAAACTGGCTGGTTACAACTGCAGTACCCACACCCCAAATTTCTTTTAATGTTCCTTCTTTGTGAGCATTAATTACAAAGTCTACAGGTACTTTATCTACAACAACTTCAATTCCTCTTTTCTTAGCTAACTGGATAAAACTGTCACGTGTTACACCATCCAGAATTCTTTCTGATGTCGGTGGTGTATAGATTGTATCTCCTACACGTACAAAAACATTCATCGTACCACTTTCTTCAAAATAACTGTGTGTAGCATCATCTGTCCAGATAATCTGCTCATATCCTTGCTCATTAGCCAGATCTGTTGGATAAAAAGCACCTGCATAGTTACCTGCAGCTTTTGCAGATCCCACCCCGCCGTTAGCAGCTCTTGAATAAAAATCAGAAATCAATACAGATACCGGAGCTGTATAATAAGCTTTAGCCGGGGTTGCTATAATTGCGAACATATATTTTTCAGACTTACGTGCCTTTAACGCCTCTT
Organism: Elizabethkingia occulta; assembly: GCF_002023715.1. Lineage (GTDB taxonomy): Bacteria > Bacteroidota > Bacteroidia > Flavobacteriales > Weeksellaceae > Elizabethkingia > Elizabethkingia occulta. Next base: position 334,940 of record NZ_MAHX01000005.1, read on the forward strand.
CTGTAGCGAAAATAAGTGGTCTGATGTATAATGAAAATCCTTCTCCCTGAGGAATCCATGCTCTGTCTATATCCATAAGAGCTTCAAGTCCTTTAAGGAACATTTCTTCAGTTACCTCTGGCATTGCTAAACGCTTAGCAGATTTATTAATTCTTTCAAAGTTTTTCTCCGGGCGGAAAAGGAAAACATCTCCATCTTTGTCTTTATAGGCTTTCATACCTTCAAAGCAAGCCTGTCCATAGTTTACACCCATCATAGCTGGAGTAAAAGGAAATGGACCATAAGGCATAACTCTTACATCTCCCCATTTTCCATCCTCGTATTCACATATAACCATATGGTCTGTAAAAGTTGTTCCGAATGAAAAATTGTCTTTATCGAAAGTATCGATTCTTGATGCCGAAGTTTTCTGAATTATCATTTTTAATTTTTTAAAGATTATTATTACAAATATAACAATTTTTTCAAATAGCCGAAATTTAATTATCTTTGATAAAAAATATTCATGCTCAGAAGTCTGAAAACTACGCAAGACGGAAGTAAAACACTGCACGTTAGTAGCTTAGATGAAACCTACCACTCTCATCATGGTGCATTACAGGAAGCCAAACACGTGTTTATTAAAAACGGAATAAACAGATTAAAAAAATATGAAATTAATATTCTAGAGCTTGGTTTTGGAACAGGACTTAACGTTTTAGTAACATTAGATGAATATTTAAAAACTGATATTTGTCATAAAATTAATTACTACTCCTTAGAAAAATATCCACTGAAACTGGAAGAAGCAACCAGTCTGGAGTACGATAAATTCTTTGAAAATGAAATTGTAAAGAAGGCTTTCACCACAATTCACTGTACAGATTGGGGAAAATCAGAAAATATTGAAAAAGATTTCTTTCTTCAGAAAGTGGAAGAAGACTTTTATAATATTAAAGATATTGAAATGCCACCTATAGACTTGGTGTACTTCGATTGCTTTGGTGCACGTGTGCAACCTGATCTTTGGGAAGAGCCTTTGGTAAAAATGGTTGCTGAAAAAATGGCATCGGGAGGTTTGTTCACTACCTATTCTTCCAAAGGAAGTTTACAACGTATCCTAAAAGGACTTAACTTTGAAGTTGAGAAACTGGAAGGACCAAAGGGTAAACGAGAAATGATTAACGCATGGAAAAAATAGATAGATTCAATATACGGGTATATGCTTTATGCATAGAAGATCAGAAAATATTAACGCTTTTTGAAAGTTACGCTGGAGAAAAACTGATAAAACTACCCGGAGGGGGATTGGAATTCGGTGAAGGAGTCACCGAATGTCTTCACCGTGAATTTATGGAAGAACTCAATGTGAAAATAGAGATCCTGGAGCATTTCTATACCCAGGAGGGCTTTATGCAGTCCAGATTCAGAAGCAATGAACAGCTTCTTACAGTATACTATCTTGTGAAAATTACGGATCCGGAAAATTTCAGAATTATAGATACAGAAATAGAAAAAGCCGAATGGTTACCCATTTCGGCTTCTAATCCTTTTCCGCTTCCCATAGACCATTTGGTTTTTGAAAAGCTTCAGACGAAACTTTTAAAATAAGTCGTTCAGTAATTTAGCAAGTCTAAGACCTCCGTTTACCAGCTGCTGCTCTAAAAGTCCGTCGTATTTATAACCATATCCGTAGCTAAGATTAGATCCGGAAGGAGTATTTGCGTAGATATTATTGGCCAGTTTATGTGTTTCGTAAATCCAGTCTGCTACAGTTCCGCTTTGTACTTTTTTTACTTCATCTTTAGTTTTAATATCTATAAGTTTAGCAAATTCAGTATAGCTGTATTTTTGTGAATCGATCAAATCACTATCCCAAACACTGTGAAGATTGGTCTTTTTACCGAAATATATAACGTCAATCTTGTTACCTCCAAGATCTCCAGCTCTGCCCGTATGCATTGGTTGCGCCATATCACCAACGATGTGAATAAGGAACATTAAAGCAATTTTTCGGTCTTTATCAGATGTGTTTTTATTTTTAATCTGCTCAGAAAGTGTTTTAATCTGGGTATACATTGTAGGTCCTGCCTGTGCTTCAAGATTCTCTTTAAAAGCTTTAAAGTCCGGCTGAGGGTCTATATTTACATAATGCCATGTAGATGTGGATTTCCACACACCTGTTGTATCGGATTTGATAAAGTCCGGCCAGTTTGCCCAATAAGCCAGTCTTTCTTTTCCAAAGATATGCTTAAGATGTCTTCTCGCTTTACCATTAAGATGATTCTCCGCAATCTCTGCAATAATACGGTGCCCTGTAAGTCCCCACGCAAATGCTTGCATTGAGCTTAGTGCAAATGCACAAAAAAGCAGCCTTGTTAAAATTCGTTTCATACAATTATCTATTATTATTTATGCTGGCAAAGATATAAAAGAAAAGCCTTTCAAAAATGAAAGGCTTGTATATAAGTTTAGTCAACCGACTTCTTTACTTTAAAATCTTTATAACCGGGATAAGGAGTCAAATATCCGTAGTTCCAATTGGATTGCAGCAGAGATTCAATAAATTCGTCATCTCTGTTCAAATAAGGATTATATTCTTTCTTCAACTCAATATCTGCAGCTTTACCTTTCAGATTCCACCAGAAAGCACTCCATCCACCTCTTAAATCCCTGATAATTGTAAATACAGTTTTACCAGTTGCTCTGTTCATCAATTTGGCAAAAACCTGACCTTCTGTCGTAGTAAGATCTCTTAACTTTGCTTCATAACGGTCTGCTAATTCATTTTGTCTTTTTCTGGCATAAGATCTTCTGTCATCTTCATTTACCTTTTCAAGATCAGCTTGTAGACTTCTATATTGCTCCAAAGCATTTACAAATAATGGGTAAACTCTAAAAAGCTTCTTATTCAGAAATTCAAAATAATTTCTATCTAACTGATTATTGAAATGAGGCTTATTAACTAGCTTTATCTCATCCATTTCGATGAGCTTATCTCCATTATCTTCTGTATATATTTTTGCTTGTAATTTATCGTCCCAATAGTATTTGCGACCGTCTTTATCGACCTGCATCTTGACGTTTCTCTCATCTTTCAATTCACCTATAGTTGCTATAGTATCGACCTTCTGACTATATGCCAAAATTGCCATAAAGAAACAAATCAGACTAAAAATTCTATATTTTTTCATAATTTTACGAGTAATGACGTATAACAAAAATCATACCTTAATACATGAAATTCAATAAGACCTCTATTAAATTTTTAGAAAATTACCTAAACACTTCATCTCCAACAGGTTTCGAACACAATGGACAAAAAGCCTGGACTGAATATATCAAACCCTATGTAGACAAAATTGAAGTCGACAACTACGGTACTGCATACGGAATTATAAATCCTGAAGCTGAATTCAAAGTGGTTATAGAAGCACATGCTGATGAAATATCATGGTACGTTAACTATATTACCGACGAAGGCTTTATCTATGTTATCCGTAACGGAGGTTCCGATCAGGTAATTGCACCGTCCAAGGTAGTAGATATTCATGGAGAGAAAGGTGTTGTAAAAGGGGTATTCGGATGGCCGGCTATTCATACCCGTGCAAATCAGAATGAACCAACACCAAAACTGGACAATATCTTTATCGACTGTGGCGCTACTTCCAAGCAGGAAGTAGAAGACCTTGGAATCTTTGTAGGTTGTATGATTACCTATCCAGACACTTTCTTTGAGCTCAATGACAGGTATTTTGTCTGCAGAGCACTGGACAATCGTATCGGTGGATTTATGATCGCAGAAGTAGCAAGACTTCTTCAGGAAAACAAAAAGAAATTGCCATTCGGATTATACATTACCAACTCTGTACAGGAAGAAGTAGGTTTATATGGTGCAGAAATGATTGCAGATACCATAAAGCCAAACATTGCTATTGTTACAGATGTAACCCATGACACGACAACTCCGATGATTGAAAAGAAAAAAGAAGGTGATCAAAAATGTGGTAACGGACCTGTCGTTTTCTTTGCTCCAAGTGTACATCATACTATCCGCGAATTAATTATCGATACAGCTAAAAAGAAAAAAATACCTTTCCAGAGAGCCGCAGCCAGCCGTGCAACAGGTACAGATACAGATGCTTTTGCTCATTCCAATGGTGGTGTTCCTTCTGCATTAATTTCATTACCTTTACGATACATGCATACCACTGTAGAAATGGTAAGTAAAGAAGATGTCGGGAATGTGATTCAGCTTATTTATGAAACATTACTGAAGATAAAACCTGATATGAATCTTAAGTATTACTAAATCAACCCTAAAAATAAATCTAATAATGATTAATAAAACTGTTAAAAATGTACAGGAAGCCTGCGACGGGATCCAGGACGGCATGACCATTATGCTTGGAGGTTTCGGTCTCTGCGGAATTCCTGAAAACTGTATTGCAGAATTAGTAAAAAAGGAAGTGAAAGACCTTACCTGTATTTCTAACAATGCCGGAGTCGATGATTTTGGACTTGGCTTACTTCTTCATAAAAGACAAATCAAGAAGATGATTTCTTCTTATGTAGGTGAAAATGCAGAATTTGAACGTCAGTTGCTTAGTGGTGAACTTGAAGTAGAACTGATCCCACAGGGTACATTGGCTACACGCTGTATGGCTGCAGGATACGGAATGCCGGCGGTCTATACCCCTGCAGGTGTAGGTACTGAGGTTGCTGAAGGTAAAGAAGTACGCAACTTCGATGGTAAGGATTATTTACTGGAATATGCTTTCGATGCGGATTTTGCAATTGTAAAAGCCTGGAAAGGTGATACTGCCGGAAATCTTATTTTCCGTTCTACCTCAAGAAACTTTAATCCTGTAATGGCTATGGCAGGTAAAATAACTATTGCTGAAGTTGAAGAGTTGGTTGAAGTCGGAGAACTTAACCCCGATGAAATTCATACTCCTGGAATTTATGTTCACAGAATATTCCAGGGGGATCACTATGAAAAAAGAATTGAACAAAGAACGGTAAGAAAAAAATAGTAATAATGATTTGAAAATTTGAAAATGGGCTAATGAGAAATGATAAGGAAAATATTATTGTTGCTAAATCATTCCGTTTCGCTTTGAAAATCATTGACTTTTCCAGCAAAATCGAAACAGCAAAAAAATATTCCTTAGCCAGCCAAATATTCAGGAGTGGAACATCAAGGAGCCAATATAAGAGAGGCTCAAAATGCTGAAAGCAAAGCTGACTTCATCCACAAAATGAAGATTGCAGCAAAAGAAGCAGATGAACTTGAATACTGGTTGTTACTTTGTAAAGAATCTCCACATTTAATAAGCCCTACTTCGGATTTATTTGAAGAATTAACATCAATAATCAGTATCTTAACAAAGATTATTGCAACTTCAAAGAAATCCTGAAAACATGTATTTTCAAATTTCCAAATTGCCAAATTTTCAAATTATTAAAGATGTTAACAAAAGAACAAATTGCACAACGTATTGCAAGAGAAATAAAAAATAACAGTTATGTTAATCTGGGTATTGGGATTCCTACATTGGTGGCCAACTATATTCCAGAAGGTGTAAATGTTGTGTTACAATCTGAGAACGGTTTATTAGGTATGGGGCCTTTTCCTTTTGAAGGAGAAGAAGATCCGGATCTTATTAACGCTGGTAAACAAACCATCACTACCCTTCCCGGGTCTGCTGTTTTCGACTCGGCACTGAGCTTTGGAATGATCAGAGCACAGAAAGTAGATCTGACTATTCTTGGTGCTATGGAAGTTTCAGAGAACGGAGATATTGCCAATTGGAAAATTCCAGGTAAGATGGTAAAAGGTATGGGTGGCGCTATGGACCTTGTAGCTTCTGCGAAAAATATTATCGTAGCAATGCAACAGGTAAACAAAAATGGTGAGAGTAAGCTATTACAAGAATGTACATTGCCATTAACAGGTGTAAAATGTATTAAGAAGATTGTTACAGAGCTTGGTGTTTACGAAGTACTTCCTGAGGGCGGATTCAAAATTTTGGAAAGAGCTCCTGGGGTAAGTATGGAAGAAATAAAGGCAGCAACAGCCGGAAAGCTTTATGCAGATGAGAATGTCCCGGAAATGGTCTTCTAAACAATAATTAAAGTCAGCTTTTAGCTGGCTTTTTCTTTTGCCTTACTTTTCCTGATAAATCAGCGGGAGTTGACTTAAAAATAAATATGAAGTAACCATAAATACTAAATACCAGTATAATAACAAAAAACAGGCAAATAAAGAAACCTCCCCAGCTAAGATCCGATTCACCGGCCAGTTTACCGAGCATGGCTTTTGTCATCAATAATGCCATAAAAATCATCATCCCGGGAATAACAAGGTATCCAAAGATTACTGTTGCAAATAGTGCCGCTTTATCTTTCAGATACTGATTTCGCAGACCATATCCAAGAATAAAAAGTAAACCGGAATAAAAGACTGCCATGAATACTAATTCTCCAAAATAGATGATATATCGCTTTGGATTGAAGGCATAAGCATAATTCATCCCTTCTTTATAACCTACTTTTACAGAAGATCCTTCAGAAAAGCGTTCTTCAGAAGCCATATTCAGCGGAATATTGATGATCTGGTTATTCTTATCTGCAAAACCTACTAAAGGTCTGTATTCAGAAACTCCCAGGTTCTTTTCACGTACACCTACCCTGTAAGATGGATCAATTACTTTAGCAGAATATTTCGGAAGAGAGAATTCATGACCTATCTGCTTTACAGCTGCTCCTGTCAGAATAACAGTAAATAAAATCACAATATAGCTGACTGCTGATGCATAAGACAGCGAAAAAAAATAATTAAGTCTGGTTACCTCTTTCTGAGATAGCCTTAAAAAATTATGGGCTAGTCCAATAGAAACAAGCCCTGTAATAAGGTAGAACCACCAGGAAAGTTCTATGGTTTCCAGCTGCATGCTAAAACCCTTAACTGCCTTTTCCTGATAGTAAAAATCCATTTAGTCTAAGCTAAAATATCTTTGTACTCATCGGAACTATGCAGAACTCTGTTTGCGTATGGACACAATGGTATTATTTTAATATTATTCTCACGTGCATAATCTACACCAGCATTTACCAACTGCTTCCCTATTCCTCTTCCTCCGAAGGCTTCGTCCACTTCGGTATGATCAATAATAATTTTATCTTCTCCGGCTACCGAGTATGTCATTAGTCCAACAACTCTGTCGTATTCAATAGCTTCAAATACTCCTTTTGATACTTCTCTTTTGTGTTTTATTTCCATTTTATAATCAATTTAAATGTTATTATTTTATTTTAATGAAAGCATCTGCTCTCTCATAAAGATCATTCTTTTCTTTTTCTTTTTTATCAGATATCAAAATACCTGAAAGATGGTCTATTTCATGCTGAAAAATAACTGCAGTAAAACCTTCTACTATTTCGGTATGCTTTTTACCTTTCAAATCCGAATATTCCAACTGTATAACTTTGCTTCTGTAGAATTGGTCTCTGAAATCGGTAATTGACAAATCCCCTTCAGGTCCAAGGTTTTGCAATTGTGATTTCCACAGAATTACAGGATTCAGAAAATATTCCAGTGGCTTGCCTTCTTTATCAAAACGCTGAACCCAAATTATTTTTCGGTTAATTCCTACCTGAGGGGCAGCAATACCAACTCCGCTGCCTGTAGAAAGCAGGGATAGTTTCATCCGTTCAACCAGAATAGCCGTATTCGGATCTTTTGGATCAATATCTGCAGACATACCAAGCAGTGTTTTACTATGTCCAGGCTCACTTACGTTATAAACAGGTAATGCAGTATGAATATCTCCCTGTTTTATAATAGAAATTTCATTTGAAGTTAGTTTCTGAGCACTAAGCAATCCTGCACATACAACTAACAGAAGTGTTATTTTTTTCATTTTTGTGATACTAGATATTAATTGTAGCCTTCTAATTATCCGGGAAGAAAGTTCTTTTTGGCCAGTTCTCTTCGGACACGGCTAAGACTTTCCGGGGTTATCCCCAGATATGAAGCGATCATCCACTGAGGAACTCTCATCATAAGGTTCGGATAAGTCGTAATAAAATCCAGATATCGCTCTTCTGCAGTAGCACCTAATAATTGTGATACTCTTTTCTGGAGCTGACGAATGTGACGGTGCAGCAAAAATTCAGATTTTTCAATCGCATCTTTGTACTCCTTACTCAGATTAATAAAAAATTCAGGTTCCAGGATTACAACAACAGTATCTTCCACAGCCTCTATTGTAAAGTCTGTAGCAAGTCCGAAATAAGAACTATTTCTGTCCCCTAGCAGCCAGTTTTCCGGTGCAAAGTACAATACATGTTCTTTTCCGTTTTTATCCGTAAAAAACTGACGGAGAAGCCCCTGCTCTACAAAATAAAGTTCTTTATTAATTTCACCTGCTCTCACAAGTACTCTTCCTTTTGGAACTGTTTTTAGCTTTATGAGATTCTCGCAAACCGAAACCTGCTGATCCTGAATGCCAAAAAGCTGTTGAATATATTTTGAAAAATTTTCTGTTATCATTCTTCTAAGGTAGTAATTCCAGGTTTATATTCTCATGTGAAGCCTTGTAGATGGCAGCTCCATTTTCCAATACAATGATCTGCGGACTTTCATGTCTTATCATAAATTGTTCGGCAATCTGATTGGAAATAGGTCTGAAACGCAACAAATCCAAATAATAGAACTTGTATCCTTCCGGGGCATGTTTGTTAAGATCTGCTTCAAAATTTCTTAGAACCATTTTACTGATAAAACAGCTTGTAGAATGTTTAAAAATTGCCACTTTGGAATGCTTAGACTCCTCAACAACCTTATCCAAATCTTCAGATGATTCTATGGTAAGCCACGGACTATTCCTTAGTTCTTCTTTATTTTTAAATAAATCAAATATTCCCATTTTACTTTTGTAATGTTAATTGTATATGCCCTAAATGATGGTTACAATGCCAATCATAGGTTGCCAGTGCTGTATAGAGCGTAATCTCATTATTATGCTCAGGATGCACAAATATTCTGTGATAATCCTCGGTGGTCATACTTTCCAACAAAACCGTCCAACGATGATGTAGGCCTTCCAATATGGATAATGATGAATCTATAGCCAGATGTTTTGTGTCACTTAATTCTGCCCACAAATTTTCCATATAAGGTTTTATAACCGGTTTATCTTCGGTAAGCGCTAACTTGAATCTTGTAAAGGAATTTATATGAGAATCTGCACAATGGTGTACTACTTGTCGTACTGTCCAGCCATTTTCTCTATATGGAGTATCCAATTGTTCATCGGACATATTTTGTGTCAGCTCTTTTACTTTATTAGGAAATTCCTTTATAACTGTAATCCAGTCCTTTATTTTACCTTCATCAAATTCCACAGGTTTCTGAAATCTTCCGATGGGATATTTTTTCTGCTCTAAATCCATGCAATTCGTTTATCTATCAAATTTACCATAAATTTGTTAATTAAATCATCAAAATGAAAAAAGCATTAATTATAGTAGATGTACAAAATGATTTCTGTGAAGGAGGCTCTTTAGCTGTACCTGGAGCCAGCGAAATTATTCCATACATCAACGGCCTTATGGACAGCGATCAGTACGACCAAATTGTCTTAACACAAGACTTTCATCCAGCCAACCATAAAAGCTTTGCTTCTAACAACAGCAGAAATATAGGCGAAACAATTATATTAAACGGTATTCCTCAGTTTATGTGGCCTGACCACTGTGTACAGGGAACTTCTGGTGTAGAATTTCACCCTGCATTAAATCGTGCCAAGGCAACACATATTATTCAGAAAGGCAAAAACCCTGAAATTGATAGCTATAGCGCATTCCAGGACAACAATCACTTTATGAAAACAGGTCTTACTGATTTTCTAAAATATCATGATATTGAATTGGTAGAAATAGCTGGACTTGCATTAGATTATTGTGTAAGAGCTACTTGCCTGGATGCCGTAAAAGAAGGTTTCATTACCTGTCTCCATTTCAATGGTACGCGTGCTGTAAATGTAAAGCCAGACAGCGGAAAAGATACTATTTACGAACTAATCGAAAATAAAGTAAGTGTTTTGGCATAACTAAAACCATTTAAAGATTAGAAAAATCTAATGATAAAGGCAGTTTCTTTTAAAATAGAAGCTGTCTTTTTTATATATCTTTGCCTGCTTTAATCAATATGAAACTATGAAGAAACTTTTACTATTTATTCCTCTGATTTCTGCGTCCTTATTACAGGCACAAAAAATTGAAATTTCGGTAGCATACGGAACCCCTTCTGTATTTGGGGTTAGCAGCTCACTTTACGATTTTGTCGGAAATGCCATTACAGGGAATCTAGAAGAAACATCTAGTAGTAATGGTGTTCTAAGCCTTAATGTTATGATGTACAATCGTGATATGAAATGGCGCTATAGTCTGGAATTCAATCTTGAATCTTTCGACGAAAAAGGAACCGGCTTTACAAGCCAATCACTAGTTTCGGTTCAGCCAAGAGTCGATTATTTTTGGTCAGGGGCAGATAGAAAATTAAGGCTCTATTCCGGAGTGTCCGCAGGAGTTTTATTTAAAAATGCAAAATATATTGACAAAACTTCTAAAGCTGAAGAGAAAGATAATCTTACAACTTTTGGCTTCAATATTATGCCTATGGGCCTTAGATACGGAAAAGATTTTGGTGTTTTTATAGAACCTAATATTGGGACAAGAGGTCTTATAAATGCTGGTGTCTCCTATATTTTCTAAAAAGCATTGGTATCTTATCTTTTCTTAAAATACAAACATCACAGGTTTCAGAAACCTGTGATGTTCAAGAATAAAAAAGAGGCTGTCCCAGAAGATGTGTTATGTTGAGCTTCGTCGAAACATTTACATTCACAAAACACTTATAATAAATAATCCTTCAACAGGCTCAGGATGACAAATTGCAATAACTTTTAACTTTTGTGACAACCTCTTTTTGTTTATTTGGTTACTAAAATGCTTAATTTACTGTAAGCGGAATTTCCACAGGCGTTGTGTCATTATTAAAAATATCTGTCAGCGTAAGCTTTACTGTATAATTACCTTTTGCCAAAGTTGTAGTGATAGCCTCTGTACGTTGTTCAGGTTTTATTTTCTGAACGGTTTGTACAACTGCCCCACTACTGTTTAGCACTTGTATATTATAAGATAATTGTGGTGCTTTGGTATCGTTAATAGCCCATGAAACTGTAACTTTATTACTTCCATACTGTGCTGTTGCAGAAGTTCTTTCCAGATTCTGAATTACCGGAGCCGCTCCCTGATTAGTCTGAGTCGGCAATTGCAAGGTTCTTCCTGTTCCAAATGCAGTATCTGGTACCGTAGTACCACCATGAACCATAAAATAAGCATCTTCACCTGCATCATATCCCGAATTGAATGCACGATCGAAATACCCATTTCTGCCCTGATCTCCACTATTGGCACTAAAGTTTCTGCTTGTTGACTTTTGCCAGGCATTATTGGAATCTAAACTCCATGCATCTTTAAGATAAGCCTTACGCACATATCTACCATCATATTTAGGATTATCTCCTACCCAGTTTTCAAGAAATGTATCGATATAAGTTCCAAGATTTCCTGTTGATGCATCTCTGTAAATAGTTGAAGTCAGGAACCATTTTCCGGTCGCCAGATCTTGTATAAAATTGGCAATATAGATTTTCCCGTTCTCTTTCCAGGAGCGCAATACTACATTGTACCAATTGTTTAGCTTCCATTGGTATGGATTAATTGTTTTTTGCCCGTCTCCTTCTCCTCCAAATCTGCTGGCTACAGTTTTTGACCCAAGATAGCTATAACCGGCATAGCTGCCACCGGCAGTATTTTTATCCCATAAAGATGCGATCAGGATATTAGGTGTTCCAAAGCTTTTATCTGGTGTCTGCTGCAATCCTGCATAACCACCACTATAGTTAATCACAGAGAAATATTCTGTCAATGCAGATCTCGTAATCTTAACCTTATTCATCTGCAAAACAGCATCTGCGGGAAAGTAATAAGTTAAATGTTGGGAAGGAGCTGCATTGCTCCCTGTAAGCTGAATGTTCGGTAGATCTTGTTCTGTGAGATTTGTAACAATACCTTTTGCAGAATTTTCTGCGCTGGTGTTTTGAGCTGAGTTTTCTGATAATGAATCTCTGTTACATGAAGACAGAAGCATAATCACCGCTAAGGATGATAATGAAATTGATTTTTTCATAATAAATTAGTTTTTAAAATTATACGATTTGGTAATTAGATAAAGTTAAAAATAAAATATCAGAAAATTGATAATGCAAAAAAAAGAGTTTCATAAAGAAACTCTTATATTATTGATTAAAGCATTTTTAGATTATTCACCTCCTGTTCTGTAAGGATTCTCCAATGCCCTCTTTTTACATTCTTCTTAGTAAGACCTGCAAACATTACTCTGTCTAAGCTTTCAACTTCGTAGCCCAATCTTTGGAAAATACGACGTACAACTCTGTTCCATCCGATGTGGATTTCGATACCAACTTCTGTTTTAGGTTTTCCTTCGATGTAAGAAATATTATCTACCTCTGCAACACCTTCCTCAAGACGAATACCTTCACGAATTGCCTGAAGATCCTCGATAGAGAGTTTTCTGTCCAATACAACATGATATATCTTTTTCATCCCGAATGATGGGTGTGTAAGTTTTTTAGTCATGTGTCCGTCATTGGTTAACAAGATAACACCAGTCGTTTGTCTGTCTAAACGCCCCACAGGGAAAAGTCTGTATGGAGATGCGTTTGCAACCAGATCCATTACTGTTTTACGTGCTTTCTCATCTTTCGTTGTAGAAAGATAACCTTTTGGCTTGTTTAGTAATACGTATACTGGTTTTTCCGGAGTAATACCTTGTCCATCGAAAACAACTCTGTCTGTTTTCTGAACCTGGTAACCCATTTCAGTAACTACTTTACCATTTACTTCTACCAAACCTTGTGTAATAAGATCATCTGCTTCACGACGGCTGCAAATTCCTGAATTTGCAATATATTTATTAAGACGTATGGTTTCTTTTTCAGGCTTATTGGCTAGCTTATCAAACTTTCTCTTCAGGATATAACCTTTGATTTTCTCGTCATGTTCAGCTTTCCTGTCAAAAGGTCTTTTGAATGATTTAGGTCCACCAAATTTTCGGTCACCTTTTTCGTATTTATCTCTGGAATCGAAAGTTTTACCACCACCTCTCTTTGAGTCGGATGCAGAGCGGGAAGTTTTGTCAAAAGAAGTTTTTCTTTCTCCCTGTTTTCCGTTTTTCTGTCTGTCTGAAAAATTTTTACGTTCTCTGCTCATTTCTATATTCTATATTTTCGGCAAAGTTACGAAAAATAAAAGCTAGTAGTGTAGATAGGTAAGAATTCCGTCAGATAACATGCATAAAATTCCAATAAACACCCATAAACGCAACAGGTTTAGGGCTGAGAAGCTATGAAACTTAGTTCTGTTGAGTAATAAATACACCACAACCACCTGAACAAACATACCTACACAGAAATAGTAGGACATTAGATAGTGTACGGCATTTCCTCTGATAATGAGTGCTGAAACAATAATATTAAGTATAAGCAATACAATAGCAACAATCTTTGCCACTTTTATACCAAACTTATTAGCGATAGTATCATATCCAAAAATGCGATCGGCATTACTGGTCAGAAGGTCTTTAACAATATCTATAGTAAGCAGTATCAGGAACAGAAATGCAGACATCATCATCAAATGTGGTGAATAAGTCTGGTAATAGATAAGCATCCCAAAGAAAGGATAAAGACTGAGTCCAACAAACGTAAGATTATTTACAATCAGAATTTTGCTTAGTTTATGGCTATAAAACCACATCAGAAACTGATAAATCAGAAAGAAGACAAATACCCTTTCCGAAATAAGCGCAGCAATCCCTAGGGAGAGTACATTAAGTGTAAGATAAACATACAAATAATATTTCTGTCCAAGGAAGCTTTGTAGTTTGCTACGGAAAGGTTTTGTTATTTTATCTTTTTCGCGGTCATAAAACTGGTTGATAATACCACCGGCCATTATACTGAGGAAGCTACAAAATATAATTCCGTGTACTTTATAATCGAAAACAAAGCTCTTTAGGCTTTCTTCCTGATTAAATAAAAAGAATGTTGAAACGTATAATGCGAAAATCAGCAGAAATGTGACAAAAGCTCTTGCCCCCAGCAAAAATCCTATAAATACAGATAATCTGGAGAGCAAACGATTCTTCACACTTGTTGAAATTTTAAAATTTAATTATTAGAAACGATAGATAACTTCCTTCTGGAAACCTTCTAACATTTTATCGGCTTTATCATAATCCTTGGTAAAACCAAGAATATAACCTCCTCCTCCGCTACCACAAAGTTTCAGGTAGTATGCATTGGTATCCAGACCTCTTTTCCATGCATTGAAAATATTTTCCGGAATCATCGGTCTGAAATGCTCATATGCCCAGTGCGAGAGTTTTTTCAGATTTCTGAAGAAAGGATTCATATCTTTTTTTAGAAACGCATCAATACAGGCATTATTGTATCGGATAAATTCGTCTTTTAATGTTTTACGGAAACCTTCATTCTTCAGTTTCTCGAAGAAAATCTGAATCATTGGTCCGGTTTCTCCCATCTGTCCGGAATCTATTAAGAAAACAGCTCCTTTACCATGCTCACCCTCAGGTAAAGCAACTCTGTCCAGGTTTTCTTTGTTTTCAATAAGGATTGGCAGATTCATATAGCAAATTAACGGGTCCATACCGGAACTTTTACCATGGAAATAACTTTCCATTTCCCCGAAAACAGCTTTAAGGTGTTTCAGGTTATCTTTCGATATATTTTCCGGATTATGTTTGTTAACTGAATAGCGTTCGAAAATAGCAGCTACTAAAGCTCCTGAACTTCCTACTCCATAGCCTTGTGGGATATTAGAATCGAAGAAAAGACCATTAGAAATATCCTTTTTAAAACTTTCAATATCTAATCTGAAACCTTCGGAAAGATTTAAGTCTGAAAGAAAGTTTGAATATTTCTGCAAATGTTTGTTGGAGTTGGTCTCGAATTCAGAATCTGAGTTGGTTTCTGAAAACTTTAAAGTTCCTTTATAGAAACTATAAGGTACAACGAGCCCCTGAGAATCTTCAATCATTCCGTATTCTCCGAACAAAATTATTTTTGCATAAAATAAAGGATTCGCCATGTGTCTTTTATATGCTACAAAATTACAAAATTTCTATTTTCCGAATGTTATTTTTATTAAAAATATATTCAATAACATTACAATAGATATATAAATTCGGATAGCATTAAGCAAATCTCCGGCCAGAAAATCCTATACAGCTCCCCAAGATAGGATTTTTCTCTAATTTAAATTATCTAAATTATCTTATAGAGTGAACAATAAGCAATAAATTATAAAGTTTATTAAAATTATTCAATGGAAAGTGATTTTTCATAAATTTGGGTTGCATTAATATTGTTAATGCAGCCTATCCATCCAATAATCATAGAATTTGAAAGCAATTTTCCATCATTTTATTTTCAGAATTAGTCAGTGCTTTCGAATTTTCAGCTTTCAGGGTAATGTTGCTTTACCTTTTTTAATTATTGCAGGGGTTTTAATCGCTCTTAAACTTCCTGACAACCGATTATATCCTCTACTTTTCTTTTTGATAGCCTTATCATTTCATTTCAGAAGGAAAGATATTCCTTTTCTAAAAAAAGCTTTCATAAAAAGCTGGCGCTTTATCATCTTCCTTGAATCTGCATTCATTTATTTGTTTTTGCTTCTTGGGAATATACACTACAAGTCCGATATATTAGGCTTAGCAGGATTGCTTCTGGTTACAGGTTTTCCATTTTTTTATCCAAAAGCAAAAATTAATATTACTTCTAAATGGGATTTCATTCCCAATGAGCTTTTTGAGTGGAAATGTTTACTGAGAAAAAATACAGTTACCGCTATTCTAGCCTATATAATTATTATAGCATCTTCCTATCATATTTCCACATTAATTTTCTGTGGGCTGTTTGTTCTGGATTTGTTTCCGAGACTGTATTCCGATAATGAAAATAAAGAAATGCTGGAAATGTATTTCAGAAAATACACTCTGGAAGATAAGATCCTTAAGAATATGAAACTATTCAACCTTGTATTCTTGCCTGTCTATATAGGCTTTTTAATTCTGAATAGAGAAAATAGTCTGCCGTTACTATGCTATATTCTGTTTATGAATTTATTTCTTGTACTGGCATTAACCAGAAAGTACAAAGTCTACCATTATAAAGAGAGGACTAATTATTTTGATATGGGAATATTTTTATCCTATTTTCTCTACACTATATCTGTTATCCCTGCCATTATAATTATTATCGATAACATTAAATCTGCAAAAGAAAATATCAGCAAGTATGTTGGAAATTAAAAACCTGAATGTAAGTTTTAAAACTCAAAATGTTCTTAATAATCTTAATCTGAATATAGAGGAAGGCATTGTTATTGGTATTCTCGGAAAGAACGGAGCCGGAAAAACGACCCTGTTCGAATCCCTGTATCAAAATGTGAAATACAGTGGAGCTATCAAATGGCACAATGAATCTCTAAAAAGGGAAAATATATCTTATTTGGAAACCGAGAACTACTTCTATCCGTACATTACCGGAAAAGAATACCTTGGCTATTTTTCTAAAGATAAAGAGTCAAAATACAAATTGCTAACCGAAAAATTCGGGCTTCCATTAGAAAAATTCGCTCAGGACTATTCCAGCGGAATGAAAAAGAAATTAGCCCTTATAGGGATGCTTTTATTGGACAAACCTGTTAATATACTGGACGAACCGTTTAACGGAGTTGACTTTGAAGGTGTACATGTTTTGTACGACATTATACAGGATCTAAAATCTGAAAACAAAGCTGTTCTTGTAAGTTCTCATATCATAGAAACCTTATTTCATACCTGTGACAAAATCGCCATACTACAAAACGGGAGTATTGACAGGGTTATTGACAAAGTTGATTATCATCAACTACACAATTTCAAGTTTTAAGAAAAGGATTATTGGTTCAGCTCTTCTGCTTCTTCCATTAGTTTAATGTAAGTAGCATAACGGGATTCCAGAATTTCTTCATGTTCTAATGCATCTAAAACGGCACATTTAGGTTCGTTTATATGCAAACAGTTATTGAATTTACAATTCTCGGAAATACTAAAGATCTCCGGAAAATAATGCTGGATTTCTTCTTTCTCAACATCTATCATCGCAAATTCTCGAACTCCGGGAGTATCTATTACCTGACCGCCAAAAGGCCAGAAATGCATCTGAGCAAATGTAGTTGTATGTTTACCTTTCAAATGAATATCGGATATGTCTCCTGTCTTTAAATTCACTTCAGGATTTAAAGCATTTACTAAAGTAGATTTCCCACTTCCTGAGTGCCCGAAGAATACAGAAGTTTTATCTTTTAGAATCTCTCTTAGACCTTCCATATTCAGTTCGGATACAGAAGAAACAAAAAGAGAATCATAACCTATAGACTGGTATACAGTAGCTATATCTTCAGCATACTCCAGTTCTTCCTGGTCTAGCAAATCGGCTTTATTGAAGAGGATTAAAGGCTTTATATCATAAGCCTCACAACATACCAGAAAACGGTCTAAAAAACCTAAAGAAGTTTCCGGCATTTTCAGTGTGAAAAGAATGCAGCCAATATCAATATTGGACGCTATAATGTGAGCCTCTTTAGACAGGTTTACAGCCTTACGGATCAGATAGTTTTTTCGTGGTTCTATCTTTGTAATCCATGCAATATCATCCTGTTCCAGTGAGAACTCAACAAAATCCCCGACTGCCAAGGGATTGGTCAGTCGGGTTTTTATTAATTTGAATTTGCCTCTGATTCGGGCTTCATAAATTTTTCCGGATTCTTGATCTAAAACCTGATACCAGCTTCCGGTAGATTTTATGATAATACCCCTCATAAGCAATAATTATTTGTTAATCATAATGTTATTCTGAACATCAATAGATTCTTCGTGAATAGCGTTGAATACTTTCTCGATAAATTCTCTTGACATTCCAGTTTCATCAGCTTTTTGCGCTGCATATTCAGCAATAACTTTCCATCTGTCCGGTTGGAAGATCGCAATGTTATTTTCTTTTTTCAATGTACCGATTTTCTCAGATACCTTCATTCTTTGATTAAGAAGGCTGATAAGCTGGAAGTCGATATCGCTGATTAATGTTCTGTGTTTACCCATTTCATCTTCGTATCCTGAGATATCCTGATTTCTTGTTTTAAGGTTAGACAGTAATTCAGCTAAAACTTCCGGAGTAATTTGCTGTGCAGCATCACTCCATGCTTCATCCGGATTCGGGTGAGTTTCAATCATAAGACCTTCATAGCCACAGTTTAGAGCTTCCTGAGAGATAGCAGCTAAACCTGTTCTGTTTCCACAGATGTGAGAAGGGTCTACAATCATTGGAATATTTGGAAATTGCTTTTTGAAATCAAGTGCAATTGTCCAGTTTGGAACGTTACGGTATTTAGTTTTCTGGTAATTAGAGAAACCTCTGTGAATTACACCAAGGTTTTTAACATCTTGTCCTAATAATCTCTCCATTGCTCCGATCCACAATGCAAGATCCGGATTAACCGGGTTTTTAACAAGTACAGGTTTGTTTGTACCTCTTAGTGCCTGTGCAATTTCCTGAACTGTAAAAGGGTTTACAGTAGAACGTGCTCCGATCCATAAGATATCTACATCAGCTTCTAATGCTGCAAATACGTGATTTGCATTAGCTACCTCAGTTGCTGTTTTAAAACCGTACTCTTCTTTAACTTTTTTCAGCCAGTTAAGACCAATAACCCCTACTCCTTCAAAACCATTTGGTTTTGTACGAGGTTTCCAGATTCCTGCACGAAATACAGAAACATTGGCGTTGCTCTCTTTAATTCTTCTGGCTGCTTCCAGCATTTGTGACTCGCTTTCCGCGCTACATGGTCCCGCAACTACTAGCGGTGATCCTAGTTCTGATATCCAATCAGACTTTACTTCGTTTAGATTCATATTTAATTTGAGAATTTAGGAAAAATCAAACTTCATTAAATCGTCCAGCTCCTTAAGAAATGGATTCTTTTCTGCAAATTTATCAAATAATTTTCGTTTGGTAATGATTTCTTTTTGCAAAGTTTCATCCTCCACGTATTTACTTTTAATATGAAAATTATTGACTTTACGCTGAAATACAGATAAAAAATCTTTTCTTACGGTCTCAAACTCGGATTTAGCAGCTTCAGAAGGTACTTTTATAAGAATTTTATTTTCATCCTTCTTCTGTAATTTACAGACTTTTATGGCTGAAAACTTCACCGGATCATCATCTTGTAGATTATCTAGAAATTGCTTCCATTCATGCAATAAATCTACTTCAGAAAAATGATTTGCAGGTAAATTATCTTTTACCTCTACCTTTTCCGTCTTTACTTCTTCTTTTTTATTCAGCCATCCGGTAATACTAAAAGAAGAAATATCTTCTAATGATTTTACTTCTTTTGGCTTGTTTGGATTATCTAGTAAAGATGGATTAGCCGTTGTTTCCGTAGAAACCGGTTTCTGATTCTGAGTAACCTGAGTTTGTTCCTGATTCGCTTTAGCTACTGCTTTTAAAAGCGGCGCTAAGATTCTAAACTTTTTTTTTTAGTGGCATCACTTACGGAAAGTGAAGCTAGCTGCATAAGAGCGATTTCAACAGTGAGACGTTGATTTTTAGAATTCTTATAGTTAATATCTGCCTGATTGCATATCTCCAGAGCATCGATAAGTTCCTGTGCGGTCCATTTCTGACTTTGCTCTACATATTTAGCTTTTGTTTTCTCTCCTACTTCTATAAGATTAATTGTATTAGGGTTCTGAGCCATCATCAGATCACGGAAGTGGCTTCCCAGTCCTCCGATAAAAATATGTGGATCAAATCCTTTATTTACAATCTCATTCAGTTTGGATAGAATTCCTGGAATATCATTAGATTTTGCAAAATCTGCAATTTGCAGATAGTAATCGTAGTCTAATATATTCAGTGTTTCTGCCGCCTTGGCAAGTGTTATATTTCTTTGCGTAAAGGTTGTAAGGCGGTCGAAAATGGAAAGAGCATCACGTAAAGCACCATCTGCCTTTTGGGCTACCAAAAACAAAGCATCGTCTTCATATTGAATACCTTCTTTGTCTGCTATCTTGCGTAGATGATTCTGAATATCTTCTATCTGAATTCTTTTAAAATCATAAATCTGACATCTTGATAAAATCGTCGGAATTATCTTATGCTTTTCAGTAGTTGCCAAGATAAAAATAGCATGCGCAGGCGGTTCTTCCAATGTTTTAAGAAAAGCATTGAATGCTGCAGTAGACAGCATGTGCACCTCGTCGATAATATATACTTTATATTTTCCAACCTGAGGAGCAAAACGAACCTGATCAATCAGTTCCCGGATATCGTCTACAGAATTATTTGATGCCGCATCTAATTCATAAATATTAAATGCAAATCCTGTGTCATCCGAAGCTCCTGATTTTTCATTAATTTTTCTGGCAAGGATACGTGCACATGTAGTTTTACCTACACCACGCGGCCCGCAGAAAAGAAGTGCCTGTGCTAACTGATTGTTATCTATAGCATGCTCCAGAGTATCTGTAATGTGGGATTGCCCAACAACGGTATCAAATTCTAATGGGCGATATTTACGTGCAGATACTATAAAGTTTTCCATACCTCAAAAATAAAAAAAAGCTAGACGAAATCAAAAGTTTTTCAGAATTCTTTGATTCTAATTTTTCCTTTGTTAATATTATTTTATACTGTTAAACAAAAAAAAGCGCCTCTAAGTAAATAGAAGCGCTTTTATCTTTTTTATTATCTTAAGATTATTCTCCGTAATGTTGGTTATAATCTTTTATAGATGCTTCTATAACTTTTTTTGCGTGCTCAGCCCCATATACGTCATCGATTCTTACTACAGCTGGCTCAGTTGGTAAGTTTTTATACGAAAGGAAATAATGCTTCAAACGGTTAACTTCAGCTACCGGAAGGTCGGAGATATCTCTCATGTGACCATAAACTTGGTCATCTACTAATACAGCGATGATTTTGTCATCAGCCTCTCCTTTATCAATCATTTTAAAGCCACCGATTGGAATAGCTTCTAAAATCATTCCTCCACCATTGATGTTGTGGCTGCTTAGAACACAAATATCCAATGGATCATGATCTCCTTCTTTAACGTCTACCGAACCATTAGCTACAGCCAAATCCTTTACAGCATCCTCACAGTAAGTCTGTGGAACGAAACCATATAAAGCAGGGATGATATTAGAAAACTTTTGTGGTCTGTCTACTTTCAGGTAACCAGTTTCTTTATCTACTTCATATTTAATAGTATCAGAAGGTACGATCTCTACGAAAACATTTACAATTTCCGGAGCTTTCTCTCCAACACTGATACCATGCCAAGGATGGGCTTTGAATTTAGGGTTCATATAATTGTTTATATTTTAAGTTTTACAATTGCTCCGTAATATGAAATTAACAATTCCAAATACGAAAACAGGGTGCAAAATTACAAATTATTTGAAATAAATGGTTTTAAATTTTAAATTTTGAATTAATTTAATTTTAGAGACGTTTAAAAGCTCTGTTAAACAAGGCCTAACTAATCGAGCAGAACTCTTAATTTTTCTGACTGAATTTGACTGCTAAATTAGAGAATCCCCTCGTCACTGAAACTAAAAAATGATTCCTGAGAAATAATTAGATGATCCAGAAGCTTTATATTCAAAAGCTCTCCGCCATTTTTAAGACTTTCGGTAATTTGTATATCCTGCCGGCTTGGTTTTAAATTTCCAGATGGATGATTGTGCGCAACAACTATAGCTGTTGCAAGATGATCCAAGGCAATACTAAACAATATTCTGGCATCTACAATAGATTGATCGATACCGCCGTGGGTAAGTTTCTCTTTATGAATAATCATATTACTATGGTTGAGAAACAAACACCAGAATTCTTCATGATGCAGATCTCCTAAATATGGATGTAATATATTGAAAGCATCTTTACTGTTGCTTATTACAGGATTTTTAGAAACTTCCTGCAAGGCTTTTCTCCTTCCTATCTCCAGAGCAGCTGCAATAGTTATTGCTTTTACCTCTCCTATTCCTTTATACTCCATCAGATCTTTAACTGTAAGCAAACTCAGCTGATGCCAATTGTTGTTTACAGATCGTAATATTCTTCTTCCAAGGTCTATTACACTCTCTCCTATATTACCAGACCCTATAATAATGGCCAGTAAGTCTGCATCCGAAAGAGCTTCTTTACCTTTCAGTAAAAATTTTTCACGGGGCCGATCATCTTCAGCAAGGGATTTTACTTTCATACTTAAGATCCTGTTGCTGTTAAAGATACGAAATAAAATTAATCCATCAAGAGATATAATTAAAATACTACACTTAAAAATGAAAATTAATTTAAATAGTAAATAATTAAAATATAATTGACTTAATTTTATATATGAAGCAAGCTTTTCATCAGAACGAGCAAAATAACCATAACAGCAATGGCGATTAACATGAGTATTTTATATTTATTGGAATATTTAACTCCAGTATGTATTCCGGCGAACATGTTTTTTACCAGAGCAAGTACACGCTGTTTGTTTATATAAAGAATAATAAAAATACAAAGCTGAAAAAATATAGCGCTACCCAACGCTAATATTTCGTAGAAATAATCTTGAAGGATAATATTGAAAAGAAGAATTGATAAAAGAATAGCACCAAAGATTCTTGTCCTATAGAATAGTAAACAAGTTGCTCCTAATACTTCGAAGAACCCTATAATTAAAGGATAAGCCACTGTATAACCATAGAATGCCCACATAATCTGATGTCCGGACATTTCGGAAACCTTTCCGTTGTAGTTTTTTATAGTATCAAACTGAACATATTTTGCTGCACCATATGTTGCCATATAAAACGAAACAAATATTACAAGACTCCATTCTATAGCTTTAATCAGTAGCTTTTTATTCATAGACCTAATCGTATATATACAAAACGATACTCTTTTCTGCGGAATCTATATATTTCTCTAAAGTACTAAAAAAAGCAGGTGAAACCATCGGACATCCCAAGCTAAGTACAATAGGATTTATAGTTTCATTGTCGGGAACTGCTGAATATTTATGCAATACAATAGCCCGACTAAGAGCATTGCTATTTGTTTTATCCAGACCTACAAGTTTATAGGCTTTTCCAAAATCTCCTTTATAGCTATTTTTTACAATATATTTACCTATTGAAGAACAGTATGAACCATAGACATTACTAAACTCTAATTTTCCATCTACCTTTCCTTTTTCTGATCCTGATCCATGTGCCACCAATCCTCTCTCCAGAATTTTTCCAGACTTTAAATCAATAACAAAAAACCTGTATTTATTTGAAGTAATTGAGAAATCTACAAAAAACGCTAATTTTTCATTGTAGCCATTTTCTGAAGCAAATTTTCTTATCTCTTCTGTTTTATTGTTTGGATTATTGCTCCTGACTATGGATTGACCAAAGCTGATATTCGATACCAGAGCGATGGCAAGAACTCCAAACAGAGAAAGAAATATATATTTTTTCATTATTAGAATCCGTCCACAATCTGACCATCCTTCATCACTAATTTACGGTCAGTACTTTCGGCAAGTCCTTGGTTGTGGGTTACAATAACGAATGTCTGATTGTATTTATCTCTAAGGTCAAAGAATAACTGATGAAGGCTGTCTGCATTTTTAGAATCCAGGTTTCCTGTAGGCTCATCTGCAAAGATGATTTTCGGATCATTAATTAATGCTCTTGCCACAGCAACACGTTGTGCCTCTCCTCCTGAAAGTTCTTTGGGCTTATGATGAATTCTGTGAGCAATTTTCAGTTCATCAAAAAGTTCATGTGCTTTTTCCAAAGCGTTCGGATTTGGTTTGTCCGAAATTCTTACCGGCAAGAGTACATTTTCCAATGCTGTGAATTCAGGCAGAAGTTGATGAAATTGGAATACGAAACCTATATTCCTGTTACGGAATCTGGATAGTTCTTTGTCTGACATTTCCAGAAAAGATTTACCATTCAATAATATTTCAGTATCGTTAGCGGACGTATTAGATGGCGAATCCAGTGTACCAAGAATTTGTAACAAAGTAGATTTTCCTGCACCGGACTCTCCTACAATAGAGACAATTTCTGCATCCGGAATCTCAATATCCACTCCTTTTAATACATCTAATGAGCCGTAAGATTTATATATATTTTTCGCTTTAATCATCATTCGTCAAAAATACTAATTAGTTATGAGTTATAAAGTATGTATTTGTATAGTTATCTATAAATTTTCATGTTAAAAAAATGGCCGGAAGAAATTCCGGCCAGATGGGTAATATTTATCTGTTCTCTTTAAAAGTTTACTGAGTTCAGGTCTTTGTCTACAAGGATTCCTTGTTGTGACTTTAGATTAAATTTCAGATTCTTTTTCGCTTTAAATTTAATTATAAACAGATTATTGCTGCCATTAAGAGCTTCCTGCTTTCCTAGATTAACAAACGTAGGATACAACACCTTCTCTCTGTTGGAATGCAATCTGTCATTTGTAAGGTTCTCCATTTTCTTGGTATCCAGCGTCTGGATTCCTACGAATTCATAATCCTGGGCATTATAAGGCAATGCAAAACTTAGTGCATTTACAGATTTCAGATTAGTTCCTTTTACAGTCACTTCAATAATTTCGTCTTTGCCATAATTCTGCTTAGGTGCTGTTATTTCTAATTTCCCGGCTACCTTTTCAATCTTTGCTTCATCTACACCACCATCTAATTGTGTTGCAACAACAGATATATCGTAAGCATCAATAAGGTTATTCTTATTAACATCACCATTGCTTACATAACCTTCGAAATCTGCATCTCCTTTTCTCAATCCGGTATAGTTGGTATAAGAAGTAAGGTCATTTCGGTCAATTAGTTTATCGTTGTTAATATCTCCCGGTAAATAGCTTTCTGTTCCCGGTACTTTGAATACATATAGCTCACGGCCTGTTCCATAATCACCTACAGCTTGTTCCACAGAAATCTTCACATATCTTGCCGTCGGATGAGATGTAAAGCTAAATTCTTTAGGATCGAAATCATCTTTCCATTCAAAAGTTCCGGCATCTGTCCAGAATTGTTTATCCATACTGTAAGAAACTTTACCTTTCTTAATCAGCCCGTTTCTACCGTCGTTACGTGGTAATAACTGGAATTTATCCAGCTGGTTAATCGATTTAAGATCTACTAA
The DNA here is from genome assembly GCF_002023715.1 of Elizabethkingia occulta. Classification (GTDB taxonomy): domain Bacteria; phylum Bacteroidota; class Bacteroidia; order Flavobacteriales; family Weeksellaceae; genus Elizabethkingia; species Elizabethkingia occulta. Next base: position 360,351 of record NZ_MAHX01000005.1, read on the forward strand.
AAGATCGAAAGGAACAGCTTTCACTCTATATTTTGTATGCCACATATTTCCTTCTTCCTCATCGAATAATTTATAAACTTCAAAGCCTTCCTGTGCATCTACAGAAGCGGTTCCGGATATTCCTTTAATAGCAAATTCTAAAGGATTAGATTTAGTTTTGACTGTAAACGAAGTCCACTCAGAAGCTCCGTCTTTATTTACCGCTCTTACTTTGAATGTATAATCCGTTTCCGCTGTCAGACCTTCGAACAGAAGTTCAGTGTCTTTTATTGTAGAATATTTCAGTCCATTGAAATCTATTTCGTAGTAATCTGCATTTGGAACTTTATCCCATGTAGGTTTTACAGTGTAAGCTTCCAGGTTTTTGTCTGTAATCTGTACATTCTTTGGAGCTGTAAGTACACCAGATGTTATTTTTAAATGATTTTTAGGCTCAAATTCATAGCCTTCAAGCTCTAAAGATACTTTCTGACTTGTAATATCTGCTTTAGCCGTTTTTACCCAAACCTGGGGATTTTTTATAATCTGAACTTTCTCGAATTCAGTTCCTTTGGTTGAGAATCTGTTGAAGTTAGGCTTTTCGTTGTAATAGTATACATTTTCCTGGGCTTCAAACTCTGCTAGTGAAGTAACTTCTTTAAGTTTCACTTTTTTATTACCAACTTTAGCTATAATATTTCCGGGTTTTGCAGTAGCACTGATTCTAAATTCAGTAGCTTTATCTTTCGTCTGTCCGTCAAAATTTCCTTTTGCAGGAAATACGGTTACAACAGCTTTATCTTTAACCAGATTAGATTCAATAATTGTTGATGATCCTTTGCCAGCTTTGTACTGCTCGGATATTCCATCGTCATCATATTCTGTAAATGAAGTTTTACCCAAAGGATATATTTCGTAAATACGAAGATTTTTATTGATTTCTGATACATTATTATTCGGGTTAGCCAACGGAATGATTGCTCCACGTTTTACAAACACAGGAAGCTTCCAAATCGGGCTATTAATGCTATTAATGATTTGCCCACCTTCATATTGTTCTCCGGTAAGGTAATCTACCCATTGTCCTTTTGGCAGGTAAATTCCGTTACGTATATCATTTCCTTTATCGTCGGTTTTGGTTTCCTGGTAAATAGGAGCAACGAGGAATGCTGGTCCATACATAAACTGGTACTGCGTCATTTTCCCCTGAGTATATGCATTTTGCTCTTCCAGAAACATTGCTCTGATCATTGGTAAGCCATTTACAGCTTCTTTTGCAATACTATAAGAATATGGAAGAAGCTCTGACTTTAGTTTCAGATAATTACGGTTAATGGAAGTTGCTGTTTCTCCTAAAGCATGCGGATACTTCTCATTAGAACCCCAACCATCCATATTCAGCTGCATTGGTGTGAATGCTTTCCATTGGAAATCTCTGGTATTAATAATAGGCTTCTTGCCTCCGAAAATACCATCCATATCAGATGTAATATTCGGTTGTCCGGACAATCCGGATCCTATATAAGTCGGAATATGGAAACGGATATATTCCCAAACACCACCAGTCTGATCTCCGGACCAGATTCCTGCATAGCGCTGGGTTCCTGCCCAACCATCTAATGATATAATAAATGGTCTGGCATCATTACCATATTTAGGCATAATATTACCCACGTCTGAAACACCATTCAATCCAAATGAGTAACCATCTCCTACCCATGCTACATCCGTCTTCAGAACACGTACTCCGGCATCTCTTACTTCTTTAATAATATCCCTTTGTAACAATGCACTTATTCCTTCTTTCGGATGAAGATCGGATTGCGTCCACAGACCTATTTCAACACCATTTTTACGGGCATAATCTCCAAAATCTTTCAGGTTCTTAATGTTACCATCCAGAGTTTCTGTTTGTCCGTAACCTGCACCATAGCCATCATTCGGTAATACCCATCCTAATGGCATATCGTTATTTTTGTATCGGTCCACAACAGCGCGTGCAGAGAACTGATAATTGTTTTTTTCACCGTTCAAAGATTCTTTGATACCGCCATTTTCTTTCTGGCTTTCTTTATAACGTTTTCCATCTTCGAAAAGAATTCCCTTTTCGTCCTCTTTCCAGTAATCTCTGTTATATGCATTAAGGTGTCCTTCATAGAAGCCAAATTTTGGTAATAAAACCGGATTACCCGTAAGCTGGTAGAAATCGTTAAGCAAAGCAACCGGACCATCGTTTACCATAAGGAATAAGTCCAGATAATTATCTTCATGAGACAGAAAAACTTTCCCTTTCTCTTTTGCTCCGAAATCGTATTTCCCTTTTTTGAAGGTATACCACATCATTCCGTAGCCTTTAGACGACCAATAGAAAGGTGTTGGTGAAGCTACACCGCCGTCTGTCCAGCTGTTCTGATTTTCAATAGCAATAGCTTTTCCTTTATGAGAAAAACGTCCGTTCTGAACACCACCGCCATAGAAATATTCCTGTGGATTTTCCTTTAGCGTAAGACTTGTTTTGTTTTTCTCAAAGCTTAATGGTTCTGCTTCTTCAACAACCACGGCTTTTGTCTGCAGATTGATAAGCTTAAAAAGAGAAGTATTCTTATCGAAAACTACCTGTACTTTGTCTGTTGTAATACTCAGTTGGTTATTATCCTGAGCAATATTAAGCTTGGTTACAGCTTTTCTTGGATTGCTGACTAATATTTTAGCCTCAGGCTTTGCCTCCGGATCACGCATTCCTTTTCCACTGTTGTCCTGGAATAATCGGAAGATATTGTCTCCGTAGAAATCCAGTAAAGCTTTTTGTTGGTTCGAGAATGTAATCTCGATGGTTGTCGCATTAATTTTTTTAGCATCTACTATTCTCAGTTGTTGCTGGGCAACATTCTCTGTTTTAGCAGCAACGGTCTGTTGTGCCTGTACATAGTTTGTCAGAAATATTGAGGAAGCAAATGCGAATAATACTCCGGCAGTAGGTTTAATACCCCAGAATTTTCTCTTCATAATATTTAAATTTTCCTGGTTAATAAGAATCTTACAAATTTAACAAGCATAATTGTATTTAAGGCATTATATGTATAAAAATATTGCCAATGTATACGAAAAAAGCCCTCCTCAATGAAGAAGAAGGCTTTTTTCTATTATTTTGTTGAACTTTTATACCAATAAGCTTAATGGATTCTCAAGGTAAGTTCTTAAAGTTTGTAAGAACTGAGCCCCTGTAGCACCATCAACCACTCTGTGGTCACAAGCTAATGAAAGCTTCATCGTATTACCAACTACAATCTGACCATCTTTTACAACAGGCTTCTCGATGATAGCGCCTACTGAAAGAATAGCAGCATTTGGCTGATTGATAATACTTGTAAATGTTTCGATACCAAACATTCCAAGGTTAGAAATAGAGAAAGTACTTCCTTCCATTTCATTCGCTTTAAGACCTTTGTTTTTAGCTCTTGCTGCCATATCTTTTACTGAAGCCGAAATTTCAGAGTAAGACATATGGTCTGTATTCTTCAATACAGGAACTACTAATCCGTCCGGAATCGCTACAGCAACACCAATATTGATGTTTCCACGGTGGATGATCTTATCACCTGCCCATGAGCTGTTTACTTGTGGATGTTTTCTTAAAGCAATTGCAGTAGCCTTAATAATCATGTCGTTGAAAGATACCTTAGTATCTGGCAAGCTGTTGATTTCTTTTCTTGCCGCAATAGCTTTATCCATGTTGATTTCCACCATCAGGTAGTAGTGAGGAGCCGTGAATTTACTTTCAGAAAGTCTTTTCGCAATCACGTTACGAACCTGAGAGTTTGGAGTTTCAGTATCTTCACCAGCTACAAAGTTTACTACAGCCTTAGCCGGAGCCACTGTTGCAGTTGATGTAGCAGCCTGTGCAGAAGGCTGATAGTTTTCAATATCTTTCTTCACGATTCTACCACCATCACCTGAGCCTTTTACACTTGAGATGTCGATTCCTTTATCTGAAGCAATTTTACGTGCTAATGGAGAAATGGCTACTCTGTCACCTGTAGATGAAGTCGCTACAACTTCTTCTTTTGGTTGAGTTGCAACTGGCTTTTCAGATGTTACCGGAGCCGCATCAGATTTAGCTGCAGGTTTTCCTGAAGTTAATCCTGAAACATCTGTTCCTGCAGGGCCAATAATTGCTAAAACAGTGTCAACTAACGCTGCACCAGATTCAGCTACTCCTTGATATAGTAATGTTCCGTTGAATTCAGATTCAAAATCCTGTACCGCTTTATCAGTTTCAATTTCTGCCAAGATATCTCCTTCTTTTACTGCATCACCAACATTCTTGTGCCATTTAGCAACTTTTCCTTCTGTCATTGTATCAGAAAGACGAGGCATTGTGATAATTTCTACACCAGCAGGTACTTCTGCTGAAGCAGTAGATTCAGTTGCTGCAGGTTCTGCTGCTGCCTGTGCAGGAGCTTCTTCTTTTGCAGGTGCACCTCCGATTAAAGCTGAAATATCTTCGCCTTCTTTACCAATAATACATAGAACAGTATCTACAGGAGCTTGTCCGCCTTCCGCAACACCTTGATAAAGTAATGTTCCGTTGATTTCGGATTCAAAATCCTGTACCGCTTTATCAGTTTCGATTTCAGCAAGAAGATCTCCTTCTTTAACCGTATCACCTACATTTTTATGCCATTTTGAAACCTTACCTTCCGTCATAGTATCCGAAAGGCGCGGCATTGTGATTACTTCTGCCATAATTTTCTTTATTTAAAAATTTGAAATTTGAGAATTGAGATTAAAAATACTTTATACTCAAATTCTAAATTAATATCGTTATTAGTTTTCTAGTTTGTCAATGAACGGATAATCTGGTTCTGAATAAACAAAGTCATATACTTGTGATACATCCGGATATGCAGAATTTTCCATGAATTCTACACACTCTTCAACAAATTCTTTAGATTTTTCGTCGATAGCTTCTAATTCAGTTTCAGTAGCCCAGTTGTTTTCAAGAATTCTGCTTTTCACTAACTCGATAGGGTCTTCATTCTTCATCATCCCAACTTCTTCTTTAGTTCTGTATGGCTCAGCATCCGACATAGAGTGACCTCTGTAACGGTAAGTTCTGGCTTCCAGGAATGTTGGTCCTTCTCCTCTTCTTGCTCTTTCAATAGCTTCGAAAGCCGCTTCAGCAACTTTTTCAGGATCCATTGCATCTACAGGCATACAAGGCATTTCGTACCCTAAGCCTAATTTGTAGATATCTTCATGGTTTGAAGTTCTTTTTACAGAAGTACCCATTGCATACTGGTTGTTCTCCACAACAAATACTACCGGAAGTTTCCAGTTCATTGCCATGTTAAAAGTCTCGTGAAGAGATCCCTGACGTGCAGCACCGTCTCCGAAGAAACAGATGTTTACACCACCAGTTTTGAAATATTTATCACCAAAAGCAATACCTGCTCCTAATGGAATCTGACCACCTACAATACCGTGACCTCCGTAGAAACGGTGCTCTTTGCTAAAAATGTGCATAGAACCACCCATACCATGTGAAGTACCGGTAACTTTACCACATAATTCTGCCATAATTCTTTTAGGATCAACCCCCATTGCCATTGGATGGATATGACATCTGTAAGCAGTAATCATACTGTCTTTGGTTAAATCCATTGCATGTGTAAAACCTGCAGGGATTGCCTCCTGACCGTTGTAAAGGTGTAAGAAACCTCTGATTTTCTGCTTCAAATAAAGAGAACGACACTTATCTTCGAAGCGTCTCCACATCGTCATATCCTCGTACCATTTCAGGTAGACTTCTTTAGAAAATTCTTTCATGTGTAACTATTGTTATTTATTTAATAATCACAAATAACCATTAAGGTTTTATGATTATTGAATCGAGAGCACAAAAATACTAAAAAACTTCTTTATTTTCTGCATAAGATTATGAAGTCTGATTATATTTCTGTGAACGGATTCAAAAATTGTTTTATTATTAATCTCTGCTTTCCAAATGTTTTTGCCACTGCCATGTTGTTTTCAGAGCTTCAGTAAGACTTGTATCAGCCTTCCAGCCTAGCTCTTTTTCTGCTTTTGAAGCATTTGCATAAGCTATTGTGATATCACCATCACGACGTGGTTTAAACTCATATTTTACTTCAACATCATTTGCCGTTTCAAAGCTTTTTACAACTTCTAATACAGATGACCCCTTACCTGTTCCAAGATTATAGATATCTACAACAGTATCGGTATCTGCAGCGATTAGTTTTTTAAGAGAGGCTACGTGTGCTTTTGCCAAGTCCACGACATAGATATAATCACGAACAGCTGTTCCGTCTGGTGTTGGATAATCGTTTCCGAAAATGCTTAAATACTCTCGGACACCTGCTGCTGTCTGACTAACATAAGGAATAAGGTTGTTGGGAACACCAAGAGGCAACTCTCCGATTAAGGCACTTGGATGAGCACCAATAGGGTTGAAATATCTTAATAAACTTACTTTCTTATGATGAGCAATAGCAAAATCTTTGATAATCTCCTCTCCCATTTGCTTGGTTTTCCCATAAGAAGATTCAGGTAATTTAAGCTCTGTTTCTTCATTAATTGGCATTTCATCTGCTTGTCCGTAAACGGTACATGATGAACTGAAAATAAAATTAGAAATATTTTTCTCTTTAAATTCCTGAAGAATATTGATCAGAGAAAAAAGATTATTCTCATAGTAATCAACTGGTTTTTCCTGACTTTCACCTACTGCTTTATAAGCTGCAAAATGAATACATCCTTCAATTTTATGAGCTTCTAAAACCTGAGTCAATAGCTCTCTTCTTTTTAAATCAAAAGGATAAAATGTTGGTCTTACTCCTGTGATCTTCTCAATACCATCCAGAACTCTTTTTTCGGTATTGGAAAGATCATCGATAATTACAACATCAAAGTTATTCTGGATAAGCTCTACTACTGTATGCGAACCTATATACCCCAGTCCTCCTGTTACTAATATTGCCATAGTTATAGTTTTGGTTTTTATTTCATGAATTCTAAAACAGCATCGGTAATATACTTCAACTGCTCTTCATCTAATTCTGTATGCATTGGTAAAGAAATTACCTGATCTAATAACTTATCAGTATTTACAAAATCTGCATCATTGCTATCCTGGAAGTAAGCTTTTTGCTTTCTTAAAGCTACCGGATAATAGATCATGGCAGGAATTTCCTTTGAAGTTAAAAACTCCTGAAGTTCGTTTCTCCTACCGTTTAGTATTCTTAATGTATACTGATGGAAAACGTGTGTAGAGTCTGTTGCTCTTTCCGGAACTAAGATGTCCGGGTGATTTGCGAATGCATTATCATAATAAGCAGCAGCTTCGTTTCTTGCTTTTGCATATTCATCAAGAAGTCTTAGTTTTATTCTAAGAACGGCTGCCTGCACACTGTCTAAACGGGAATTAACTCCTACCTCATCATGATAATATCTGCGGTACATTCCATGGTTTACAATACCGCGGATTTTGTACTCCAATTCATCATCATTAGTAAATATAGCACCACCGTCTCCGTAACACCCAAGATTTTTAGACGGGAAGAAAGATGTAGTTCCTAAAGTCCCCATCGTTCCGGATTTCTTTTTAGTTCCGTCTGAGAATATATAATCCGCACCAATAGCTTGTGCGTTGTCTTCTATTACGTAAAGATTGTGCTCTTTAGCTACTTTTAGTATTTCCTCCATATTGGAACATTGCCCAAATATGTGAACAGGAATAATAGCTTTAGTTTTTGGCGTGATTGCAGCTTTTAGCTTCTCAATATCTATTGTAAATGTATTATAATCTACATCCACCAAAACTGACTTTAGCTTTAATAAATGAATCACCTCTACCGTAGCGGCAAAGGTGAAATCTGCTGTTATTACTTCGTCTCCTTCCTGAAGGTCTAATGCCATTAATGCGATTTGCAAAGCATCGGTACCGTTGGCACAAGGAATAACGTGTTTTACGTCAAGGTAGTTTTGTAGTTCTGTCGTGAATTCTTTTACTTCTGGTCCGTTGATAAAGGCTGCTGACTCCATTACCTTTAACACTGCTGCATCTGCTTCGTTTTTTATTTTTTGATATTGACCTTGCAGGTCAACCATCTGTATTTTTTTCATGTAAGACTATTATCGTACAAATTTATTATTTTATTTTCAGAACCTGTTATAAAAATGAGTTATATCATTCATTCACCACAACTATTACCAGGAAAGCTTTACAGACTTTTATCTCTTTGCTTAATCTGTTCAGAAATGGACAATCACTGTACGAAAACGAACACTCTTCGACTCAACTCTAAAACACAATTCACTGATTAACAGTAAATAATAATGTCATTTATTTTTTGGTACCCTTTTAACATTAATACAGGTAAGAAAAAATAATTATCAAACATTGGATTTTACATTTTTAAAATATAATTGGAAAATTTGCATAACTAATATTTTAGTGATAAAATTGTATACCTAAAATGTTAGGTAAATAACTGATATGAAAAAACTAATTACACTAGCTGCGGCATTAACCGGATTACTGATTACGGCGCAGGAAACGAAAACCGCAAAAGATACTCTACAACAGAGTAAAGAAATACAGGAGGTAATCCTTAAGTCACAACGCAAAAAACAATTTGTAGATAAAGCTGTATATACGTTTAGTGAAGAAGCTCTAAAACGAGCCCGTTATGCAAATGACCTTTTAAAAACACTTCCCGAACTTCAATTCGATCCTATTTCAAATTCTGTTGCAAGCATAAAAGGTGGTAAAATATTATTATTGATTAACGGAATCGAGGCTACTGAGATGCAGGTACGTACGATAAAGCCAGAAGATATAATAAAAGTAGAGTATTATGACAATCCACCAACAAGATGGGCTTTGCGTGCTGATACCGTAGTTAATATCCTTACCAGAAATCCGGAAACAGGTTATGTATTTGGCTTGGAAGCAAGCTCAGCTCTTACCACAGGATTCGTGAATGGATCGGCATATGCCAATTATACCAAAGGGCGAAACAATCTGGGAATGGATTATACCTTTAACCTAAGAGATTATGATAACCGACAGTTTAGAAATACATACGATTATAAGCTAAATGGTAGTCATTATAGCTCAGAAGAAAACAGAAAGGATCATTTTGGTTATACCTCTCAGGGAATTACCCTGCGCTATAACAACGTTTTAACTGGAAATTATACTTTTCAGGCAAAACTAAATCTTGATCTTTTAACAAGCTTCTCAAAAGCTAACGGGCTTAATGCTTTTACAAAAGATACATCAACTGAACAACATGGAACTTTAAGAAATACCTCTTCAGATTATAACAAGCCGACTATAGACTTATATTTCTCCAAGAATCTGGGTAAAAAGGATGAGTTAAGCTTTAATTTCGTTGGTTCTAAATACACTACTAATTCTGCTGAATTAGCGAAAGAATGGATTTTGGCAAACAATCAGAGTGTATTTGACAATGACATGAACCTTAAAGCAAAGCAAACCAGCCTTGTTGGAGAAGTAGCGCATTCACACGATTTCAGTTTCGGAAAGCTAAGTTCTGGTTACAGAATTTCCAATAATGCAATATCCAATGATTTGCAAAATCTGCAAGGTTCCTCTTATTATGAAGTAAATTACCTGGAACAATATTTTTATACTGAATTTTCAGGGAAGAAAAATAAATTAATGTACAGGCTTGGGCTTGGCTTAACGAATATTCATAACCAGAGCGCTGAAATAACAAATGATGAATGGACCATTACTCCAAAATTAATTCTGGGCTATCAGTTAACAAAAAATCAGAGCTTAAGATTTACAAGTAGCTATGTTCCCAGGAGTCCTTCGAGTTCTGCCTTAAGCAGCAATGTAGTACAAGTGGTCCCAAACATTATAAGAAGTGGAAATCCTTATCTGAAAACACAACGCTCATGGGGGAACAATCTTATTTATTCTGTGAATAATAAGTATTTCGATATCAATGCAAATCTGTTTTTTTGGCATAGAGATCGCGCTATTAACCAAATGTATATTGCAGATCCAGCCTTTGGAGGCTATAATCTAACCTATGAAAATGCACAATATTCTCAGCAATACGGAATGCAATTAACTGGTTCGGTAAAGCCTTTTGGGAATAATTTACTCGTAGTAAAAGTTGTTTTTGCTCCGGCATCTGAACTATTTAAGACTGGTTCCGGAGCTGTTCTTAAAAATAATTACATAGGAAACTCTTTTGTAATTTCTTCAGAATATAAGTCTTTCAATATTCAGTATCAATATACTATTCCATATTACACACTGAGCGGTGCATTTTTGAATACCAATGAGAATGCCAACCATATTTTTGTTAATTATAAACATAATAACTGGAGCTTCAGTACCGGAATGTATTGGTGGGGAATGCCTTCGGAATACAAATCTAAAACTTTACCAGAGAGCCTTGTAAGCTATACCGGGCACACGCAAATCTTCAATAACAAATCCATGTTTATTCTAGGTATTGGCTATGACTTTGCAAAGGGAAGGAAAAATGAAATTCAGAAAAAACTAAACAACGATACAGCACCACCTGCAACGTTCTAAAACTAAATTAAAAATATATTCTGCTATGAACAAATTAATCTATATTCTCATCAGTATTTTGGCAACATTATTCGCTTTTAAAATTTATGCTGCCGAAAGAACTGTCCAATACAGAGATATGGAGCTTGCCGGAATTGTTGTTGATTCTCAAAGTCTATCTCCATTGGGAAAAGTAACAATTCTTGATAACAACAATAAAAAAATCGGAGAGACCGATACCAATGGATACTTCAAAGTAAAATTTGCTGTAAATAAAACAGGAGAAGTTGTTTTCAAAATAAAACTCGAAAAAAGCGGATACCAAAGTTTTACGCAAAATGACCATTGGAGTAATTTGGAAAATCCTTCAGGGAGCTTCTGCTTTGGAATGAAAAAAAACAATACAAATGGTGAATCTTTCTCTAAAATACTAGGCAGAAATCTGACTTATACCTATGCAAAAGCTGGTATGGAGCAGATAAAAGAAAACAGAAAAGCAGATGAAATTGTTAATTCTGCTAAACAAGGCAATGACCATCTTATTTTAAACATCAATGGTGAGAAATATCTTGTAACCAATTTTAATTATTTTAAACTGGGATCTAGGGACAAGTACATTATGATTAATAATATTATCGAGCCTATCGAAGGTCTGAATAATAAGCTGAAACGAAGCAATATTAAAAACCTTAGCCGTCTTGGCGGTAAGGAAGCTCAGTTCGACCTTACTACATTTTAAACTTACATTCAATTCATACTAATTCATTAGTAGATACCCCTTGTAATGAGGGGTATGTTTATTTAATCTAGAACTTTCATTTATCTGCAAAAACTATTGTATTTTATACTTTTTTACAATATATCTAAAATAGGCTCACCGAAGTAAGCCTATTATTGTTATTTTATGAAGATCTATGCTGAATTACGGCTTGCATTAATGTTTCCAAACAATGCTCTTGTAACAATCTTTTCATAGGTTTCTTTATGTGGATTCTCTTCTTTAATCTTTTGTAAAGCATATTGCTGAATGGTTAGCAATGGCAAAACAATATTTTCTCTCATTTTAATGGAGCTCTTAGACAATGGTTCTTCTTCCATCAGAGCTTTGTAATCTGCAATTTCCAATAACATTTCATGAGTCAGCAGGTACTCATTGTGCAGAATCTGCCAGAATTCGCCAAACACTTTGTCATTACGCAGATAATAGGTCAGCGGAAAGTAAGTCTTGCTCATAGACATCATACTATTCTGAATAAGTGTCTTAAAGAACATAGATTCTCGGTATAGTTTTTTCAGATCTTCCAGCCTGCCCTCTTCTTTTATTTTTTGCAAGGCCGTACCTACTCCGAAGTATCCGGGTACATTTTGCTTCAACAAGCTCCATGATCCTACAAACGGAATTGCTCTTAGATCTTCGAATACCAGTTGTCCATCATTTCTCTTACTAGGACGGCTTCCGATATTGGTACGTCCATAATATTTCAGTGTACTAACCTCTTCCAGATAAGGTACAAAAAGAGGATGGTTCTTCAGTGCTTTATATTTCTGGTAGCTAATTCCGGCAAGCTCATTTAGCAAAGCTCTTTCCCAATCTTTCAGATTTATTTTGTCCTGAGGGAAAATTTCGTTTTCTAATCCTGCTGTAAGCAACTGCTCAAAGTTGAAAGTTGCCTGGTCTTTCGTTCCAAAGACACTGGTAATTGTTTGCCCCTGAATTGTCAATTCTATCTGGTGATTGGCAATACTTTTTCCTTGTGCCGCATAAAACTGGTGTGTTTTACCACCACCACGTGCAGGTGGTCCACCTCTACCATCAAAGAATATTACTTTGATATCGTTTTCATCTGAAACCCTTGACAGTACTTCTTTGGTAGTATAAATATCCCAGTTTGCTTTTATATACCCAGCGTCTTTTGTTCCGTCTGAAAATCCAAGCATGATGAATTGTCTCTCACTACGGCGATTCAGATGTTCTTTATACTGAGTAAGGTTATAAAGCTTGTTCATCGTTGCCTCAGCGTTTTCAAAGCCTTCTATGGTTTCGAACAATGGAACAATATCTATCTTTATATCCTTATCGGCATAACCACAATATTTAAATAGGGCATAAACATTCAGAACATCATAAATAGAGGAACTGTCCGAAATAATATAACGGTGAATACTTTGCTCTCCATTTAGTTTCTGAATATCTTTTACCTGATAGATATTTTTTAATGTATCCTTTACTATATCATCACTATAATTTTCAGGATCAATCTGTAAAGAAGTGTTGAGAAGCAGATTCAATTTTTCGTCTTCATTCAATGCATGGTAATCTTTACCAAACTCTTTTTCAAAAATCTGTTCCAGTGTTTTGTAATGGATCTTACTGTTCTGGCGAATATCCAGCGAAGCGAAATAGATTCCAAATAGATCTATACGGCCTATCAGATCGTCGATTTTATTAATAAACAATCCGTTGTTATTCTCTTTAACTTCATAACGGATATCCTCTAAAGCTTTTTTGAACTCTTCAGCAGTAAGATCATATTTATTCTCAAAAATATTCTGATATACTCTTTCACTAATTTGTCTCAGCATTTCGGTGACCTTAGGGAAAGTAAGTCTTTTTCGGAGCTTTTTAAGGTGCTCATAATAGCATTTAAGAATAGCCAGTCTCAACTCGGAAGATACTCGCTGAGTAATTTCTGCAGTTACAAAAGGGTTACCGTCTCTGTCTCCTCCCGGCCAAAAGCCTAATTGGAATAAATGCGGATTTATATTAGCATCATCAAAAATACGTTTGGTATCCCGATACAATTCTCCCAGAGTATCATAATAAACGTAGCGCAGATAATAAATAATACTCTGAGCCTCGTCATATGGGGTTGGCTTTTCCTGATTGATAAATGACGTCATCCCCAGCTGCTGCAGGAGCATATCTATATTGGTAACTGAATCGGACTTTATAGCCTGATTCAGATCATGGAGAATAGATTGCACGGAATTGGAATAAAACTGTGTCGGGTGTGCTGTAAATACAACCTTAACACCGAATTGTTCCATTTTCTCTTTAATAATTTGCAGTTTTCCCTGTTGGGATGCAACTTCATACAAATTACGGACTGTCCCTGGATCTGTATTGGCATTTAGTGTAGAAAATGCTGAATCCTCGATACTGTCGAATAATACTACCTGTCTTTCTACATACTGAATAATACGGAACAGAAGATCTATTCGTTCCTCTTCTGTTTTCAGGTCTGTATGACTGTCGAAGAAATGTTTCATCACCTCCATCGGAGATTTTCCATTTTCATAGCCCTCTTTACTCTCTTCATGGAGAAAAGGCAAGAGCATTCCGATATTGGTCATTTTATCGTATGGAAGGCTCATGAAAAGGCTATTATAGATCTGAAATTTGTTTTTTACAATTTGTCTGAATTTTTCTACTTGTTCATTGGTCTTCATTAACACTATTAATTTTGGTGAAAAGTTAAGGCTTTTATTGGATTTTATAGTTTAAATATTTGCTAAATCTTCTTATTATAAATTTATTTATCCAAAAAATACAATTACATAAATCCTGACAAAATATTTAAGCCTATCAAATTTAGGCAACATTTAATTCTTCACAAAGAAAATAATTACCTTTGTAGCATGTCTAGCACTAAGAAGATATCCGCATAATACATAACCTCTGATATTTCTGTCGGGGTTATGGCAATTTCTGTTTATTCAGGCTTCCCAGCCTGAAGATTTCCATCTATTATATACTAACAGACATTTGGCCCGTTAATTTTAATTTAATGTTGAACGGCAAATGAAATTTAAAAAGATCAAAATGAATATCCTTTTTAGACAAGAAAATAAAGACGACTATGCAGCTGTATTCAACTTAATTCAAAGAGCATTTGAAAAAGAAGAAATGAGTGATCACAGCGAGCAATACTTAGTTGAAAGACTCAGAAACTCCGAAGCCTTTATTCCGGAACTTTCTATTGTTGCGGAGATAAATCAAAATATTGCAGGACATATTTCACTCACCAGAATTAAAGTCATAAATAACAAAAACGAAGAATTTGATTCCCTGGCATTAGCTCCGGTCTCGGTACTTCCGGAATATCAGGGTAAAGGTATTGGCGGAAAACTAATAGAAACCGCTCATAAAAAAGCTAAGGAATTAGGTTTTGGCTCTGTTATTTTATTAGGTCACGAGAATTACTATCCCCGATTCGGTTATGAAATAGCCAAAAAATATGGAATTCAATTACCGTTTGAGGTTCCCGATGAAAACTGTATGGCTATAGAACTTATTAAAGGCGCTTTAGAAGGAGTTGAAGGAACGGTTGTCTATCCTAAAGCCTTTTTCGAATAATATAACATCTTATTTATAATACTGCCAGTGCTTTTGTACTGGCTTTTTTGTGGTATAACTGTAACTAAATAAACCTATAGCTGTCTTATTAAAAAAGCTTAGTATGAATATCCACACACCTCACAAAACCAATTTGGAAGACTCGAAGATTGATGTAAAGATTAAACTGGCTGCATTATGGGCTTCTGTTACATTATGTTATTTATATGGAGATTATTTTGAACTCTATATTCCCGGAAAAGTTAAAGGGTTTATTGATGGGCATAACCTTCTCGATGATCCTCAAAAATTATTCGGAGCCAGTCTATTATTAGCTATTCCGGCTGTTATGGTTGGATTATCTGTTATTCTGAAGCCAAAACTCAACAGATTGCTCAATCTTATTTTTGGAATACTTTTTACCTTGATTATGCTGCTCATTGCTATTACTTCTTTGGATTCGTGGAGAGCGTTTTATGTATTCCTGGCATTAACGGAAAGCGCTATTACGATTCTGATCAGTTTATATGCGTGGAAGTGGCCTAAGCAGAAATTAAGTTAAGCAAGGAGAAGCATTTTTCCTTATTTTAGCTCATAATAGTATTTATAAGTCTATAAAGAAGATGCAGCTATACGATACCCAACAATATAAAAATAAAATTCAGGAATCAGGTTTTACAACTATCGATCAGGTTTATACAGATGAAGAGGTACAGTCTATTCTTGGACAGATAGAACAAGCCGACAATTCTAAAGATACTTTCAGGAAATCAAAAGATTTATTTGCAATCAGGCAATTCCTGAAGGAAGTTCCGGAGACTCGTGATTTAATTTTCAATGAAAGATTAAATTATATAATCCATACAATATTTGGTTCAGACTATTTTGTTGTAAAAAGTATTTATTTTGACAAGCCTGAGTCTTCAAACTGGTATGTAGCCTATCATCAGGATCTGACTATTTCTGTCGATAAGAAAACAGAAATGGAAAATTTTGGTCCATGGACTACAAAACAGAATCAATATGCTGTACAGCCTCCACTCGAAATTTTGCAGAATATTTTTACAATACGAATTCATCTTGATGAAACAAATTCTGAAAATGGTGCATTAAAAGTTATTGAAAAGTCTCACTCAAAAGGCATATACAGACCGGAAACCATTGACTGGAAAACGGAAAAGGAATCTACATGCAGTGTGAGCAAAGGTGGAATTATGATTATGAAGCCTCTTTTATTACACAGCTCAGGCAGAACCATTAATAATAAAAAAAGAAGGGTTATTCATATCGAATTCTCAAATGTAAATCTTCCTACTCCTTTAAGATGGTCTGAAAAGTTAAATTAATCATTCACATATTTTTACTTATAAAACGAATAAATGCCTGCTGAGAAAAGTCTAAAAAAGATTTTCCAATATGAATATTTAGTGAATGCTGAATACTTAAAAGATATTCTACAGGAAAATAAAATTTCTGCAATAATTGATTACGAAAATAAATCTCTTTTGGTAAAAGATAGTGACTTCAATAAAGCAATACTAATCATTAATGAGGAGAATATTGATGAGAGTAAAACAATTGATCAGGAAAATTTCATGGAAGAATATGATGAATGGAATAAAAACAACTTAAATCCGGGACATTATTTAGGAGGACATATTCCGTTCTTTTACAAAACAAAATCAAACCATTTAAAATTTGCTATTATAACATTCATTAATTTGATTATACAAATAGTACTACTCTTTATAACAACAAGTATAGACCTGTGGAATATTCTATTTTTAATAGTTACTATAATTATTGAAATCAACTTCATAAATTCATGGGTTAATTATAAATCTGAAAAAAGAAAAACACAATAATGCCCTCTTTTTTACATTATTTATATCGTTTTATAATATAGATTTTATAAGTCTGAATATTCGCAAAATTCAACATAATCTGGCTTAATGGATTAAAATAAAGCCCTACATTTGTTAGGTAAAATCAATCCTATGCTAAATTTTAAATATAAAAATCCTACCAAAATTATTTTTGGAAAGGGTGAAATCGCTTCACTTGGAAAAGAGATTCCTTCAGATGCTAAAATTCTTCTGTTATATGGAGGTGGCAGCATTAAAAAGAACGGTGTATATCAACAGGTAAAAGACACCTTAGCGAATCATGAGGTAGAAGAATTCGGTGGCATTCCTGCTAATCCGGAATATGAAGTACTAATGGAAGCTTTACAGTTTATCAAAGAAAATAATATTACTTATCTTCTTGCTGTTGGTGGCGGTTCGGTTATCGACGGAACCAAATATCTGGCTGCAGCTGCAAAATATAATGGAGAGCCTTGGGATATCCTTAGAAATTCGGTAAGAACCATGGAAGGACAAGCTTTACCTTTCGCTACGGTACTTACTTTACCAGCTACAGGTTCGGAAATGAATTCCGGATATGTTATTTCAAGAAGAGCTACTCAGGAGAAATTATCTTCTGGTGGACCAGGGTTATTCCCACAAGTTTCTGTTCTTGATCCTGAGGTTATTCGCTCTATTCCGAAAAATCAGATTGCCAATGGTATTACAGATGCATACACCCATGTAATGGAACAATACATGACCTATCCTATTGGTGCTACATTACAGGACAGATTTGCGGAAAGTATTTTGCAATCGTTACAGGAAATTGCGCCTAAGGTTATGCAGGAAGAATTTGATTATACAGCTGCAGGTGATTTTATGTGGAGCTGTACTATGGCACTTAATGGATTAATCCAGCAAGGTGTTCCTTCAGACTGGGCTGTACATGCTATGGGGCACGAACTTACGGCATATTATGGCATAGACCATGCACGTACATTAGCGATTATTGCACCTAGCCATTACCGTTATAACCTGGAGTCTAAAAAAGAAAAATTGGCTCAATACGGCGAAAGAGTATGGAATATCACTGAAGGAACAACAGAAGAAAAGGCATTAAAAGCCATTGAAAAAATGGAGCAATTCTTCCATTCTTTGGGAATACTAACTAAACTTTCAGAATATACAGAGGCATATAACGGAACTGCAGAAAAAGTTGAAAGTGCATTTATCAGTAGAAATATGGCAGGTATTGGGGAGCATAAAAAACTAACGCCTTCTGATGCTAAGAAAATTGTTGAAATGAGCTATTAAAACCATGAAGAGATTAAGAATGATATTTGCGTTTGTAATATTACTCTCAGTAACATTACAAGCGCAAGAAAAAAGAATGTTTTGGCACGACATTCAGGAATTTAAAAAGAGGGACAGCTTAAACGGAATTCCTCAAAATGCTATATTATTTATCGGAAGCTCTACTTTTACCAAGTGGACAGATATTGCAAAATATTTTCCTCAGAAAAAGATTATTAACAGAGGTTTTGGAGGTTCAAGGCTTTCTGATCTGAATTACTTTGCAGATGATCTTTTGAAGCCTTATCACCCTAAACAAATTATCGTTTATTGTGGTGATAATGATTTTGTATCGGAGGATAAGCCATCTGTAGATACAGTGGTTGCAAGATTTAAAACTTTCTATGGTAAAATAAGACAGTATTATCCTAAAATTAATGTGTCTTACATTTCCATAAAGCACTCGCCTTCCAGAGAAGACTACTGGCCACAAATGCAGCAGGCTAATAAGGAAATAAAAGCTTTCCTGAAAAGTCAGAAAAATACATCATACATTGATATTACTAAAGCAATGAATGATAAAAATGGCGTTATAAGAAAGGATATATTCCTGGATGATATGCTCCATATGAAACCATCGGGTTATGTTATATGGGAAAAAGCTATAACACCTTATTTAAAATAATTACAAAATGCTCTTGATAGGAGCATTTTTTGTTTAATTTTATACATGTTTATCAAACTTTAGAAAATTTGGAAGTCAACAAAAATATATCTTTAGTCCTTTCCGGTGGTGGCGCCAGAGGCTTAGCCCACATAGGTGTTATCGAAGAACTGGAGAGACAAAACTTTAAAATAAACAGTATTGTTGGTACTTCCATGGGTGCATTAGTTGGAGGAATACATGCTATGGGCAAACTTCAGGAGTTTAAAGAATGGATAGTAAAGCTCAACCGTTACAGTTTTCTAAGGCTTATAGATTTTTCATTCAAAAACGGCGGCTTCATTAAAGGTGAAAAAATTCTGAATATCCTAAGTATGGCTATTCCCGGAGAAAATATTGAAGACCTTAAAATTCCATTTGCATGTTTAGCGACAGACATACAGGCACATCAGCCTGTTTACATTAATTCAGGTAATATTTATGATGCTATAAGAGCTTCTATAGCTATTCCATCTGTTTTCACACCAGTTATAAGAGATAATATGGTTTTGGTAGACGGTGGTGTTCTGAATAACATTCCGATTGATTATGCGATAAAAACTAATTCGGAAGATAAAATACTTGCAGTAAACGTTAATGCGAGAATTCCTTTTGAAGGCAAAGCGCTTCCTGCGCCATCATCTAAACTGGGAATGCTGAGGCTGACTAACCGAACTATATCTCTGATGATTGAAACCATTGGTAATTTTAATCTTAAAGAACATGCTCCTGATTTTATGATTAATATTTCCCGGTATTCGTGTGAATTATATGAGTTTTATAAGGCTCAGAGCCAAATTGAATATGGCAGAAAATGTGCCCGGGAGCAGCTGAAAAATTACCTAACGCTGTAGAATATTATCTGTCTTATTAATCAGGTATTTCTCAGATGGTATATACTAATTTTTTACAGATTGGAGAGAAAAATATTCCCGTTATAAGATAGTATTCCTCCGGAATACTTACTTTCTGACACATTTGTTTTTACCCAGATCAGGCTCCTCCAGAGCCTTTCTCTCATTACTTATATTATGATAGTACAAAAAATATAGTTCATCATAATGAATAAGAAAAATTATAATTATCAAACACCACAGCGTTCCGAAGGAACGCTATCTTAATAAGGAAAAAGAAAATTATTCAAATCGGAATCAAAAATTTCAGACTATTTGAAACAGAAAATGAAGAATTTCTTTTCACACTAACTTAGCTTTTTGCTTAGTTCTCAACCTTAACTCCTTATCCCCGTCTTTATCTCAATGTTCCACTATGACTAGTCCTGAAAAAGGT
>NZ_MAHX01000006.1 GCF_002023715.1 Elizabethkingia occulta
ATACATATATATAAGGTATACCTTATATATATGTATAAAGTTTCATTATAAAACAATCCCTCTCCCATTACAGGAGAGGGATCTTATTATTTATTGATAATTATACATTCTGGTTTTCCGGGCGAAGGCTACGAACAGCCTTACCTGCCTGCCACATTTCGCTTTGCTGAAGATCCGCTAATTCCTGATTTAGCTTCTCACGGTAATCCGTTTGTGAGTTACTGTCAATAGAACGCTGAGATTCTTTTCCGGTTGCCACACTTTCATATAGCTCTTCGAATACAGGCTTGCTTGCATCTCTGAATTTCTTCCACCAGTCTAATGCGCCTCTTTGAGCAGTTGTAGAACAGTTTGCATACATCCAGTCCATACCATTTTCTGCTACTAACGGCATCAAAGACTGTGTTAGTTCTTCAACAGTTTCATTAAATGCTTCTGAAGGAGAGTGTCCATTCGCTCTTAGCACTTCATATTGTGCAGCAAAAATCCCCTGGATAGCTCCCATTAACGTCCCTCTTTCTCCTGTAAGATCGGAGAAAACTTCTTTTCTGAAATCTGTTTCAAACAAATAACCACTACCTACAGCAATACCTAATGCCACTACGCGGTCTTTAGCTTTACCTGTAGCATCCTGATAGATTGCATAAGAACTGTTAAGCCCTCTTCCCTGAAGGAACATACGACGCAATGACGTTCCCGAACCTTTAGGTGCTACTAAGAACACATCTACATCTTTTGGAGGAACAATTCCTGTTTGCTCATTGAAAGTAATTCCGAAACCGTGAGAGAAATATAATGCTTTACCTGGTGTTAAATTCTTTTGTACTGTTGGCCACAACTCGATTTGTGCAGCATCGCTTAATAAATAGCAGATAATAGTACCTTTCTCTAGTGCTTCTTCGATTTCGAATAATGTTTCCCCAGGAACAAATCCGTCTGCAACAGCTTTATCCCAACTTTTAGAATTTTTACGCTGTCCAACGATAACATTAACACCATTGTCTTTTTGGTTTAGTGCCTGCCCCGGCCCTTGTACTCCATAACCGATAACAGCTACCGTTTCATGACTAAGTACCTCTCTTGCTTTTTCTAAAGGAAACTCTTCTCTTGTTACTACCTTTTCTTCTACTCCTCCGAAATTAATTGTTGCCATTTTTATTAATTTTTAATGTTTTATATTATTTATAGTTGTTTAATTACATTGTAAAAACCTTCTCGTTTTCATTTAAGAATTCATTTTCCTGAACTTCTTCGCCAGGTTCTTTTGCCTCAAATTCTTTAATTTTTTTGTGGAAACCTTCACTTTTTTTAATGATTGCAATACGTGCACTGCGAACAAATTCTATGAGGCCATAGTTTTCAAAAACTTTAATTAGCTTTTCCGTTTCTTCCTTGTGTCCGGTCGTTTCGAAAACGGTAAAATCTTCTCTGATTGCCAGAACCCGTGCTCCGTACTCACGTAACAAACGTTCTACTACCATTTTTTCAGTAACCTGTTTAGTCGGAACCTTGAACAATGCCATTTCCTGCCATACAATTTCCTGGTCTGTATCATAATATGCCTTCAATACTTCTACTTGTTTTTCAATCTGACGGCATAGTTTGCGCACCACTTCTTCGGTCTCATCAATTAAAATAGTGAAACGGTGAATTCCTGGAATTTCAGAAGCTGATGTATTAAGGCTGTCTATATTGATTTTTCTTCTGGAAAATATGATTGTGATACGGGCTAATAAACCTATCTGATCTTCGGCATAAACGGTGATTGTATATTGTTGTTTCATTTTTTTTGATCTTTATTGTTAAACTCTCATTGAAAACAAAGATTATTTCAATCTGATTTCTGCTACACTACATCCTTGCGGAACCATTGGAAATACATTATTTTCTTTTCCTACCATTACTTCTAGTAAATAAGAACCTTTATGCTCCAGCATCGTTTTCAATGCTGTTTTCAGATCAGTACGAACTTTAACGGAATTACCTTGAATTCCATAAGCTCCGGCTAATGCTACAAAGTTTGGACTTGTAATATTTACAGATGAATATCTGCGGTCATTAAATAGCTCTTGCCATTGTCTCACCATCCCAAGGAATTCATTATTCAGAATCAATATTTTCACATCTATATCATATTGCATAATAGTCCCCAATTCCTGTAAAGTCATCTGAAAACCACCGTCTCCTGCAATGGCTACTACAGTTCTGTCAGGAGCTCCATATTTAGCACCGATAGCTGCAGGAAGTCCAAATCCCATTGTTCCTAAGCCACCGGAAGTAATATTAGAACGAGTTTGATTAAACTTTGCATAGCGGCAAGCTACCATCTGGTGCTGACCAACATCTGTTACAATAACAGCATCTCCATTGGTAAGTTCATTCAGAGCCTCCAGAACTTCTGCCATGGATAATACTTCTCCTTCAGGATTTTTTTCCGGTTGTATGCATTGCTTTTCTTCTTCAGCTTCATACTTTCTGAATTCAGCAAGCCATTCGCTATGATCATTACTTTTTATAAGCTTAGTAAGAAGAGGTAGAGTTTCTTTACAATCGCCCCAAACCGGAACGGTTGTTTTTACATTTTTATCTACTTCTGCAGGATCTATATCCAGATGAATCACCTGTGCCTGTTTCGCATATTTGTCCAATCGTCCGGTTACACGGTCGTCGAAACGCATTCCTATAGCAATTAAAACATCACATTCGTTTGTTAAAACATTTGGTCCGTAATTACCATGCATCCCCAACATACCAACTCCTAACGGATGATCAGTAGGAATTGCACTCTCCCCCATAATAGTCCATGCAGCCGGAAAATTGCCTTTTTCAATAAAATTGAGAAAGTCTTTCTCTGCTTTTCCAAGAATGACTCCCTGTCCAAAGATTACAAATGGCTTTTTAGCCTTATTAATAATTTCAGCGGCCCTTTCAATATATTCGTTTCTTACAATTGGCTTTGGGCGATAACTGCGTAAATGATCACACTTCGTATAGCCCGGATATTCAAATTGTTGCAACTGAGCATTTTTTGTAATATCTATTAGTACAGGTCCTGGTCTTCCGGAACGCGCGATAAAGAATGCTTTTGCTAAAACCGCTGGCAGTTGTGTAGCATCAGTTACCTGATAATTCCACTTGGTAACTGGCATAGTTACATTGATTACATCAGTTTCCTGAAATGCATCTGTTCCTAAAAGATGTGCAAATACTTGCCCGGTAATACATACAAGTGGTGTTGAATCTATCTGGGCATCAGCCAATCCGGTTACTAAATTGGTAGCACCCGGACCGCTAGTTGCAAACGCAACTCCTACCTCTCCGCTTGTACGGGCATACCCCTGTGCTGCATGAATTCCGCCTTGTTCATGACGTACTAAAATATGCTTTAGTGTATCCTGAAAGTCGTACAATGCATCATAAATTGGCATAATTGCTCCTCCAGGATAACCAAAAATAGTATGTACACCTTCAGCAACTAATGCATCCAATAGAGCCTGAGAACCGGAAATTGTATCTCCTTCTTTAAATAAGTTTTTACTTTCTGTTTGTATGGTTTTATCTTGTATCTGAGTCGTTTCCATAGTTGTATTTTTGAATCGTCTGTGATTAATCTTCGTCTGTTACACATCCCTGCGATGCATCTTTTACCAGTTTAGCATATTTATAAAGCACTCCGCTGGTCACTTTTAGTTTTGGCTGCTGCCAGTTTGCTCTTCTTTGTGCAATTTCCTCATCAGAAACTTTTAGTGTAAGGCTATTGTTCACAGCATCAATTTCAATAATATCATTGTCTTCCACTAATCCGATCAGTCCACCATCAAAAGCTTCCGGTGTAACATGGCCGACGACAAACCCATGAGTACCGCCGCTAAATCTTCCATCAGTGATCAGTGCTACAGATTTTCCTAATCCGGCGCCGATAATAGCAGATGTTGGTTTTAGCATTTCGGGCATTCCCGGTGCCCCTTTCGGACCTTCATTTTTAATAACTACCACATCTCCGCTTTTCACTTTTCCGGAAGAAATTCCTTCTATTAGTTTTTTCTCTCCATCAAAAACTCTTGCAGGACCTTCAAATTTTTCTCCTTCTTTGCCGCTGATTTTAGCAACACTTCCTTTTTCTGCGAGATTTCCGTATAAGATTTGCAGGTGACCTGTCTTCTTTAAAGGATTTTCAAGCGGATAAATAATATCCTGTTCTTCAAAATCCAGATCCGGAACGTCTTCAAGATTCTCAGCAATTGTTTTTCCGGTAACTGTAAGACAACTTCCGTCTATTAGTCCTTCTTTCAGCAAATATTTCATTACTGCCGGTACTCCGCCTTTTTTATGCAGATCTTCCATTAGGTATTTACCACTAGGTTTAAAATCTGCCAACACAGGAACTCTGTCACTAATTTTCTGGAAATCGTCCTG
Source organism: Elizabethkingia occulta (assembly GCF_002023715.1). Lineage (GTDB taxonomy): Bacteria > Bacteroidota > Bacteroidia > Flavobacteriales > Weeksellaceae > Elizabethkingia > Elizabethkingia occulta. Next base: position 4,417 of record NZ_MAHX01000006.1, read on the forward strand.
AGTAAGAGGAACTCCCACGCTTTTAGCCATTGCCAAGAAGTGTAATACAGCATTTGTACTTCCGCCCAGAACCATAATTATGGTAATTGCATTCTCAAAAGCCTTACGTGTCATAATATCACTTGGCTTAATATCTCTTTCCATCAGGATCTTGATATATTTTCCTGCAGCTTCACATTCTTTCTTCTTTTCATCACTTAGTGCAGGATTACTACTGGAGTACGGAAGACTCATTCCCATTGCCTCAATTGCAGATGCCATTGTATTTGCTGTATACATCCCACCACATGCTCCTGCTCCGGGACAACTATTTTTCACAATTCCTTTGAAATCTTCTTCATCCAGCTGGCCGGCAATTTTTTGTCCCAAAGCTTCAAACGCCGAAACTATATTCAGATCCTGACCTTTGTAATGCCCCGGAGCAATTGTTCCACCGTAAACCATAATAGACGGGCGATTCAATCTTCCCATAGCAATAATAGAACCTGGCATATTTTTATCACATCCCGGCACTGTGATCACAGCATCATAGTACTGTGCGCCACAAACTGTTTCAATAGAATCTGCGATAACATCTCTGCTTACCAGTGAATAACGCATTCCGTCTGTACCGTTACTCATCCCATCGCTTACACCAATTGTATTGAAAATCAGTCCTACCAGATCATTCTCCCATACACCGTATTTCACATGTTGTGATAAACCATTCAAATGCATATTACACGGGTTCCCATCATATCCCATACTCACGATCCCAACTTGCGCTTTTCTTAAATCATCATCTGTTAAGCCTAAAGCATATAACTGAGCCTGTGCTGCCGGCTGTGTCGGATCTTGTGTAATTGTCTTTGAATATTTGTTTAGTTCCATTACTTACTTGTTATTTAATTTTTTGTTCGCTTTCGTTATTCGATTTTATCCATAAAAAAAGCGGCTTCCTCTTGAATCGAGAAAGCCGCTTTTGCTTTTATAAGTTTATACCTACTTACTTAAACACATATCGCCCCGATCCAAAACTTTTGTTCTGAATAATAATGACAATAATATTAATGACTAATCTCGCCACGAGTGTTTAATTATTTAAGTAAGATTTATTTTTAGGTTTTGTTGGGACAAAGGTAGGAGGTTTTTTGGAATAACCAAATGTTTTTTCAGAAATTTTGAATTTTAATTTTCACGAACACTTGTTAGATTTGATAAATCATTGATATAAAACAAATAAATTAATTGATTATTATTTAATAAAACAACCGTAATTATATATTATATATATTTATAATTAAAAACTAATTATGGATATGGCGCTTGTAGTAGTATATTGAAAATCAGATTCTAAATTCACGGAGAAGCGAATGCTTTCTGAAACTATTGCAAATATAAAAGACTATATTTCTTATAGATTTTTATTAAAAAATCATCAATCTAATAAATCGTTAAAGACTATGTTTGTCTGAATCAGGTACAAATCCTGGAGGAGATGGATAAAATATTACTGTTATGAGATAGTATTCCTCCGGAATACTTACTTTTTGATACATCTGTTTTTTACATAGATCAGGCTCCTCCGGAGTATCTTTCAGATTTCTCATATTATAGTAGTTCATCATAACTAATGATAAGCTCCATTAGGAGCTTTATCTCTATAGATTATAATTATAAATATTCACAGCGCTCTCCAAAGGAACGCTATCTTGATCAGGGAAGTGAATATAATTCAAATGAAAAATCAACATCTCAAACACGCGAAGAGCTGAAATAAGCTTATTTTCAGTCGTAATCTGAGGTAAAAAATTGATATAAAAACTTAACCGGATGCTAAGTTTATTTATTAACAGGATTCTGTAAGTTTTGTAGTCTCTTGGATATGAATAAGTAAGCCAGATAGCCTATTAAAGCGCCTGTCGTATCGGCAACCACATCTAATCCTTCCATTGCCCGGCCCAAACGCATTTCGTCCTGAAGAATTTCAGTAAGGAAAGCAAAGCATAGCATGATTTGGATATAGGTAAAGAATTTTAGTTTTGGGAATGCCAAGCTTAGTAAAAATCCTAATCCGGCAAATACTCCCATATGTGCTACCTTATCAAAATAAGGAAACATAAACCAATGTTCCCCTTCTTCGGAACCTGGTCTAAGTAGTAAATAAGTAAGAAATGCCCAATAAATGGGCAAAATCTTACGGGATATTTTAGTTATCTTATCCAATTATATTCTGATAATCCTCAGCAGAAAGTAATTCTGAAGTATCGGCATCAGCAGCTATCTCAACTTTAATAATCCATCCTTTTCCATATGGATCCTGGTTTACTAATTCCGGAGCATCTTCTAATTCAGCATTGAATTCGATTACTTTTCCAGCGATAGGCAAGTAAAGATCGGAAACAGTTTTTACTGCTTCAACAGATCCGAAAACCTCACCTGAAGCAAGATCATCATCTACTGAATCTACATCAACAAAAACGATATCTCCTAATTCGCCTTGTGCAAAATCTGTAATACCGATAACAGCAACATTGCCATCAATTTTTACCCACTCGTGGTCTTTAGTGTACTTTAATTCTGAAGGAATATTCATTTTAATTTTTATTATTTGTCAAATTTAATTCAAAAAATGCATGTTGCAAAATTTACAACACCATAATCCGCTAAATTTTAAAGGAGTTACGCGGACAGATTATGGATATAGAACATTTACAATGTATTAAATACTTTTCAGTATTTGTTTTACAAGTGTTTCAATATTTATCTCCGGATCTGCTTTTATTATTTTATCTGCTATCTTTTCAGACATTTTACGGGAGATACCCAAAACTTCCAATGCCGAAAGAGCCTCTTCTTTTATCTTATTGTCTACAGTATTATTCAGAGATACTTCATTCACATCACTATATTTCAACATTTTATCTCTCAGATCAACAATAATTCTTTCTGCAGTTTTAGCACCAATTCCTTTTACTTTTTGCAGAACAACACTTTGATTATTCAGTACGGCACTGGCAATATCCGGAATATCTAAAGATGAAAGTAAAATTAAAGCTGAAACGGCTCCTACTCCGTTTACACTGATTAGCAAATTGAAAACTTCTTTTTCTATTGGTGTACTAAAGCCAAAAAGCAATTGAGCATCTTCTCTGAAAATTTGCTGGGTATAAAGAAATGCTTCATTTCCCTGTGACAGCTTTTGTGAAGTCTGCAGGCTGATTCCTACATAGTAACCAATACCATTAACATCTATAATCGCATGTGTTGGTGTCAGTTCATGTACTTTTCCTCTTAGAAAATTAATCATCTTGATTTTAAATTTTTATAAATATAAAATTATTCTCATGAAAACAAAAAGCATCTTTCCAATGGAAAGATGCTTTTATATAAATATGTCAAGCTTATTTGCTTTCTCTTTTTTCTTTGATCTGTGCATCCAACACTGCAATTGTAGCAAGATTAACAATCTCATCTACGCTGGAACGCATTTGTACAATATGTACAGGTTTGTTTAATCCCATCAAGATTGGTCCGATTGTCTGAGAAACCTTCATACCTCTGATGATTTTGTATGAAAGGTTAGCAGATTCCAGATTAGGGAAAACAAAACAGTTTGCCGGAGTTTCACCTAATTTAGAGAATGGATAATCGCTTAAATGATCGCTATTCATTGCAAAATCCGGTTGAATTTCACCATCAACAACCATTTTAGGATATTTCTCATGAAGGATTTGTACAGCTTTTGCTACTTTCTTAGAAGTCTCGGAGTATCCTGAGAAGTTTTCAAAAGATAACATTGCAATTCTTGGTTCTATTGCCAGTGATCTTACTGTATGATCCAGCATTCTTGCAATATTTACAAGATCTTCGGAAGTAGGATCCTGTATAATAGATGTATCTGCAAAGAAGTATTGTTTCTTGTTTGCAAGAATCATCATCATAGCAGAAACTTTACTTACACCATGATCTTTATCTATTACTTCCAGAACAGGCTTTAATACTGTAGAATAGTTTTTAGAGAATCCGACAACAAGAGCATCAGTGTCGCCATGACGAAGCATTAACGGACCGAAATAGTCTCTGTTTCTTACAAATCTCTTTGCTTTGTACTCGTTAATACCTTTTCTGTTACGAAGATTCCAAAGTGTTTCTCTGTATTTCTTTCTGTTTTCTTCCTGATCGTCTGCATTAGGATCTACAATTGGAAGATCTATATCGATACCGAATTTCTTCTTAGCTTCTTCAATAAGTGTTTTATCACCTAAAAGAATTGGCTTCGCAATACCTTCTTCAGCAAGAATCTGAGCTGCCTTCAGTACGTTATATTCTTCAGCATTTCCTAAAGTTACTCTCTTCGGATTGGATTTAGCACGATTCTGCATCATTCTCAGAAGCTTCTCGTCCTTATTCATTCTGTCGATCAGACTATTTTCATAAGCCTCGAAGTCTTCAATAGGTTTAGCTGCTACACCACTTTCCATAGCTGCTTTTGCAACAGCAATAGAAACATCTGTCAACAATCTATTATCAAATGGCTTTGGAATAAAATATTCTCTACCAAAGCTAAGGCTCTTAGCGTTGTAAGCTAACACTACCATTTCTGGTACAGTTTTCTTCGCAATTTCTGCAATTGCATAAACTGCTGCAATTTTCATTGCTTCGTTAATTGCCGTAGCCTGTACATCTAATGCACCACGGAAAATATAAGGGAATCCTAATACGTTGTTTACCTGATTAGGAAAATCACTTCTTCCGGTTGCCATAATAACATCCTTACGAGTTTCCTGTGCCAGATTATAATCGATTTCAGGAGTTGGGTTAGCCAAAGCAAAAACAATTGGATTCTCTTTCATAGAAAGTAACATCTCAGGAGACATTACATTTCCTTTAGAAAGCCCGATGAAAACATCAGATCCTTTTACAGCATCTTCTAATGTTTCGATATCTGTTTCTACGATGAAATCTAATTTTTCAGGAGTAAGGTTTGTTCTCTTGTGGTTGATTACTCCTTTGGAGTCACACATTAGAACGTTTTCCTTTCTAAGTCCCATTTCAATATAAAGTTTGGTACAAGCAATAGCTGCTGCTCCTGCTCCGTTTACCACTACTTTTACTTCTTCAATTTTTTTATCAGCAATTTCTAAAGCATTTAGTAAAGCTGCTGCAGAGATAATCGCAGTACCATGCTGATCATCGTGCATCAAAGGAATGTTCAATTCTTCCTTTAGTCTTCTTTCGATTTCAAATGCTTCCGGTGCTTTAATATCTTCAAGATTAATACCTCCGAAAGTCGGCGCAATTGCCTTAACTACCTGAATGAATTTCTCAGGATCTTTTTCATTGATCTCAATATCGAAAACGTTGATGTCTGCGAATATTTTGAACAAAAGCCCTTTTCCTTCCATTACCGGTTTTGAAGCTTCTGCTCCAATATCACCAAGTCCTAATACAGCGGTACCATTAGAAATAACAGCAACCAGATTACCTTTACCTGTATAGTCGTATGCTTTGGAAACATCGTGGTGAATTTCCATACATGGTTCTGCTACTCCAGGAGAATAAGCCAACGACAAATCTCTTTGTGATGCGTGAGGTTTGGATGGTATTACTTCTATTTTGCCTTTCGGTTCGGCCTTATGATAGTCGAGAGCCGCCTGCTTCAATCTTTCTTGATCTCGTTGATTCATTAATTCTTATTTTATTATTTTAAAGTTGGAAAGATGTGATCTACATGGTATTGTACCAGATTAACAATCGGACGTTGCACAATTATTCCAAAATTCAGATTATATTGAGCTGTAACAGTCTTCAGGATATCACCATATACATAAGCAATGGAACCAATAAAACTAATTTCAGCATCTTTTACTTCGCCATAAGGCAGAAGCTGGAACTCTACATAGTTTTTGAATTCTTCATAAATAAGATTCTGGATAAACGGATGTTCTTTCCATTTAGCTACAAACTTGTTAAACTCTGCAAAGTAGGCATTTACCATAGTATTTTCATGGTACATCTTCTGCAGAAGCAATTCTATGTTTAGTTCAGGATATTCTTTTATAAATTCGCGTTCTAGTGATGGTGGCAATTTTTTCATGAAGAAATTCTTCACAATACGTTTTCCCATAGAGCTTCCCGCACCATCGTCCCCAAGAAGGAATCCTAGTGAAGGCAATTCTACTTTAATATCTTTTCCGTCGAAGTAGCATGAGTTGGAACCAGTTCCTAAGATACAAACCATGGTAGGTTTTCCTCTGTAAACAGCGTAGGCTGCTCCTAAAAGGTCCTCTTTAACAAGAATATCTGCTTTTGTAAAAACTACCTGAAGTTGTTCCTGTACAATGACACAATTCTCTTCTACTCCGCAACCTGAACCATAAAAAAACACATATTTGATGTCTTCTTTTATTTTTTCAAGGTCTTCATTTTTGTTGATTTCTACAGGAATTAAATGCGCTGCTGTGTTATTAGGATTGAATCCTTTAGTTGTTGTTCTCAGGACTTCTTCTCCTGAAGCTTTAAGAATCACCCAGTCGCATTTAGTAGAGCCACCGTCTACAATTGCTATCATGTATAAAATTTTTAAGACGCTAAATTAAAAAAATTATACGACTTCTGTATCAGAATCTTCTCGGTATTGTAACCAGTCCTTTATTTCGTCCTCCAAATATGACATTTGTAAATGTAAAGCGTCCAGAAAATCATCGGGAACAGGTTCGCCATCATCACTGGTCTCCAAATTCCATAATTCTCTTGAAAAAATTTCATATTCTGCAAAAACCTGTTTAAATCGGGGGCTTTGATCCTCCAATTCTCGGATTTTATCGTGGTATTTTATGAATTTATCTGAATTAACGGAAGTTTTCATCTTTTTGCTATTTTGGGTTGCGTATAGTTAAATGTAAAAATATTTTTCATTCGCCAATCAATTTTAACATACACTTATTACATTTTAACATTAAGCCTTACATTTGCACAATTTCATTTTTTAATGGTTGCATTTATAATTAAACAAAAGCAAATACTATTTTTCATTATTGCGGGTGGACTGAGCGCTATCGTAGAGATTGGGCTTATGAAAGTCTTCAGTTATTATATTCCTGAATATATTCCGGCTGAAACTAAATGGCACGGAATTTCTTATCCGCTCAGTAATATTCTTTCCACAACCTGTGCTATTATTTTCAATTATTTTCTGAGCATTTGGTTTGTGTTCGAAAGGGGCAAGCACTCCAAGAAAAAAGAGTTTACATACTTTATGGTGGTTTCGTTTATTTCAACAATCCTTAGCCTTATTGTATTCAATCTTCTTTTTAACAATCTTTTCCACGATCCTATTGATCTGGGTATTTATGTACTAAGTCCGATTATCTTCAGCAAAGCGTTGGCTATTGTTATTATTTCCGTACTTAATTTTAGTATTAAAAAGAGGGTTATCTTTAACGGCTGAAAATAATAGTAATGACAAAGCTTCTTAATTATCTCTGGCGAATCTGGTTTCTTATTATTGTTATTATTGCCACTATACTTTGCGGACTTTTAGTATATCCGCTTTCTTTTAGTACAAAGACTTTCAGAGCATGCTATTTTTTCATGCGTATATGGTGTATCATCCTTTTCTACGGTATGGGATTTCGGTATGAACTAACATCACCAACAAGAAAGATTATCGATCCGGAAAAGAAATATGTATTTATATCCAACCATACTTCTGTTATGGATATTATGCTAATGTGCATCTTACACCCTAAGCATCCTATCTGCTTCGTCGGCAAAAAGGAACTGGTTAAGATTCCCATATTTGGCACTATATATAAAAGAATATGTGTAATGGTAGACCGCACAAGCATTAGAAGCAGAACGGATGTATACCGCAGATGCGCCCAAAGAATGAATGATGGACAAAATATTGTAATCTACCCTGAAGGTGGAGTTCCGGATGACACATCTATTATACTGGATGAGTTTAAGGACGGAGCATTCACTCTGTCTTCTAAACATCACTTCCCCATTGCTGTATATACATTCATCGGGCTAAAAGAGATGTTTCCGTTTGACAGCGGAAAAGGTCATCCCGGAAAAGTAAAAGTAATCTTAAATGACATACTACAACCCAATGAAAGTAAAGATGAAATGAAAAAAAATGCGTTCGAATTAATGTACAAAAGCATTTGTATAAATAAATAATCTATATTTGTGTTAACTAAATTTAATTTTAACAAAAACTAATAAATATGTTCGATTACCGTAATAAAACCAATTGGGGACAATTTGCGTCGCTCATCGTGGTTTTTTTCTTTTGGGGCTTTGTCGCAGCCAGCAATGATATTCTGATCCCCGTTTTCAAAAAGGCATTTGACCTTACTAATTTCCAAAGCCAACTTGTAGCATCTGCCTACTATATCGCTTATACGGTAGGAACATTATTATACTTAGCGATATCAAAAATTTTAAAATACGATGTCTTAAACAAAATGGGATATAAAAACGGTCTTATCCTGGGCCTTTTAATATCTGCAGCGGGATCTTTAATCTTTATCCCTGCAGCAAATGCACATTCATTCCCATTGATGATTACAGCACTTTTCGTAGTAGGATTAGGTTTCTCTTTACAGCAAACTGTAGCTAACCCGTTAGCCATTGCTATTGGACCAGCACAAACAGGTTCTCAGCGTTTAACAATGGCCGGAGGTATCAATAACTTTGGTACCACTATCGGACCATTAGTTGTTGCTTTTGCCATCTTTGGCTCTGCTGCTGCTGCAAATGAAAATGCAGATATTGAAAGCGTTAAAATCCCTTATCTTGTACTAGGTGCAGCCTTTGTTTTAGCTGCTATATTCCTGAAATTCTCTTCTCTACCAAGCGTTACTGAAACACATGAAGTAGAAGAAGCTAATGAAATACAACAACCTCGTTCTTCTGTACTAAAATACCCACAATTAGTATTGGGGATGGTTGCTATATTCCTATATGTAGGTGTAGAAGTTGCAACAGCAAGTAATCTTCCTGCATATATGGAAAAAGAATTAGGTTTCCATACAAAAGATGTTGCTCCGTTTATATCTCTATACTGGGCAAGTATGATGATCGGCCGTTGGAGTGGTGCCGTTGGAGCATTTAATCTACAGGGAATAACACTGAAAATTGCAAAATTCATTGCACCTTATCTGGCTTTTGGTGTTTTCCTTACTGTAAATGCTATTGCTCAGCATGATCTGACTCCTTTCAAAATTTATCCTGCGATTATTCTTGTTATGATTATTGCAGATATCCTTTCTAAAGGTAATCCAGCAAGGATGCTAATGATCTTCTCTTTCATGGGTATCACAGCATTAGTTATCGGTATGCTTTCTTCCGGAATGGTATCTGTATACGCTTATACAAGTGTAGGATTATTCTGCAGTACGCTTTGGCCTTGTATTTTTGCCTTGGCAATTGCAGGACTTGGTAAGCACACCAACGAAGGCTCTAACTTCCTTATCATGATGATTATGGGTGGAGGTCTAATTGCTCCGCTACAAGGTTACCTTGCAGATTCAATAGGTATACATTTAAGCTATATTGTAGATGTAGTATGTTTCCTATACCTAATCTTCTATGCAATTAAGGTAAAAGGAATCCTGAAGAGTCAGGGTATTGATCTTGAAAAAACAGCTGCAGGTGGTGGACACTAAGAATAAGCTGATATATAAGAAAAGATTTTGGGCAGGCCTTTGGCTTGCCCAATTTTTTATATTCTTTTTGCTGTCCAAGACGGAGAGGGGTGTCCTGTTTTTTGAGAAATTATTTTCTGCCACTCAGAAAATCCGGGTAGGAATTATTAAGCATATTCCCTTTTCTACGGGGGATGCATTTTATCTGCTTCTGAGCATTTTTTTAATTGTCTTAGTTGTATTATCAATCAGAAAAAAAAGCAGGAAAAGAGCCTTATTAACCTTACTGATTAGTATCAACGTTTTATATTTCGTATACCAGTCCTTATGGGGAATGTTGTATTTTCAGAAGCCATTGCTAAGCAGAGACAAAATCCAGACGATTGACACTGAAAAGCTAAAGCCTCTTGCTGAATATTATTTACAGCAATGCATTATACTTCGTAAAGCTCATCCTTCAGAATCTTTTCAGATAGAATCCAAGACAGCTTTAGAAGCAGAAATAAAGGCGCAACAGCAAATAATTGCTCACACATACGGAAAAGGCAGCAGTATTGATATTTCGCTAAAATCAAGCCTTTATAAAAGCGTTATGAGTTATACAGGTATTTTGGGCTATTACAATCCTTTCAGCTCCGAATCTCAATACAATCCGGAATTACCGTCTACCTACACTCCGTTTACACTCTCTCACGAAACAGCACATCAGATAGGCTTTGCCAGAGAGGAGGAAGCTAACTTTATCGCTTTTATCATTGGAGAAAATTCCTCCAGCTATGAGCTAAAATACAGTGCTTACTGGTATGCTTTGAAAACTATATTATTTAATATATCTAAAAAAGATTTGAAATATAGTAAAAACTTCCTGAAGAATCTCCCAAAAGAGTTAATGAATGATTATAAGACTGAAAAAAAATTCTATAAGGACCACGAAGGAAAGGTTCAGGATTTTTTCTCTTTCACCAACAACCTTTTTCTTAAAAGTAACAGACAGGATGGAAGCATTACATATAACTACTTCATTTACTTATTATTAGATCATCATAAAGAAAAAGGATTGCACCAATAGATGCAATCCCAAAAACACAAATGATGAAAAAAAATTTATTGCTTCGTGGGCAATAGGATACCCGATTAAAGCGATGTAAAAGTACAAAAATTTCAGATATAAACAAGTATTTTAAAATAAAAAAACATTTTTATTCCTATAAAAATTATAAATAAAATCGATTAGACGGTTATATGGGTAAGTTTATATCTATAAAACCCCCATTATTGCAAATAGATCTACTTTTTAGACATAAAAAAAGAGAATCAGATAATTCTGATTCTCCTTTTAGTAGCGGGGACACGACTCGAACGTGCGACCTTCGGGTTATGAGCCCGACGAGCTACCTACTGCTCCACCCCGCGATGTATTTTTTGTCTTCCGAAGACTTTGTAGCGAAGACGGGACTTGAACCCGTGACCTTTGGGTTATGAATCCAACGCTCTAACCACCTGAGCTACCTCGCCGTTTTGGTGGTGCAAATATAGAAAATATTTACAACTCACCAAAATTTATTTCACTTTTATTAAAGATAAAGCTTCAGAAAAGTTGTTTGGTTTGGCAATAATTTTATTTCCTGCATCTAAAAGGAAATATGTTGGCGTTGCGTGAACATTGTAAAGCTCTGAAACACTGCTGCTCCAGCCTTTCAATTCACTATCATTAATCCAAGGAAGAGATTTTACCCTGTTATTATAAGAAGTTGGATCAGAATCTAAAGATAATCCGATAACCTGAATTCCATTTGCCTGTAATGCTTTATAATTTTCGATAATTTTAGGTAATTCGGCTTCACAGTGAGAACATGTGGAAGACCAAAACATAATAAGTTTTTTCTTGGCTTTTACATCATGCAATGATTTAGCTGTTGTATTTAAAGGATTCGCAAATTTGTAATCTGGCATTACTTTCCCCAGCATTACATTCTCGTTGGACTTAATAGTAGCCGTTAGACGATCTGAAATTGTACATTTTAGAGCCTTAGCCTCTGTAAGATATTTGTTCTTTAGTTCCTCCATTCCATAGATATCGAAGAAATCAATAAGTTCAGATAATACCATCTGCCCTCTTGGAGATTCCACATCTACAGTTTTTAGCAGCTTTGCAACATCATTATTAATAGTTTCTTTCTTGGAATATGAAAGGTAATTGTAAAGCACCTGTCGGATTTGCGCCGAAGATTCAAGATATTCAGGAGAATTGTTGATAAACTTTATATAATCTTCCTGTTTCAGTGCCTGATTTCCATCTACATACTTCTGAAGATTCTGAGTATAGTACTTTAAAAAAGGATATTGTCCCATATCTCCATCTTTGTATGCAGAAAGCTTGGATATTTCCTTTTTCATAGCCGTTCCAAATTCAGAATTTGGCTCATAGAAATTTTGCATCTGAAGCAATACAGGAAGGATCTGCTCTTTCTTTTTTGCTATTCCCTGATAATCTGCAAATAATTTATTGGCATTATCCGAAAATTCTACACTCGAAATTTTATTATTTGTCAATGACGTCTTTGCAGAAACATTTCCATTTTCGGAAATTAGCATAAAAGCTGTATTAGCATCCGGAAAGTATACCTTCATCAGGCCGGAATAAGGCGTATCTACCTTAAAATCCCATCCGTTAGCAGATTTTGTTCCACTAGCTGCTATAACTTCTTTGGAACCATTATATGAATACAGAAATGCGTTATCCGCCTTAAAATCTGAAGGGACTCCCACCTGAACAGTAAACTGAGCCGATGTCATCGAAAAAAGCCCTAATAGTGCTATCGTTAAGAAATTCTTTTTCATGACCTAAAGTTATAAAAAAAACCTACATTTCTGTAGGTTTTACAACGTATTAAGTTTTTTTTCAGATATACTTATTTCAGTTTACTTTTTATATCTTCTTTTGTCAGGATAACTTCAGAAGTCTGATCGATATCATACATATAATCTTCCAGAACCTTTTCTGTAGTTCCTCTCAGACCTCTCGCTCCTAATCCTTTTTCCATCGTAGCTTCAACAATAGCCTCAATAGCTTCGTCTGTAAATTCAAGCTTAACATTATCCATTCTGAATAATTCTATAAACTGATTAATAATCGAATTTTTAGGTTCTTTCATAATACGGATCATCGTATCTTTTGTCAGCTTATCAAGGTGAGTAATGATAGGGAAACGCCCTAAAAGTTCAGGAATTAATCCAAAGCTTCTAAGGTCAATAGCATTAATATTTTCCAGGATATATTCCTCATCATCCTTTTTATTGATTTTCTCACTGCTAAAACCGATTGCCTGCTTATTTAGCCTTCTTTCAATGATTTCTTTAATACCATCAAAAGCACCACCTGCAATAAACAGGATATTCTGAGTATTTACCTGAATGTATTTCTGATCCGGGTGTTTTCTACCTCCTTGTGGTGGTACATTTACAATACTCCCTTCAAGAAGCTTCAACAAACCTTGCTGAACACCTTCTCCGGAAACATCTCTGGTAATACTGGGATTATCAGACTTTCTCGCAATCTTATCTATTTCATCTACAAAAACAATTCCTCTCTCGGCTCTTTCTACATCATAGTCGGCAACCATCAAAAGTCTGGAAAGAATACTTTCTACATCTTCTCCTACATAACCTGCTTCTGTAAGAATTGTTGCATCCACGATGCAAAAAGGTACATTAAGCTCTTTTGCAATAGTTTTTGCTAATAACGTTTTACCAGTTCCTGTTTCACCAACCATCAGTATATTAGACTTCTCCAATTCTACTTCTCTGTCAGCATTTCCGGCATGCATCAACCTTTTATAATGGTTGTATACGGCAATTGATAATTGTTTCTTCGCCTGATCCTGACCTATAACATAGTCATCCAGAAATTCTTTGATCTCTCTTGGCTTTTTCAGATCATCTATATCGTAATCTGCAGGACTAAGTGAGTTTTTCCCGGAACCGGCAATCATCGCATGAGCCTGTTCTATACAATTATTACAGATATAACCACTATTACCTGACACTAATATTTCAACTTCCTCTCTTTTTCTTCCACAAAAAGAACATTGGTTAGGATTCATTTAAATTTATTTTGATTTTATGATGCAAAAATGCTTAGAAAAATCTAAGCATTTGCAATTTTTTCTTGAATTTTTTGATATTCTTCAGGTGATAATTTCAATCGCTCTCTGGAGAAATCGATATCATGTAAGTGCTGAAGCGGCACTAAATGAATATGAGCATGTGGAACTTCCAAACCTATAACAGCTACTCCTACTCTTTTGCACGGAATTGCAGCGCCAATTTTTTTGGCTACTTTTTGTGCAAAACTGAAAAGCTCTTTAAATTCTTCTGAATCCAGATCAAAAATAAGATCAATCTCTTTTTTAGGAATTACTAATGTATGTCCTTCTACTAAAGGCATTACATCCAGAAAAGCTAAATGCTTCTCGTCCTCCATTATTTTATATGCAGGGATTTCTCCGTTAACTATTTTGGTGAAAATGCTGCTCATAATTCTACTATTTAGTTTAAGCTAATTTCTAATACTTCAAACGATAACTTGTTTCCGTTTGGTAAAGTAATTTCTGCTGTTTCACCAACAACTTTACCTAACAGTCCTTTAGCAATAGGGGTATTTACTGAGATTTTACCTGACTTTAAGTCACTCTCATTATCTGGTACTAAGGTAAACGTTTGCATTTGTTTAGTTCCGTTATTTTTAAGCTTCACAGTACATAAGATGGATACTTTAGAAGTATCTAACTGACTTTCATCAATTACTTTTGAAGTAGCAATAGTATCTTTTAACTTAGAAATTCTCATTTCCAGCATTCCTTGAGCTTCTTTAGCCGCATCGTATTCTGCGTTTTCAGATAAATCACCTTTATCGCGAGCTTCTGCAATCTGTTGTGTAATTTTAGGTCTTTCAATGGTTTCCAACTGCTCTAGTTCAGCCTTCATTTTTTCTAAACCTTCTTTGGTTACATAACTCATAATACAATATTTTAGGTTAGTATAAATAAAATATCCGACCTTTGCCGGATACTCATGTCTTGATTAATTTTAGCAAATATATAATTTATTTTCAATAAAAAGAAATATATAGCATTTAATTACAAGAGTCTAATTATCAATAAATTAAAAACGTTCATTTAATTTTTTTCCTTAAAAAATTAAACTCCTCTCAACGAAACCTAAAAAAACACTAATATTTTCTATATTTATGCCATGAAAGTAGTTATTCAAAGAGTTTCCGAGTCTGAAGTGGTGGTAGAAAACCAATCTGTTGGCAAAATCGGAAAAGGTTTTATGCTTTTAATAGGAATTGATGAAAATGATGAAAAACAAGATGCAGACTGGCTCGTACAAAAGATACTAAATCTTCGTGTTTTTGGAGATGAAGAAGGCAAACTGAACCTTTCTGTTCTGGATATAAAAGGGGAACTATTGTGCATTAGTCAATTCACTCTTATTGCAGATTACAAAAAGGGAAATCGCCCTTCTTTTATCAAGGCTGCCAAACCTGATAAAGCAGTTCCTCTATTTGAATACTTCAAAGAGGAAATGGCCAAAAGCGGATTAAAAACTGAGAGTGGAATCTTTGGTGCCGATATGAAGGTTTCTCTGATCAACGATGGACCCGTAACTATTGTGATGGATTCGAAAACAAAACTATAAATTCAGTTTTCTTTTATAAGAGTCTCTATTAATAAAAGTTTTAAAAGGACATAAAATACAAAAAATGACCAGGAATTCCCCGGTCATTTTTGTATTTTATTTTAGCTGTACACTGAACTTTCCTTTCTGACTGCCATCAGCCATTAGACTTTTCCCTATGACCAGACTGTAATCACCTTTCTGGTTTAGATTATATTCAATATCCTGTCCAAAAGGTCCATCAATACTCTGATTATTGAGTTCGACATTATTGAACCGGATATTCTGATTTCCGGATTCGGAGGTAATCTTCCCGGTAATCTTTATATTTCCCGCATTCTTCAAATGTATGATCAGTTTTTGATCTTCATTGGTGAACTCATCTTCGAATGTTACAGGAAATGTTTTTACATCTACTTCGCGGGTAATTGTATTTCCGGTAGCCTGTCGGCTCGGGCTGTGATCTTGTTTTACAGTATCAGTTTTGCTTATACTCACAGCAGAAGAGTCCTCTTTATGGGGTTGCATTTTATGTGGATTTTTTGAACAAGCCGCCATTATAAGCATAAGAGGCAGAAAAGAAGCAACTATCTTTTTCATATTATTTGGTATTAATCGTTTCGTAATAAAGCAACTTGGAAAGGAAGGTTTTCTTTTGTTCTTTATTTACCTTATCTAAAACGTAAGATCTTATCAGGTTATTATGAGAATCATTTGCATATTTTAATAAATAACGTTCATTAAAGTTAACAGAATTCTGGTGATAATCAGCAGAAAAGTCTTTTCGTTTTATATTTTCAGAAGTAACAATACCTCCCCAATTAACAAAGCTGATCACCAAAACTGTAGCATAGAAAAACCAGAACATAGTATTGAAAAGGAATGCATTGGTTTTCTTCTTATGAATTTTAATAAATGTAATGCCTAAACCTATCGTAGCAAGTATAAGAAAGGCATAAACTCCAAGACGTTTGTACGTGAGTCCGTAATTGACAATATATTCGGTATTCTTCATCATAGCCGAAAACAGTAAAACAGTGTTCAGGACAATCCAAGCTTTTGCCAATAACTGCATTAATTTGGCTTTTGGATCAAAATTAAAGGTCGATTTAAAATAAAACATAATCACAAGTATCACCATGATAATGGAAAGAATTACAGCTCCTACCCTTTCATGGGTTTCTTCGGAAAGCTGAACAGGAGTTTTAGGAACTTCATAGAACTGCTCATAATTATAACTTACAATAAAGAAAACAAGCAGGATATTGAGTAACAGAAATGTCACAACTCCACTCATTCTCTCAGCATCAATACCAAGGTCTGAGTAAGTAGGTTTTAAAATCTTTGCACCATCATTAAAATCATTATCCAGAAAAGATTGTTGTTTGTAAATCAGTCTTTCTATTACAAAATTCCAGTAGTTAAAGGCCAAAAAGAATCCCAGTATTCCCAGACAAAATAATTGCCAGAAATTGATATCCCAATTGATATTGGTAAATAGGTTTGCAAACTGATCACTTCCATAGGTATACACCACAAAAAATATAAAAACAAAAAATGCCGGAATCAGGATAACAGCTAGTAGCTTCTGCCATGTTCCGGATGAGTTTTTTGGGGGAAGCCATTTGTCAAAACTAAAAAAGCGGCACAAAAATGTAAAACAGTTGGTAACAAGAATTGGTAAAATAAAAAGCGTTTTCAGTTTTCTGCTTTTACTGCGAAATGAAAGAAGAATTAATGAACTTACCAATGCAAGAAAAGAAGGAAAATCGCCGTACCATGCAAATGCTCCTGCCGAAAGTATGCTTGTAATAAATAGTATAAAAAATATACGGGTCTTATTGCGTTTTGGTGTATTGAAAAGTGTTAGCGCTGCATAAATAATTGCCAACAAGCTAAGATTGAGCCCCATATTTTCATTGTAAAATATAGCCACAAAAAGGAATGTTGTCAGTAATATAAGGTGATGTGTTTTCATAATCAGGTAAGGTGTTGGTTGATTTAATAAAATACAGGTGCTTGTTTTTGGTAAATAAAGTCTTTCAAATGGTCAAAATTTTGCCAGAGTAAACTTTCGAAATCCCAATGAAAAAAAGGTTTCATTCGTTTTCCTTTTTGGTATGCTCTTATATATATTTTTAGATATTCCGGCAGGAAAAGTGTTCCCAGAAATATGGCAGCAAGGAGATGAGCATTTAGTTTTCCATTGCCTAAAAGAAGATACTGCATGGCAACTTCATCTTCGAAATTGGTTCCACAGCCAGTAATAAGGTGGTGTACATCGTGATTTTCCATTTTAGGAATCATGGTGAATCCATGCTGTTTATAAAATTCTCCTAGTTTTCGGCCCAGAGAATCTTTTTCAAAAAGCAGCAGTTGCTCTTCAGTGAACTGCCATTGCCTTTTCTTCTTTTTAAAATACTTTCTGTAAAGTTTCTGGGTATAATGGTATACAAATAGTAAAAATTGAACGCGCATTTTTTTCATAATCTATAGTTTTTAATTACATAAGGTTGATGCCTATTAATGCATAAAAAACAGCAATAGGAATATTGATTGAAAGAATTAAAATTGATTTTAAACAGGCTTTGCGTTTTGTTTCATTAAAAAGCCCATAAATAAGTAAGCCAAGAACAATTAACAGGTTCAGCATTGTCGCATAAATCAAGAGTAAATATCCGCTTGATGCAAATACCTGGTCTTTTGTAAACAGATATCCGAAAAGACATATGTTTCCCAATAAAAATGAAACTCCGAATACAAGTTTCCCTAAAACAATAATATCACGATTTTCCATAGTTTTTTAATTTAAGCCTGAGTAAGTGTAAAAACAGTAATCTCCGGGCGTACCATAAAACGAACCTGGCGGGAGTGTCCTATTGCCCGGTTGATATATAACATCCTGCCATCTTGCAGATCGATTTCTCCGGAGATGTATTCTTTATTTTTGACTGGCAGAATTGGTGTAATAACTCCCGGAATTCTACATTGTCCCCCGTGGGTATGTCCACTGAGAATCCATCCTTTATAACCATTCCATACATCGAGGTCGCATACATCAGGATTATGACACAGAACCAGATTTGCTTTTGTCTCATCATAATCTTTCATCACCTGAAGAGGATCAAAATTTGGAGACCATAAATCTTCAAAACCTATAAAATTCAGTCCTGAAATTTCTGATTGTGCATTGTTGAGCATTTGGACTCCTGAATTTTTCATAATATCACAAATGTTAATAGCAACATCCGTCTCGCTCCAATTGAATCCGTAATCATGATTTCCTAATATTCCGAAAGTTGCAATATTTCCTAATACAGCATGTCTCATCACTTTATGAAGTTGTGTATATTGTATTTCGTTTTCCCAACTTACATAATCGCCTGTGTATACTACAAAATCAGGATTGAAAGCTTTTGCCTCCTGAAAAACCTCTATCAGAAAATTCCAATCAAAACGGTTTCCGACGTGCATATCAGATATTTGCATTAATCTTTTCCCCTTTAGATATTCGGGCAAGTTTTTTACTGGTAATTCTCTCTGAACAAATTCTACCCAGAAGGGTTCTATCTGCCAGGAGTACAGCACAGGTAATGCACCAATAGCAGACACCTGCAGCAATCGTTTAATAAATGTTTTTCTGTTCATTTGTTTTTATTATAAAGTACTTTGTATTTCAAAGTAAACTTTCAAAAAAATATAGCTCTATCTTCCTAGCAATTTTTCCAGCGCATCCAGATGTTCTGAAAAAGCTTGTCTTCCTGAATTAGTAACTCTATAAGATGTCTTTGGTTTCTTACCGACAAATTCTTTCTTTATTTCAATATATCCTGCTTTCTCCAGTGCTGTACTATGGCTGGCCAAGTTACCATCCGTAACTTCCAGCAGCCCTTTCATTTCTGTAAAGTCAACCCAGTCGTTTACCATGAGAACGGACATTATTCCCAATCTCACCCGACTTTCAAATTCTTTATTGAGTTGATTTACTTTAATCATTTTAATTTTATTCTGTTAATTCCAAAATAGTCGTACAAAGTACTATTCCCTGATTACCTTTCTAGTTCTGTATTTTCTTCTGCTATCCTATATCTGAAAGAGTACTATCAAACAACTTCTACAGAGAATGGCCGCAAAAATAAGGGTAAAAATTTCCACTCTTTTACATTTTTCCTTTAATTGAAGAAAATCTTATTTCTTGTACATGAGTATACCATATACAATGTGCAAAACGCCAAATCCTAAAGCCCAAAAAAGTAATCCGTGTCCGGGGAAAAATAGCGCTATAATTCCTAATATCATTTCAGAAATCCCTAAAAACCTTACAACATCCAGAGTATATTTCTCAGCACTAAATAAAGCTGCTCCATATACAAACAACATCATTGGCGCAACCAATATATAGTATTGCTGTATAACAAGACCTATACAGAATATCCCGCCCAGGGCTAAAGGAACACAAAAATTGAACAATAGTTTTTTAGTCGCTGCGGTCCAAAAAGGTTGGTCGGACTTTTTGATATTTTTCCAGGTAAATATTCCCCCGAAAAATATTGCGGACACTAATACAATCAATGCAACAATAATAAGATGGGTAACCTTATCTTCCACCTTATGCAGGCTTCTTCCTTCGTAGTCAAGTCCGGTAGCACCTAAATAATTATAAGCATAAGCTGCCCCTAATAAAGCAATAACTCCTGCTACTATTCCGGACATACCACTAAGTGACAGGAATCGTGTAGAACGTTCCATCATATCCCGGATATGAGACAAATCTTTATGATAATTCTGATCCATATAAAGAACTTTGAATTACAAAGCTACAATTTATTTTTAATTACAAAAATATTTTTTGAAATTTTTAGTATTGTTCAAAACCAATTTCTCAAATCATTAACTTTAGGAAGATAAACAACACAGAATGAATAAGGAAATTCTAAGATCATCCATCTTCAGACATTTAGATGGTATTGTTACTGCTCCCGTAGCTGTATCACTAAACAAGAAAGGTATCATCGACCATATATTAGAAAAAGAAACAATTATTCTTTCCGATCTTACAGAACAATTTAAAGCTAATGAAGGTTATCTGAATGTTGCCTTGCATACATTGGGTTCACAGGGATTTATCATTTACAATACAGATAATAACAAGAATACAGTCTCTGTTACAGCAAACAGCAATACATTGCTATTAAAGAAACTCTCTTTTCTGTATGACAAGATAATTCCCTTTCTGAAAAAATCTACAGATATTAGGAATCAGATTTTGGAAACTTCATTTATAGAAGAGTTTAGTCTTCTTGCAGCAGCTATGAAGAATAATTTTGATCTCAATATTTCTGATAATCCTGAGGAGAAAGGTATTCAGGAACAAATATTAAAACATATTGAAGGTTGTATTATAGGCCCTGTAATTGTATATCTAGGTATGACAGGTATGTTTCATAAGTATTTTATGGAAACTTCCTTTCAGGCGGCAGAATTTCATAAAAAAGCAGAAAACTTTGAGGTTATTCTGGATTTCCTGACACATTTGGGATGGTTTAGAAAAAACGGAAGCAATTATAAGTTTACAGAAACCGGTGTTTATTATGCTAAACGAGCTGCCTCATATGGAGTAACGGTCTCTTATCTGCCAATGCTAAACAGGTTGGATGAATTATTATTTGGAGATGCACACAAAATAAGGGAAATAGCAGAAGGTGATGACGAGATCCATGTGGATCGTGCTATGAATGTATGGGGAAGCGGTGGTGCACATTCTAACTATTTTAAGGTAGCCAATGATTTTATTATTCAGGTCTTCAATCAACCTATCCATTTACAGCCCAAAGGTATATTGGATATGGGTTGTGGTAACGGTGCCTTTATTCAGCATATTTTCGAAACAATAGAAAGACAAACCCTGCGTGGAAAAATGTTGGAAGAGCATCCTCTTTTTTTAGTAGGAGCAGATTATAATCCGGCAGCACTAAAAGCAACCCGCGCGAACCTCATCAACAATGATATTTGGGCGAAGGTGATCTGGGGAGATATCGGAAATCCGAAGAAGTTGGCAGAGGATCTTAGAGAAAGCTATGAGATTGAGCTTTCGGACTTATTGAATATAAGAACCTTTCTGGACCATAACCGGGTATGGAAAACTCCGGAAAATAAAAACCCGGAAAGAATAAGTAGTTCAACCGGAGCATTTGCCTTTCGTGGTGAAAGACTCTCTAACAATATTGTAGAGGAAAGCCTGAAAGAACATTTGGAGCTTTGGCTTCCTTATATTAAGAAAAATGGATTACTCATAATAGAACTCCATTCTCTAAATCCTGAACTTACCCAAAATAATCTGGGCAAAACTGCTGCAACGGCTTATGAAACTACTCATGGATTCTCGGATCAGTACATTCTTGAAGTTGATGTTTTCAGAAAAATATGCACAGAAACAGGATTAAGTATTAGTCCGGAATTTTCGAGAAAGTTTCCTGACTCGGATCTGGCAACAGTTTCTATAAATCTTTTAAAAGCTTAGTAATATAAAAGAGCGATTATAAAACATAATCGCTCTTTTATTTATTTTGCTCTCAGGCGTTCTTTAATTGCTTCGATGTTCTTTTTAGCCGAATCTTCTAAAATAAGGCTGGCACTCATGTGAATTCTGTCTGGCATTAGTATATTAAAATAATCTGTACCATCCCAGGAAACTTTCTTAATCAATGCTAATGCTTCATCGCTTCTGGTGGAAAGCTTCTGAAGAAAATCTCCAAGCTTTGCATCCATTTCAGCAATATTTTCAGATACTGAATGGTAAATATTATGCTGCTCTGCCCATTCTGCAGATCTAAATTCTGCATCTATTGCCATTGCCGAAAATTGTGATTTCCCGATTTTTCTTTCCACATAAGGGCCTATTACAAACGGACCTATTCCCAGGTTGATTTCAGTAAGAGCAAGGGCTGCATCTTTGGTTGCAAAACAATAATCTGCTCCACAGGCAATTCCTACTCCGCCACCAGTGGTCTTTCCTTGTACTCTTACAACAACTATTTTTCCACAATTCCTCATCGCATTGAGTACTTTGGCAAAACCTCCGAAGAACTTCTTAGAAGTCTCAAGCTCATCAATGGCTAAAAGTTCGTCGAAACTAGCCCCTGCACAAAAAGCTTTTTCTCCGACGCTTTTTATAAGGATTGCTTTTACTTCCTTTTTTACACCTTCTTCTAAAATAGTCTGAGCCAGTTTTTCCAAAATAGCACCAGGCAGTGAATTGCTTTTCGGTGTTCCAAAAGTAATTTCTGCGATATTGTTTTTAATTTCTGATATTACGAATTCGTTCATAATTTTTGTTATTGGATTATCTTATCCATTTATGGATATGCTCTATATGTTTATTTTTCCTGATTAATGCTTTAAATCTCAAAGTTAATAACAGTTTCCTGCCTTCTATTGTCCTTGTGAACACCAAGCTAGCTGCTCCTGATTCTTTAATCCAGTTTCTAGCAAATAATTCTGCGCTTTTTCTATTTCTCCCAAAAATATCAGGAACCGGATAATAGTTAATACTGTTTTTCAAAAAAAGAATTCCTTTGGTCTTTAGTAAATATCTGGGATTATCAATCTTTGACAGAAGCTCTTGTAAAGTTAATATAAATACTGAAGCTTCGCTATAACTTCCCCCTTCTAAGTGGCAAACGCTATTTCCTTTTTCATCTGAAGAAACAACAATTCTAAGCTTTTCGATTGATGTTCTGATAGCTCTTTCACTGATTAATGAAGACAATATAGCTCTGGCTATTTTTTCAAGATTTTTAGAAATATTCTTATACCTTAGATACTGCATTAATGATCGATAGAACATTCCTCCATAAGTTAGAAAACCTGCAATTCCGAATAAAAATATAAATAAATATGCTCCTTCTAATGTCTGAAAGGACTTTAAAGATTTTATAATACCTCCAAGAAATTCTGCCCAGAACATAAGTACAGAAGATATTAACATTCCCATAAAATGACCAATACTTTTACTCAGGCTTTTAAATTTCTTTTCTTGCCACTTATCCGGATCTTGAGATTCAATTTGTATTTCTTCTACAAGGTGATCGCCTTTCTTTAATGCTCTGCTCCATTTATCTTTAAGTTCATTTTTTCTGCACGCTAAAGAAATCATTTCTTTATTAATCTCCTCTATTTCCGATATCTTCTCAATTGTCTTAATATTGAGACGTTCAATATTATTTTCAATTTGCTCATTTTCTTTGTTAGAAACACCTACAAAAGTTTTGAAGCGTTTTACCATTTTTTGATAATCTATCCCACCTTCAGGATCTCTTTCATTAAAACAGATCAGGTGCCAGATATTACTCACTTTTTCAGGGTTATCTTTATCTGTTCTTATCGCCCGCCCGCGTATCTGATTACTTAATACATAGCTGCTAACAAAACTTGCGACAACAAGGCTATTAATTTTGGGAGCATCCCATCCTTCTCCCAGTAGTGATTTTGTTCCAATCAGAATATTTATTCTCCCTTCCTGAAAATAGTGTGTTACTATTTCTACAAGAAAACTTTGAGTATTGTCGCTTGGGTAAATCTGTACAAAATTGTCATCAGATTTTATTTCTGATAAGGTAACACCTTTGTCAGGGAAGTCTTTTATAAGCTGATTAGCTAATTCCTTAGGTAGAATAACAAGAGAACCGGTGAGAACACCTATATCTTTTCTTATTAAAGGATCTTTTTTTAATATTTCAAAAATAGGAATCACTCCCATCTTATCAGGACTAGGAGTTGGTTCAATACCATTAGTAATAAATTCTTTTCTGATAAAATCAGTGAGAATTACCATGCGCAAATCATTTCCAAAATTCTCACTCTCACTAATCGTAATATTCCTAATAGCTTCTAGTTTTCCAGAACCTGCATTTAGAATATGTTCTAATTTTTCGTTCTGGAAGAAACTAATAGTCTTATTTTTTAAAATACTATTTCTTCTTAATTTATTTTCTAAATCCTGCCTGAAGCCCTCGTACTTTTTAAAATGTATATCATCTGTGAATAAGTAAAACTCCAGTAGCTCTTCCAACCAGAAGAAGTCAAACTCGGGAATATATTTTTGCTCATCACCGATAATTTGAAAATGAATATCAGGTATCTTAATTCCTATTGCATTCATAAAAATGAGTCCCGAAGTATATGAAGATATATTGTCATAAATCCACTCAAGGTGTTTTTCCGGGTCCTTATAAATATAATGATTAACAATTGCTTCAGTAATTACATCATCTTGCTTTATTTCTTTATACAAGTTGTCTGCATATTGATAAATCTGATCTATAGACTGCTTTTCTTCTAAAGTAGGGAGTGTAAAATATATAAGATCTTGGTGAGGACAAAGGTCGCCTTCCAACATAAGCTCCGGAACAGAAATTTCTGTATCTACAGGCCCATTTAATTCTATGTAATTCTGCCATTCACTTTCTGAAACATCAAAAGGCTGGGTACCTGTAAGTGCAACAATTGTCGGATTCAGTTGATCTTTTATTGTAATAATACTTTGCCACCATGCTTTTTTCAGATGATGTGCTTCATCCAGAATAAGAGTTCCAATTTTCAGCTTTTTAATTAACTTCAAAAAGGAATCATTGTTTAATTTCTTCTCAATAGTTTTACTTTCGGCATCCCTTTTTATTACTGAATGAATTCCCTGATAAGTTGCCAGGGTTACAAAAGCAGGTTTATTTAAATCAAGAGATATCCACTCCGGAAGTGTATCACTCTGAAGAAAAAGTTCTCTGAAGCGCTGTACCCATTGGTTTCTTATAGCTAAAGTAGGAGCAACAATCAAAGTTGGATTATTAATACGGAGCATAATCTCTAATCCAAGAACCGTTTTCCCCGAACCAGGCGGAGCAACAATATGAAGGTGATTATCCGAAAGATAATCCTGCAGATTATCTAAAAATTGTTTTTGATACTTACGCCAACTATATCTGAATAATATTCCTTCCGGAAACTCTTTCATTTCTTCCATTCATCAGATTATTTTTCAGAAAAGGCTACAATATACTTATCTATATATATTTCTTTTTCTTTTGATTTGTATTGCTGAATATAGCGAGGATGTTCCAGAACAGTAATTTTATCAAATAACCTCTCTTCTTTGTTTAGCTTATTGATAAAGTCTGCATTCTTTTTCCCCAATACGAAAACTTCAGTGGTATCCAGTCCCAGACTTATATGCTTTTTCAGAGAATCTATCATAAAACTTTTTACGTCCTCAAAGAGCTGTTTATCATCATAATAATTTGCATTCAGCCAACCATTCTTTGTATTTCTTACAATAGCCAAAGGAAAAGGAGAATTGATATAAAATTCTTTATAAAACTTTTCTACTCCGCCAAAAACATTGATCATATCATACATAAAGACAGATGAAACTTCATGAGTATGAACAGACTCCATTTCAATACCACATTCGCTTTTCAGCCGTTTGGTATCTGTAAAAGGGACTCCTGTTAACCCTGCACCATGTCGACTGGGATTGATTCCAATTATAAATCTGCGCTGGTCTGAGTCATTATAATATTTATGATAAAACTTTTGCATCACAACCATCGTTTCAGGATTGTCCAGATAAGGATTTAGTACATTAAATCCTTCCGGTAGTTTTCCCGAATATCGAAGGGTCTTATTAAAATCTATGACTTTATCTGCAAAAGTATTCTCCACACTCCAAATATATTAATTTACAAATGTACCAGTCTAACAGTATAACAGTTTATCAAAAAGTAATTTATCAGAATGTGTATTTAATATTATTACAGATATTCTAAATTAATCCGAACTGTTCAAAATGATGGGTAAAATGCTTTCTGTGCATCAGTTCCCACATTTCCTTGTTAATCTTTCCAAATACAAAATGGATATGCTCTGCCTGTGGATTCTCTCTGTAATAGATCAAGAATTCCTGAATTGCATTAAGGAAAGCTTCTTTTGCAGCCTCCAGGTTTTTATGTTTCAATTCCGGTAAGCTTCCGTCCTGTGGAAGGAATGGCGCCGGAAATTCTTTTGGCATTTTCCTGTGATTGTATAAGGAATCCTGATACTTTTCAAGGTGTTCATCAGGTGTATAATACTTTTCTGCTTCAGGCCTTCCCATACCATATTTAACGGTAGTTTCCAGATGTTCCAGCATTTCCTGCGGAGACATTTTGCCCCATTCAGGTTTTGAGCTTTCCGTTAAACCATTTAGTATTTTTTTGATATCTCTTACGTTCAGATCAATAAAAGGAGATTTTTTAGCTACCAATGTCAGAATTGTTGCCACGCAAACTACTTCTTCTCTTTGGTTTACCACCTCAACCAGCCACTTTACCACACCACTAGGAATGTTTCGACCTTTTACGCCTCTGTTGATTCTCTCTTTTGCAGTCAGGTATACTGTGATAGTATCTCCTGCATATACAGGCTTAAAGAAAGCACAATTCTCTAATCCATAATTTGCAATTACAGGTCCTTTTTTACCGGAAACAAATAACCCGGCTGCTGCTGAAAGAATAAAATAGCCATGAGCTACAGTCTTGTCGAAAATTGTTCCGTTAAGACTGGTAGCATCGGTATGTGCATAGAAGTGATCCCACGAAACGTTAGAGAAGTTTACAATATCTGCTTCAGTTACTGTTCTTCCAGCTGTTTCCAATGAGTCTCCAATTTCTACCTCCTCGAAATATTTACGGAAAGGATGTTTATCTGAGTATTTTTTCTCTGCTCCTTGTTGATAAATTTTTGTGATAGTTGTCAGAATATCCGGTGATCCCTGAATAGCCGTTTTTTGCAGGAAGAAGTGAAGTCCGCTTAGTCCACCCATTTCTTCTCCGCCACCAGCTCTTCCCGGACCTCCATGCATTAGTGTTGGAAGTGGTGAGCCATGTCCCGTACTCTCTTTAGCATTATCTCTGTTCAGTACATATATACGTCCATGTTGGGAAGCCATCTTCCAGGAAGTTTCAGCAACGAATTTATCATCGTAAGAAACAATAGAACCGACTAAACTTCCTTTTCCTCTTTTTGCTAAAGCGGCAGCTTCTTCTGCATCTTTATAGGGCATTAAAGTAGAAACAGGTCCAAAAGCTTCTACATCATGAGAGATATTCTTTTCAAAAGGTTTATCATTCAGGAACAACTTAGGACTCATAAATGCTCCTTTCTCATAATCGGCATCTATTAGTTCTTGTTTACCATCGTATACCAGTTCTGTTTCTGCTTTTAGCAAGTTTACTTTTCTCAGAACCTCATCATATTGTTGTTTCCCGACCAAAGATCCCATTCGGGTTTCTCTGTTTAGAGGATTTCCTATTTTTGTTTGATCCAATGCTTTGGACAGAGCACTCTGAACATCACCAATTAAATGCTCAGGCACAATAATTCTACGGATAGCAGTACATTTTTGTCCTGCTTTTGTTGTCATTTCGTTACGAACTTCTTTAATGAACAAATCGAATTCGGGAGTTCCCGGCTTGGCGTCTAATCCCAGAATTGAACAATTCAGAGAGTCTGCTTCCATATTAAAACGAACTGAATTTCCGGCAACTGAAGGCAAAGCTTTTAGTTTTCTTCCGGTACTGGCAGATCCGGTAAATAGAACAGAATCTCCATCCTGTACATAATCCAGAATATTTCCAGGTTCTCCACAAACCAACTGAACAGCACCTTCAGGCAAATAGCCACTTTCAATCATATCCTGAAAAACAGCATTGGTAAGGTAAGAGCCAGGAGTAGCCGGTTTTACAATGCTTGGTACACCTGCCAGTAAAGATGTGGATAACTTTTCCAGCATTCCCCAAACCGGGAAGTTATAAGCATTGATTTGTACAGAAATCCCTTCACTTGGTGTAAGGATATGTGTTCCCAGATGTGTTCCGTTAGCTGAGATTTTCTGTGTATCACCATCTACCCAAAATGGTGTATTCGGAAGCATTCTCTTTGCTAAACCTGAGTAAGTGAAAAAAGTACCAAAACCTCCTTCTATATCTACCCAGGAATCCACATGGGTTGCTCCTGTTTTATATGATAACTCGTAATATTTTTTCTTTCTCTCTAAAAGGTAAAGCGCTACTTTTTTCAGCATTTCCCCACGATCATAAAATGTCATAGAGGAAAGGTTTTTATAACCTACAGTTCTTCCGTAGTCAAGAGCTTGCTCGAAGTTTATCCCTTCCGTATCTGAAACAGCAACCTGCTCTCCTGTAACGGCATTATAAAGCGGAATTTCTTTACCGTTTCCTTCTACCCATTGTCCGTAAATATAGTTCTTTAGTTTTTCCATAATATTTCAAATTTGTTCGTGTAATTAGCATTACACTTGCTGAACAATATTAATTATTTGATGTTTATTTTTTTAATACCAATTGTAAGACTTTTTTACCTCCCAGATATACAAGAAAGAGTATTAATGCAAAATCAATAATAAAGATTGAATCAATAAGAATTGTGTAAAAAAAATCTTTTGATTTAAGGCGTCTTTCTATTCTATCGGAATCCACATGTTCCAATGCATCCGAAATACCAATCATAGCTTTTATTACGAAATAGCCTAAAAAGTGAAGTACACTCAATACAATCAGAACAATATACCAGTATTTTTTTAGGAAATTCTGCATTTTAGGCTATAATTATTTTATGTTTTAAACTTTATCAAACCTCATAGGTTTTGAAAACCTATGAGGTTTCTTTATTTTCACATTTCTAAAAAATCATACTCTATAATACTTTTATGAAAAACAACGAAATCGTCAGTCGAGTCAAAGTATTGTAAAATATCATTTCTTTTCAACTTACTACTTTTTGATAAATCTAAATAAGATCTGTAAGAAGAAAAATTCCAGTTCTCTACTAAGCTAGTCAAACCATGATTTACCGGATTATTATGAATATAATGCACAAGCTTTAGCAAATAATTCTCATTATCAACTCTCTTACGTTTAAGAAAATCCAAAAACAGAGAGCCTCTTCTATTATATTTTTTATTATATGCTTTTGCATAGGCATTAAGCATATTACTAAATGGTTTCATTAATGTTTGATGAGCATCTTTACTATTTCCATTCTTATCTTTAAATCTTAAAAGTAAATGAAAATGATTAGAGAGAAGACAATAAGCATAAATATCAGCAATCGGAGTAATATATTTAGAAAGCTTTTCCAAAAAATAATGATAATTAGATTCTTCTTTAAATATCAAGTCTTTTCCATTAGCATGACTATATACATGATAAATATATCCAAAATCAAAACTTTCTAAATTTTTCATTCTCTTAATCTTAAATATTACTCCAAACCTCATAGGTCTTTAGAAACCTATGAGGTTTAAATTTACTACTTTATTTCAGATCGGCCCAGATACTGTAATCCACTACTTTTGTAGGAATTTGCTCTGTAAATTCTGTAAAAGGTTCACAAGGAACAATGGCTTCTTTTCCTTCTCTTGCTAATTCCTGATATAGCTTTGTCCCTTCGGTTTTCCAGTGAATCATTTCGTCTGAAACATCACGTATAATTTTTGCAGGGCTGCCTACAATCAGTTTTCTTGGTTCACATTTAAAATTGGCCGGAACAAAAGCCAGTGCTCCAATAATACACTCATCACCAATTACAGCCTTATCCATTACAACCGCATTCATTCCTACAAGACAATTTCTACCGATATGTCCGGAATGGATGATAGCTCCATGCCCTATGTGTGCTGATTCTTCCAAAATGGTTTCAATATTTGGAAATACATGAAGCGTACAGTTTTCCTGAACATTGGCTCCGTCTTTTATAATAATCTTTCCCCAATCACCGCGGATAACAGCATTGGGACCGATATATACTTCTTCACCAATTTCTACATTTCCGATAATCACTGCCTGGGGATGAACATAGGCTGAAGATTTTATAACCGGACGAATACCATGATAGGAGTAAATGTTCATAAAATTTTTAATAAAAATTTAATTTAGCAATGTATCAGTTTATCAATGTAACAATAAATATCCTGCCTTATTGAAAGAGTATATATTCTATTGGTAAACTGTTACATTGTTATATTGTTACATTATTGAAAATATTATACTTTTTCAATTACCATTGCATAACCTTGTCCAACACCGATACAAAGTGTACACAAAGCATATTTTTTATTTTGTTTCTGTAGTTCCAGAGCTGCCGACCCAATGATTCTGGCTCCTGATACTCCAAGCGGATGTCCTATCGCAATAGCTCCTCCATTTGGATTAACTCTCGGATCATTGTCTTCTAGACCTAAGCTTCTGGTTACAGCAAGTGCTTGCGCAGCAAATGCTTCATTTAATTCAATAATATCTATATCTTCCAGAGAAAGATTTAGTCTTTTTAATAGCTTCTGAGTTGCTTCTACCGGTCCTATCCCCATAATTCGGGGCTCTACTCCGGCTACAGCAGATCCTACTATTTTTGCTTTTGGTTTTAAACCATATTTTTTCACAGCTTCCTCACTTGCCAAGATAAGAGCGGCAGCGCCGTCATTCATTCCTGAAGCGTTTCCGGCTGTTACAGTCCCTTCTTTTCTGAAAGCAGGACGTAGCTTTGATAATACTTCTATAGTTGTTGTCGGCTTAATAAATTCATCATTATCAAACACAACAGGTTCTCCTTTCCTTTGTGGAATTTCGACTTTTGTTATTTCCTCAGCCAGCCTTCCACTATCTTGTGCTTTTGTTGCTTTTTGTTGTGACCACAATGCAAATTGATCCTGGTCTTCTCTGCTGATATTATGCAGGTCAGCAAGGTTTTCAGCTGTTTCGCCCATACCGTCCACGCCATACATTTCTTTCATCTTTGGGTTTACGAAGCGCCATCCGAAAGTTGTATCATACATCTGACTATCTCTCCCATAAGCGGCACTTGGTTTCGACATTACATAAGGAGAACGTGTCATATGCTCTACTCCACCTGCAATGTAGATTTCTCCCTCACCTGCAGCTATCGACCTGAATGCATTGGCAACAGCAGACATTCCTGAGGCACAAAGTCTGTTCACTGTTTCACCGCCTGTTTTATAAGGAAGTCCGGCTAATAAAAGTGCCATTCTTGCAACATTACGGTTATCTTCTCCGGCCTGATTAGCACATCCAAAAATAACATCCTCTATTTCTTCAACAGGAACTTCCGGATTTCTTGTAACAATTTCTTTAATGACTATAGCTGCCAGATCATCTGCACGCACTTCGGATAAACCTCCCTGTAATTTTGAAATGGGAGTTCTTATATAATCTATGATGTAAACGTTGTTCATAATACTAATTTGAAAATTTGAGAGTAGGTTAATTTGAAAATTAACCCAGCTCAACATCTTTATAATTCAGTTACTTTTTTTCCAATTTTGTAAACTGTTCCTGTGAATTTTGCTACCAGTTTTTGCTCTTGGTTGGTGATATGAATATCATAAACAGCAGTCTTTCTGGTTTCATTTACCAATTTACTTTCCCCACGAAAAATATCACCTTCTCTTCCGGCAGTTGTAAAGTTTATCACACAATTGAGTGCTACTGCTGCATCTCCGGAATTGTTGGAGGAAAAAGCCAATGCTGAGTCCGCAAAAGCGAAAGTAACTCCACCATGAACGGTTTTCAAACCATTCAACATTTCCTCTCTGATTGGCATTTCTATTAAACAATAATTTTCTTTTACCTCTATCAGTTTTATTCCCATCCATTTGGAAAACTCATCCTGAGCGAGCATATAATCTGCGACTTGTTCTGGCTTCATTATTTATTTAATTTAACAATAGATACTTCGACTACGCTCAGCATGACATACGTTTATTATACTCTTAATTACTTTTATATTTTATTAAGTAAAGGGCTTTGTCTGTAGCGTTCTTCCTGGTATTCGTTATAAAGGTTCCGGAGTGTTTCAGATATAGCTGTATACCCAATTTCCTTTCCCCAGTTTAGTAAACCTTTAGGATAATTAACACCTTTCTGCATAGCCAGTTCTATATCTTCATCATTTGCGATACCTAATCTCTTCGCTTCTACAGCTTCATTGATTAACATTGAAATAATTCTTATAAAGATTTGCTGATACAATTCTTCATTCTTCTGAGCAATAGGTTTGGAAGCTCCTTCCCGATAGTCATAAAATCCACGATTTGTTTTTCTACCCAAAAGCTTGGCTTCGGCCATACGTTGTTGTAGTAAAGAAGGTTTATATTTAGGATCGTAGAAGTAGTCTTTATAAACCGTTGTTGTAACGGCAAAGTTCACATCGATCCCAATAAGGTCCATTAGTTCAAAGGGGCCCATTTTAAAGTTCCCAAGACTGGTCATAGCATCATCCACCTGCTCGGGTGTTGCAATATTTTCTTCGACAATTCTCAATGCCTCACCATAATATGGACGTGCAATCCTGTTGACAATAAAACCGGGAATATCTTTAGCAATCACCGGAACTTTGTTCCAGGATTTCATTAAATCATAAACTTTTTGTGGTAATTGTTCATCGGTAAGTAACCCGGGAATTACTTCCACTAAAGGCATCAAAGGTGCCGGATTAAAAAAGTGAATACCTATGAAGCGATTCGGATTTCTCAGCTCCGATGATAAAGAAGTAATAGAAATAGAAGATGTATTGGAACTAATTATACAAGTGTCGGATACATATGTTTCTAACTCAGAAAACACTTTGGTTTTGATCTCTTTATTTTCGATAATTGCTTCAATAACTAAATCAGAATCTTTCAGGTCTTTTAGCTCTGTACAGAATTTCACTCTGTTGAATATCTGTTCTGCTTCCTCAAATGATATTTTCTGCTTTTCGGCAAGTCTTGTCAGTATCTTCTCAAGGTTTTGTAATGCTTTTTCGGTTTGCGATGCATTTGCATCAAACAAAAATACATTACATCCGTTGGAAGCTGCCACCTGAGCTATTCCAATCCCCATCGTTCCTGAGCCGATTACTCCTATATTCATAGTTAAAAATAATGTAGCAATGTATCACTTACCAATGTAACAATTTTATAAAAAATTGAATTTGCCGAAGCGCTTATTTCTATTGGTAGTTGTTACATTGGCAGATTGTTATATTAATTTTATTTCCCTTTATACTCTGGTTGTCTTTTTTCCAAAAATGCTCTTACACCTTCTTTGAAATCTTCAGTTTCAGCAGCGTCTTGCTGATAAATACCTTCCAAATCCAATTGTTCGCTCAACGTATTGTTATAGGAATTATTGAATGCTTTTTTGGTTAATCCTATTGCTTTTGTTGGCAGATTAGAAATCTGAGCCAAAACTTCACCTGCTTTTGCTTCAAACTCTTCATCTTTGAAAACATCAGCAATTAATCCCAATTGCTTAGCCTCAGTTGATGAAAGTTTTTTTCCGGTAAATGCCAAATAACTGGCCAATTGTTTACCTAATAATTTTGGCAGATAATAGGTTCCTGCTGTATCCGGGATTAATCCAATATTTACAAATGCCTGAGAAAAGTAAGAGCTTTCAGTTGCCAAAGTAAAGTCACAGATAAGTCCCAACATTGCACCTGCACCTACTGCTGGTCCGTTGACTAAAGCAATAACAGGTTTTGAGTTTTTTACAATGGCTTTTACCATTGGGTTATAATAATCGATAACCATACGTTGTATGATTCTTTCGTCTTCAGCTTCTTTACCTAATGATAAAGCTTCTTTAAGATTCTGTCCGGAACAGAAAGCTTTTCCTCTTCCCGAAATAGCAATACATCTTACTGTTTCGTTTTTATCACATTCCTCCATAAAGTGGCGTATTTCACTCAACATTTTTTTGTTAAGCGAGTTATAACTTTCGGGTTGGTTGAGATAAGCTATTTTTAGTTTTCCGTCTAATTTTGATTCA
This sequence comes from Elizabethkingia occulta, assembly GCF_002023715.1. Taxonomy (GTDB): domain Bacteria; phylum Bacteroidota; class Bacteroidia; order Flavobacteriales; family Weeksellaceae; genus Elizabethkingia; species Elizabethkingia occulta. The sequence continues at coordinate 38,615 of NZ_MAHX01000006.1, forward strand.
ATATCAATTTGAGTATAGTCCATAAAATATTTTTTTAGTGTACCAATATAACAATCTAAGTTAACGTAACAATCTAATAGTTCAGTAATCTGGCAACAACATCGTTATGCTCCACATATTCATAAGTTCTATTGGTAAACTGATACATTAATTTACATCAATGGCATTTAAAATAATCGAAAGGTTCCAGACAATCTAAACACTGATAGGATGCTTTACACAATGTAGACCCGAATCTGCTGATTTGCTTGGTATGCATAGAACCACATCGTGGACATTCTTTAGGTTTTCCAATATGATGTTCGTCCGCACCTCTTTCGGGTGGTGTAATTCCATAAGCTTTCAGTTTTTCTCTGGCTTCATCGGTTAACCAATCAGTTGTCCATATCGGAAACATTTTGGTTACCACTTTTGCATCCCAGCCATTTTCTTTCATGACTTTGGTAATATCTTCTTCAATAGTAAACATAGCCGGGCAGGCAGAATAAGTAGGTGTAATAGTTACTTCACAAGTACTGACACCAAGCATCTTTGCCTCTCTTACAATACCCAGTTCCACAATATCGATTACCGGAATTTCAGGATCTGGAATTGTTTTTAATATGTCTAAAAGTTCATTCATTTTCTTATTTTTTATCAAAGTCAAGGACTTTCGCCATTGCTTTTTGATAATCCACATTATCTGTCATCCCGTTATGTCCCTGATTATTTAGTACAATCAGGCTATCTCCCTGTTTAAAATTGTCTTTCAATTTCAAAGAGGCATTATAATTAATTACCTCATCGGCATTACCATGAAATATAATAACCGGAGATTTCACAGTTTTCAGATATTGATAGGTTTCAAAATTATATTTGAGTAAAAATCCGGGAAGGAATGAAAACTGTTGTTTCATCTCATCCCTCAGACTATAGTAGGGAGCCTGCAAGATTAATAAATGAGCATTACTAACCGAAGCTATTTTTGCTGCTAATCCGGTTCCTACAGAATATCCCAGGATAATAATTTTATTTTCGGGATACCTTTTCTCTATTTCTTTATATGCTACTTCTACATCCGAAAATAGCTGATCTTTACTTTCTATGTTTCCTTCGCTTTTCCCATAGCCTCTGTAATCCACTATGAAAACATCATAATTCATACTGTTATAAAGTTTAGCTACTTCGCCCCAGCCTTTTATTGAGCCACCATTACCATGAAGGTAAAAAATAACACCTTTAGAGTCCGGAACTCTGAATAATACAGAGCTTAGCCTTTTATTGTCTTTTGTTACAATCGGTATTTCTTCTGCATTGCCTTCGAAATTATAAGTATAGTTCTCTGGCAATTTTTCCGGATGAAATATTATTTTCTCCTGATAATAGTATACCGCTGCACATAGCACTAAATATACTATCACAAAAGAAATAATTATTTTCAGAAATACCTTCATTGCTATCTACCATGTACAACCGGGATAGGCTCTTTGCAAATATTGTAATTCACAAAGTATAAAGCCAAAGTATTCTGTATGATATCCGGTTCTGGATTTAAGCTGCATAAAAGGATTTTCCGGATACTCTAATCCAAAACCCTGAAAATCTTTTTGGGTAATACTGATAAATTGTTGGTAAAGTTCATCTGTATTTGGGGCTATATTTAAAGCGATCAAATCTTCTTCCCCTTCTACATGCGCAAATAAGCCTTTGGTATATTCCCAAATATTCTCAATAGCATTTGTCAGGCGCTCACGACTTTCTTCTGTTCCCTGAGCAAAAATCTTCATCCATGAAGAAGTATGGGTATAATGGTATCTTACCTCTTTCAGAGATTTCTGTGCAATTGCAGACAGTTCTTCATCTACTGATGTGGATAAAGCCTCGTACATCAATTTCTGATAGACAGAAAAAACATATACTTTAAGAATGGTTTGCGCATAATCCTCATTAGGCAACTCCGTCCAATGTGCATTTACATATTCATGTTCATATCTTAAGAAAGCTATATCATCTTCACTCTTTCCATCATCATTTAGTCGAGATGCATATTGGTAAAAATTATTAGCTTGTCCCAGTTCATCCAGTGCAATATTTGTCAGCGCAATATCTTCTTCCAGATAAGGCCCTTCACCGCACCATTCTGCAAGCCTCTGCCCCATGATAAAGCTATCGTCTGCCAGTTTTAATAAATAGTTATATAATGGATTCATTGTATAGAATTTAGAAACTAGAGGTTAGAAATCAGACTAAATTCTATAATCTAACTTCTCACTTCTATAATTTACATATTTTTTACATCATTTGGGATTTCATAGAAAGTCGGATGGCGGTACAACTTATCATCCGCAGGATCAAAGAATGCTTCCTGATCTACTCCTTCGGAGCTTACTATATATTTACTCGGAACTACCCATACACAGGTTCCCTCTTTTCTTCTTGTATAAACATCTCTGGCATTTTGTAATGCCATTTCCGCTGTGGGTGCCTGTACTGTTCCGGCATGCTTGTGGGATAAGCCCGGTTTTGTCTGAATAAAAACTTCCCACATATCTAAATTTGCCATAGTCAAATTAATTTAACAATGTATCAATGTACCAATTTATCAATGATATTCTTCATGAACTACGTTCGTAAGCCTTCATTTTATGCTCAGAATGACAATTGATTGTTACATTTTTACATTGGTATATTGTTACATTATTTTATTACTTCTTTTTGTTGTTTTTCGGCAAAAGCTGCAGCTGCTTCTTTTACCCAAAGGTTTTCTTGCTGAGCTTTTACTTTAGTCTGTAATCTCTTTTTATTACAGGGTCCATTACCTTTTAATACTTCCATAAACTCGTCCCATGGAAGCTCTCCAAAGTCGTAATGACCTTTTTCTTCATTCCATTTTAAATCTTTATCCGGAATGGTCAGTCCTAAAAATTCGGCCTGTGGAACAGTAACATCAATGAATCTTTGACGAAGACTGTCATTACTCTCACGCTTCACTCTGTAATTCATTGATAATTTAGAGTTTGGAGAGTGTTCATCATTTGGACCAAACATCATTAATGCAGGCCACCAGAAACGATTTAACGCTGCCTGAGCCATCTCTTTCTGCTGCTTTGTTCCACGGCAAAGTGCCATTAGGATTTCATAACCTTGTCTTTGGTGGAAAGATTCTTCTTTGCAAATTCTCACCATTGCTCTGGAATATGGCCCATAAGAATTACCCATCAGCATTACTTGATTCATAATCGCGGCTCCGTCTACAAGCCAGCCTATAGCACCGATATCTGCCCAGCTTAGTGTAGGATAATTAAATATACTTGAATACTTTGCTTTCCCAGACAACATATCATCATAAGTAGCATCCCTATCGGATCTTATAGTTCCGTTTCCCAATGTTTCTGTAGCTGCGTAGAGGTATAATCCGTGTCCGGCTTCATCCTGAACTTTTGCCAGTAATGCCATTTTTCTTCTCAACGATGGTGCACGGGAAATCCAATTGGCTTCCGGAAGCATTCCTACAATCTCGGAATGTGCATGCTGAGAAATCTGACGAACCAATAACTTCCTGTAATCATCAGGCATTATATCTTTTGGTTCTACTTTATTTTCTTCATGTACGTATTGTACAAACTTTTCTAAATCCATTATTTATATTTTTAACACAATGGCACTAATTAAATTTTATCCTTACTAATGTTTTTAAGGCACTGATTGCTTCGCAATATATTTATACTAAGATATCTTCCCGTTTATAACTCTCTTAACACCATCTTTAAAAACATCTGTCCTAAAATTCAACAGTAATCCTAATTTTAATCCTGTCATCTTTAAGTAGGTTAAAACCTGAGCCTTATGAATATCATTTATAAAATCTACAGTTTTTATCTCCAGAATCAATTTATTCTCAACTATTAAATCAACCCTGAAAGCATTTTCTATCATGAGAGTTTCATAAACAATTGGCAGATACTTTTGCTTTTCAACTTCTAATCCAAACTTTTTAAGTTCATAAAACATACATTCTTCATAAACACTTTCAAATAAACCCGCTCCTAATTTTTTATGGATTTTCAGGCCTAAATCAAATACAATTCTTGACAACTCATTCTCTGTCATATATTTTTAATTTTTGAAAATCTTTGATTTTCTTGTGCCTTAAAAAGCGTATTTATTTAAAATATAATTTGTGTCTTTGTGTTTATAAAAATTACCCTTCTGTATCTATATTTTTAACACAATAACACTAATTATAAATGGCCATCACTTAAATCATCTTTCAGGTAGATTCCTACCTTGGAGTTGGAAAATTCTCCGGCCACAAAATTTACTTTTTTACCTTTATCTTCAATCACGTATTCTTTAAAGTAGTAAACATGCCCTTCATAAGGCCCTTTTACTTCTACTTTTTTATTAACACAGTTCCAGTAAAAGCTCCAGATATTCAGTCCATTAATCTTATATTCTTCATTTTCATCTAATGCTTTTGCGAATTTCCAGTTAGTCATGACTTTTAAATTTAGCGGTTATACTTCTTTACCAATTTAACAATAAACCACTGGTTTTCAAGTACAATTAACAGTTTTTAACCGCTAGAACTCACTATTTATAATCAATATAAATTTAAACATCATAATTCAGCATCAACACATTGGTAGTGGGATGGCACTGGCATGTCAGTACAAATCCTCTTTCTACCTCATCTTCTGTCAATGCAAAGTTCTTTTCCATAAAAACTTCGCCTTCCAATACCTGAGCTTTGCAAGTACAGCATACACCTCCTTTACAGGCAAACGGCACTGGTAGTTGCTCTTTCAATGCCTTGTCCAGAATGCTTTCTTTTTTCGAATTAAGATGGAAAGAATATTCATCATCATCAATAATTACTGTTACCATACTCTCCAGATTAGCAATAGCTTTGAACTCTTCACTCATTTCTTCTGCGTTTTCTTCATCCGGTGCAGTGAAGTATTCATATAAAACCTGAATTGCAGGAACCTTCTTTTCTTTTTTCAAATAATCGGAAATACTCTTGATCATGTCTGCAGGGCCACAAATAAAATATGTAGCTTCCGGAACATCAATATCCGGATATCTTTCAAAAAGCTGTTCTAATTTTTCAGCCGATATTCTTCCTTCAAAAACCGGATCTTCATGTTTCTCCCTACTTACGAGGTAAATTACTTTCAGCCTTCCACCAAAATCCTTTTCCAGCTTATCTAATTCAGCTTTTTTCATCACATGAGCCATGCTTCTATTACTATAAAACAGATAAGCATTGCTATTTGGTTCCTGATAGAGGCTTTCTTTCAAATTGGATAATACCGGACTAATTCCACTACCTGCAGCCAATCCAATATAAGTTTTGGTATTGCTGGGATGATAAGTCGTATTAAATCCGCCCATGGGTGGCATCACTTCCAGCATTTCATCCATATGAAGATGCTCATTGAAATAACCTGAAACCTTACCTCCTTCCAGTAATTTCACCAATACTTCCAATACATTGCCTTTCTCACTCGGAGCATTACAAATAGAATAAGAACGTCGTTCTTCATTCCCATCGATCATCATTCTGAAGTTGATATATTGCCCCTGCCTGAATCTGAATTTATCTTTCAGCTCCTCCGGGATTTCAACCGCTACATTCACGGCATCCTGCGTATCCTTCTGAACCTTTACGGTTTTTAATTTATAAAATGAGTTCATTTTCTCTTGAGTATTCTGTTTATTTTTCCGCCTTCACATTTTGGAAGAGAATCCTGAGCATGGATTTTTACTTTTGTGGTAATCCCCACTCTTCTTTTTATTTCACCTTCCACACTTTCAGCAAAATTGTGGATAAAGTTGGTATAGTCGTTACTGTTTATTTCAAATTGTTGTGCCCTGATCATTTCATTATTTATTTCTACATCTACTTCAAGGGCTACACACATATGTTCTTTTTCAATAGGTGTAAGATAATAATTGGGAACAACTCCCTTGATACCAGAAAATGCATCTTCTATCTGGCTTGGATATACATTCACACCTCTTACAATCAGCATATCATCGGCCCTTCCTACTATAGGTTTCATCTTCACCATTGTCCGTTTTGCATTGGTATCGTAATAAAGATTTGTAATATCGTTGGTCCAGTAGCGCAAAAGCGGCATTGCTTTTTTGGTTAAAGTCGTAATGACCAAAACTCCCTCTTCACCGTACGGAACAGGCAGCTTCGTTACAGGATCCAATATTTCGGGATAAAAATGATCTTCCCAGATATAAGAGCCTCCTTTTTCCTCCCAATCTTCCATAGAAACTCCGGGACCTATAATTTCGCTTAACCCATAAATATTAGTTGCGTGGAGACCCAGCCTTTTTTCAATATGACCTCTGATAATTTCTGTCCAGGGTTCGGAGCCCAGTACAGCATACTTCAAGCTTATATCTTCTGCAGGAATTCCTCTGTTAGCTAATTCATCTGCAATTGTAAGCGCGTAAGATGGTGAACAGCAAATAACTTCAGGCTTAAAATCCATAATCAGATCCACCTGTCTTACTGTCATTCCGCCTGAAATAGGAAGAACACTCATTCCCAGTTTTTCGGCACCATAATGCAGTCCTAAACCTCCAGTAAAAATTCCGTAACCGTAGGCATTATGCAGCAGCATTCCCCGCTGTGCTCCCGCAGCATTCAGAGATCTGGCAACTACCTCACTAAAAAGATCCACATCTTCTTTTGTGTAGCCTACAACAGTTGGCTTGCCTGTTGTTCCACTTGAGCAATGAATCCTCTGTAATTGGCTTTTGGGAACAGTAAATAATCCGAATGGATAGCTATCTCTTAAATCTTGTTTATAAGTTATAGGAAGTTTTGAAATATCTTCAATTGACTTTATATCCTGAGACGCCAGGCCGGATTCATTAAATTTTCGTTTATAAAACTCCGATTTCTCATCCAGGTAAGCAACCAGATTCTTCAGCCTTTCTGACTGAAGTTTCCGCAACTGATCTAATTCTAAATGTTCAACTGAAAAATACATAATCTAACTAACATTCGTTAGTTGTAAAAATAAAAAGAATTTTCATTCTGGCAAATTTTTTATGACTTCCATCATGTTTTTAAATTCCCCAGAAGGCCATAAAGTATTTTATCCCTGATTTCATCGGTAATTTCGTATGTAGATTCTATATTTTTTTTGAACCAGAAATAGGAATTATTCAGTGTATGAAGAATGAATTTAGCGGTAAATGTCGGAGATTTAAGCTCCCAATTTTCTTCCTGATAAATTTCCAATATAAGTTGTTCCACTTCTCTTTGGTACTGCTTCCGAAGTTCTACAAACTCAGAAAGCCTCTCTTCCAAATGCTTCCACTCGTTAGAATAAATGTGGGTAACATCCGGATTTTCAAGGACAGTGGAAATATGTTTTTCAATAAATAGATTCAAACGTTCTTTAGCCGGAAGTTTTGCATTCTTTACTTCATTTAGCCCTTCGAAAAATCTTCCTGCAATGCTAAAGCATATCCATTCCAGTAATTCATCTTTTGAACGAATATGTGCGTAAAGTGAGGCTGCCTTTATATTCAGCCTGGCAGCCAGATCACGCATAGATGCGCCAACATAACCTTTTTCTTTAAAAAGTTCTATGGCTACTTCCAGTATTTCAATTTGCTTTTTTTTCAGCTGCATTGATTAGTTTTTTTGCAAAAATACTAACTAACTATTGTTCGGGCAATGCTCTCCACCTTTTTATATATTTCGAAAGGAAGAAAAAGGAGATTACAACCGATATAAAATTATAACCAAACATTGCTGTTTTATCTATTTCAAACCAATCTTTCTGATCTGCTAAAAAGCAAAAAGCCGGAACAAACCACATAAAAGTAAATAAGAACATGCAAACAAATATCCCTGAATTTGCTTTCACTTTACTATTAACAAATACTGAGCACAGATAGGCAACAATAACTCCAAAAGTGAGCAGCATCATGATCATATAAGTCTCCCCTCCTGTAACAGCATTAAAGAGTCCGAAAACAATATTCAATATTCCCAAAGAGACTAATGCTATAAGCCAGCTTCTTCCTGATGTAGTTCTGAAAGCAAAAATCAGAAATGATAATACGAGCGAAAAATAGAAAATAAAAATAGCCAACTCTTTTTCTATAATAGGTCTGCTGTGCGCCTCTTTTAAAGTTGCAAAGTTACTTTTCAGTAAAGCCTGCTCAACATAAAAATTAGAATAGCTCTTCTCTCCGGTGGCATTTCTTACTGCAGCATCCGTATCTCTCGGATACATCGGGTTGATGAGCTGATATTCCATATAACCAGTTTCCGGATGATAGTTGAGAGCAAGTAAGCGTTCCGGTGTAAGATTTGTTTTTAGCTTCACCGATTTTACCAATGCAAAATAATTCTGAAACTTCTTTTTGATCTCCGCTTCATCTCTGTCTGCCAGTATTTTTTTCATAATGGCATCATTTGGTTCCGGATTTATGGATGTAAACTTATCGTAATATCTATCCTGAACTTCTCTGTTGATTAATGCATTTTTGTGATATTTCTTCCCCAGAATGGTAACTGAATCTTTATAGAAGTAACCATTTTCTTTAATACGGGTACCATCTTTTTGCAAACCCATTTGTAATGAATCCAATTCTCCTTCAGCAAATGGAGCATCGATAAAATAATCCATCTGAGTAATCAGATTTCCTTTTGTAACAATATCCTGATAGCTATAATAAGATCTCTGATGGGTTACTTTTCCCCATTGGAAAAAGAAATAAAAAGAAGAAAGTGATAAGACAATAATGTAGGTGTGAATCCATTCGTAGAATAAGGCATTATTACTCTTTGGATAAAAAGCCTTAAAACTATTATTTCTAAAATAGAATACCAGCCATACAATAAGTGCCAGAATGGAAATAATTACAGAAAAAGTAAAAAATGTTACATCATCATTATATTGATAGATTTCCGTAAAATCTACAGTTCCGGTTGTATAACCTAATAAGAAATAAATAGCATTGATTACAACGCCCAATATAAGCATCGGAATTAATTTCGTGTTCCACAATAATGGATATTTTAATAACAGTTTTGTTTGTATTCTATCTAGCATGGCTTTTATTTAATGAAGAAACGACGTGTTGAATGAGTGATATTACGGAAGTATACCAACTGAATATTTTCTTTAAGAACAGTTTCCAGGAAAGTTTGTACCGTAGTATGCATTGGAAAATGTGCTACAAAGGTTCCTCCGTTTTGTTCGAGAGATACCAAAGAGATGGAAGACAACTTTTCTTTCAGATTACTCAATGTATCATCAGTTTCAAATTCAACAATGAACTGTACCTCTTCAGCTTCCTGAGATTTCAGATTTCTTTGAGATCCATTTTTAAGGAAAACAACCTGCTGGGAAGTCTTTTCAACTTCATACAATTGCTGAGAACTCAGTACTATTGCAATAGGGCGGTAGGGTGAGCCCGCAATATTTCGGAAATCATCCAGAATAGTTTGCTGTGCAAGAATATCAAGATTAGCCAATGGTTCATCTATTAACAGAATTTTAGGCTTCCTCAACAGCATTCTTGCCAATTCAAATCTCATTTTATAGCCAGAAGAAAGGCTGTTCCATGAATGTTTACGAAAGGGGCGAAGTCCTAATCTTGTAATAACAAGATCTACTACAGCTTTGTTTTCTTCAGGCTTATAACCATAACTGGCCGCTGTAAAAACAAGATTTTCATACATACTTCCTCTCCATGTATCTGTTCTCTGTGGAATATAAACCAGCTTTGTCCTCAGGTCATATTCATCTTTACAGGAAAAACTATATTTAATACTTCCCGAAGTAGGCTTCAGATCTCCACATAGACTTCTTAGTAATGTTGTTTTACCATTTCCGTTTTCTCCAACAAGCCCTATAATTTCTCCGGACTTTACTTCCAGATCAATAGGGCCAAGTGTAAATCCCGCTCCATATTTCTTAGTAAGGCCTTTCACAGAAATTACGGCTTGAGGTTCTGCAATTGATTTTCCGGATAATTCTTCATGAAGTTTCTCCAACAAAGCATTTAGCTTTCCTATAACAGTATCTTCAGAAGGTTTTGTATCCAACCAGTCTAAGAAATCATTTGTTTCTTTATAGAACTGAAGATTCTCAGTATCCAGGGTAATATCAATAATTCTTTTTACTGCCCTATCCAGATCTTTAAAAAGAATTAATTCGTGTATTTCTTCAAAAACTAAGTTTTGTATTCTCATCATTTTTATTTCTGTGGTGTAAATAACAAATTTTATGGCATATAATAAAATTAATTTCTTCTCTAATTCGGAAAATTTGGCTCAAAATTAACATTTTCGAAATTTAGAACCGGAAAATTTGTCCTAATTTTATGAATAAATCAAAATAGAACACATTTTGAGTACAAAACACCAGAATTAAATGATTAAACCGAAATCTGAGATTTGGTATAATACGCATCAAAACTCAAGCACTTGCTGAGGCGATCCGGGAGAGCCAAATCTCAAGTTTCAAACCCAAAAGAATAAATTACAAAAAATATCAAATATGAACTTAAACCAATATACCGTAAAATCACAAGAAGCCATTCAGGCTGCACAACAAACAGCTTTGGAATTTGGCAACCAGAGTATTGAACCTCAACATTTACTTGAAGGAATTTTTCAGGTAGATGAAAATATATCACCTTTCCTTTTAAAAAAATCTGAAGCAGATGCTGCTTTAGTAAGGGAGAGAAACCGTGAAAGCATAGAAAGTCTTCCTAAAGTTCAGGGCGGAAATATTTATCTTTCTCAGAATGCAAATAAGGTATTGCTGGATGCTCCTAATATAGCAAAGAAAATGGGAGACGAATTCGTAACCATTGAGCACCTTTGGTTAGCATTAATCGAAACTAACTCACCCGTTTCTCAAATGTTGAAAGATATGGGTATTACCCGCAAACTATTGGAAGGAGCAATTAATGAACTTAGAAAAGGAAGCAAAGCCACATCTGCAAGTTCAGAAGAAACCTATCAATCGCTAAACAAATACGCTAAGAATTTCAATGAATTAGCTGCTGAAGGTAAATTAGATCCGGTTATCGGACGTGATGAAGAAATCAGGAGAGTTCTTCAGATCTTATCCAGAAGAACCAAAAATAATCCTATTCTGATTGGAGAACCAGGTGTTGGTAAAACAGCAATTGCTGAAGGTATAGCACACAGAATAATCTCCGGAGATGTACCGGAAAACCTGATGGATAAGACTTTATATTCATTGGATATGGGTGCATTAATCGCCGGAGCAAAATACAAAGGTGAATTTGAAGAGCGTCTGAAGTCTGTTGTAAATGAGGTTATAAAATCTGACGGGCAAATCATCCTTTTCATTGATGAGATCCATACCCTTGTAGGAGCTGGAGGCGGAGAAGGTGCAATGGATGCTGCTAATATCCTAAAGCCTGCATTGGCAAGAGGAGAACTTAGAGCTATAGGCGCAACTACACTGAGTGAATATCAGAAATACTTCGAAAAAGATAAAGCTTTGGAGCGTCGTTTCCAGAAAGTTATGGTGGAAGAACCGGACACTGAATCTGCAATTTCTATCCTTCGTGGTATTAAAGACAAATATGAAGCCCATCACAAGGTGAGAATAAAAGATGAAGCTATTATTGCTGCTGTAGAAATGTCTCAAAGATATATCTCTGATCGTTTCTTACCGGATAAAGCTATTGACCTTATTGACGAAGCATCTGCAAAATTAAGAATGGAAATCAATTCCAAGCCGGAAGAATTGGATGTTCTGGACCGGAAAATAATGCAGATGGAAATTGAATTGGCTGCTATTTCCAGAGAAGGAAATCAGATAAAAATAGATCATCTGAAAGAAGATTTGGCCAGAATAAATGAAGAGCGTAATACTATAAATGCCAAGTGGCTAAAAGAAAAACAAAAATCTGAGGATTTAACTCAGATCAAAAAAGATATTGAGTCATTGAAATTAGAAGCTGAAAGAGCTTCCAGAACAGGTGACTATGCAAAAGTAGCTGAAATCCAATATGGAAAACTTCGCGAAAAAGAAGAAGAGCTAAGCAAAATAGAACTCGAAATGCAAAACCACCAGAACGAACTGATAAAAGAGGAAGTTACTGCAGAAAATATTTCGGAAGTTATTGCTAAATGGACAGGTATACCAGTAACTAAGCTGATCCAGTCTGAAAGAGAAAAGTTACTTCACTTAGAAGATGAACTTCATAAAAGAGTTGTCGGACAGGAAGAGGCTATCCAGGCAGTATCGGATGCTATCAGAAGAAATCGTGCCGGGCTGAGTGACGAGAAAAAACCTATTGGCTCATTCTTATTCCTGGGAACTACAGGTGTGGGTAAAACAGAGCTGGCAAAAGCTCTGGCAGAATTCCTTTTTGATGATGAAAACAATATGACCAGAATCGATATGAGTGAATATCAGGAACGTCATAGTGTTTCCAGATTAGTTGGTGCTCCTCCGGGATATGTAGGTTATGACGAAGGTGGACAATTGACGGAAGCTGTAAGAAGAAGGCCTTATTCTGTTGTTCTTCTGGATGAAATTGAAAAAGCTCACCCGGATGTGTTTAATACTTTACTACAGGTATTGGATGATGGGCGCTTAACAGATAACAAGGGGCGTGTGGTAAATTTCAAAAACTCAATTATCATAATGACTTCTAACCTTGGATCTCATCTGATACAGGAAAATTTCGAAAACCTTACTGATGAAAATCACGAAGAGGTAATTGAGAAAACAAAAGATGAAGTTTTTGATCTTCTAAAACAAAGTCTTCGTCCGGAATTCCTGAACAGAATTGATGAAGTAGTATTATTCCAGCCTTTAAGTAAAAAAGAGATCGGAAAAATTGTACAATATCAGTTAAGAGGATTCAATGAGATGTTAGCAAAACGTAATATCATTATGACAGCTACTCAGGATGCAATCGATTATCTGATGAACAAAGGTTACGATCCTGCATTCGGAGCAAGACCTCTAAAAAGGGTAATCCAACAGGAAGTACTGAATAAACTTTCCAGAGAAATTCTTGCAGGAAATGTTAATGATGGTGACAGAATTACATTAGACTACTTCGAAGAAAGTGGGTTGGTATTCAGACCAACTGACCAGTAAAAAAACATTTTTTCATATATCATATTTTATTTATCGGATTACGCCGCAGGCATTGCTTGCGGCGTAATCTTTTATCTATTAAACACTTAACAATAAAAATATTCAATACATAAACATGATAAATATCATATTTTTACTATATTAGCATTTCATCAAATAACAACCAAATATTTAATTATGAAAAAATTAAAAAGAAATTCACTGAAAGCTATTTCAGGAGGAAAATTAGACTGCTATTGCCAAAGAGTTATTTATCAAGACGGTTCAACAAGTGGAGATTGTGCTACCGACACTTGTACACAAATAAGTATTGCATGTTTTCAACAAGAGTGTCAACCAGCTCCAATAGAATAACCTAAAATCAACCTATCATGAAAAAGTTAGTAAGAAGTTCTTTAAAAACAATTTTAGGAGGCAAACTAGATTGCAGATGTGTCCGAATTATTTATCCTGACGGATCAACAAGTGGAAATTGCGCTACTGAAACCTGTACACAGATAAGTTTTTCTTGTGCACAATCAGAATGCTGGCCAACACCTATTGAATAATCAAAAATAAACCCATCATGAAAAAATTAGTAAGAAAAAGTTTAAAGCAAATTAGTGGCGGAGCTGCTATTACAGAATGTCAGGAAGATATGTCCTGCCCTAGAGGACTATGCTGTAGTACAGGTAATATTTGCAGAGATCCAAGAAGATATATGTGCATTTAATATTTCGGATATGAAAGACAAATTATTAAATCCATTAAAAAGGAGTACATTAAAGGAAATCATCGGAGGAAAATTAGACCCAATACCAGGCTATCCGGTATGCATGCTTATAGCAGATGATGATGGCAACATTCTAGATGATAAAGTTTGCCCAGCCAGAACCTGCTGCAACTCAAACAATGAATGTGTTCCTTTACGCTTAAATCAATGTTAAACACAAATTCTATTTTATAAAAGAAACGCTGCCATTGGCAGCGTTTCTTTTATTTTTCAAACTTCAATTCCGCAAGTACCGGAAAGTGATCCGAGGGATAAAGCAGATTTTCTCTTCTGTCATTGATATGCCTTTGTGATAAAACTCTGAAGCCTTTCACAAAAATATAATCGATGCGGTCTTTAGCCGGAACATTTATATTAAAGTCCTGAAATGTTCCTTTCGGGCCATATTGCTTTTTTTCGCTATTGTAAAAAGAATCCTTCATTTCACCAGCAATAATCTTCAATGGCTCCGTCTCTTCTGTTAGATTGAAATCTCCGGAAAGTACTACAGGATAATTTTCCTTATTCAGTTCTTTCATTTTCTTCAAAATTAGCTTTGAAGACTGTTTTCTGGCTTCATTCCCGATATGATCAAAATGCAGATTGAATGCCCAGAATTTCTTTTGGGTTTTCAGATCCTGAAACAGTGCATAGGTACATATTCTGTTTAATGCAGCATCCCAGCCTTTTGAAGGTCTATCCGGAGTTTCCGATAACCAGAAAGTACTCCCCTGAAGTTTTTTCAGTTTCTTAGTATCATAAAAAATTGCAGAAAACTCGCCTTTGTCTTTACCATCATCACGACCAACACCAATATAATCATAGTCAGCCAGTCCATTTTTGATATCCTTCATCTGTTCTGGTAAAGCTTCCTGAACACCTAATATTGCAGGATGGTAGTAATCCATAAGATGCAAAGTTTCTTCTTTACGATTCTTCCACGAATTATCTTTATCCGAATCTGTAGACATCCGTATATTAAAGCTCATTACTTTTAGTTCTTGCCCAAAAGCTGATAAGGACAATCCAAACACTAATCCTAAAAAAATATTCTTCATTTATTTCTCTTTCGTAAATCTGTAATTCCTTTGATTCTTATCTGACCTACCCTTTCCAAACATTATTAGAAGGATTGATGTCCGGGAAGTTTCCATCCGGATCAATAATCACAGATTGTATCTCTTTTGTCGTCGGAACTTTAAATGTCCATTCTGTATTTCTTCTCCAGATTTCTACAGGTAAAGACATATCCTGCTGGCTTCCATCTTTAAACTGAATTCTCAAATCTACAGGCATTGGCATTTTCTCAAGATTCTGAATAGTTATTACAGCACCTTTAGTATAGTTGTTATCCACATATTTAACACCTGAAATAGCCTGATCCAGTTTCCAGTTATTCTGGATCCAGCTTCTCCAGAACCAACCCAGATCTTCTCCGGCTACATTCTCCATAGTACGGAAGAAATCATCCGGAACCGGGTGCTTATAAGCCCAACGGTTAATATATTCTCTGAAAGCTTTATCAAATCTCTCCTTGCCTATTACATTGTTACGCAAAATCTTAAGTGCTGTTCCTGGCTTGTAATAAGCTAAAGCACCAATACTAGATTCCCTCATCGCATCTGGAGGTGTATCTACAGGCTCCAGTTTATCACTGAACAGATATCCGGTCATACCGCGTGCAGAACCTTTTCTATAGTATTCTCCATTATTGAAAGCCTCTGTAGAAATACCATTGATAAATGTATTGAAACCTTCATCCATCCACGCATGCTTTCTTTCATTAGATCCTACAATCATCGGGAACCATGTATGTCCAAATTCATGGTCAGTTACCCCCCACAGTCCGGCACCTTTCGATGTATATTTACAAAATACAATCCCGGGATATTCCATACCATTTGTTATACCTGCAACATTCACTGCATTCGGATAAGGATATTCGAACCATTGCTTAGAATAATGTTCAATAGAAGCTTTTGTGTATTCTGTAGATCTGCTCCACGCACCCTGTCCGTCGCTTTCCACCGGATAAGCAGAAATAGCTAGTGACTTTTTACCGGAAGGAAGATTAATTTTTGCTGCATCTAAAATAAATGCCGGTGATGCTGCAAAAGCAAAGTCACGGCTTTGTTTCATCTTAAATTTCCAGGTTTTATTTCCGCTTTTAGCTGTATTTTCTCCTACCTCTGAAGCTGAGCGAATCACTACAGCTTTTTCACTATTTTTAGCATCGTCCCATTTTTTCAACTGCTGAGAAGAATATACATCTTTAGGGTTTTGCAGTTCTCCTGAAGCGACAACATAAAAATTATTTGGGGCAGTAATCGTAACATCAAAATCACCATATTCCAGATAAAACTCTGAAGGTCCTAAATACGGGACCGTATTCCAGCCTTTAATATCATCATATACCTCAACACGAGGATACCACTGTGCCATTGTATAAATCTTACCATTTTTCGTTTTCAGATACCCCATTCTGTCTGCTCCGTCTTCCGGAGAAACAAAAGAATAATCGACCTTAACTTTTACAGAACCTCCGTTAGATTTCAGTTCCTTAGGCAAGTCTACCTGCATTCTGGTATCTGTAATTGTGTATTTTACTTCTTTACCATCTACTTTTACCGACTTTATAGTATAACCGCCCTCAAAATCTGAGTTACTTGATCCATATCTTGAGTTGTTAAGCGGAATCATTGCGCTACCACGGGATTCTTTTTTGAATAAATTCTGATCGAGCTGAAACCAAATATATTTCAGTTCATCCGGACTATTATTGGTATATTGAACTTCGGCACTCCCTGTAAAAAGATTTTGGGCATCATCTAAAGTTACATTTAAAACATAGTTAGCATGGTTTTGCCAGTATTTAGTACCCGGCTGGCCACTTGCTGAACGAAACTCATTACCATTATAGGTATAGAAAGGCTCTTTAAATGCCTCTTTATAATCATAATTTGAAGCTTGCTGAGCACTCAAATTTGATACAGCTAAGAAATACGCTGAAATTGTAAAGATCTTAACAATATTTATTTTCATATATTAATTTTCCTCTAAAATTATGGAAGTTATTCTGTTACAACAAATTTTAAAAAAGAATTAAGTAAAATATAAAAACCGTTAATTCTTTATTTCAGAATTTTCTCCTGTAATAATTTCATTTGAGAAGTATTTGTTTTCTTAGGAGCATACATATCCTTTCCTTTAGACCACTCTACTTCCATATTATAAAAAATTGCAGGATCAGTAATTACACCCGCTTGTGCCTTTTCAATAAATACTTTCCATCGATTATAATATAAGGAACCCAATAAGCCATTCCATTCTTTATGAGCATAATCTCTAAGATCTGTTTTAGGATTATTATCCGGTCCCCAATAAGTAAGCTGGGACTTGGCATTAAACATTACATTTTGAGCATCCGGAAGTTTTTTCCCAAAGCGCTCTGCCTCTTTCAGCCACCTGTTTAAAGTAAAATGTACATTATTTCCCAAAAGTATATCCTGAGTAGAAATCATATCCAGAAACTGAATTCCTGATTTCTGAATATCTGAAGCCTTTTTTGCATTAATGGCTTTTATCAGTTCATCATAAACAATATCTCCTTTATTGGCCCATACCTGTCGCAGAAAATCTATTTTATCCGTCTGGTAAGTCTCCGAATCTTTAAAATCAGCGTCTGCTTTTACAAAGACCTTCACGGCATCTTTGAATCGGCTTTGATCGTAATTTCGTTTTCGTGTACCCCATGAAGATACCGGATTAACATTCAGAGAAGGCCTTGCACAATAAATACTTTCCGATGGTCCTTCCTGATACACATCGGGACTGCTATAAATAGTCTGTGCAAATTCTTTCCATGCCTGTATTACATTCTGATTTTCCTTACCATATCTGTATTTAGTATATTCAGTAAGCCATTCGTCGAGGGCAGGTTTCTCATTATACCATGCTATATCCAGCATAAGATCGTACGCTACAGGATTATTAAAAATACCTTCCGGAATAATTCCTACCCCTTTTAGATTCGCACCGTAAACACTCTCTTTAGCTCTGAAAACCTCATCCAGAAAACGCTGCAATTTGCCATACAATCCGTTTTTCTCTCCGAAGTTACTCACATTAGACCAGATAAAACTGGTTCCTCCATATCCTTTTCTTTTTTCCCAATTAGCGGTATTCTCTCCAAAGAGCTCTATAATAAGTGTATTTTCTTTTTTCAGTCCCGCTAACAAACCATCTGATGGATTTTGCTGCCAACCCTGCAGAACCCAGGTACTGTTAGGGTAGTTTTTCTGCATAGAGGACTGAATATTTTCCGCTACATTTCTCAGATTCAGTCCATTGGTTTTTCCTCCTTCATGAAATGGCTCCCCTCCGAAATAATGAATATCTTTTCCATACAGATTTTTCATTTCAGTATAATAGGTATCTGCAATTTTGGAAAACAGTTTTGTTGTAGGAT
The DNA here is from genome assembly GCF_002023715.1 of Elizabethkingia occulta. GTDB lineage: Bacteria > Bacteroidota > Bacteroidia > Flavobacteriales > Weeksellaceae > Elizabethkingia > Elizabethkingia occulta. The sequence continues at coordinate 56,958 of NZ_MAHX01000006.1, forward strand.
CTAAAATCCCCGGACGCTGAAATCCTCCTGCCCATTTCCCTTGCTCTATCACTTTTGCCTCATTTATTTTATTCTTCAGATCATGTGGCACCATTCCATAGAACCCCTGCAATATTGGTTCAATGCCCAACTCTTTCATTCTTCTCAAAATCTTTTTCTGAAGTTCTGCCTGCTGATTCATCATATCCACACTTACAGGGCCGCCCCATCCTTCAAGATTTCCCATAAGCCACCATGCCGTGAAAGCAGGTCCCGGAACAAAAGCTTTTGCTTCAGCATCTGTATAACCCAGCTTTAGTAAAGTATTATACCATACTAATTCTGTTCCCACTGGCGCTAACATTATATTGACTCCATTCAGAGACATCCAGTCCAATTCTGTTTCCCAATCCTCCCAGGTATAAAAGCTAAAAGAATAGTTAATGGTACAATAATTCAAGGCATAACGATACGGAACCAAAGAAGTCTTTTTCAGTAAAGGACTAACTATCGGAAGCTTATTTATATTTCGGATATTATTTCCAAAATGAGAAACACTCTGATGCGCATAATGCTTTACATACCAGTCTAGTCCTCTGGATGCTGCGCTGGCCGATGATGCAGAAATATATAATTGATTATTTCGCGTTTCTAAGGTAAAAACATCTGCATCCTTTTCTTTTGGAATAGACTTCAGAATTAACTTACCAGCAAGCCAGGGAAATTGTCTTTGCGCAAGATTATTCACAGATTTAAAATCCTGAGCCAGGCATAGCTGGCATATATTCAGCACGAAAATGAGTGCAGTTAAAAGAGATTTCATATTGGTTATTAAGTTTTTATGGTTATCAAAAATAAAAAAACTTGTTCAAAATAAACTTACTAACATTTTAGAGCCTGCTTAAATCACATGTAAAATGGCTGTATATCGTTATTTATTGATACCCGATATTTTTTAACTATTCTGACTCACAAAAGTGATTGAAAAAAAATATCAGATAATTTATCTACTTTTTTTCTGTTAAATTTTAGATAATTTATGTTCAAAATTATTTCTTCCAAGAAATACAATAATACCATAAAAACAAAGAATAGTATAAATAATCTATACATATACATTGATATTTTAAAACAATTATACGGTAAATAACATTTTTTAAGACATTGTATTGAAATTTCTATATATTCGCTAGACTAAATCAATCAAATTTTATTATGAAGAAATTATTCTTAGGAATGACAGCATTAGTTATGCTTGCTTCCTGTAAAAATGACCCTGAAACTGAGATGCCGGCAAACTCTCAGAACCAAACAACACTTAATGCATCTACAGATGCAACTGCAAGACTTTGTCCATCAGAAGAAATCAGACAAAACTTGCTACAAACAGATGCTAGCGCACTTCGTCGTTATAACAGCATCGAAGCTATGTCGGCAAATTTCGAAAAACAAGCAAGTACAGGCAGACAACTTAGCGGCATGGCTGTTCTTCCGGATGGCACTGTGGAAATACCTGTAGTTTTCAATGTTATTTACAAAACTACAGCCGATAATCTTTCTGACGCTATTCTACAGGAACAAATCGATATCCTGAACAAAGACTACTCAGCTACAAACTCAGATATCACAAAAATTCCTTCAGAATTCCTTCCAGTAGCTGCCGGAGATGTAAAAGTAAAATTCAAATTAGCAGCTGTTAACAGAAAACAAAGCAGCAAAAGCAGCTGGAGCTATACAAACGATGCAATGAAAAAAGCATCGACAGGTGGTATAGATGCAACAGCCCCTTCTAAAAATCTTAATTTCTGGATTGTAAACACAATGCCTTCTCCTCAAGGTGAAATCTTGGGTTATGCTACATTCCCGGAATCTGCCGGTTTATGGAATGATGGTGTTGTATTAGGCCGCAGATATGTAGGTAAAACTGGTGCCAGCGCTCCATTCAACCTTGGAAGAACTGCGACACACGAAATCGGACACTATCTTAACCTAAGACATATCTGGGGGGACGGTTCCGGATGTGCTACTGACTATTGTGATGATACTCCGGTACAACCAAGTGCAAGCACTGGAGATCCGGTATATCCAAAATACGGAACTTGTGGCGGCGTACAACGTTCATTAATGTTTATGAACTATATGGACTATTCTAACGATGCTTCGCTTTATATGTTTTCTGCAAATCAGAAAGCACGTATGCAGGCAACTACAGCATCTAACGGACCAAGAGCAGGTTTAAGATCTTAAAAAAATATAACACGGCTTCATAAAAAAATCGGGATTTTACAATCCCGATTTTATTTTATCTAATCCAAAAAGACTAGCTTGATTTTTTTGCTTTTATCATTGCTTCCAACTGATCCCACATTTCCTGTGGAATAGCTTCCAGCATATTGAATTCACCAGCTCCCTGCAACCATTCACCACCATCTATTGTAACAACCTCTCCATTGATATATGCGGAGAAATCAGAAACTAGATAAGCCGCAAGGTTTGCTAATTCCTGGTGATCTCCTACCCTTCTTAACGGAACTTTTTTTGTCATATCAAATTTTTCTACAAGATCTCCCGGCAACAATCTCTCCCATGCTCCTTTTGTAGGGAAAGGTCCCGGAGCTATTGCATTGAAACGGATTCCGTATTTCGCCCATTCTACCGCAAGGCTTCTTGTCATAGCCAGCACACCCGCCTTAGCACAAGCCGACGGCACCACGTAAGCAGATCCCGTCCAAGCATAAGTGGTTACAATATTCAAAACTGTACCTGGTGTTTTCGAATCTATCCAGTGCTTGCCAACAGAAAGTGTACAGTTTTTAGTTCCTTTTAGTACAATATCCAAAACAGAATCAAATGCAGAATGCGTTAACCGCTCTGTCGGAGAAATAAAATTACCGGCTGCATTATTCAATAAGACATCTATTTTACCAAACTCTTTCAGTACAGCTTCTTTCATCGCTTCTACCTCATCCCAGTTGCGGACATCGCAGGAAACACAAAATACTGTACCACCAGTTTCTGCTTCTAATTCTTTAGCAGTATTCTGAAGTTTTTCAAGATTCCTGGAAGTAATAGTAACTTTAGCTCCCAACTGCAGGAAGTATTTTGTCATGGCTTTTCCAAGACCACTTCCGCCTCCGGTTACTATGATAACTTTATCTTTCAATGCATCATCTTTCAGCATCGACTGTGTATATATACTCATGTTTTTCTTTTTGGTTAAAAATACTAAATTATTCAACGGGAAAATATATCAGATTTATTTTAACACCATGTTATAAATAATACTTCGGGAGTTTTATTTACTTTTATGTATTGAAAATCATTAACCAGTGCAAAAAACTAAATTTACCTTCCTTTTATTTCTTCTTGCTTATTTTGGAATCAATGGACAACAATTACAAAAACTCACTCCCTACGTTCATCCTCTAATCGGAACCGAAAAAATGGGACATACTTTTCCCGGTGCCACAGTTCCGTTTGGTTCGGTACAATTAAGCCCGGAAACTGATACAATTTCTTATGAGCTGAACGGAAAATATAATGGTGATGTTTATAAATACTGTGCAGGTTACCGGTATGAAGACAAAACTATTACAGGATTCAGCCACACTCATTTTAGCGGTACGGGCCATTCGGATTTAGGAGACTTTCTTGTGATGCCTACCACCGGAAAGTTAAAACTAAATCCCGGCACGGCTTCTAATCCTGAAAGTGGTTATCGTTCCCGTTTCTCTCATAGTGATGAAACATCTGAAGCAGGTTATTATAAAGTAAAGCTTCAGGATTATAATATACTGGCAGAACTAACTGCTACTACACGTGTAGGCGTTCATCGTTATACTTTTCCGAAAACCGACCAGGCACATATTATTTTAGATCTTATGGCCGGAATCTATAACTATAATAATAAAAATGTATGGACCTATGTTCGTGTAAATGATGACAGAACACTTACAGGCTATCGACAAACCAACGGTTGGGCACGTACACGTACTGTTTATTTCGCTATGAAGTTCTCTAAGCCTTTCAAGTCTTACGGACAAAAAAACTATGATGGAAAAAGAGTATATAACGGCTTTTGGAGGAAATTCGATCAGAGTAAAAACTTCCCGGAGATTGCAGGTAAGCAAATACGTATGTATTTTGATTTTAACACTCAGGAAAACGAAGCCATAGAAGTACAATTAGCTATATCACCAGTAAGCCAAGCAAATGCAATGGAAAATCTGGAAAAAGAAGCTGGAAATCTATCTTTTGATCAAATTAAAACAAAGGCACAGGAAAACTGGAACAAAGAGCTGAATAAAATAGTCACAAAAGGTACAGAAGACCAGAAAGTTAACTTCTACACTGCCATGTACCATACCTTTATTAACCCAACTATTTACATGGATGCTAATGGAGAATACAAAGGTCTTGATCAGAACACTCATCAGGCACAAGGCTTTACCAATTATACAACCTTCTCTCTATGGGACACCTATAGAGCACTCCATCCATATTTCAATATTATTCAGCCTAAGAGAAATGCAGATATGGTAAAATCCATGATGGCTCATTATGAACAGTCATCTCTCAAAATGCTGCCAATCTGGTCGCATTACGCAAATGAGAACTGGTGCATGAGCGGTTATCACAGTGTAAGCGTTATAGCTGATGCTATTATAAAAGGGAATTATACCGGCGATGCAAAAGCTGCTCTTATGGCATGTGTAGCGACTGCAAACAAACGTAATTATGAAGGCATTGGAGATTATATAGACAAAGGTTATATCCCGGCAGAAAAAAATGGAACTTCTGTTTCCAATACATTAGAGTACGCCTACGATGACTGGGCTATTGCTCAACTGGCAAAACATCTGGGCGAGACTGAAATCTACAACCAGTTTATAAAGCGTTCTGAAAACTGGAGAAATAATTTTGACAAGACTACAGGCTTTATGCGTCCCCGAATGGCAGATGGCAACTTCAAAAAAGAATTTGATCTGTTGAGCACTCACGGACAAGGATTTATAGAAGGGAATTCTTGGAACTATAGCTTTTTTGTACCCCACAATCCGGACGGATTAATCCAACAAATGGGTGGAAAACAAAAATTTGCCTCAAAATTGGATCAGTTATTTTCCATGCATCTTCCGGATGAGTTCTTTGCAGATACTGAAGATATTACCCGCGAAGGCATTATTGGCGGCTATGTGCATGGCAACGAACCGGCACATCATGTGGCCTACTTTTACAACTGGGCAGGACAGCCATGGAAAACTCAGAAGCAAGTCCGCCATATTCTGGAAATGCAGTATAAATCTACCCCGGATGGATTAGGAGGAAATGACGACACCGGACAAATGAGCGCATGGTATATACTAAGTTCTCTAGGCTTTTATCCTGTTGCACCAGGATCAGAAGATTATGCTATCGGAAGCCCGGCTATAAAAAATGCTGTTCTTGCACTGGAAAATGGAAAGAATTTTGAAATCGAAGCCATTGACCAAAGCCCGGGAAATGTCTATGTAAAAAAGATTCTTCTCAACGGAAAAGAGATTAAAAACTTTACTCTAAAACATTCGGATATTATGAATGGCGGAAAAATCGTCTTCTACATGAGCAATAAACCTAAGAAATAGCTTTCAGCAGAAAAAAGGCTTCTATAGTTTGGTTCGTCAGGCTCACTATAAACTCAGCTCAGCCCGATACCTGAGCTAAAGATGCTGAGTTCAACTCCGAACCAGATTATAAATTATTGAAGAGTACTAATGATAAAATATTTAATAAATCAAAAAATGCTCTATCCTTTAATCTTTTGATTTGCATTCTCACGTTTTTAATCTCTTTTCCATTGAGATTCACTTTCTTTATATAAGATAGCGTTCCTCCGGAACGCCGTGAATTTTCATAAATTATAATCTATGGAGAAAAAGCTCCTGATGGAGCTCCTCATTCATTATGATGAACTTTATTTCATAATATAAGAAATCAAAAAAAATGCTCTGGAGGAGCCTGATCTGTGTAAAAACAGGCATGTCGGAAAGTAAGTATTCCGGAAGAATACCATCTCACAGCAGGAATATTTTCTCTGTATCTCTCAGAATTTATAGCTGATCCTTTTTATAGTTAAGAAAACAATAAGCATGGCTGGAAATTTCTTCCGGTCATGCTTATTTATTAATCAATATTTTTTATGCTTCAAAAAGCAATCTTTCCCCAAACTTTCCTTCTGTAACTTTTCCGTTTTCAAAAGCCAATTGTCCGTTTACAAAAGTGTGCGTAACTTTCGAATGGAAGTTCGCACCTTCCAGCGGACTCCATCCACATTGATACAAAAGATTGTCTTTAGCTACAGTCCAGTTTTCATCCAGATCTACCAATACCAAATCGGCTTTATAACCTTCTTTTACATAACCACGTTTTTCTACTTTAAAGAGTATGGCAGGATTATGACACATCTTTTCCACAATCTTTTCCAAAGAGATTTTTCCATTGTGATAATTTTCCAACATTACAACCAATGAATGCTGTACCAAAGGTCCACCAGATGGGCATTTGGTATATACATTCTGTTTCTCTTCAAATGTATGTGGAGCATGGTCTGTAGCGATAACATCAATACGATCATCCAGCAGAGCTTCCCATAATCCGTCTTTATCCTTCTGCGTTTTTACAGCCGGATTCCATTTGATCAGAGAGCCTTTTGTTTCATAATCGTCATTGGTGAAAGTAAGGTGATGTACACATACTTCAGCTGTAATCTTTTTATCTTTTAACGGAATATCGTTTCTGAATAATTCTGTTTCTTTTGCTGTTGATAAATGGAAAATATGCAATCTCGCTCCGGTCTTTTTCGCCAGCTCAATAGCCTTGGATGAAGATTTATAGCACGCTTCCTCACTACGAATCAGGTGGTGGAATTTCATCGGAATATCATCACCATATTCGTCTACATATTTTTGAGTATTAGCTTTAATTGTCGCTTCATCCTCACAATGCACCGCAATAAGCATTTGGGTATTGCTAAAAATATTTTCGAGGGTTTCAGGATTATCAACCAGCATATTCCCTGTAGAAGATCCTAAAAACAATTTAATTCCCGGAACATTTCTAGGATTCGTTTTCAAAAGTTCCTCCAGATTATCATTGGTACCTCCCATCATAAAGCCATAGTTGGCATAGGCTTTCTCTGCTGCAATTTTGTATTTATCTTCCAGTAATTCCTGCGTAACAGCATTAGGAACCGTGTTGGGTTGATCTATAAAACTGGTAATTCCTCCAGCAACAGCTGCACGGCTTTCGGATTCAATATTTCCTTTATGTGTTAGCCCCGGCTCTCTGAAATGCACCTGATCATCGATAATACCCGGCAGTAAATATTTTCCTTTAGCATCTATTACCTGATCTGCTTCTGTTTCCGGAATATTTGCTGATACTTTGGAAATAATATCATTTTCAATTAGCAGGTCACTTTCAATAATTTGATTTTCGTTGACGATTTTGGCATTTTTTATCAGGACTTTCATCTGGCAGCAATTTATTTAATTATCAGATAAAACTTACCAACACTGCTGTGGAGGTTTGTTTCATTTTTATTTTTTTAGATCACAACAAATGTAAGGCTTCATCCTAAAAATAAGAAATCAAAATCTATTTTTATCTTTGCGGAAATTTTTGAGCTTTGTACAAGAAACTTTTAGGGCAAACTGTCATTTATGGAATAGGCGCTATAGCACCAAGAATTATACTATTTATCCTAAATCCAATTCTGATCTACAAAATTCAGAATGATGACTTTGCTATATTCACAAACCTTTATGCATTAATATCTTTTGTGAATATCATACTCTCTTTTGGGTTTGAGACAGCCTATTTCAGATTCTCGGCAGAAAAGGGCAATGAGAAAAAAACCTTCAATACTTCATTCTGGTTTTTATTCCTTACCTCTACTGTATTTCTTGGACTTTGTTATCTTTTCAATCAACCCATTGCCAATGCTCTGGGATATCATAATAATCCGGAATACATCAAATGGTTTGCATTAATTGCATTTTTCGACAACCTTTGTGTTATTCCTTTTGCATGGCTCCGTTACAATAATATGCCTGTAAAATATTCAGCAGTCCGGATTGTTCAGTCTGTCTTTCAGGCTATTTTTACAGCGGCTTTGTTCTTCTGGATTCCGGAAGCATTTTCAAGAAGCATAGGATTGGACCAACCTGTAGATTACCCATTCTTCAGTAATCTTGCGGCAAGTATTTTAGGGTTTGCATTATTACTCCCTATTGTAGCAAAAGTACGTCTCCAATTCGTCACCAGTCTATTTTCCAGAATGATAAAATACTCCTGGCCATTGATGTTGGCTGGACTGGCATTTATGTTTAATGAAAACTTTGATAAATCCATCCAAATCCAGTTCATTTCAAAAGAAGAAGCCGGTGCCTATGGTGGCTGTTACAAGCTTGCAGTTCTGATGACACTTTTTGTTACAGCATACAGAATGGGGATTGAACCTTTCTTCTTCAAGCAAATGGATAAGGGTGATGCTAAAAAAACCTATGCAAATGTGACTGAGTATTTCACATTCTTTGCGGCTACTGTAGCAATGGGAATCATCGCTAACATATCTTGGCTGAAAAGTATTTTTATCCCAAGCAAAACCTACTGGATCGCTATAGACATTATTCCGATTATTGTTATCGCCAATCTTTGTTTCGGTATTTATTATAATTTTTCCACATGGTATAAAGTTACAGACCGTACACAAATGGGAACTATCATTTCATGGACAGGAGCTATTATCAATATTGTATTCAACATTGTAGTATTAAAATATATGGGAAGTATGATAGGTTCTGCCTGGGTTACATTTGCCGCTTATTTTGTCATGATGCTTCTCTCATATTTTCTGGGTCAGAAATATTACCCAATTCCTTACAGAATAAAGAAAATGAGCTTCTTCCTTGTTCTACTAGGGGGATTCAGCATCATCATAGTAAAAGTTTTCAATTATAATTTTTGGTTAAGCAACCTTTTATTTATAATTTTCGCCGCAATTTTACTCTATAGTGAGAAAAAAATGATCCTTTCAAAAATAAAAAAGTCATAGTAATGAAAATAAAAGTAATTAATAAATCTAAACACGATTTACCAAAATATCAAACCGCACAATCAGCAGGAATGGACCTTTATGCAAATATCGAGGCTCCAATTACGCTGCAATCTCTGGAAAGAAGAATTATTCCAACAGGATTATTCATTGAGCTTCCGGTAGGATATGAAGCTCAGGTAAGACCAAGAAGCGGACTGGCTTTCAAAAACGGTGTTACCTGTCTGAACTCTCCGGGAACAATTGATGCCGATTACCGTGGAGAAGTTGGAGTTATTCTGGCTAATTTATCTAAAGATGAATTTATAATCAACGATGGAGACCGTATTGCTCAGCTGGTAATTGCTAAACACGAAACAGCAGAATGGATTCCGGTAGATAGTCTTGAAGAAACGGAGCGTGGCGCCGGAGGATTCGGAAGTTCTGGTGTTGCTAAAAACTAGTTTTCTGGTTTAGCATATTTTAACATTCACTATTTTTTTGGTCTGATTTTCGCCGGTAATTTTAAAACCTTCAACATGAAAAATCCAATTCTGTATATTCTTATCGCAGCATCTCTGGCATCTTGTGCATCCAGAAATATCGCAAAAGAAACTACACCTAAAAATACGCACGAATCTATAAAAGACAATGCGTCTTTTTTTTCACACATCCAGCAGCCATCAGCATTTGATGCTGTGAAAATCTCCAGTAAAATCAATATAGAAAACGGAAAATTTATTCCACAGCTCAATGCTGTTTTTTATATAGAGAACAATAAGAAAGTATGGGCCAACATTACAGCTCTTTTAGGACTAACAGGTGCACGCGGAGTCGCTACTCCGGAAGGTATTAAAGGTTATGAAAAAATAAACAGAACCTATATTGATTCCGACTTTACCTACCTGAATAATCTTCTGGGTGTAAACTTTATCAATTATCAGGCGTTGCAAAATCTATTAACCGGAAGAACCTTTGTCCCTGTTAATGACAAGGATTTCACCCTTACGCAGAATGCACAGGGCTATAGTCTGAAGTCAGTAAAACCGCAGGAGGTTACCGTAGACGGAAAGGTTTCTTCATACAATGTAAGTATAGATTACGATTCCGGGTTCAGACTAAACAAGGTGCAGATTAATGATGCTAAATCTGATAATCAGTTAGAAATTAATTATTCAGACTGGGTGAGTGCAAACAATGAAAACTTCCCTAAGAATGTTAAAATAATTATAAAAAATAAAAAAACCGATCAAATTTTGATCGAAAATACGACCTTTGATTTTTCCAGGATGGATACACCGTATTCTGTGCCGTCTAACTATACAAAGAAAGAGATTAAATGACACAAAAGAAGCTATACTTTCTCCTATTTTCCATCATAAGCTTAGGTGCTTTCGGGCAGCAAAAAGAAAAACTCCAACAACAGAATGCTGATCTTAAAAAGCAAATTGCCACTCTAAATGCAGACCTGGCAAAGTCCCAAAAAGAATCCCGTCTTTCTGTTGCTTATTTGCAGAACCTGAACCAGAAAATTGGTTTGCGTGAGAAACTGTATACCAATACCCAGAAGGAGAAACGCTTCATAGAAGATGACATCTACAGACGCCAACTGGAAATCAATAAATACAACCGCGAATTAGGTGTTCTTAGAAAAAACTATGCTGATATCCTTGTAAAAGCATATAAGAACAAAGGTGTACAAAATAAGGTAACCTTTATCCTTTCTTCTAAAAACTTAGGAGAAGCCTTAAGAAGAATTCAGTATCTAAAACAATATTCAGATTTTCAGGATAAAAAAGCAGCTGAAATTACAGATAAAACCAATCAGGTAAAATCAACTGTTGCATTACGCGAGAAATCTAAAAAAGATAAAGAGATTCTGATGCTTAATCAGCAAAAAGAGCTTAAAACGATAAACGTTGAGAGAGAGCAAAAAGAAGTTCTTTTAGCTGAGTTTAAACAGAATGAAGCTAAGATTGCAGCTGAAATCCGCCAAAAACAGGTAGAGTCTAAAAAGCTTGAAGGCGAGATCAGAAGAATTATCAACGAGGAGATTCGTATTGCTAAGGCCAAGGCCGAGGCGGAAAGAAAAGCGGAAGAAGAGAGAAGACGTTTAGCCAGAATCGCGGCTGAAAAAGAGAAAGCTCGTATTGAAGCTGAAAACCGTGCTAAAGCTGAAGCTCTGGAAAGAGAAAGAAAGGCAGCTGAAGCTGAGGCAAGAAGAGCGGCTGAATTAGCAGCGAAAAAGGCAGCGGACGAAAAGAGACGTGCTGATGAAGCGGCAAAAGCTGAGGCTAATGAAAAAGCAACAGCTAAAAAACTAGCCGCTGAAAAAGAATCCCGCGAAGCAGCCGCAAGAGCCAAAGCTGCTGAAGACAGAGCAGAAGCAGCGAGAGACGCGGAAGCAAGGCTTGCAAAAGCAAGCAACGACGCCAAGAAAGCAGCGGAAGATAAGGTAATGAAAGATTATGGTGCAACCACTACATCAGGATCTAATTTTGCTGATAACAGAGGCCGTATGCCATTCCCTGTAAGAGGACAGATCACACACCGCTTCGGGCGTCAGCCGCACCCTGTATTCAAGAATATTCAGGAAGAAAACTCCGGAATCAAGATATCTGTACCTGCGGGTTCGGTTGCAAAATCTGTATTCCCCGGAGTTGTAACCAAAATATTATATGTTGGTGGTTCCAAAACCGTAATGGTAAGACATGGTTCTTACTTTACGATCTACTCCAACCTAAGTTCAGTATCTGTATCTCAGAACCAGCAGGTTTCTACAGGTACTCCGATCGGACAGGTAGGACTGGATCTGGATGGCACCTATACGCTTGAATTCCAGATCTGGAACGGAAACTCTCCGGTTGATCCACTTGGATGGATTTCGAACTAAATTATATTGTATCTTTGCAGAAATAAATAATCCAAAAATGAACAATTTAGCAATCATATTACAGCTATCTATTACCCATGTTCTTATTGTACTGGTAATTCTTCTATTGTTATTCGGAGGTAAAAAAATCCCTGAATTAATGCGTGGAATGGGGTCTGGTATTAAAGAATTTAAAGACGCGGTAAAAGAAGAGGATAAAAAACCTGAAAACCAGGATAACAAACAAGCATAAGATATGTCCCTGACAGAAACAGCCTGGGATATTTTCAATCAGTCTATTATCCAGTATCATATTCAGGATCATGTAGATGCACCCGAGCAAAATCCATTCTCAGAAGGAAGTTTGGAACGGCTTTTGTATTCAAAGAATTGGATCGATACCGTTCAGTGGCATCTTGAAGACATTATCCGTGATGAAAATATTTCTCCAGATGAAGCTCTTCTTATAAAAAGAAGAATAGATGCCTCTAATCAGAAAAGAACTGATCTTGTGGAATACATAGACAGCTATTTTTTTGAAAAATATAAAGATGTTCCGGCAAAAGCAGATGCGAAACTGAATACAGAAACTCCAGCGTGGGCCGTAGACAGGTTATCAATTTTAGCATTGAAAATCTATCACATGGACCAGGAGGCTAACAGAGAAAGCGCAAGTGTGGAACATCGCGAAAAATGTGCTGCAAAACTAGCTGTACTAAAAGAACAGCATATAGATTTGTCCTCAGCCATAGAACAGTTGCTTACTGATATAAGTAACGGATCGGTTAAAATGAAAACTTACAAACAGATGAAAATGTATAATGATGAGAGTTTGAACCCGATCTTATATCAGAAAAAACAGCAAAATGGCTAAAAAAAACATTGGTCTTTTTATACTTATCGGTTTGCTAAGTGTTTCATGTTCTGTTGAGACACTTAATTACGTATCCCGTTCGAATAAGGATCAAATGCCCAGTTCTTTGGTGTCTAATTTTGACAATCATTATGTCGAAAGTAAAGCAGCTTCAACTGAAATCAGTGTTGAAAAGGTAAAGTACGTGTCAGATTTATCTAATCTAATCACGGTATTTCCTAAATTTAAAAACTCGGCGGTAAATGCTGAAGTAAAAAAATTAAAGGCTGCAGTTCAGTCTTATATCTATGGTACCACGGAAGGCAATTCTAAACAGAAAAGACTAGCCTATCGTGATTATGCCACTTCATATAAGACTCTTCAGACGCTAAAAAAATATATGAATCGTGATGATATTGAGCTTATCGATCGTTATCTGACGAGGATAAAAGCCAATATCAATTCTTTAGAATACCTTAAGTAATTCAAGATGATCAAAATACAGGCGGAATCTAATGTCCCTACAGAATACGGACAATTCCGGATGATTGCTTTTGCTGAAAACGAAAATGACTGGATGCCTCACATGGCAATCGTAGCCAACAATACAGACCTTAGCCAAACCGTAAATGTAAGATTCCACTCCGAGTGTATTACGGGTGAAGTTTTCCACTCCAGGAAGTGTGAATGCGGACAACAGCTGGATGCTGCAATGCGATACACAAATGAGCATGGCGGCGTTATTATTTATCTTCGTCAGGAAGGTCGTAACATAGGTATTATCAACAAGCTGAAAGCTTATGCTCTTCAGGAGAAGGGTCTGGACACAGTACAGGCGAATCTTCAACTGGGTCTTCCGGCTGATGACCGGGATTTTAGTGTTGCTATAGAGATACTGGATCTTCTAGGTATAAAATCTATCAATCTGATTACCAACAATCCGTTAAAAATAAAAGCGGTGGAAGAAAGCGATATAAAACTTGTAGACAGAATCCCTTTACAAATGGAGGCTACACAAGAAAGCAAAGACTACCTCAACGTAAAGAAAACATACTTTGGCCATTATCTGGACGAGCAAAAGTAATCCGTTTTTTTCGCATAAAATATTGTAAATTTGTTCATATACTCCCGTTATATGAACAAATTCTTTTTTTATACCATATTATCGATATCCACTTTTATATCTCCTCAGTATTTTTCTCAGTATCAACCTAAAAACCTTAACCAAAAGGAACGAGAAAAAGCTCAGCAATGGGTAGACAAAACCTATAACTCTTTAACGCAGGATGAAAAGCTTGGACAGCTTTTTATCACCGCTTTATATACTAATAAGGATCAGAACCACATCAACTTTGTTCGTCAGCTGGTTAATAAAGAAAAAATTGGTGGTATTATTCTTATGCAGGACAATGCCGCTCAGGAAATAGATCTTGTTAATGAGTTCCAGGCGTCATCAGGAGTCCCCCTTCTTATAGGAATGGATGCAGAATGGGGACTGTATCAAAGAATTGCCGCTGCACACAAGTTTCCTTGGGCTATTACATTAGGTGCCATTCAGGATGACAAGTTGGTATATGAAATGGCTTCCAAAATTGCTAATGATGCAAAAAGAATGGGTGTAAACTGGGATTTTGCTCCGGTTGTAGATGTTAATACCAATCCTTCTAATCCTATTATCGGCAACCGTTCTTTCGGTTCGGATGTACATAATGTTATCCGAAAAGGGCTAGCCTATAGCAACGGGCTTCAGGATAACGGAGTTCTGGCAGCTATCAAGCATTTCCCCGGGCATGGAGATACCGACAAAGATTCCCACATGGATCTTCCGGTTGTAAAACATAATATTGACAGATTAAACAATACTGAACTGTCTCCTTTTAAGGCTTTAATGGATAAGAATGTTGGCGGCGTTATGGTTGCACATTTATACGTTCCGGCTCTGGAGTCTAAATCTGGAATTCCGGCATCTGTCTCCTACTCTATTATTACGGATCTTTTAAAGAAAAAATTCGGGTACAAAGGACTTATTATTACAGATGCTCTGAATATGGGTGCTGTAGCCAGCAGATATAAAGCCGGAGAGCTGGATAAAAAAGCATTTGCTGCCGGAAATGACATTATGCTTTTTTCGCAGGGCGTATCCGAAGGAAAAAAACTAATCCAGCAGGCTATCGATAACGGTGAAATACCGCAATCCCGCATAGAAGAGAGTGTAAAGAAAATACTACTGACCAAATACTATTTAGGTCTCCCAAATTTCAAAAAAATAAGCACCAATAATATTAACAGCGACCTCAACAACGAGAGTCATGCTCAGCTTTCAGAAAAGTTGTATGCCAATGCATTGACTTTACTGAAAAACGATCAGCAACTTTTACCTCTGCAAAAGAATGAGACAGTATACTATGTTCCACTGGAAGAAGCACCTTACAAGACTTTTGCCAGTGAACTGGGGAACAATATCAACCTTATTGTAAAGAAAGCAAACGAAATTGGCAGTATTCCTTCTGGTGCGAAGGTTATAGTTGGTTTCCACAAAGACAATTCTACAGCGTATAAACCCTACAAAATTTCAGCAGCCAGCAAAGCTGTTTTAAACAAGTTGTCCGGAAATACAAAAGTAATATTAGATGTCTTCGGAAGCCCATATGCATTAATGGATGTTGACATACAAAATATTCCTGCAGTGCTGGTTTCGTATGAAAACAATGAATATTCCCAAAAAGCTGCGGCTAAAGCTTTTACAGGACAAACCAAAATAAACGGACGCCTCCCTGTATTGATCAACAATCAACTGAAATACGGAGACGGACAGGATCTTTAAAAAACGAGAATAGAAAAATGAAAATAGGTATTCTTTGCTATCCCACTTACGGAGGAAGCGGGATTGTTGCAACAGAGCTCGGCATGCTATTGGCCGACAAAGGTTATGAGGTACACTTCATGAGCTCCAGTATGCCGGCGCGACTGGATATGACCAAGCCCAATATATATTTCCATAAAGTAAATGTAGAAATCTATCCTTTGTTCAAATATCAACCTTATGATATTGCACTCTCTTCTACTATTTACCATGTGGTGAAAATATACAAACTGGATCTTATTCACGCCCATTATGCCATCCCTTATGCGTATGCAGCTTATATGGCCAAGCAGATGCTGAAAGATGATGGTATAGAAACTCCGCTTATCACAACACTGCACGGAACCGACATTACATTAGTGGGTCAGCATCCAAGCTATAAAAAGGCAGTTGAATTTTCCATTAATAAATCTGATGTTGTAACTTCTGTATCGGAAAGTCTGATGAAGGATACTTACATTAATTTCGATATTAAGAAAGAGATTCAGGTAATTCCCAACTTTATAGACAACGAGATCTTTACCACATTCAACAACTGTTGCAGATCTCAGTTTGCAGAGGACAATGAGCGTATTATGATTCACGTTTCTAACCTTCGAGAGGTTAAGCGTATTCAGGATGTCCTGGAAACTTTTAAAAGAGTACAGGAAGAAATCCCGACACGTCTTATTATTATTGGAGAAGGTCCGGAAATGGAGCGTATCAATACTTTCCTTGAAAACAATCCGGAGCTGATTTCCAAAATCAGATTAATGGGTAAAGTAAATGATCTTTATCAGATTCTGGCTTATGCGGATGTATTTATGCTTCCATCTCAACAGGAGAGCTTCGGTCTTGCCGCTCTGGAAGCAATGGCTGCCGGAACTCCGGTAATCAGCAGTAATGCAGGCGGAATACCGGAAGTAAACAAACACGGAGTAACCGGATTTATTGCGGACGTTGGCGATGTAGATGCTATGGTGGAATACACTAAAAAACTGTTTTCCGATGAGACCCTTCTGGCAAAAATGAAAATTAATGCCAAGGAGAATGCTCTGAAATTTGATATTGCAAATATTCTTCCATTGTATGAAGAATTATATAAAGAAGCTTTAATAAAAGTAACTTAAAAAATACGAAGCATAATGAAGCATATTCTTTCTGCCCTTTGCCTGTTAGCTGTCAGCTTCTGGTCGCAGTTATACAACGCACAAACTCCGGATGCTTATGTAGAAGTATTGGGTGTTGCTCAAGACGGAGGTTTTCCGCATATGGGATGTAGTAAAGAAGGATGTAACCTGGCATGGGAACATCCGGAACTAAGAAGGAATGTGTCTTCTCTTGCTTTGGTAGATCCTGTTCAGAAAAAGTGGTGGCTCTTCGATGCTACACCAGATATCAGACAGCAATTACACGACTTCTCGCAAAGACATAAGGAATACCCTTATTTGCCGGAAGGTGTATTTATTACCCACGCACATATCGGGCATTATACCGGATTAATGGAGTTTGGCAAAGAGGTTATGAATACCAAACAAGTTAAGGTATATGTATTGCCTAAACTAAAAAGCTTTCTGGAAAACAATGGTCCATGGAGCCAGCTGGTCAGTCTGAAAAATATAGAGATTATTCCTTTAACTGCTGAACAGGAAGTAAACATAGGTAATTCTGTTACTGTAAAGGCTTTTACAGTACCTCATCGTGATGAATATTCTGAAACAGCAGGTTTCAGAATGATGACTCCTAAAAAGCGTTTCCTCTTTATTCCAGATATTGATAAATGGAGTAAGTGGAATAAAAGCATTATTGAGGAAGTAAAAGATGTTGATTTTGCATTTCTGGATGCTACTTTCTACGACCAAAATGAAATGAGTAACAGACCTATTTCTGAAGTTCCACACCCGCTAGTAACAGAAACAGAGGATTTGTTTCAAAAAGAACCTGCAATAGTGAAAAAGAAAATTCATTTTATCCACTTTAATCATTCTAACAGAGTATTATGGGATAAAGCTATTCAGGGAAAAATAAGGGATAAAGGCTTTAATATCGCTGAAGAAGGCAAGCAATATTAAAAAAACACACATTCCGCCGGAACTCTCATTTTATTAAATTAAAATTACTCATTTTATTTTACGTATATTCATTTTCATAAAACACTGAAAATGAATGAAAAATATTTACAGCATATTTGGTATTATAAAAAATTCAGTAATACCAATTTTCGTACATCTGATGATGAGATTATTGAAATTTTAGATTTTGGCGAATGGAATATGAATGCCGGCCCGGATTTTCTCTTCGCAAAAATTAAAATTGGTACGACAACTCTGGCGGGCAGCATAGAAATTCACGTAAAGTCTTCAGACTGGCATTTTCACCGGCATTCCGGAGATCTGGCTTATCAGAATGTTATTCTTCATGTCGTCTATACAGATGATATGGAGATTAGCGAACTTCGCGATAAAAATGTACCAACGCTTATACTAAAGGGTTATATTGATGAATCTTTAACCGACAGTTATTCAGAAAAAAGTTTCATCCCCTGTGAACACCTTTTTACACCTTCGAAAATTCCTGCAAAACATGAGGAACAGGTTCTCCTGCAAAAGCTGGAAGCAAAAACCATTATTTACAAAAGGATACTGGAACGGAATAAAAACAATTTTGAAGCTTTGCTTTTTCAGCAACTGGCTTATGTTTTCGGGTTAAAGATAAATGCCGAAATCTTTCATCAGATGGCTTATGCTATAGATTATGGTACCATTAATAAAATACGCCAGAACAAAGTCCAATTGGAAGCTTTATTCTACGGAATGTGTGGCTGGCTGGAAGAACCTGTAGATAGCACGATGGAATTGTGGAATCGTGAATTCAGGTTTTTACAATCCAAGTTTACATTATTAGATGTTCGTTTTTCTCCAAAATTTTCACGCCTTCGGCCAGCCAATTTTCCCACAATAAGACTTTCACAATTGGCCACTCTATATGCGGAGTGGCAGAATCTATTTTCAATACTGATTCAGGCTCCCGATTATCAGAACATCCGGACTCTACTGTCTTCTCTTTCCGCTTCTGAATATTGGACGGATCATTTTAGTTTCGGGAAAAGTGCTCAGATTAGTTTTGTAAAGAAACTAAGCCCTGAATTCATCAACCTACTGTTTATCAATTGTATTCTACCTCTTCAATACTTTTTTCAACAGTTAAACTCGGAATCTAAAGTCAATCATATTATTGATTCTTACCGAAATATTCCTCCGGAGAAAAACCAAATTATAAAACAATGGGAGAAATTGGATGTAAAATTTCAGAACAGCCTGCAGACTCAGGCATTCCTCTATCAGTACAAAACTTTCTGTAAAGCAAAAAAATGCTTAAATTGCGCTATCGGATTTCAAATTCTGAAAAATGCTGAGCAACATAAGACATAAAATGGAAAGACAATGGTTTGGAGTATTAACCCGTATGGGAGCCAAACTAGGGATTCCTGTGTCCAAGCTCCGCGTGTTCTTTATCTACTCCACTTTTGCTACTGCCGGAGTATTCTTCCTTATCTATTTAGGTCTTGCATTTACCTTATGGATAAAAGATATGTTTATTACCCGAAGACCTAGCGTTTTTGATTTGTAGTTCATAAAAAAACACGGATTACAAATCTATGCTATCGGGTAGTATGGAGAACGAATCGTATGTTCTGATTGATAAGAAATAGTATATAAAATCTATAAATCACTCATTAGGTTATTTTAAAATAATACTCTTTGTCAACAAATCAATCTTTGGACTATTTTCAAGGGTTAAATAATATTTCCCACGTTTTTGCACCGGAATTTTATAATGACATTCTAACTGTTCTTTTTCTTTTAAAAATACTGTACAGTTTTTATCCATCATAATTTTATTTCCATTAATAGATGCATCTTTTATTTTATTACAGCTAATTACAAACTCATCAACAAATTGATCTTTAGTATCTGAAGCATCGTTTCCAGTTTGCAAAAAAAGAGTAGGAAATTTAAAAGAAGTCTCTTTTTGCGATATGTTTACGAGTGTAATATCAATGAGACCTTCACTAATAATTTTCACTTGACATGAAACGTCATTCTGTATATTCTTACTTTGGTTATCTGCAATAGTACTCTGAGTATCTTTTTTTTCTTTGTACTCTGAACAGCCAATACTCATAAACACTATTAAACTAATGATAATTCTTTTCATTACTTATATTATATTGTTCAATCTCTCCATTTTACGGATTTGCAATTTGTGACTTCATCCTATCCAATAAAACAATTTCAATGTCTAGCATTCTATCTAATCCCGAGTAGTTTCACGCAGAGCTAAAATAATAATTTTACGGTATGAAAAAGTACGGATTACAAATCTGTGCTATTGGGTAAGTAAAGAAAAAACTCAACGGCTTTTGCCAACACATCTTTGGTAAAATTAAAGATTCAAAATAAAGAAAAACCGCTTCGTATGAAGCGGTTAAAACTTAATCAGTAGAATATTTATCCAAATAATCTTTTTGTTGTTGGGGCGTCAGTTGTTTCCACTCTATATCTGAAATTTTTTTTCTAATCATATTCATTTCTTTTATCTTATTTTTATTTTGTTCGATGAAAGAATCTCTCGCAATCTGAGATAAATTTACATCACTAAGCTTGTCTACAATATAACTGTAGCTTTCTAATTCTTTATATAATTCTGTTAAACTTTCTTTATTTTCCATAATAAAATTATTTTTCTTTTAAAATTATTGTTTTAATAGAGGTTATGTAATCCTCAGGGCTCGTTGACATTCTAATATCATCTACATAAAATTTAGTTTTTGATTTAAACAAAACTTCTTTTTCTTGATTAAATGTTGATAAACTTTCTATCATTCTACCATTTTTACTCTCAATTCTTATCAAAATAGTGTACGGTCTTCTTTCCATTGCTTTTCCAATAGCAAAATCATCATAACTACTTGAAGTAAAATGTTTATTAGTAATTTCTTTCCCAACTTTATAGATTCTGTTAATCTGTTCTTCTGAAATATTTTCTATTCTATAAAGCAGATTTTCAGATTCATAAACTGGTAGTTTTTCCAGAGCTTCATTCATCAGTTTTTCTTGTGTGCTGTAAAACCCTGTCATCTTTATTTCTCCTCGTAGTGCTTTATTAAAATTCTTATACCCTCTATTGGTTGTATAAAATCTTAAAACAGCCTCTTCTTCATAGTTTAATAAATTACCAAAAGCTCTTTTTACTTTCCCATTAGATAAATCCCAATAAATTTCACTAAAATTTTTGTCTTTTAAAAGAATTTTTAATTCTGGCGATATTAAACCTAATTTTTCTGCTAATCGTCTTGCCTTTGCTTTCTGCCTTTCCTTCACCCTTCTCTCGGCAGGTGTAGAAGCACTATCCACCACTTCATCTCCAAAGCCAAAGATTTCATTTAAGAGTTTCTCCAGTTTCTGAAAAATATTCTTAATACCTTAAATTCCCGGATCAGTAAAGAAAAAAACTCAACGGCTCTTGGTCAACACATCTTTGTAAAATTAAAGATTCAAAATAAAGAAAAACCGCTTCATGTGAAGCGGTTTATATTAAGATTAAGGTAACTTTACATATTCTCCATCCATGTTCCACCATTTTCCTGTATCCTCATCAAGTTGTAAGGATTTTAATGTATTCATTAAAAGAATATTTTCTATTCCTTCATATAAATCCCCTCCAACATAAAAACAATATTCTCCTATTTTATATACCCTCCCATCGGCATCGCAACAGATATAATAACCATCAGGTTTAAAGTAGCCCAGATTAAATATTTGTTTTCCTAAAATTGAAGAATAATAAGTAAAATCGCCATCAGAATCATAATGCCCTTTTCCAATCATAGGATTTATTTCAAAATAAGAAGCAATATATCTTTGATATTCATTATCATACTCTACATCCTGAACTTTTAAAAGTCCATATTCCTGAAGAAATTTTTTTGCTTCCAATGGATAACCCTCAATTGGAAATTCCAGATTTTTCAAAATATTTCTTCCATCAAACCATCCCGATTCTAATAATCTTGTAATTATTCTTTTATCTGAAAACCTCATAATTTATTGATTTTATATTCTTTAATATTAAAATAGTCTAAAATGCTTACACAGCTTTTACATGCAGGCTTATAAACACCATGTATTTTTGTTAATTTTTTATCAATCTCTTTTGCATGACTCACCACTCCATCAAATACATCTCTTGCTTCTTCTATTCTCATTTTTCCTTTTGGGTCAATATTCTTTAGCCAATCAGAAATATTTAGTACCTCAGCACATTTACCATGATGTTCAGGCAATTTAATCTTTCCTTCTTTATGGAGTTTCCACATGTCTTCTACCCAATCATTTACCAGGGGGTGTAAGTCTTTAGGAAATTTTCCTGCCGGCAATTTTTGTTTAAAACTATAATTAAAAATTGACTTTCCTTTTCCTTCTAAAAAAGCACATGCCTTAGGACGTTTTTTTGTATTCCAGAGTAGAGCTTCGTCAGCCATCTTTTCTAAAATCTTTAAATGCTTCTTTAATCTATTAGATAAAGCCGCAAGTTCTTTTTCAGAGACCTTTGCTTTCTGACGCTCTTTCACCCTTCTCTCTGCCGGTGTAGAAGCGTGATCCGCTACTTCATCTCCAAAGCCAAAGATTTAATTTAAGAGTTTTTCCAATTTCTGAAAAATATTCTTAACCCCCTTCTTAAATTCCCGGATCAGTAATGAAAAAAACTCAACAGCTCTTGTCAACAGCTCTTTGGTAAAATTAAAACTTTCAATAAAAAAAGACCGCTTCAAATGAAGCGGTTAAAACTTAATGTTGGGTTTCCCCATATATATCATCTTTATCTGTAATATTACTCATTAGTACTCCTTGAGAATAAAATATATAAAGAAATTGTTCAAAAATATATGGGAGATTAAGCATTTTAAGCACAATCGTTATTGTATTACCTTCAATCTTAGAACTATACCATTCCCATGCTCTATGGTACATACTCTCTATCCAAGATTCATAATGCCATAAGTTCTCATCATTGTCTCTATCTTTTTCAGATTTTAAAGTCATACTTTCCACAAACCACTTCGGAAGAATAGATTTCCATTCTTCATCGGATGGCCAATCGTTTCTGTAAGCATATTTAGAAATACATAGCATTATTTGCTTAGCATTATTCAGCACTTCTTCTACATTGCTAACATCTTTTATGGTGATAATCATTTTTGTAGTATCTGGTAATTCACCTTTTATACTTTGATGTATTCTCTCTATCTCTTTCATCTTATTTAAATTTTAAAATTTCAATATTACTCATATTATCCAACAATTCTTTAAAATAATTACTTGGAATACCTAATGAAAAATTCGTCTTAGTTGCATCCCCAAATTGTGGGCGATCTGCTTATAAAATCTGTGCTTTTAAGTGCTAAAAAACCACCTCTTTCGAGGTGGTTAAATTTAAAAGGAAATATTATTCTTTACCCTTCTTATACTTTCATTTACTAAAGCTGTAAAATCCCAACCATTAGGTTTAATCAATGGTTCGGATCCATCTTTTGCCAAAAAAGGCATTAATAAATAAACTTTTGGATCTTCTTCTTTTTCATCTAAAAGCAAAATACTATACATACTATCTAATACATCAAAAGCAAAAAAAGGTTTATCAAATTTCTGCCCTGCCCTCTCTAAGTCTTCTTTTGCATATTCCTGAAGTTGATCAAGTCCCTCTCCTAAAGTATCAAATCCACCATTAAAATAGTCTCCCGCCAAATATAAATACTCCCTAAATGCCTTGGGAAATTCCTTTCCCTGACTAAACTTTTTCTCTAATTGTTCTATTTCAACAATTGTTAATCCTTGGCTATTAGCTACTGTATTAGGTAAATTTAAATTATTCTTAAGATTTACCATTATTTCGATAATCATAACTTTATTTTTTCTTTTTAAGTTTTAATACAGTTTTCAAATCTTCTGTCCCTTTAATCATTTCATCAGAAAACACTATAATTTTTATTTTCTTTCCTTTTGTTTTTAAATAGTTTTCCAACATTACAAATTCCCGCTTGCAACTACCACAAGTCTTAAAGATATTGCTGGTTTCAATTATAAATTCATCCCCTTTATTTGCATGGTTTTTAAGAAAATTGAAAATATATTTGATTTCACTATCATAATTTCTTGGTCTATTTGCAAAATCTCCAGCTCCTCCTACAAATTTCTTAAAATTTTCCCAGTCATCAAGTACATTTATAGTATTTGGAGGTAGTTTGGGTGGATTACCAAAATTATCTAACAATTTAGTTTTATCTCCCGATATAGAAAATTCTTCAACTTCCTCTATTAGTTTTCCTTTGCTTTTAATAATCGTTTTAAACTCTGCCTGGTTGAAGCCTTTCTTTAGAACTGGATAAGCATCCATGTATTTAAAATAAAGCTTTTTAAGATTACTAGAAAATATTTTTTTATTTATTATTTTACTTTTCCATAATTTTTCCACCAATTCCTGATCATGAAATTTACTTCGTAAAGAAATATAATCTTCTATTTTTAATTCTTTTAAAAAACTTCTTGCCTGCTCAGCTTGTTTTTTCTTCACCCTTCTCTCTGCAGGTCTAGAAGCGTGATCCGCTACTTCATCTCCAAAGCCAAAGATTTCATTTAAGAGTTTCACCAGTTTCTGAAAAATATTCTTAACACCTTTCTTAAATTCCCGGATCAGCAAAGAAAAAAACTAAATGGCTCTTGGTCAACACATCTTTGTAGAATTAAAGATTCAAAATAAAGAAAAACCGCTTCATGTGAAGCGGTTTAAGGTTTAATCTTCCCAATCTTCAGCATAACCATGCTGTGTGATTGTAAAAAGAATTTCTCCCGTTTCTGCATCTACATATACAAAGTATGGAATATCTTCTGTATAGCCCTCAATATCATAATTAATCACATAAACATTTCTGTTCTTTTCTTCATATTTACCATAATTAATATACTCATTTTCTTTAAACCATATTTTTTCTTCATTAATATATGAATATTTTCTGTTCTTCTCTTTGATATAATTTTTCACATTTTCTAATGCTTGTTCTTTTGTTATCATGTTATAATTATTTTAAATTTAGAATTTGATTAATATTTATTTCTTGCCGTTTTTTAGGTATATCATCTAATTTAAAAGGTAAAGTTTCTTTTACAGGATTACCTAGATTATCAGTTTTTCCAATCCTTTCGTAATGAATGTTAATATAATTTTCCGCATGTTTTAATTCTTTCCTATTCAAATACTTGGAATACTCTATCATTTTATCATAAACATATTTTTCTCGATCTACTAAAGCTTTTTTTAAATAAGTCGTTTTTCCCAAATTTTGACAATCTCGAAAATGCATCAATTCGTGGAGAAATTCATAAATCGTGGCATTTTCTCGTAAAATAATCTTCATGTTCTTACCATCTGTAATAAACATTGCCGCGTTATGAGGTTCCAATACTACAGGATTACTATTTTTTGTAAAATACCCTTTTACTTCAAAAACGCCTTTACCTTCCCCTAATTGGAAATCTACTTTTAGATTTAATAAATAATCTTCAATTTTGAATAAATCATCTAAGCTTAAAGATTGTCCCAAATATTTCCCTCTATCTATCAGAGAAACTTGCTTATTTTTTCTTTCAAGCCTTTTCTTTATTCTTTCCTGTTTCTTTTTCACCCTTCTCTCTGCCGGTGTAGAAGCACTATCCACCACTTCATCTCCAAAACCAAAGATTTAATTTAAGAGTTTTTCCAATTTCTGAAAAATATTCTTAACCCCCTTCTTAAATTCCCGTATCAGTAATGAAAAAAACTCAACAGCTCTTATCAACACATCTTTGGTAAAATTAAAGAATCAAATAAAGAAAAAGACCGCTTCAAATGAAGCGGTCGAAAATTAATCATCAGAATATTTATCCAAATAATCTTTTTGTTCTTGAGATGTCATAAGGCTCCACTTTAACGAAGCAATATCATCATTTATTTTTTGAAACTCTAAAATTTCTAACTTATGTTTTTCCATGAAAATTTCTCTTTCTGTATCTGATAATTTAGAAGGATTATCAAATAAAGTCTCTACAATATATTGATATTTTTCACGAATCTTCAACAACTTCTCCAATTTATCTTTGTTACTTTCCATTTTATTTTTCTTTAATTATTATTGTTTTTATTTTTGAACCAAAAGGATCTAAAGGATTAATATTCTCGGTAAATTTATCAACATAGAAAGTAGTATTACTTTTAAAAATAACCTCAGCTTCATCTTTTAATGTAGAAATTGCCTCAATTAATTTTCCATTTTTAGATTCAATTCTAATTAATACTGTAAATTTCCTCTTTCTCATAGCTTCACCTATCGAAAATAAATCATAACTACTTGAAGTAAAATGTTTATTAGTAATTTCTTTCCCAACTTTATAATATTCATTTATTTGGACATCAGTAAGATTTTCAATTCTATAAAGCAAACTTTCAGATTCATAAACAGGTAGTTTTTCCAGAGCTTCATTCATCAGTTTTTCTTGTGTGCTGTAAAACCCTGTCATCTTTATTTCTCCTCGTAGTGCTTTATTAAAATTCTTATACCCTCTATTGGTTGTATAAAATCTTAAAACAGCCTCTTCTTCATAGTTTAATAAATTACCAAAAGCTCTTTTTACTTTCCCATTAGATAAATCCCAATAAATTTCACTAAAATTTTTGTCTTTTAAAAGAATTTTTAATTCTGGCGATATTAAACCTAATTTTGCTGCTAATCGTCTTGCCTTTGCTTTCTGCCTTTCCTTCACCCTTCTCTCGGCAGGTGTCAACGCGTGATCCGCTACATCTTCTCCAAAACCAAAAATTTCATTTAATAGCTTTTCTAATTTCTGAAAAATATTCTTAACCCCCTTCTTAAATTCCCGTATCAGTAATGAAAAAAACTCAACAGCTCTTGTCAACACATCTTTGGTAAAATTAACAGATTTAGCAATAGCCTGAGAAATTTTCTCCAATGGACTGAGTATAAAACTTTCTACGGACTTGGCTAATTTGGCTACTGTAGCTGTTCCCCCGGTTAGTAGGGCTTCCACCACAATATCTATTATAATACCTGTAATATACCCATAGTAATATGCTACCTGAGAAAGCGTCAAACGAGTTGCCTTATTTATCACTCCTTTTATAGTATAGATCTGAAAAGCGATAGACTGTTTAAAAAATTCAACATAATCAAATGACATAACTCCTTCTATGAAATCCTCCATCAGTTCCAGTAGCGTTTCCCCATAGATTATTTTGTTTTCACCAATATTCTGCATCGCAGCTACCGCCTTAAAGATAAACTCAATAAGAGAAAAGATCCCCGCAATAACATCTACAAGGCTGTTATAAATACCACATAAAAACGCATTTGCTGTCTGGACTCCCTGATAGGCAATACCTAATAACCCTGTAACCGGGTCCCCCAGAAACTTCCTTAGCTGATCCAGCTGCTTAAAGAACCAATCGAATACCTGTGAGAATTTTTTAAGAACGAAATCGGGAAGAAATTTCCCGGCATTGCTTAATGGCCCTGTAAGGTTAGCACGTATCCCGTCTATCTTTCCAAAAAGACGCTCAACAATCTCAGCAGTCACTTTTTTTTGTCCTTCAAGGTTTGTATATGCACCTCCTTCAGCTTCATGTTGGTAATACTTTTTGATCTCGTCCGATAAAATCTGCGGAATAAATGTTGGGTCATACTCTCCTTCTTTCGGATTAGGATTCCAGCCGGTTTCTTCTATTTTAAACTTCGAGATATCATTACTCAACGCTTTGAAAAAAACCTCAGCCTCAGTAAGTATCCCTTTTGTAAAATAATTGAAAAATTCTCTGACAACCGTATCTTTTATACTGAGAAGCCAGTTGACAATATCTGTTTTGTTTTTGTAAATACCTTTATTGATCAATTCTCTCAACTCCTCCTGGGGTATCATCCCCTGATATTCCCGTGTAAAATTCAGTATTTCTGCAAATTCCCCACTCCCGGGTTTGGTGAGACCAGCACCGGCTTTAGCCCGAACGACATTATTTTTCAGGTTACCGATGTCTGTTTCTATAAAAAGGATCAGCTCATTACTTTGAGGTAATGCTTCCATATAACGCTGCAAAAGGAAAGCTCCATTTTTACTCGCAAACAATACAACATCCATATTACCAATTTTCTTGCTATGGCGGGATTTATATACAGTAACCTCCTTTATATCTCCCGATAATGCAGTATCATCTGTATAGATCTTGTACCCCTTACTTTCATCCATAGCTTTTCCACCATAATAGGTATCGGCTATTTGCCGTGAGGTCAACTGTCTTAATTCCGGAGGAGTTTCTTTTACAGGAAATACTGGTACATTCTGATCTAACACAAGTGTACTCATAATTTCTAAATTTTAAAGATTAATAAGAAGGGCGGCAGTATACCGCCCTCTCTGATATTTATTACAAAGCTTATTGAAGAGCTTCTTTCAGATCATCCAATGATAACTGAGCAACAACCTGCTTAGGGTCGTCCTTGGTGGTCAGCTGGATATAATCATTATTGATTTCCATACTACCTACCATTTTACTTTCAGGAGCCTGCATTGTAGCATCATTCTTTTCGAAATTACTTTCTGTAATCAGTGCTTTTGGATCTTCAAAATCTTTTGGATCTTCCTGTGTAAAAGGAAGAGCGTGTTCTACTTTCAATCCTATGCTTTCCGCCTGAAGAATCGTAAGTGGCGTAGGTACGCGGGTAATCCATGCTTTTCCGTACACTTCACCTTCTGTTTCCTTCAACTCATCTACGATAGACAGATACAACGGATCTCCAATTACAGGGACTTCACCACCATTCCAGATTTTACCGGTTACCATATAATACTGTACAGCATCTTCAAATCCGGGACGTACGGTCACTACGACTCTTGCCATACCACTTCTAAGGAAAGATCTGAATAAAGGATCTATATTTTCTGACTGATACATTGTTCCCCAGTCATTTCTAGATCCCCAGTAATAAGGGTAGTAGTTGTAGGAAATAATTTCCCATTCAAAAGCCTGTTCCATAAATTTGGCAAGAGAGGCATACTGATCAAGTTCTTCTCTTTTTATCTGGAAATTCTTAACATCATCCCCCTCGTACATATGTCTGCCTAAGGATTTCTGTGATCTGTCATCTACCAGATAGGCAATACAATTATGCTTCAGTACTTCCTGTTCTATTTGTCGGTAGAACAATGGGTTAGTCCCTTTAATTTCTCCTGCTTTTGCATCTTCGTTGGCTACTTTTTGATTGTATTCTACCATCGCATCTTCATAAGCTCTGATAATTTGATTGAAAGTCTTCTGCAACCATTCATCTTTTACTTCCTTATTCAGAACACAATCCAGAGAAATATTTATTGTTACGCCGGCTGTATCACCACTTTCAAAAGCAAACCCTACATTTTTAGCATATTTTTTTCTAAAAAAGAATTCCTGGTCTATAGCAATATGTGCATTGTGCTCAGCCACTAATTTAGAAACATCACCCACGGTGACTCTGATATGTGTCCATTCAAATCTGTCCGGCTGGAAGAAGTGACTGGCATTTAGCCAACCACCGGATGTTGTATACCCCTCCGGAATCTCTATTGAATCGGATTTTGCAGCCATTTCTCCTTTAATCTCAGCATTGCTTACACTAATAGCCTTGGTAACTCTTACTTCATTTTCCGGTCGTTTCTCAATTTCTACATTGTATTTACTCTGCCAGTATTTTAGTATATTCTCGTCATTCAGGGAGCTATAATCTGTCATTGTAAATATGCCCGATTTTCGCGGATCTATAGGTAACTCAATAGTTTTTTGATCTTTCAGAGATTTCATTGCAAGAGAATGAAGTTTTGCAGGCTGAGGGATCGAAAACTCAAACATTAATCGTTTCCCATATCTATGTACTTGGTTTTTCATTAGTTTATCCACCCATCTGTAAACACCCACTACGTGTTTATCACCTTTACGATTGTCGAATCCATGTGAATTGTTTTCTTCAAACTCTTCAATGATCTTTTCAATACGCTCTTCGTGTACTTTTCTTACCACACGGTCCAGAGCCCTTACGGTAATATCCTGTGCCTGGGTTACTGCCTGTCTCATACTTTCTTCCTTGGAACGATGATTTGCAAAACTTGCTCCAATACTAAATTGTGCATTTAAAGCACTAAATGTGGTATTGGTATTAATCCCCATATCCGTGGACTCCTGTAGTACCTTTGCTACTTCAGATTGCATTTCAAACCTTTCGGTTGTAGTTGTATCGGTTAATTGTTCTCTTTCGCTATCAGAAGAAAAAGTTTCTGTCACTTCACTTCTTCTCAGTCTTCTGGTAGACTTGTCACGATATTCGCGTGCCATTATATTTTCAATGTTGGCGACTTCTCCTTCTACATAGGCATGGGTCGATTGTTCTACTCTCAGATAATCTGAGATCCCCAGTCTTTTAATCCCAAAATCTGACGGGATAAATGAATTGGCATTATCACCGTTTTCAATATGGTTCATTAAATAGAAGAAAACATCCTTGTCACCTATATATCCCCCGTAGCCATCAACTACAGCCTGTAATCTCTGACCGTTTATCCTGCATTCAATGATAAACTTTGAATATTTACCGAAGTCATTCTCCATCAGATTATTTTCAAAAAAGTCACGGCAGGTAAAAAATGAGGGATATGGGTTTATTGTTACATAACTACCTTTCTTCATAGCTCCTGATTCGCTGACTAATCTGTAAGATAAAATTTCTACAGGAATATCTTTTCCTACATTAATGGATAAAGCCATTTCTACATGATTCCCATCATCCTGATCATTGAGTCTTGAGGTAAGCAATCCATTGTATTTAATTTTATCTTTCTCTTCGGTTGCTATTTTTTGTGAAGGAATAAGCACTCCCCCAACACTGACATAGCTGACTTGATTTAGGTCCGTATTGGTAATAATTCCATCATTAACCTCTTTGATATGATCCGTAATCACCTCTTTAATCTCATTGAAATTCAAATACTGGTCGTCCGGAAAAACAATGTACTTTTCTCCTAATTCCAATATATTTTCAGGCTTTACCCCGTTATTTGCTATTTCTTCTTCGGTAGAAGGAGTACCTATTAATTCTGCAAATAATTCCAATAATGGTTCTGATAATTTATTTTTAAAAACGGTAAGATCTCTTTGCGCCGGAGCATTAAAAGTAAACTCCGGAAGATCCGGCTTGGGAACTGCATTAAGAGCCTGTTTTTTCTGTGCTTCAGTCATTGCTTCTGTAAATGTTGCTTCTACATCCAACAAAGCATCCCGATAGGCACTTTGCAATGGCTGAATCGTTTTCTGAAATTCACTAACCGCAGTATCATAAGATTTAGCCACATTTTTGTTGTATACAGTATCAAGCTGTTTTATCTCGATTTTTAAATCTTCCAATTTCCGCTTTTTCTCATTATAAGAATTAAGTGACTGTTGTCTGATGAAAGACTGTTTTGCTTCTTCAGACAATGCTTGCTCCTGAGAATTGTTTTCAAAAATATAGGAGCTTCCGATTTTCGTTTCATTTACAGTAAAAATCATCTCGCTCTCTTCTTTTGTTACAGAGTCGATAAACAAATAGTTAGGAATCACAACTTTTGCAGAGGCTATTTTCTGAAGTTGTACTCTTTTTTTATCTTCATTCTCTTCCTCAATCTGGAAAAATTTCACATAATAATTGACCGCCTGTAAAGATTGAATAATAGCTTCCTTAGTATAAAAATCTTCTTGTGTCAGCATTTGATAAATTAGACTGTCCCACAATGTTTTTACTTCTTCGGATTCGGGATTTAATAATTTGTTTTCAACAGATGCTGCTGTTTCAATCTTTGTTTTTAATGCATCCATTAACACGTTGATATCTGCAATTGTTTCCCAATTTCTTTTTTGTGCCAGCTTTTTCCCAGCTTCAAAGAAATCACCAACTATAGCTTTAAGCTCCTCTTCAGTTTTTTTTATAGTTGCTACCAAAGGGTCTTTAATAAGTTTTTCTAAAAAAAAATCGATTTTGGAAATTCCTTTAGCCGGAGACCATTCCTGAACAAGACTATCGAAATAACCTATTGTTTTAGTATCTCTTAAAATAAAGTTATCATTATCCTGAGCCTCCGCTAGCTGTGGATTTCTAAGATTGGTAAAGCGGAAAAGTGTTTGTGCTGCATTGCTGCTGTTTGTATTCATAATATTAATATTTATTGATTATTTTTTTAATTTTTAGACATAGTTCTCCCTGTTGACCTTTTCTAAGACCAATTTTTAAGGGATTTTTAAAATTTTATTGATTAGTGCTATTCGATAAGCAATGAGCAATGTGGAATAAGTAATAGATAATTCACCTATTGACTCATTGACTCATTGATTTACTAGTATGGAATCGCGTTATTGAATACTAATGCAGGAACTGTAGTTTTGTCTGTGATTCTGGTATCCTGATCCAGCATAAAGAATACACCGTTTCTACCATCTGCTTTATCCGCTTCCGAACCGCCGGATTGCCCAAGCATTGTTTTAGCATAGCTATCTACACTTCCAGCTGTAGCATTTGGGAATTTTGCAAGGAAGTCCGTAGCACTAAAACTTAAATCTAGTTTCATATGGCTCCATCCATTTGGTCCGTAATCCATATAATGGTTAAATCCATAAGTACCGCCAACAGCAGCAGTTGTAAATGCTCCGTTCAAGGTTAAGATATTCGGATAACTTGATGCAGGGAACATTACTCTTAAATCATAGGTTAGCCCTTTACCTGGAACAGCATTATAGGAGGAGTCCTCATTAAACTGAATAACATTATTTTCATCATAAGCTATTGGAACTATACCTCCCCAGCTCACTGCATGATTGGTATGGTTAGTTTGAGTAAAGATTCCGCCCAGATGCTTCATATTTGGAGCATACTTTAATAGATTTGGCTCACATAAAATTCTGTTATTCTTCGCAAAAGCATAGAAAGCATTTTCAATAGTTCCGGAGGTATTTCCGACTGATTTACCATTCCAGAACAGTTCTCTTCTTATAACATGAAAAGTTAAATATCCTGAAGTTACATTTCCAAATCTGCCTTCACCAATGTAATTGAAGCAATGAGAAATATCCTTTAGCTTTGGGTTCTTCCAGAATAACGAAACCGGAATAAAATCGTTAGTTCCTTCTACTGCCTGCGACATATATACACCCGCATCGAGTCCATTATAGTTATCCTTACCCAATTTGGAATTCTTAAAGCATTCCCAAACCGTTTCCAGATTGAAGAAACTGTCTAAGAATCCAGGTAAGATCTTTTTAAGACCTGCTCTGAAGAAAGTACCTCTCAATCCTGTTGGTTTAGTAATTTGGGAAAGCATATTTGCCGGGAAAGCTTCAAATTCCCTGCCTTCTCCAAAGCCATAAAAGGCAACATCCATTGTTTCAACTTTTGGCGTTTCAAGCTTAAAATCTGCAGTCACATTAGCCTGTGATAAGCCTGCAAAAGTATAATCCAGACTGGTTAAGGAATCTGATTTGAATTTGGATAGTTCAACAATATAATTGTTAAGCATTGGCTCAAAATATCCCTGAGTGGTCTTGTTAAGTCCTTCGCAGAATCTTGCATAGCTTACATTGGCCTCTGCATTGATGGTGATTTCATAATCGCCTGCTGTTTCGTATACATGATAAAATGTATTTCCGGTGTCAATATAGTGGGTATTTCCGTCTCCGTCCGTCCATGATTCTGAACCATTATAAGTAGGAACTACTACCATCTCTTCTTTTCCGTCTCCGTAGTTCACTTTAGCCTGCGCAACCTCTGCGGCTGTTCTTAGCATAGCAACTGGAACCCTTTCATTAGCCTGAGTTGTTCTGATTTTAAATTTAATTTCGGTACTGGATAAATCTACTTTGCCATAGAAAATATAGTCTAAGACTTGCTTTATGGGCATGTTCTCAAAGGTTGTACCTGTCGGAACTCCGCCTACTTTATATACCGTTGGCTGTGTATTGGTATACTGCACGGCATTTGGATCTATGGCTTCTTCTTTATGCCAGTAGCTGTCCATCCATGCCCAAAACTGTTCCTGATTGGGAATATCCCCGTTTTCGAAATAACTTTTTAATTCTGTTTTTGATGTCATAATTGTAAATTTTTAAATTGGTTGTTAAATTTGATTTTTTGATGTTTTAATAAGCTGAAGTTCTTTTCAGCGGGTGGATCTTTCATAATTGTGTTTTTATGGGGTTATACATGTTTTAATATATTGGATGATCATCCTCTGGGATTTCTGTTTCTTTGAAGTCATTCATAAAGAATTCTTCTAATTCGTTCAGG
The DNA here is from genome assembly GCF_002023715.1 of Elizabethkingia occulta. Classification (GTDB taxonomy): domain Bacteria; phylum Bacteroidota; class Bacteroidia; order Flavobacteriales; family Weeksellaceae; genus Elizabethkingia; species Elizabethkingia occulta. Next base: position 91,016 of record NZ_MAHX01000006.1, read on the forward strand.
TAAAATTCGAAATCCAGTTCGGCTTTTTCCTGCTCACTAAGTATCTGAGAAAGATTCTGAGACAACTCTTCTTTTGTAGTTAATGGTTCTGGTTTCATAATTTGTAATTGGTGGTTTTCTATTCTCCGACAAAGATCAGTGCCCATGGCGCCAAAACTTGTCGTATTATATTTTCATTTAATTTTTTTGTGTTTTTATGTTATCAACCCTTGTGTTATGTTGATGAGGCAAATGTAAATGGGCGCGGCGTCAAAACTTGACGCATTAAAATTTATCTGAAAATATTTTTGTTTTTTATTAAAGAATCAGAATGTTTGATCTCATTATTCATACATAACAACCCTTGCAGTGGTAAATCTCAGCTTTTCTAAAAAATATGACATTTCACAGCTTGTGAATTGATAAATGTTATTTGTTTATTTTTGCAACAAAATAGTTTCATTGAAGTTCATACTGCCCGCATTTATAATATTGATGCTTACCATACGTCCGGTATTGCCATTGATAGACTATGCTGTAAACTATGACTATATTTCGGAAAAGCTTTGTGAAAACAAGAACAAACCTCAACTGCTTTGTAACGGGAAATGTTATCTGGTAAAAGAACTGGCTAAGACTTCTGAAAACGCACCCAAACAAAATAATCTAAAGATTAGCTCCGGTTTTACAGATGTTTTTCTAACGGATCAGATCTTTACATTTGACTTTCCTACAAAATACTTCACAGAAAAGATTAAACAGAGCTCATCCTATAGCTCATTTTATCATTTTTTAGCCTGCTCGGATGTTTTCCATCCTCCTTTAATCTGATTTCACCCATATTTTTATTCTTTCTCTTCGGAAGAGAATCTATTTCAATTTGTATTTATAACACAATAGATATGGAAACCTCAGAAACTCTGTACTCTGTTGAATAGTTATATACAATCTTAGAATTTATTATTTAAATCTTCTAAAAATCTGTTCTGCCTGGTCGGAACAGAAAATCTTATTATAGAATAGATGAAGCTTATTCTCAACATATTTTTTATTTTTTATCTCGTCTTTAAGCCCTTAATGCCGGTGCTGGACTATGCTGTGAACTATAATTATATTTCGGAAGAGCTTTGTGTAAACAAAAACAATCCAAAATTGCATTGTAATGGAAAATGTTACCTGGAAAAAGAACTGGCAAAGAATACACAGGATGACGCTCAGTCATCAAAAACAAAAAATCAGGGTCAGAAAATAACGGACCTCTGCCTTCCTGTTGAAATTTCAGAAATTCAGACAGGATATTATATACTTACAATTAGAGATAAAAACATTTACAAAGAGAATTACCATTATTTCTTCCTGAAACCTATTTTCAGACCACCCGTTTTTTAATGTTTGCTTTTAAATATTAAAGAGAAATTCCAACAGAAACTTCTCTGACAATATATTCCGGATAAAAGACCGGAATACATCTCATATGGCTTTATATAGCATTAATTGAAAACTTTAAAAATCGGAAACAAATGAAAATTTATAAACTTTTATCATTATTATTTATTGGTATCACCTTATTCACCCTCTCCTCCTGTAGAAACAGTGACAGCACAGAAACGGAAGATACCACTCCCGGAAATCTGCAGATAAAATTTGAAAATGGCTTTAATAATCTGGGAGACATTGTACTGGGGCAAACTGCTCAGACTTCATCTGGCGGACAGAAGCATAATTTCACTACCCTGAAATACATTGTGAGCAATATTGTGCTGATAGATGAAAGTGGAAAAGAATTTAAATACAATTACAATAATCCCGATAAAGGCGCTTTTATCGTAGATCAAGCCGAAGCCAAGGCAGGAATTGTCTATATTAATCTGGCAGATATTCCACGGAATAACTATAAAAAAATCAGATTCGGACTTGGTATCAGTCAGTCGTCTTACCTTCTGGGACAGGACGGGCAGGGTATTTTCTGGCAAAAGGCAAAGGCTGCAGGAATGGCATGGTCGTGGGCTGTCGGATATATTTTCTCAAAACTTGAAGGCAATTACGGATCAGCAGCTCCGGACACCAAATTTATGAACCATTGCGGAAATATGGGAAATGTATCCGCAAACAATACTCCGGATCTATACAGGGAGATCACACTGGATCTACCTATGACGGCAAGGGTTACTAAAAGTATTAAGCCATCTATCCATATTCTGGCAGACCTTAATCAGTACCTGAGTGGCCAAACTGCTCTGACTCTAAATAAAGAGAACGAGATGGCCATGGGATCTAACCAGCATCTGGTAAATGCGACTAATAATCTAACCAAAATGTTCAGGGTAGATCATGTTCATAACGATTAATTCAATACAACAATTCGGAAGAGGGCTATTTACCCCTCTCCGGATTCTTTCGTTTCTTGTTTTATGGACACTTATGTCTTGTAAAAATGAGTATGAAGGTTTCTCCGTGAATAAAGATGAGGCTTATCAATTGAATGTCCCTGATGGATTTCCCAAAATGACATTTGATATTCTTGGAAATCCAATTACGGTAAATGGAGTTGCTCTGGGCAAAAAGCTCTTCTATGAAGGAAAATTATCCCGAAACAACACTATCTCCTGTGGATTCTGTCATATTCAGGAATATGCCTTTACCCATCATGGACATACCGTTAGCCATGGTATTGATGACAGACTTGGAATAAGAAATGCACCACCCATTCAGAATATGGCTTTTCTCAAAAATTATACATGGGATGGCGTAAGTCATAATCTGGATGAAAGATCATTAGTCCCTATAACAACAGATTTCGAGATGGACAGTTCGATGCCTGAAGCGGTAGGAAAACTAAGTGCAGATGCCAATTACAAAAAAATGTTCAGGGCAACATTCGGAGATGATAATATTACAGGCGAAAGAGTACTGAAAGCCTTATCCCAATTTATGGTGACTATGGTCTCCGCAGATTCCAAATACGATCAGTATAAAAAAGGTCAGGTTCCTTTTAGTCAGGAAGAATCAAAAGGTCTATCATTATTTCAACAGAAATGTTCGTCCTGTCATTCGGGAGAATTATTTACAGACGAAAGTTACAGAAATACAGGAATGTATTATAACGCCCAGTTCGATGATAAAGGAAGATACAGGGTAACGCTTAATATAGCTGATTATATGAAGTTTCGGGTGCCCAGTCTCAGGAATATAGAATACACCGCACCCTATATGCACGATGGTAGATTCTATTCACTGGAAGCAGTACTTAACTTTTATTCAGACAATGTAGAGGATCAACCCAACCTGGATCCACTTTTGAGGCAAAACGGACACGTCGGTATTCCTATGACAAGTATTGAGAAGCAATATATCATTGCTTTTCTAAAGACTTTAAGTGATAAAAACTTTATAACAAATCCGAAGTTTTCGGAATAAAATGAAATCATTAAAAATGAAAAAAATAATTTTGATATTTATAGGATTAATTAGTATTATAAATATTCATGCTGAACCTGGGAAAGACAGCATTGCTATGGTTGCCAATCTACGATATGAACATTTTGTATTGATGGATGATGATTGTGATGCCTGTGGATGTGCTGCCGGAAATGGCTCTTCCGGATTTGAATCCTTACTGAATCCTCAGTTTGTTGGTATAAAATATTTTTCCCAGCACTATCTTGCAAAAGAAAACCTGTTTACAGACAAGCTAACACAGGATCAGTATTTTAATACAATTCAGCTTTGGGGAAAAATACCTGTAACACAAAAACTCAGTATTTACGGAAGTATCCCTTATCATTTTCACAATAAAAAAACAATGCAGGGCGATATCAGGATCAATGGAATAGGCGATGCGAATGTAATGGGAATATACCAAATACTGGCGTCAAAAGATTCTTATCACCAACTGAATGGCGGAATAGGAATAAAGATTCCTCTGGGTAAATTCGATGAAAAGGGAATTACCGGAGTCAATCCTAGTTTCCAGCTAGGTACCGGAAGTTGGGATTATCAGATGGCTCTGAGTTACAAATATCAAAAAAGCCTGTTTGCCCTGCTTATCAATACGGACTATACCATTAAAACTGAAAATAAAAAACATTATCAGTTTGGCAATCAGTGGAATTATGCGGTAACCGGATTTTACAGATTATGGCGCAATGAAAATAGTATTCTATCAGGTAAACTAGGATTACAGGGTGAGGTTTATGACCGGAACAAACAATTTGGGGAAAACATGTCCAATACTGCCGGAAGTGCATTATATGGGAAACTCGGCTTTGAGGTTTCTTATCAGAAATGGAGCTTGGGTTCAGAGCTTATGCTACCTGCTTATACCCGCCTTGCCGGTGGAGATATTGAAGCAAAATCACGTTTTAGCATTTTTGTGAATTTTGGTTTATAAAACCTTTTGAACAAAATCAGATTATATTTTAATATTAAGACTCGGGTTTGGAACCTGAGTCTTTTCTTTTATAAAGCACCATATTAGAATTACATTAGAAATAGCCTGCACCATTGCCGGGAAGTTCAGAATTTCACTCCTTTGCATAAAAATTTAAAATTGAAAAAAACACTTACTATTATCATCTTGGCAATCTTAAGCAATACAGTATACGCCCAGGAATATAAAAATCAGATCAAAGGGAATGCACTTTTTGCTCCCATAGGAATGATTAATATAGGTTATGAGCATGCTTTCAGCCAGCATTGGACAGGACAGGCAGATTTGTTCGTCTCTCCATGGAAATCTTTTGCCGGAAGGCATTTACAAATTTATATGGGACACCTGGAAACCCGCTATTATTTCTCGAAAGCAATGGAAAAATGGTATGTTGGTGCTAATATAGGCATGGCTGTCTATGATATGCAAAAGTGGAATTACTGGAACTCTAGTTTATATCAGAAAGGATTCAATGTAATGCTCGGAGCCACTGTTGGATATCAGTTTAAAATAAATGATCACTGGAATCTTGATCTGTACCTAGGTGGTGGAAATTCACAAGGTTTCTATCATGGCTGGGATGGTTCCAAATCTCCACGCGAACGATATGACGATGCCGACAACTGGAACAAAAGTGGTGAATGGATACCTTATCGTGGTGGATTAATGGTAGCTTATAAGTTTTAAGACTGTGATAAATATCTTGATTGTTCACATAATAATGAAGTTGAATACATACTATGATGACACTCTGAAAATTTTACATCTTTATCTTCTTTGAATGATTCAAAAGACAATACTTCACGTCTTTCAAAATAAATTTTTATACTTATTGCTCTATGTCTCCCGATATAGAGCAATTTTGGTTTCGTCTATTAGGTTGTAAATCTTTAATTTAATCCTTGTAGAAAAAGTATATCTTAATAAATATAGTCTATGTCTAATTCTGGTGTTACAGACATAAAATCCAATTCAAATTCCATATCATCTCTTATCTGGTTTTATTATTATAAATACCTCTAAAATTAAATTGAAAAAATAGTTTTTCATCAATAATTTTTATAAAATACAGGTAATTTATTATTTATATTTGTCCTTCTCATTTACCTTCCACGATTTAAAATCTACAACAATTTTGAAATCAAGTTATTTAAAGATTTTTTCAATCCTGCTGGCCATCGCTTTTATATTTATTGCAAGGCTTGCCTATTTACAATTGGTAACAGATCGATATGCACTTAATGCAGCTAATACATCCATAAAGACTGATTATATTATTCCACAAAGAGGTGTCATTTTCGATCGCAACGGAAAGATAATGGTAGGTAATCAACCTTCTTATGAAATGTCTTTCACACAAAATCTTATGAAAACTGATTTTGATACTATTGGATTCTGTAAGCTCCTTAGAATAAATAAATCTTTTTTTATAAATAAGATAAACTCAATAAAGAAAGAAAAATATTATTCAAAGCTTACACCCATGACTTTCATAAAAAACCTGAATCGTGAAGAAATAGCCAGAATACAAGAGATTATATTCAAATATCCTGCATTTAATATTGTTTACAGACCACAACGACAATATGAAGTATCTACCTCTGGCAATCTTTTGGGATATACCCATGAAGTAAATGAAAGGGATATAAAAAAGGATTCGATGTATTATCTACCAGGGGATTTTATAGGGAAAACAGGTATCGAGAAGGCATATGAAAAGGAACTTAGAGGAACAAAGGGAATAAAATATCTCCAAAAAGATATTAAACTCCGTAATATAGGCTCCTATAAAAGAGGAAAACTAGACAAAGATGTTATTACAGGAAAAGACATAACACTTACCATCGACTATGACCTTCAGAAAACAGCTGAAGAAATGTTGGTAGAGAAACATGGAGCAATTGTAGCCTTAGATCCTAGTAACGGTGAAATATTAGTTTTAGCAACAGGACCGGACATTGATCCTAATCTCTTTACGGGTAATGAGAAATCCAAAAACCTTTATCATTTGGCTAAAGATTCTTTTGATTCGCCTACATTGGACAGATCCGTTCAGTCATCCTACCCTCCGGGGTCTACATTCAAGCTACTCACTGCTTTATCAGGGATGCAAATGGGGGTTCTAGATGAAAATACCGTTTTTCCATGTGCCGGAGGATTTCATTACAAAGGAGTAACTATAAAAGGACATGGAGGGGCTGTTCCTCTTATCCCCTCTATTCAGGTATCCAGTAACTGCTATTTTTCATATGCATACCAGTCAATACTAAATAAATATACAGGTAATCCATCAAAAGGGATTGATGAATGGTACAAAATAATGGAAAGCTTTGGGCTGAATGCTTATATGGATAATGATCTGGCAGTCGGAGCAAAAGGATTTATTCCTGACAGCAAATACTATAAAAAACGGTATGGCAAAAACTGGAAACCTATTCAGGCCGTTTATAATGGTATGGGACAGGGAGAAATACTATTGACACCACTCCAAATAGCAAATTTCACAGTAGCAATAGCAAATAAAGGATGGTACTATACTCCTCATATTGTAAAATCAATTGATGGAAAGAATAATCCTGATCCTCGTTTTAAAGTGAAACATAAAACATTGGTACAAAATACCAAATATTATGAGTTAGTCATGAAAGGAATGGAAGCTGTAATGCTGAGGGGTACCGGAGCAGGATTAAAATCTAAAGACTTTACTCAGCTTGCAAAAACAGGTACTGCACAAGTTCCCCAAGGAAAGGATAATTCAATTTTTACGCTCATCGCTCCTGCAGACAAACCAAAAATAATTGTAGCAGCAGTTATGGAACATGCAGGCGGCGGAGCGGCATGGGCAGGTCCCGCCTGCACAGTTATTGCAGAAAAATTCATCACAGGAGACCTAAAACGGGAGCATTTGTATAAAAAAATGACAAATGCCAGTTTTATGCCTGAATATAAAAGACAATGGATTGCAGACCTTAAAAGAAAAGGATTGTATAAAGAATCTAAAAAAGATTCTGTAAAATAAAAATTCAGTACACCTTTAGGCATAAAAGAAAAAAGAGAATCTTTTAGATTCTCTTTTTAGTGGAGCTGGAGGAACTTCTTTTTAAAATCTATTAAAATGCACGTTAATTTATAAATCCTTTATATCAAAAGGATATAAGGCATCTTAATTAAAATAAATTTTCTGAAATTAATTAGGATTTAAACTTTTTGGGTACAATTTTGGGTACAACTTTAAAATTGAAATATTTTTATTTATGGCATCAGTTAGTTTTTACATCAGAGGAAAAGTTTCAGATAAAGAAAGTACTGTTTGGGTGAAATTTAGAGACAGGGACATTGATATTCGTGTTCCAATTCCCGATATAACATGCAAGCCTAAAGAGTGGAAAGATGGAAAATGTAAACTGCCATCTAAAAAGATGCACAAGGATGATACTGAAACAATAAATACTCGTTTAGCCCAACTAGAGGCGGGTATTATTTCTAGTTATATTGAAGAGCGTCCAGAAATTGATTTAAAAGAATGGATAAAAACCATTGTATCGCCAGATAAAGAAAAAACAAAAGATGTAAATTATACTGATGACGTCATCGAATTCATTGATATTTATATTTCTTTAAAAAAGGAAAGTGTTACAGTTGCAACTTTAAAAAAGGCAAAAGTTGTTAAGGAATTAATCAATAGATATGTTATTGATCGAAAGAAGAGAAAAAAAACTTTCAGAGGTTTAAAATTCAAGGATTTAGATAATGCATTTAGAGTTGATTTTGAAAATTATTGTTATAATGAACAATATAAAATTTCTACAACATTCAGAAACTTAAAATTTTTAAAAATGGTATGTAATGTTGCCGAATCGTTTGATATTAATGTTCATAAACATGTTTCAGGATGGAAATTTGAAGTTGAAAAAGCTACTAAACATATACCTAAATCTATTTACCTAACATTTGAAGAGCTAGATAAAATTGAACAGACAGAAATGCCTCATGATTATTTAGAAAATGCCAAAGATTGGTTATTAATAGCTTGTTATACAGGGCAGCGTGTTAGTGATTATTTAAGGTTTACTGCTTCTATGATTGTTGAGGATAGTGATGGTCAAAAATATATTGAATTTACCCAGCAAAAAACAAATGCCAAAATGCAAATCCCCTTATTAAAAAAGGTTCAACAAATTCTGAATAAAAGGAAAGGAGAATTTCCCCGAAAAATATCAGATGTAAATCTAAATCTATATATCAAAGAAGTATGTAAAAAAGCTGGGATAGATAAAATAATCTATAATGGAAAAATGATGCCAATAGAGAAAGAAGATAAAACAAAGATTACACGAAAAGTTTTCGGCCATTATCCAAAACATGAATTGGTAACATCTCATATTGGACGAAAAAGTTTTGCCTCAAATTTCTATGAAAAAATTCCTACTGCTTATTTATTAAATTTCACAGGTCATACAACTGAAAAGCAACTATTGGCATATATTAATAAAACAGAGGTTGAAAAAGCTAAATCGACAGCTAAGATTTTTAATAGTCTAGGATATTAATTTGTAATTATCACAATACATAATATAGTTGGTTTTTAGATTACGTCTAAAAGAGAACAGGTTTATAAACTCGAAAAGTATTGGGAAGAACAGGAAAGACTAAAAAGTAAATAAATTTATGGCAACTATAGAAGAAATCATAAATAAGGCAAATAAGCTAGGGATATATGACAGACATACATTAGAAAAATTTATGTTAGGTAAAGTTGTAACTGTTTTCGATAAATCCAACAGACCTGTACGAAAGGTTACAATTACTGAACTGGTTATTCAATTTAAATCCGAGCATTGTAATACGGATTTTTTTCCAGATGATACTACTAAAGGAAACTTATTCACTTTAGGGCTTGAAACTTATACGGGGACTAAAGAATGTTTAAGTTTTAAAACTATTAATTACCTAGATTTTGTTCATGAAAACAATGATTTTTTAAGCATTTTAAACATGGAATTTCAAACAAAAATAACTGAAATAGAAAACAATTTAGATGATTATATCTTAGACAATCCTAAACTAAGCAAAGAAGAACTTCCTAAGTTACTTAATGATATACTTAAATTCTTTAATGACTGCAAATCTCAGATCTCTGCAGAACCTCTATTTTATAAAATGGGGGCATTGTTAGTGAAAGATCTTCCTGAGTATTATATTGATAATGAAGGAATGGAGGAGGTCGCAAATATATACACACGAAAAATAGATCATGTAATTAATAAATACAAAAAGTATATAGATAAAGATTCTCTTGTTTACAAAATGCATAAAAGAGATAATAAATTTATTTTGAAACAGCAAAAGAGGCAGAAGAAGTTGAAAAAACAAGAGAAGAAGCCTGAAACACTCATAAATTGGAAGGATATTTTTAGAGAAAAAGATACTTACAAACAATTTATAAAATACGCAAAGAAACATATTCTTAATCCCTTTATAGATTACTCATATCTTTTTCAGAAGTTAAAAGAATTAGAATTAGTACATAATCACCCACATTTCAAATATATTAATTGGCTTAGGAACAATCGTTTTATTTCAGACAAAGATTATGAAATTTTCACAAATAACGCAGGATTTAGATCACTAAAAAAATCTATTTCCGAACAACGAGAGAATAATTTTGCAAATATTTTTGAAGATTGACATAGGCTATCGGAAAAAACTTCCGATTCTCGGAAGTAACCTTATATTAAATTTGTATCATAATTAAACAAAAATATTATGATCAAAGAAACAATTCAATTGATACATATAGACAGTAAGTCTTTTGGTCAGTTTATCCAGGAAATAATTCGAAAAGAATTAAGCGAGTATAAAGTTAATACTCAGGAAGAAAAAGAATACTACACACGTGAAGAAACGTCTAAGCTTCTTAATGTAAGCTATCCAACACTATTTCAATGGAATAGAGACGGAATACTAAAAGCTAGAAAAATCGGTAAACGTGTATATTATTCAAAAGAAGACGTTAAAGAGGCTTTAAATAGACGAGACAACTAACATTTTCTATACAGTTGGTTTTTAGATTGCGCATAATAAAAACCTTCCTGTATCTTTTACAATCCCCATTAAAAAATTTATTAATCAATGACTTGGCTGTAGTAAAATTACTATGGGGGCTATTGTTATGTCTAAATTTCAATCTTTTTATTATGAAAAAACAACAAGAAAATATCGATTTCACAAAAGAGTTCATCCTTTACATGCATTCTCAAGAAAGACAGTTCGAGCCAGATACGTTAACATTTATACAAGATGATGAAACATGTATTTGGGTGAACGAAAACGGCAATACTGTAGCTTAAATATTTGTAAATAAAAAAGCTAACGGCAGAATACTATTGGAAGTTGAAATTGACCCTCAGTATAATCCAGACTATGATAGAATCTGTGATGAACTTTCTGATTTCCTTTATTTAGAGTGGGATTATGAAGATTTTGAAAAAATAGAATTTATTCAGGTTGAATTTTAATCTTCATGATTAGATTCTAATCTCCGAAAAGGACAGTTGATGGTGGATGCATACACTACCTAGTCCTGCTTAAAACAATCAATAATTTAATGACAATAAGTTTTTATACGATTCGCCATCGTGTACGGCTGTTGCTATGTCTAATTTTTAAACATTACACCATATGATAAACAAAATAAATTGTTGTACAAACAGAACAATTACAAGCTCTTTTCAGAATATCGAGGAAGTTGTCAACTTTATTAAAACTCCTCCTCCAGAACACATTACTCTTGTAGAACGAGCTAGATCCTTAAGCAGAACATCGGATGAATATAGTGATATTAAGAAAAACCGTTTACCAGCTATTTCAGTTGGGTTTAGTTTCTCAAATAATTATATTAGAGGTATAAATTTAGATTCTCCGACTGGTTACCTATACATGGATGTAGATGGTGCTACTGAAGAGGATATTGAAATCAATACTGCCTATGTATGTGCATATTGGCGAAGCTTGTCCAATAATGGTATGTCATTAGTTGTAAAAGTAGAAGGCTTAACTCCCTACAATCTAAAAATAGCTACTACAGAGATAGCTCGATTATTAGATATTCCACATGATACCCAAGCAGTTTCAATTGATAGACTAACAGTATTATCCTACGATCCTAATGCTTACTATAATGATAACACAGATATTATTCCTATACCAGAGATACTACCTACAACTGATGCATTGACTCCATTACAAACTGAAAAAAGTACCCATTCTAATAATATTAAAGAGAGTATATCACTAGGGTATGATTATAATGGGTATAATTTAAGATTTAATAATCTGAATGAATTACTAAAGTCATATAATATCGAATATGATGAAAACGGATTCTATGATTTAGGTAGACACAATAAATTAAGTTATGCGCAGGTATTTGTTCCATTCAAACCCGTCAATGTTGGAGCAAGAGAAGCTGTACTAAAAAGTATTACTTATCAACTATTAGCATTAAATAAAGACGCCCCAGAATCTCTTTTGCTAAAATATCTGCATTCCGTTAACTATAAAGCGATGAACCCTCCATTAGAGATGCAAGAGGTAAAGATTACTTTTGACAAGGCATATGATAAAATAAAGGGTATAACTCCACTATTCAATGCTGAAAGGCGATTTCTTTATGATCCATATAGAGATTTATCTGCAAAAGAAAAAAGACAGCTCAATCTAAAGCAAATACATAAGGATACTGTTGCTAGAACCACAAAAGAATTATTAGATATTATGAATACCTGGAATGAGGAACAATATGGTAAAATGACAATTAAGAAAATTACTAAAATATCAGGTAAGAACAAAAAGACTGTCCAGAAATACTATAGAGAATTAAAAAGTCGTATATCTCTACTAAAAATTGATTCTTCATGATTATCTTAATTATATAATTACATATTTGAATTTCTGTTAAAAATGCCGATTTGGACAATACATGATTCTTTTTGTACTACCATTGGGTGGTATTATATAATGAAAGACATTGTAAATAAGACCTTTTATAGCTATTCTGGCGGAGTTATGCCACAAATGAAGGCAGAGTTTGGTGCGAAGAAAAAGAATGCCCTAATAGTGCTTAAATGGCCTGTTTTATATACTATTATTTATCATCTCAGGTTAAAGACCATTAAAGTATATTGTAATTTGTGTATATTTGCAACTTGTTTTTTTAAATAAAGTTTAATTTTTTCTTTTTTTCAATAAACAATTAGTCTAACAAAGATAGGGAGTTGATATATAATGAAATACCATCTTTACTATTTATATAAATTTTAGTCAGATTGCCTGAAGGAGCTGTAGATTAATCTTCACTATATTCTTTTATAATACTTTGACTGTACAAAAAACAAATCATAACCAACTAATAGTGAGTTATAATAACGTAGAGAACTTAAAAAAAAATAATATGAAGAGAATTAAATTTTATTTCTTGTTGTCATGTCTAATTTTTAGCATAATAGCATGTTCAAGAGGAAGTGAGGCATCCGAAACCCCAGATACCCCATCAATTAGCCCTGATAACCCTTATGCTTCATTTGGAGTTCCTGAAAGTATACATGTTATTAAATCAAGTAATTATAAGATAAACGGGATTTCTTCTATTGAAATTATAGGTACTGATAAATCCAAGAATAATAATGCCTGGATTGGAATTTATGAATTAGGATCAAAAAAGAAAATTGTTGAATTTTCAGATAATGAGAATTGGCCTATAAGAGGAATAGATGGTAAAGGAAGTATTATAGATATAAGTAATGAGTTTTATTTCTATCCTATTTTTATTAATAAAGACACTTTTGTTTTCCACTTGTCAACAAGTCGTAATTTTGATATAAATTATAATAGTGATTGGAATAACGGATCAATAGAATATAGTCGTTTTTATATTGTAAATAACGGCAAGATTACAAATAAATTTGAAGGAAACACTCTAGATAAAGGAAATCTTTCAACAGTTATCAATTTTAGAAAATATTTTGACGGCTTTATATTAGCAAAAAAAAATAACAATGGTTTAACCTATGATTATTATAACCAAACAGCAGATCACATATTTAACAGCAATATTTTAGCCCTAAATCCTGTAAGTTTTGAAGAAGAACTTCTGTTTGATAATACAGCCATGACAGCCAAAAAAATTAATTTGAAAACCAATACAATTTTATTTGAGAAAAAGATTGCTGTTGAAGGGGTAGTGTACGGAAATAACGCTGATTCGGTGAAAGAGGTTAATGGAAATGTATGGACAATTACCAATAAGTGGAAAGAATATGTTAAAGTTAGTTGGGGAACACTTGAATATGTTTATATCAACAAATATACTATTGATGTCACGACTGGAGATACTCAAGTCATTATCAAAAAGCAAGAAGTTAAGCAATAATATTAAAAAATATCAACAAACCCGCCATAACTCACTTTCAGTCCTGAGTAACTCATTTGTAAAGTAAACTGGGTTTCTTCTGGAGTATGAGTTTTTACCAGAGTAATAGTAGCACAGCCTGACTTGTTATCGTAGCTGTTGTGATAATACCATTTAAAGGTAGAGGTGTTAATTTCCTCTACCTTTTTTGATAACACTTCTACTTTACCATAAGACTGTTGTCCCCATTTATCCGATACATTAGCCATGTATAACCCGTTATTGACCTTGTAAAACACAAAATACCCACCTCTGTCTAAATCAAACTGACTAGTATCTTTGAAGAACCCATGATTAGACGATGATATAAAGTATTTTTCACCATTAATAGGAGGTGTTTCAACGATGTTCTTATATCCAAGGTCAGCATATACATCGATTGTAATAGGCGGTTCTTTTGGCTCACAAGATGCCACAATAACTATTGTAAAGACTGATAAAAGCAGTTGTTTCATTATTTGCCATCAAAATAATTAGCATTTTCAAAGAAGTTGTAATACATCTTAAATTCATTATAGATGAAATAGAATTGCGTGCTATGCTCTTTGTTGGTCGGGGATATTAGCATGACTGTACAAAGTTTTCCGTCCTGATCCATTGCCTGCCAACGGAAATATTTATTATTCTCCTTATTATATCCAGAATCTAAGAAGCTTGTAAGGCTATACCGCTGGGGTTTGGCACTATCTATTCTTATCTCGCCTTTATTTCTGTCAATATAAATATTGGCTCTGGTTGGAATCTTTTCACTCCACTCACCCCACCCTTTATTAGTAAGGTATTTGTAAGCATAAGAAGTTGACTGAAAGACTTGTTGTTGCCCGAATAGTGAGAAACTAATGAAAAGTATTAATATAATTGTTAATTTTCTCATTCCCCTTCCACTAAGTAGGTGTTTCTTTTATTACTGGCGTCCATATAGGTGTCAAATACGAACGTTTCCTTGGAAATGACCCTACCACCATAAACTTGTGCGCTGGACGAATTAAGATAGTTAGTAATCATTAAATCTTCCATTTTCGCCTTTTCTTCATCGGTAATAATTTGTAACTCCATGATCTTTGATACAACATTCAGTCTTTCAGTTTCTGTTACGTGTCGCTCACTAACTGCCAATCTTACGAAAACATACTTTTTAGGCATTGCATTAATAATTGAGTCGGCATATTTCTCTCCTTCCTTGAGAGTGTTTCTTACTTTGTTCATGCTTGAATCTGGAATTTTGGCTGGAGATTGGTTATCAGCTTCTGGTTCAGCTTTCTTTTTACATGATATTGTTATTGTAAGTAGTGCTGTAGAAGCGATATAACAAAGTCTTTTCATATTACTTAGCGTTAATAGTTTCGTTAAGCTTTGATGATTCCATTAGTACAGACCCTACACGTTTATAAACAAAATGTTTTCCACATGCTTCTATAGAATAAGTTGCATGTCCTAGTCTGTTGATTTTGTCTAGAATTTTGATGTCTTCTTTGGGACAGTTCTGTTAAATAGCTACTGTTTTGATGACTTCTTTGTCGGAATAGCCCATTTGACCGATTGGAGATACTCCACAGCTAGATAAAAGGATTGATGTTACACCACCTAATAGTAATAATGTTTTTTTCATGATAAGATGAATTGTTTTAATTCACCCAAGCCTAAAAGTGATTGTTGATAATGTATAAAAAGGAAAAAGGACGTAGGCTCGTAACTCTTATTTACCAATAGGGGCTCTGGTAAGCCTTTGAAGTATAAATAAGCGAAACCCACGCCCAATATATTAATATAAGGACGTGAGCGTTCAACTTACCATTCTGCACTTCAAATTGAATTTACCAGATTCCTATTGACAGAATAATTATTAACGCTCTTTTTTTCGATATGTATTGACTGCAAAAATATAACTTTTTACAATCCGTATGCTGTTTTTAATGCAATTTTTGTTCCTAAACTTACAGTATGATTGTTAATTACTGAATTTATACCTTTTAGTTACAGTTGGCTTTATGATTGTGCGCATATTAAGTGATAAACACTGTAAATAAGGCGCTTTTCAGGCGTTTCTGAATGGGCAATGTGAAAATATGATAGGGTTTATACTTTTACGCGTAAAACAAGCTTAAACAGACTGTTTTGTGGGTGTGTGGTTTTAAGTTTTAATCCTCTTGAAATATTAGATGTGGGCAAACGGTTATATCAAAAAAAGATCCCCAAACACTAGCTTTACCTTAGTATATGAAGATATAAGTATTGAATAAATATTAGTATATATTGGTATTATGTTGCAGAAAATCACACAAACACCTCATTAATAGCGGCTTACTCTTCAATAGGTATGCAGTTTTTTAGAAAAAGTTAATATCAATTTGACATTACACCTCTAAGTATTTAATTATTCCATATAAAAAGATAATAAATCAATGTTTTAATCAAGGAAAAATTGTTTTTATTATTAATAATTCATACATTCGATTAATATAATTACAATTTAAATAAATGGAATTAAAAAAAATTAAAATGCAAGTTGTCTTTGAGATAGTATCCCAATAGTTATATATTATAATTATTGGGGCTGGCTAAGAATAATATAACAATTAATTAAATTACTAAATCGCAATGAAAAAAAATTATTTATTTTTCATGTTATTAATTATCTCTTTAATAACATTTTCCTGTGTTTCAGATGATGAAACTATTCAACCTAATAATATCGATTTACAAAGAATTAGTAAATTAGATATGGGGAAAATCCACAATAAAATTTTAGATATTTCTATAGATGTCTGTAATAAATATTTAGAAAAGCGTAACTTAGGTGGCGGAGTTCAAACATTTAGATATCCAACTCATGAAGAACGGCTGGAAGTTTTAGGAGAAGTTAATAATGAAATTGTTTACAACTTATCCGAAGAGCTTGATTTAAGCATTGATACAACTAATGAATTATTAACTGAAATGGGATATGATAAAGAAAACTTTATTAATGGAACTATTGAGCAACCGAATTATGGAAGTGCCAATCAAAAGCTAGTTCCATATTATCAGTCAATTATATATGAATTGGACAATATGGAAGATTTAGAATTATTTACAAATAATTTAGAAGCTTTATATTCTGGCGCTACAAATTTAAATAATGAAGAAAAACTAATTTTAAGAAAGACAATAGATATATCAATTTCATCTGCTACCTATTGGACTACGTCACAATCAGCTGCATACGCACTTAATGAGAACCTATTCAATGGTAAAGGAGGAGTCTCTATTATGAAATTGCGACCTGTTAGTTCTCAACACAAAGCAATCATAAAAGCAGATGTCAATGGAGCTATTGATGGAGGCATTGCTGGGGCTATTGGAGGAACTGCTATGGGCGCAGGTGTAGGAGCTTTACCTGGAGCTCTTTTTGGAGCTTGCATGGGAGCTTCATTAAATTCTGCAAGAGAAGGTATATGGCAAGCTATGGGTTGGTAATAACTAATATTTTAGAATCATGAAGAAAAACATTGTATTATTTCTAATACTGTTCATATCTTATACTCTTTCGGGTATATTTATAACTAAAGAAGAAATCAAAGATATCTTAATAGTTGCACCAATTTTTTCCGTATTAATGGTAATCGTATTCAATTGGTTTTCAAAGCTAAGAAGTAATTAAAATTATTACATAACTAAGTTAACAGTTGTATTTAGCCCTGTAATCCCAGGGCTATTTTATTTGATTCTAAATTGGATTTATTATAATCCTCTTATAATACGATTTTGCGAGAAACTTTAAACCAGAATATAACTAAACTCTGTAAACAAGAGTCTTTTCAGCCATTTTGAGCCTCTTTCTCTACATTATAATGTATTTAATACCTGCATTATACTTAAATCCCTCCTTACAGAGCTATTTATATATTGTATCAGTTACCAGATCACTAAAAAGTACCCGAAGATTGTGTTTATAGTATAGAAATGTAAAGATTAATAATGATATAAATATTAGTATATATTGGTATTATGTTGCAGAAAATCACACAAACACCTTATTTATAGTATTTTACAAAGGTTTTAAAAGTTTCCGTGATAGTATATATTAGATTAACACTACACTAGGTATACAGTACTACGGAAAAATTACCCACTCTATTACTATTTAAGGTATACACTCATAGGGTATGATTATAATGGGTAAATTTTGATATTGAATTTTATTATATATTTATCATATCAAAAAGCATAAATATGAAAAAACTATTTAAATTCATTATAGTATTAGCATTTCCTTTATTCTTTAAAATTTCTTTTGCTCAAACTACTAAAATAACAGAAAGTGAGAAAGAGTTGATTAATAGAACCCTAAGCAATATGGTTGATAGTGATCAGTTGGTTTCACTTCCCCCAAGCGGAGAAAACAGTAAACTTCCCAAAGAGACATGGAGAAAAATGCAAGATAGCGTTTATAGTAGCAACAAAGTTGTCATTAATGAATATTATAAAAAATTTGAATTCCTTGGCTTTGACAAAGTAGGAAAAGAAGGATCTTATAACTTTTGGTTATTAGTACAACATTGTGATAAATATCCTGAATTTCAAAAAAAAATACTTAAATCCATGAAGATTGAGGTGGAGAAAAAAAATGCTCAAGCTGACAATTATGCATTACTATATGATAGAGTTAGAATTAACTCTGATAAAAAACAGCTATTTGGATCTCAAGTTACTTACAATGAACTTGGGCAAGCAGAACCTAAAAATGGGCTTATTGATAGTATAAATGTTGACGCAATTAGAAAAAGGTATGACTTAGAACCCATAAAAGATTATTTGAACTCCATGACCGAAAGACATTATGAAATGAATAAGGAATACTTTACAAGAAAAGGAATTAATGCACCTAAGCTGTACAATTAATATGTAATACTAATTACTTATTTAAGTCCTTGTTGTTTCAATTATTAAGCTTCTACTCCTTTAGATTAATTTCGATCGACTGTTATATTTTTTGGTAGTATTGATAATGGCTCTGGTTCCCTCAGATCAAAATCCTTGCTTAATCCTTTCAAAAAAGATGCTACTATTAAAATGTGGTAAAGCAATATACTTCTGCCTACAATATAGGCTTAAACAGACAGTTTTGTGGGTAGATTATAGTTTAGATCTCCAGAAGCAAAATATTAGACTTGGATGGTCAGTTATTTCTTAAACCGTTATATCAAAAAAAAGTCCCCAAACACTAGCTTTTCCTTAGTATATGAAGATATAAGCCTGATATAAGTATTGAATAAATATTAGTATATATTGGTATTATGTTGCAGAAAACCACATAAGCAATTAATTAACAGAGTGTTATAATGTATTTTTACTACATAAATCTAAAATTAAATTATATGATTAATTATTAATATTTTAGTGTTCACTAACACACTTAATATGAAAGAAAAACTACTTTACACTCTAATCATTATTTTCGGAATAAATACTCTAAGATCTCAATACTTACCTAAAGATACTTTATACGGAAAAGTTAAAGAAATTCGAGAAAAAGTTATCTTTCTGACAGAAATTGAAAACCCACAACTGTTATACTATGATGACTATGGTCATTCAGGTTTTATGGGACCAGAATCAACTATAGCAAGATTTAAGGATACTTGGTATACTTCTCAAATGTGTTACTATTTAAATTATCATCGCTTCTTTGATGCAAAAGGTAATGTTATTAAAGATATCTGGTATGGAAAAAAAGATAACTTTATGAATGCCTACCGAAAAATATACAATGAAAAGAATAAGATTCAAAGCGAAATAGACTCAACAAATTATTCTGTCTCCACAAAAAATTATTTTTATTCAGATTACGGTGATGTAAATATTATTTCTCAGAATATGAAATACAATAGCTTCGGTCATGTTTATCGAAAATATGACAAAGAGAAAGTTCAAGTATTTAAAACATTTGATGAGAATGGAAATGTTGATGAGTACAAGTATTTTTATAATAATGCAGGTAAGCTTTTATATAGTATTTACAAAAATCCTAGATTATGGAAGCGTATTGATGAACGTAGCTGGGGGTACGGTGTATATGATACTATTGGGAATGTTTATAAAAATATCATTAATGAATATGATATAAAAAACAGATTAATAAAATCACAGCAATTTGATTTATACCAAGATGACAAAGAACATAAGAATCCTAAAATAACCAGGCAAACCAATTATGTTTATAAAGATGACAACCTTATTACTACTATTAGAGGATACGCTAGTGGAGAGCCTACTTTCACATACTATACTTATGATAAAAAGAAAAGAGTTATTGAAAAATATTGTTGTGACAAAGATATCTCTAAAGCAATCATTGTTGAAAAGTTCAAGTATAGTGATAATCAGATAATAAGCTTAAATTATACAGAAGATAAGAAAAACTATAAAGTAAGCTTTAGATATAAATATGATCAAAACAATAACTGGACAGAAATAATTAAAAATGTTGATGGGAAAGATCTTTTTAAATGGGTAAGGGAAATACAATACTATAAATAATGATCTGGAGAAAAATTCTATGGAATATTATCGCTGCCTTAGTATTATTTCCAATAGTGGGAATAGGTCGCCATTGGGTAAATATTATAACAGGTAATTACGAATATTATAATATTCATTATACTCTACGTGAATATTTAAGACTTCTTTTGCATGGACAGGTATACTTTTCAATATTTTGGCTAATGATTGTTCTATTGCCATTCCAGTTGATAAAGGACTACAGGTTAAGAATTAATAAAAAACTCTCATTTCTATACAAAATTCTAATATTTGCAGCTATAGTATCTTTGATCGTCTTAATAGCTGGAAGTTTTTTTGTTAACTTATGGGCAACACCTTGGTGGAATAATTTTTTATACCTAGTTGTAGCAATAGGTCTAAGTGTAATATTTACACCATTTTTATATTTGACAATAGATCGGCATGTAGAGAAAAAGACTATAAATAAAGTATTATCTGAGGATATAAATGAAAAACATGTCTTATATATCTTCGCATTCATAATCATAGCAATTATTATCTTGTTCCATAGCAGTTGAGAAGTAACATTTCTCTTATATTTTAAAACTTTCCGTGATAGTATATATTATATTAACACTACACTAGGTATACAGTAATACGGAAAAAGTACCCACTCTATTACTATTTAAGGTATACACTCATAGGGTATGATTATAGTGGGTATATTTTGATTATATTTATCATATCAAAAGCATAAATATGAAAAAACTATTTAAATTCTCAGTAGTGTTAGGATTTTCTTTATTCTCCCATGCTCTATTCGCTCAAACAAGTAGTGATGAAAAGACTGATGATCATTTCAAATTTAAAAGTAAAAATATTATAACTAGTAAAATTTTACAAGTAACCAGATTTACTAACGATGTGTCACTGGATAGTCCCTTTATAAGTTTTAATGGGGCTTATCAGGTGATTTATGATGAGAAAAATCAAAAGATCGAAATTCTAAACAGTAAAAATTTTAAAGTCAAAAAAGTGTCTTCAGTAAGTAAAAGCATAGATAATAAAGAAAATTTAATAACATACTATATTAAAGAAGATAAACTTGTTATGTAGTAATGAATACTATATTTTATCTTATAAATAAAATGAAAGCGTTAAAGATTACTTCTATTATCTCTTTTCTATTAATAGGAGGAGTAAACCCAAAGGGTACAATTAATATACTAGCTTTTCCTTATATGCTGGTAGAGTTCTTTGCAGAACTATTTAATGGGAATTTAGGAATGGATATGCTATTGGCACTTGTAATTGTAATCACATTAACAGGAACTCTCATAATCTTTTATAAAAATCAAAACAGAAGCTTGCTAATCCTTTGCTTTATCACCCTATCTTTATTTTCAGTATTTCTTTCTGGGATATTGACAAGTAAGCCAAATTTATGGTTCATAGCGACATCAGGAATATTTGTTGTAAGTTCTTTATTGCTAATATTTCGTAGTCCAAAATCACACATATGAAAAGAATTATATTTTTAACAATCCTTCTAGTTAATCTATATACCAAAGCTCAAACGATACCTCTATCACAATATTTCGACAACAAATCTAGTGGTGTATACATGAAAGATATGGAAAATGTTTTGCCATTGTTTGAAGGTAAATGGACTGCAAACTTTAATGACAACAAGATAACTTTAGTTTTAAAGAAATTTAAAAAGTTCCCAATTAAAGCCACACGTTTCTCAGATTTAAGCTATGATAGAGATGTCTTGCTTATGACCTATACAATAAAAGATTCTAGAGGTAAATTACTTTATAGTACAGTTGACAGGAAGATAACAAGCCCGTATTCTATAATTAGTTCAGCAGCTGTCTTATCACCTGAAAAAAGAGTATTGTTTGAATATGATGGAGAAGAATGTCCAGCAACTAATGGATCTATCTTTTTTACCTATATAGATTCAACGCATATACAATGGGAACTTAAACTAATGTGCAATATTGGCGCTAATATTGAATGTAAAAAATTTGGTAATGCTAAGCTGTTCCCTCTAAGAGTACCTGAATTAATATTTACAAAGCAATAACTTTATGAAAAAGTATATCTTATTGTTTATTTGCCTTGTATCCGCTGGGGTTATTAGTTGTCAGTCATCAAAAAACAATGATTTAGATAATATTCTCCAGACAGTTTCCAAAGATGTACTTCCTGAACCGTTTTATTATAGTAGTTTCTTCAATAAAAAGCATATTTTTAAAGAGAAAAGCTATTTTGCAAAGGATGAATTGTTAAAAACCGAAAAAGATAACTTCTGGTTTCTATACAATATCTCTTATAAAGATAATGATGCTTATGTAGAGATCTTAAGAGTTAAAAATGGATCTTTTAATAAATACAAGCTATCAAAGCATAATGGAGACTGGATAATCACAAATAAAGAGGAGTCTCAGACAAAGGTAGACGAAAATGAAGGTACCAGAATGTATATTGATATTAGAAACAAGCTCGGCAAACCATTAACTAGTGATTAGTACAGTTTAGTTGCTGGGGGGATAAGGTAAGATTGTATTAACACTTAAAAGTTTACTGATTTCACTTACCTTGTAACAGTTCTTTTATGTAATGTGGTGTGTTATAGGCTTAAAATCGCTCCCATGAAAACATTACTGACTAAAACTGTACTGTATAAACTCTCCAGACAACAGCCCAAAAGTTCCCCAAACGATTGATTACTGGATATAATAAGCTATATAATGATTGAATAAATATGTAGTATATATTGGTATTATGTTGCAGAAATTAACATAACACTCTTATTAACAATATTTTACATACAGTCTTTTACATTAGCAATAACACTTATTAAATACCCATCAATCCAACCTTTAACAATATTGTTGCATCTATAACATTAAACCTCTAATAGCAATGGTTTACTAAGTTTTAATAGAAAATAATATTGATTTTATATCATTTTATGGCAAACCGTAATATAAATGTGAATTTTTATTATATATTTAACCAATTAAAAACATAAAATCATAAAAATGAGAAAAAAATTACTCTTTGTCCCATTATGGGGGATCTTCACTTTATCCTTACTTTCTTCTTGTCGTTCCGAAGACGGGGCAATTCAACAAAAACAGATAGAAGATAATCGTTTTGCCACGTTTATTCCTAAATCTGGGAAAACAATTAATTATGCAGATGGATTTGCTTCCCTAATGAAAAGATATGATAATTTACACAAAACAAATCTTTCAGGAATAAACAATAAACCTGTAATAGGAACTTTAGCCAGTAATGATAAAAATGCTTCACTATTTCAGAATGGTGAATCTTATGTTGAATCAAATATTCGTTCACAAACCGTTACAGAAAAAGATGATATTAAATGGGTTGCTTTCCCAAAGGTTCAAGGAAATAAAGTAGTTAGTCTGGTAGTTGGAATACTTTCCGAGAAAGGGACACGTGTTAATTACCGTACTTTTGGAAATGGTGATGATTTATATAAGGGAAATGTTATATTATTTCAAGCTGCTTTAGACAGACGTTTAAAGAAGACTTCAAAATTGGCACTTAATGCAAGTTTAAATCCTATTGCACTTGCTGATCCTGAAGGTTGTAGTGATCCATATAGTGTAAACTATGATCCAAAATGTAAAGATATAGAAGAGGTTATAATAACTAAGCCTAAACCTTTAACAAAAGAACCTAATCCTAGTCCTAGTCCGCCTCCATTCCCTACTGATCCAGATGGCAGATGTGGTGACTATGGTGATTGTAGTGGGTCAAGTGGTAATGGTAGTGGTGGAGAGTCTTCACCAAATACTTCGGATGTAATTGAGTTTATTAAGCCTAAATACTTCATATTTAATTTGAAGAGGTATTTGAGCTGTCTAAATCTAAATCAACCAGCTAACTTACAGGTGTTTGCTGAAAGTATGGATAATGATTGGCCAGGACATGCTTTCATTTCGATTACTCAAGGCAGCAATGTTTTAACATTTGGCTTTTATCCAAATAACCCAGATGGTAAGATCTCTAAATCTATAATTTCAGATGGAATTATGGGAGATAATAGTGAATCTACTTATACATCGAGAAAGAACTATGGCCAAATTTCATCGGATCAACTAAGGCAAATAGTTGATGCTGCTTTAGTATTTGACCAAAGAGATTATAATATAAGTGATACAAATTGCTCAACATTTGCTATGCTTGTAATGACTATTGCAGGAGAAAAAAATCCACCTGTTCATCCTAGTACTCCGAATAATATTATAAGAAGATTTGGGAATGGAGAAATTAAAGAAAAAGGGAAAGGGCCAAATACACAAAGAACTTGTAATTAATAAATTATTATGAAAATATTAAAATTTATTTCTATTATTTCATTTTTACTAACTACTGGAGTAAATGAAAAAGCAATGCCTAATATAATGGTAATGTTGATTTCAATATATTTATATATAAGTGAACTTTCAGTATCTCATACAAGTAAAGAAACTTTTTGGTTCATAATTATGATACTTATTATTGCTGTATTGATCATTTTTTATAAATGTAAGGCGTATAAAGATCGGTATATATTAATACTTTGTTTTATTTCGTTATGTATGGCAACTATTCTCTTTTCTAAAATATTAGAAGACTATAAACCAACAGTGACATTCATCATAACATCGGGGATATTTATTATTAGCTCATTAGCTTTAATAATCTGGAATTTTAAACCTTTAAAGAAAGAATAAAATATTATCCTTTTTTATTGATACTAATACCCTGATAGCATTCAGGGTATTCTTTATTAGAATCCTGCTGTGTGCATTTCTATCTTATGTTTTGTTTATACTGGTTTATATCTTACCACTTATTTAACTAATATACGACCAATAATCTTATCTTACACAATTATCTCTCCGTGCGGAACGACAATAATACATGCTCTCCTTTAGTTTATCCCCACCCAACTCACTTTCAAAATTTTAAAACTACTATTATATAGTATTTGTAACAATTTAGTACAAATTACATCATACAGATACATTATGATAACTACTTTTTATACAAGCTCTAACCAACTTACTTCAACTGTTATATAGTATTTGTTACAAATCTGCGCCAAATAGGACGTGTATATGTATAACCTTTTCTCATATCCCCCACCAACTCATTTCCAGAAATTCAAAACTGCTATTATATAATATTTGAAGAGTATTGATATACAACCTACAGTAACCACCCATACCCTTACTAGCATCAACTGACTGTAAAAAAAGCCAACGAGGTTATATATATTTATCTATGACAGTTCTGGGCTAAATTTAGCGTGCAGACACATGACCCACTATAAGAACTTGCCCTGTCTGAGCATCTAGTTTTTTCCTATACCCCGCCAACTTGAAAACTGTTTTTTGTACAGTTGTTTTTGTTATATACTCGAAGACTGTCAAAATATTTTTAAAACCATTGATTTTTAAACTAAACCCCTGTCAACTGGCATGGTTATTGACTTTATTACAGTACGTTAGAACGTTTTTCAGTTCTACTTTTCTACAGATATAAATATAAAAAAGCCTTGAAGTGCGGTAACACAACAAGGCAAAATCAATAAATCTTTAACGCAATTAAAAATCATTGACATGACAAAGTTATTAAATTGTCCTGATACTACCTGTATCTATGTAGGAACTTACAAAAAGTACAACGAAGGAAGTTTATTTGGTAAATGGCTTAATTTATCCGATTATTCGGATTACGATGAGCTACTTGAAGCAATGAAAGAACTACATCAGGACGAAACCGATCCAGAATTTATGTTTCAGGATTACGAATGTCCTTCTTTTATCAATTCTCTCGGGTTAATCAGTGAATCTTATATCTCTAATGACATTTATGATATAATAGGTCAAATAAGCGATTCTGGCTATGATATGGAAGTTATAGAATCTTTTATCGATTGTTTCGGAATAAGCGATTTAAACGAAGTTATTGACCGAATTAACGACTGTTATATTGGTGAATATTCGGATGATGAAACTTTTGTTCAGTCTCTTTTGGAAGAAACGGGAGATATACCGCAAAATATACCTTCTTATATTTGTATTGATTGGGAAAGTACTGCAAGAAATGTGATGTATGATTATAGTACAAGTAATAATCATTATTTTAGGAGTTATTAACTATATTTGTACTGTATACCTCTGTTATCTACATCTAAAGTTTATATAGCGTTAATTAACTTAAAAGAGATTAAGAAAATTGTGTTTTAAAAATTTGGGTACAACTTTGGGTACAAAAAGAAAAAAGAGAATTTGCAAGTGATTCATTTTTAGAATTTTACAACATTCTCTTTTATTAAAAAGTGGAGCTGGAGGGATTCGAACCCTCGTCCAAACAGGCAATACATAAGCCTTCTACATGCTTAGTTTTCTATTAATTGTCGGGAAAAAGCAGTGAGAAAACGCACAACTTTCACCTTATCTTCTGAGATTTTCGTGTACAGGCCGAAGCTTCCTGTACCTTATTTCCGCATTACTATATCCCGGAATCCAACGTCGCAGAACGAGACGATGGCGAGACATCTTGCTTCCTTACTATCTTCGGGAAACGCTTGAATCTACTAAACTTCGATTATTAAGCTGCAAGAGCGAACTCTTCGTTGCCAGTTAAAATTCTGTAGCAAGGGATTAAAGAGATCGCGCTACGGTTCTCTGCATGCTTACTTACCCATTGGTCCTGCTGTCGAAACCAGTCAGCCCCGTGATAAGGATTGCAAAGATAAGAAAAATACTCCATAATATAGAGTTTGCCTGTATGATACTATTCTGCTATCCTAAATCTTGTGCTCAGGTTACCTATCTTATTTTTCTGCTATGGTTGCAGCTTTCTTAATTTCTGTCAAACTCTGTTAATTCGGGTTAAAATACTTTCAGAATTCCTTTTTTAGAATAGTTTTGGATAAAACTTATTGCGGGTGAAGCTGACTTTATTCTTTATCTTTATTTTTTTGCCTTTTTTTAATATTATACATGCTCAGCAACGCATTAGTGGGTATATTTATGATGAAACAGGAAAGAGTCTTTCTGGAATCAGGGTTTATAATATAACCACAGGAGATGAAATAATATCGGGAGAACAGGGCAACTTTAGTATTATTGCCAACTCCGGAGATCAGTTGAGGTTTATTTCTGCCCATTTTGAAAGAGCTTTCAGGGTAATTTCGCATGAGGATTTTGGCAAAAACTTAACAATAAAACTTACTTCTGTAGTGCGGGAAATAGAGAAAGTAGAATTAGGATTTAAACCTACAGGAGATTTTTTGAAAGATATAAACAGGCTACCACGGAATAAGAAAAAAGAAAGGATGGATGAACATATAAAAGAATCCATAGCTTTGGGCGAAAATAAGATGATAACAAAACCTGTAGCAAAAATACCTGAATCATTCGACTATACAGGAATAGTAAAAGGAGGTTTTCCGGTTGGTGATATACGGGACAAAAGAGACAAATATCACCTGATGAATTGGATAAGAGAAAGCTTAGGAGAAGATTATTTTACTTCCATGCAAATTCCGCAGTCCAGAGTCGACAGATTTATTTCTTACTCATTGGTAGGGTTTGATATCTCAAAATTATTAAAGTACGGAATATATACCGACCAGGATCTGACAAATATAAAGGTACAGATGGAGGAAAAAAAGGATGATTTTATAAAGGCAATTAAAAAAAACAAATGAAACAAAATAGGACTACTGAAAAATATATGAAAAAGTTATTACTGTTTCTATCCGTTTTCTTATTCGTCTGGGGAAAAAGCCAGATGACCTTTTCCGGTAAAACTATAAATGATGAAGGACAGAATCAAGGCGGAATACAGGTATATAATATGAGAACCGGAATTTCTGTTGTCTCTAATTCTGAGGGGGATTTTAGCGTAGACGCCCGTCCCGGAGATGAGGTGCGGCTGGTTTCCACACATTTTGTACGTACAAATATCATACTGACCGAGGAAAATTTCAAAAATAAACAAACCATACAGTTAGCGCCGTTTGTAAAAGAAATTGCAGGAGTACAGCTTGACAAAATATCCATGAAAGAACGGGTTGCAATAATGCAAAATAATATAGGCCTTCCTCCTCCACCTAAAAAACCAAGAGAAGTACCACCTCCTACAGCAAAACAGGTGGGATCTTTAAGATATGCTCTAAGTAACCTTAACCTGAATAATCTCTACAAAAATTTATCCGGAGATGCTCGCCGTATGCGGTCTCTCTATCGTTATGAAGATGCTGAAGAAAACCTAACCTGGGTAACAGAGAGTTTGGGTAACGATTATTTTGAAGAAAATAAAATACCTAAAGACAGACAAAAGGAATTTGTCCAGTTCGTTATGGGAAAAGAAAACCTCCTTACTCCTATTAAGGCACGAAATATTACAGCTGTAGAATTTGCGCTTTCGCGGTATGCACCAGATTTCAGAAAACTTATTGATCAGAAAGGCCAGTGAAACAAAAACTACTTTTTATACTCTTTTTTATCAGTTATAGCTGTATTACAGCACAAACCTTTGTTTCAGGAAAAATACTGAATGAAGAAGACTCTCCATTGCCAGGTGTTCAGATTTTCAATATGCAGAACAAAAAAGCAGTTTATACAGATACAGAAGGCCGGTTCAGGATTGAAGCTTCTATAGGAGATGAAATAAGAATACTGACAAATCAGTACAACCGTAGAGAAATAATTGTATCCGAATCTGCTCTGAAACAGGAACAAAAAATAAAAATGAATCCCTCTGTACGGGAAATTGCAGGAGTAAATATTCTTTCTAAATCACAGATAGAGCACATGAAAAAGAAAATTGGCATTCCCGGGCCACCGGAAAAACCAAGAGAAAAAGTTCCTACCCTAAAAAATTCTGTAAAGATTCCTGTAATTCCGATAGGTATTGCTGTAAATCTCAATAACCTTTACAAACTCGTTTCCGGAGATGCCCGCAGAATAAAAGCCTTATATAAATATGAAGACCAGCAGGAATACCTGACCAAGCTGGTAATGCTGCCAGGAGATGACTTCTGGGAACAAAGCGGAATTCCTTTGGAAAAGCGTACAGAGTTTATACAATATCTTATAGGCAAAAAAATTATCAGCGGAAAGCCATCCAAAGAACAATTGGAGCTGGCAGCTTTGCCTTTTACAGAAGAATTCAGAAAACCAAAATCCAATCCATAATATGAAGTCAATTCTATTTTTTATGCTTATTGTTATTCCATGGAGCATCCATGCACAAAGTCTTCTGATAGGTAAAGTTGTGGATGAAAACGGAAATGCTATTCCCAATGCCTTTGTTATTAACATGAAAAATAATCAGAATCTTCTTGCTGATGACTATGGTGTTTTTAGTATCAATGCTAAGCAGGGAGATGAAATAAGGGTACTTGCAAACAGATTTGAAAGACAAAGCAAAATACTAAAAGCTGATGACTTCAAAGGAAAATTTATGATCAGCTTACTACCACGTATTCAGACTATAGAAGAAGTAAAAATTGGGTACAAACCAACAGGACATCTGGAAACTGATTTAGGAAAACTGTACAGAGACAAAGAGTTGGAAGATCTCAAAAAAAAACTGACAATGGCCCTCAATATGGCTCCTGACCCTAACGAAATCAGACCTACCCTGCGTATCCCATCCACTTTTAACAATCAAATTCCTCTTAGCGGTGCCAGCATAGTCATTGATCTTTTTGGTAAAAGAAACAAACCTAAAAAAATAAAGAATGATCCTGCACTGCGGATGATAAATAATGTTGGAACTATCTACAGCGCTATAGGTACACAATTTTTTGAAAGTCTTGGTATTCCTAAAGATAAGGTAACTGGCTTTATTGTTTTTGTACTGAAAAAGAACAATCTGGAAAAAGAGCTTAAAGAAAACAATTACAATATTATCCGCAATTTCTTGAGTGAGAATGCTGAAACTTTTTTAAACGGAATACAACAAAAATCTGTAAATTAGACAGATATAACACCAAACCAATGAAAAATTACATCACCGTAGGCATTGCAGCATTAGGTCTTATTATTGCCGCAGCATTTCTGGGAAATGCAATTAAGAACAGAAATAAATCTCAAAACACTATATCTGTAACCGGATTAGGAGCAAAGAAATTTACTTCCGATCTTATTACATGGAGTGCTTCTTTTTCCAAAAGTGGCTACCAGCTACAGGAAGCATATAATAATCTGGCAGCAGATCGCCAAATGATTCTGGATTATCTGAAGTCTAAAGGTGTAAAGTCTGAAGAGATTGTATTCTCTGCTGTAGATATTCAGAAACAATATGCACAGGTTATAGATGCTAATGGCAGTTACCGACAAGGAGAATTTGCAGGCTACAACCTTACCCAGTCTGTTTCTATAGAATCTAAAGAGGTTGGTAAAATAGAAAACCTATCCAGAACAGTTACCGAAATCATTAATAAAGGGATAGAACTTACCTCTTCCCAGCCGATGTATTTTTATACCAAACTTGCAGATGTAAAACAACAAATGATTGCCGATGCAACCAAAGATGCCAGAGAGCGGGCTAAAAAGATTGCAGAAAATGCAGGTTCCAGTCTTGGCAGTCTGAAAAAAGCCAGCATGGGAGTTATACAAATTACAGCACCTAATTCCGGAGAAGACTATTCATGGGGAGGTGCATTCAATACATCTTCCAAAGAAAAAGAAGCAAGCATTACCATAAAATTAGAATATCAGGTAGATTAATACCTTCTTTTGCGCTGTCACTAACTATACCTAATCATCTAACATTATTTAAATCATTGATAAATATTACATCAACTGTTATTTTCGTTATTTTTATATTCTACATAATCAGATCTAAATATATCAGAGATCATAGAGAAAATACACCCTTGAAAAGAGAAGGTGAAAAAAAAGAACCCCAAAGAATAAAATTCAGGAAAATCCTTCAAAAAAATCAATATTATAGTTCTCCGATTAAAGGAGCTAAATCTGATATTGACATAGCTATCAACCATGTTTTAAAGATTTCTGAATTGTATTTAAAGGATGAAAAAACAAAATTTACCGGCTATACAGAACTCGCAGTTATTAAATTCAAAAAGCAATATAAATTTGAATTTCCTCATGCATATATTCAGTTCTTAAGATACTTGGCTCCTGGTGAAATTACGATTTATGATTCCCAGAATTATTCCATAGAAGGATTAGAAACCCTTAATGACTCCTTTTCTGTTTTCCTAGAATACATCCGGTATGATCCCGCCCAATTAGAAAACAAATTTGTTTTTAGTGGCTGGCTGGGCTATGAATTTTATTTATTTGATATTGATAATTCTCAAGACCCTAAAGTTTATTACCTGACGTATGATGAACACGAAGAGGAGTTATATTGGTATGAGTATCCAACGTTTTCCAAATGGTTACTAAATTTAACATATAATTCTTTAGAAGTAAATCTTCAAATTGTAACGATGAATGATGAAAATGAAAAAATGGCACTTCTAAAACAGGGACTGGACGAAACGAAAGAGCTCATGAGAATTATAAACTGACAGAATATGGATTTTGATATAAAATTAAAATTCTCTCAAAGTATTAAATAACAAAGAGATCCGAACGTAAAAATCCGGATCTCTTTATTATATCATTCATTTAATTAAATCAGAATAAATCGACAGCGGTAATACTCTTATCGTGTTTGGTATAGTCCACTGGTCTTTTTGCAAAGAAATCGTCCATAGCATTGGCGAATACTTCTTCTTCAAACCAGATCATTGGTTTGTATTGTTCAGAAGTAATATTATATCGGGTTGCCATATTAATCTTTTTCAGACTGTCATCTACTCTGTACTTCATAAAGTTCAGCAAATCATTCTTTGAAAACACAGTCAATTCGCCCTGTTCAAAAATCCAGTCAAGAATTTCACCCTCCAGCATTACCGAATCGTCTACCAATTTATAAATATCTTCGATATCAGAATCGGTTAACAGATCTGGCTGCTCTTCCCTTATTTTATTAATCAGGAATATTCCTGCGTTTGCATGTACCTGTTCATCCACAGATGTCCATGCAATAATATTGGAAACATTTTTCAAATGTCCTCTAAACCTTGTGAAAGATAAAATAATAGCAAACTGTGAGAATAGTGATACATTCTCAATCAGAATACTAAATAGAAGGAGTGAAGACACATATTCCTTAGGCGTTGTAGAATTAGCATGTTTCAGAACCCCAGACAAAAAATCAATACGTTTTTTAATTACCGGTACTTTTACCAGGTCCAAAAAATTATCATTATACCCTAGCACCTCCAATAATCTGGAATAAGCTTCGGAATGTCTAAATTCACATTCTGCAAAAGTTGCTCCAAGGCCATTTAGTTCAGGCTTCGGCAGATGGTTGTAGAGATTTCCCCAAAAAGTTTTAACCGAAACCTCTATCTGAGCAATTGCTAAAAGTGCATTTTTTACTGCATTTTTCTCATGTGGTTCTAACTGAGAATGGAAGTCTTGAATATCAGCCGTAAAATCGACTTCGGAATGCACCCAGTACGATTTATTGATGGCTTCAATAAACTGAAGTACTTCAGGATAATCAAATGGTTTATAGCTTACTTTCTTGTCAAAAATTCCCATATAAATATATTTTAAAAATGAATAAATTCTGTTTTGGTAATCGGATCAGAATACACCTTTACTTTGGATTATTATTGCAACAATCAGTATTCTGTTCTGTATGTGTTTTACAAAATTCGAAAAAAACACCCTCTGCAAAAAGGAACTTTTCACAGCCCGACTTATGAAGTTATCCACAAACATCAAGAATATATCACGAACCCAACTTTAATACATTTTTTACTGGGAAAGCCTAAAGAAATGTCATCCAGCTGTTAAACGAAAAACAACAACTACCTGCTAACAAAAGCACTAAAACATAAACAACAAGGCTATAAAAAAGATTTAATGGAGATTTTAGATATTTTTAAGTACTGTTATGGGGTTCTGAAAACTATAATTTGTCCTGTAAAAAATATGAACTCAGTTTCAAAACAGGCAAAGGCTTATAGAGGTATCCGTAAATTATTTTCTACCGCCATTTTTTTCTTAGTCAGTATATATCCTAAAAGCTATATTTAGTGAAAACGCCTATATTTTCCAGCGTTTTTTTAGAGTTATTCCATTGATCTAAATTAATGGCAACACCGTAACTCAGCTTTTTTTGTTTCAGTCCCAGTCGAAAAAACTGCAGTCCTCTCTGATAACCATCAAAGTTAAGATTGGCAATAGCTAAAACATTAAAGTAGGCTTGTAAATCATCATTCAGATAAGGTGCATATTCTGCGGAAATTGATTGTTCCAGGGTAAATCCTTTTTGGTAAGTGGCTCCTACAGAATAGGAAAATGAATAAGTTGGCTTTGCAATCCGGTACTGAGCAAAGGCTGTAAAAAATGCTCCCGGATTTTTCATCCCAAACCCCGCATGAAATGAAATTTTCTTCGTCAGATTATAGGATACTGTATTTCTGATAAAAAATATATTTTCCCTGTCTTTGGTATATTCTGTATCGAACAGGGTGAGATTATTGATTTTTAGTTTATCATTAAACTGATAGCTTACATTATGCAGATAAGTGTATGACCGATGCCCTAAAACAATATCGGGTGTATATGTTAGCTGCTGTGCTTTTACCTGAAATAGAGGCAATGCAAATACTGCTATTGCCATGTGTTTAATCGTCATTATTTTGCTCTCTTTATTTACAGGAGCAAAACTAGATTGAACATAAACGATAAAAATTAAGATATCTTAAGAACGGTCTGCAATATGTTTTTTACGTAATGCACTTAGATATTCTATCGTAATTCCAAGATAAGATGCTATCATATACTGTGGAAAACGCTGCTCTATATCCGGATAACTGTTTACAAATGTCCGATATCGGGTATAAGCATCGAACCTCATATTTTCAAAAGTTCTTTCCTGTAGAATAAGATAAGCACCTTGCATTTTCAATCTCCAGAATTCCGATATTTTAGGAACTTCTTTATATAACAATTCAAGATTATTCCTATGAATCTGAACAAGTGTAGTATTTTCAACTGCCTGAATATACATTCGAGAGGCGCTTTCACTCAGATAACTGTACAAATCATTAATCCACCAGTTTTCAATTCCGAGTTGTGCCGTATGCTCACGCCCATCTTCATCTGTATAGTAAGAATGCAGGCTCCCTTTTGCAATAAAACGCATATGTCTGGAAACCTGTCCCGGCTGAATCAGATAATCCTTTTTATCCAGTTCTTTTATTTCCAATTTGGGGATAATAGCATTAATATCCGTTTCATCCAGAGGAACAATCTCTTTAAAATGCGCTATTAGCTGTCCAATAATTTTATCCATTCAGAAGGTTCACAAAATTAAAAGAGTAAATTTAAGTAAATATTGTAGTCCATAGGTAGCTAAAAGCATTTAACAACCCATAATTATTACGTTTCAGAATAATTCAAAAGAAATAACAGATCATTTTTCAGATTTACTATTCCTTACATTTACATACGAATGTCTAGGTCTTAGAGCACTTCGAGAACTCTTCGGAAAACGTATTGATCTCCCGAAGATTCTTCCAATATGTCAGCAAATTATTTCACCATATTTGCTTGTATTTCCTTATATATTTTTAGTGTTACAGGCGTATCCACTCCTAATTCTTTACCATAATTAATAACCGCTCCGCCAAATAATTCCAGTTCATTACTTCCTTTATCTGAATGAACATCAAGTTGTAAAGAAGTAGGTGTTTCCGGAGGGAATCCAGCTGCCTTTTCCATGGTTCTAGCAATAATATCTTCTGGCAAATAAATACTTTTAGCCTTGGAAATCAGTTTTACTTCTTCCATGATTTCTACTGCTTGCTCATTCTGCTCTTTATTAGTGCAAACTGATCCGATTGAAGAATTATGCAGAGCTGTGACAAGTCCAAAACTGGCAATAAAAATAAATTTCTCCCAAATGTCTGTCAGTGGATTATCTTTAAAATTATAATTAATATTACTTTCCTCCAATAGACTAATTATCCAGTCAATATCTGCAGATATTAACTGAGGATCACGTCCAAAAATAAGAGTACCTGATTTACCTTTATGCTCTACAATTCCTTTTTCTTTAATGTGCGACACTACATAAACACAAGATGGCAAAATCACGTGATCCGGAATAATCTTTCGTATTCTGTCATATATATCCGCACCATTCATCATAGGAAACAGAATAGTATCCGGTGTAATTACCTGAATAAGCTGCTGACAAATATTTTCCAGATCATATTCTTTTACACAAATAAAAATCAGATCCGGTTTTTTGATATCAGCGATATTCTCCAATACAACATTTGGTCTGGTAACAGCATTATCATGCTCAGGAGAAAGTAATGTAAGACCTTTTTCTTTTACAACATCATATGTTGCTCCTCTGGCGACAAACGTTATTTCATATTTTTCCGTTGTTTCATTTACCTGGTTCATTTTAAAACCAAAGTAGCCTCCAACACCGCCCAAGCCTATTACAACAATATTTTTCTTGCTCATATTTTTTTGATAAATATCTGTATTAAGTAGTATACAATTACTTGACAAATGCAAAGAAATTACAGGCTACACTCTTTCCCGCCTGATCCGGCTTAACGAACTATCTTTAATTCCCAGATAAGAAGCAATAATTTTCAACGGAACATGCTGAAATACACTAGGTTTCTGCTGTAATAAATTCATATATCTGGTTTTTGCTTTCTGACTGGACATGGCAATAAGCCTGTCATTAATAGCATAATAATTAATAACAAACAAAAGCCTGCTAAACTCTCTGAATTCGGGAATATTATGAAAATTAGATTGTACATTTTCTAATCCCGTTTCCCAGAAGCTACATGGTGTCACTGTCTGGTATACTTCTTTTGTAGGCTGTTGTCTGAAAAATGATAAAAAATCGTTGACAAAGCAAGGTGCCTCATATATATTCGTGGTAACTTCTTCATTATCCTCATTCAGGATATAAGAGCGCACATAACCCTTCTCCAGAAAATAAGTCTTGGTACTGATACTGTCTTTGTCCAGTAAAATTAAATTTTTGTCCAGCTCGAAATGATTGAAAGTCTCTGTTATCTTCTCAACAACTTCTTTTTTTATAGTGAACAATGAATGGAAATAATCATTGATAACCGATTTACTCATAAATTTCAAATAAATAAAAATAGTTTGGATAAAATACCTTTAGGAATACATTAGAGAAACTTTGCCAACTCTTTTATACCTTCTTCCAGCTGTTCTTCCGAAACCGCTCCGTAGCTTAGGCGTATACCTCTGTCATGTGGTTCCTGTTGATAATGATCCAATGCTACAATACGAATACCTTTCTTTTTCAGTACTTCCGAAACGGTATTCCAGTCTATTTGCTTTTTAGGCATTATCCAGAATGCCAATCCGCCCTCCGGAATATGATAGTCCACTTTACTTTTCAAATGTTTTCCAAGCAATTCGGCTGCAAAATCCCTTTTAGCTTTATAAAAATGGGTTGCCTTTTTCAAATGGCGCTTAATTGTACCATCATTAATCAATTGCAATACAGCCTGCTCCATAATCGCATCTCCTTGTACATCTATAATTTTCCTCAGAGTTCCCACCCGCTCCAGAAGTTCTTTATTATTACTAATCAAATAGCCTATTCTTAATGCCGGCGCAACAACCTTACTCATTGTCCCTATATATACATAGTTTTTGAGTTCTGTATAACTGGACAAAGGTAAAACCGGACGGTAGCCAAAGTGGAATTCATTATCATAATCGTCTTCGATAATACTAAATCCAAATTCATTGGAAAGATGTATCAGTTCCAGCCTTCTTTGCAAGCTTAGCGTTACTGTTGTAGGATACTGGTGATGCGGAGTAGTATAAACAGCCTTAATCTTCTTGCCAGACCGCAGATGCTTTGCTACCTCATCGGTAATAAGTCCGTCTTTATCCACATTAACAGGCAATATTCTGGCCCCCGCACTTTCAAAAGCTTTCCATGCCGGCTTATATCCAGGTTCTTCAACAATTACATAATCTCCTTTTTCAAATAATGAATGCGCAGTAAGATACATCGCCATCTGACTTCCCCGTGTAATACATACTTCATGTTCACTAGCCTGCATGCCACGCTGGTGGTTAGCCATTTGTACAATAGCCTTCCGAAATTCAGCATCCCCGAACTCATCTCCATAGCCCATCATTTGCCATCTTCCCTTTCTGCTAAAAATCTGTCTGTAGGCTCTTGCTAATTCTGCAACAGGAGCAATTTTACTATCCGGATGTCCGTCATCAAAATTAATCCTGAATACACTTTTTTCATTTTTCTCAATTACAGAATCATGTTTTGGTTTCGTTGTCTTAGATAAAACCGGGAGAATATCTGACACAAAGGTTCCCCGGCGTTCTTTAGCAACCAGCCATTCTTCATTTAACAGAACATTCAAGGCTTCTACTACTGTATTCCGATTTACTTTCAGATCCTGTGCCAGTTTACGACTGCCTGGCAAAGCCGTTCCCTTCTTCAGCCTTCCGGATTGTATATCTTCTATTACAGCATCAGCAATCTGAAGATATATTGCTTTATCAGACTGATAATCTAATTGTATTTCTAATTTCCACGGTCTCAACATCTGGACTATCTTATTTTATAAAAACTGTATCATTTCAATAGTCCAAATCTACAATACTTTTGTTAAGCAATAATGCAAAAACACAATTAATATTATCAATCATGTCAAAATCAGAAGAAACAAAACAATTCAGTTCCAAAGACTTTCACCAGACTTTTGCAAGGCCAGTCTATGTAAAGCCAACCCATGTTATCCACAAGAATGTGGAAAATGAAGGAGTCCACAATCAGTTTTCCACAGAAAGAAAACATCCGGTATTTTTTGTAGACCTTCCCAGTAAAAACGTAAGCATGACTATTGGCGGTTTACTACCCGGACAATTGACCAATCGTCACCGCCATACTTATGAAACCGTACTTTATGTAATAGAAGGAAAAGGATGGACCGAAATAGAAGACGAGCGTGTGGAATGGGAAGCGGGAGATGCAGTCTATATCCCATCATGGGCGTGGCACAGACACCAAAATACCAGTGATACAGAATCTGCAAAGTACATTGCTTGTGAAAACGCTCCACAACTACAGAATCTGGGCGTAGCCCTTCGTGAGGAAGAAGGAAGAGATTTATAATCCACATAAAAAAAACGAAATGAAAAATACTTTATTCAAAGGTGTTATAGCATACCCTATAACTCCGTTTGACGAAAATGAAAAGGTGAATATTCCGTTATTCAGAAAATTAACCGAACGCCTTGTAACATCAGGATCTCATGCTATTGCACCATTAGGAAGCACGGGAGTATTACCTTATTTGTCCGATGAAGAGAAAGAAGCTGTAACTGAAGCTACTATTCAGCAGGTTGCCGGACGTGTTCCTACCTTGGTCGGTGTATCTAACCTGACAACAGAGAAAACTGTATATCATGCACAATTTGCAGAAAAATCCGGAGCTACGGCAGTAATGATTATCCCTATGAGCTACTGGAAACTCACTGATGACGAAATTGTAGAACATTACGATGCTGTGGCCTCTAAGATATCTATTCCTATTATGGCTTACAATAATCCTGCAACAAGTGGTGTCGACATGTCTCCTGCTTTATTAAAGCGGTTACTGGAAATCCCGAACGTTACTATGATTAAAGAGAGTACGGGGGATGTACAACGCATGCATTATTTAAGAAAAGAGCTGGGCGAGGAAGTTGCTTTTTACAATGGCTCCAATCCTCTAGCCCTGGCTGCATTTTCTGCAGGCGCCAATGGTTGGTGTACAGCTGCTCCGAATCTTATCCCCGAACTTAATATTGGCCTATATAATGCAATACAGAACAATGATCTGGAAACAGCCCAACAGCTCTTCTATCAACAGCTGGATTTACTGAAGTTTATAGTAGCTAAAGGTTTACCTAGAGCTATTAAAGCCGGACTTCATATTCTGGGTGAAGACGGCGGAACCCTGAGAAGTCCGCTAAAGCCTTTGACAGAAGCAGAAACAGAGGAACTTAGACTTATTCTTTCCCGTACCCAGACTCCTGTTACAACTGCTGAAAAAGCCTTATAGAAAGCACTTTTGGCCTTTTATCATTTTTTAAGAAGCGCTAAACTATTCTTAAAAGTGTTAATTTACAGTTAAACAGCGGGTTAAGCGCATACAGGTAATGAAAATTCTTTGTAGGTTCGCAGTACTAACATTAAAACAATAGTACAATGAAAAACACGTTAATGGCATTATCACTAGTTCTTGGACTAGGTTATGCAACTGCACAACAAACAACTCCAGCACAGAAGAAGTCTGAACCTGCTAAAAAGGAAATGAAAGGACATGAAACTGCTAAAAAGGTTGAGAAAAAGGCTGAAAAAACAGCTCCTGTGAAGCAGGAAAAAGCTCCCGTAAAGAAGTAAGAACAGTTTAATTAATGATAAGTCCCGAATATTCCGGGACTTTTTTTTTATGGATATTATCGGTAGATCTGTAAACTAACCCAACCACCGGGTTTAAAGTTGATTACCGTTTTGTCTGTATTCAGAACCTCTGCTTTTGCATTTTTGCTTTCTACCAGTTGTATTTTTCCATTAGGCAGCTTTACATTCAATACTCCACCCTTTTCAGAAAATAACTTCACAGTAATAAGCTTTTCATTCTCGATTTTACCACTTACTAACACTGCTCCTTCCGCACGCAGATTAGTAAAACTCACATTTTTCCAGTCTTTGGGGATTGCCGGAAAAACTTCTATATATCCCTGTCGGCTCTGTAATAATAATTCGTGTACTCCCTGAGCAAATGCAAAATTCCCTTCCAATGTAAACGGACGGTACGTAAATCCGGAATATTGTCCTCCTTTCTGGTCTCCATTCAGGTGAAAACTATTTGGTGAGCAAAAGTTAGAGGCAAATATCTGTAATTGCTTTACTGCTTTTTCTGCCTGATAAGCCCGTGCATACAATGTAGACATCCATGTAAAAGAATAACCTACCCAGGCACGGGTTCCCAGCTTTTCTATATGCTGAATAGACTTATCTACAATTTCTTTGTCCTTAGGCCGATTTACGTCCAGTAATGCTAAAGGATAAACAGCCATATAAGGAGAGAAATGTCTGTGAGATGATTCCATAATCTGTCCAGGAGCTACTGTAAGTCCTGTTTCATTTACATTATAATCAGGCAGTTCCTCTAATATTTTTTTCCAATGCATGGCTTCATCCTCTTTCCCGGAAGCTTTCGCTATTTCCGAAGCTGCTGAAAACAGGAACCGCGCTAATGAAAGGTCATAATTGGTCCAGTCTTTAAACCAGGCATTAACAGAATTATCATTGTACTCCGGGCTAGAGCTTAGCGGTAATTTTCTCACACCATCTTTCAGACGGGTAATATTCTCCATATAAACAGCTGCATCATGAACATAGGGATAAGCTTTTTGCTGAAGAAAACGATCGTCCATAGAATATTTCCACTGCCAGTAAAAGTACTGAGCACACCACGCAC
The DNA here is from genome assembly GCF_002023715.1 of Elizabethkingia occulta. GTDB lineage: Bacteria > Bacteroidota > Bacteroidia > Flavobacteriales > Weeksellaceae > Elizabethkingia > Elizabethkingia occulta. The sequence goes on from NZ_MAHX01000006.1 coordinate 132,038, forward strand.
TTACCGTGGGAGAAAGCGAGTACTGAATCCATCCACCCATAGGATCACCGTTTAGTGTAACAACTCCCGGAACGTTCAGCCCGTCTACGCCGAAATACTGTTTGGTATACTGTAGGCTTACCGGCCTTATCTTCCATAACCAGTCTGTAAAAGATACTGCTTCCTGCAAATGATTTCCTGTAAAAGCTGGCCAATAACTAAGCTGAGTATTCAAATCGTTATGAAAATCGCCTTTCCATGGTGGCAGACTTCCGTTGTCCGCTGTCCATACCGCCTGTAATGTAATCGCCGGCGCTCCCTTACGACTTACACTTCCCAGTTTGTATAATTCCAGATAATATTGTTTTTCAATCAATTCATCCGGAAGTTTTACCGAAGATTTACTCCAGAAATCCTGCCACCATTTCACATGGCTTTTCCATTCACCGGAATTCGTTATTGATTGCTGAGGTAAAGAAAGTATGGCCGGCTGGTTATCGGAAATTGTCCAACTCCCTGCCAGTTTATCTTTTCCTATTTTCTTCCATTTTACTAAAACTTCAAAAAATCTACCATTATAAGTAGGCTGATGATAGCGTATGGTATGCTCTTCTTCCTTAACCTTTCCTTTAGCATAGCCTAACTTTTCGAGACCTTCACCCGCATGGCTATTGTCACTCTCAGCTGTAGCAACTGAATTATAATTATGTACATCCAGTTTTGGTAACAGATCATTCATTAGGTTTTCATCAGTAATATGATCAAAACTAAAATATCCTGCCTGCTGGGTTGCGTGTATATAACTCTGGAAAACTACTCCGGAACTAAATTTCACGCTATGCAATGCCGTTGCAATCTCCAACTGATTCGAGATCACTGTTCCTAAATTCTTTATATCAAATTGTAAAGCTGCAGCAGGTAATTTTGTGGGATATGGTGTATTATCATAAGGCCAGTCCCCTATCTCCTGAACAGGCTTATAATCATTCTTCAGAACCTGCTGTTCAACCCATTTAAAATTTAGCTTGGAAATATCCAGAGCCTCTCGTTCATCCCATAAATCGGCTCTGTCCAGTGAAAGCCTTAGTTTCCCATTTTTCTCCCAGGCCAGAGATCCCAGTATTCCATTCCCTAAAGGGATACCTTCGTCCCAACGGATCGCCAGTTTTGTAAACTCAAGCCGATGCTGAGGTAGAGACTGAGCTCTGAGATCCAGAACTATAAAAAAAATAAAAATGAGGGTATTAAACAGAAAAAGACTCTTTTCTGCGGTAACAGAAAGCAACACTCTGTCACCGGAATCGGAGGGTGATTTTCGCATGGTTAATAATGGTATAAAAGTTTTTACTAAACTATGAAATTATTCTTAGCGAATAAGCTTTAAAACACCAAATAAAAAAACACAAATGCCTGTAAATTAATTTTTTAAATTATATTTACAAAAAAACAATATAACCAACCATGAAAAACACACTAACCTTATTATTATTTTGTCTGCTGGGGATTTTATTTCCCTATGCTCAGACAAAAGTGTATGTTTCTTCCAGCGGAAGTGATAATAATCCCGGAACTTTAACCAAACCTTTCAAAACTCCGGAACGTGCTGTACAGGAAATTGAAAAAGCAGATGGAAAAGCGCTTACTATTTATTTAAGAAAAGGTATTTATTATCTTCAGAAGCCCATTGTTCTGGATAATAAAACACTAAAAACAAAGTCTCTTTTAATAAGTTCCTATCCCGGAGAGCAGGCTTTCATAAGTGCGGGACAATTACTAAAGACCGACTGGAAGCCTTATAAAAATGATATTTATGTCACCTCTATTCCACAAGATATAAGCTCTGAAAGGCTTTATGCAAATGAAAAGCTCCAGATATTGGCCCGTTATCCTGACTATGATGCCAATGCCAGAGTATTCAACGGAACCTCAGCAGATGCTATAGCTCCAGAACGCGTGAAGCAATGGAAAAATCCTGCAGGAGGTTATGTTCACGGACTCCATTCAGGAGAATGGGGAGGATTTCATTATCGTATAATCGATGTTGATGAAAAAGGTAACCTAAAACTGGAAGGCGGCTGGCAAAATAACCGGCCTTCACCTTTGCACAAACAATTCCGTTTTGTGGAAAATATATTCGAAGAGCTAAATGCTCCCGGTGAATGGTTCGCCGATAAAGAAAAAGGATTGCTCTATTATTATCCACCAAAAGGAATAAACCTTTCTCAAACCAACATAACAGTTTCCCGATTAAAAAACAGCATCGAGATAAAAGGCACAGAAGGTTCACCACTATCAGATATAGAAATAAAGAACATTGGCTTCTTGCATAACGAACGAAGCTTTATGGATACCAAAGAGCCTCTTTTGCGAAGCGACTGGACCATCTACAGAGGCGGAGTTATATCCATGGAAAATACCCGGAATGTAAAAGTAACCGACTGTCAGTTCACAGATGTAGGTGGCAATGCTATTATGCTAAGCGGGTATAATAAAAACAACACCATCAGTGGCAACCATATTAGTGGAGCCGGCGCCAGCGGAATTGCCTTTGTAGGAGAAACGGATGCTGTACGTTCCCCTTCTTTCCGGTACGAGGATTATGTACCTTATGGACAATTGGATAAAACACCCGGCCCTAAGTCCAATCATTACCCACAGCAATGTATTGCAGAAAATAACCTTATTCATGATATAGGCAAGATTGAAAAACAGGCTACAGGTATACAAATTGACATTGCAGCTAATATTACAGTAAGACATAACAGCATATACAATACACCAAGAGCCGGTATTAATATTGGTGATGGCGCTTTTGGCGGACATATTCTGGAATTCAATGATGTCTTCAATACAGTATTGGAAACCGGAGATCATGGCGCTTTTAATTCCTGGGGAAGGGATCGTTTCTGGAGTCCCGACAGAAAATATATGGATAGCATTACCACTGCCCACCCAGAGCTGATCTTACTGGATGCCAATCAAACCACTGTTATCCGCAACAACAGATTCCGCTGTGATCATGGCTGGGATATCGATTTGGATGACGGATCTTCCAATTATCATATTTACAACAATGTGATGCTGAATGGCGGACTCAAATTCCGCGAAGGCTTTAAACGTAAAGCCGAGAACAACATTATGGTTAACAATAGTTTTCACCCGCACGCATGGTTCAGAAACAGTGACGATTACTTTACTCGTAATATCGTGATGGCACCTTATGCCCCATATGAAATAAAAGACTGGGGAAAGAATATAGATTATAACCTTTTCCCGGACACAAAAGCTTTACAAGCTGCACAAAAAAGAAATACTGATCAACACAGTATCTCAGGAAACCCTGATTTTATCAATCCTCAGATTGGCAATTACAGAGTAAAGAATAATTCCCCGGCTCTGCGTATAGGTTTTAAAAATTTTCCAATGGATCAATTTGGTGTACAGATTCCACGATTAAAGCAAATCGCTGCCAAACCAGAATTTCCTGTGCTGATAAACAATACAGAAAACAATAGAAAAGTAACAACTATTGATTTTCTAAATGCTACAATAAAGTCGGTAGAAGGTCTTGGGGAGAGGTCCACTTATGGACTCCCTGATGAAAATGGCGGAATCATTTTAAAACTGGACTCGAATAGCCCGTTAAAAAAAGTAGGATTACAGGAAAAAGATGTCATAAGAATGATGGACGGCACCGAAATAAAAAAAGCAGAAGATTTATTAAATATATATCAGCTTTCTAAATGGAAAGGGCAGATAAAGATTGAAGCTATACGAAATCAGCAACCTATACAGGTTATATTATTATTAAAATAAGCTGATTAAGTAAAAAAAGTAATACTTAACTTTTTGAAAAATAAAATGGCCGGATATTTCTTCCGGCCATTATCTATGTACAACATGTCTTATTACAATGATTTGCAGCTTTTAGCATATTGTCCTGATTGTACACATGCACTTAACTTTTCACACCACAACAGTGTTCTGCACCCGCAGTCATAAGGCATTCCTTCACCAGGAGCTTCATCTACTGTAACAAGATGAGAATTACACCCACCTGTAAAAGTTCCGCCTTGAATTTCTTTAAGATTGTTTCTTGAAAGTTTTCTAAGATTCTTCATAATGTTTTTGCTTGGTGTTAAAAATTATTTTATTAAAGACCAGTTTCGCATTGTGATCTAGGTATCTGATTTGTGTGAACACAAGCTCCCATTCCCGGACACCATTTCAATCCTCTGCATCCGCAATCATATGGCATACCAGGTTCTGGTTGCTGATCTCCGGGAATCCAGTGAGCTTCGCAACCACCTATACCACTTCCTCCACCACCAATAATGGCGCCGCCCTGAATTTCTTTAAGATTTGTTCTTGAAAGTTTTTTTAGATTTTTCATAATGTTTTATTTTATTTGGTGTTTTATTGATTATTTGTTCCCGGATCCGTCCATGCACAAGTAGGCTGCATTTTGTTAGGGCATAATTGATCACATGGAGTAGGAACTTGCTCTCCTTTTACATAGCAAACTCCCCATCCATCTGGCAAAGGCTCTCCTCCTCCGATAATAGCTTTAAGCTCTGTTCTTTTAATTTTTTTAAGATTGTTCATAATATTTTATTTGGTGTTTTATTAATTATTTGCTCCCGGGTTTACCATGCACAAAAAGGCTGTGTTCTGTCCGGACATAATTGATTGCACGGAGTAGAAACTGGTTCATCATTTACAAAACAAACTCCCCAACCGTCTGGTAAAGGCTCGCCTCCACCGGTAATAGCTTTAAGCTCTGTTCTCTTAATTTTCTTAAGGTTTTTCATAATGTTTTATTTGGTATTTTATTGATTAACAAGCGTAAAGGTAGTTTAACAAGATCGTTAACATTTTCACCCTGTCTGCTCTTTCCTGCAGTCCATTTTGTTGTTCCGATTTTCTTTGCTGCATTTTCAACTTCCTTATTAAAAACTTCGTACTCTCCATATGTGGAAATATTTAATACCGTCCCATCATCATTAATCTTAATGATAATCTTAGTCTCAAGCTTCTTGGGCAATCCCTTTAGAGATTCTTTATTTATATTTTTTTCCACAAGCTGAAGAAAAACTCTGTTTCCTTTGGGATACTGAGCCGGAAAACTATTTACCGGAGGTGATGGCACAGAAGGATCCTGAAGTTGCCTTGCCTCCATCTTATTTTTCACGTTCATCTCATTCTGCTTTTTAGCTATCTGAGCAAAACAGATGTTAGCAACAAATAATAAGAAAAAGGATACTATTTTTCCATTTATACACACAAATACTATTATAGCTTTAAATAAATATATAATATTTTCCCAAATATGTGAATTATTCTTGAGATAAAAAATGTACATTAGTTTTATTTTTAATTAACTAATGTTTTACACAACTATTTAAACATATGATTAGCACAAGCATTATAATATATAAATAAGATGAAACTAAACACCAAATTGCGAAAATTAAGAAATTTCAGAAAGTTAAGCCAGGTAGAATTGGCTGAAGCTTTACAAATATCACAAACAGCTTATAACAAATGGGAATCAGGTGCAACGAAACCGTCTTTGGATAATATTCTGAAACTGTCACAGTTTTACAATATCTATATTGAAGAACTTATAGACGAAAGCCCCCTCCGTACAGCTGATTCAGAAAAAGAAATCAGAATAACGGAAGAGGCTATTTCGGCAATTATCCAGAATCAGAACGAACTAATCGGACTTATCAGGCAGCAGAATGAATTACTTATCCTACTTTCAAAAGCCTTAAATTAATATTTCAGGTTTGCTTTTTCAGCAATCTCCTGAGTATTTTTAACAGGAACTATTGTAAAACCCCATTTATAATTTTTGTCAGACGGAATACTGTATTCCGTAAGAGGTTTAGCTCCCCAGCTATTATAACCAGCAACCCCCATCTGTTTCATATCCACACATACTTCTACGAAATTTCTTGGTGCAATATCGTTTATATGGGTCTGACGCGGACGCATATCTTTTGCTTTTTCATCAGAATTAGCGGCACGTTCTTCCGAACTAAAGTTATTGAATTGGTAAGGTCTGTTTTTAGCCTCCTCGGAATCAAAATCTTCTACAGAGTTTCTTAAAGCATTAAAGCCTACTGTATCATCAGCAATAATTAACAATCCAGCATTCTTGGTATCTGTAAGAGAGAACCAGCGGTTAAATGTTCTGTGACCATTTTCCTGCGGACGCACATAAGGAAAATACATATCCTCTGCTGTTGTATTATAAATACCTATTCTGGCTCCGGACTGACGATCTGTATAGTTTTCCACAGGGCCATTCCCATAGTACTGAATTTTATTCATAGACTGTGGTAATCTGAAGCGTATCCCAATTCTCGGTACTTCCAGTTTGGACGAATTTTCTCTGGCTTTTTTCATTTCCGGAGTAAAGGTTGCCATCTGTGTAGCTTCTGAAGCTTCAACATTATTTGCTTCCATCGAAGTGGAGGTAAACTCCGCATTTACTTTCATCACACCATCCGGATAAATTTTATACTGCACCTTATACAGATTACCGGCAGGCAACAGATAAGTCGCATTTAGCAATGCATGATCATTTTCTTTTACAGCATTAATTTCCGTTACTTTAAAATCTTTACTCGACTCTTTCCAGATCTGAAGACGTTTCGGCATCGAGCTTCCGTAGTCATTATCATTTGGGCCTCTCCAAAAGTTGGGCTGAATTCCGAATCCCCCCTGAAAATATTCTTTACCATTAACATTATAAGAACTTAGAATACCTTTTGCTTTATCAAAAGTCAACACAGCTTTCCCTGTGGTTATAATCGTTATATTTCCTTTTTGGTCCGTTTTTATATTTTGCGATGCAGTTGCCGGTCTGTAAGATTCTTTTACAATTTCAGAAGGCAGTTTGAATTGCCCATGGGCAATATTAAAGTTATTAGGAACCAGCGTTGTTGCTTTTGCTGTATATACATCAAAATTTACAAAATATTCCCTCCCTTGCTTCAATGAACTAACCGGAATCTGCACATCCATACTCTGCTGTGCTCCAAGATTCATCGGAACTACTTTTTCAGCTATAATTTTACCGTTTTCAATAACACTATATTTCAGGATATAATCCTGGGTATTTGTAAAATAGAAGCGATTTTTCACACTGAACAATCCTTTAGAAAGATCTTTTGCCTCAAAACCAAAATCCTGGTGAACGTACTTTACTTCCTGCATTGCCGGATGAGGAGTTCTGTCCGGATTTACAATACCATTGATCAGGAAGTTTCCATCGCTGGCCATATCTTTTCCGAAATCACCGCCATAAGCCCAGAACATTTTCCCGTTTTTATCTTTCTGTGCAATACCCTGATCTACCCAGTCCCATATGTAACCTCCCTGAAGGTTAGGGTATTTGTAAATTGCCTGCCACTGCAAATCCAGATTACCACTGGAGTTCCCCATTGCATGCGAATACTCTGAAGGAATCACCGGACGGTCAGATCCTTCTTTCCCGGTTTTATCCAACCAGGCTGCACTTGGATATTGTGGCACATACATATCCGAATTATAGCCCCAGATTGCTCTTTCATAATTTACCGGACGGTTCATAAAATCTTTCTCACGCTCTTTCAGCCATCTGTAGGTCACATCGAAATTCACTCCGTTTCCGGCCTCATTTCCTAATGACCAAAAACTTACTGAAGGATGATTTTTATTGCGTTCGAACATATTGATGGTTCTGTCCAGATGGGCGTTCTGCCATTCCGGGTGTTTAGCCAGAGATTCTTTCCCATAATACATTCCATGACTTTCAATATTAGCTTCATCATATACATAAAGTCCTAATTCATCACACAATTCATAAAACTTCCGGGACTGTGGATAATGGGCTAAGCGGACAGAGTTGAGGTTATTTTGCTTCATCAATGTGAAATCCTTCAGCATAATATCTTCGGTTACATAATGTCCGGTCGCCGGATTATGTTCGTGAATATTAACACCTTTAAATTTTATAGGTTGTCCGTTCACCAGAAACAAGCGATCTTTTCTTCCGTTACCTTCTACTTCCTTTATTTCAAATTTCCTGAATCCTACGGTAAACGGAATTACTTCGGTTTGTGTACTCGCCTGATTCTGTACCGTCATTACCAGCTTATACAGGTTTGGAGATTCTGAAGTCCATGTTGAAATTCCCGGAATTTTGATTTCAGGAAATTTATAATCATTCTCCCCTCTTCCTTTTACACTTACTGTTGCCGAAGCCGAAGCGATAACCTTACCTTTAGCATCAAGCAGTTCATAACCCAACACAGGACTTGCTGGCTTAATCGGTGTATAGTTTGCCTTCTCTATAAGATCTCCATTACCGTAATTCGCAACTGACATTTCCAACTGGAAGATTCCGTTCTTATAAGTATCATCTAAAGTAGACTTCACTCTGAAATCACGTAAAGACACATTCGGTTGAGACCACAGGTAAACATCTCTTTCAATACCACTCATTCTCCAGAAATCCTGTGCTTCCAAATAAGAACCGGTGCTCCATCTGAATATTTTAACGGCAAGTTTATTAATACCGGGCTTCACATATTCGTTAATTCTGAACTCTGCCGGATTTTTAGAATCCTCACTATAACCTACTTCTTTACCATTGATATAAACATAAGTACCGGACTTTGCACCACCAATATTCAGAAAAACAGTTCTGTCCTTCAGCCATTCTGCAGGAATATCAATATCTCTACGATAAACTCCTACAGGGTTTTCTTCCGGCATATAAGGTGGAGCTTGTTTAGGCAGTCTTGTCTTAGGATCCCTTTCTACAAATTCATAAGGGTGATTAACATAAATAGCCGTTCCGAATCCCTGAACCTCCCAGTTTCCCGGTACTTTTATATCCTTCCATCCGGAAGTACTTGTCGCAGAATCAGTAATATTTTCAGGTAATTGTTTATAAGCATCCGCAAAATGGAACTTCCAGGTACCATTAAGCGATTTATAATATTTACTATTTTCGAATTTAGTATTTAAAGCCTCGCTTTTGGAATCATAAGTCATAAAGAGCGTCCGTGGATATTCTTTATTAACTTTTACAATACTGGCATTCTTCCAGTAAGGTAGTTCCTGAGCCTGAATAACGACCGTAACTAATGTAAGGACTCCAGCCAGGAGTTCCCTAGAAAAAAAATAATGTCTCATTACATGGTTATTTGAAAGGCTAAAGTATTAAATTTTAAATTAATACAAATTACTGTAAAGCTAACGAATACAACCGATTGCACACAACTAAGATAAAAATGTCATAACAAAATCAATAAATATTTGAAAATATATCAAACTAATTGAAATAATTTTTAAATTAGCTTTACACAAAACAAATAATCCATAAAGGATAAATAACAAATAATGGTGTTTTTTATTAAATATCACACATTTCTTGTGAACATATTTTAACAAAAAAGCTAAAAGCTAGGTTAAAATATCTTATTCATAAAGGAGATGAAAGCGATAAATATATTAACTAAAAAAAGCACTAACCATGAAAAAATCATTTTTCATTTTGTTATGTTTCCTTACAGGAGTTTTAATCTATGCTCAAAAAACGGTCACAGGTACTGTTACAGGAGAGGATAACCTTCCGCTATCCGGGGCAATAATCACTGAAAAAGGGACAAACAACAAAAGTACTTCCGATCAGGAAGGAAAATTCAGCATTTCAGCTTCGGGAGAAAATGCTGTTCTTACAATTTCTATGTCTGGATTCAAATCTCAGGAGATTCCGACAAGCGGAAAAACAACAATCAGTATCACACTATTTTCAACTACTCCTGAAAAAGCACAACAAATTAATGAAGTTGTAATAACTGCATTAGGAATCAAAAAAGAATCCAGAGCCCTTACTTACAATGTACAGAAAGTAAGCGGGGCCGAAATTGTCGACGGCGGACAAGGAAACATTCTGAACAGCCTTGCGGGCAAGGTTGCCGGTGTAGACATTAAATCTTCTGCATCAGGTATTGGAGCTGAATCCAGAGTTGTCCTTAGGGGGACAACATCTATTACACAAAACAACAATGCCTTGTATGTTGTAGATGGAATTCCTATGCCCAATCTTTCTTTTGCAGCTCCACAAGCCTCAGGGTTTTACAGTGGTCGTGGAGCATCTTTTGGTGGAATTGCTATGCTAAACCCCGAAGATGTTGAAAATATTTCTGTACTTACCGGAGCTGCTTCGGCAGCATTATATGGCAGTAGTGCTGCCAATGGGGTAATCCTTATCACGACTAAAAAGGGGCAGAGCGGAAAGCCAAGAATATCTTTCACCAATACTCTAAGTGTTATGGATCCTTTTATATTACCTCGTTTTCAGAAAGCTTATAGAGCCAATGCAGGTGGAAGCATGTTCAGCTGGGGAGATAAGCTTACGACAACTCCCATGTATAATCCTGCTAACTTTTTCCAGACAGGAGCCAATTATACTACCGCAATTGGAATAAGTGGTGGATCAGAAAACAATACATTCTACGTTTCCGCCTCCAGACAGGATGCAGACGGAATTATTCCTGAGAACAAATTCAGCCGCTATAATTTCACAGCCAGTAACTCCGCATCCTTATTCAACAAAAGGGCGACACTGGATTTATCATTCAATTATATCAATCAGAATGACCAGAATATGACGACTCAGGGTTTATATTACAATCCGATAGTTCCCATTTATCTGATGCCGGCAACTACAGATATAGAAAAGTATAAAATATACGAACGTTACAATCCGGAAAGAAACTTCGAAACCCAATACTGGGATTACGGAGACCAGGGAATGGCTTTACAAAATCCTTACTGGACTGTAAACCGGAATATATTTACCAATAAGATAAACCGCTATATTATTACAGGAGCTTTAAAAGTCAATATTGCGGAAGGGATAAATGTTACAGGACGGATGAATTTTGATAATTCTGCTATGAATTCCGAAACCAAATTATACGCTTCTACATACGGCTTATTTGCGGGACTTCTAGGTGCTTATACGAGAAACCCTCAAAATAATCAACAAATCTATGGTGATATTATTGCCAATATGGATCGTCGTTTCGGGAAATTTGGCATCAACGCAAATTTAGGAACGGCTATTACGGACAATCAGTATGAAACCTTTACTATAACTGGAAATCTTTCACAATTAGCCAATCTTTTCACATTAAAAAATATAGTTACGACAACTCCTCCATACGAGGCAAAATCCCGCGACCAGACACAATCCGTTTTTGCAAGCGCCACGGTGGACTACAACAAGTTAGTTTACTTAGACCTTACCGGGAGATACGACTGGCCTTCCCGACTCTATGGAAGTACTAAAAGTTACTACTTCTATCCTGCTGTAGGTCTCTCTGCAATTGTTACCGATATTTTTAAAGTTAAATCAGACATTCTATCATATTTAAAAATAAGAGGATCTTATAGTGAGGTTGGTAACAGCCCACCAGGAGGCACCACAGTTCTTACATTTCCATTTGTGGGAAGTAATATCGGAACCACAGGAACAAGACCTTCCAATAGTATTCAACCAGAGCGCACCCGTTCCTCAGAAGTAGGAATCAATGCCCGATTTTTGAAAAATAAACTGGAGCTTACTGCTACAGCTTATACTTCTTCAACATTCAATCAACTATTCAGACCTACTTTTTCAGGAACCTCACTTTTCAGTTCCATATTTGTGAACGCAGGCCAGGTAGACAACAGAGGTATTGAAGCTTCTTTAGCATGGGAAAGCCCTGTATTTAACAGAGATCTGAGATGGAGATCACAAGCTACCTTCTCATTAAACAGAAACAAAGTTGTGAGCTTGCTCAAAGATTATTACGACCCGTACAGTGGCACTACAATAACACTGGACAAACTTAATATGGGTGGCACCGGAAGCTACCGTACTGTTCTTACAGAAGGAGGCACTATGGGAGATATTTATGTGAACACCTTAAAAAAGGATTTCCAGGGAAATGTATATGTAGATCCTAATTCAGGACAAATTGAAGCTGACCCCGATAATTTTATCAAGGCAGGTAGCTCACTCGCAAACTACCGTTTGGGATGGCGAAATGAATTCAAGTATAAAGATTTCACATTTGCATTTTTAGTAAACGCGAGAATTGGCGGTGTAGGAGTATCACAAACACAAGCAGTTATGGACTTCTTTGGGGTATCCGAATCCAGCGCGCTGGCACGGGAAAATGGCGGCGTTTTGATAAACAGTAGCAAAGTAGACGCTCAGAAATTCTATCAGGTAACAGGCAGTCCACAGGCAGGTGTTGGTGCTTATTACGTATACAGTATGACTAACGTAAGACTAGCTGAAGCATCTCTTTCATACAGATTGCGTACACCCTGGATAAAATTTGTCAACAATGTTGTTATAAATGTAAGTGGGCGAAATTTATTTATGTTCTACAACAAAGCTCCTTTCGATCCTGAAAACACTGCATCCGTGGGCACTTATTATCAGGGGATAGATTATTTCATGCAGCCCAGCCTTAGAAGCATAAGTTGCTCACTAAAACTAGAATTTTAATACAAAAACAAAACTAAAGATGAAATTACCTGTAAAAAATATAATTTTAGTGGGTTTGACAGCTATAGCATACGCTTGTACCAATCGATATGCAGACTTCAATACCGATCCCACACAGCCAACCGAAGACATGCTGCAACGCGACTATTATCAGCTAGGAGCATTCTTTCTTCAGATGCAGAAGAATGTACTTCCAGCAGGAAGTAATGGCACGGATGAAATAAACCAATACCAACTCACCGACAATCTTCAGGGAGATATTTATTCCGGCTATATGGGCGTTAGCAACAATTGGAATGGCGGGCAGAATAATTCTAACTACGGGCTGGTTCCCGGATGGTACGAAGAAATGTTTAAGCGCGCTTATCTCGGAAATCTTGCCGGATGGACAGAAATAAAAAACAGGGCAACAACCCCCGAAACAGTTGCATTGGCAGATATTATAAAAGTAGCCGGCTTTCACAGAGCTACTGACACTTACGGTCCGCTTCCTTATTCAGGTATAAAAGCAGGTGTTGTCAGTACCAAATACGATTCGCAACAAGCGATTTATGACTCTTTTTTCAAAGAACTGGATAATGCGATTGGTGTATTAACAACTTTTTCTCAGAATTTTCCAAATTCAAAAATTCTCGCTAATTATGATTTAATTTATCAGGGTGACATCCGCAAGTGGATTCAGTTTGCCAATTCACTGAAACTAAGACTTGCTTTAAGAATCGTGTATGCTGACCCGGCAAAAGCAAAACTGTATGCGGAATCAGCAATCAATCATCCGATAGGAGTTATAAAAACTGCCGATGCAAGCGCTGCTATCAAATCTTCTCCAACAAACCTGATCAGAAATCCTATTTCAGCTATATGCTATTTGTATGATGATGTCCGGATGGGCGCGAATATGGAATCCTTCTTAAAAGGCTACAAAGATCCCAGAATATCATCTTACTTCAATCCGGTAACTATTGGAGGAACAACAGGCTATTTTGGAATAAGAAATGGAATCCAAATTTCCAACAAAGCGTTATACACTCCGTTTTCTACTATAAAACTAGAGGAAAACAGTCCCTTAACCTGGTTAACAGCAGCTGAAACTTATTTTGCAAGAGCAGAAGGTGCATTAAGAGGATGGAATATGGGCGGCACTGCCAAAGACCTCTATGAAACCGGCGTACGTACCTCTTTCCAGCAAGCAGGAGTCAGTGGGGCGGATAACTACCTTAATGACAGCAGCAGTACAGCAGCAGCATACAGAGATCCTGTAAGCTCATCGAACAACGTTAATACAGGAAGTACACTTCTCAGTACTATAACGGTTAAATGGAATGAGACCGATAGTTTTGAAAAAAAACTGGAGCGCATCATCACCCAGAAATGGATTGCTGTATTTCCTAACGGACAGGAGGCCTGGAGTGAGTTCCGCCGGACTGGCTATCCAAAGATTTTCCCTGTTGTTGTAAACTACAGTGGTGGAACAATAGATACATCGAAACAAATTCGCAGAATGCCTTTTCCTAATTCGGAATACCGAGACAATCCGCAGGGTGTAGCCTCCGGTGTCACCGCTTTGGGAGGCACTGACAATGGGGGAACCCGATTATGGTGGGACAAAAAAAATTAAGCTAACCTGAAAAAATTAAAACAATGAAAGACATTCGTATTATACCCCTTATAATTCTCACAATATTGATCAGTTGTATTCTGATACTGTTTGGATGCACGGCTGAAAACAGACCTGAACCTGAAAATGTAGATGCAGTCCCAAAAAACTCGGATGAATACTATACTAATCTCAGAGCCTATAAAAAATCACCTCACCAGGTTGCATTTGGCTGGTATGGACCTTCGGGACTTGCAAATCTGGAAGCTTCCATGCAAAACAGATGGACAGGAATCCCGGACAGTCTGGATATTGTGAGCATGTGGGGTGGATTTCCAGAGAAAGATTCTCCCGGATACAAAGAAATGAAATTTGTACAGGAGGTGAAAGGTACTAAAATCGTAAGAGTAAATTTTACAGACGATTTCTTTTTTGACGGATTAATAAAAGATTTTAAGGCAACTTATTTTGATAGACAAAGCAAGGATAAACTAAAAGAAGGCTTTGATAAGATTGCCAAAATGGTTTATGACGATGTTACTGCCAAAGGACTGGATGGGATAGACTTTGACCATGAGACTAATTATTGTGGTTGCAATACCTGGCAAATCACTAAAAGCAGAGATGACTTTGGACTTTTCATAGAAGCTTTAGGAAAATATTTCGGTCCGGTTTCCGGAACAGGAAAGATGTTACTAATTGACGGAGAAATAGACCTCGTTCCTACAAAAGCCGGCAGACATGTTAACTATGCCGTTACACAATCTTATGGTACTACCAATTCAGGCATACTACAGAGCCGTTATGATGCCATCTCTTCCTGGGCCCGTCCAGAACAATATATTGTTACTGAAAATTTTGAAAGCTTATGGAAAACCGGAGGCTTTGACTTTAACGATCCTGTAAACGGCATAATACCAGCAATGTACGGATTGGCACACTGGAATCCTAAACAAGGATCAAAGGGCGGTGCCGGGTCTTATCATATAGAATATGACTATGGAAACTATCCGGGATATAAATATACCCGTAAAATGATACAGATTATGAATCCGGCTCCAAAGCCCAAATAAAATAAACTCATCATGAAAAATACACTTAAAAATATAAGTATTGCCATATGTCTTCTTTTCTGCTATGCATGTACCAACAATGAAGTACCTGTTTCTGAAAATGCTATTTACTTTGAAGGCAATTTAGGTAAAGATGTTATTACCGCTAATATAGAAGACAGTGATATAAGCGTGCCAATTTCTGTACGGGCAGCAAAACCTGTAGACAATGAGGTTCAAGCGTCTGTTCGGATAGATGAAAGTACAGTAGATGACTATAACAAGAAGAATGGCACTCAGTACACAGCATTGCCTGCAGATTATTATACTCTTCAGGATAGTAAATATACTATCGAAAAGGGAAAGTATATTTCCAACACAGGAATATTAAAAATAAAAAGTCTTACAGGCTTGCCAACCGATAAGAAATATGTAGTCCCTGTTACAATAGTAAATACTACCAGTATTCCATTACTCCAGGCTTCCAAATCATTATATGTAATTACCAATCGTACCATTACTACACGTGCTACATCCCTTGCCAGAAATGCTTTCAAAGTAGACTTTTTTAAAAATAATCAGGGCTTAAATGCTATGAAAACGATAACATATGAAACCAGAGTACTCGTAAACAGATTTCAGGTAAACTCGCCTTTTATCAGTTCTTTGATGGGGATTGAGGAAAATTTTTTATTACGTTTTGGAGATGTTACAATACAGCCTAACCAGTTACAAATGGCCGGAGGCAATACAGCTACAACTGCATCATCAGCATTTTCAACAGGTATATGGTATCATGTTGCTGCAGTATATGACGGAACACAAATAAGAATTTATGTAAATGGAGAACTTGCTTCTTCCAGAAATGCTGCCCGAACTGTAGACCTAACTGATCCTACAGGATTCTATTTTGGATTTTCAGCAGGTGGAAGATACATAGATGGTGCTATAAGTGAAGCCAGGATATGGTCTCGTGCCTTATCCCGTAATGAACTGACAAATGGAGCTTGTGGCGTAAACCCAAAATCGGAAGGACTAATAGCTTATTGGAAATTTAACGAAAGTAATGATGGCAGAACAATTAAAGATCTTACGGGTAATGGAAGGGACGCTATTGCCTCCAATAATATAGAATGGGTACAAGGTGTAAAATGCAGTAATTAAGAATAATATTTATGAAAAATGTGATAAAATACACTGGCATACTGCTGTTATTATTATTCATCATTTACGCATGTACTAATGATGAAATGACGACATCCCCTAATGCTATTTATTTTGAAGGTTCCGGAGGAACCAACATTGCTAATATTTCTATAGACAAAAGCGGAACTATAATACCTATTACGGTCCGTGCAGCGAAACCTATGGACACCAAATCCAGTGTAACTGTACAAATAGATCCCAAAGCTCTGGAGCAATATAACAAGGAGAATGGTACAAGCTATCAATCCTTACCAGCAAGTTATTATACTTTTAGTAATAACTCATTCACTATAGACAAGGGGAAATATATTTCCGAACCTTCTCAATTATCCATAAAAGATATTGCTAATCTGCCTGAGATTAACAAATATGCGCTTGCCATTACGATTACTGGTACAGAAGGAAATTCACATGCCTTGAACGCTGCAAAAACCTATTACATATTAATGGACAGGGTATTATATACTTCTGTAGCAGAACTCGGATATAACAATTCTATTGATACAAAATACAAAAAACCTTACAAAGGTTTAAGAGCATGGACAATGGAATGGAGAGTTAAAGCTGCAGACCTTAAAGGTAACAATCAAACATTAATATACTCCTACCCGACCGAAGTATATACCAGATTTGAAAAAGTAATAGAAAAACCCGATCTCTTACAAGTAAAAATAGGAGGACTTGCTTTATCTCCACAACAAAGCTCACAACCAAACCGCTGGTACCACCTTGCTCTTGTCTATAATGGGAGTTCTGTTATATGGTATATTGATGGTGTCCCTTCAATGACCAATGCATTATCTGCCTCTTTTGATTTTGAATCTATAGGCTTTGGAGGTAATTATGGAACAAAGCAGGTGAATGAAATTCGTTTCTGGAATATTGTAAGATCACCTGCGGAGATAAGAAATAACATGTATGCTGTAGATCCGGCAACACCAGGACTGGAAGGCTATTGGAAGTGTAATGACGGAAAAGGTACCATAATTAAAGACTACTCTAAAAATGGAAATGACATGATAGCGGGAAGTAATTTTAAATGGATACCAGATGTACGGATGCCCGCTGAATAATAATTATAATTTAATTAAAAATGACATTTATCTATGAAAAATCTGATAAAATATACTGGTATAATATTGCTATTCATCATTTATGCTTGTACTAATGATGAAATGACAACATCCCCCAATGCAATATACTTTGAAGGGGCTTCCGGAACCAATATTACTAATATCTCTATAGACAAAGGCGGAGTCATTATGCCCATTACAGTTAGAGCAGCCAAACCTATGGATACTAAAGCCAGTATAACCGTACAAATAGATTCCAAAGCCCTGGATCAGTACAACAAGGAGAATGGCACGAGTTACCAGATGTTGCCCACAAGCTACTATACCTTTAACAACAACTCATTTACAATAGAAAAAGGGAAATACATTTCTGATCCCTCTCAGCTATCTGTAAAAGATATTGTCAATCTGCCTGAAATTAACAAATATGCACTTGCTATTACGATTACAGCCACAGAAGGAAATTCTCCTGCTTTAGACGCCGCAAAAACCTATTATATACTAATAGATCGCGTATTATATACTTCTGTAGCAGAACTTGGATTCAATAATTCTATTGATACAAAATATAAAAAAACCTACAAAGGCTTGAGAGCATGGACAATGGAATGGAGAGCTAAAGCTGAAGACCTTAAAGGTAACAATCAAACATTAATATATTCTTACCCAACTGAAGTATATACCAGATTTGGCGATGTGGTAATACAACCTAATCAGCTACAGGTAAAAATTGCAGGATCACAATTCTCTCCTCAGCAAAGCCTTACAGCCAATCGATGGTATCACTTTGCTCTTGTATATAATGGCAGTTCTGTTATATGGTATATTGACGGAGTCCCGACAATGACAAATGCATTATCAGCTTCTTTTGATTTTGAATCCATAGGCTTTGGAGGCAGCTATGGAACAAAGCAGGTGAATGAAATTCGTTTTTGGAATGTTGTAAGATCACCTGCGGAGATAAGAAATAACATGTATACTGTAGATCCTGCAACACCAGGACTGGAAGGCTATTGGAAATGTAATGACGGAAAAGGCACTACGATTAAAGACTATTCTAAAAACGGAAATGATATGATAGCGGGAAATAATTTTAAATGGATACCAGATGTACGAATGCCTGCTGAATAGCACTATCTGCATGTATCTTATAAAGATAATAAATATGAGATTTTTGTAACTAACAAATATTAAAAAACAATAAAAAAGCACACTATGAAAACATTTAACATAAATATATACAGCATTATTTTCATATCCTTATGGAGTTTTCTGTTATTTTCCTGTCGCGAAGATGACACTACAGTTGCATCTTCTAAAGACGCCTTGCAAATCTATTTACAAGCCAATAATAACAAAGATCAGGTATTAATAAGTACCCCTATTCCTATACTACAGGGAAAATTTCTTGCAGATAACAACGATTTGTTTTTTGCTGTTGCTACCAGAGAAGTTACAAGTAACACACAACTAACCGTCACTGCTGAGTCCGACATCTCCTTTATCGAAGCCTATAAAAAACAATACGGAAAAACACTTCCGTTATTGCCAAAAGGCTCTTACAGTATTCCGGAGATTATTAATATTCCTGCGGGTAAAAGTATGTCAGACAAAATGCTCGCATTAACATGGAAGGATCCCTCTGTAATAAAGGATAAAAATGCGACCTATCTGCTTCCGGTATCTATAAAAAGCATGGATAATAAAAATGCAACACTTACTTCCAACAGAAATACCATTTTTGTAGAAGTAAAATTTAATGAAGTATCCTATAGCTTTAAAACCTCAACAGGAAAAACTACAGATGATGTACTATTTAATAAAGCAGGAAATACTGTCTTAATCAGTGGTGCAAATCCAAAACTATCGGCTTCATTAAATAGTATCATAAATACCGACACATCAATAAAAATAGGTATAGATAATTCTCTTGTCTCTGTCTATAACAGCACCAACGGAACTCAGTTCCAGATGTTACCGGAAAGTACCTATAAACTAAGTACAACTTCACTAAACATAGCAAAAGGCAACACCTCCTCTAATGAGTTAGAAATACAATTTACAGACGCTATGGCTCAGCTGGATGCTCAGAAACAATATTTATTACCAGTAAAATCAAGCACTCAATCTGGCCTACCTACCGCCAACGATGTGGTTTATTTAAAAATAAGTATTTTTCTAAACAATGTTAATTCCGGGACACCTGTTATTGGCAACACTATAGACCGCAGTAACTGGTCTATAACAGCAAACTCAGAATACGAGTCAGATGCATCAATGATGTTGGACGGAGATGCCAGTACAGGATGGATTTCAAGCTTTAACAACTCATCATCAGTTACTTTAGATATGGGTACCTCTCGTACTTTAAAAGGCTTTTCTTTGACACCAACTTATTTATATGGTATATATGCATTATTTCCTCAATATTTCACAATATACACCAGTAACGATGGAATCAACTGGACCAAACAAGGCACTTATGAAAACGATGGAAATATAGGCGGCTCTCCACAAAACCCTTACATCGGATGGGTATCATTTATAGAGCCTGTGAAGACACGTTATGTAAAATTTGATAATATTTCATCATTCAAAGGCATAGGAGAACTCAATGCAATAGAGTAAAAACAGTTTACACTTTTTTCATCTTTATATTAAGGTTGTGCCGGAGCAAAAAGCAAATATAGCTCCGGCACTTTTTTGTAAAACCAACACAAGGCTTTACTATTTTAAAGTCGAAGATAGAGGCTTTGTATACTAAAATGAAATCACATTATAACAGACTCTAAGATCTTGTTTATTTTTTTAAGATATCAATATTTTTATCATACTATATCCCAGAATAGTCTTTGCAAAGATTAAAGCCTTACCAAAATTTTTATAATTTTTTAAACCAATTATTTCTGAAAGCTTATCCCCTTACCACTCCATTGATTATAAAAATAAGGCAAAGATTGTTGAAAACGTTCAAAATTTTTATTCTCCAACTTTGTCCAACCAACTTCTGCATAAGCAGCCAGACGGGGAAATGTTCTCTGATACATATCATCCAGAGATGTAATCCATTCTCCCCACATCTGACAACCAAAGCCTAGTATCTTTTTATGATACTTCTTCTCCAGATCTTTTGGAACAGGATCAAATTCATAAGCTTTTTGCAGGGAAATACTACTGTAATCCAAATAAGTAAATTCATGATAAGAATTGACAATATCATATCCATTATATACGGCTTCTTTTATCATAACCAGATCTCCTTTCCAAAACTGAATAATAGCAGACTTTGAAAGCATTCCTGTTACCGGAGGTGCATCCAGATTATAATCATGTAGCTTAGCTCCCATAATGTCATTCCACCCCATCATTCGTTTATTTTTTTTCTCCAAGAAGCCGGATATATCGTTGGTAAAAGACAACTGAAGGTCTGCTGGAGAAGTTAACTTATGTTTTTTCATATAGGCTTGTACTGAAGGAGATTTATTCCATTGATCATACTTTACCTCATCACCTCCAATATGGATCACATCAGAAGGAAACAAATTCATCACTTCATTCAGTACATCATGAATAAAATCAATTACCTTTGGGTCTGTAACATCGAATATATCATACTTTACTCCAAAATTTACAGGTACTTTAATAGGGAGTTTTGTTACCCCTAACCAGGGATATGATGCAACCGCGGCACTGGCATGCCCTGGCATTTCTATTTCTGGTACAATATTTATGTGTAATTTTTCAGCATAAGCCACAATTTCTTTTATATCCTGTTTTGTATAATAACCTTCCAATGGCTTAGCATCATACTTAGTACTATTCCATCCTCCTATTTGTGTTGAATCTCTCTTCGCCCCTATTCTGGTTAGGTTAGGATATTTTTCAATCGCTAAACGCCAGCCCTGATCTTCTGTAAGATGCCAATGAAAAACATTCATTTTTAATAATGCCATTTCATCCAGCATTTTTTTCACTACAGCTTTTCCTTTATAGGCTCTACCCTCATCAAGCATGTAGCTCCGCCACGAAAACCGAGGGCGATCACTAATCATTACAAACCCCAGCTCGGTATGCTTAGCTTCTTTTTTTAACAATTGTCTTAATGTTTGGATACCATAGAATATTCCTGTAGAATTAGATGCTTCTATTAAAATTCCTGCTGCATCTGCCCGCAACCTATAACCTTCCTTGCCTAAATCTTTTTGTAATTTTTTATTAATAAGAAGACGAATATCAGCTGTCTTGGATGATTTTAATTTTGAAGATTTTAAAGCCTGTTCATTTTCCAATATTCCAATAAGAAAAGCGACTTCATTATCCATTCCCTTACTGGTATAAATACCAACATTGTTTTTAAGAATATAGTTTCCTTGTTTTTCTGAAACAAATTCCGGCTGAGGGATTATATTAATAGCCTTTACTTTTACTGCTAATACAATTGTTAGTATTTCTATAAAAAATACTAATTTGTTAAATGCTTTCATAGTGTTGTTTTTTTTAAAGTTAATAAAAAATGGCATACATAATAAATCAAATAAGTTAATCTAATAAATAAAATAAATATTAAAGAAGATTAACACACTCAAATATTAACAATTAAGCATCATTATCATTATATCAACAACCTTCATTACAATTCAATATCTCATATAATTTTTAAAAACAATATTTTTTCTTTTTTTATTAGAGTGTAATTGTTTTATTTACAAAAAATTATCGTATATTTGCATTTCGTTTTGGGCTTATTTTATTTTTTATAAATCAGATTTTTGATAACTCTTGCGCTATCGCGTGAGGGATTTCTGCGTTTATATACGATATTCTAATTTCTCAAAACTCAAAAAAGTATTTTGCATTACGCTGTGAAAAGATATACCAGCGTTGCAGTTAGAAAAATAGACATCCGGAACAAGAAAAGGTTGAGAGGCTATTCTGATGAGCCCAAAAATCAAAGTCTTTCGTCTTCAATCTATCCTTTTGTCTTTCTTTCTGATATTTTTTACAAATCAAAATATTTTTTAACCCTTTTCTAAAACGTTTTATGAGCAAGACACAGACGCCAAAAACTCGGGAAAACCAAAGAATTAACTTCTCCTCTTCCAAAGGGAAAGTTATAACTCCTGATTTTCTGGACATTCAGATCCAGTCTTTCAAGGAGTTTTTCCAGCTTGATACACTGCCGGAAGCTAGATTGGATGAAACTCTTTACAAAACTTTCCAGGAAAACTTTCCTATTACAGACTCAAGAAACCAGTTTGTATTAGAATTCCTTGACTATTTAGTAGATGCACCTCGTTATTCTATCGACGAGTGTGTAGAAAGAGGTCTCACCTACAGTGTACCATTAAAAGCAAGACTTAAATTGTATTGTACTGACCCGGAACATGAAGATTTCCAAACAGTAGTACAAGACGTATATTTAGGTCCGGTACCATACATGACTCCTAGTGGTTCATTTATCATCAACGGAGCAGAGCGTGTTATCGTAACTCAGTTACACCGTTCACCGGGGGTTTTCTTCGGACAAACTTACCACGCAAACGGTACCAAGTTGTACTATTCCAGAATTATCCCTTTCAAAGGTTCCTGGATGGAATTTACAACGGATATCAACAGCGTAATGTACGCTTACATCGATCGTAAGAAAAAATTACCTTTAACTACACTTTTAAGAGCTATCGGTTATGAATCTGATAAGGATATCCTTCAGATCTTCGACCTTGCTGAAGAAGTAAAAGTTTCTAAAGCTGCACTTAAAAAAGTAGAAGGAAGAACATTAGCTGCGAGAGTTTTGAACACATGGTTCGAAGACTTCGTAGATGAGGATACCGGTGAAGTAGTTTCTATCGAAAGAAACGAAATCATCCTGGACAGAGAGACTATTCTTGAAAAAGAGCACCTGGATCTTATCCTTGAATCTGGTGTAAAAACAATTCTTATCCACAAAGAAAATGGAAACGAATTCTCTATTATCCAGAACACTTTACAAAAAGACCCTACCAACTCCGAAAAAGAAGCGGTAGAATATATCTACAGACAGTTACGTAACGCAGATCCACCAGATGAGGAAACTGCAAGAGGAATTATCGAGAAATTATTCTTCTCTGAGCAGCGTTATTCTCTTGGTGAAGTAGGCCGTTACCGTCTGAACAAAAAATTAGGATTAAATATCCCAATCGATACTGAAGTTTTAACAAAAGAAGATATCATTGCTATTGTTAGACACCTTATCGAATTGGTAAACTCTAAAGCTGAGGTTGATGACATCGACCACCTTTCTAACAGAAGAATTAAAACTGTTGGAGAGCAATTAGCCGGACAGTTTGGTGTAGGTCTTTCCAGAATTGCAAGAACAATTAAGGAAAGAATGAACGTTAGAGATAACGAAATCTTTACACCGATAGATCTTGTTAATGCAAAAACATTAACATCAGTAATTAACTCATTCTTTGGTACCAACCAGCTTTCTCAGTTCATGGACCAAACCAACCCATTATCAGAGATCACTCACAAGAGAAGATTATCTGCACTGGGGCCTGGTGGTTTATCAAGAGAAAGAGCAGGTTTCGAGGTTCGAGATGTTCACCATACTCACTATGGTAGAATTTGTCCTATCGAAACTCCTGAAGGACCAAACATTGGTTTGATTTCTTCTCTGGGTATCTATGCTAAGATCAATAACCTTGGTTTCATCGAAACTCCATATAGAAAAGTAGAAAACGGTAAAGTAGACTTAAATGCTGATCCAATCTACCTAAATGCAGAGGATGAAGAAGCTAAAGTAATTGCTCAGGCGAACGTGGAACTAAGCGACAGTGGAGACTTCGAAACAGACAGAATTATTGCTCGTCTGGACGGTGACTACCCTGTAGTAGAGCCGGGTCAGGTAGACCTTATCGACGTTGCACCAAACCAGATTTCTGGTATTTCTGCATCATTGATTCCATTCTTGGAGCATGATGATGCGAACCGTGCGTTGATGGGATCTAACATGATGCGTCAGGCCGTTCCATTATTAAGACCACAAGCTCCAATTGTAGGTACAGGTTTGGAAAAACAAGTAGCTACTGACTCCAGAATTTTGATTAATGCTGAAGGAACTGGTATTGTAGAGTATGTGGATGCTGATAAAATTACAATTAAGTACGAAAGAAGCGAGGATGAAGATTTAGTAAACTTCGAATCTGCGACTAAGTCTTATAAACTAACTAAGTTCAGAAAAACCAACCAGAGTACAACTATTACATTGAAGCCTATCGTAAGAGTAGGTGACACTGTAGCGAAAGGACAAGTACTTTGTGAAGGTTATGCAACTGAAAAAGGAGAATTAGCACTAGGTAGAAACTTAGTAGTAGCCTTCATGCCTTGGAAAGGGTACAACTTCGAGGATGCGATTGTAATCAACGAGAAAGTTGTTCGTGAAGACTGGTTTACTTCTATCCACGTAGATGAATATTCACTAGAAGTTCGTGATACCAAATTAGGTATGGAAGAACTAACAGCTGATATTCCAAACGTATCTGAAGAAGCTACTAAAGATCTTGATGAGAACGGTATGATCCGTATCGGTGCTGAGGTGAAGCCTGGTGATATCCTTATCGGAAAAATCACGCCAAAAGGTGAATCTGATCCAACTCCGGAGGAAAAACTTTTACGTGCAATCTTTGGTGACAAAGCTGGTGATGTAAAAGATGCTTCATTGAAAGCAGACTCTTCATTAAGAGGTGTAGTTATCAACAAGAAGTTATTCTCCAGAAATATTAAAGACAAAAAGAAAAGAACTGAAGAGAAGCTTAAGCTTGAAGAAGTTGAAAACAGATACAAAGAGAAATTCGACGATCTGAGAAATACACTTCTTGAAAAACTAAACATTCTTGTTAGCGGTAAAACATCTCAGGGTGTGAAAAACGACCTTGATGAAGAACTTATCGGTAAAGGTGTGAAGTTTACTCAAAAGTTACTTTCTAGTGTTGAAGATTACGTAAACGTAAGCGGGTCTGATTGGACGGTTGATGCAGATAAAAATGAATTAATCAAACAGTTAATCCACAACTACAAGATTAAGTACAACGACCTTCAGGGTGTTAAGAACCGTGAGAAATTTGCAATCTCTATCGGTGACGAATTACCAGCAGGTATCATGAAGTTAGCAAAAGTTTACATCGCTAAGAAACGTAAACTGAATGTAGGGGATAAAATGGCAGGACGTCACGGTAACAAGGGTATTGTTTCCAGAATCGTTCGTGAAGAAGATATGCCGTTCCTTGAAGATGGTACAGCTGTAGACATCGTTCTTAACCCACTAGGGGTACCTTCCCGTATGAACATCGGTCAGATTTACGAGACCGTATTAGGATGGGCTGGTAAAAAACTAGGATTGAAGTTTGCTACACCAATCTTCGATGGTGCCGAGCTAGATCAGATCACTGAGTACACTGAAAAAGCAGAACTTCCGGCTTACGGAAATACCTACTTATATGACGGTGGTACAGGTGAAAGATTTACACAGCCTGCGACAGTTGGGGTAATCTACATGTTGAAACTAGGACACATGGTTGATGATAAAATGCACGCCCGTTCAATCGGACCATACTCATTGATTACGCAGCAGCCGTTAGGAGGTAAAGCTCAGTTTGGTGGTCAGCGTTTCGGAGAAATGGAGGTTTGGGCACTAGAAGCATTTGGTGCATCTAACATCTTGAGAGAAATCTTAACTGTGAAGTCTGATGACGTAATCGGTAGAGCAAAAACTTATGAAGCTATCGCGAAAGGAGAAGCGATGCCTGAACCAGGTATCCCTGAATCTTTCAACGTATTACTTCACGAGTTACAAGGTCTAGGACTAGATGTAAGATTGGAGGAGTAAATTAAAAGATTTAATTATTTAAAAAATTAAGTAACTCCAAATTTGAGAGCGAAAGCTATTTCAAAACTAATTTTTGAATCTTTCAATCTTTTAATCTTTAAATCAAAAAAAACAATGTCAAAAAATAAAACAAGTAGATTTAGTAAAATCACTATTGGTTTAGCTTCTCCAGAGTCTATTCTTCAGGAATCAAGAGGAGAGGTTCTAAAACCAGAAACGATTAACTATCGTACACACAAACCTGAAAGAGATGGTTTGTTCTGCGAAAAAATATTCGGTCCTGTAAAGGATTACGAATGTGCTTGTGGTAAATATAAAAGAATCCGTTACAAGGGTATCGTTTGCGACCGTTGTGGGGTTGAAGTAACTGAGAAAAAAGTAAGACGTGAGCGTATCGGGCACATCAGTTTGGTTGTTCCTGTTGCACACATCTGGTATTTCCGTTCTTTACCAAACAAAATTGGTTACTTACTAGGTTTACCTTCCAAGAAATTGGATATGATTATCTACTACGAAAGATATGTAGTAATCCAACAAGGTATCGCTAGAAAAGCTGATGGTTCCGATTTCGACGAAATGGAATTCTTAACTGAAGAAGAATATCTTGATACTTTAGATACTCTTCCACAAGAAAACCAATACCTGGATGATTCAGACCCTAACAAATTCGTTGCGAAGATGGGTGCTGAGGCTATCGAGGAAATGTTGAGAAGAATCGATCTTGATGCGCTTTCTTATGACCTAAGACACAGAGCGCACAACGAATCATCAAAACAAAGAAGAACTGAAGCATTAAAGAGACTTTCTGTTGTAGAAGCATTGAGAGGTGCTAATACAAGAATGATCAACCGTCCTGAGTGGATGGTAATGCGTGTTCTTCCGGTTATACCACCAGAATTAAGACCACTAGTTCCATTGGATGGTGGACGTTTCGCTACTTCCGATTTAAATGACCTTTACAGAAGAGTTATCATCAGAAATAACCGTCTGAAGAGACTTTTAGAGATCAAAGCTCCGGAAGTAATCCTAAGAAACGAGAAGCGTATGCTTCAGGAAGCAGTAGATTCATTATTCGATAACACCAGAAAATCTTCTGCTGTTAAGTCTGAATCTAACAGACCATTGAAATCTCTTTCTGATTCATTGAAAGGTAAGCAAGGTCGTTTCCGTCAGAACTTATTAGGTAAAAGGGTTGACTACTCTGCTCGTTCGGTAATTGTTGTAGGTCCAAGCTTGCAACTACACGAGTGTGGTCTTCCAAAAGATATGGCAGCTGAGCTTTACAAACCATTTATCATTAGAAAACTAATTGAAAGAGGTATTGTAAAAACTGTAAAATCTGCTAAGAGAATCATTGACAGAAAAGAACCTGTTGTTTATGATATCTTAGAAAACGTAATGAAAGGACACCCGGTTCTTCTGAACAGGGCACCTACCCTTCACCGTTTAGGTATCCAGGCATTCCAGCCTAAGATGATCGAAGGTAAGGCTATCCAACTTCACCCATTAGTAACAACGGCATTCAACGCCGATTTCGATGGTGACCAGATGGCAGTACACTTACCACTAGGTCCTGAAGCGATCCTGGAAGCTCAGTTATTGATGTTAGGTTCCCAAAATATCCTGAACCCTGCGAATGGTTCTCCAATTACGGTACCTTCTCAGGACATGGTATTGGGTCTTTACTTCATGACCAAAGAAGCGCATTCAACAGATACAAACAAAGTAAAAGGAGAAGGCTTAGCATTCTACTCACCTGAAGAGGTAGAGATTGCTTATGCAGAAGGACAAGTATCATTGAACGCTAAAGTAAAATGCCGTTTACCAGTTAAAGAAAACGGTGAATTAGTAACAAGACTGACTCCTACAACTGTTGGTAGAATTCTATTCAACCAGATTGTACCAAAACAAGTAGGTTATATTGATGAGTTATTGACTAAGAAGTCATTAAGAAACGTTATCGGTAGAATTTTGGATGAAACTGATTTCCCTACTACTGTGAAGTTTCTTGATGACATGAAAGATCTTGGTTACACCAACGCATTCAAAGGAGGTCTTTCATTCAGCCTTGGAGATATCGTGGTTCCTGTTGAAAAGAAAACCATGATTGCCAATGCTGTTGAAAATGTGGACGAGATTAAGGCTAACTATAACATGGGTCTTATTACCGATACTGAACGTTACAACCAGGTAATCGACGTTTGGACAAATACCAATGCGAAGCTTACTGAAATGATTATGGACAGAATGAAATCTGACCAAGGTGGTTTCAACTCAGTATTTATGATGCTTGACTCTGGGGCGAGGGGTTCTAAGGAACAGATTCGTCAGTTATCCGGTATGAGAGGTCTAATGGCAAAACCACAAAAAGCAGGTTCAGTTGGGGCGGAGATTATCGAAAACCCGATTGTAGCTAACTTTAAGGAAGGTCTTTCCATCTTGGAGTACTTTATCTCTACCCACGGTGCACGTAAGGGTCTTGCGGATACCGCTCTTAAGACTGCCGATGCGGGTTATCTAACTCGTCGTTTGGTAGACGTTGCTCAGGACGTTATCGTTACTGTTGACGACTGTGGTACATTAAGAGGTGTGGAGATTACGCCATTGAAGAAAAATGACGAAATCGTTGAGAAAATCTCTGAAAGAGTATTAGGTAGAGTTTCTCTTCACAATATCTATGATCCTGAGACTGATGAATTATTGGTAGAAGCAGATCAACTTATTGACGAGAAATTAGCGAAGAAAATTGAAGTTGCAGGTATTGAATCTGTAGAAGCTCGTTCTCCGTTAACTTGTGAAACTAAGAGAGGTATCTGTGCGAAGTGTTATGGTAGAAACCTGGCAACTGGTAAGATGATCCACATGGGTGAAGCTGTAGGAGTAATCGCTGCACAATCCATTGGTGAACCAGGTACACAGTTAACATTGAGAACCTTCCACCAAGGGGGTACTGCGGGTAACATTTCTGAAAATCCATCTATTGTTGCAAAACGTGATGGTATTGTAGAAATGGACGAAGTAAGAACCATTAAGAGTGAAGGTGAGGATGGTAACACAACTGATATCGTTGTTTCCCGTTCTACTGAATTCCGTTTGGTAATGGATAACGAAACCAGAACAGTAATTATGAACGCAAACGTACCTTATGGTGCCGAGCTTGCTGTAAAACCTGGTGATAAAGTGAAAAAAGGAGATCTTATCTGTAAGTGGGATCCGTATAACGCGGTAATCATTGCTGAGACATCAGGTAAGGTTGAATACGAAGATATTATTCAAGGGGTTTCTTTCCAATTGGAAATTGACGAACAAACCGGTTTCGAGGAAAAAGTAATCTCTGATTCCAGAAACAAAAAAGCGGTACCTACTCTTAGAGTGGTAGATGCTAAAGGTGTTGAGCAGAAATCATACAACCTTCCGGTTGGTGCCCACTTGATGGTTAACGATGGTGAGAAAATTAAGGCTGGTAAAGTCTTAATCAAAATCCCAAGAAAATCTGCGAAAGCAGGGGATATCACCGGGGGTCTTCCAAGAGTTACCGAATTATTCGAAGCTCGTAACCCATCTAACCCAGCGGTTGTTACTGAAATCGATGGTGTAGTATCTTATGGTAAAATCAAGAGAGGTAACCGTGAACTTGTTGTTGAAGCTAAAACTGGTGAGATCAAGAAATATCTTGTAAAATTATCTAACCAGATCCTTGTTCAGGAAAATGACTTCGTACGTGCAGGTTCTCCACTTTCTGACGGATCCGTTACTCCGGATGATATCCTAAGCATTAAAGGACCAACTGCGGTACAGGAATACTTAGTAAATGAGATTCAGGAAGTTTACCGTCTACAGGGGGTAAAAATTGATGATAAGCACTTCGAGATCATCGTTCGTCAGATGATGACTAAAGTAGAAATCGTTGATGGTGGTGATACTCAGTTCCTTGAAGGTAGCCTTGAACACAAGAATGACTTCATCGAAGAAAATGAAAGAGTATTCGGCCTTAAAGTAGTTATTAACCCAGGAGATTCTAAAGAATTCAAAGCGGGTCAGATGATTACTGCAAGAGAACTAAGAGACGAAAACTCTAAGTTGAAGCGTGAAGATCAGGAATTAGTTGAAGTAAGAGAAGCTTTACCTGCAACAGCACAGCCTGTATTACAAGGTATTACGAGAGCAGCTCTTCAAACTAAATCCTTCATGTCTGCAGCTTCCTTCCAGGAAACTACAAAAGTACTTAACGAGGCAGCAGTGTCTGGTAAAGTAGATGATCTGAATGGTCTTAAAGAAAATGTAATTGTAGGTCACAGAATCCCTGCAGGTACAGGTCTTAAGCAATATCAGAATATCATTGTAGGTTCTACAAAGGAATTTGAGGATATAAATTAAAATTAATAATTTGAAATTTGAGATTTGAATTTATTTTTATACTTTCACAATCTCAAATTTTAAATTTTAAACAAAAATAATTAACAAAAATGGACAACAACCAAAATCCACAAGACGGAAACATCAACATTGAACTGAATGAAATGGTAGCAGCTGGTGTTTACGCAAATCTTGCTTTAGTTAACCACTCTCCATCTGAATTTATCTTGGATTTCATCCAGTTAATGCCAGGTGTACAGCAAGCTAAAGTTAGATCAAGAGTTATCTTAGCTCCATTACACGCTAAGAGAGTTCTTAATGCGCTTCAGCAAAACATCGCTTCTTACGAGCAACAATTCGGAGAAATCAAAGAAGTTGAGCCTTTCGTATTAGGACAAAACACTCCTCAAGCTTAATTAAAGTAACTACTTTAATATATAAGTCCCCGTCTTTCGACGGGGATTTTTATTTGACGAAAATTTAATCCCCCTAAGCCTTTGGCAAAGCTTTTATATGTTTTACCTTTGATAAAATTTTATGTTAATGAAGAAGTTTCTTGTTATAGGCTCTTTAGTGTTAGCTGTCCTAGGCTACTCACAAAAGCCTGCAGTGGATACAACACAGGTTGTAATATCCGGAAGAACAAATGCTCCTGAAACCCTGCAAAAACCTTATGTAATTCTTATTTCTGCAGACGGATTCAGATACGATTATATGCAGAAGTATAATACTAAAAACTTATTAAACCTGGCTGAAAATGGGATATGGGCAAAAAACGGAATGTATCCGTCCTACCCTTCCATTACTTTTCCAAACCACTATAGCATTATAACAGGTTTGTACCCTTCTCACCATGGTCTTGTGGATAACATTTTCTATGATCCGAACAGAAAAGAAATGTACAAGATAGGCAGTAAAACAGTTACAGATGGTAGCTGGTACGGAGGATTGCCACTATGGGGATTGGCCGAAAAGCAAGGAATGGTAGCTGCCAGTTTATTCTGGGTGGGCTCCGAGAGTGAAGCCGGAGGTACAAGACCTTCTTATTACTATCCATATCACGAAAAATTTTCGGATGATGATAAAGTAAGAATTATTAAAAACTGGTTACAGCTTTCTGAAGAGAAAAGACCTCACTTCATTACTTTATATTTCCCTGAAGTAGATCATGAAGGTCATCATTACGGACCGGATGCAAAACAAACGGAAGATGCTGTACATTATATAGATGGTGCTATTCAGAAGCTGGTAGATGGATTGAAGCCACTTAATCTTCCTATCAATTTTGTATTTGTTTCCGATCACGGAATGATAAAAGTAGATCCTAAAGATTATATTACAGTTCCTTCCATTATCGACAGAAATAAATTTGTAGTAGTGAACAGTAACACCTTTGTAAGAATTACTGCAAAAAACGAAGCAGATATCCTGCCTCTTTATAAAGCGCTAAGAAAAGAAAAGCACGAAGGCTATAAAATATATCTGGCGAAAAACTTCCCGGGAAGATTACACTACAGCAAATCGGATAATAAAAACAGAAGAATCGGTGATATTATCCTGGTACCTAACGGAACAAAAGCTATGGTAGATCCGGGTAGAAATCCTCCGGTAGGAAAACATGGTTACAATCCGTATAAAGTGCCGGAAATGAAGGCTACTTACTTTGCCTGGGGTCCTGCATTTAAACAACACCAGCAGATAAGACCTTTTGTAAATATAAATATCTATCCTGCTATCGCTGAGATTCTGGATCTGAAAATTACAGCACCTATAGATGGAAACATCAAAGTACTGGGAAAAACACTCAATAAAAAATAACAAAACCGGCTTATGCCGGTTTTTTGTTTATCTATTTTATCAGGCTAAACGGAGTTCAATTTTTTGTAATAATAATTGTATTGATAATTTACCATATATAGCACGAGCAGGATCATCGTCCCAGTATTAAGAAGCAATGCCTGAATAATTAGGCTTCGACTTCGCTCAGCCTGACAGCTCATACGTTTTTAAAACCTAGAAATTTGTAAAAAGTAAATTCTCTCGTTGGTTCGAGCATATCGCTCGGATCCCAATCATAAATACTTTAAAGGTTGATATGTAGTGTAACAATATTTGGCACGAGCAGGATCCTCGCGCCAGCATTAATATCTATAAGAACTATCCCTCGTTGGTTCGAGCGTCCCGCTCGGATCTCAATCATAAATACATTAAATGTTGATATGTATTAAAAATATCCCTTGATCAAGATTTCTACTCGCATTAGTATACTAACATCTATAAAGCAAATTATTACTTGATTCCGAACCGC
This sequence comes from Elizabethkingia occulta, assembly GCF_002023715.1. GTDB lineage: Bacteria > Bacteroidota > Bacteroidia > Flavobacteriales > Weeksellaceae > Elizabethkingia > Elizabethkingia occulta. The sequence goes on from NZ_MAHX01000006.1 coordinate 165,040, forward strand.
TTCACTTCTACCTTTCTTTCTTTAACTTTTAGGATAAAAGGATTCAGTTCCGATGTATTTCCCTCAGTGATATCAGCGGTCTGATTAGCTTCTACATATACATTCTTCTGCAATGCATTACCATCTATAAATACTTTATAATGGCCTACTGGTAAATATGCAGAATATTCACCTCTTTCATTGGTATAGAAAACAAAGTTTTTAAACTGATTATTCTGGAATACTACAGGAAGTCCCGATAAAACTTCTACTACTTCAAATTGTGTTTTAGTAGTTTCCTGATATTGTACTTTTCCTTTTACCATACTTGTTTTCTGCAGCGGAATTGTTAGGAATACATCTTTCCTGTCAACAGTAACCCTCATGTCATCGGCATACCATTTATCTTCCATTGCTTTTATCATATACGTTCCATAAGGTACTTTTTTGTACTTTATATTTCCGTTCTTTGGCGTGATAAACAGGGTATTGTTAATTTTAGTTTTCAGATCCTGTGCCGGAAGATCTACAGAAGGATCGTACTGTCCGTTATTATTAAGATCATAATAGAAAAACAATTCTATATTTCCTGTTTTACCACTACTCTTCTCTTCTCCAAAACTTGGTAAATCCTGGATAATACCCACCTGATAGTAATTATTAGCAGATCTGTATACTCCGTTCAGGTATTTATTCAGATTATAGCTGGCAAACAGTTTAGTTCCTGATAAAATACGGTAATCGAGATTGGTATTAAAAGAGAAACTTTTTCCAATAAATTTATCAGAGTTGAATATGGAGCCAAATAACAAGTTGAGACGTTTGTTAAGCAGGCTTATTTTATAGTTGGCAATGGCGGAAATTCTCTCTGTATTGTCACTAAGGCTATTGTTATAATTACCTTCATATAGCATAAAGTTACCTTTCTGATAATTGGCACTCAGCATAAAATTTTTATAATACCAGTTAGCCTGTAACCTGTAAATAAAACTATTAGAAGTAAATCCAACATATCTGGAATAACCATTCGAAAGAACAAGGTTAATGCTGCTTTTATAATCCGGACTGGTATAGTTGAATGCGGTATTGATAAAAGCGGTATTAAAGTCCGCATTTACACTCTGAAAGCTGCTGTTGACAAACACATTGGATCGTTCTGTGCTCAATTGCGGTATAATACTAAGTTTTGTGTTTCTGGCAATCGTAAAGCTGGTTCCCATTTCAACCTTGCTTCGGTTAGCAACTGTATTATATTGGTATTGCGGATCTATGCTTTTGGGATTATAATTATTAAGGCTATACCCTACCCAAATATTGAATTTATCAAAATTCCTGAACAAGCGTTCCTCAAAAACTGTGTTTCCTTTTCGAATTCCCGGATAATAACAGCTACTATAATAATTGTTAGAACTAAATGTATATTTATTGAATGATGTATTCAGATTTAGCCCCGCAGCTACAGAAGATGCCGTATGTGATACTTCACCTTTTGTAGATGTGTAACCATATCCCAATCTGAGATCATAATACGTCTGTTTGTTATTATTGTAATGGTATTCATTCATCAGGATAAAGCTCCGCTGATACGGGTCATTATCCAGAATAACAGAATTATCCAGAGACTCTTTCTCATTGAGGCTAATGGATGATTTTGCATAGGTAGAGTATCCTCTCGAAGAATTATTAAGATCCAATGGATCAATCAGGTTATAGCTTTTTTCAACAGCTCCAACACGAATCACGGATCTTTTGTTGGTGAATGGATTAACAGAAACTTCAGCCCCACGCCCCACAAGGTTTATTTCCAGATCACTTGCATTCAGGTTACCCAATTGTACACCTACACCTTTTCCTTCTAATCTTACCCAGGTATTTGTAAATAGAGGTTTTGTACTATTATTGCTCCAATAAGTTCCGTTTACATTAACAATTCCTTTTATACCACCGGCATAAAATTCGGTATGCAAATCGAGATTATAAGAGGAATCATAATTAAGAAAAGCATTCCGACTACTGAGGCTGATATGATTGACCTGATATGCTGGTCTGTAAAAATTGATAAAAGCAGGATCTACATATTTTCTGTTCCCCAAGGCATTCTGTACGATAATAATAGCATTACCAAAGAATTCTTTATCCGTATTTAGCCCTGCTACATTTACTGTAAAAAGCTCCATTTTCAGGAGATCTTTATCCACTATTTTAGAGAAACTGACTTCTTTATTAACAAACGGCTCCAGTTTTATTTTTTTGCTAAAACTAAGATCGCGCCCGTCTGCTTGCGGAAAACTGGCAATTACTTCTACATTCTCCTCTCTGTTTCCGCTGTTATAAACCTGTGTGGAAATCTTTATAGAATCGCCCACTTTATACATCAGTACCTGAGGTTCTTTAGCTACAATTTTCAACCCGCGTTTAGACTGTACCGTCATACTGGTTTCAGCAGTTGCTAAAGTTAGACTGCTCTCTGTTATAGCATATTTTATAGTTGCTGTTCCTGCAGGCTGGTTCTTTTCTACAAATATTTTTACAGGTAAAAAAGCTTTTTCATTAGCCTTTAGATGTATAGAGGATATATTGTTAATAACTCTCAGTCCCTTTACCGTCTGTATATCTACATCAAGATTTCTTTCGATCTCTGTATTATTACTGATCTTAAGGAGTACACTTACCATATCTTCATTGAAGACACTAAGTTTCTGATCTGTTTCTATACTGACAGCACTTTTCTGGGCATAACACATGGTTATCCCCGCCACAAATATGGTTAATATAATTTTTTTGAAAAAGTTCAAAATTTTTACTGTGGAATAAGACTGAAAATAAGGGTTCCCGAATACTGTTCCTGAGATTGATTAAAAAATCTGATGTCCCCTGCCTGTGTAGAATAGGTAAGATCAAAATACTTTTCTGTCTTCGCAGGAATCATACTTGTAATAATATTCTGCTTACTGCTGGATAATTTTACACTACCCGTTACTGTCTGCGATTGGCTATCCTTTATATTTAGGTTTATTGCATTTACCGGAAGGCTCTGGTTAGATGTACTGGTAAGGTCATTATTCAGACTATTCACCTGTACTGCATAACCTGTAGTAGAGATTACAGACAATGCTCTGCTGTATGTTTTTGATACTCCATTGGCATAATCGCCGGGAGTTTTAAATTCCAAAAGAACATTTTTAGCAGATGGATCCAGCAAAATAGCATATTCTTCTGCTGGTTTCGGTGGTGAATCGTCCGGGTGAACCTGCATCTGAAAAGATACTGGCTCGGAGTCTATGATTTCTCCTTTACTGTTCCTTATCTCTATGATAATATTTACCGTATAATTATTCCATGAAGAATATTCCTCCAGATAAGCACCTCCGTCTATCATCACATCATACCCAAGCGTCATCATAAAATACCTGTTAACAATTTGCAGGTTATAGGGCGAATTGTTGACAAAATACGAATTGGTGTACTGAAAAGGAATAGGATTGGTATTCAATCCTAAGTTCCCGGCATTAGGACTACTTCCCTGGTCGTTCACACCATTGCTGGACACACTGTTAAAGCGGAACTTCAGTCGCTCAACAGGAAAATATTTAGGCCCCCCATTGCTAATAGTACCTACAACTCTGTAACTCATAGACCAGTTCTGCATCTGAAGTCCCTGACTACCATTGGCATGAACCTGAATCTGAACAAGATTACTAATTATAGCCCCATTATAGCTTCTCACCGGAGCATATCCGGTATTAAACGGAGTTATCCACAATCTCTGAGCAGAGACTTGCATAAAGTTGAGCAGAAAAAATATACAGATAAAAAGTCTATTCATTGATGAAGGTTAGCTCTGCCATTTTAATTACATTATCATCACCATAAGTAAATGTAGAGGTCACAATATACTTTCCACGTTCCAGACCTTTCGGTAACGGAATGTTTACAATACGCTTATCAGACGGAAGTGTATAGATAATTTCATCTTCCAGATTATATTTTGCTCCGTTTTGCTGATTAATCATCTCTGTATGAATGGTACCATCTGTCCATACATTTCCCTGGTTTACAATTTCTAAAACCAGACTTTTACTATCCTTTTCATATTTATAATCTGTGAAATCCATATTAGGTTCACGCTGAGAAGAATAACGATGATAGATCTTGATTCCTGTTCTTACACTTACTTTTACCAAGGCTCCTTTCTCGTTAATAGCATCAACGGGATTGGTTTGGGTAATATACATAAGACAGGTATGAACAGCTAATGTATCTTTCCGTACTGCCGGAGGTGTAACGGTAATTTCCAGTTCTTTTGTTTCTCCGGGATTCAGACTAAAATACGACTGGGGCTTTATGCTAACCCAATTTACTGCCGAATTTTCTAAAGTTCCGGGCTCCGATATAACATTATTACCTTTCTCGTCGTATGTCCAGTCATTCAGAGAGACCGTTAACTCCAATGTGGTTGTTTTGCTCGGATTAGTTACCAGAACTTTTTTCGTACTACTCTCTCCTGCATTAGAGGTAAAATAATTGCGCGGCGGGCTCACAGTAATTCCTGCTTGTCCCTTTGCAATAATACCAGCCAGGAAAAATAATAAAAAGCTTAAACTTGCCAGAATTCTTTTCATATCGTGTAAAAAGGCAACCTAGGATTAATATCCTAAGTGCCTTAAATATTGTTATAAAAAAAATAATGTTATTTAGCTACAATAGTGTAGGTTACAACAGTCGTATAAGTCGTAGGATTTTCCACATTAAAATACTTGTTCAGATAGCTGTCTGCACCAGCAGCAGAGTATTTTACGTTAAAGGTCTTGTCAACACCACCGATGTTACTGGAAATTAATTCAGTCGGGGTTGTAGATAATGTTACAGTACTAAGTTTTGAACCTGATAATGGATTCGTTGTACCTGCAGTCGGCGTTAGTTTAATATCCGCTGCATTAATTTTTTCTGTGATGCTTGTGTTTACACTGGATAACTGAGCATCTTTTGACTGTACATTTACAGCGAATGCACCGGTACTGTATACCGTAAGGTGATCTGCTTCATCTAAAGCTACACCTTTCTTGTAATCGTCTGATGTTCTGTAGTCAAGGTTTACATTTTTTTGTGAACCATTTACCACAATCGTCTGGATTGGATAAAGTCTAACATTAACTGTTGCATCGCCAGTTTTCTGTGCAGCTACGTTAATTGATGTAAGGCCGAAAGTAAGGCCTAACAGGTAATAAAATTTTCTCATACTTTTAATAAAATCTTCTTCTTTTTAAAAAAAATGCATTTTATGCAAACGCATTCATACTACCTTTGATAGCGGGTGCAAAATTAGAGTGGAAATCCTATCTATTAGTTATGAAAAACAACAAAAAAACTATGTAAAACGACAAAAATTAATTTTTATTAATACTGCCTATAAGCCTACTTACGAGGTAGTTATAGTATATTTTCTAGTTTTATGAGGCATTAATAAAAGTGTATGTACTGAAAATATAACACTTAGCTCAGGGCCGTATTTTCCCCAAAAATAATTGCATTGGCATTTATTCTGTATTGCATAGGTGTCATCCCGATATGAAGTTTAAAGAAATTATTGAAATTTGACTCTTGTGAAAATCCTAATTCCAGGCTGATATTTTTAACAGGTATTGAAGTCGACCTTAACATTGATTTCGCCTTATCCAAGGCTCTTCCCGTAATAAGACTCTTAGCAGAGCAACCATAAATAATTTGTGTTGCTTTGTCTAACCTTCGTTTTGTAATATTAAGTTTATCCGCATAGTAGCTTACCACAAGATTGAAGGTTACCTGCTCATCAAGCAGTTTACTAAATTTATTCGCTATTTCCTGATCATAAACATTTTTGGAACCGTTTTCAAAACCCGGATCAAAGTCCAGCTGTGCTCTTATGAGAATAAATTCTATAAAATTAGCCAGCAAATTTCTTTTAATCAAAGGATTAGCTCCCGGCGTCTGAAGTGGTCTTGCGTAGTTTTTAACAATGAACTTGTACGGTATAAAGCTATTTTTAGCTGCGACCCCCAAAGGATTCTGAAAGAAAAAACAATTTGTAATATAATAAAGAAATTTTAGCCGGTCCATAAAGACTTCGGGTTTAAACCAGATGAGGACAGCTTTCTTATATTTCTCTATAACGGAAAAAGAACTTTTGGGAGGTAGGAAATAGAAAGTTTCCGGATCTATGCTTATACTTTTATCCTTAATAATGATGTTTAAATGATCTGTCGCAGTATACAGAATGGAGTATGCCAATGGATGAATACTAACATCCAGGTCATCAGCATCTTTTAGTCGATAAATACCCCAGTCCTTTTGCATTTCCCCATTCATAAAAGCCAAATACAGATGCAAATATAACCGTATTTATTTATTTCATATAATAATTATATATATATGATTAATTTTTAACAATTTTTGAAGATTATTTATTTTTTTTAGAAGAAAATATACTAAAAACTAGTATACAAAAGGGGGCATAAAACCGCTATATATTTAGTACATAACATTTTTTACAGCATAATCCATACACTAATACCATTTTCCGATACTGAAAATTTTCCGTGCCCATTTTTATCAATTTCAATATGATCATTTACTGTTCCCAGAGCATCACAAAAGAATTTTCCGGTATATTTTGTACCAATTTCCATTATTTTCTCCCCCGGACCATTATTACTGATTACAACAGCACAGCCTGGTAGATCATCAGTCCCTTCAAACGTCCAGCCTATACAATCCGGATGATCAAAATAATCACGCTGTACACCACAGACATTATTCTGACGAATATTTAGTAAAATTTCCAACTCTTCTACCTTCTCAAGAAAAATTTCACAGTCATTACCTTCTTTATCTTTATCCACATAATGTGCTCCGAATAAGTCCGGATAGAATATACAGGGATATCCTTCTGTACGTAATAAAATCAATGCATAAGCTAAAGGTTTAAACCAATGTTCAACCGGAGCTTCCAATTGTTGTAACGGCTGGGTATCGTGATTGTCTACTAGTGTTACAGCCTTATCCGGCTGACTTTGTACTAATGTTCCGTCGAATATTTTACTAAGGTCATAATCTGATCCCTGCACAGATGCTAAATGAAAATGATATTGTAATACAGGATCAAAAAGATTCATACAGCCCTCTGTTACTTCTATATATTTTTCAAGGAGAGTCAGGTCGTTCGGAGCCCAGTATTCGCCTACAGCAAATATATTCTCTTCTGTGGCTTCACGAAGTTTATACAACCAGTCTTTAAAAAAAGTCGGTGTAATATGCTTTATAGCATCCAGTCTTACACCACTGTAACCAATCTGTTCATAATACCATCTTCCCCAATAATCCAGTTCGCCTATAACATTTGGATTCCGGAAATTAATATCATTATTCATCAGATAATCATAGTTACCCTTTTCATCACTCAACACGTCATCCCAACCATCTCCAAATTCATTGATAACTCTATATACATGCATACCATCAATCCCCTCAGCATATTCAACACCAGAAAAACAGGTGAAATCCCAGATAAATTCCGAATACTGTTTATTTCTTTCAGAAAAATTAAACTTTGTATATGACTTAATATTAAAAGGTTCCGATATTACTTCATTTCGGTTTTCGGTATTTACTTCCACTACTTGAAATTCTTCAAGTTCATCGCCGCCAGCTTTATGATTTAGTACAATATCTGCAATGATCTGAATATCTTTGCTTTTAAGGCTATTTATAGCGGCCAAATAATCATCTTTGGTTCCATATTTAGTTGCTACACTCCCTTTCTGATTAAACTCTCCTAAATCGAATAAATCGTAAGGATCATAGCCCACGGAATAATTTCCACTAGCACATTTATATGCAGGAGGAAGCCATACTGCTGTAATCCCTATATGCTTTAGATATTCTGATGTTTCTTTAAGATTTTTCCACAGAAAAGAGTCTCCGTCCGTATACCAGTGAAAATACTGAAGCATTGTTCCATTCATAATATATGCTTTTTGAATAATAAAAGTACATTAAAAAGAACTGATTACCTTAGGATTACAAAAAATTAAAATGTGAAGAGTATTATAAAAATTCCGGAAAAGGAATTTTAAGCTGTACAGAAACCTGCTTCTTTTCTTCAGTATTAAGGTTGGACAGGGATAATCCCAGAAGACGTATCGGTTTATCAAACGGACGGCTATTCCAAAGTTGCTTAGCCAAATCCGTAAGAGAAAATTTATTCTCAAGATACTGGCTTTCAGTCTTACTACGAGTAAATAAAGTAAAATCCTGATATTTTATTTTTAAAGTAAGCGTCTTACCCTTAATTCCTGATTTTTCAAGACGTCGAAATAATTCATCTGCAATCTCATTCAGTTTTTCAAAGACAGTATCTTCATCCAGAAGATCTTCCCAGAATGTTTCCTCTACAGCAACACTCTTTGCTATCCTGTGGGGCTTTACTTCAGAATACTGAATTCCACGCACAACATTGTAATAATGTTTTCCGGATTTACCAAAAAGTAAAACCAGTTCCTCGAGGCTCTTATTTTTAAGATCTTTACCCTTGTAGATACTAAGAGTATTCATTTTATTAGCGGTAACCTTACCTATTCCGTAAAACTTTTCAATAGGAAGTTCTTCCAGAAAGCTGAGAACATTTTGCGGATGTATTGTCTTTTGACCGTTTGGCTTATTAATATCCGAGGCTACTTTTGCCAGAAACTTATTAACAGAGATTCCTGCAGAAGCCGTTAATCCTGTTTTCTCAAATATCTTCTTCCGGATTTCCAGCGCTATCTGATTAGCGGATTCAATCCCTTTCTTATTCTCAGTGACATCAAGATAAGCCTCGTCCAAAGACAGGGGTTCTACCAAATCTGTATATTCATGAAAGATCTGTCTTATCTGTTGGGAAATTTCTTTATATCGTGGAAACCTGGGTCTTATAAAAATTAAATTAGGACATTTCTGCTGAGCGGTCTTGCTGGGCATAGCCGAGCGTACGCCATACTGACGGGCTTCATAACTCGCTGCAGCAACAACTCCACGATGAACACCTCCTACAGCAATAGGTTTCCCTTTTAATTCGGGATTATCATGCTGCTCCACAGAAGCATAAAATGCGTCCATATCTACATGAATAATCTTACGAAGGGGAAAAGGGAAATCCATATTACAAAGATATGGATTAGTTTATTTTTATGAAGATCTAAACAATTTATATCTTTTTTCTCATTAATAGAATGAGTGGTTCAAACGCTGCCTTTTCATAGGCTTTTACTGCGGGTACATTATCACTATACACCTCCAATCGTATTTCAGAAACTCCCTGATCTCTTGACCAGTTTGTTAACTCATCAAGAATCAACTTATTCACACCTTTTCCTCTATACTCAGGTTTCACATACATAAATCCTAAATATGCATAACGGTCAAAATTATAATAATCCTTTTCAGTGCTTTTGATAAGTGCATAGCCCGAAGCTATGATATTCTCTTCATCTTCAGCAACAATAAGAGCTGCGTTCTCCGAATCAATTAGTGAATTCAGATTATAATAATGAATTTCTCCTTCTATTAATGTTGGATTGTATGGCCTTTCTGCTGTTACAACTCCTTGTTCAAATTCCAAAAGAGCAGGAAGGTCTCCTTCAGTAGCATGTCTCAGTTTTATCATACTATAAAAATAGGCAAAAGTGAAGAATGATGAGTTATAAGTTTATAAGGTTTATGGATCTAAAAGCTTTACGAACTCTATCCCCAGTCTTATAACCTTTGTAGTCATTATTGAAAATATAGTTCATCACAATAAATAAGGAGCTCCGTCAGGAGCTTTATCTCTATAGATTATAATTATGAAAATTCAGAGCGTTCCGGAGGAACGTTATCTTAACTGGATATTATGAGTGATTATTAGAATGATAACTCTATCACATCCATAACTCTTATAACCTGCATAACTTACATAACCATTATAACCATTCTGGTTGGTTAATAGTTAGGTATATTGAGTTGAGTTATTTTGGAT
>NZ_MAHX01000007.1 GCF_002023715.1 Elizabethkingia occulta
TGAAATATGGGGTACTTACATCGGCGGTCAAAATAGCTTTCAATCTCTAAAATGCTCAGAACTCGCTACGCTCAAACAATGATCATTTTTAACGAAATTTTCAAGCTTTTGACACTCGCCTGCAAAACCTAAGGCGTTTTAATTCTAAGAAGCTTGGATATACAAAACAAGGATGTTATTGTGTGAAGACTTTATTACTCGAGCAGGGGAATGAAGGCGTTAAGAATTGTAGCAATATTTTCGTTAAAAATGATCACTTTTTAGAAAATAAAAAAACAATTTAGCTGGAGTTTCCGGACCTTGATGTTTTGGTTCTTTTGCATTAAGGTAAAAGAACAAATTGCTTATCGCAAAGACTTTTTACCCGTTATACTGCTTTTAAGGTCGCGAAACCACTAAGGCCTAGGAATGATTGTTGAAAACTTAATTTTCTTAATGTCTAAATGGTAGAATTATTTTAGTTTTTCTAATTTTTAGCTTAAGTTAAAAGTTACTCATATCATTTTTATTTCTTCACAGTGGCTTGGCAAATCTTAGACTTCAAGCCTTGGTTTCAAAACATATTGCAATGTAGAATAAACTGTGCTTTAGTTTTACTCAGTTTAAAAAATAGGACCGAATATTTCTTTCGGTCCTTTACGTACTTCTATACTCCAGAATTTTTCTGAATACTTTTTTAAAGATTAGCAAGTAAACGTAAGTGAATGAAACAAAATGAGCTTATTTTTTTGTGAGTTGTAATCTTTATGTTTTTCCCCATCTCCGGTGTAGTATTTATACAGATTGTTTATTTCTTTTCCTTACGCTATGTAGTAATAAATCAGAAGGTGGTAAGTAAGGAAACAGAATGCTGTTTTTTTGAAAGGGCTGTTATAAAAAAATAGCTTTGTCACTTATTGAAAACGCTTCCTTTTTACAGACTTAAGGAATGCCTGTTTTAATATAGTAGAGTTATGGTTAAGTAGCTTATATCAATATGTTCTGACCTTATATCAAAGTAAAGCTAAATAAAATGCACAATGAAAAAAGAAACTAAAAAAGAAGTTAAGGGAATCACCTTTACAAAAAAAGAATATGTTCCGCCCAGTGTGGATGTAATATGGATAGAGCTTGAGCAGGGATTTGCTAATAGTTCGACTTATATATCTATTAATAAAGGAGATGTTAATACAGAATGGGAAGGAGAAGATAATCAGGAAGCAGATGCAACATTTTAACACTATGAAAATGAAATCAAAAGATTATTACGGAGCTATTTTACTATTTTTAATTTTATCAATAAGTTCATGTCGTAGCCAAAATTCAGAAAGTTCAGAAAATATTACTGATCTCCAGAATAATATTGGTGATGCATCTGTTGTTGTTAATTTACTGGGATCGGAATTTTCGGATTCCGATGGCAATAACCCGCAAGCTTCTACAAATAAGCTGCTGAAAAACCAGCCTTCTACAGAAACTTTTTATACTTTAACAAGTCCAAGTACATTATTGGCTGCGGAAGTGTCTGTAGAGAATTCAATACCAATAAATACATCTGCAGGGATTAGTCCGGTAGCAGTTATTGTTGGCCCCCCTTTGGACTTAAATCATAAATTCAGATTGATTGCATATAGAGATTCCGATGGAGGTTATGCCGGTTATAAGGATTTTACAGTAGGAACGCCAAATACTAATGGGGGATTGAGATTGCCTAAAAATGTTGCTTATAAAATGGTTGTGTATTCGTATGGGACAAATTATCTTCCTAATATTACTGCCAGCGAAATGACATCTTTTAATCTTGCAATACACAATTATGATAGTATGGGCAATAGTCAGAACGGGTTTTTATACTTTGTGCAATCTTTTACACCTGTAGAGGGGGATAATACTTTACCTTCCGTTATCTTAAGACATAAAATTGCACAAGTAACGACTAAAATAAATTCCAGTGCACTTCCTGCGGGTTCAAACAATATTACTGCTGTTTCTTCTGCTATATTGACAGGTCACAATAGAAAAGCAGAATTTAAGTTCTCCGAACCTTTTATAAAAAACCGTTCTATGCCTGAAAATGTAACAACTACTTTTGGGCCACAAAGCCCTTCTACAGAATGGATTTCAAATCCTGTTTTTATAAATGCAGAGAGCAGTCCTGAAACGAATAAAATAATAAGTTTTACAGCTAATGTTACTGTGGGCGGAGTAAGCAAACCTATTACCGTAACCAACGGCTTTAGGATAAAGCCGGGATTTCTGACCACTTATAAAATAAAACTTAAAGAAGTGAGATGTGGAGCAATACTTAATGGTACTTTCAGAGAATTTATGTGTTATAATTTAGGAGCTACAGAAAATGGAAAACCTTTTGAGCCTGCAAAAGAGATTCATGGGGCAAAGTATCAATGGGGTCAATTTCCGGTTATAACACAATTACAGGATCAAAGTGCTAGCACTTTCTATCATCAAGCAGGAAGTGGTTGGTCCTTTTCTGATTTTACCAGTATTATATTTCAAGATCCATGTACTGCTAACAATTCTGATTACAGACTTCCTACCAGAGATGAATGGGGAAATATTATAATTAGTAACTCTAAACAAACGGTAGGTACCTGGGGGAATGATCCATTTAATACTGGGATACAGCATGCCAATTACGGTTCAGGATTGAAAATTGGAGATTTTTTAATGCTGCCTACAGCAGGAGATCGATCCTATAATTCTAATAATAGTACAACAACCATTCGCAATAGAGGTATTAATGGCGGATACTGGTCTTCAACATATGATTCAAATAATAATACAAATTCTCATCATATGGTAATAGCAACAAATGGAGCCTTTGTAAGTTCTACTTTTCGTAGTATTGGGATGAGTGTTCGTTGTATGAAAAAATAATATTTGAAATAAAGCTTTTAAAAAGGAACGACAAAAATATATACACTTTCAATTTTATCATTTTTTGTTTTCATAATATGTTTTTTTGGTGGGAGATTTCTATTGGAAATCTCCTTTTTTATTTTATAATCAATTGATTTGTAATATTTTATTTAGTAGTTATTGATTTTTTTTATATTTTTACACTTTATAAAATAAATTTAAATAATGTTTTTGATTATTTATTTTATTATATAATTGAAATTATTGAAATTATATACATGTGTGTAAAATTGTTTTTACAATATGTATTCGTTTTCAGCCCCCCTTGATATAATACCGGAATAAAAACATTGTCAAATAAAAATCTCCGGTATAATAAAAATTACTGTTTACTTGTGGACAGGTACATACTAAATGGATTGCGAATGAATTAAAAGAATGCTATGCTAAAGGAATATTGGGGTTATATCGCAGATAGAGATATAACCAGAGATATGAATAAGTTGGAGATTATACAGGCCAGAATAATTAACCAGATTATATTTATTAAAGGGATTTTTTTTGTTATAGATGCTATAAGAGACCGGATATTCGGGCTTGTCACAAGTTCTTATATTTTATTAGTAATGGGGTGCTTGCTGCTATCCTCTTTCTTTTTTGGAAAAGCCCGCCTCAATCCATATAATATATTCGCTATTTTCTTACTAATCGGGATTCTTGTTTTTTATTATGCATCCAAAGACGGATTTGATAATGGGATTACCTTTTATTATTTTTCATTGCTCATGATTGTATTATTAGTATTGAACGGAAAAATAGGTGTCAGATTGATTATTGTTTTCTATATAATTATTTTTATTCTCTTTTATATTGGTCATATCCATGATTTTTACTTCTTTGACAGTACATTACTGGTTCATGAAGCCCTTGAAGATAATGTTAGAATTATCACTTTTATTCAGGCATTTGTTCTCCTGTCGGTAGCCGGCTATTTTATTGTACTTAAACATAATCAGCTCACCGGATTATATCAACAGATACTAAGAAGTGAGTTTATAATATCGGAACTTAATAAAAAACTAAATGAGGATGTGAAAATTGATATAGGTGATGTTGTAAAATCGGCTATGGATAATGATGTTACATTTATTCCTTTGTTCAGGGAAGCTTTTCCCTATTTTTATAATAATCTTGTAGCTGAAAATCCTCACTTAACAAATGATGAATTTAAATTTTGTGCATTACTGAAACTAGGATTCAGAACTAAAGATATTGCTGAATATTGTCATTTTACTGTTCGCACTGTTCAGACAAAAAAGAACAGGCTCCGGAAGTCATTTAATATTTCTTCAGAAACTGATTTGTATACCTGGGTGGATAATTTTTAACAGGTTTTGCCTTATGCTGTAGGAATGTAGTATTAGCTGTTGTACACGTGTTGTAATACCTGATGTATTTGTATAGTAGCCTTTTAATAGTAGTTTTTCTTAAATCTGTTTACTATTGTATGGAACTTTTCAATGATCAAATCATGAAGGTATATAATAAAAACAAAAAAGATAAAAATTGTAAACGGGAATATGTTCCGCCTACAATTAAAGAATCAAAAATAATTCTGGATATTGATTCAAATTCCTCTATAGAGGGGAATATTATAAAACCAGAAGACCGTCGGTGGAAATATATTCCTCCAGCCATAGAGGTTATGTGGGTTGAGATGGAAAACGGTCTGGCAGCAAATTCAGGCTTTGCATTCCCGGCAATAAACAATACACCAATCAATGAAACGTGAAATAATGTCCGATGTTACACCATACAATCCAGTTTATTGGTTATAGATACTTTTAACTCCGATTTATACGTATAAGTACTATATATGTAGATATAATAACAATATTTTATCTTTTATTATTTTGTTATGCCAAGATATTAGAGATAATAGTGAAAAAAAAGTACAGACCATGGTGAATATAAATGTGCTTGGAATAGCAGAAATATAATATGTCTTTGTATACAGAGCTGGAGCAGTTTCATCAGTCTATATTTTTAAAAAGCTGTTATACGTTCTTTAGCACAGAGTTTCATCATTTTTCTGTGTATTAACAGCTTTTTCGGGCAGTGAAAAATTCACTGCCCGATTTTTTTAATAATTATAAATACTTTAATATAAGTATTTAAACTATTATTGGGTATCTGTAAAGTATACCTGAAAAGTATCTGTAAGGTATCTTTTATTTTAGGTAATCTTATAAATGTGCTTACTCTTGCATGTTAGAAATACAGATTTATTTCCTTTTCCTTTTTTATTTAACGATACATAATTGAAAATAATAAAATATTGATGTACCAGTTTGTATGTCGATATTTTAACATTAATATATATATTAAAATAATTGATTATGTTAAAAAAGTATTGGAGCTACATTTCAAACAGACACATTACAGATGAAATGGACAAACTGGAAGTTATACAAAACAAGACGATTAATCAGTTCACATTTTTCATTGCCCTTTTTTTTATTACAGATTCTATAAGAGATCTGACATTTGATCTTGTAACTAATTTTTATATTTTGTTTACAATAGGCTGTCTTTTAATTTTTTCTTTTTTATTTAAAAGGTTAAGATTTAATTCATGTGTTATATTTTCAACCTGTTTATTTATTACCCTTCTGGTTTTTTATTATTCATCTAGAGACGGATTTGATAACGGTTTGGTATTCTATTATTTTCCAATACTAACAGGCAGTTTGTTGGTGTTGAATAAAAAAAAAGATATTATTCCGATAGTTATTATTTACAGCAGCATTTTTATTTTTTTTTTAATTAGTCACATATACAATTTTCAGTTTTTTAAAAGTAGCTGCCAGGGAAATGCTTATTTTACTAAAAATGTCCGTATTACCACTTTTATACAGGTTTTTGTTTTACTGGCTTTAACCGGATATTTTATTTTCAACAAGCATTATAAGCTTGTCCGGTTATACCAACAGACTTTGAAGAGTGAAAAGATTATATCAGAATTAAAAAAGAAGCTGAATGGTGTTTTTCAGGTAAACATAGAAGATGTTGTAAAACTGGCTATGGATAACGGCGTTACGTTTATTCCTGTGTTCAGACAGTTTTTTCCTTTCTTTTATGATAATCTCTTAGAAGTAAATCCTAATATGACCAATGAAGAGTTTAAGCTTTGTGCATTATTGAAATTAGGATTCACAACGAAAGATATTGCCGAGTATAATCATTTGGCGGTTCGTACAGTTCAGGGAAGGAAAAATCGCCTGAGAAAATCCTTCAATATTCCTTCTGATACAGATCTTTATATATGGATTGAAAGTTTCTGATTTATAATGCTCGACATCTATAAGTATCCACTTTATTGTATCTGTTTGATACGTAATACATACGCTATATGATACCTGATAGCTATCTATGTTTTTTACTTAAATATTTGTATATCAAATTATTGAGTGTTTTTATTGGAGCTGGGGTTACCACTGGTTCATTGTTTTGGACATGTTTTTTATTGAATTTTGCTCAATACATTATCATCAGTTGCAGATGTTATAGCTTAACAGGATAGGGTGGAGATATGATAATTGTTTTTCCAGACAACACAAATTCTTACAAACTAAATAGAAAATGCAAACAAAGAAAAAAAATGACAATAATTTGTCCGCAGAAACCCTGGAAAAAGGGAAAGACTATATCTCTCCCGAAATCAAAGTACTTTATGTGAAAATGGAAAACGGGATAGCTGCCAGTTCGGGGACTGCTCTTCCAGCCAGTACAAATACCCCTGTTAACGAAACATGGGATAATGCAGATGTTACACCAGATCAGCCAATCTATTGGTAATACACAAACGTTTTTAAAAACAAAATTTATGAAATCAAAAATATTTACGCATATAACAGTTATACTGTTGTTTATAATATCTTTTAGTGTTTTGTCTTGTCGCAGTACAACAGATAACGTTGAAGGAGAAGGTCAGACTACAGTGAAAATAAACTTACTCGGCATTACTGAGGCTATGGATGCTCCTATAAAACAGGCTTCTGCTGTTAAAACTGAAGGAATTCCAACAGCTTATGTAATGGAAGTGCCTTATAATAAAGATTACAATATAGTGGCAACTATTACTCCGGAAACTTCCTCAGTAAAAACTAATGCTCAGGCTTCTATTAATCCTACGGCATGGACAACGACGCCACAAACACCAAGTACTAATCCTATTGCAGCCAATGTAAAGTATCTGGTTATGGTATTTGATGAGAATGGTAATCGTATAACAGCTCAGGAAAAAGTATATGATAGCAGTAATCAAAGTACTACAGCTAATCAGATGACACTGAATGCCGGAAAGAATTACACATTTGTTGCAATTTCCTATAATACAACCACAGCACCAACATTTAATGCAGCAGCGACTACTTTTAGCGATGTAGCCAATACTATAGCGGTAGACAACACTTCAGATTATCTTTATTATAATAGTGGTCCGGTTAATATTATCTATGGCCAGCAGAACTATATCAACATTACCTTTAAACATGTGAACAGCAGGGTAAGCCTAAGTGTAGATGCAACAGCTGAAATGGGACGAATTACTGCAATTGCAGCCAACATTGCAGGAACAGGGGCTGTAAATCTTGCAGCAAATGGAACAACAACTTCGGGAACTGCGACTTCTTACAACAAGTCTTTTACTTTTCCTGTAATCAATGCTCAGGCGGTTACCAGCTCTTCTGTATTGGTATCTTCGGCAGGAAATGCTCATACGATTAATATTACGTCGGTTTCTACAAATGGTTCTCCGGCGAGAACAGATGTACCTGCTATTAATGTGCCAGCAGGAACTTTTCAGAAAGGAGTAAGCTATAAAGTAAACCTGAGTTTCCAGGCAACAGGTATCTCGATTGGAGGATTAATCTGGGCAAGAGGAAATCTGGCTTATGATTGGGTGAATAAAATATATTACAACAGATATTATCCACAGGAAACAGGTTCTAATTACAGAGATACTGACTATTGGAATTTTGGATCTATGGAAACACCATTGGTACCTAAAAAAATTATAAATGGATGGACAGATGCTAATACAGCACCTATAAATCAGATAACGCTTCCGATTCAGGATCCTTGTAAGCTGGTTGCCGGAGGTAAATGGAGAATGCCTACAGTTAGCGATTTTGCTAACCTTGGAGTATTCAAAGTACATAATGGTGGAGATACAAGCGGAGCAAATGATGGTTTGCCTGCGACAATCTTCGCTGGAGGAATAGCCCAACCAAACGGGAACATTACCGCCAACAATTTTCCTTATGTGTATTTTGACGGGACTAATGAAATGGGTGGTACGGCTGTACGGTTAAGATTCTATGCTGCAGGACGTTATTTCGGGAACTTTACAACAGCGCAGGCTGCTGCGGGGTATCAAAATGGTGACAATGCCGTATGGACAGCTAATAATGCACAATATATGGCTAGCGATGCTATGCCTTACCTTACAGGAGCAGATGCTAACGTAAGAGCAATGGTACCTTCTATTGTGAATGGAGATTCCAGCGGCGGAAACAAAACTTTTGTTACCAGAAGAGGACAGCCTTCGGATGAAGCAAACTGGTCTGCGGATGACAGAGTTCCTATCCGTTGTGTAAAAAATCCTTAATTAAAAAAAATATCATCATTTGTTTGTAAAATCTGTTAGCCATTTTCCGGTGCAACCGGATGTACAGAACAACATCATTTTGTTTGTTAACAGTGTTTTAGCGGGTAGTAAAAATTTTACTACCCGTTTTTTTATGTAATGATTTATTATTAAATCACTACTTCAATGTTATTTGTTTCAAAATATGTAAAAAGGTTTTGTTTGGTATCACTAATTACTTCTTCTGTGCGATAAATACTACACCAGAATTTTATAAGTATACCGAAATTATCTTTAGACAGGGTATTGTAATATATTTGACAGGACCTTGAATGTTCTGCCAGTGGAACATTGGCTATAGCTTTGTGGATGATCTGATTAATATCTTCTGGTGTAGCATTGCCTTTCAGGCTAAAGCTTATTTCAATCTGTTTTAGATTGTCGGTATAAGTCCAGTTTGTAATATTCTGGGAAAGCAGACTTCCGTTAGGAATTATAATTTCTGATCCGTTGGGCGCATTTATTTTGGTAGTACGAAGATCCATGGATTTTACCCGTCCCTTTTGCGAATTGAGTTCAATGATATCTCCAATCTGTATTGCCTTATCAAATATCAGGATAATACCGGATACAAAGTTACTGACAATCCCCTGTAGACCTAGCCCGACGCCAACGCCCAGAGCACCAAGAATAATACTTAATTTGTTCAGAGGTATACCGGATGCTAATATGGCCAGCATGTAACCACCGATCAGCAATATTAGTCTTATAATTAATAGTCTTGAATGCTGACTTTTATTAATGTTCTCTTCATCTTCTTCCTCAATCTCACCAAAGAAATATGCCACATATTTTTGCAGTAAATGTGCCATCCATATTAAAGCAAAAAACAGGATTACACTTCCCATAGTAAAGGTGAAGTTTCCGATGCTGACAGGATGGCTTAGCAAATTGGTAATAGCACTTTGGATTCCGCTCCAGATATTTAGGCTGGAAGCTGTAACAAGAAACCACATATAACCAGTTATGATGATAAAAGGTGTTTTGAGGTTATCCGAAAGACTTTTGTGATCAAAGATTGCAGTAATTCCTCTTTGTACACGGATTCTGTATATCTGGAGTAAAATTATCTCTATAATTATCTTCAGTAAAACACTTAGAGCGATCACATATGTAAGGGCCACTGTCGCACTAAGGCTTAGTGTATGTGATAAAGAAACTCTTCCAAAAAGATTGAATATAATGGACAACATACCGAAGCATATGAAAAAGAAACCTGCCCATCTAAAAAAGCTGAGCTTGAAAAGGTTATTATCCGCATTTTTGAGTTGTTTTATAATATAGTAAACAGCACCTGCATTAATCAATATGAAAATGCAACGCTCTAAGAAACTTACCGGTACAAAAAGATTGATGAAGCTGAAAGCCGAAAAAAATGCGATAAGGAAAAGCCAGTTACCCATGCTTGCTTTTTGCCAGTTTTTGCGAAAAAGAAAACAGACACTTACTAAAAGAACAAAATGCAATAGTGTAGTAAATACTGCCGGAGCTGATAGATTTTTGAGAATAATGATATGAATGCCTAGAACGAGTACTGGTACAAGAGCTCCCTGATTAAGAAAATTAAAACTAAGCTTTTCTAGATTACTGATATATCCAGTCTTTCTCAGATACCTTAGGTTTGCATTTATATATAGCAACAAAAATAAAATTATAAGACTGACGGCAATCAGTCTTCCGGTAATATGATTAAGATAATAAAGTGTGACCTCTTTTTCAACTTTTATTTTTTCTGTGAAATTAGCAGGTAGATCATTTTTTACAACAGACGTTTCTGTTTTCCAAAGCAGTGGATACTCTTTTCTTAAAAGATTGAACTCCGATTTATGAAGCCTTTCTTCCACTGTTTGCAATGCATTGAAAATGGCGGTCTTATTATCAAGAATTTTTCTCTTTTTTTCATTCAATAGTTTAGCATTTTCACTGAGCAGTCCAGATGTCTTTTTATAGTGTTCTCCTAGTGCAAGCAGTTCTTTTGTAAATTGTTTTTGTCGCAACGTATCTTTAGCAAAAGCAATAATAGTTTTATCTTTCCCCAGAGAAGTAATTTGGTCTTGTATCTTACCTTGTATGCTGTCTTGTTTGTTGATCAGTTTACTCTGATCGTCTAGTTTCGTTTTTAGCTGTTGTAATATTGTGTAGTACATCTGCTGATTGCGAACATTAAGATTTGCCGCTTTTATACTCCTCAGTATTATATCCAGATTTTTACTGGTATTATCTATATCTCCGAATAAAAGATACACATCTGTTGTAAATTCTGCATTGATATATGCTGATTGCAATATTTCACCAACTTTTTCAATCGCCAGCAGATAATCACTATCTGTAGTTTCATTCAGTAGTAAGTTGATCTTTTGCTGATCTTCATTTTTCTGTTTTTCCTGAGAAGAAAATAGCTGGGATAAAAGTGAGCAGAATATGATAATTAATAAAACGTTTCTTTTTAGCATTTGAATAAGTAATAATTTGTGTGAACCAACTGTTTAAGAGCTAAACAGAATTGACAGACTATAATTGTAGCCTATGTTAATGTAAACGCAATAGTTGGTATACAGAAGATGTTATTTATTATTTTGCGTAAATAAGAAATTGTTTTAAATAATAAAATGACAGATTTGTGTCATTTTTGAAATTGCTATTCAGTTAGTTGTATAAAAAGTAATAGGTAAAGGATATATTGTTTTCGTACATTACAGGAAAAAGTAATATATAAAGGGGATATTGATATAGATGTTATTCCGGCAGATATCATGATTTTTGCTTAGATAAAATTCTATCCTTATTTTGAACAACAAATAATAAACAAACATATAATGATGATGAAAAGTAAACGAATAAACAAGGAATCATACCCGGTAACGAGTACGTTACAAATACAAACCATTATTAGTCCTGCTTCAATATTACTTTAAACAGGCAGGGTGTTACAGGGAGTTTTCCATACAGAAATAGATATGATTGCTGAATAATTTTTATTCACAACAGGCGGAAAACTGAAATTAAACAGCTTATTCATAATGACTAAATGATTAAAGAGAATGGGCATGTGTGATAACTGTATTTTGTAAATGTGTAAATAATATGCACCTGCTGGTCTATGCTTTTTTCTGTGTACTAAATCTGTCTTCTGACACCTTCCTTTTAAGTATGTAAGTATTTAGATCTTATAGTCTTTATTCTGATCATATGAAGATAAATATTGAAACGCACCTGATCATACTATGGTTGGTACATATACCCTTTTCTTGTAATTCGGCTTTAAAAACTGAATCATATAATAATTCTGATATGCCATCATCATATAAAAATGATGTCAGGTATAATAATGTGATATATTTATTAACCGCCGATATTGCTGAATTGAAAGCAGATAGAAGAGATAATATTTTAATATATACAGGTATGCTTTTGGCTTCTGCCTTGGGACTGGGTTTATTTGTATATAAGAGGGTTAGTATATCGGAATCTAAAAGAAAAATTTTAGAGAATGAAACCAAGATACTGAAAACAAAAATTCATGATAAAAGTTTTGATGAGGTAATAGCATTGGCAAAAAAGAATGATACCGTATTTTTTACCAAGTTCACTGCTTTATATCCGGATTTTGTACCTGGCCTGCAAAAGATTAATCCAGATTTGAAACGTTCAGAACTTATGTTTTGCGCTATGCTAAAACTCAATTTCTCTTCAAAAGAAATTGCAAATATTACCGGGGTATTACATACCTCTGTACAGAAAAGGAAAAATAAAATTCGAAAGAGGCTTAATATTCCCAGTGAAGCCGATCTTTATTTTTTCTTTGATCAGTTGGGATGAGAAATGTCCTGAAACTGTCTGTTAATTATTGTTTATCAGTAATATATAATTAAAGGTAATAGGCAGGGGATAGGTGCAAATAGAAAATAAATGATAAAGTATGATCCAAAGGATAGTATAATATAAGGATTAATTGAATAGATATTTTGACTTTTGTTTACGCAAAATGATGAGCCTGAATTACATATAAAACAAAAACACAAATGATGAAAAAAAGTAAAAAAACTGAATGTGGCTTTTGCAAAGAAAGCTACAAAGAACCTGTATTGATTGTAGAGTCAGTAGAGTTGGAGTACGGCATAGCTGCCGGATCTGCAAAAGTAATCCCTCCTGATTCCTCAGGATCTGTAAAAGAAGAATGGGATACCGGAGCAGATGATAATCGTACTATAGAATGGTAATACAATCCTAAAATCACAAAAGATGAAAAACAAAGTCAGAAATGACATTAGTTTTTAGAATAATATACAAAAACACACTTCAGAAATATTATTCATTAGTCAGCAAATTTAATTTGCAGGAACAGATGGCCTTCGGGGCATCTGTTTTTTAATGTATCATAGTTATAATCAGAAAAATGTTGTTGTGGAATAAAAAAAACAGGCCTTAAGGCCTGTAATGTGAATGTATTTATTAAAACTTTATATTGCTTATTCTTTCTGCAAACAAGTTTAATTGTTCATCCGAAAAATCCAGGTGAGTAACAAACCGCACAAGGTCTTTACCAAAAGAAGAACAATAAATGTTATTTTCTCTAAGTTTATTTACAAATGTTGCAGAGTCAATAGTGTTTGGAAGCTTAGCCATTACAATATTAGTAGCGACTGGATTAATATATTCAATTTCGGGTAGCTCATTGAGGATTTTTTCCAGCTCTTTTGCTCTTTTATGATCGTCCTTTAGCAGGTCTACATGATTATCCAGTGCATAAATTCCTGCAGCAGCCAATCCTCCGGCCTGTCTCCAGCCTCCACCCATCAATTTTCTCAGGCGTCTGGCTTTGGTGATTTTATCTTTTTTGCCAATAAGTAAAGAACCTACCGGACAACCCAATCCTTTGGAAAGACATATAGAAATTGTATCAAAAGTTTTTCCATAATCTAAAGGTGTTTCTTCTGTTTCTGCCAGGGCATTGAAAAGTCTGGCTCCGTCCAGATGGAGTGCAATGTTATTTTGTGTGCAAACTTCTTTAATTTTTATAATTTCTTTAAAATCGTAAAAAGCACCACCACCTTTGTTTGTGGTATTTTCCAAAGCTACAAGACTTGTTATAGGTTGGTGAATATCTTCCGGGTTATTAATGGAAGTTTTTACAGATTCTGCAGTGATCATACCATATTTACCTTCCAATGGTCTTACGGAACATAGTGAATTTACTGCAATTCCTCCGCCTTCATACAAATAGATATGTGCTGTTTTATCACAGATAACTTCATCCCCGGGTTGTGTATGTACTTTTATTCCCAACTGATTCGTCATTGTACCTGTAGGGCAGAAAAGAGCTGCCTCCATTCCGAACATTGCTGCTACTTTTTTTTCCAGTTCATTAACCGTAGGATCCTCACCATATACATCGTCTCCTAAGGCTGCATTTGTCATTGCTTCTTTCATCCCTCTTGTAGGAAGTGTGAGGGTGTCACTTCTTAAATCTATTCTGCTTAGATTAATCATTTCGTGTATGTTTTTTATTGTAAGGTTAAATTTATAGTATTACATTTTTAAATCCAAATATTTTTAATTGCTTATAGATCTATTTAGAATGTGTTATAGTAAAACTTTAACTTTAAAATAAAATGACTCAGACTTTAAACAAAATTTTAATGTGATTTCATTATTGAAATTTTTAATATAGAATGAAAAATTTATATTTTTGGAAAAGTGATTGCGGCTAAATTATATTAAATAAAAAGAGACTATCTGAAAGACAGTCTCGATTTTTTAGAAATCTCCTTCTTCTTAATAAATAACCTCAAAAGACCAATCTCTCTGTTTATATATTGTGTTTGTGTTTTTATAAATCAGTTGTTTCGAGAAAATCGGTCGAAGGTTATATGGACACTTCTGTAATAAATTTCATCATTTGTGTTTTTTATAACTATAGTTTAGTTTAGTATAGTATTTGTTGCATAGTCATAAAATATTTACCGGAAATTAAAAAGCCTCCTACTGCATTTTAATTTTGTGTTTCGTTTGGTAAATTTTGCTTCTACAAAGTAACAACATCCGGAAGTAAAACGTCTAATAAAGTACATCGATAGATATCGATAAGAACATAGATATATATCGATTATTTACTGATAAAAAAAGTAGGTAGCGAGCTTCTTCCAAAAGAGCCCGAAGAGTATGAGACTTTTTACCTCCGATTAATGTGCTTGCTGGGTTTATTGAAGTGTAAATAAAAAGACTGTCTGAAAGACAGTCTCAATTTTTTAGAAATCTCCTTCTTCTTAATAATTAACCTCAAAAGACCAATCTCTCTGTTTATATATTGTGTTTGTGTTTTTATAAATCAGTTGTTTCGAGAAAATCGGTCGAAGGTTATATGGACACTTCTGTAATAAATTTCATCATTTGTGTTTTTTATAACTATAGTTTAGTATTTGCATAGCTATAAAACATTTACCCGAATTAAAAAGCCTCCTACCGCATTTTTAATTTTGTGTTTCGTTTGGTAAATTTTGCTTATACAAAGAAACGACATCCGGAAGGAAGATGCCTAATAAAAGGCATCGATATATATCGATAAAGGTGTAGATATATATCGATGATTAGTCGATGTTCAACAGGAATGAATAAAGAATTCCAGGAATTCTATATTTTATGATGGGTTTTGATAAGCTCTATGAGCTCTACAAGATTTTCTATTTTTAGTTTATCGAAGATATTCTTCTTGATCGTACTTACCGTATTTTGCTTTATATCCAGCTGATTTGCAATTTCCAGATTTCCATATCCCTCTGCATACATCTCTGCAATCTGTAGCTCTCTCTTGGTAAGACTGCTAAGAGGATTGATTGAATTAGGATTGTTAGCATATTGTACCAAAAGATTACGGGATATTTCGGAGATGTATTCGCCTTTTTGAACAATACTTCGGATAGCTTGTTCAACCTCTTCCTCTTCGCTTAATTTGCTAAGATAGCCATTAGCTCCTGCATGTATAAACTTTATCGCATGCAGATTTTCTTCAAGACCGGAGAAGATGAGAATTCTGAGATTGGGATATAAACTTTTCAGTTTTGGTAGTATATGCAGACTGTTTCCGTCTGGGAAATGTGCATCAACAATCAGGATATTTACATTTTTTGATTCTATCAGTTCCTCGATCTGGTGTAAAGATGAGGTATGATAAACTGTAGCATCAGGAATACATTCATGAATTACAATTTCGATTCCGTGCCGTACAATACTATGATCATCTGCCAAAAGGAATGTTATTTCTTTATGCTCTGTCTGTAACTCCATTACTATCAATATTTAAATTTATACTGAATGTTACCTGTGTTCCTTTACGGAGCTCACTCGCAACTGATATTTCACCATTAAACAATTCTACTATCTCTTTACATAAATTCAGACCCAGTCCGGCACCAAGATTATCAATTTCATCAGAAACCATACCCTGATAATAAGGTTCAAAGATCTTTTTAAGATCAGTTTCCGAGATTCCGGAACCAGTATCACTTACGACTGTTGTCAGAATAATCTTATCCGAACCCGACATTTGGGTAGTAAGGTTAAGGTCTATCTGCCCGTTTTCTGTAAACTTATTGGCATTCCCCAGAATATTCATCAATAACTGGTTGATTTTTATATTATCTGAATATATAATAATATCTGCAGGGATTTGATCATTTACAACAAACTTGTTGTTTCTGGTCTCTATGTACGGAGTGATAGCTGTTGCAATAGCACTGATTTCATCTTTAAGATTGAAGGTTGTATTGACTAATTTCTGGCCGGCATCCTGATTTTTTGTATACTCCAGAATCTGATTGGATTGTATAAGCAAAGAACTGTTGGTAAACTTTATCGAATTAAGGTAACCCTTTATAGCTTCGTCTTTTGTTGTTCTGGTAATTTTATCAATGAAAATATTAATAATTTTTAGCGGCGACCTTAGTTCGTGGCTCAGCATACCCAATATTCTGTTTTTGAAGCCGAGATTCTTTTTATTTAACTCATTGGCTTCATTAAGTTTCATTTCGTATATAAATGCGATTCTTGTGAAATACATAATCAGAATGGATACAATAAACATAAGCACCATTAACCCTAGTACCAGATAAGTTCTGGTTTTACTATTCCTGGAATTTTGTTCGTTGTATTCTTTTTCTAACTCGGACTTGAAACCTTTAATAGCATTTTCATAAACATCAATAAGCCCGTTACTGTAAACCAGTAATTTATTGAAGTTACTATAAAACCGAAGATTGTCCCGCTGGCTTTTAGCAGCAGATAACTGTACTTTTTTTATCTGATCCGAATAATGCTTATTTATAGATTTTATAGCATTATTCATTTCTGTTTTTACATCCGAAATGTCTATTGTTTTATGTTTACTTTTGTCCTTGCTGTTATTAGTCACAGTAACAATAGTACTTTCTTTTTCTTTCTCCTTCTGAACATCGACTTTCCCTGTTATTGCATCTTTAAGACGACCAAAAAAGCCTTTCTTTTTAATTGTATCAGTAGTCGTAGTCGTAGTATGAGTCTGAGTCTGTACATCCAGATTATCAAAATTACTTTTATACTTTTCCGGTTCATAATATTGATCCTCGATTTTTGCAGGATGCTTTAGAGAAGATTGGTATACAGAATCCATTAATACTTTCAGGTCTATCAGCTTTGGAGTATCCTTTTTTTGCCGGGCAATGCTATTTTTAAGTCCTGTACTTAGACTTTCGTATTCCCCAATTTTATCAAAATTACCTTTAAGTTTCTTTAGAGATTCAAAATAGAGTTTTAGGTCTTTGTCGTCCTGGCTGACCATATATTTTTGAAGATAATTCTGTGCTTCTGTGAAGTTCTTTCTTGAATTTTCAGTCAGTCCTCCCAGTGCTTTACTATCCTTTAGCTGACTTTCGATAAACTTTAGCTTCTTTTCGTTTGTGAATTCGTTGTAAAAGAAGACAGCTATGATAACCTGTATCAGTAAGATGCACAGTATTAATGAGTAATGAACAATTTTCCTCAATTTAAAATTTAAGAATTTATATTTCATATCTATTGGTCAACTAAATTAACTGTCTGATTACTTAAATCCGTTTGGGCTTTGTTTTTAACAATATAATATTTTTCCCGGAAATATCGTAATTGGTGCATATCATTCAATAGGCAAAGTTAATGTAATTTCTGTTTTTCTGTAGTAGTAAATGTCTGATAAAATGCAGGGTTTGCATTATATGACCCTAAATTTACGGGATTTTATACTAAGAAATCCAGTTGAATATAATTACAGAGCTTATAATACTATGATATATGAAGCAAAAAGCCCTGTTGCATGAACAAGGCTTTCTCTGTTTTACAGATCTGAATTATATCTGATTAAATATTACTTTTTTCCTGTTAACCACTGATCCTGCAACTTTTGCTCAGCAGGAGTTGGATTAGCTTTATATTGTAATTTTTCATTTACAAGTTTATCAATAATCGCTTTTCCTTTAAGATCAATTTTTTCTTTTTTGTCTCCATTTTGTCTTAGGACTGTAATGGTAACATCTTCACCTTCTTTAATGCTGGACATGTAGTTGATAAAGTCTCTCATTTTTGAAACATCAATTGTCTTCCCGTTTACGGCTACGAATTCGTCTGTAGTTTTAAAACCTATAGTTTTTCCAAAAGGAGATACCTCGGCATTAGGTGAGAAAGTAAATGCGTTGTCTTTGTTGTTGTAAGAAGTTGTTCCGTTTGGATTCTTCGTTAGCCAGAAGACTGGCTTCTCTGTTTTTACAACCTCTATTCCAACTTTATTCAGGTATTTCTCATATGGAGTTGGCTCGTTTCCGGCAATATATTTATTGTAGAAGTCTTTTACCTGTGGATAGCCTGTAACAATAACTAATTCATCAATTAATTTATCATCTTTGAATGGTTTGTTTTCTCCAAATCGCTGGGATAATTTTCTGATCATGTCACGGTAACCCATTTCACCCTTCGATAGCTCTCTTAATTCTATATCAAGGCACATAGTAAGAAGCGTTCCTTTTTCGTAAACATTTGCATACTGATCTTTATAGGCATCCTGAAGAATATTCTTACTCATTACTGTAAATGGCAAGGTATCTTTATATCTTTTGGAACCTGCAATTTTTTGGTTTATTCTGGCTAAGAAGTCATTCTTATCGATAAGGCCTTCCTGTATCTGGAACAAATTAGCAAAATATTCGGTACCACCTTCATACATCCATAAGTGCTGAGACATTTTTGGATCAGCATAATCAAAGTAGTGTATTTCCTCAGAATGTGTTTTTAAAGGATTTACAGTATGGAAAAATTCGTGAGAAACTACATCTGTAAGGCTTTTATCAATAGCTTCTTTGGACATTGCTTCCGGAAGAACCACACTTGTGGATTCATGGTGTTCCAATGCTCCGTAACCTTTAATGCTAGGTCCATCTCCACCAGATAAATACAACATAATAGCATATTTCTTATTAGTGTTCATATCACCTAAGAATTTCTTTTGTGCAACAACCATTTTCTCCAGATTATCTTTAAAATCTGCAGCTTTGTATTTGCCGGTAGGAGAGTATACCCCCAGAACCAGATCCATACCACCTGCGTTGAAGCTTGTGTAATTAGGTTTTGTATACATTAATGGCGAATCCGTTACTTTAGCATAGTTTGCCAGAACATAAGTATCCGTAACATCAGATTTATCCTGATCCACTAAAGCTGTAGTACCATAGAAATCTGCTGGTTTTTGTACCACCAGTCTATAAGGTACATCCTGCATTTTATCTATATAGCCGATGAAACCATGAGTATTGATTAAATGTACTTTGTTCTCTTCAATATCCGTTCCTGAAGGTGAAAATACAGCTTTGTGTTTCGAAGTATCCGTTTCTTCGTCGAAGCTGTCATTAACCAGATAAGTAACTTTAGTCAGATCGCTTGCGTTTTTCAGGCTATAAGTATTGTCATCAACCTTTGTGTAAGGTAATTCTCTTCCTTTATTGTCGTAAAACTTAATGCCTTCTATAAATCTTCCATAATCGTCTACAGAATAAGTTCCGGGAACTGTTTTAGGAAAATGAAATTTTACATCAGATGATTTCATTTTCGGGAACTCTATTGTTACGGCTACTTTGTCATCTTTTATATTAACAAGGTCGATGTTGGTTTTAATAGTCTGAGCGCTGACCATAGTAACAGCTAAAGCTCCTATCAAAGTTGTGATTTTATTCATTGATATTGAATTTACCTAATAAGTTGTTCAACTATAATTATTTGTTACAAATGAGATGAAAAAACTGTGGGTATTATATAAAAAAATCCCCAGCTTTTTAAACTGAGGATTTTGAAAACTTTTATCAAATGTGTTTATAACGTTTCCTATTGATTGATACTTTTACTTAGTTTTTTAGCATCTTCATTGTTAGGATCGTATTCTAAAGCTTTTGCAATATGCTTTTTTGCTTCTTCTTTATTCGTTTCATACAAGGCGAAAGCAACATACATATGGGCATAAGCCAGATTTTGTTTGTTAGCTTCAACTTCTTCAGGTTTTACCGTAGCGATAAATTTCTCAAAAGAAGCCTGAGCATTTGCTTTGTCTTTCAGAGATTGGTAGACATAACCCTGTCCATAGTAAGCTGGTGCCCAATCCGGGATAGATGCACTAACTTTTTTCCAGGTTGCAAGAGCATTGTTCCAGTCTTGTTTATCCTGGTAAGCTATTGCCTCTTTTACCAATGCATTGTTGTCTTGTTGTTTTACCTGGTCAGTGGGTTGTGATTGTTTGGTGCTGTCTGTTGTTTGTGCGTAAGCCACATTTACAGATCCTAATAATAACATTCCGATTACTACTTGCTTTACACTTTTCATTTTGTTCTTGTTCATTTTTCTGGTTTTAGTAATTAATATTTATTGTGATTAAAGTGCTGCAATTATGATTCCGTGTGCCAGAAAACTTTTTGAAACATTAATCTTTTTGTCTAAATATTAACAGTATAAGACAGCTTTTTATGAAAACTTAAGATTGGCTTAAAGAGAAAGAGTTGTGTTTTTTATGTGAAATTTCATTTTATCCCGAACATAAAAATGAAATAATAACAATATTATGGAATGAAAATAACCTGTTGTTTCTTTTGAAAACGATAGAAATCAATTCATTTTCATATCAAGTGTAGAAATAAAATATTTTTTTGTTGTCAAAAATGCCGTTAAATAGTGTGTTTATTATTATTTAATAATTGATAATGCATTATTTTATGCAAAGAATAGAACAAACAGACTTGTCTGTTTGTTTTTTTGTTATTTTTGCGATATTACCATGGGCAATTCTCCACGTGAAAGAATATTAAATACGGCCAGTATCTTGTTTCATACACAAGGTTATAATAACACGGGCATAAATCAGATTATTGCAGATTCGGGAGTTTCCAAAGCTAGTTTTTATGATCATTTCAGATCTAAAGACGATTTATGTCTGGAATTTCTGAATAAAAGATATGAGTACTGGTCTTCACAATGGGAAACATTTATTTCTAAGGCCTCCGGCCGCAAAGAAAAAATACTCATGTCATTTGATTTCCTTATATATATGAATGAGAAAGAGAATTTCAGAGGCTGTAGTTTTCTAAACATATCTTCTGAAATCCCTGATGATAAAATCCAGATTCACAAAACAATCCGCCAGCACAAAAACGAATTAAGAAACTTTTTCATAAGAGAAATCCCTGATGAGATTTTATCAGCGCATATTTACATGCTTTTTGAAAGCTCAATAGTTATGGGTAGACTTTATGGAAATAATGAGTTAACCATAAAATCTAAAATTATAGTAAACGGCCTGCTGAAAGATTAATTAGCCTAAATCCCAACCACATCACATTTATAAATTGTCTGTATTATTTAGTACAGACAAGAAAACTGTTGTCATTCCCAAAATAAGGGATGGCTTAAAAACAATAATTATAACCTATTAAATAATAAACTATGAAAGAAGAACTATTCCCGAAAAAAAAATGTAATGATTATCTCTTGCCTAATCTTGCAAAAGCTATGGTTTTGTCTGTCGGACTGAGTCTTATTTTTTCTGTGGTATCGTGCCGGAGTGCAGAGACAGAACATGTTACCGGAACAGCTGAAGTGAAAATAAACTTTAAAGGCAGCAACTATGACGGTATTGCTGAATTAGGTACGCAGGCCTCGACAGGCGGAAGTTTACAATACCAGAACCTTAATCAGCATCAGGAAATAAAGATGGATAATGACTTCATTGTTGTTGCAGATCTTATTCCGCAAAAAGCAACTTCAGAATTGCAGACTGTGGCAAATAATACTAAAAATCTTATGGCTGCGACCGAACCTGGCTTGCTGCCTAACGATATTTGCTATAAGCTTTTAGTTTATGATAATAATGGTAATTATGTTGCTGAAAGGGATTATATCCGTGGTAAGGAGAGTGATACAGCAATTACGCCTGCTCTTATGCTGGACGGGGGACAGACTTATACTTTTGTATCTTATTGTGTAAATACAACAACTATAGCTTCTCTTCCTGCTGTTGTTAATAAAAATACACTGGCAGGCGCTGTATTGAGTGATATGGCGGGTACCACAGATTTAATGTATTTTAAATCTTCCCCTATAACATTACAGGGGGGAGCTAATAATTATCTGGATATTGTGCTAAAACATATGTTTAGTCAGATTACAACGACATTGGATGTTTCTCAGACCGGATATAAGATTCATACCATAGATGCCAATATTGCTCCACATTATAACAAAGCAAGTGTTCAGCTAGCAGATGGAGTTATTAGCAGAAGTAGTTTAGGAAGTACGCCGATCCAGTTTAGTTTACCTACGGGGAATAATATTGATCTTTACCCAAATTCTGTTAGTAACATTAATGTTGTGAATAATGATACGAATAATACTACTGTTTTTAATATTCCATCTGTTCGTTTGGGAATAGGCGCTTCCCCTTCTCAGGGAGCTAGTATTGTTAATAAAAATATCAAAATAGAAAATCTGAAAGTAACACCGGGAGTTAAATATAAACTGAATATTAGTTTGGTGCCTGTAGATACTTACCTTACTTATATGGGAGTAGCTGCCGCACGAGTCAATGGCCAGATATGGATGCGCTACAATATGGGAGTTACCAATATGGATCCGACAGCTAACAGCCCGGATCAGAACCCGCAGGTTGCGGCATTGTATGGAGGATACTATTTCTGGGGGCTGAAAGATCCATATAGTGCAACAAATAATACACAAAAAAGTGGTCCTGCAGGCGCTTGGAATAACGGAACAAATTATGCACCTGTGAAAAACCAGACTTATGATCCTTGCCCTTCTGGCTTTAGAGTTCCAACAACAAATGAATGGCTTAAGCTAATAGAGTATACAACTTCTGAAAATATCGGAAAATGGGATGCTACTCCTGTAGACTTCGGCGGTTCATTTGGTGCAGGAAAGGTTCTGAGAAGTAAAAAAAATACCAATGTACAGATAACGCTTCCTATTGCCGGAACATTTCACGCCGCTGCCCATGTGGATTACCGGGGATATGTAGGAAATTACTGGACAAGCACAGAAAGCAGTAATGTTCAGCTTATCAGATTTTCAGCTGAAAATCCGGTTCCGGCAACCACTGCTATTGTAACGAGTATAAGTACAACTGATAAATCTTTTAACCAATACTCTCTACGATGTATTGCTGATACGCCTAACTAGATATTGATTTGGCATAACAGAAAAAACCTACTATCACTAGTAGGTTTTCTTTTTATTTGCAGAGAGGAAGGGATTCGAACCCTCGATACCCTTTTGGAGTATACACACTTTCCAGGCGTGCGCCTTCGACCACTCGGCCACCTCTCTAATTGCGGTTGCAAAAATATAACTTATGTTTGGTTTTCACAAATTAATTTGACATTTCTCCTCTTAAATTTTTCTGGAACAATGTACCGAAGCTCTCTGTATAATGAGGGTTTTCGATAAGGTGCATGGCTTTGGTAAGAGCACTTTCCGCAGTAAGGTCACCACCGCTGATAGCACCAATGCGTTTGAAAATGTTACTGTTATCATACTTTCCGATGGAGATTTCTCCGGAAATACACTGAGAAATAATCACGATTTCCGTTCCATTTTCTCTTATATTAAAGAGGATATTTTCGATATTTTTATCTGAAAAAAATGTTCCGGATCCAAATACACGAAGGATCAATACCTTTATTTCTGAAGCTTTAATAAAGCTTTCCAGTTCATTCAGATTCATTCCCGGGAATATCCATATCAGAAATACCTTCTTGGAAATATGCAGATCGACATTGAATTCCTCATCTTTAGGAGCCCGATATAAGATATTACGGTCAGCTTCCAGATTTACACCAGATTGCCCCAATATAGGATAATTAGGAGTTTTAAAGGCATCAAAATTCTCTGCGCTGGCTTTTATACAACGATTACCTCGTAATAGTTTGTATTCAAAGTATAAAGCGACCTCCTGAATCACTGCCTCATCGCCATCGTAAAAGCTAGCGTAATATAAGCTGGTCAACAGATTTTCTTTGGCATCTGTTCTTAAATCACCAATAGGAAGCTGAGATCCTGTAAGAATAACCGGCTTGCGAAGCCCCTTTAGCATAAAGCTAAGAGCTGATGCTGTATAAGCCATTGTATCAGTACCATGAAGTATTAAAAATCCCGAATAATCTTCGTAATTTCCCTCAATAATTTTGGCTATGGCGGTCCAGTGCTCAGGACCTACATCAGAAGAATCCAACGGGATCGAGAATTGACTTAATGTAACATCGCAGTCAAGGAGATTAATCTCCGGAATACGGCTGGCAATTGTTGAGAAATCGAAAGCTTTAAGGCTTCCGCTTTCGTAGTCTTTTTCCATACCAATGGTGCCTCCGGTGTAAATGATGAGTACTTTGCGCTTCATATGCCCAAAATTACATTAAATTATCGTTAAATAAGAGTTTTGGATCTGAAAAATGATTTATTTTATTCTATAAACAATTAAAATGAGCCTATGAAAATTTATTATTTTCTTTTTATGCTGTCCTTTAGTTTATTTTATTCTCAAAGTATCAAAACGATGCGTGTGCAGGATGCTGTAGACGGGAAACCGATAATACATGCAAGAATATTAGTAGACAATGAAGTTTTCTATACCAATGATGACGGAAAAGTTCCGATATCTGAAAATGCTTCGAATATAGAAGTCTATGCAGGGAATTATGAAAAAATCATATTGAAAAATTTCACAACGCTGGTAAAACTAAAACCACGCGTGAGAAATATAAAGGAAGTACAAATTCGAAATTATAATAACGTAGCCAGCCTTATTAAATCGGTGTATAAAAAGTATGGAAAACTTTATTATACCAAACCATCTCTTTATAACGCTATTTACAAACAAAAAAACACCAGAAACGAAGAAATAAGCATGCTGTTAGTAGCGAATATGGATTTGTGGACACTAGATAATATGTACCATCCGATATATGTACGCCGAAAGGACTTCGATTCTTTTGTACAGGCAGATCTGCATAAAATCAAATATTATAAATCTATAGAAAATACAACTGCATTTAATGGTTCTAGTTTGGATAGTTCAAAGGACTTTATCGGAGATATGTTTTTCAACTATACATTATATAAGCTGGATAAATTTGTTCGTCTGAAAGATGTGAAAATTGACGGGAAAATTATAGATGAGGATGGTGACCTGATTACGATTTCATTCAAATTGTTTTCGCCAAAGTATAAAGTTACCAACACGGGATTTTTTGTTTACAATAAAGCTGATAAAGTGATCACGCACTGTGAGATGAATTATGATCAGGGTGATGTGAAACCTTTTAAAACAATTAATGAAGCTGATGAAGAGTACCGCTATATGACAACCAATGGGGAAGTGATCTTCGATTTCTATAAGCTCAATGATAAATATTTACCATCTTTTGCTCATACATCAGGTGAATATTATATGCTTTACGATGACCAAAAACATACCGGAACTTTTAATCGTGAGATTACATTCAGTCAGTTTTATAAATTAGACAATAAGGGACTGACTAATAAAATAGATTTTGGAAAAAAACTTTGGAAGAATATACAAACTGGAGAAGTGAAAGCCATGCCTATTTTGCTTTCAGAAGAAGAGCGAAGCTTTATCGAGTCGAAATAATTTTAGAATATTATTGTAAATTTATTAACATTTAGCACCAATATTTTAGGGAAAAATTAAAACTTCACCTATTGTAGAATTATATTTTTAGAAGTTAATTTGTTTCAGCTATTAATCACCAGATTATTGAATATGAAAATTAAACTTTTATTCCTTTTTACTTTAGGGAGCCTCCTTTGTCATTCCCAAAATCACCGGTTTATTTATGAAGTTCGGTCTAAAAAAGACAAAAAAACAACTGATTTTATCAAAGAAAACTATCATTTGGATGTTGGTAAAGATGAAGTTACTTACTATATCCGCGATTTCTATATAGCCGATTCACTTATCAATAACAATATTCCGTTTCCTAAAGATATGGTACTTAATACTTCTGCATTGGTTATACATAAACCAGCAAGTAATATCTATGACGAATATGATCTGCTAGAGAATAGTGTGTTTAAACTGAGGTCGGAAGACAATCAAACCTGGAAATTATCTGATGATAAAAAAGTAATTAAAAACCTGACATTGCAAAAAGCAACAACTACATGGGGTGGTCGAAACTGGACGGCTTGGTTTTCTACAGATCTACCTTTTCAGGAAGGTCCATATAGGTTTCATGGACTGCCTGGGTTAATTGTAGAATTATATGACGAGCAGAATGATTACCATTTTAATTTGGTCAGATCAGAAAATTTAAAACTGACAAGTAAAAATCAGTTTTTAGAAGTGACTAAGCAAATGGGAGTACTGGTTGATTGGGATAAATATAAGAAAGCGAAATTAGCATACTATGAATCACCTGTAAGTTTTATAAAAAATGCTGCAGGAACAGTAAATTCAAGCGATGGTGTATTTCTGAATGACGGAACTAAAGTAACTTCTTCAAACATAAGAGAGGTAAATGAGCGTCTGAAAAATAATATCAAAAAAGATAATAATCCTGTTGATCTTACCAGAGTAATATCATATCCCTAAATCAGTACATAATATATGAAATGTAAATTTATTTTTTTGTTGTTTGCGGGATTATATTTTGCACAACAGAAGGAAATGAAAGTTGTAGATGAACAGACTGGAGAACCTATTGCTAAGGCGCGGCTCACACAGGCGGATAAAATTCTGTACACGAATGACGACGGAAAGGTTTTGTTACCGGATGATACATCTGGAATAGAGGTTTTTGCAGCCTCTTATCAGAAAGAAAATATAAAATCTTATATACCTATAGTGAAGCTAAAGCCTTTGTATAAAGATATAGAAGGTGTAAATATTGTAAATATCGATGTAAAGAAAATTTTGGAAGAAGTGGATAATAATTATTCCCGCCTATATTACAATAAGCCATCTGTATATGATATCTTGTACAAACAGAAGAATATAAGTGATAATAAAATAAGTCTTTTATTAGTTGCAGATGCTAAATTCTGGACAGATTCAAATATTTATAATTATAAAAATGCAATCAGGGGAGAATATGATTCGTTTGTTCAGATAGGACTAAACAATATCAGATACTTTCAAACGACAGACGACAACAATAGCTTTTTCAGTGGTTCAAGTTTAGATCAGTCTAAAGAATTTATTGCCAGTATGTTTTTAAATTTTGAATTAAAGAGACTGATTACTTTTATTAATGTAAAAGAAACGAAATGTACAGGTTGGCTGGTTAATGAAAAAGGGGATGAACAAATCATTCAGTATAAAATAAATTTGCCAACGGGATATAGGCTAAAGGGTAGTATAGTTTATAATAAGAAAGATAAAGTTATTACTCATTATGAAGTAAATTATAATTCTGATTCACTGGGAACTGTTAAGAGAAAAAATGAAAAAGGGATTGAATATGATTTCCATCCTGGTAATATGAATGTATATTTTGATTTTTATCAGAAAAATAATCAATACATCCCGGGGTTGGCTGGGTCTTATGGAGATTATTATGTTATATATGATAATCAGAAACATGAAGGATCTTTTCATCGCGAAATTACTTTTCAGACCTTTAAAGAAGCAGATAATAAAGGCTTGACAAATAGGATAGATTTCAAAAAGAAAATATGGGAAAATATTCCTGATAACGAAAAGAAAGACTCCGATATTTTGCTTTCAGAAGAAGAGCGCCGCTTTATCGATGAAAATAAGTAATTTTGGGGCATGAATGATCCGCGATATCAAGATGTCTATGAATATATGAAAGGATTTCTGACTGAAGAAAGACTTTCTAAAATTGAGAAATATGCAGAAGAGAGCTCCGATTTTGTATTGCCTGTGTTGGAGAATATATATCAGTTTCGTAACGCAGCAGCAATTATTCGTTCGGTAGAAGCCTGTGGATTTCATAAGATTGCAGCGTTGGAAGAAGAAAATGTATTTAATCCCAATATCAGAGTTGCCCGTGGAGCCGATACATGGATGCAGGTAGAGAAAATGCCCAAAACAATATCTTCACTGCAACAGATTAGAGATAAAGGCTATAAAATACTGGCTGTTTCTCCGGAAAAAAATGCGGTTTCTTTACCAGAATATGAACTGAAAGAACCTGTAGCGTTAATATTTGGTACCGAGATGGAAGGAGTTTCTCAGGAAGTATTGGATTTTGCAGACGAAACCCTGATTATTCCGATGTATGGCTTTACCCAGAGTTTTAATGTTTCTGTAGCTGCTGCTATTTGTATGTACGAGCTGAAACAAAAACTTCTGAAGTCGGATATTGATTACAAACTATCTGATGAAAAAAAACTGGCAATGAAAATTCGCTGGGCTGTTAACAGTGCCCGTTCTGGTGATGAGGTATTGAATCACTATCTAAAAAAGCACAATATAGAGGCTACTTTCTAAAATTAAAAATAAAACAAATCAGTATAAAAAATGGTCAGAATAATTTTCTGACCATTTTTATATGTTATAATATGTAGAGACTAAAACATCTTTTCGTATCCCCAGGCTGCTACAAATACACCTGCGGTTTCTGTACGAAGACGTTGGGGTCCCAGGCTTACAGCCTTGATCTGTTTTTCTTTTAACATCTGTATTTCCTTCAAACTGAAATCTCCTTCAGGGCCTATAAGGAAACAAATGTCCTTTTGTATTTGCAAACGGGTAATATCCTGTCTTTCTAATTCCGAATGGCAATGTGCTACATAGGTTTTTTCGGCATTTACCTTTTGTAAAAAATCGGATATTTTAATCAGATCATTTACTTGTGGAAAATAGAAACGTAAACTTTGTTTCGAAGCAGCAATAACCTGCTTTCTGATTTTATCAATATTCAGATTTTTACGCTCCGTTTTTTCGGTTAATAAAAAGCTTATTTCTGTTACGCCCATTTCAGTCGCTTTCTCAACAAAGAACTCAGTGCGGTCAATATTTTTAGTCGGAGCAATAGCTATATGTAAATGATGTGGGAAATCCGGAGTTTCTAATTGGACTTCAGTAACCTCAATCAGCGCTTTTTTTCCTTCAAAATAAAGCTTTCCATGCGCTAAAGCGCCTTCTCCGTTGGTAACCGAAATTTCTTCACCTTCCCGCATACGCAAAACCTTTGCAATATGTTGCTGGTCATCCTCATGAATCTGCGCAGTGTTTTCAGTAATATTTCCGTAAAAAAGTTTCATTAAAAAAGTTGAATGTTAATTTGTGTAACTGTGTAATTGTTAATAATCAGGCACTAAATCTCTTTTCGAGAGCATTTAGTTGATTAGCAATATGTTCTATTTTATTTCGAAGTTCAGCGTAGACTTCTTCAGATATTAATTTTAGCTCAACAGAAATAATTAGAAAATTTAATAATTCTATCGTGGAACCATATGCAATGTTTATAAATCTGCTTTTGTCTTTATTAGATTTTCTTGTAGATCCTTCTGCAATATTAGCGGCAATACTAACCGATGATCTATTCATCTGTGAAGTTAATCCAAATCGTTCCTTTTCAGGGTAATTCGACGTTAGTTGATAAATAATTACAGATAGATTTTTAGCATTTTGCCATACCTCTAATTTTTCAAAATAAAATTGATGCATAATGGCGATTTTACGGTTACACGATTAATCGAATTTACAAAAAATATTAAAGATCATACTTAGCAGTAGCAGTAGCTCTAAGATCAGTGAATTCTCCTTTCTCGTATTTCAGTTTGGCAACCATTGCAATCATTGCAGCATTGTCTGTTGTGTATTCAAATTTTGGGATGTAATAATTCCATCCTTTTTTCTCAGAAAGCTCTTGTAAGGCACTTCTCAGTTTTGAATTAGCAGATACGCCACCGGCAATAGCAATTTCTTTTACGCCATAATCATCAGCTGCTTTTTCCAGTTTTTTCAGGAGAATATCAATGATGTTCTTCTGAACAGAAGCACACAAATCGTTCAGATTTTCTTTAACAAACTCGGGGTTCTTCTTTACTTCTTTCTGAAGGAAATATAAAACTGAAGTTTTAATTCCGCTGAAAGAGTAGTCGTAACCCTCTAATTTAGGTTTGTTAAACTGAAATACGTTTTCATCCCCTTCCTTAGAAAGTTTATCTATAATCGGTCCGGCAGGATAATCCAGATCCATAATTTTACCTATTTTATCAAAAGCCTCTCCGGCGGCATCATCTATTGTTCTGCCAAGAATTTCCATATCGAAATAATCTTTTACCAGTACAATCAGTGTATGTCCACCACTTACAGTAAGGCAAATGAATGGAAATTTTGGTGGATTAGGATTAGCATCTTCAATGAAATGTGCAAGGATATGTGCCTGAAGATGATTCACTTCTATCAATGGGACATCCAGAGACATCGCCAACGATTTAGCAAAGGAGGTTCCCACAAGAAGTGACCCCAAAAGACCAGGTCCTCGGGTAAAACCTATGGCACAAATTTCATTTTGTTGTATATTTGCTTGGTTGAGTGCTTGGTGAACAACAGGGATAATATTTTGCTGATGCGCGCGTGAAGCCAGTTCCGGTACAACGCCACCATATTCCAGATGAATTTTCTGGTTGGCTGCGATGTTGGACAAAATGCTATTCCCCTGTATGATGGCAGCAGAAGTGTCATCACAAGAAGACTCAATACCTAAAATAACAGACTTGCTCATAGATGGCAAATTTAGAGAATAATAAGGACAATAACGAAAAACCGATTGAAAAGCAGATCGGAAAAGCTGTAGATAAAACCATAGATACGGTTTCTAAAGCGGTAGATGAAGCAGAACATTTTGCCGAGGATGTTGCAAAACAGGCTATAGAAGATGCTTCACATTACAGCTGGTGGGCCAAATTATTATTGTACCTTTTTTACATAGGATTGGGTATAGTTGGTTTGTTTTTTATTGTTGTAAGCTTACCAGCTACCAAAGACTGGGCAGCAACCAAAGCTCTAGGTTCCCTGAACAAAGATTTCGGAATCGAAATTTCTAAAAAAAATGTAGAGCTTAATATTTTCGGAGATGTTACCATCGAAGGATTAGAAATAAAAGACCACAAAGGTTTTCCCTTTATAAAAGCAAAAGAATACCGTGCGAGTTCCGACTGGTTTTCTTTACTAGATATTGGAAAAACAAATACTTTGGCTTTTAAGTCCATGGTTTTAAAAAATGCAGATGTAAAAGTGATTACTTATAAAGGTGATTCCATAGACAATTTTAATCGCTTTATCAGCAAATTTGATGATGGCAAGCCCCGAAACCCTAATAAACCAATATTCCAGTTGCGTTCCAGAGTGCAGATTCTGGATAGTAAAATATCTATTGTCAATCAGAAT
This sequence comes from Elizabethkingia occulta, assembly GCF_002023715.1. Classification (GTDB taxonomy): domain Bacteria; phylum Bacteroidota; class Bacteroidia; order Flavobacteriales; family Weeksellaceae; genus Elizabethkingia; species Elizabethkingia occulta. The sequence goes on from NZ_MAHX01000007.1 coordinate 31,503, forward strand.
CATACTGGTGAAGAAGCAAAATGGCTAACGGCAGATCATTTTAATCTTACAGCTCCTTTACTAAAAGTTAAAGGTCCTGAGGTAAGTGCACGAATTAATAATATGACCTTTCAGACGGCTCGTTGGGGAAAGAAACACTTTGTGGAAACTTTCTCTACAGATTTCTCTCTGACCAAAGAAAAGCTAACATTTAAAGATCTTACACTAAATACAGATCATTCATTATTGATGGGAGATCTGGTTCTGAAACTGGATAAGAAAACTCATTTTGCAGATTTTACTAATAAAGTTTTCTGGGATATGACCCTGAAGCAGGGGAGTCAGGTAAGTGGTTATGACATCAGTTATTTTGTAGACAGATGGGATAATTACATTCCGATTAATATTTCCGGTAAAATGGATGGTCCTCTGAACAAATTTACGCTGAATAACTTTTTAGTACGTGGGAAAGATGTAAAAGTTCAGACATCCAAAATGCAGGTGAAAGATCTACTAAAAGGTAAATATCATATTACCACAGATCAGATGTCCGCAGATTTCACATATCCTGATCTGCGTGCTATGCTGCCGAAATTTATTTCCGGCAAGATGGGAAATTTTGCGGATGTTTTCCAGAATATAAAGTTCAATGGTAAAGCAGATGTAGACCCGCACCGTGTTATTGCCAGCGGTAATCTGGTCACGGGAATAGGACAAGCTGAAATAAAAAGTGTAACCCTATCGGATTATAGCTCAAAAGATCCAAAATATGTAGGTGATATTTTTGTAAAAGACCTTAATGTTACTGCATTCACCAAAAATAAGGACGTAGGACTTATTACAGGAAATATAAATGTAAACGGACAGGGATTTGATGTCAATACACTTTCATTACAAACAAAATCCAATATACAGCGCATTCAGATTATGGGGAAAGATGTACACAATCTTTCTTTAGATGGCAATCTAGCCCAGCGAAAATATGATGGGCTTATCGTTATCAACGATGATCAGATTAAAGGGAATGTAAAAGGACTCATTGACTTTAGTACCAAAAGAATACAGGCAGATGTAAAAAGTGAAATAGAGTACCTCAATCTGAACTATTTTGGTAATAATGCCAATAATAACGCCAGTGTAAGTGGCATTTTTGACGGTAAAATTTCGATGACGGATATCAATGACCTTAATCTGGATGCCAGTCTGGAAAATCTCAAATTTACTTCATCCGATCAGAAATTTGAAATACCAAATGCCAATGTCAAGGCCTTTTTTGAAAATGGAAACCGAATTATTGATGTTGATGCACCAGGTGCAGCAAAAGGTAAAGTAGTAGGGCATTTTAATCTCGGAGATTTGGCCGGTATGGCGCAAAGTGGTCTTGGAAATGTATTGGTAGGCTATCTGCCGAAAAAAATATACAAAGGACAAAATTTTGATCTGGAATTCGATGTACAGCAAAAGCTTATCAGCTACTTCTTACCAGACGTATATATACCTTCCGGAGCTCATATTAAAGGAGCTTATACAGGTGATACCAATGATCTTAATTTGGATGCGGATGTACCAAGCCTGAAGTATGTAATGACTAAGAAAGAAGAGATTAGGGAAGCCGACAGAGCATTGGCAAGACTCAATCCTCAGTATAAAATAGAAGAAAAAGCTGTTGTTACAGATAGCGCTGTTGTAGAAAGTATCCATTTGAAAATTAATACAGCACTCCACCAGGAGCAGATTCTGGCAAATATTCAGAAAATAAAATACGATAAGAATATTGTAAGGGATGTTGTACTGAAAGGGACTAATGAAGATGACAAGATTCTGCATATCGCTTCCACATTTAAAGTTGGAAATGAATCGCAGGATGCATCCGGAAAACTTAAACAATATGCAGTCAACCTGAATCAGGTAACCAACCCTAACGGAGATATTGCTGTACGTTTTGAGCCAACATCTGTAAAACTGAATAATGATACCTGGAGTGTAGACACATCTGCAGAGCTCAACCATTCCATTGTATACCGAAAGAAGCAAGGAGATTTTATGGTGAGTAACCTTAGATTGTTTTCAGAAGAAAGTAGTATTCTGATTAACGGAATGTTTAAAGGCGGAAAGGATTTTGATACCGAAATAAAACTGAATAATCTACAATTAGCTAAAGTTCTGGCATTCCTGCCGGGAGAAAATAGTATGGATATCCGTGGTATTGCCAATGGTTCGGCTAAAATAAAAATGAATAAAAATGATCTTCAGCCTATTGTTGATATTAAGGTTGAAGCCATTAAAATGAGCGGTCAGGATGTTGGTAATCTTGTACTGAATGCTAAAAACAGCAGTGCAGTAAATGTTTATGATATAGATGCCCATATTGCATCGGATTCCGGAATAATAGGAGAGAATAATCTTGCCCTTCACGGAACAATAAATAACAATACTCCTTCGCCAACATTAGATCTTACAACATCGTTAAAAGATTTTAATATTGCATTCGCCGGAGAATTTGTAAAGAGTCTTTTTTCTAACCTCAGAGGTAAAGCTAATGGTGAAGTGAAAATCTCAGGTCCGTTGAATAATATCGATTATTCCGGAGATATTGCAATGACCGGACTTGGATTCAAATTTATCTTTACAGGTGTAGATTACAACTTTGCCGATGCGGTAATTCCGGTTTCCAAAGGTTTGGTCGTACTAGACGGACTTAAAGTAAATGATGGAAGAGCTAATTCCTCGGGAACTATAGCAGGAGCAATTAATTTTGAGAAAATCTCAGCGCTTGGGATCAACCTTATTATACAGGCAGACGATCTATTATTACTGAATACCTCGCAAAAAGATTTCGATACTTTCTGGGGACGTGTAACAGCAAAAGGGATTATCAACATATCAGGATCCTCTTCAAAACTGAACTTAGATGCCAAGGCTGCTGTTCTTGGTGGTAGTGAATTTACGCTAAATACAAGTACCGCTTCTTCGGTTGAAGAATTTAAAATGCTGAGATTCCTTAAAGTAGACGAAAAGACAGGAGAGGTTTCGATAGAGCAAAAAGTAAACTCAGGAGCCAATATGAACATTGGTTTAATCCTTGATGTGGATAAAAACTCCACAGTAAATGTATTAGTAGGGGATAATGTAGGAAATATCAGTGTAAGAGGTATGGCCAATAACCTTAGGTTTAATATGAACCGTACCGGAATGATGTCCATGAATGGGGTTTATGCTGTAGACAACGGAACCTTTGTTTCAAAAGCAATTCTGGAAAGAACCTTCCAGATTCAGAAAGGAAGTAGTATTTCGTGGGACGGAAATGTAATGAATCCGGATCTGAATATTGTAGCAAATTATTACAGAGTTGTTACAAATCTAGGAGAATACCTTACTGTAGGGAAGCTTCAGCCTACGAATGTTGAATTGCAGATTAAGATTAAAAACAAAATGCAAGAGCTGAACAGGCAAGGTGCTATTGCAATGGATATTATATTACCGGATGCCTCCAGTCAGATTCGTGAAGCTTTGGCTTCTAAACTGAATACAGAAGACGAGAAGATTAAACAGATCGGTTCTGTACTTATTATGAACAGTTTCAACGTAACCTCCTCGTTAGATGGAGTTACAATTGGGAACGCAGCAGTATCTACAGGATACAGTATGCTGTTCAAAAATCTGGCATCAGTATTTAATGCCATTAGTAACGATTTCCAGATCGATATGGATTATATTAAAGGAGATCAGGCGTCCAATACAGGAGACCGGGCTAATACAAGTGTTAATCTTACTCTTTCTCCGCGTGTGAAAATTAAAACAGGTATCGGTATTCCGATCACCCGTACTGCAGATGTACAGAACAATTACCTCTCGGGTGAAGGTTCTATAGAGTATGATGTTTCAAAGGCAAATGACGGAAGTCTTGTTCTTCATGCTTATTCCAAACCAGCCAATATCGGACTTGTGGTGGGATCTAATGCCAGTGATAATCAGAGTTATGGAGCTGGTGTAGCTTATACCAGAAGTTTTAATAAGTTCAGTGAACTATTTGGAAAAAAGAAAAATAAAGAGAAGAAGAAAAATAAAACTGACACCAAAGCCGTTCAGGATTCTATAAGAAAGTAACGCATCTATTTTGTTGTTTTTATCGTAATTGATTTTTTATAGTGCATATATATTAAAAATCGTTAAAGTTTTTTGTTTAAAGTATATTTTCTTAAATTTGCATTATAAATAAAGAATAATATTTTTTTTTAAATTAAAATAAAAATTATGAACTATCAATTGGACGAAATAGACAATAAGATTCTTGGCTATTTAGTTGCAAATACGAGAATGCCTTTTACAGAAATTGCAAAATTAATGGATGTTTCTGCGGGGACTATTCACGTAAGAGTTAAGAAGATGGAAGATGCAGGAATTATCCTGGGGTCTTCTCTGAATATAGACTATGGGAAATTGGATTACCATTTTACTGCGTTTATCGGTATCCTACTTACAAAGTCTAACAGAACGCAGGAGGTATTAAAGGAATTAGCAAAAATCCCTAATGTAGTAGAGGCTAGTGTTATTTCCGGAAAATATAACATTTTTATTAAAATAAGAGCTAAAAACACAGATGACGCTAAGCGTATTATTTATCAGATCGATGATATTGCAGATGTTATGCGTACAGAGAGTATGATTTCTATGGAAGAATACTTAAGTGATAAAAATCGTCTTATTCAGGCAATTATTTAAAACTTTATTTAATAAATTTACAGTACAAAAGCTTTTGAATTTTCAAAAGCTTTTTTATTATTATTTTTTATGGAAGAACAGGACTATTTCGAAAACGAGCATGAGCCAAAACGTGGAACCCCTTTTTATTTAATATTGGGTGTTTTATTGTTGTTATTGATTAATAATCTCAATGTAGACTACATGACAGTAGGGATGAAAGAGCAGATGCAGATACCACAATGGTATATTACATTGCTGTTTAGTCTGGATGCTCTGGCTATTTTGTCGTTAGTAGGAATTTACTACTTCAGAAAAATTGCAGTTTATTTGTTCCCTGTACTTATTATGATCCACTTTATCATTCACCTGAATTATCTGATGACATTCCTGTATACAGATGTATTTATGATGTTCTTTTTTATCGGGGTTGGTCTGTTGGTATTTATTCCGAAGTGGAGATCTTTTAAATAGTTTTCCGATAATATATTAATATTTTCGATCAATTTAAAATCCAAAGTATATACTATGAGAAAGTTTTTTGTATTTGTTACAGTTTTCAGCGGTTTGTTCATTTTTGCTAAGAATGATGTTGTTAAGCCCTATAAGTCTTTTAATAAGAGTAGTAATATAGTTGCCGGTCAGAGATTTGCTTATGCCGAAGTTGTTTTCCAGCATTATTATAAAGATAAAACATGGGTGAACGGTAAATATGTTAGTGATAATATCAGAGCAGATATTTCCAGAACGACCAGTCCGTCACAAGCTCTGGATATTATGGGCGAAAACGGTTGGGAACTCACAACCTCATTTACCCGCAATTTTGACGGTGGATACGAATATTACTATTATTTTAAAAAAGCTATTAATTAAACAGAGATTTTCTCAATTTCGATATAAGCTATATTAAGATAGCTTATATCAAATGTTTACTAAATATTATCCGGATCTGTACTTCCTAAAGTAACCGAAAAGAAAGTATCAAGATCCGTATCTTCATCCAGACCAAACTTCTTTTTCAAACGGTATTTTGCCATTCTTACACTTTTAGGTTCCACATTCAGCAGATGGGCAATCTGTTTGGTACCCATACCCAGATAAATATAGGAACAATACTTCAGGTCCAGTGCTGTAAGTTTTTGCAATGCCTTTTCACTGATATTTCTGAAGAAATCCGGATGCAGTTCCTGAATTCTGAATTTAGCTTTTTCAAAATCCTTGTCTACGCGGCTAACTTCTTTTACGACCTGATTAATGTTGATATCTGTATCCGATAATCGGGTTTGTAATTGTTGGAGCACTTCATTTTTATGCTGAAGATGAAGGTGATTCGCTAAAACTTCGGTTTGCAACTTTTGTTGTTGTAGTGTTAATAACTCTTGTTCAGCTTTTAGCCTTGCCTGCTCTTCTTTTTCCAGTTTTATCTGTATTTCAGCTTCATTTTTCTCTGTATTGAGCTGTTTTTCTCTTATAAGGGAGTATTTGAGTCGGAAGTGGTAAGATCGGAACATAAAAAAGGCGCCAATTAAACCAATGCATCCCAGAATAATGTATAAAAGTTTTTGCTTTTTGAGAGACAAAACTTCCTGTTCTTTTTTATCATACTGATATTGAGCTTCCAGTCTTTTTACATTGGCAGCTTCGTCTTCATTAAACTGATCTATACTATATTTTGTTACTTTCTTCTGATATTCAAGAGCCTTTGTCAGATCTCCCTTCTTCTCATATAATTCTGCCAGATCATTTACAATCTGTATCATAATATAATAATAAACAGGTGACTGTGTAAGTAACATTGTCTCTGCCTGCAAAAGATACTGTTCCGCTTTATTCAGATCATTATCCCGCGTTGCAAGATTAGCGAGCATACCAAAACCTCCAGCCTGTATAGATTGTGGTTTAGCTGTATGCGTCGAAGCATTTAGTGCTTCACCAATATTGTATTCTATTTGTTTGCGAAGATCATCTGTTAATTTTGGAAAGTATTTCAGCAGATAGCTGGCAGTATTATTCCGGGCGATCGCATAAGTGTAATCCGATACTTGCCCCGGAAATTCTTTATACAAAGCAGTTGCTTTTTCAGAATTACTCATGATGGCATTCAGGTCATCCGGGCTATTGGTTTTTTCGTACTGATAGGTATAGGCTGTTGCCAGTGCGGTATAAGCATTGCTTAGCTGATTTTTATTACCCGATTTTTCAGCCTGTTCTATACTTTTCCGAGCATATTTGAAGCTGTTTTTCAGATCGTTCCAGGTTGTATAGGTACCATATAAAAGGTAATATAACCTGAATTCAAGAATAGGATCTTTTTCTGCTTTTTCCAGTAAAGAGAGGCTTTTCAGAATGTATGCAACAGATTTTTTATATTCATAAAGCGAATGAGAATAATAGGCAGGCAAAAAGCTGGCATAGGCTTGTGCTATTTTATTATTAGTTTTGGAAGCACTTGTAGCGGCGGAATCTATATAAAGCTGTACCTGATCATATTTTTCCAGATTACACATTATAATGCCCTGGAAAACATGAGCTTTTGTTATTGCCAAAAGGTTATCCGATGTTATGGCAAGTTTTAGATATTTCTTGTTATAATCGGATGCTTTATCATATTGCTGTTCGCTTCTGTATTTCTCAATAATAAGCTCATAAACTTTTAGCTTTTCAGCAACAGGTAACTGTTCCGTTTTTAATCGGTTGATCAGGCTGTCTGTATAAATATTTTTTGCTTTTACAGAATGGAACAAAAGAATACAGAATAATAATATCAGATAAAATTTCCCTTTCATTAAACAAATGCTTTATTAATAATGTGTTCAGATTCTGTATTATTTTTATAGAAGTCTTCGGTCTGGTTATAATTTTAATAAAAGTAACAAAAATCCACAGCCTACCCAATTATATCACCACTAAATGTATTTTTCAATTTATTGTTTTTCAGTTTATTACGAAAGATGTAGTCATTCTGTAGTCGCACACTTTTTCGTGGTAGCTGTTATGTAGTAACTGTAAAATTGATTTTACTATTCCGATTGTACAATTTTGCCATAGTCAAGCTGTAAAACACAAAACAATATATTTTTTAACCTTTAATCAATTTTATTATGGACAACAAAACTTTATCAGTCATTTCGTATATCACTATTATCGGGTGGATTGTATCTTTTGTTATGGGAAAAGATAATGCCAACAGTTTACTGAAATACCACCTTCGCCAGTCGTTCGGACTTTTTATTTTCGGAATAGTATTGGGTATAGCGCTTCAGATTATAATGAGTATTACAGGACTCTATGTTTTAGGTTATATAGGTCTTATAAATTTTGCTCTGATGATTATCGGAATTATTAATGCCGCAAATGAAGCTGAGAAACCATTACCACTGATTGGAAAAATGTTTGAAGACAAATTTGCATTTGTAGGCTAATCAAAAATACTCTGGCATTTAAAATAACCATACAAATATGTCGGTCTATAAACATTTGAAAAAAGATAGCACGGGGTATCTGGTAAAACAGTATCCTTCGCTACAGCATGTAATAGTATTGGCATGGCTGCTCATTGGTCTTGTTCTGATAGTTAATACCAGCTACTTCAAAACGGGTATTGTAATATTTGTATTGTCATTATTACTTACTACCTTACTCACTTTTCGGGGACCCAGGGTTTATATAGATCCTTATGCCAAAATAATTACTGTAAAACATGGTTTGAGAAAGAATCAGTATGATCTAAAAGATTTTGAAGGATTTGAATTACAAAGCTTTGTGATGATGGGTTTCATTCCGATAGGCAGTTATTTGTATGCTAACTTTAAAGATGTACCTAAAATAAAGCGTCCTGCAATGTCTCAATCTTTTGGTAAAAAAAGAATGCAGGAAGTGTATAATGAGCTAGAAGAATTGATAAACAATAAAATCACATAATAAAGAATGAAAAGAATAATAATTGTAATAGGCCTCTCTCTACTGACATGTACAGTCATATCCTGTAATAAGATAAAAGAAAAACTATCACAACAGGATAAAACCACCAAGGCAAATCCGTTTAGTGTTGATTCCGGAGATGAGAGTCAGGATATTATTGCCTTCAATAATAAGATTGTAAAAATGGATGAAGCACAGACAGAGTATATAAAAAGCTTTGAAGAAGGTTTAACCAGCATGGATGATTTTGTTAAAAATACTTTGGAAAATCCTAATGCTATGCGTTTCACTCCAGTATCTACACCTACCGCTACATTTATTGCTCTTGAAGAAATAAAAGCACCAAAAGTATTAGGAAGCGAATATCAGAACTTAGTGGATAAAATGATCAATACATTTAAAGGTCTAAAAGCACTGCAGGAAGAATTATCAGCTTATAAAAATGCTGAAGACTGGAAGGATGATAAAGGGAAAAAAATTGCTGAGATTAAAGCTAAGGCCGACAAGATTATAGATGAGAACCGAAATGCCGCCAGTCAGTTATTTACAAAACTAGAGGATAAAGCTGACAAGGCAGAAGTAGAAATGCTAAAGAATCATCCGCTTAAGCAACAAATTACCCAATCCAAAGAGATATTAGATCTTACGCAAAAGATTATTGATGATTCTTATGATATTAAAGACGAGGCTGCTTATAAAAAGCTTTTTGCACAACAATACCAACAATTAGAGAAATTGTACAACCGAAATCTTGAAAATAAAATCCCGTCTGCAGAAAAGAATAAAGAAGCTAGCTACAATTCATTTAATAATGCTGTAAATACTTTTTTGGGGAAAATGCGAATTGTACAACGCAGCATGAATGAAAATAATGAGCAGTTGATGAGTGACCTGGACGATCTGGAAAGAGAAGCTAAAAATGTACTCGGCCGGTATAATTATTTTGTGGATTAAATCAATCACATATAATAAATAAAAGATGAAAATATTAGGCATTATACTTATCATTATAGGCTTCTGTATCACTGTCGTGGTGAAAATTGGTCCTTCTGAAGAAACAAAATGGATTTTTACTTATGGAGACTTACTACCAATGATTACGGCATTAGTTCTTATAGTTCCGGGGTTAATAATCTATTAAAAAAAACAGATAAAAATATCATGTATAAATTCTATAAAAAAGAAGGTAATCGGTATATTTTCAAAAACCAACCCGTATTGATGTTTATAGTGGCTCTTCTTTTCTTTATAATAGCAGTAATGTCTTATAATGTTTCAGCAATACTAGGGCTTGCTATTGCAGCTGTTGCAGTTTTTATCATTATCAATTTTTTCATCAAAAAGTTTATAATCGATATGGACCAATTAACGGTTACTGGAAAACATGGAATCTTTATTCCTGAGAAGACTTATCCTATTGCAGATTTTATAACCTTCGAAGTGATTCATACCAAATATATGGGACTTATTACAACTAACCTCATATTGGCAGCTTATTTCCAAGTGGATGGGAAAGAGAAAGTACTCACTGTTGGTCAGGCAGTGACTACAAGAGCTATTGAGCGCTTGCTTAATGAGACAGAAGATATTATGAAAAGTAAGGCGTAAGTACAATGAATGTATTCGACAGATATCAGTTTAGGGAAAATGGCAGCGAAATCAGCTTTATGCCCAATTACAATTTTCTTCGCACTTTAGTATGGTGGCTGGTGCTTGGAATTGTTGCTGCCCCTGTTATCTATCTTTGTATGGATTATATGTCGCGGGATAATTTTCTTATAGCTCTTATAGTATGGGTACTTTATATGGTCTATTTTGTCTTCGGCTTAATATTCAGAATTCCTGTAAAATACATTTTTTATAAATCTGAAAAGAGTATTTACCGAAAAAATATTATCAACAGGAAGATTATGAATTTCGATGAAATGACTTATTTTGTAAAAGATGAAAGTGGAGGTTATTGTTATGCAATCGGGAAAAAGAAAAAGCAATTTATAAAGAATTACAGAGTAAGTAATTACTTTTCCAATTCAAAATCCTCGCAAAAAATAGAAGACGAATACTTAGAAAATATACTATTTCCTATATTGAAACTAGTAGGAATAGTAGTTGAGAATGAAAAATGATTTTACGAAAGTAAAATCATTTTTTTATGGAAACTTGTATAACTTTGTGAAAACTAATAACATGAATATCAATAAAAGCATATTGACACTACCTTTGCTGGCAGTGTCCTTTTTAGGCTTAGCACAAAAGTTGAAAGTTTATCATAAAGACTGGATAGACTTTAACAAAAACGGGAAGAAGGATATCTTTGAAGACAGAAAAGCTCCTATCGATAAAAGAGTTGAAAACCTGCTTTCCCAAATGACCCTGCAGGAAAAAGCCAACCAGACGGTAACCCTCTACGGATACGGAAGAATTTTAAAAGATGAGCAGCCAACACCTCAATGGAAAAATGAAATCTGGGTGCATGGGCTTGCTAATATCGATGAAATGCTAAACAGCCTTCCTTATCACAAAAGCGCTGTTACAAAATATTCTTATCCTTACAGTAACCATACCGAGGCACTCAATAATATCCAAAAATGGTTTATAGAAGAAACGAGACTCGGAATTCCTGTTGATTTTACCAACGAAGGTATACACGGTCTCACTCATGACAGAGCGACGCCATTTCCCGCACCTATTAATATCGGGAGTACATGGGATAAAGATCTGGTCGGAAGAATCGGAAATACTATAGGAAAAGAAGCTTATTATCTGGGATATACAAATGTATATGCTCCTATATTAGATATTTCAAGAGATCCGCGCTGGGGCAGGGTTGTAGAGACTTACGGCGAGGATCCGTTTATGATAGGGGAATATGGAAAACGTATGGTAAAGGGAATTCAGCAAAATGGAGTGGCCTCTACGCTCAAGCATTATGCTGTTTATTCTGTACCCAAAGGCGGAAGAGATGGCCTTGCCAGAACTGACCCGCATGTAGCGCCCAGAGAAATGCATACAATGTATCTCTATCCGTTTAAAGAAGTGATTCGTAAAGAACATCCGTTGGGAGTAATGGCGAGCTATAACGATTATGACGGTGTACCATTAATTAGCAGCAAATATTTTTTAACAGATCTGCTGCGCAAAGAATATGGATTCGATGGTTATGTAGTATCAGACAGTGATGCATTGGAATTTTTACATAGTAAACACCATGTAGCAAAAGACTATGAAGAGGGTATTCAGAAAGCACTGGAAGCAGGACTGGATGTCCGGACTAATTTTTCACAGCCAAAAGAATACATCACACCACTTATGGATGCTCTGAAATCTGGGAAAATAAAAGAAGAAGTACTAAATGAAAGGGTAAGGGCTGTCCTAAAAACAAAGTTTAAACTGGGCTTATTTGATGAGCCTATCCGGAGCTTTGCTAAAGAAGCCGATCGTAAAGTGCATACAAATGAGGATGAGGCGCTTTCTGTAGATGTTAACCGTCGTTCTGTTGTCTTACTTAAAAATGAAAAGCAAACATTACCTTTTGATGCAGGAAAAATAAAAAATATTTTGATTACGGGTCCATTGGCAGATGGAGTGAATTACACCACGAGCCGTTACGGACCATCTAATAATCCTGTGATGACAATTCGGAAGGGAATTGAGGATTATGCTTCACTTCATCATATCAATACTTCGTATACCAAAGGCGTAGACGTTATTGACGAAGGATGGCCAGAAACAGAAATTATTCCTGTTGAACCTACAGAAAAAGAAAAGTCTGAAATAGCCAAAACAATAAGTATGGCGGAAAAATCAGATGTTATAGTAGCTGTAATGGGGGAAAGTGAAAGAGAAGTTGGTGAGAGCAGATCGCGAAGCAGCTTGAATCTTCCGGGAAAACAGACTTACTTTCTACAGCAATTATATAAAACAGGGAAACCTATAGTTTTGGTTCTTGTGAACGGAAGACCTCTTACTATAAACTGGGAAAACAAGTACCTGCCCACCATTTTGGAAACGTGGTTTCTGGGACCGCAAAGCGGGAAAATAGTTGCAGAAACTTTGTTTGGTGAAAACAATCCCGGTGGAAAATTGTCCATATCTTTCCCTAAATCGATTGGTCAGTTAGAAATGAATTTTCCAACGAAGCCTGCGGCACAGGCAGGGCAGCCCGGTACCGGGCCAAATGGCTCGGGTAGCAGCAGAGTTACAGGATTTTTATATCCGTTTGGTTATGGTCTTAGCTATACCAATTTTGAGTTTACCGACTTTTCTCTATCTTCAAAAAAAATAAAAGCCGGGGATGAATTGCATGTGAAACTAAAAGTAACCAATACTGGTAAAGTAAAGGGAGATGAAGTTGTACAATTGTACCTTTCGGATTTGGTATCTTCAGTTACAACCTACGAAATGGATCTTAGAGGATTTGAGAGAGTAACTCTGGAGCCAGGAGAAACAAAGGAAGTACAATTTACTCTCAACAAAGAACACATGCAGCTGCTTAATGATAAAATGGAGTGGGTTGTAGAGCCAGGAGAATTTCGTATAAGTGTAGGAAACTCTTCGGAGAATATTAAGTTTAAAGAAATATTTGACGTTGAAGATTAATCTGCACTATAAGCAGTGTGATAACTGGTTTAACCAAAAAATCTTTTCAAAGTTAATGCTTGATGTTATACTTTCTTTGACAAGGTTGAATAAGTTAATCCTGCTTCACAAAAAAGGCCGGAAAATATCCGGCCTTTTAGTATTTATAAGATTTTGATTATCTGTTCAGAATTCTTTTTACAGCTTCTTTTACAGCTTCAGAATCAATTTTATATTTCTTCATTAGTTCTGCAGGTGTTGCAGATTCTCCGAAGCTATCGTTTACAGCAACAAACTCTTGTGGAGTAGGTCTTCTTCTTGCAAGCATACCTGCAACAGACTCTCCTAAACCTCCAAGGTAGTTGTGCTCTTCAGCAGTAACAAGTTTACCTGTTTTTTCTACTGACTTCAGGATGATTTCTTCATCTAAAGGTTTAATTGTGTGAATATTGATTACCTCACAAGAAATACCTTCTTTCTCTAATTCGTCAGCAGCAACAAGAGATTCCCATACAAGGTGACCTGTAGCTACGATAGTTACATCTTTACCTTCCTGTAGAAGAATTCCTTTACCAATTTCGAAAGGCATATCTTCCGGAATGAATACCGGAACAGTTGGTCTACCGAAACGAAGGTATACAGGACCTTCATAATCAGCAATAGCAATAGTTGCAGCCTTTGTCTGGTTGTAGTCACATGGGTTGATTACTACCATACCTGGTAACATTTTCATCATCCCGATGTCTTCTAAAACCTGGTGAGTAGCACCATCTTCTCCTAATGTAAGACCAGCATGCGAAGCACAGATTTTTACATTTTTTCCGGAGTATGCAATAGACTGACGGATTTGATCATATACTCTGGATGTAGAGAAGTTAGCGAAAGTTCCGGTAAAAGGAATTTTTCCGTTAATTGTTAAACCAGCTGCAATACCCATCATGTTAGCCTCGGCAATACCTATCTGGAAAAATCTTTCCGGAGCTTTCTCGATGAATTTTTCCATCTTCAGAGAGCCGATAAGGTCAGCGCATAAAGCAACTACATTTGGGTTTTTATCTGCAAGTTCAGCAAGCCCTGCTCCAAAGCCTGAACGTGTATCTTTTTTTTCTGTATAGGTGAATTTCATTTTTTTGTTTTGAAGAATTAATAGTCTGCTACCTCGTCTAATTGTAACTGATCCAAAGCTTTGGCTAGTTGCTCATCATTAGGAGCTTTTCCATGCCATGCGTGCGATCCCATCATATAGTCTACTCCGGCACCCATTTCTGTGTGTAAAAGAATAACAACAGGTTTTCCTTTTCCTGTTTCTTCTTTTGCTCTGCCCAGGATTCCGATTACTGACTCCAGGTTGTTACCGTTTTTCTCTTCCAGAACTTCCCATCCGAAAGCTTCTAACTTAGCGTGAAGATTACCAAGGCTTAATACATCATCTGTATCACCATCAATTTGTCTTCCGTTATAATCTATTGTAGCAATAATATTATCTACTTTCTTAGCAGCAGCATACATGAAAGCTTCCCATACCTGTCCTTCCTGAAGCTCACCATCTCCGTGTAATGTATAAACAAGAGCTTTATCACCATCTAATTTCTTACCCTGTGCAGCACCGATAGCTACAGAAAGTCCCTGTCCTAATGAACCGGAAGCGATTCTGATACCAGGTAAACCTTCATGAGTTGTAGGGTGGCCCTGTAATCTTGAATTTAATTTTCTGAAAGTATTCAGCTCTTCAACAGGGAAGAAGTCGAATCTTGCTAGTGTACTATAATATACAGGAGAAATATGTCCGTTGGACAAAAAGAAAAGATCTTCTCCTTTCCCTTCCATAGTAAATGGTAACTTGTAGTTCATCACTTTACCGTATAATGCAGTAAAAAACTCAGTACAACCTAAAGAACCTCCAGGGTGACCACTGTTTACAGCATGAACCATACGTACAATATCTCGGCGGATTTGTGTAGCGATGTTGCTTAATTCATCAATACTCTTAGTCATAATTAAATTTATTTCCGAGCAAAAATAAGGAAATTATATGGTTTTTGAGGAATGAGATTAGTCGTCTTCAATTTTTATTTTTCCAATATTTGCAGCTTTATATCCTATAGTCTGTATACAAGCCTTACCTGTACAATGATAAGCCTGAAGAGATTTGTCCTTTATACTCCCTATTATAATATATGGAATACGTTGTGATTGCTCGTCCGAATGGATACCTGCGAGAATAAAACGATCGTTGTCTATCCATACAGCATCCTCTATCCATGCCGAGGATCCCATAAAGTAGATCCGGGAACTTTTGTGATTTTGCATATCCCCAAGGTCTACCTGCGAGTCTATGTCGTATGCTGCTATATATTTCTTTTTCTTTTCATCATAATAGACAGAGGAACTGTACAAATCGATAAAATGTTTTTTATCCGGAGAGAAAATCAGCAGGTTCTTATAGTTTTTTACGAATGCAGTAAATTCTCTGACAGGCTGATCTTCCTGAGAAATATTATCAAATCCGAAATTATTATGTGCTTTGAAATTTTGAACAGAAAACCCCGGAATAGAGGCTTTCCATGTTTTGAGTTGCTGGTCGAAAATCTTTCGGAAATCAGATAAATCCTGCGGTACTTTTTGTGCAAAAACAAAAGAACTTAGTAGTACAAAAATGATCAGGTAATTTTTCATCCATATATATTTAACTAAAAGTAATAAAAATGGAAGATCTGTACTGAGTATTGTAAAGATTTTATAATTTGATTAAAAATGAATCTTTGTTAATAAATCGGGGTTTAATTTGACTTTTAAAACCATTTCTTAAATAAATACACTATATTCGTATAACAAATCGCAATAAATTATGAGAAAACTACTAATTTTTAGTATATCTGCCTACTTAATGGCAGGTATCGTTTCGTGTAAAGGTATAGACAGCGCCACACCTGTAATAGAAGATCGCTTAGCTCTTAATGCAGTAAATGCCCAATCGGATAACACTGTAAATATTAAAACATTCGACAAAGTAAAAAATGCCTTTGGCGAAGGACTATCCCAAAGTGCCGAAGGAACCTTTACATTTCCGGCTGATGTAACAATAATAAAGACGATTAAGATGTTTATTAAAAATGAATGTCCTAACAAGACTTGTGATGAATGGGATCGTTATGCCAATGTTTATGTAAAAAATAAAACAACAGGAGAATGGTATGAAATAGGACGCTTTATTACTCCATATTGGGTGGGTACGGAAAAATTACCTCGTGGACTGGAAATTGATGTTACCGATTTCAAATCTTTACTGTCCGGAAATACAGAACTTAAAATTTATACAGAGACATGGCTTGCCAAAGGAAGAGAATACAGTGTAGACTTTGATATTGTATATGGTACACCGGATTATAAATATTCGGCAGTAGTACCTGTAATCCAATATAACAAATCATCCATTGATGGTGTTCCTTATGGTAAGGCACATACACTGGCTCTGAAAAAGAATATTCAGTTACCGACAAACACGGAAAAAGCTTATCTTAGAACTACTATTTCCGGATGGGGACATGCCAAACCATATGATGCGGGTAGCAGAGGCTGTGCAGAATGGTGCTTCAGAACGCATACTATAGCGATAAATAACGCAAATACTTTCCAGCATCAGTTGGGTGCTTTAGGATGTTCAGCCAATCCTATTAATAATCAGAGTCCGGGAAATTGGGCTCCTGACAGAGCAGGGTGGTGTCCGGGAATGGCAGTACCAACACGTATAGATGTATTGAATAACTCATTATTGGGTGGTACTTTCAGTTATGAATATAAGTTCCAGAACTGGATAAATAACGGAACCAATGGAGATGCTTTTTATGCAATTTCCAGTTTTGTAATTGCAAAAAGTAATACACCTATTACTGCTCCGGTAGTTACAAACTAAAAAATAGGATATATTCATTTATAGATAAAACCGCCTTGGCAAGGAATCAATTACTTTTCGGGTACTTGAAAAGCACCCCGCAGATGAAAATCTGCGGGGTGTATGTTTTTAGAGCCTGTTTAAATTTTGATTAAAAAATATTAGATTTCGATAGTTCGTCAAGCTCACTATAAACTCAGCCTGACACTTCTAAGAGGAAGATATATTGGACGAGCAATGTCACTCTGAGTTAAGTCTATAGTGAGCTTGACGAACTATCGAAGAGTATTAACAATAAAATTTAAGCAGGCTCTTAGTATTTATGAAAGTATTTTACCAGAATTACAAATATCTTTCTTCAGCTGATATTTCCATATCGTTTATGCTTGCATATCTTTTCTTCATCAGTCCGTTTTCATCAAACTCCCAATTCTCATTTCCATAGGCACGAAACCATTTCCCTTCTTTATTTCTGTATTCGTATTCAAATCTTACAGCGATCCGGTCTTCTGTATGAGCCCAATATTCTTTTTTCAGTTTATAATCCAGTTCATTTTCCCATTTCTGAGTAAGGAACTGTACAATTTCTTTTCGGCCGTTTATAAACAAATGTCTGTTTCTCCACTCACTATCCGGAGTATAGGCGAATGATACTTTTTCAGGATCTTGTGAATTCCATGCATCCTCTGCCATTTGTATTTTTTGTTTCGCTGTTTCCAATGTAAATGGCGGTACAGGTATTTTCTTTTCCATTGTGTATATTTTAGATAAGGTTATCAATTATATTTTGTGAAGTTTTGATCAATTCATTGGAACGAAATAGCTGACTTTCTATAATAGAACTTTCAAACAAGAGGTAGATGTGATCTGTCTTTATTTTATCATCAAGCTGATCTCTGAAAAAATCCCGGAGATCCTGTTTATGATTCTGGATTATTTGTAAAATAGCTGCTTTGTCTGTAGGGATCTCCGACAATAGATTGAGAAAGCTGCATCCTCTGAAGTTCTCCTTTTCATTCATTGCTATTAAAAAATCGAATGTTGATAAAATTTTTTGCTTAGGCTCCGAAGATTTTGAAACAAACTTTTGTAGCTCACCAAACCAATAATCGTGGCGGCTGTTTAAAAATGCAGCGCAGAGATCGTCCTTGGATTTAAAATGCTGATAAAAACTTGCCTTTGCAACCTTTGCTTCGCTGATAATCTGGTTAATTCCTGTACTATTATATCCCTGTTGGTGAAATAATATTGTTGCTGTATCCAGAATCCGTTCACGAGGTGAATTCATATCTTATCATTTTGTACAACAAATGTAGTTTAAATAAAATGAACAGACAAGTCTGTCTATTTATTTTATAAACTTTTCAATCCAAAGATTTCAGGCTATTCTATTAAACTATTGAATTCAGAAGGCTGGCCAGATTTGTTGTAAGATTTCTTCTTGAAAACTGCATCAGGTTTTCAGAATTCTGATTAACAGTATTATTCCTCCAGTTGTTATAATTTTGGAGAACAAATGATCTTATAGCTTCATGATCCTGGTAGGTAAAGTGATCACCTGCTTTAGTTTCATTCAGGATTTTTTCGACATCTGCCTTTTCCGGTCCTACAGAGAGAATAGGATTTTGTGTAGCCAGGTATTCAAATATTTTCCCCGGAATAATTCCGGCTGATTCTTGTTTTGGGAAATTAGTAATAAGCAACATATCTGCATTTTCCATTTCCTTTACGGATTGTTCATGCGGAATATATCCAACAAGGTTCAGGTTATCTTTTAAGGGAGAACTTTGTAGATTTTCTAATATAATATCATCCACACGTCCTACAAATCGGAGTTCAAAATTTTGTGCAAAATCAGAATCTTCCTGAACGATATCGGATAAAACCTTCCATAGATTTTCAGGATTTCTTAGCTGTTCCAAAACACCGATATATGACAGTGTGAACTTTGAATTTTTAACGGACTTTTTATTGAACTCTTCTTTATCAAATCCATTAGTAATACAAGCAGAGTTAGCACCAGCTTTTCTAAAGTTTTCAGCATCGCCATAGCTGGTAGCCAAAGTAATATCAGCATTCTGAAAAACTTCTTTTTCCAGCTTTCGGTGCTTCTGATCTGCCCATGAAGTCAGTTTCAGGTGTTTGTAATATGAAATTTCCGTCCAGGGATCACGAAAGTCTGCAATCCATTTAATAGCCGGAAAGTATTTTTTCAGACCTTTTCCTATCAAGTGAAGACTATGAGGAGGGCCTGTCGTTACAATAACATCTACAGGATTGGCTTCAAGGTATTTTTTCAGAAAAGAAATTGATGGGTTAACCCAAAATTTTCGGGCATCCGGAATAAAGAAATTACCACGAACAAAAATAGAAAGCTTAGATTTCCACGACTGGTTTTTTCCTACATCGAATTGTCCTGCTTTAAATTTTTTATTCTTCTTATTCAGCTTTTCAGCAAGCTGATAAGGCTCCCAGATTTTGTTCTGTATGATCTGTATATTCTTTGGAACATCTTTTACCAGACTTTCGTCCAGTAAAGGATAAGACGGATTCTCCGGTGTATAAATAATGGGCTCCCACTTGTTCTCCGGAAGATATTTGGCAAACTTTAGCCAACGCTGTACACCAGGTCCACCAGCAGGAGGCCAGTAATAAGTAATGATAAGAATTTTTTTCTGCTTCATAATTTTAACCGCATAGGTGGCAAAATAAAAAGTATATACTCAGAGCCTGAATTTATTAACCACATAGAAACATAGTTTTTATAATGTAAATGAAGGTTTCCCAGACACTAATTTAGAGTACATAGCTAATGTGTAAAATTCATTTTCTATGCAGACTTTCATTTATCCAATAACCTGACTATGTATCTATGTGGTTTATTAAAATTTAAATATACCTATAATGGTTTATTTTTCACTTTTCGTAGTTTGTTGTTCTTTACGCTGATAAAACCAAAAACCTAATGCAGCTAATAAAATGAATAGACCTGCTGAGGCCAGTGAAATAGTTTTTCCTTTCTGGATAACTTCCGGTTCAAAAGCCATTCTAATCTCATGCTTTCCGGCAGGAACATGAACTGCACGTAGAAGATAATCTGCTTTTATATAGTCAGTTTCCTTTCCGTCGATATAGAATTTCCATCCATGTGGATAATAGATCTCAGACATTACTGCTAATTGAGGAGTTGCAGATGAGGTTTGATATACGATCTCGTTTGGCTGGTATGTTTTAACCGCAATCTTTGCAGCAGGATCAGCCTGAAGAGTTTTTCCGTTAAGATACTTCTCATCTTCTTTTCCGACAACAGCCACCTTTTTATTATCAACTTTAGAAATAAGATCAATTTCTTCGTTTGGAGTACCCGCTATTTTTACTTCACTTACAAACCATGCAGGTCCGTTTGCAAAAGGGTTTTCCTTTGGTTGTATTCCTGTTTTATCTGCCACTAATACATATTTGGTATTAAGCATATTCAGAATATTTGGATCTCCACCACCATTGAAATACTTGTTGATAAGGTCGTCGTAACGTCTAAGTTTTGCGGCACTATAGCCACCTACAGAACTTACGAAGTATGAAGTATTGGTTTCATTGAATGGTCCTAGTAGTGTATTGAAAACTCTGTAATGACTTTTATCTGCTTTAGAAATGCTTTCCAGAGCCTGATTAACAGGAGCTTGTTGTAAGAGACCTTCGATATAAGAATTACCATTGGATTTTGCCAGATAGCTTTCAGAAGCTTCAGTAATAAATGGATTTCTTGCGAACATTTTATCCGCAAAATTATCGTTGTTCAGGTAGCGCTTGTTTACTGTCCAAAGGTCAAATAAACTTATCACACCGATAATAATTAATGCGATATTCTGATTCAGTTTTTGTTTCATTACCATAAACATTGCCCCAGCTGTAATCAATACATATAATATTGCTTTTATAGCATCGGTACGGAACATGGAATATCTTTCACCAACTAAATAATCCAGAAGATAAGATGGTAAATACTGTCCTTCTAAATCTGTATGGAAACCAAGAATAGTTTTACCAAAAAGAATTAAAATTAATGTGATCCCGACAACACTTCCTGTAGTGTAGGTAAGAACTTTCTGTTTATATTCAGCTGTTAACTTTTCATCTGTAAAGAAACGGTATAGCCCGATAATAGCAATAAAAGGGAAAAGTAGTTCTACTACAACCAGAATTGAAGACGGGGCTCTGAATTTATTATATACCGGTACATTGTCTATAAAGAAATCTGTTAGCGGCATAAAGTTGCTTCCCCATGCCAACATAATGGTCAGCACTGATGCGCCGAGAATCCACCATCTGTATTTAGGCCATGCAAAGAAAAAACCTAGTATAGCCAAAAATACCACAACAGCACCCTGATATGCAGGACCTGAAGTTCCTGGTTGATCTCCCCAGTAAGTAAGACTTCCGGTAAGACCTTTCATCATATTATTAACTTCTTCCTGAGAGGTTGCGTTTTCCTGTACCAGTTGCTGAAGTTTTTCGGTCATTTTATCACTTCCTTCTTCCTGGCTAGCACCACCCATTAATCTTGGGATAAACAGGTTTAACGTTTCAGTAACTCCGTAGCTCCACATGGTAATGCTCTCTTTGTCCATACCCTGTACATCTTTCTGCCCGCCGGAAGATTTTAGAATTTGCTTCCCACGAACAGTCTCTTTAACGTATTCAGCATTGGACAGCATCCTCTGGCTGTTCATCCCTAAGCCTAATACCATTGCAATGCCCACAACAGCTGTGGAGATAAAGAAATGTTTATAGTCCTTAGTCTTCAGAATAGCGCGAAGGAGTTCCGAAAGGAAAAAGAAACCCAGAGCAATAAAAAGATAATAGGTCATCTGCGGGTGATTGGCCATGATTTGTAAAGCCATAAACAATGTAGTGGCTACAAATCCCCAGAAGTAATTTCTTCGGATATAGACCAGAAGAATAGAGGCTACTAAAGGCGCAAAGTAGGCTATTGTATGTACCTTACCATTATGCCCTGCAGCTATAATAATACAGAAATACGTAGAAAGTCCAAAGAATGTAGCCCCCAGAAGAGCATACTTCCAGTTGCGCAGTGCAACCATTCCCAAAAAGAAAAAGCCTGAAAAAAGCAGAAACAGATAATTGGCAGGCTTTGGAAGGAACATCAGTAGATCATCTACTTTTTTTACGATGTCTCCACTGAACTTTGCACCTGTCTGATAGGTAGGCATACCTCCAAACATAGCATCACTCCAGTAGGTTTCGTTGCCTGTTTTAGCACGGTATTCCAGCATTTCCTGTGCACCACCTCTGTAGTGAACAATATCAGGCTGGATAAGCTCTTTACCTGTTAAAATAGGATTGGCATAGAATACAGCCATCAGTATAAATAACACTAGGCTGATACCAATAAAAATACTATTCCTGTTGCTTATTTTCATTCGTATATTTTTGTTTATGGCTTTGCCACTGATTCTTTGTTTAATAGAACACTTATAATCTATCTGCTATAAATTATTTGCGTGTTTCATCTTTAATTTCTTCGTATTCTACAGTTTCTGCATCCCAGTTAAGATTTTGTTTATTCTTTTGCTGAGACTGGTCTTCTTGTTTTTTTTGTTTTTCGGACGCTTGTTGTCCGGTCATCCCCTGATAAAATGGCTGAAAAAATATTCTTTTCAGGATATTCCATACAAAGAAAATGATGATTACAATTAGAATGAATTCAAACAAATATTTGAACATTGCTTTTTGCTTAAGGGTTTATTTTAGTTGTTGAAACATTTTTCTGCGTTGCAGATTGCGTTTGTTTTCCGTCGCTTAAAGTTTGCGATTGGGTAGAGGTCATTGTAAGAGCAGATGATTTCATCCATCCGGTTTGAGTATCAAGCTTCAAAGATCCGTTTTGTATTCCCTGAAGACTGATTGTTTGGGTAACACCGTTTTGAGACTGCTTATCTGTCTTTTTAGGAATTCCGCCTTGTACAGTAATTTCAGCTACACCATTTTCTACTTTTGCTAAAGTAAAAGTTGTGGAGCTTTTTAGTTTTCCGTCCGGGCTTAGGTTATTGCTTTCAGTAAAGCTCTGACCAACTTTTAACCCTTTTTCAGGGAAAAGGTTGATATTGGTTTTGAATTGTGCTTTCAAAGCTTCCTGATTAAACCCTTGCTTAAATCCTTCATTCAGTGCTTTACGCTGGTTAGCATCTTTTACAGCACTGTTTACTGCAGTATTCACTTTAGCATAAATAGGCTCGAATCCTTCGAAAGAAATAATTTTTCCGGTTTCACTCATTTTCATTTTCAGAGTGTTCCCCATTAGAGCTTTATTTACTTTCCAAAAGATTTTCAGATTTTCATTTTTGGGCTCAGCTCCGTTTGTGTCAACGCTAAGTGTCTGTCCCTGAACCGATCCTGTTTGTTTTTTAGAGATAAAATGTACATCCATATCATAAACTCCTTTGTCGAAGTTTGTTACTGTGAAAGTCATATCATCCGTAGTCTCATTGGTATTAGATTGAGTTTTGTCACCCATTGTCATGCTCTGAACATCTTTTTGTGACAAAACAAAAGGATAAGCTTTTCCTTTCTCTAATTTATATTTAAGGGTATAAACGCCGGCAGAATCAGAAATAGCAGGCTTTACCTCTGCTTTTACTTCTGGTGAAGTTTCAGTTGTTGTTTCCGTTTTACTCCCCTCGGTTTTAGTTTCAGTCGTTTTTCCTTCCTTTTTACATGCAATTAGCGATAAACTTATTGCTGCAAAAGCTAATACTTTCTTCATTTCTTTGTAGTTTTTAGTGATTGATAATTCTCTGTCTTACGGCTTCATATAGAATAGCACCACATGCGACAGATACATTAAGCGATTGTGTTTTTCCCTCAATAGGTAGTTTTATTTTTTCATCCGCATGATGAAGGACCTCTTTGGAGATTCCTGTTTCTTCATTCCCCATAACAATACAGACAGGTTCTGTAAAGTTTTCTTCATAAATAAGCTTCTGAGCTTTCTCTGTAGCTGCAAAAACTTTGATACCCGACTGCTGAAGGAAATCTACTGCATGAGCAAGGTTTTTCTCTTTGCAAATTTTCAGATTATAAAGAGCCCCTGCTGAAGTTTTAATAGCATCCGAATTAATAGGTGCAGCTCCTTTTTCCGGAATAATGATAGCATCTACGCCTACACATTCTGCAGTACGGCTTATCGCACCAAAGTTTCTTACATCGGTTAGACGATCCAGTATCAGAATGAAAGGCGTTTTGCCTTCTTCAAAAAGCTGTGGCAAAACATCTTCTATTTTATAAAACGGAATATCTGATATAAATGCAACAACACCCTGGTGATTTTTCCGGGTAAAACGGTTTAGTTTTTCCACAGGAACATAATTAGCACGTAGGTTATGCTGAGCTAAAAGTTTTTTTAGATCGGCAACGATAGGCCCCTGTAATCCATTTTGTACAAATACTTTGTCTACAGTTTTGCCTGCTTCTATTGCTTCTATTACAGGTCTTAGCCCAAATATGAAATCGTCTTTTTTATCTTTATTTTCTTGCATTCAATATTCTTTTAAATCTATATGTTCCCAATTAATGGAACTTTTTTATTTTTTTAACCACATAGGAACATAGCCTTTAACGGTCTGGTAATAAACTAAAATACTCATTAACAAATGTCTTTTGCCCTTCTCTGAAAATGTTCAGGCAATTGAAATTAATAAGAAGCCCTTTCGGGCTTTGCAATAATTTCATATAGGTCAAAAGTTGTGCCTCAAATGTAGGTATTATTTCCTGTACCGATTTTAATTCAACTACGATACACTGCTCTACAAACAAGTCACATCTAAAATCTACATCCAACTGTTTTCCTCTGTATGTTATAGGAACTTTCATCTCTGTGAGAAAATTTATTGTCCTATGTTTCAACTCTTCTATTAAGCATTGATGATAAATGCTTTCCAACAGGCCTCTGCCTAATACTTTGTGAACTTCGATAGCACATCCTATTATTTCATAAGTTAAATCGTCCAAATATTTTTTTGTCAACATAACCTATGTTTCTATGTGGTTAAATTCTATCTCGGTTCAAATTTTTATGTTAATACATTTCTCCTATAATAGCTCTTTTCTGTGCCATTATATATCCAAGATGCTGGCCTTCATGTATATTATTGAAGAGTACTGCATCCTCAATATTTTTAAGATCCATTCCCAGGCTTGTGGAGTAATGTGTGTAATCCAGAAAGAAATTTTCGTCATAGTCATTTGCCATAATTCTTGAAGTTTCCGAAAGCAGAAAATTAAGATCTTCTATTTCCTCCTGCGATACATCCAGATTTGGTAATGTTCCTTTTTTATAAGTTTCAATCCAGTATTTATCTATTCTGAAAGGATTTCCGCTCAGGTAGTATATTAATAACTGTTGTGTTGCCACACAATGCGCAATATTCCAATAGATATTGTTATTAAAGCCATCGGGAATCATCATCAAATCCTGGTGGCTGGTTTTCTGAAGGACATCGGCAAGGTTTTTTCTAATAACGCGATGTGCTTTGAAAAGGTTATTCACTATTTATTCAGATTAATTTGCTCCAAAAGTAATCTAAATCGTGCAAATTGCCTAATTTTAAAAGCCTAACTTTAACAAACTTTAACGATAAATAACGTTTAATTATGGTGGTTTTTGCAATGTTTTTGCAGAAATTTACCCACTAAAATTGAATTTAAGTCTATGTCAGAATATAATCAAGCAGAGGATATTAAAATTTTAATGGAAAAGGTGAAAGAGAAGAATTATTTTTTCTCTCTTTTGAAGTCAGAAGTCAATAAAGTTATTATAGGTCAGGAATATATGATCGATAGACTCCTTATAGGACTTTTAGGAAACGGACACGTTTTGTTGGAAGGAGTTCCGGGACTGGCAAAGACGTTGGCGATAAAAACACTGGCCGATGCTGTGCAGGGGCAGTACTCCAGAATTCAGTTTACACCGGACTTGTTACCTGCAGATGTAGTAGGGACAATGATCTATAATGTAAAAGATAACGACTTTTCAATTAAAAAAGGACCTGTATTTGCAAATTTTGTGCTGGCTGATGAGATTAACCGTGCACCTGCAAAAGTACAGTCAGCATTATTGGAAGTAATGCAGGAAAAGCAAGTAACGATAGGAGATACAACAATGAAGTTACCAAAACCATTTTTGGTATTGGCTACCCAAAACCCGATTGATCAGGAAGGTACCTATCTGTTGCCAGAAGCGCAGTCCGACCGTTTTATGATGAAGTGCAGTATAGACTATCCTACATTTGAAGATGAGCGTAAAGTAATGCGTATGGTTTCTACATCGGATATCCCGCAAATTAATCCTATTATATCGTTGGAACAGATTGTTGAGGCTAAAGAACTTATCAACAAAATCTATTTGGACGAGAAGATAGAAAAATACATTCTGGATATGGTTTTTGCAACTCGTTATCCAGAGCAATATGGATTATCAGATCTTAAAAACTACATTACTTTCGGAGCATCACCAAGGGCATCTATCAACCTAGCAATTGCTTCCAGAGCATTAGCATTTATCAGAGGGCGTGCATTTGTTATTCCGGAAGATGTGAAAGAAATATCGAAGGATGTATTACGCCACAGAATAGGATTAAGTTTTGAGGCTGAAGCTGAAGAAATGACGGCTGAGAAAATTATTGATGCTGTTTTGTCTAAAGTACAGGCTCCCTAATTATTTTATAAAATGAGTATAAAGATATGTATTGCCGGAGCAACAGGCTGGGCAGGTTCGGCACTTAGTAAAGGAGTATTGAAGGAATCGGATATTACTTTGGTTGCAGGAATGTCCAGAAGTAATGC
Source organism: Elizabethkingia occulta (assembly GCF_002023715.1). Lineage (GTDB taxonomy): Bacteria > Bacteroidota > Bacteroidia > Flavobacteriales > Weeksellaceae > Elizabethkingia > Elizabethkingia occulta. The sequence continues at coordinate 58,435 of NZ_MAHX01000007.1, forward strand.
AGGGAGTAACCTTGCGGATATTCTTGATGTTACAACTCCCGAAATTCCGGTTTTCAAAGATATCGAAGAAGCTCTGGAAGGGCCTTCTTTTGATGTTCTTTTTGAATTTACTAAACCAACGATTGCCAAACATAACATTACACAGGCTATAAAAGCCGGAAAAGATGTTATTGTAGGAACATCCGGATTGTCGGATAGTGACTATGCAGAAATTGAAGTGTTGGCGAATCAATATGGAGTTTCGGTTTTAGCGGTTGGAAATTTTGCAATTACAGCTGTGTTGCTGCAGAAATTTTCAGTAATGGCAGCAAAGTATATTCCTAATTTCGAAATTATAGATTATGCCAGCCACTCAAAGCCGGATGCTCCAAGTGGAACGACTTTGGAATTGGCAAAGAAAATATCGGAAGTACAAACCTCTACTGATATGATAAAAGATGAAGATGTAATTGGTTATGCCAAGACAAGAGGTGAAAAAATAAACGGAGTCAGAGTTCATTCAGTAAGACTTCCTAATTATATGATTTCTGTAGAATCTATTTTTGGATTAAATGATGAACGCTTAACAATTCGCCATGATTCCGGTATGGGAGCTGAACCTTATGTACAAGGAGCAATTCTGGCGATTAAAAAGATAAACACTTTTAAAGGCTTCAGAAGAGGTCTGGACAGTGTTTTGGATGAAGCATAACAATGGATATAAAAGATATTGTAAAAAAAGTAAAGCAGATAGAAATCCGGACTAAGAGAAGTACGGATGCTATGCTCATGGGGCAATATCACAGCGCTTTCAAAGGGCAGGGGATGACTTTTTCTGAAGTCAGACAATACCAGTTCGGAGATGATATCCGAAGAATTGACTGGAATAAAACAGCACGTTTCCGGGAGCCTTATGTAAAAGTAATGGAAGAGGAACGAGAGCTGACTGTAATGCTGATGGTTGATATCTCAGCTTCTATGAATTATGGAACTCATGCCTCGCTGAAAAGAGAATATGTAGCCGAAATTTGTGCTACATTAGGATTTTCTGCAGTTACTAATAATGATAAAGTAGGGCTTATCCTGTTCGCAGATAGGGTCTATAAAGTTATTCCACCTAAAAAGGGAAGACCACATGTATTGGCTATTATCAGTAGTATTCTGAATGCTGATTATATTCCGTCAACAACAAATCTGGATGGTGCACTCAGCTACCTGATGAAAGCTTTTAAAAAGAAGAGTTATGTTTTTCTTCTTTCAGATTTCAACGATCAATTTGATGTAAAGAGCCTTCGGGTTGTAGGAAATAAACATCAGCTTCTGGGTTTCGGGATATATGATGAAAAAGATATGCAGATTCCGGATATAGGATATGCTTTACTAAATGATGCTGAGACCGGAGAAAAAAAATGGGTGAATACGTCCAGTGCAAGATGGCGGTATCAGTTTGCAGAGCAACAAAAACAAAAAATTAAAAATACAGAAGAAGCATTTGATAAAAGTGCTTCGGTATTCTTGAAACTCAATACAGGGCAGGATTATACCAAGCCATTGTATAATTATTTTCAGACACGATAAAATTGATGATGAAAAGAATTTTTTTATTCTGTTTTATAGCAATTAGCCTTTTAGGTTTCGGACAAACACTCTCCTCGCAATTGTCCGACAATACCCTGGTTTTGGGAGAACAGGGAGAATTTAAGATTAATGTTAGTAATGTTACGGGACTGGATGTTCAGGCAGCTCCGAAAAATGAGATATTGCCTTTTCATTTCGAAATCCTTAGTGATAGTATTCAGCGTACCCCTAATCTGTATACAAGAACTATAAAATTCCAGATTTTTGAAGAAGGGAAGTTTAAGATTCCACCAATCGAAATTAAAGCCGGAGATAAAATACTGACGACAATACCTTATGAAATAGAAGTTATAAACACTGCCAAAAAAGGTGAACAGATCAACGATATTATGAATAATAAGGATGTTGAACTGGGCTGGCAGGATTACTGGAGTCTGTATAAATTCTATATATGGATTGCATTAGTGGTTATTGCGATTATTGTTTTGATCTGGATGCTTGTTAAATGGGGAAGAGCTAAAAAATCTTCACCAACTGTAAAAACCAATTTCACGCTTCAGGAACTGGAAAAGCTAAGAAGTAAAAATTATATTGAAAATAATGACTTCCGTAGCTTTTATATAGAGCTTATTGATATTACAAGAAATTTCTTGTCCGGTCAATATGGCTTCCCGGCAAAGGAGTTGTTGACAGATGACCTGTTGGATTACATGAAGGGACAGAACAAAATATCGGAAGCCAATGAAAAAATTCTTGCTGAAGTCTTTGAACGTGGAGATTTAGCTAAATTTGCAAAGGTTATTCCTTCGCATACAGAAATGGAAGCTGATTTCAATAATATTAAAGAATTTGTGAAAAGGTCTTATAAAGACATAGAATTTGAAAATTTGAGAAAACATGTCTGATCTTTTTGCTCCTTTAGGTTTAAACTTCGAGTTTGAAAGCCCGTGGCTTTTACTTTTATTTCTCTTATTTATTCCACTCTTAATAAGGGATCTTATGAGGGGGAAGAATGAGGGGATTAAAGTTCCTACAACCGAAGGAATGGCTCGTCCTTCTGGTATTGGATTCTTATTTTTTATACTGAAATGTACAAAGTATATCATTCTTTCATGTATTATATTGGCTCTGGCCCGTCCAAGAACATTTACGGTAGCTCAAGATCAGAATGATGGAAAAGGGATAGATATTATGCTGTCGGTAGACGTCTCTTTTAGTATGTTATCTAAGGATTTGGAGCCGGATAGACTGCGTGCTTTGTCTAAAATAGCACAAAAATTTATAGGTGACAGACCTGGAGATAGAATAGGATTAGTGGCTTATGCCGGAGAAGGATTTTTGAAGGTACCGCTTACGACAGACCATGAAGCCGTTAAGCAGGAAATTGCAAGTCTGAATCCAAATGAATTGTCAGCAGGTACAGCAATAGGAGAAGGGTTGGCGGTTGCGGTTAATCACCTTAAAGACAGTAAAGCAAAAAGTAAGATTATCATTCTGATGACAGATGGAGTGCAGACTATCAAAAATAGTCTGGAGCCTGCTATTGCTGCAGAATTGGCTGCAAATAATCATATTAAGGTTTACACCATCGGAATCGGAACAAATGGTTATGCACTGACACCTACGGGGATTGATCCTTTTTTTGGTGATCTTATTTATACAGAGCAGAAAGTAGAAATCGATGAACTGGCATTGCAAAATATAGCTTCAGTTACAGGAGGTAAATATTTCCGGGCAACTTCTAATGAAAGTCTTCAGCAGATTTATGAAGAGATTAATCAGCTGGAGAAATCAGATATCAAAGTGGCCAAAATGTATGATTATAAAGAGTATTTCAGATATTTTCTGTGGATAGCGCTTATCGTATTGCTTTTGGATGCTTTATGGAGATGGATAATGTATAAAATTTTGACGTAATGGACTGGACTTTTGAAAATTATAATTATCTGTTTCTGTCACTATTGGTGCCACTGATGTGGCTGCTGATCGCTAATTTTATACGCTGGCGCGAAAAACGCAGAAAATTGTTTGCAGATTCTGGTTTTCATACCATTTTATTTGCTCCTAAAAGCAAGTATAAATATGTTTTCATTCCTCTTTATATTCTTGCTTTTACCTTTTTAATCCTTGCTTTTGCAGACTTGTTAGGGGGTAAAGAGGAAATGAAAGTAAGTCATAAGATTGCTAATGTAGTCTTGTTGATGGATGTATCTAACTCTATGAATGCAGAAGATGTTCAGCCGGACAGCAGATTAAGTCGTGAGAAAAAGATTGTTCTGGAGACGCTGAAGAAAATGAAAGATGAAAGAGTTGGCATTGTAGTTTTTGCAGGTAATGCAGTATCTATTATGCCACTGACTACGGATTATGCTGCTGTTGAAACTTATATCAATTCCATAGAAACAAGCATTATCGGGCAGCAGGGGACTGATTTTCTGGTGGCTATGAGGGAAGCAGCTAAAATGTATAAGAATACAGGAAAGAGTGGTAGAAACGTAGTATTAATAAGTGATGGTGAAGATAACGAGGGGCATGATAAGGAAGCTGCTGCTTTGGCTAAAAGTCAGAATATTAAGATTACTGCTGTCGGAATAGGTACAGAACAGGGAGCTCCGGTTCCTGACTACATGTACGGCCAGTTAATGGGTTATAAAAATACACCTTATGGCGAACCAGTAATTTCCAAACGGGAAACTCAGGCTCTGGTACAGATGTCCAACGGAACAGGGGGAACCTATATAGACGGAAACAACGATAATGCAGCAAACCAATTGGTTAGTGCTTTGGATAAGCTAAAAAGTGATACCGAGGTTACAACCAATTCCCAGTCTTCAATCCATTATTATCAGTGGTTTTTAGGGATTTCGTTTATTCTGTTTTTTATAATATATTTAACAAATCCAAAAAGAGATCTTAACATATAAAAGGCTAATTTTGTAGCGTATTAAGATGTTGAAAAAAAGCACTTTATTCATATTATTCGTATTTGCAACAGGGATTTTTTATGCTCAGGATTATAATGCTTTAGTTTATAAAGGAAATAAAAATTTTGAGAATAAGAAGTACGATGATGCTTCGGCTAAATATTTAGATGCCATAAAAAAGAATCCACAAGACTTTACGGCTCATTATAATTTAGGAAATGCTTTGTACAAACAAAAGATGTACAAAGAGGCTCATGCTGAATATAAAAAAGCTGCGGAGTTAAGTAAAAATACAAATGATAAAATGGCTTCTCTGTATAATCAGGGAAATGCTATGATGCAGCAAAACAACCATGAAGAGGCTGCAAAATACTATAAGGAAGCGCTGAAGTTATCCCCTGCAGATTCTTCACTCCGCAAAAACTATGAAATTGCTATGCTGAAAGATAAACAGAAAAAGCAGAAGAATGGTGGCGGCGGAAATGACCAGAATAATAAAAACCAACAAGGTAATCAGGGGCAGCAAGACAATAATCAGGGCGATAAAAAAGATAAGCAAGGAGGCAATGACCAAAAGAATAAAGGTCAGGGCGACGGGCAGGATCAAAATAAAAATGAAGGAAAAAACAAACTTCCAAAAGATGTAGAAAAGGAAATTCTCCGTCAGATGGGGGATAAAGAAAAAAATACATCAAAAAGAATTCTTAATCAAAAAGCAAACAGTAGCCCTATAAGCAACGAAAAAGACTGGTAATGAACCGCGTGTTCCTTTACATATTATTTCTGTTAACTGGCCTGCAGATTCATGCACAGGTTGAAGTCGACGTGGTTATGGATGAGAAACCTAGCTATAAGATTGGTCAGGAAATACCTATTGTATTTATTGCTACCTCCAAATCTTCTCTTGATGTCCGTATGAAGTTACCATATTTTGATCCTAAAAAGTATGATGTATCACTTCCGGCTACCAATACGGAGTATTTTCTGGATGACAAAGGTGTATCTCTAACGAGATTTTCTGCTTTGGTTGTTGTAAAGCCTAAAGTTCCTGGGGCACTAAAAATTGGTAGTGCCTTAGCCAGAGTAGATAATGTAATGTATAAAAGTGACGCAAAAGATATTTTTGTTAAGAACGAAAAGTATGTAGAAAACAGACCTCCTGTCCGCAATAATAACGAAGTATATATCAGAACAAATGTTAGTGATAATGATGTCTATGTAAATCAGGCTACAATGGCTGTAGTAACTGCATATAGCAGAAATATGAACAGTCTGGATAACGTTGAAGATGTTCAGCTTCCACCTGCACAAGGTATCCGGTACTACAGAGTAGGAGACAGCAATGGTGAGGTGAACGATCATGAAGAAGAATATTCCATGAGAATGGCTATTTATCTTTTGTTCCCGGAAGAAGCAGGCAGAGCTATTATTCCTCCTGCTAGTGCTAAAGTAGTACAAGGTGGCAGTACAACAAAGATTAAGGCGAACAGTGTAAGCCTGAATGTAAAACCACTACCGGAAAATGCACCTGCAGATTTCCAGAATGCTGTTGGTAAATACGATGCAAAAGTTGCTGTGAAAACACCAGGAGATCTTGAAATAAATAAACCTGTTAGCGTTGAAGTAAAGCTTACTGGTGTGGGAAATCTTAAAGATGTAAATTTGCCGAAATTTGCTAATTCCGAATATTACAGCGTATATAAGCCAAAAGTAAATTATAATGTAAAGCCTTCGGGAAGCAAAGGATTTAGAGGAGAACTTACGGCCAACTATATTATAGTACCTAAAAAGCAGGGTAATTTTCCAATTGCCCTGGAAGGTTTCTCTTATTTTGATCCGGAAGAAAAGAAATATAAGCAAGTGGCTTTGTCTACAATACCATTATTTGTTCAGACACCAGAACAAATGGCATCTGACAGATCGACTGTAGAAAAAGTTATGGAAAATACTGCAAATGTACTCAATCAGAAAGTAAAATTACCAGTTATAGCCCAGGTGGATGCTGATCATAGTTTTATGCCGAAAAGTTCAGAAAATATTCCTGTATGGTTACTATTTTTGGCATTAGCATTTGTAGCATTCTTCCTTTATTTCTTCTATAAAATATACAGCTCCAACAAAACAGCTTCACCTACCGGGAAAAACTATTCCCCGCACTTTAAGCCTGTAACTAATGTTGAAGAGTCTGAAAGACAAATTCGCGAAGAGATGTCTGTAGATATTCCTGCGCATCTTCAATATTTGGAAACACTCATCAAGCAGAAAGATTACTCTGGTTTCTTTAATGCTTATGCAGAAATGAATGTGGATCTGGAACACGATATTGATATCCATCACAATATGACGGTATTGGATTATATTGAAGATACCTTCGGAAGAAGTGATATGGAAACCTTTAAAGATGTACAAAATCGCGTTGAGCTAATGAAGTTCTCTCCATTTAAGGAAGAAGATTCTATGAACGATTTGTTACAGCAGATCTACTCCGCATATTCGAAAATTGAAAAATAAACAATTTTATTTTATAATTTTGTACCATTAATTTTCTGTATGCTCGAAGATATTTCAATTAAAGAGATCATGACCTCCTTCATGGTTTTGTTTGCCGTAATAGATATTATTGGCTCAATTCCCGTTATTGTAGGTCTGAAACAAAAGTTTGGAAAGATTGAAGCGGAGAAGGCATCCATCGTGGCCGGATGTATTATGATTTCCTTTTTATTTATAGGTGATAAAATACTAAAGCTAATCGGAGTAGATGTGAATTCATTTGCAATAGCCGGAGCTTTTGTGATTTTTATTATTGCCGTGGAAATGATTCTTGGAATAGAGATCAATAAACCTGGAAAAGTAAACTCGGCTTCTATTGTTCCTATTGCCTTTCCTTTAATTGCCGGTGCAGGTTCTCTAACGACAATTCTTTCACTTAGATCAGGCTTTCACGATATTAATATTATCCTGGGAATTATCCTGAATATTATTCTTATCTATGTGGTATTGAGGTCTGCAAACTGGATGGAGCAGAAGCTTGGAGATGCATCTCTGCAGGTTTTGCAAAAAATATTCGGAATTATTCTTTTAGCTATCTCTATTAAATTATTTACAGCTAACTTTGCACAGTTGATCAAGAGCTATATCAACTTTTAAATTTTTATTTTATGAAGACGTTTTATAAGGTGTTTTTAGTATTGTTTATTGTTTTTATCGGTATCAATTTTTACGCAGTTCAGTGGAATCTTGGCGCTTTTAATGAAGAAAATGATAAATTTTGGTTTTCCATCGCTGCTGCAGTTGTAGGAATAATCGTTGTGTTTATTCTGGATTTCTGGAGTCGCCTAAGCACCAAGAAAGGTTAGTCGTTGTAATACAGCGTCAGCTTTCATCTCAGTTTCTTTCCATTCCTTTTCAGGCTCACTCAGAGCTGTTATTCCACCACCGGCATAAAGCAAAACGCCGTTGTGAAAAAGTTGTGCACAGCGAAGATTTACATAACAGGTTGTTTTACTATCCTGTTCTATTTGTATATAGCCAGCATAAAATGCTCTGTTATACTTTTCAGTATTTTTGATAATCTGAGAGCATAAATCTTTAGGAACGCCACATATTGCGGGAGTAGGGTGTAACTCTTTTATAAGGCTGGAAATATCCTGTTTGCTGATTACTGCTTTAAAATCGTTGCGCAGGTGTTTTATGTTGCCTGATATATGGTCATATACAGGGCTGATTTGTACTTGTTGAGAATATTGGCTAAGTACAGATTGTATATAAGTACTTACAGGTTTTTGTTCCTCAATTTCTTTTTCAGACCAGTCCTCGGACACAGGAAGAGTTCCTGCGAGGCTCATCGTTTCAAAATCTTCTGTATTTTTATCATATTGTCCCAATACCTCAGGTGTAGCCCCTATCCATGCCTCGTTCTTATCTACAAAAAGGTGTATAAATGCATTTGGATAATCCTTGCACAATTTCAAAAAAGTTTTACCCAGATCTATTGTTTCATGCTCCGGAATATCAACCCATTTTTGTCGCGATATTACAACTTTTGGTAGCTGATTTTCTTTAATAATTCCGATTACATTTTCTATACGGACTAGATAATCATTCTTGGTTTCAGGCATATCATAATATTCCTGCTGAATGTTTTGGCTGGTAATATTCAGGCTTAGAATTTCTTGTTCAGTAATTGGCTGAAAAGAACCATCAAATGTGATCTCCTTCAGATTGTCAAAAGAATGAAATTTGATTGTATTGTTAAGAGGAGTATCACTGTTAAGAGTATAAAAAACCTCTTTAAAAGGAAATTTAAAAAGTATCACTTTTGTATTTTATGTTAGTAAAGAATGTAAAGGTATAATCAGTAAAATAAAATAAACAACATACTTATTGCAGAACAAATCCGGAATAAGCATGTGTACTTGTTATCTTATTATTGTACCGTCACCTGACATTAATTACCACATTGGTCATCGTAGAATGGCAGATAAGGTCACCTTTCTCGTCTCTTATTTCTATTTCGGTAAAGTGCTGTGTTCTTCCTTTGCGGATAAGTCTTGCAGTTCCGGTAACCATTCCTTCTTTTTTAGATTTAAGGTGATTACAGTTAAGGTTAGTTCCTACAGCCGCATTTACAGATCTGTCCAGTACAATGTTGGACAAACATGAGCCTAAACTCTCAGCCAATGCAGCGCTGGCACCGCCATGCAGCATTCCTAATGGCTGATGTACGATAGGTGTTACAGGCATTGTTGCTACCAGAAAGTCATCACCAACATCTGTGAATTTTATATCCAGTGTCTGTAATAATGTATTTCTGTTCCAATCATTTAATGCTTGTAGCTGCTCTTCCTTTGTCATCTTAGTAGATCTTAGGGTTGTAGTTTTCAGGATATTTAGCATTTATATCCTTGAAGTAGTTTTCAATTTCATCCATAACACTCTCAAAAGATCTTTTAGTAAGATCTTCATAAGGTATCATATAGCCTATTTTTATCTTTTTATATTTGTAGTCTCCTGACGCCAGTACAATTGGAACTTTAGCCTGCAGTGCCATGTGGTAGAAACCGAGTTTCCATTTTTTAGCATAAGAACGGGAGCCTTCCGGTGTAATTACAAGGCTGAAGTCTTCTTTCTCAAATTCTCTTGCAATAACATTAATAAGGTCATTCTTTTGAGAGCGGTCTATACCAATAGCTCCGATAGATTTAATAATGCCTCCGTAGAAAGCTTTGGTATGAGAGTCTTTAATGATTACTTTCAGGCGTTTGCCAAATTTCCAGTATACCATAATTCCCAACAGATAATCCCAGTTGGAGGTGTGTGGCGCTTCTACCAGAATACAGCGGTCCAGATTTTTAAGATCACCATCTAACTGAACTTTCCATCCAAGTAATTTAAGAAGAGTACTACCAATAAGTTTTTTCATTCCGGTTTGAATAAATAATTAAAACGATTGCAATAGCTGCAATCGTTCTACAAATATAAAGATTATGCTTATACTTTTAAAATAAGGATGAAACAAAGTCCATAATTTTGAGGACTATTTCGAAAACAAACTGGATCATGACTGTGGGTTTTGGTGTTAAATTTCTTTAAAACTAACACCACAAATTTAGAATTTTTTTTGAAAATTACCCAAAAAGTGGTGTTAATTTTTTTACAATAATTTAGATTATCTGGTTTTTATTTTAACCTCTTTTTTGCCGTTGCTGATGCTTACGTTCACTTCTTTAATAGAATCTTTGTCTATTTTAATTTTGTTGTTGTCTTCGGATTTTCCGATTTTAATATCGTCGACAGCTACTTTTTTACCGTTTACTATGATACTGTCCGGAGCATCCTCATTACCAGTTGTACTGATAGAGATGTTGCCATTGAAGCTGTCATCATCGTCGTTATCCTTTTCGTTTAGGCTAATATCAGCACCTGGTGCAGTTACTACTTTCATTTTTTTCGGTACTACAAGTTTATATTCTATTCTGTAGTGACGGAATCTGTTGTCGTAGTTATAAGAGAAGTAATTTGGTAGCAAAATTTTGTTATCAATAACTTCTACCGGAAGCTTCATTTGTAATGGTTTGTTATAACCGTTTGCAGATTTTTCTACAATCAGGTATGGTGCAGCAACATCTTTTCTTTCAACATGTATGTATGGATAAGTTTTTTCGAAGATAGTTTTCTTATCAGAATAGATATCGCTGATGTATGATTTGAAGTTCTCCGGAATAATAACCTTTTTGTTATCCAGTATTATACTGTCAGACTTAGTATTGATCGAGATATTCTCTGTTTCTTCATTATGCCCGTTGAATCTGAAATTAGTTTTAGATGCGGAGTAACCAATGAATCCGATAAGTACAATCCAGCACAATACAAGTGTCCCGATAAGGTATCCCATATATTTTATCTTCAGATTTGGACTGAATAATTTCAGTGAAATCAGTGTAAAGATAATAGCAGGGATGAACATGCTCAGGAATCCGAAGAAGATAATTGCGCTACCTGTTACACCATCGTTAAAATAAAAGTTGATGTTTTCAGGAATATCTATAGCGCCTTCTCCAAATGATAACCCTCCGAATAATACTGCAATACTTCCTAAGAAAAATGATACTGCAATTGCTGAAGTGAATAATCCAAAGATTATAGAAAGAGCCTTTAGAAAAGCATTTCCTACATCGTTTGCCTGTCCTTTATTGCTTTGGTAAAACTGATTTACTTTCTCAGAAGAATCTGTTGCAAACTGTACAACTTTGTTGCTTTGTTCTTTCAGGTTGTCAAAATTAAGAGGTTTACCTCTCATTTTTAAGAAATCACCTGCAGTTTTTGCTTTAGGAACTACTATCCATAAGATAATATAGATAAGAGCTCCGAAGCCTTTAGCGAAAAGTAATAGTACAAAAGCCAAACGAATCCATACAATATCTACTCCAAGGTACCCGGCTAATCCACCAGATACACCTCCGATCATTTTTGTTTCAGGATCACGGAATAGTTGCTTGTCTCTGCTGAAGCCACTTCCGCTGGCTCTGGAACTTCCGCTCTTTTCTTTGGAAGTATACTCCTGCTCTTGCTCGTCAATCTGCTCTGGCGTACCGATAAGGGCAATTATAGCCTCTACATCTTCATCGTTAACCACTTCACGTTTACCAAGTCTGGTTTTGAAGATCTCTACAATACGCATTTCTATATCTTGCATTACCTCATTAGCTTCTTCCGGTTCCATAGAACGACGAAGGGCAGCAAGGTAATCATTAAGCTTTATATAGGCATGTTCCTCGATTGTGAAGGAGAAACCTGCAAGTCCTATTGATAGTGTTTTATTCATTGTCTTGGCTTTTTGTTATTTGGTTAACAGAATCTGTTAATTCCGTCCATGTGTTTTGTAATTCGTTCAGGAACAATTTTCCTTTCTCAGTTATTTCATAATATTTTCGTGGGGGGCCGCTTGTAGACTCTTCCCAACGGTAGGAGAGAAATTCTCCGTTTTTCAGACGGGTTAGCAACGGATAAAGTGTGCCTTCCACAACATCTAGTTTTCCTTTTTTCAGCTCATCAATAAGATCTGATACATACATTTCTTTTTTATTGATAAGACTTAAAATACAGAACTCTAAGATGCCTTTTCGCATTTGCGCTTTGGTATTCTCTGTATTCATCTGTGTAATGGTTTGATTTTAAATTAATATTCAGAATAAACTCTCAGCTGATTTTAAGCTTATTCCGATTTTACATTACAAAGATATATAAATTAAATGGTATTATGCAATACAAAGTAGTAAAATAATTTTTATACCTAATGTAAGTACTTGTAGATCAGTCATAAAAATTTCAACTGTATTTTTATGATTATTTTAGATAAAGCAATTTTTAATGAAAATTATTTGAATTATGGATAAAAATGAACTTGCTGATATAAGAGTTAGTTTGATTTTTTCAAACTGGATAATATACTTCGATAATTTAGTTAGGCTTATTATAAACTCGGCTCAGCATCTTTGTATTGAGCAAAATATTTAAACTTAATTGAAATTCTTCATGTTTTTTAGAATTGGTAATCTATAGCTTTTGATTTTTACTTCCCCTGATAAAGATAACGTTCCTCCGGAACGCTCTGAATTTTCATAATTATAATCTATAAAGATAAAGCTCCTAATGGAGCTCCTCATTCATTATGTTGAACCATATTTCCATGATATGAGAAATCAGAAAGATGCTCCGGAGGAGCTTGATCTGTGTAAAAGCAAGTGTATCAAAAAGTAAGTATTCCAGAGGAATACTATCTCACAACAGTAATATTTTCTCTCTATATACCTGAAATTTGTATCTGAATAAGTAGGATCTTTATATTTAATCCTGAAGCTACATTACAATTGATGCTAAATAATGAAACTTGGTTAAAAATAAATATGAAATTTTGTTGACTTTGCTATATGAAATTGCAACGATAATACGTTTAAGTTTAAAATAATATTAAATTTGAGAAAAAGAATTATGAAAAAAATGTTTTATTTGGCTTCTTTGCTTATAGGAGGGGCCGCTTTTGCACAAATCACAACAAACGAAATTAACGGAATAGAGGTGAACATGCCTTTAACAGAACTAAATGCTAAGTTCAAGCAGGATATTAAACCAAAAGTAGTAGAAAACTTTACAGATGAACCAGAGAACTTTACTCCGGTAACTATTAATGGAACAAAGTATAGTATCATCTTTGTAAAGGACTTCTACAGTCCTGATAAAACTTTGGTTTATTCTGTTGCAACAACTGATCCGAAGAGTAAAGGTAAAAATCTGGTTGGAATCGGGAGTACGTTGGCAGAACTAAAGAAGGCTTATGCTAAAGAATCGACAGACACTACTGGCGATACTTTTACCGTATATCAGAAAGACAAAGGCGAAAGAATCCTTATCTTCAAACTGAAAAACAATAAAGTTACCCGAATTTTTGCTTCTGTATTTGCAGCGGGTTAGTACTACAAATATTCCTGTAATTTAACAGGTAATCATCTAAAGGTACTAAATAAGTTTAGTACCTTTGATAGATGAAATTAGAGAAAGAAATCCAGTTTATACTGGCTGTAGATGCACTCAAAAATGTGCAGCGCAGAAACTACAATGCAGATGATTCCCGCAGAGAAAATACAGCAGAACACAGCTGGCAAATCGTAATACTGGCACAAATCCTTTATCCATACGCTAAAAATAAAGAACAGGTTGATTTACTAAGAGTTATCCGTATGCTTTCTATTCACGATCTTGTAGAAATAAACGCCGGAGACACATTTCTTTTTGATGAAGAAATGATGAAAGGTAAGTTTGAACGTGAGAAAATCGCAGCAAAAGAGATTTTCGGAATTTTAGATGAGCCTTTGCAATCTGAGTTTTACAATTTGTGGATAGAATTTGAAGGTGAAGAAACTCCTGATGCCATATTTGCTTGTGCTATAGACAGAATTATGCCTTTTATTCTTAATTCTAATACTAGCGGGAAAAGCTGGACTGAAGCTGGAATTTCAGAAAATCAGGTGCGCAATATGCTGGAAAATGCAATTAAGCGTGCTTCAGATGAAATGGGAGAAGCTTTCGATATCCTGCTACAGAAAAGTATTGATGAGGGAATGTTGAAAAATTAATTTTCAATTTTGCAGATTATGCAGGACTTTATAAAACAGATTAACTCTTATTATCCTTTGTCAGCAGAAACAACTGATGCTCTCCTTGGTATATGTAAAGAGGACCATTTTAAAAAGAACGAGTTGCTGCAAAAATCCGGTGAAACTGCCAGATACTATTATTATTTAAAATCCGGTCTGGTGGGATATTATATGATAGATGAAGATGGAGAGCAGGTTTACAAGTTATTTTTTGCGGAGAAAAGTTTTCCTGCAGCTACGGTTTCTATTATTAAAAAAGAGCCCGGAGATTTTAGTATTATAGCACTTGAAGATTGTACAGTTATAAAATACCCGGCAAAAGAATATCGGGATCTGCTTTCTAAACATCATGACCTGGCCATGTTTCATATCCGCTATCTGGAGCAAAATTGGGTGGTAAATAAAGAGCCGCTGGAGATTTCTCTAAAGCATGAAACAGCAAAGCAGCGTTATCTGAAATTATTGAAAGATCCAGATTTGTACAACAGGCTGAAGCAGCATCATATTGCGTCTTATTTGGGAGTGACTCCAACCCAGCTCAGTCGCATAAGAAAAGAAATAAAAGATTAAAAGCATTTACATATGTAGATGCTTTTAGTTTTTTTACACCTCAATTTTGTCTCATTAATTAATAATAAAAATTATGAAGACATTACTTAATCTCACACTTTTATTGGTATTCTCACATTCACTTTTTGCACAAAAAGTTATTCGTGAAAAGATCTTTAGTGCAAAGATGAAAAAAGAAATCAGCACCATTATTGTAACTCCGGACATTAAACCTCATCAGCAGTACAAAACAGTGTACATTTTACATGGTTACAGTGGGAATCCGGAAAGAACGTTGAAGCAGGATATTCCGGATTTACAGACTAAGGCGAAAGCCTATAATACCATCTATATTTTACCCGATGGTAATTACAACAGCTGGTATGTGGATAGTCCGGTTGATCAGAAATCACAATACAAAACTTTTATTGGTTCAGAATTGGTACAGTATATCGATGGACACTATCCTACAAAGGCTGAAAAAACATCCAGAGGAATTTTAGGGTGGAGTATGGGAGGTTTTGGATCTCTGTATATCGGGACTTCTTTTCCGGAAACATTCGGGATTGTGGGGAGCTCTTGTGGAGCTTTGGATTTCCGGACTTTCAATGAAGGTTATAACAATTATCAGGTGGATAAAGTTTTAGGTCCATTATCTTCTTTAAACTCAGAATATATTTTGTCTGATAGTACTGATAAAATGCTGAACACAGGGCAATATTATATTCTGGACTGCGGAATAAATGATTTTTTTATCAGTAAGAATCAGAGTTTTCATCAGGAATTGCTCAGCAAAAAAATTGAACACCTTTATATAGAATCCTTAGGAGAACATAATACTGAATACTGGAGCCGGGCTTTATCTAATCAACTATCATTGTTTGAAAACTATTTTAATCATCAGTAAAAAATAAAAACTTTCAGGATTAATATTAGGCTTATCATTAATCCTGAAAGATTTTTCGATTAACGAATATTCTGACTAATTCTGTTTTTATACCAAAGGTCTGTAATCCATGCAAATACACTGTAGAAAATCAGAATACACGGGAAAATAACAAATACTGCCAGAAGAACATAACCTTGCTTCATTCCTTGTTCGTCAACGACCCATTGGATAAAGTCGTAAGAGAATATGAAAATGAGGGATGTAAGTATAGCAATAATTAAAGAACCCAACAATATAGTATAATTGAATTTTTTAGGATGTTTTCTCCTGCGGCTGCGCATCCATTTGATATGGAAATAAAACATAATCAGAAATCCGATAGTCATAATGCCAATAGGATCTAAAAAAAGTAAAACTTTACCGAATACAGAAACCTTTTTCGAAAAAGTAATTTCCAGCTGTTCTTGTGTTACACTATTAATCTGTATTTTATAATTTCCGTTTTGTCCTTCCTGAAGCTTACCAATATTGGTTTTTATTATTTCCAGATTCGATGGCAGGTGTAGGTTTATTTCTATTGGTCCAAAAGATTTCCAGTAGTTAGAAGGATATAGGGCATAGGCTATCTTAAATTCTCTTAATAGTCCGTATATATTGTATTCCGGGACACCTTCGTATTCTACAACAATATTGTTTTCTCCTTTTTGAAGAACGGTCTCGAAATAGATAAGTTCATGCAGGCTAACATTTTTTGGAGAATTCTGCTCAAAGCTAATATTATATAAATCTTCACTATCCTGATCTTTGTGTATAAATGAAAACTGAGAAATGTTCTGGTTAGTGATTTTCGGAGTATTTATCTTTTTTCCGTTAACAGATACCGTGCTTTCGGAAGCCATGTTTTGTGCAATAAAGAGTAAAGGGAGTTTAGCTTCTTTTTCGGAATATATCTGATAAGATATCTTGTACTTCACCCTGTAAAATTCAGAATAGTCATCATACATATCTGAAGCAACTACAGTTAAATCCATTTTTTCACTCAGTACTTTACAATCTTTACTTCCGAATATAGGAGAGCTTGTAGTTCCGTCGGAATAAGGTTTTGCCATATTTCCGTAAATACGGATACATATCATTAGCATAAAAAGTAACAGAAAGTATTTTGTAAGTATTGTGGAGTGGTGTTTCATAAAATTATTTCAAGGCTGAAAAATAGGCAGAATTTTTATATTTTTTGAAAAGTTATTGAACAAAGAAAGATGGACAAACAAAAAAGCCCGTAAAAGGGCTTTCTGTTTTTAATATTACTGTTAGAGCCTATTTAAATTTTGATTAAAAAAATATTAGACTTCGACAGGCTCAGTCTGACACTCCTAAAAGTAAGATATCTTGAATGAACAATGTCACTCTGAGCCTGTCGAAGAGTATTAACAATAAAATTTTCACAGGCTCTTATTACTTCTACAGTGGACAGATTACTGCAGGGCATTTGTATCCCGGGCAAAGAGGTTTAGGTATTTCCGGACAACACTCATAGGTGCACCAGTTACCAGCACTACCGTTAATGCTTTTCATCTGTTCTCTGGACAATGCTTTTTGGCTTTTAAGCTTTAAAGCGTTTACTTTTAATGTTTTCATTTTTCAGTGATTTTGGTTAAAAAAAATATTATAAAAGTTTAGTACATGATTGTACAATAGCAAGTTAAATATTTTTTTTCAAATGAAAATACAACTAAAATATACCCAGTTATAGTGCTGTGTCTGGCTTTTTTGGGCCATATATCGCCTCCGGATTATTACGCAGGAAATAAACAAATATGCAATGGAATAATAACAATATGGCAAAAAGGAGAGAGCATATATAAAATGCACCTCCAAAACCTAATGTAATAGATAAATCGCTTCCAAAACCAACCTTATAATCTCCCAATCCATTCATTTGAGATTGAAAAGTCCAATAAAAGACAGATAAACATATTAATGCTATTGCAGAAAGCACAATATGGTAAATATATTTTTTCCTTATACTTCGGATAGCATGCAGAATGGTCCCTAAAACCGCAGATAACAATGGAATAATAATAAATGGGTTTGGCGGAATATTGCCTTTGGAATTATCCGACTTATCCATTGGAGAATAACCGATTTCATCAGACGAGTTATCATTTCCAAAAGAGCCAAAAGGAGAATCTTTTTTTAGTGTTTCTTTCATTTGTCTGTTCATTTTTTCTTTGGAAATACCTGTCACCAAATCGGTACCTTTAACAGATACTAGTGTTGTGCTGCCACACTTCACAAGAAAAAACGGAAAGAAGAAACATATAATAATTATACTGTAGCTGGGAATCGGTAATAGATCTGAAATGACTTTTAATGGTTTCATAATTGGTATTTTGGTAAAAATAGGGATTTAGCTCAAATAATAAAAAATCCCTTAACACAGCTGCTAAGGGATTGATATAAGTTGTATGGGATTTCGGAAATCCGAATTAGATTCTTTCTAACTCATCTGCATTTATGGTTGTCTTAAATGTTCCGTAATTTACAATCACTTTATTTTTAGAGATTTTTTCGATAGTACCTACACTTGTACTTCCGGAGATACGTACACGCTGACCTTCTTTTAGCCACAGCGCACGTTCTTTTTGTTTTTTCTCTTCCAGCTTTTCATTGGTTTCAGCAATCTTTTCTTTCACATCATCCTTTTTCAGTTGTTGGGTAATTTTCCGCTTTACTACTTTTAGTCTGTCATTGGTAGTCTTATCAGTTTCCTTGCGGCGGTATTTTTCCTGTTCCAGGATTTTCACAAAATCCTTTACAATATCTTTTCGGGACTTCCCGTTTACATAACCATCGATAAAAGATTCTACACGATTTCCAAACTGTAGCTTGCGGTGCTCTTCTTCATATAGCTTCTGAAAGTTGAAGAGTTTTTGCTGAAGCTGCTCATTTAGTTTTTGCAGATTATCGCGTTTGTCTTCTACAGATTCCTTTCTTTCAGTAAGATCAGATTTTAGTTTTTCAACCTCATATTTCTCTTGCTGCAGTTTTACAATAGTTTTATCAAGATTTACAATATCATGTTCTACCTTTTTCTGAGCATTTTTAATAATAAATCTTGGTATTTTATTTTTCTCAGCTACTTCGAAAGTAAATGAACTTCCGGCCTGGCCAATTTCCAATTTGTACATAGGCTCCAGAGTCTCTTCATCAAAGAGCATAGCTGCATTAATAGCATTTGGAAGTTGTTCCACAACCAACTTGATGTTGGTGTAGTGGGTCGTAATAATAGCAAAGCTATTCTTGTCGTAGAAAAATTCCAGAAAAGCCTCTGCTAAAGCACCGCCAAGTTCAGGATCGGATCCTGTTCCGAATTCATCAATTAACAATAAAGTATTATCATCTGCCTCACGAATAATACCTGCCATTTTCTTCAAACGCGAAGAGTAGGTAGATAAGTGATTTTCGATAGATTGATTATCACCAATATCCGTACGTATTTTATCGAAGAAGAACATTTCAGATTTTGGGTGTACAGGTACCAGAATTCCACTTTGAATCATTAATTGTAGTAATCCTACAGTTTTCAATGTAATGGATTTTCCTCCTGCATTGGGTCCGGAGATACAGATAATTCTGTTTCTCTCGGAAAGTTCCAGTGTCTGTGAGTAGATAGGCTTTTGCTCTTCCTGATTTCTCATCCATAGTAACGGGTGGAAAGCATTGATAAGTTTTAGTCTTTTCTTTTCATTAATTTCAGGAAGTATACCATTCACTTTATGGGCAAATCTGGCTTTAGCCTGTGTAAGATCAGTATCAAAAATATAAGCCTGATATTCCTCCAGCAAAGGTTGGAAGATAGCGATCTCTGCAGTAAGCTGGCGCAGAATTCTGTCTATTTCTTTTTTCTCCTCTTCTTCACTCTCACGAAGACGAAACTGATGCTTTACAACACTTTCCGGCTGTATGTAAGTAATAGAACCTGTTTTGGATACTCCAAGTGTTCTGCCTGGTATTCTTTTCTTGAATCCTGATTTTACGGCTAATACTCTTTGATCGTCTATAATAGTTTCACGAATGTCATCCAAAAGTTCCGATTGTCCGTACATTGTTAATGCCCGGTTGAAATTTTCCTGAATGGCTTTTCTTGCATGGCTGATCTCCTTACGTATAATTTCCAGATCCGGAGAAGCATCAGACTTTACCTCACCATAGCGGTTAAATACATTATTAATCTTCTCAATAATTTCTTTAGTCAGTTCAATTTCCTGAGACTCACTAAAAAGTACAGGATAATATTCATTGAACTTTTTGAAGTAAACCACCAGTTTTCCTACCATCATGGAGATATTCTTTATCTTCATGAAAGATGCTGCATCCAGACGATAGTTTTCTATACCCATTACCTTTAGCTCTGCTTCTATATCCTCATACTCATTGAAGGGGATAGCATTGTCATTCTCGTATGAAGATGCATATTCCGACACCTTAGTAAGACTTATTCTGGCCTCATCCAAAGGCATTGGTAGTATATGGGTAATCTGTTCTGCTATTTTCGAAGAAAATGCAAAAGGAACGATTTGTTCTAAGAGTTGCGGAAATTCTAATTCCGATAAATTGTCTTTTGTTACTTGCACAATGCAAAGATAATCAATGATAAAAGAAATTTCACTAACTTGCTTCAAACTAATTAACCGCGAACCTCAATATGAGAAAATTATTTTTTTTCATAGCCTGTGTTGTATGTATCAGCATAAGTAAGGCCAATGAAATAGATCTTATTAAACACCGGATTGCTGAATGGCACTGGGAAAAAGGATTGGATAAAGCTGCAACAGTACGAAATGCACAAAAATGGCAGCAAACACTACAAGATAATCAACAATGGAAAGATGTAGATTATGTAGATCCATCTCCAAGTGTGTGGAAGGGCATAGACCATCTGAAGCGCATTCATGAAATGACGGTTGCTTATACTGCACCGTGGAGCAGTCTGAAGAATAATCCGGAAGTTTTCAAAGCCATTGAAAATGCTCTTGTCTACTGGAACAGGAGTAAGCCTAAAAATAAAAATTGGTGGTGGAACGAAATAGAAGCACCCAGGGTATTGGGCGTTATCCTTATTATGCTTAGTGAGAAGGATAACCAAAATAGGCTTTCCAGTGAGCTGTTTGCAAATCTGGTAAAGCAAATGGAATATAAACGCTATAAAGGTGATACAGGAGTAAATATGGCGGATTATGATACGCATATTTTCTACAGTGGATTAATCAATAATGATGAATCTCAAATCCAAAGCGGACTGAATAATATATTCTCTATTAGTAAACCAACGGTAAAGGAAGGAATTCAGTTTGATAATTCCTATGCACAGCACGATATCATGCTGCATATCTTTGGTTATGGAACCGAATATCTGAAAGTAGAAACCTATATCGGCGCCATGGTAGCCGATACAAAGTTTGCCATGAAAGGTGAGCACTTACGAGTATTCACTGATTTTATTACTAAAACTTTAATTCCACAGATTCGTGGTCGTTATACCAATTCAACATCCTTTGGCAGACAGATCTCACGGGAAAGCTTTACTGATCTGGAGTGGCTGGTTCCTTATCTGGAGAGTCTTATCCTGATGGATAAAGCCAATACTCAGATTTATAAAGACACTATATTACGTCTTGAAGGTAAGAAGAAACCGAATTATCATATTGCAGAATTTCAGAAACATTACTGGAATACCGATTTTTCGTTTTATCAGGATAAAAACTATCAGTTCTCAGTTCGGATGTCTTCTAAATTTACAGAGCAGGCAGAGACCAATCTAAATGGAGAAAACAAACTTGGAGGTTACCGTTCTATAGGCTCTTATTCAATATTACAGGACGGGACAGAATATTTCAACATATACCCAGTATGGGACTGGAAAAAAATTCCGGGAACAACCACTTTGGATCAATTACCGATTCCGGATACCTATTGCCTTACTCCCGGAGTTTCTGGTTTTGCAGGTGGGGTAAGTAACGGTAAGATAGGTGCATCTGCATTTATGCAAAATCAGTTTGGTGTGAGAGCTGAAAAATCATGGTTTATGTTTGAAGGTGCAGTTATTTGTCTGGGCAATAATATTTCAGCTGAAAGAGAAGGGGAAGTCTTCACAACTGTGGAGCAAAGTTTTTTTAAAGATCGACTGGCTTATCAGAATAATGAAGAAACTAAAAAAGTTGCAGCCGGACAGTTGATAAATAATGTTGGGGAGCAGGTACTTATTCATAATAATACAGCTTATCTTTTTCCACAAAAGACAAATCTGAATGTCAGTACACAGGTTCAGAATGGCCGCTGGAAAGATATTAACGATGTAGGAAGTAATGAAGAACATAAAAATGCAGTATTTAAGGTGTGGATCAATCATGGAGAGAAAGCTGATAAAGCAGCTTACCAATACCTTATTATGCCCGGGATAAACAAACCTGCAAAAGCAAGAAAACTGGCAGATAATTTTGTGATACTTAATCAGACAAATGTACAGGCTGTGTATAGTAAATCTGCTAATAAGCTAATGTTGGTTTTCTTCAGACCTTCGGAAACGGAGATCGAAGGAATAAAGATAAAAGCAGATCAGGCATGTGTTATACTAATCGAAAATCCCGGATCCGAAAATCCGGAGTTATATGTAGCAGATCCTTCCCGGAAAGCAAAAGAAGTAAATATAGAATTAGGGACAGAAAAAATTAATATTCAGCTTCCTGTTACTTTAGATTATGCAGCTTCATCCGTTCACTATAAAAAAACTAATCCATAATTATAAATCAACATGAAAAAACTCTTACTAATACTATGCTGCTTTGTTTTTGTGGGATTTTGTAAAGCTGACGAGATAGAGGTAATAAAACAAAGAATTGCGGAATGGAACTGGTCTAATGATATCAACCGAACCGAGATAATCCGGGATGCACAGAAATGGACGCAGACATTACAGGCGGATCAACAATGGCAGGATGTAGACTATAAAAATCCTACACGTGCTATCTGGACAGCATTTCAGCACCTGAAAAGAGTAAAGGAAATGACCATTGCATATACAGCTCCCTGGAGTTCATTGAGAAATGATGAGAAAACTTTTGAAGCTATTCAAAATGGATTGTTATTCTGGAATAAAGCCAAAATGAAAAATATTAACTGGTGGTGGAATGAGATAGAAGCTCCAAGAACCATTGGTGTAATATTGATTATGCTGGAACGAAATAATGGAAAACAATTGCCTGGTGAACTTTTCAGTAGTTTGGTAAAACAGATGGATTATAAACGAACGAACGGTGTCACTGGTGTTAACCTTGCCGATTTTGATACCCATATTTTTTATAGTGGTTTGTTGAATCAGAATGAAGAAGAGATTCGGAAAGGCTTGGAAAATATTTTTTCTATCAATAAAGCAACAATAAAAGAAGGAGTACAGTTTGATAACTCGTATGCTCAACACGAAATTATGCTGCATATTTTTGGTTACGGAACAGAATACCTGAAAGTGGAAACTTACATCGGTGCTATGGTGGCTGATACCAAATTTGCGATGAAAGGCGAACAACTGAGAACTTTCACCAACTTTATTGCGAGAACATTGATTCCGCAAATCAGAGGGCGTTATACGAATTGGACATCATTCGGACGACAGATTGCCCGCGAAGATTTTACAGATATGAAATGGCTGGCTCCTTATTTTGAAAAGCTAATCTTAATGGATAAGATGAATACAAGTATTTATCAGGATGCAATTGAGAGAATTAATCAAAAGAAAAAACCAAATTTCCATATCGCAGAACTTCAAAAGCACTATTGGAATACCGATTTTACCTTTTATCAGAATCCTGTTTATCAGTTTTCTGTAAGAATGTCGTCTAAATATACACAGCAAGCGGAAACCGATCTGAATGGTGAAAACAAAAAAGGTGGAAACCGCTCTATTGGTTCTTATGCATTATTGCAGGATGGTACAGAGTACTACAATATTTATCCGGTATGGGACTGGAGAAAAATCCCGGGAACGACTACGCTGGAAAATTATCCTTTACCGGATACTAAATATTTAACTCCGGGAAAATCTGTATTTGCAGGTGGGGTAAGTGATGGTAAAACCGGAGTGTCAGCATTTTTGCAAGATCAGTTTGAAGTAAAAGCCCAAAAATCGTGGTTTATGTTTGGAAAAGAAATTGTTTGTGTCGGTAATCAGATTTTCACGGATAAAGATGATGAGGTACTAACAACAGTAGAACAGAATTTCTTTAAAGATAAAGTTACTTATCGGAACTGTGTTGATAAATATGAAGTAAAAGAAGGACAGTTGGTAAATAGCAATGATCAGCAGATCCTTTTACATCGGAATACAGCTTACATATTTCCGGAGAAAACTAATCTGACTATTTCTTCCCAGATACAGAAAGGAACATGGAAAGAACTGACAGAACTGGGAAGTACGGAAGAAAAGCAATCAGCCGTATTCAAATTATGGATTAATCATGGCAAAAAAGTGAATAATGGCAGTTATCAGTATTTTATTGTACCTGGCATCCGTAATGTGAACAGAGCGAAGAAAATTACTGCTGATTTTACCATATGGAATCAGAAAGATGTACATGCAGTGTATCAGAAATCTTCTAAAAAGCTAATGTTGGTCTTCTTCAGACCGGGAGAGATCGAACTGATGGGACAGATGATTAAGGCGGACCGTGCCTGTACATTACTAATCGAAAATTTGGAAGCACAAAATCCTGAAGTTTTCGTTTCCGACCCTTCAAGAAAAGAAAAAGAAGTAAATTTGGGGATCGGAAAAGAGAATATTCATATTAATCTGCCTACCGACAGAGCTTTTGCGGGCTCTTCGGTACACTATAAAAATAAATAAGAAAAATGATGTGGTCTGAGGTTTTAGCTCCTATTAAAAGTTCTGAATACTTTGAAACCTTATGGAAGAAGGTTAACGAACAGTATAAAACACAAAAATGCTTTCCGCCGAAGAATCAGATCTTCAGGGCGCTGGAGCTTACTCCGTTCGATGATGTAGAAGTGGTAATTATAGGGCAGGATCCTTATCATAACGATGGTCAGGCGAATGGTCTGTGCTTTTCCGTATCCGAAAGTGTAACTGCACCTCCTTCTCTAAAAAATATATTTACAGAGCTGAAAGATGATCTTGGCATTACCAGAAGCAAAAAGGAACTGGATGACTGGGGACAACAAGGGGTTTTACTTCTTAATGCAACACTTACTGTACAAGCACATCAACCTAATTCACATAAAGACTTGGGATGGGAGAAATTCACAGACTATGTGATTCGTCAGATTTCTGAGAAAAAAGAAAATGTAGTTTTTGTACTTTGGGGAGCTTTTGCACAGAAAAAAGCTGCGCTGATAGATACTTCAAAACATCATATTCTGGCATCGGCACATCCTTCGCCTTTTTCAGTATACAGAGGTTTTTATGGAAGCAAGCCTTTTTCTAAAATCAATGAATATCTGGAAACAAAAGGAAAGAAACCTATTGTTTGGGGATAGTAATCAGTAATTTTCTGAACTTAATATATAAACCTCATAGATTTCTAAGATCTATGAGGCTTTTTATATTGGCATACCATAATATATTTGGAAAACAAATTATGGTTTTATTCTTACGATTTTGTTTTCACGAATAACTACAATTTCGCTGTTCTTTTCTCTTTTGAATTTAAGCATCCTTTCGTATGCTTTTTCAAGTCCCTGTAGTATTTTAGTTTTTCTTTCGTTTTTAGCTTCTTTTGTCATAATAAGTTTTTAAATTATTAAACTTTTCTAAATCATAAATGATAATATCTTCATCATAAGACTTTTCAGCAATTAAAATATGCTTTCCTTCTGAGTTGTCAAAAATTAGAATTTGATCAACAATTTCTAAATAAATATCAAACAAATTCTTAATTCCGTTCAGATATCTTCTTTCAATGACATCTTTAGGAATATTATGGCCACCTTCATTAACTCTTATCCTTACACGTTCCTTTGCTAGTTCTGAACTTTCAAGCCAAAAGAAAAGCAAGGTCGTATTATAATTGTTTTCTTTTGCATACTCAATTTTTTGTTTGTAAGTTTTCGTTGCCAAGGTTGTTTCAAATGCAAAAGTTTCCTGATTTTTAAATAATTCATCAATCCTGTTAAGCATTATCCTCCCAGCTTCAAAAGCTACTTTTTCTGGTTGAAAAGGAGAAAGCCCTCTAGCAATTTCATCAGCATTTACAAACTCTTTACAGTCTAGTATTTCAGGTAAAATTGTAAAAGAAGCCGTTGTCTTTCCAGCTCCGTTACAACCAGCAATAATGTAAAGATTTTTTTCATTCATTAATGCAAAATTAGCACAAAAAAGTATTATTATAATACTTTTTAAGAAAGACTTTGGTTTTAGAAGAGATGAATTATTTTTTATATAACTTAATGATCCTTAGTTATAACGATGCTTTATTTCCACTCTTCCAAAGGTTGTACTTTCGCTTCGAAGCGTTTTTTCATTTTACCTTTCGGAATTAGTTGTACGGCAAATATGCTTTTGGTATTAGCAGGCAACTCGGCTTCAAATCCCACGAGTACAGTTCCCGGATTAGGGGCATCATAAGAATTTGTCGGAGCTGTGCTCCATGTTTTAAGTGTGACAGGAGTGGCAGAATTAATCTTTAAGAGTAATTTCTTATTGTCTTTTTTTAATAAAATTTCAGTTGGAGAAATAATTTCTGCATCAGCAGGAGTCAGCATTCTCCAGCGTACTATTGTAGAGGCACTTCCTGTCTGAACTTCGTCCTGAATAAGTGCATAATCCTGATCCTTGAGAGCAACACCTCGGACAACCTTAGAGACTTTGTTTTTGTACAGGTCAGAAAGATCTGAGGTTGCAAAGCTGAAGTTTTTATTATCTGTTTTTTTCAGAAATGTAGCTTTTCCTTTTGAATATTGTTGATCGTTGTCAAACGTAAGCATGTTATGAGACAGACTGTTGTAACGGAAGACTGTCCAACGCTGTGCGTTCTGCCCATAACTCCAGAGATCAATGTTTTTAGATTCAAGGGATTCATACTCTTGTTGTCCAAAATCCATTGCCCATCTTACGCCATCGGAATCAAAGACAAAAGAACCTACATCCATATGTCCATGTTCAACACTTGGAGATCCCAGCTTGAACCCCAGAAATAAAGCCTTAGGATTTGTCCAGCTGCTGCGCATCATAGCTACAGGATTATCACCCTCTCCAGACCAGAATAATTTTTCCGGACGCTGAGGTGATAATTTTTGTATATCTTTCCCCCATATAGGAATCAGAGGAAGAAAACGATCAGAAGTAAGTTGTTTAGCTTTATCGGAATTTCTTATGTATTGAAGATCGTTCCATACCAGTGACGGATTATTAAGATTTTTAGCGAACCAGAAAGTTGCGGAGCTCATTTCCGGAGACGACATGCTATCGGAATAATTAAAAGATAGTCCGGATGTACCCATCAAATGCTGGAAATATTCTGCTGTAGCTGTAAAGCCAGGGGCATGTCCTAAGCCATAATCACTTTTGGTTAATTTTTTCAGCACATCCAGAAATATAACATTGTAGGTTGTTCCGTAAGCCCAATAAGAATAACCTTCGGGATAAGTTCCGTTAGGTTCATATCTTTTCATAGGGACTTTGATAGATTCTATTGCCCTTGAAATAATTTGAGAAGCCATTGCCGGATCATTTTCATATACAGCCATAGCACCTAAAGAAACTCCGGCATTGCAGACCTGATTCCAATTGTTTTGTACTTTTAACCAACTGTTATATTTTTTATCCAGTGAAGGCTTTAATCCTTTTTCAATAATTGCAGTTCTGATTTTCTCACGCGAGGTGTCCGATAATTTATCATACAGCCAATCGTAGCCTATAGATACAGCGAGTGTCATTTCTGCTACATCCAGAAAATGAATAGGATTCCAATCTGTAAACGATGACAATTGTAACAACTCTTTTTCAGCAGCATCAAAATATTTTTGTTCTTTAGTTGTACGGTATAAATAAGAAAGAACAAAAACCCTTCTCAATGCTTCTCTGGAAATATGTAACAGTCTTTTTCCTATTTTTTTGTGCTCCAGAAGGGGAAGATTTATTATTGAATTTCCGGATTTTTTCAGGGCAAAATCTACCTTTTTTAAATCGGAATTGTGAGTAATAGCGTTGATTAATGTTTTTTCTTCATCCTTTTGCATAAATAACCGTGGATGAGAAACAGAAGCAATTGCGTCAAAGCTTTGTTGTGCATTTACACAGCTAAAAGACATTAACAATGTAAATACAATAGGAGTAATATATTTCATGATTAATTAGTTTAAAGTAAAAATAATTAAAAAGAAACTTGATACTCGTTTTTAATGAAAACTATAGCGAAAACGTTTTCATTGATAAGTATTTACATTATAATTTCGCTGGTAGCTTTTATCGCTTGCTGAAGATGTCTTTCGTTGTGGTAAATAAAAAAGCGAAAAGTATCACCCAGTTTTAATTTTAAATGTTTGTAGATACTGATAGAAACCTTCGTTTTGTTTAAGCTTACTGCTTTTGATTCCTCCAACAACATTAATGTTTGATGAAGTTGCTTAAGAAAAGTATCCAGAATAAAGCTATCCAGTTTACTGCCCAATGGATTCATATTTTTAGGAGATTTCATTTTATTAAGCTTCTCCTTGGGCTTTATAAGGTTGGTGAAATAGTTACCTAATATTCCGCTTTTGAACGTGTTTTCAGAAAGATAAGAAGAGTTTTTTATTCTATTTTCAATTTCCGGTAAATAGAAATTTCCATAGCGGTTAAGATGTTCAATACACTCCAAGGCACTCCAACTTTCAGCAGAAGTTTTCTGATTTAGCTTCATTTCTGCTTTCGATTTCAGTTTTTCTATAATCTGTATATGCGATTGTACGAGTGTGGTTAATTCATTGTAAAACTGATCAAACTGAATTTTCATTTCTTATTTTTTTAATACGATTTTAGATTAACCCAAAGCCACAAAATAAACATACTATTAAGGCACAAAGATTTTATCTTACGATAAAAATTATGATTTTCCCTTCGTGTCTTTAAAAAAGGATTAATATTCTAAACTAAATTGTGCCATTGTTTTAATTGATATAATGGCAGTATATAGAAAAGAATAGTCCTACATGGGCTTTGATACTTTTAGCAAAATTCAGCAATTGGTTCTTTTAAACCCTTGATTGAGATCAAGATTTTTTAATGCGGGAGAGCGTCTCCGGAGTCATACGCAAGTAATTGGCAATATGCTTATTCGGAATCTGTTGGAAAACCTGAGGACTTCTTTTTAGCAGGCGATAGTAGCGCTCGCGTGGTGATTGGGTGAGAAGATCTATTTCTCTTTCGAACTGCTGCAGATTTAAATCTTCCAGAATACTATTCCATAGTTGAAGGTGTTGCGGATCTTTATTCATTATTTGCATAAAAGAGCCTTTGGAAGCAACAAGGATTGTAGTTTTTTTTAGAGCCTGAATATAGAGTGGTGAAGGTTTATTGCTTAAAAAAGAATCGAGGGAAACAATAATATTTCCAGAATAACCAAAACGAATATTGCGTTCTTCAGCATCGTCGGAGATAAAGATTCTTACGCTGCCTTCCCGTATGAAATAAATATTGGTGTCGGTGCTGCCTGACTCTTTCAGGTACTCATTTCTATTTAGAATAATAGCCTTCTCAAACAGATTTTCATCTTTGAGAAGGCTATTAATATCTGGTCGGGATGACATTTATATTGTTAGTTTGTTTTCGAAACTTTTTCAACTCTTACACTAATGCTGTAATCGCTCTTTTTAAGTTCAATATTGGTAACTCTATCCGGCTGAATGCTTTCCAGAGTATACCGATATCCACCCAAAATCTGAGTTTTTGCATATTTTCTGTCCGGCATATCCTGAGTGTCCAGTATAAGAGTCTGATTATTTACCTTCAGCTTTATTCTGGCATTACCAATCCATATGCATCTGGCATTCATAGGACATCGGGAATCTTCCGGAACGTCCACAAATTTTATTTTTAATTTCTCCTTTTGCAGAGATTTTTCCTCACCCATTTTCAGAGTGATAACCGGCCCTTCTATATAACTGGTATTAGATGTTGCTTTACAGGATGACAAAGCACTTAGCCCTAATAAAGCGGTGAAAAGATAAGCTTTCATATAATGTAATTTGGTTTGTTTAAAATAAATCAATTATTACTACAATAAGCATAGCGCAGCCTACTACAAAATTAAACCCGGTTCCGTAAAGAAAACCGATTAAAGCTCCTTTAGTAGAGTTCCATGCTTTTTTATGATCTTTACGATCGTGGAGTAATTCACCAACAAAAACACCGATTAGCATTCCTATTAAAAATCCGAATATTACCGGTATAAAAAACATACCCAATATAGTGCCAATAAATGAGCCAATGCTTCCCCAGCGGGTACCGCCATATTTTTTGTTGGTTTTGGCAGGAATGACATAGTTCAGTATAGCAGATAGAAGGGTTAGTATCCCGAAAATCCAGATATATCCCATGGACATATCAGAATTGGTGCCGAATTTATAAATCAGAAGTCCGGCATAACTAACAATAAGTCCGGGTAATACCGGCAGGAATGTACCCAATATTCCTATGATCAGTAAAATAATGCAAACAAGCGTTACAAGCCCCTCTTCCATATTGTAAATATCTGGTTTAAATGTAAGGAATTTAAAGAAAGTGAAGAATAAATTGTTAATTTTGTGTATTAAACGAAATTTACATCCCGCTACATGAATAATGATTTACAGGAAACAAGAGATTTTCTACAGCAAATCAGTTATGACATTAATGTATTCTTTGCAAAGTACTTTGATGGCAGTATTGCGTGGATATTTCAGGTCACCAGTAAGATTTTAGTTCTTCTTGCATTTTACTTTATTGTAGACCTGGGGATAAGACTTTTCTTCAACTTTCTCTATAAGATTATAAAGAAAGATAAGTATCCGTTTGTAGAAGCACTTTATCAGTCAAAGTTTCCCCGTGCTATGGCACATGTTATTGCATTAGGTTTATGCAGTTTTGCACTGGATTCTATTTTCTATAAGAATATGCATCCGGCTACCAAATCTATATTGGATGTAATTGTTCAGATAGGACAGTTAATTGTAATCGGTAGTGCGGGACTTCGTTTGTATAAATCTGTAGAGATTTACTATATTCTGATTAAAGAAAATTATAAGCTTATTGCTTTCAAAGCAGTATCCCAGACGCTTAAAATCTTTGGTGGTGTGATTCTGTTTTTTATTGCCATCAAGATTG
Organism: Elizabethkingia occulta; assembly: GCF_002023715.1. Lineage (GTDB taxonomy): Bacteria > Bacteroidota > Bacteroidia > Flavobacteriales > Weeksellaceae > Elizabethkingia > Elizabethkingia occulta. The sequence goes on from NZ_MAHX01000007.1 coordinate 89,359, forward strand.
TTTTCAAAATCAATAGTGGTACTATTCTGGGAAGTTTAGGAGCCATAACTGCCGTGATGGTATTGGTTTTCCGGGATACTATTTTGGGGTTTGTTACCGGGATTCATGTCGCTACATCCAAAAATCTGAAAGTAGGTGACTGGATAGGAATTCCAAAATATAATATTGAAGGGAATATTACAGATATTAGCCTGTTGACTACCAAAATTGTAAATTTTGATAAAACAGTATCTACAATTCCTACCTACGATCTGATGTCCACGGAAATCCGGAATTATCAGGTAATGACTGAAGGTAATCTGAGAAGGATAAAGCGTTCCATGATTTTCAATATTAAATCTTTCCAGTTTTTGACCAAAGAAGATTATGAAAGGCTGGAAAAAGTAAATTTGATCTCGGATTATATCATTACTAAAAAGAATGAGATTGATTCCGAAAAGCTGGATCTTCATAATGCAGATAATATGCTGAATGGTCAGCAGCTAACCAATATCGGAGTTTTCAGAAAATATGCTGAAAATTATCTGCGTAACAATCCCAACATAGAACAGAAAGAGATTATATTGGTACGCCAGCTGGAAATTACACCACAGGGAATGCCATTAGAAATATACTGTTTCACCATTTACTCTAATCTCGAAGATTACGAAAGAGTACAATCCGATATTTTCGATCATTTGTTAGTTGCTACACACGACTTCGGTCTGGAAGTAATACAGGTGAACAAAGTTTAAGAAAGTAAATTACATACAATAAAAGAACATGACTAAATTAAGCGTCAATATTAATAAAATAGCAACATTGCGAAATGCGAGAGGGGGTGATGTACCGAGTGTAACACAAATAGCTGTTGATGCACAAAAATTTGGAGCACAGGGAATAACAATACATCCGAGACCGGATGAAAGACATATTACCAGAAAAGATGTTTATGATCTTAAACCTTTGGTAACCACAGAATTTAATATAGAAGGAAATCCACACCGCTCATTTATAGATATGGTACTGGACGTGAAGCCAGAGCAGGTAACATTGGTACCGGATGCAGATGATGCAATAACCTCTAATGCGGGATGGGATTGTAAAACTCATCTGGATAAACTAACTGATATTATTGCGGAATTTAAAAATGCAGGTATCAGAACTTCTATTTTTTTAGACCCGGATCCTGCGATGGTAGAATATGCTGCTAAAACAGGAACAGACAGAATAGAGTTGTACACTGAGGCTTATGCTACAAATTATCCAAAAGATAAAGAGGCCGCTATAAAGTCTTACTATGAAACAGCACTAAAAGCAACAGAATTTGGCTTAGGCATCAATGCCGGACACGATCTTAGCTTGGATAATCTGAAATATTTTGCAGATAAGATTCCTAATTTACTGGAAGTTTCTATTGGGCATGCACTAATTTCTGAAGCCTTATATTTGGGTCTGGAAAATACTATTCAGTCTTACCTGAAGCGCATAGCACAGTGGTAGGTTTGGAATACTGAAGGTTAGAATAATGTTGAGAATTTAAATTTTATTATTTAAAATTAAAGAAGTGGAAATTTTACATTCAAAAATATACGGACAAGATAAAACCGGAACACCATTATTGGTGTTTCATGGTTTATTTGGAATGCTGGACAATTGGGGGTCTTTCGGACGTGAATTTGGCGAATTAATGCCGGTACACCTTATCGATCTTCGTAATCATGGAAAAAGCTTCCATTCCGATGAGATGACCATAGATGCAATGGTGAACGATATCCAGGCTTATATGGATCATTACGGAATGGAAAAAGTGTATCTGTTGGGTCATTCTTTGGGAGGGAAAGTAGTGATGCAATATGCAATCACCAATCCCGAAAAAGTAGAAAAGCTTATAGTAGCTGATATGGCACCAAAAGCATACCCGCCACATCATCAGGGGATTTTTAAAGCACTTAATAGTGTAGATTTGACTCAGGTAACCAGCAGACAAGAGGTAGAAGAAGAACTGAAAAAATATATTCCGGAGATTGGTGTTATCCAATTCCTTCTGAAAAACCTGTATTGGACAGAAGATAAAAAACTAAACTGGAGGTTTAACCTTCCGGTACTTACGGATAAGTACACTACTTTCGTAACTAATGCTGTAAAGTATGGAGTTTATAACGGACCTGTTTTATTCTTGGCAGGAGCAAACTCCAATTATATATTGCCACAGGACGGACTCCTGATCAGACAGCAGTTTCCGGATTCTGAAGTCAAAAAAATCGCAAATGCCGGACATTGGGTACAAGCAGAAAACCCGAAAGACTTTAATGCGGAAGTAAAAGAATTTTTAACACAATAACATGGTTTTAGTTACCGGAGCAACAGGAATATTAGGAAGAGTCATTGTGCTGAAACTTTTAGAAAAAGGATTCAGTGTAAAGGCTACAAAGCGTCCGTCGAGTAATATAAACGATGTGAAACATTCCTGGTATGCCTATACAGATAAGGCAGAAGAATATTTTAATAAAATCCAGTGGGTTGATACTGATTTTGACGATGCAGATTCTTTGCAACATGCATTAGAAGGCGTTACAGAGGTATATCACTGTGCCGCAAGAGTCAGCTTTAATCCTAAGTTCAGAAAAGAGCTGTACCATACCAATATTGATGGTACCAAAAACTTGCTTTATGCCTGTGAAGGTTCTTCGGTAAATAAATTTTGTTTTATAAGTTCTATAGCTGTTTTAGACGGATTTAATGAAAGTGGAGAATTAGATGAAGAGTCCGATTTTAAACATGCTTTGGAGCACTCTGCATATGCAAAGTCCAAACATTTTTCGGAAATGGAGGTATGGCGTGCTTCAGCAGAAGGACTAAACACTGTGATTCTACTCCCGGGAATTATTCTGGGAACAGGAAATTGGGAGGCAAGTAGTGGTAAGCTATTTAGCTCTTTCGAAGTAACTCCCTATACATTTTCCGGCAGTTCTGCATATGTAGATGGCAGAGATGTTGCGAATATCGCAATAGAGTTAATGGAAAAAAATATTTTTGGAGAACGCTTTATTACAATAAGCGAAACCAGCACTTATAAGAGTTTCTCTGAGAAAGTACGCAGCAAATTAGGGCTTTCTGCTCCTAAGATTATTCCGGATGGTTTGTTACACTTTTCCCGAATTTTCGGAAAGCTGGGCTTCCTTATACCAACTCTTAAAATGCTTAACAAATCCAATATAGAAGCGATAACGGCACATAATAAAATATCCAACAAAAAGATAAAGGAGCAACTGGGTTATCAGTTTATCCCGCTTGACGAAAGTATAGACTTTCACCTGAATAATTATATTAAAGACAAAAAATTGAAGTCTTAACGAATGAATTTAGCACAATCAATTATAACCCGAAACCTGGAAAAGCATGCGCTGAAAGCTGCTGTTGGTTTTAAAAAAGAAAACCAGTGGAAAGAACTGAGCTGGAAGAAATTTAGTGAAATGATCGCTAAAACAGCTAATGCACTTAAAGCAGCAGGGGTTCAGGAGAATGACAGAGTCGCTATTTATTCAGAAAACTCGGCTGAATGGATAATTTTTGATCTGGCTATATTATCTATAGGTGCTATTACTGTTCCCATTTATTCTACGAATAATGCGGAACAAGCCGAATATATTATCAACGATTCGCAGTCTAAAGTTATTCTGGCAGGTAATCAGGAACAATACAATGCTTGTTATGAGTTGTTACAACGAAATGATTATTTAAAAACGATTGTTGTTGCCAAGAATAAAGTAATCGGAAAAAAAGAGAATACTGTTTTTCTTCGTGAGTTTATTGCGGACCAGTCTTCTGTTTCTGAATTCTGTTCGAAAGAAGATGACGATACAGCTACACTTATTTATACTTCCGGGACAACAGGAATACCAAAAGGTGTAATGATTACACACGGGAATTTTCGCAAAGAATTTGATGCCCATTTTGAATTTTTCAAATTCAAAAACTTTGAAGACGAACTTTCATTGGCTTTTCTTCCTTTAACACACGTTTTTGAAAGAAGCTGGTCGCTTCTGAGTTTGTATGGAGGTGCAAAAGTTTATTTTCTGGAGGACCCTAAAAATATTGCCCATGCATTAACGGAGGTAAAACCGACGATGATGTGTACAGTTCCAAGGTTTTTCCAAAAAGTATACGCAGGTATTCATGATGTAGTAGAGAAAAGTTCTCCGACAAAGAAAAAAATCTTTAACTGGGCTGTAGGTGTTGGGAAACAATATGCAGAACTAAGAAGAACCGAAAAAGAAATTCCTTTTGGATTAAAAGCCAAATATGGACTGGCAGATCTTTTGGTATTCAGTAAAATGAAAGAAAAATTGGGCGGAAGATTATGGTTTACACCTTGTGGTGGAGCTTCTATTTCACCTGAGGTTACAGAATTTTTCGATGCCTTAGGACTTCATCTTACAGTAGGTTATGGCCTTACAGAGACTACGGCAACGCTTTCGCTTTTCCCTTTTACAAAATACAAATACGGAAGCTGCGGTAAAATATTACCGGGAGTAGAGATAAGAATTGGAGCTGAAAGCGAGATACAAGCCAGAGGAAGCGGTATCATGAAAGGCTACTTCAACAAACCTGAAGAAACAAAAGCTGTCTTTACAGAAGATGGATGGTTTAAAACAGGTGATGCTGGAAATATCGATGACCAGGGAAATCTTACGATTACAGAAAGAATAAAAGATTTATTAAAAACATCTAACGGAAAGTATATAGCACCTCAGCAGGTAGAAAATATACTATCCAATAACAATTATATCCAGCAGGTAATGGTAATTGCAGAAGGAAGACAGTTTGTTTCTGCTTTAATTGTACCAAATTTCGAATTCCTGAAGGGAGAGCTAAGTAAAATGAATATTCCTTTTACCGACTGGAGTGAGATTGTAAAAAATGAAGAGATCAATAAGCTGTACAAAGCTAAAATAGAAGAATTTCAGACTTCTTTGGCGTCATTTGAAAAAGTAAAGAAATTTACGCTGATGCCGGCAGAATTTGAAATCGGAAGTGGTGAGATAACACCAACGTTAAAGATTAAAAGAAAGGTCGTCTCAGAGAAATATAAAGACCTTATCGAACAGATGTACAGCTAAAATGAAGTAATTATGGAAAAAGAATTTTTAGGAAATACAAATTTTAATATCAGTAGTCAGACTGTTACAGAAAGCTGCCCTTCTAATATAGCATTGATTAAATACTGGGGGAAATATGAAAATCAGATTCCTGCTAATCCTAGTATCAGTTATACACTTAATCACTGCAGAACAAATACTACAATGGAATTTTCGGCAGGAGAGGAATTTTCTGTACAAACATTTTTGGCCGGAAATGAAGAGCAAAAGTTTGCAGAGAAAATTGAAAAATACTTTAAAAATATTGAACAGTATTTACCATGGATTCTGAAAGGTAAATATGTAATCAGAACCGAGAATACTTTCCCACATAGTTCAGGTATTGCAAGTTCAGCTTCAGGATTTGGAGCGATAGCAAAATGTCTAATGCAGCTGGATGCAGCTTTTTCAGGAAGTATATCGGAAGAAGTATCACTGGAAAAAGCCTCGTTTTTGGCAAGACTGGGAAGCGGAAGTGCATGCCGTAGTCTGTACAATGGACTCGTGGTATGGGGAAATACAAAAGAAGTAGAAGGAAGTTCGGATTTGTATGCGGTACAATATCCAAACGATGAAATTCACCCTGTTTTCAAAAACTTCAATGACTGGGTATTATTAATCCACGAAGGAGAGAAAAGTGTTTCTTCCACAGTAGGACATGGACTAATGAAAACAAATCCATATGCTGAAAGACGTTTTCAGGAAGCACATGAAAACTTTGCTACGCTTAAGGATATTCTGAAAACCGGAGATCTGGAAGGTTTTATAAAACTTACCGAGCACGAAGCGCTTACGCTTCATGCATTGATGATGATGAGTGATCCTGCTTTTATATTAATGAAAACCGGAACTCTGGAAGTTATCAATAAAATATGGGAATTCCGCAGAATTACAGGACTACCATTATTTTTCACACTGGATGCAGGAGCTAATGTTCATTTGCTGTTCCCGAACGATATTGAAAGTGATAAAATAAAAATATTTATAAAGCAGGAGCTTTTACCGTTTACTCAGAATGGAGGAGTGGTGAAAGATGAAATGCGCTTCTAAAATTGTTGTCCAATGAAAAGAATAACGACTTTACTTTTTCTGTTAGTATGTTTTGGCTGGAATGCTCAGACTGTTAAAGAACCTGAAAATACACCAAAAGAATGGTCTCAAAATTATGAACCATTCAGGATAGCAGGTAACCTGTATTACGTAGGAACTTATGATTTGGCTTCTTACCTAATCGTTACAGATAAAGGAAATATTCTGATCAATACAGGACTAGCAGGCTCTCTTTCTACAATAAAAGAGAACATTGCTAAATTAGGATTCAATTATAAAGATATCAAGATTCTGCTTCTCACACAGGCTCATTATGACCATACAGGTGCGTTAATGGATTTTAAAACAGAAACAGGTGCAAAATTTTATGCAGATGCCGCAGACGCAGATGTTCTGAGAACAGGCGGGCAGTCTGATTATGAAATGGGAAAATATGGTGCAACTTTTAAACCTATTATCCCGGATCGTACGTTAAAAAATCTGGATAAAATAAAATTAGGAAATACAACACTTACGATGCTCCATCATCCTGGACATACAAAAGGTTCCTGTAGTTTTGTATTTGATACAAACGATGGAAAAAGAAAATACAGAGTGCTTATAGCCAATATGCCCTCCATTATTGTTGATAATAAATTCTCTGAAGTTACAGCATATCCAAATATTCAGTCCGATTATGCTTATACCTTTAATGCGATGAAAAAACTGGATTTTGATATTTGGGTAGCATCGCATGCGAGCCAGTTCGATCTGCATGAAAAACGCAAAGAAGGAGAGCCGTACAACCCACAATTGTTTATGGATAAGCAAAACTATTTCCAAAACCTTAATAATCTGGAGAAAAGCTATCTTGATAAAATTAAAAAAGATTCACAAGATAAATAATATGAAAACTATACCTGCCTTTTCTGCATTAATCAAGCAAAAATTTGATTATACTGACGTTTATTTTCAAGAAGTGACAACGGAAAAGAATATTCGCCCGGAAGATTTAGGAAAAGCTTTCTTTACAAGCAATATTCCTTGGATTAAAAAACTTTTTACACTGCGCAATAAGTTGGTTGCAGTATTTGGATTGAAAGGATCTGATAAGAAAAGTAAAATTATGCAACAGGCGGAACAATCTGATTTTGCAGTTGGTGAAAGATTCGGATTGTTTAAAGTGCTGGATAAGAGAGAGAAAGAAATTATTCTGGGAGAAGATGATAAGCATCTGGATTTTAAAGTATCCTTGCTCTATGCTCAGCCAGAAAATAAAATCTACATTTCTACCGGTGTGCAATATCATAATTTTTTCGGGAGACTGTACTTTTTCTTTGTTAAGCCTTTCCACAGACTAGTGGTAAGATCCATGCTGAACTCTATGGCAGCAAGTTTTGCCTAAATTAATAAGACCTACTTATTTGTTATCTAATAAAATACCAGATAGGGAAAGAAGAAAAAAGCTTCTAATACAAAGAAGATGTTCACTAAAATTTAGATTTAATTTTATAAATCAAGGATCAGATAAAAAAGGAAGGAAAACACTTTTAGTACAAAGAAGACTTCTTCGCAAATTAAGGTTCAGCTGTATGAACCAGCTCCCGGAAAAAGCTGTATTTAGGAAAACAAATATTCAAATCTGGTTTGTTCTGATTGTGGCAGTAGTTGTTATTCCTGCTATACTAATGCTGGATAAACAAAGTCAGAAATATGTATTAACTATAAGGCTTTTTATGGCTGCTATTTTTGTTATTGGAGCCCTTATAAAACTGATTCTAGGTTATATATTTCCTGAATTGACATTGAGTGATAAAGGCGTGAAAATCTTCGGTAGAGAACTAATTGTCTGGAATGATATTAAGAGAATAAAAACCGCCGGGTTATATGCCGGAGATGCGCAGCTAATTATTATCAAGAAAAATAATAAAAGAATAACAGAGGACTTTAAGCGTCTTAATACAAATAGCTATAAGTTGGCATTGATAGTCCGCTCCTTTGTTAAGAAGTACAAAACAAGAGACGTTCTTTTGCCTCTAAATAATATTAAACAATAAAACCTGCCCGAAAGCTTACAGGATGAAACCAAAAAACATCCCATAGTTTTCAGGCAGGTTTGTTTTATTATAAACTACCGTTAGAACTTTTACCAGTCCTTAGAATATGGTGTATTGGTATATACCAGTTCATCCCCGTATAATTCTTTTGCGATAAGTTTAAGTGCAGGAAGCTGGCCTGAAGTAAAATTACTGCGGTTAGGATCCATTGCAAAAATCATATGACCTCCATAACCTTTTGTCACGATATTTCTCAACGCCTGAGCTGTTGCATATCTACCCTGGTTAAATTCCTGAGAAGACATTACCATGCCTGACTTTGAAAGCCCCGGATAGTTACTTGCCAAATCGTAGCTGCCACCATAATCATGAATAGCGTAGTCTACATAGCTGCCAGCATTTACACCATCAACAGCAGTAGGGAAAGAAGATGTTCTGCTGTAAACGTATACAGTTACCAACTTATTTGGCATAGCTTGTTTAGTTTCGTAAGCCAGGCGCGCAGCAGCATTGTTGGACGGTGTTACAAAGCCAGAAGGAGGTGGAGTCTGATATGCAGAATATTCATCATCGAAAAATACACCATCTAAGTTATACTGGTCGCATGTATTCTTAAGTTCCTGAGCGAATGCTTTTGCCCGTGCTGTTGAAAGGTTAGCGATGCCCGATCTGTCATGATTTCCTAATATACTCAATATAACTTTTATGCCTTTGTCCTGTAAAGGTTTTAGGTATTTTGCACGATTGGTTAATAGGTGTTGCACATTGGGATTATTGCTTACAAAAACTTTATCAGTAGCAGCATCGTAATTGATATTAGCAGAAAACAAAACAACCATATCCACCAATGGTTTTCCACTATTCTTTAATGTGAAATTCAGATTGTTAAGAGGATTGGTATCATTTACTTCTGTAAAACTGAATAATTTAATATTCGCTTTTGTTGTACCAGTTACCGCTGCTCTTACTGCAGCATTTGGTGAAATATTACTATTCTCAGAAGAGAGTGAATTGTCTCGTGCACACGATGTCCACACAAAAGGAAAAGTCAGGAATACTAAGATATTATTCTTCAGACTGGCCGAAAATTGGTTAATAAATTTTTTCATAGTGATATATTTTATGTTAATTTGGTTTTTATATTTTGACGGGTGTCATAATATTTATTCCCCTGTTTGGGAATTTTAATATAGATTTACAAGTGTTTCATGTAAAATTATAAATTAATCGTAATATTGAATATGAATCAGTGTTAATTTTTTAATTAAGTCAAATATTTGTTGAATTTGTAGTATATATGTAGGGCGTGGTTCCCGTAAATAACCAGAATTAATCATAAAAATTTAAAAATGCATATTCATCATATTGCTATTATCTGTTCGGACTATCAGATTTCCAAAAAATTTTATACAGACGTTTTAGGACTAAATATTATCCGGGAAGTTTACCGTGAAGAAAGAGAATCATATAAACTGGATCTTGCAATAGGAGATCACTATGTGATAGAATTATTTTCTTTTCCCGATCCACCTAAGCGTCCGTCCAGACCAGAAGCCTGTGGTTTGCGGCATCTGGCCTTTGCGGTAGAAGATATAAACTCCAAAAGAGAGGAATTAATAAAAAAAGGATTGGTATGCGAAGACATCCGGATTGATGAATTTACCAGTAAAGAATTCTTTTTCACACAGGATCCGGATCAGCTACCGTTAGAATTTTATCAAATCTGATTTTCAGGGAAGCAGAATATTTCACTATTTTTGCAAAGAAAGAGCTATGAAATTATTCTATGTAATCCTGGGTGCCACTCCTGAAGGAAGAAATATCGAACAGCACGATGTATTTTTTGGAATTGCAGAAACACTGGATGAGCTTATTCCTGAAATGAAGGAGTTCTGGAAAGAAGCTAAAATTCATATCGATTGTCATCAGGAAGTAAAATTTGCAGATGGTTACGAAGTGAAAATTGCGGAAAGAGGTACTCAGAAATCCGAAGACCAGTTATACTTTATTAACCTGGGAGGTTACAAGCCGGGTTTTTTTGAAGAGTTTCATGAGCAACACCTGATGGTAGGAACTTCGATGGGCGAAATTGTAAAAAGAGTGAAGCAAACCGAGTTCTATCAGCAAATGGGATTTGCAGGAGCTGTAAGCCATATCGATGACAAGCATGGTGTAGATATCGATGATATCTTTAATGTTAGCGATATTCTCCCAAAGAAAATGAAAGAAAAGTATAGCATTGTTCTGGAAAAAAGCAACGCTGAAGTTCAGGAAAATGAAATGCATTTAGGCTATTTTAAACTTAAGTAATATTATGCGCAGCAGCTTCATACTTATACTGGGACTAAGTTCTAATTTATTTTTCTCTCAGGTTTCAGAAACCGAAGCTGTGAAAGCCGGAATTAACAAACTCTTTACAGCGATGAAGAACTCCGATTCGGCAGGTATTAAATCAAGTTTCACCAAGCAGGCAATTTTACAGACTATAATGAAAAACGGAGAGGTAAAAACGGAAACAATTCCTGCATTTGCCGGAACCGTAGCAAAAGCTGTGAAAAATACACTGGAAGAAAGAATCACTTTTTCGGCCATTCACATTGATGGAAATTTGGCGTCTGTATGGACTCCTTATCAGTTTTATTTTCAAGGGAAATTCTCGCATTGTGGTGTAAACAGTTTTCAGATGATTAAAGAAAATGGAGACTGGAAAATACAGTATATTATAGATACCCGAAGAAAAGATGGCTGCATTCAGGATGGTAAAACTGAATCTGTAAAATAGGAATATCAATCGACTTATTATAAAAGTAAATCTAATAAAGTAAATAATGAAAATAGGAATTTTAGGAGGCGGACAGCTTGGAAGAATGTTGATCCAAAGTGCTCTGAAATATGATGACGAATTTTATACACTAGATCCGGCAGCCGATGCACCATGCCACAATATATCCTACTTTACACAAGGAAATTTCAATGATTATCAGACAGTCCTGGATTTTGGAAAAGATAAAGATGTTGTAACTATTGAAATCGAACATGTAAATGCTGATGCTCTGGAAACATTAGAAAGCCAGGGTGTAAAAGTTGTTCCTAATTCAAGAATTATTAAAATCATTCAGCAAAAAATTCTTCAGAAAGAATTTTACAAAGAAAATAACATCCCAAGCCCGGATTTTCAGACAGTACAAAGTAAATCGGAAATAAGCTTTCCTCTTCCTTTTGTACAAAAAATGAATACCGGCGGTTATGACGGAAAAGGAGTACAGGTAATCCGTACAGAAGATGATCTTCAAAAGCTGTGGGATGCTCCATCTGTATTGGAAAGTCTGGTAGATATCGATAAAGAGCTGGCAGTAATTGTAGCCAGAAATGAAGATGGTGAAACCAAAACTTTCCCGGTAACCGAAATGGTGGCAGATCCTAAACTTAATCTGCTGGATTTCAATATTTGTCCGACAACACTGACTGAGGATATACAAAACCAGATTTCGGCAATTACAGATAAATTTTTGGCAGCAATTAATTCTCCGGGATTATTTGCTATAGAATTATTTTTGGATAAAGAAGCTAAGGTTTGGGTAAACGAGACGGCTCCAAGGTTGCACAATTCCGGACACCAAAGTCAGGAAGGAAATGCTAACTCCCAGTTCGAGCAAATGTACAGAGTTGTAAAAAACTTGCCATTAGCAGATACAGATGCTGTTACCTTTAGTGGAATGCTAAATTTGGTAGGAGCAGAAGGCTTTTCCGGAAAAGTAGTATATGCAGGATTGGAGGAAGTACTGAGGTTACCTAAAACATATATACACCTGTATGGTAAAACTGAAACCAAACCAGGAAGAAAAATGGGGCATATTAACGTATTAGCTGAATCCCGTGAGGAACTGATGGAGAAGCTGGTGAAGATAAAAGAAATGGTGCAGGTAATTGCAGAATAATACAGAAAACTAAAGATTTGGAAAAAACACGTATCAATAAATACCTGTCAGAAGTAGGTTATTGCTCCAGGAGAGCAGCAGATAAGCTACTGGAAGAAGGCAGAATCACAATAAACGGAAAGCTTCCGGAGATGGGGACTAAGGTCTCGGATGAGGATGAAATCCTTGTGGATGGGGTTTCTATTCGCAAAACGGATGAAGAGCATGTTTATATAGCTTTCAATAAGCCTGTGGGTATTGTTTGTACAACCGATACTAAGCGTGAAAAGAATAATATTATTGATTATATCAACCATCCTAAACGTATTTTTCCGATCGGACGACTGGATAAGCCGAGTGAAGGATTGATCTTACTGACATCGGATGGTGATATTGTTAATAAAATCCTGAGGTCAAGAAATAATCACGGTAAAGAATATCTCGTAAGAGTAAATCAGCCAATAACACCTAAGTTTCTGGATAAAATGAGAAACGGAGTACCTATCCTGGATACGGTTACTAAGAAATGTGAAGTAGAGCAGATTGATAATTTTACATTTAGAATTGTTCTTACACAGGGACTTAATCGTCAGATTAGGAGAATGTGCGAGTTTCTGGGGTATGAAGTGAAAAAGCTGAAACGTATCCGTATTATGAATATCAGACTGGATTTACCGATTGGTAAATGGCGGGATCTAAGTATACAGGAATTGGCAGCACTCAATAACCTGCTGGAAGATTCACAAAAAACAACAGATTAATGATAAAAGAGCACTTGCGGAATTAGACGCAAGTGCTCTTTTTATTTTGCTCATACCGAATATATTAATATTACGAAGCAATTTATGTCCTGAAATCAAAAGAAATTAAATATAATTTGTGTCTTGGTGTTAATATATTATGCCAATCTGCGTTCAGATTTTGGTTTATAGTTCGTAATGAATACACCGCAGATAATAAGAAATGCTGCTATAATAAACTTAACAGAAATTTCTTCGTCCAAGAGTAACCATCCTAAAAATATAGCAATAATAGTATTGATATAAGCCAGTATGGAAACCTGTATCGGTGTGATTTTGGTGAGTGCATAGTGAAAAGCGAAAAAAGCAGTCACAGAACCAAAAACTGCAAGGTATATCATAGCCGATATACTTTTTAAGGTCCAGTTTCCAAAATTGTAATGGTCTGAAAATATAAAGGCCAGTATAATCTGCACAACTCCGGCAAAAGCAAATTGATAAAATAAGTTCAATGAGATATTACCGCTTTGTATATTCATTTTTTTAGTGAAAATCGTTCCTGATGCCCATCCTGAAATGGCACAAAACATGAGGATAATACCATTTCTGTAGCTTGGATTGGCCAGATCTTTTAATCCGTCCCAGAAAATGAAGATAATCCCAAAGAAACAAATCAGAATTCCTGTCATTGCCCGAAAACTGAACTTCTGTAATCCTACAGCCAAACTTCCCAGAAAAACCAAAATAGGGGCACAGGCACTAATCAGAGATGCAAGACTGCTTGTTACATTTTCCTCAGCAACTGTAGTTAGCCCATTAGCACCTACAAGCATTAGGGTAGAGAAAATAATCTGATATCTTAAATTTTTCCAGCCAATCCATTTCATTTCTTTCCGGAATATAAGAATTGTCCCCATTATAATTGCGGCCAGAAGCTGGCGTATGCCCGCTACAAACCATCCGGGAATGCTTTCCACTGCAACACGTATCCCCATAAAAGTAGTTCCCCAGACGATGGCCACCGTCAGAATAGCAAATAGTAATTTATAGTCTCTCAAAATGGATTGGAATAAAGTATTGCAAAGATATTATTAGTTTTTATATTTTAGCCTGTAGCAAGTAAATACAAGTGCTGAAAAGATAATTTAATATGTGGAACCCTTTTAGAAAAAAGAAAAAAATAAAACATAATAAATACAACTTTGACTTCAAAAGTTTTTATAAGCTTTTTATGTATCTGCAGGAAGAGAATAGTTATGTAGAAACACTGGTGGAAGGGCAGTATAAAGTCGCAGAAATGATCTGGTATGAAATTCCGAACTCTTATCGGGATAGTGAGACTGATCTGAATGTGTTAAAGAAAAATGGATTTTCTAATTTTTATGAATTACTGAATAAAGTTCATGAAAAAGCAGAGATTGGTCTTATAGATACAGAGGAATGGTTGAAAAAAGACGCACAATATAATCTTATGCAGTTCAATTTCCAGACTGATCCTTCTGAAGAAGAACGAAGCTATTTTAAAAGTGCACTCCACAAGTTCTATGTACTTTTCGTAATAGTAGGTGATGGAGAGGAAATAAATGCTTATCGTATTTTTTACAAGAGAGGTATGGATTATAGTATTGCAGGCTTACTCAACTCAATTGATATTGTTGATCTTAATAATCCGGATCCTGAAATAGAGCCAGCTGTAGCTGAACTTGAAAAAGTATTGGCAGCTATGTCTCAGGAAACCGCAGTAGAGATTAATAAAGGCATTACAGATAAATATCCGAACGCCAGAGTTTCCAGAGAAATTACATTGCAAGACTTTAAAGACGTTCTGGACTTAGCAAATTACTGGGAGATTGAAGATTTAGAAGAAAAGGCTCAATATCTGTATGAGCAGAATTATAGAGATAAAGATGAGCTGATTGCAGAACTGGAGGGAAAAGATGAAGATTGGGAGTATTATGATGATGGTTATTTCCCACTAAGGTTTGAGATTATTCATGAAGATAATTATTGGTACAGCGACTGGAAATTTGATCCGGAGGATATTGAAGGAATTATCGGAGCATTTTTGGATGAAAGATGGAATTTCAATTATCCTGAAGAAACATACAGCCACGATCTTTTTCCTTATATACAGAAAGCTTTGGCGGAAAGGGATCTTGAGCTAATGAATATGAATACTTTAGGAGATTCCTATGGCTTCTTTTTGGTGAAAAAAGAAAATGTTGCACCTCTGCTTAGTCTTTCTGCTAAAATGGCTTTAGGAATAGAGCAATTACAATAAGCTTTCCTTTCAATTTCATTATCTTTGACCATCTAAAAAAAGTAAACATGATCGGAATTATTATGGGAAGTCAGAGCGACTTACCAATTATGGAACAGGCAGCCAATTTTCTTAATGATTTAGGTATTCCATATGAACTGACTGTGGTTTCTGCACACAGAACACCAGAACGTATGTTCGAATATGCTAAGTCTGCAAAACAGAGAGGTCTGCAAGTAATTATTGCCGGAGCAGGAGGTGCAGCACACCTTCCGGGAATGGTGGCAAGCTGTACAACCCTTCCGGTAATCGGAGTTCCAATATTATCCAGTAATTCTATAGACGGATGGGATTCAGTATTGTCTATTCTGCAAATGCCGGGTGGTATTCCGGTAGCAACAGTTGCATTGAATGGAGCTTTAAATGCTGGTATTTTAGCCGCTAAAATAATAGGGAGCTCAGATGAGCAGATAGCAGAAAAATTACAGCAATATCAGGATACATTAAAAGATAAAGTTTTAGGAACTGTGGATGTGATTAAAGCACAGCATCCTAACCACTACGATCTTTAATTTTTGTCCTTTTTCGAAAAAAAATAATCCAAATTAGACTTTTTAGCACGGTTCTTGTCTTTAAGGCCGGAAATATAAATTCTATGAAAAAAATACTTGCAGTTAGTAAACTATTTGTGGCCGGATTAGGACTTTTTGTACTTCAGCAGTGTAACGTACAAAAGACAGCTAAAGAGAGCAATGCCGAAACATTTTTAATTGCTTCAAAACAAGTTGACTGTACTGGTGTAGGAAAGCAAAAATGCTATTTGGTAAAAGAAGGAGATGCTAAAATCTGGAGTTATATGTATCAGTCCGTTGAAGGATTTACTTATGAACCAGGATACGAATATGTATTGAAAGTGAAAAAAGAAAAAGTAGCTAATCCACCTGCGGATGCTTCTTCTATAAGATATATTCTGGAGAAAGTAGTTTCAAAAAAACAGAAAATATCAGAAGATTTACCTCAATAAACAGAAAAACAACATCAATAATTATGGCGTACTGTGTAAAATAGTACGCCATATTTTTTTCTTTTTAAACTCAACTCCCTAACTTCGTAGGGTTTTTTACAAAAACTAATATTTATGAGAGTTGGAGTTGAAGCGGCTTCTTATTATGTGCCGCACTTGTATTTGGAAATTAAAGATTTAGCAGAGAATAGAGGTATCGATCCCTTAAAATTAGAAAAAGGATTAGGACTTCATAAAATGGCTTTTCCGGATGTACATGAAGATGCTGCGACATTTGCTGCAGAAGCTTTGTTGAGGCTGATCAATGATTACAATATTAATCCGAAAGAAATCAGCAGAGTATATCTGGGAACAGAAAGTGCTCTGGATGCCGCAAAACCTACAGCGACTCTTGCTGTACAAATGGTAGAACAAGCTTTAGAAGAAGAATATGGAAGTCGCAGTTTCAAAAATTGTGATGTTTTAGATATGACTTTTGCTTGTATTGGTGGAGTAGATGCTTTGCAAAATGCTATTGATTTTGTAAGAGTAAATCCTGGTAAGAAAGCAGTTGTTATAGCATCAGACTATGCAAAATATGAATTGGCTTCAGGAGGTGAGTATACACAAGGAGGTGGAGCTGTAGCTTTATTAGTCTCTTCCAAACCAGATTTGCTGGAGATAGAAAATCACTGGGGAGTAGGTATGGAAAGTGTTTTCGACTTTTTCAAGCCAAGAAGACATTATAAGAAAGAAGAGCTGAATAATGCTCCGGAAAGTTTTCCTGATAAAATTGAAGTGTTCTCCGATGAACCTGTTTTCGACGGACAATATTCAAACGAATGTTTTAAAGACAGAATCCGTGAAGCTTACCAGCACTTTAAAGAAGAGAAAGGCATTTCCGGAAATGCATTTGCAGACTGGAGATTCCTGATATTCCATTTGCCTTACGCATTCCATGGTAAAAGAATTTTCAGTGAGATTTTTGCTATAGAAAACAATTTGCCTTACGCAACAAATGATGATTTGAAAGCTGTTGCCGGTAGTGATGCTTATAAGGCACTTGTAAATGAAAAAATAGAAACATCCCAGCGGGCTTCCTCAGAAATAGGAAACATGTATACTGCTTCAGTATTTATGGCGTTACTTTCTGCACTTCAGGTTTCTGCCAATGATGGTGAAGATCTTAGCGGAAAGAAAGTCGGTTTCTTTGCTTACGGAAGTGGTTCCAAGTCGAAAGTTTTCGAAGCCACTATAGGCACTAACTGGAAAAGTGTAGTTGGAAAGTGGAATCTGTTTGATCATCTTAAAGAACGTCAGGCCATTGATTTCCCTACTTATGAAAAGCTTCACCGCAAACAGGCTGAAAATTCTGTTGCAGCTGATAAAAAAGGATTTAAGCTGGATTATACAGAAACTGAAAATCCGGTTCTGAAAGGAGCTCGATATTATGAGTATAAAAAATAGTTAAAGAAACCGCAGTTTATCTGCGGTTTTTTTAATTTTAGTACAATTAACTTTATTTTAACTATATTGTTTTGAAGTAAATTTTATGTAATTAAAAAATATTAATACTTTTAGTTTTCAAATTAAAAGGTATTTATATGAAAAAAAATTTACTATCATTTGCTGTCATCTTTTTGGCGGGAGCAAATATTTTTGCCCAAAACATCCCGGTTGATCCTACTGTAAGGACAGGAACACTTCCGAACGGAATGAAGTATTATATTAAAAAGAATACTATGCCTGAGAAGAAAGTTGATTTCAGGCTGGCAATTAATGCCGGTTCTATTCTTGAAGATGAAAACCAAAGAGGTCTTGCTCACTTTATGGAGCATATGAACTTTAACGGGACCAAAAACTTCCCGGATAATAAGCTTGTAGATTTCTTACAGTCCATCGGTGTTAAATTTGGACAGCACCTTAATGCTTATACCAGTTTTGACGAGACCGTATATATGCTTCCTGTACCATTGGACAAGCCTGGAAATCTGGATTCTGGTTTAAAAGTAATGGAGGATTGGGCATTTAATGCAACACTTTCGGATGAACAAATAAACAAAGAAAGAGGTGTTGTATTAGAGGAGCTAAGACTAGGATTAGGAGCTGATAAGAGAATGATGGACAGATATCTTCCTAAAATGCTTTATAAATCCCAGTATGCAGAAAGACTACCGATTGGTAAAAAGGAAGTTCTGGAAAACTTTAAACCAGATGTAATCAGAAAGTTCCATAAAGACTGGTACAGACCAGATCTTATGGCAATAGTTGTCGTAGGAGATATTAATGTAGATGAGGTCGAGCAAAAGATTAAAACAAACTTTGGGAAATATCCGAATCCTAAAAATGTAAGAGAGAGAAAGTCTTTTGATCTTCCGAATCATGCGGAAACATTAGTGTCTATTGAAACAGATCCGGATGCTACAAGCTCCATGGTTCGATTTATTATAAAAGATAAAGAAACTTATAAGCCGGACGTTACTATAGAACAGTATAATCAAAGTCTGATTGAGAATATTGCAGCAGCTATGCTGAATAACAGACTAAGAGAACTTGTAAACTCCACCAATCCGCCGTTTACTTATGGTTCTGTCTATCATGGCGGAACATATGCAAGAAGTAAAGAAGCTTTTCAGGGATTCGCAATGACAAAAGAAGGTGGTCAGGTTAATGCATTGAAGGTTCTTTTAGAAGAAGTAGAAAGAGCAAAAAGATTTGGCTTTACTCAGTCCGAATTAGATCGGGCCAAAGCACAGACTTTATCCAATCTCGAAAGATCATATAATAACCGGGATAAAACAGAAAGTGGTATTCTGGTTGATGAATATGTTCGAAATTTCCTGGAGCAGGAACCTGTGCCGGGAATTGTATGGGAGTATGAGCACACTAAAAAAAGCCTGCCTTCTGTAACACTTGCTCAGACAAATGAAGTGATCAAAAAGCTGGTAAAAGACGACAGTCGTGTTATTGTAATTACCGGACCTAAAAAGGATAATATTACAATGCCTACAGAAGCTATGGTATTGAAAACTTTTGATGATGTAAAAGTTGCAGATCTTAAACCTTATGAGGAAAAAGCAACCATTAAAAACTTGGTAAAGCCATTCAAATCTGAAGGGAAAATTGCTAAAACGGATACAGATGCTAAGCTGGGAACAACTACATGGACACTAAGTAACGGTGCTAAAGTAACCTTTAAAAAGACAGATTTCAAAGATGACGAAATTGTATTTACAGCCAGAAGCTTAGGCGGAAGCTCTCTTATTCCGGATGCAGACTATAATAAAACCCAGTTTGCTTTTTCTGCATTATCAGAGGCGGGAGTAAATGGTCTGAATAAAACAGAATTGACCAATTACCTGGCGGGTAAACAAGTGAGCGTAAATCCTTTTATAAGTACTTATACCGAGGGAATTTCCGGAAGAACAACCCAAAAGGATCTGGGAGCTACGATGGAGCTTATTTATGCTTATTTTACAGGACTAAATTATAATCCGGCAGCATTCAATGCTTATAAAGAAAAGCAGTCTGCTATGCTAAATAATCTGCTGTCCAATCCTCAATTCTATTTCTCCAGTGAGCATGCTAAATTTATGAATCAGAAGAATCCTAGATTTATTGGTATAATTCCGATGGAAAAAGATTGGGCCAATACGGATTATAAGAAAGCTTATGATATTTATAAAGATAAGTTTTCAAACGCCGGGAATTTCCAATTCTATTTTGTGGGTAACATAGACGAGGCTAAGTTTAAAAATGAAATTTTACAATACATTGCAAGTCTACCTTCTGCAGGAAAATCAACAACATACAAAGATTCCGGTTACAGACAGATTACCGGAGACTATAATAAAGTCTACAAAAAAGGAAAAGATCCTAAAAGTTTAGTAACAATCTCTTATAATGGTGAAGCTCCTTATAGCGAAAAAGACGCATTGGCATTATCTGCATTAGGAGAAGTTGCAACAATAAAAGTAATTGAGAAATTGAGAGAAGATGAGAGTGGTATTTATGGTGGAGGAGCCAGAGGAGGAATGAGTAAAGTTCCTTACGGATCTTATAACTTCAGTATAAGCTTCCCTTGTGGACCGGAGAATGCTGAAAAGTTAACTAAAAGTGCTTTAACTGAACTTCAGAAAATTATTGACAACGGACCGGAGCAAAAAGATCTCGATAAATACAAGGAAGGAGAGTATAACGATGATAAAACAAATCTGAAAGACAATATGTACTGGATGAATGCTCTTACTAAAAACCAGTATGATGGCAGTGATAAATATGAAATTCTTGACTACCAGGAAAAAGTAAAAGCACTGACGACAAAAGATCTTCAGAATGTGGCTAAAAAGTATCTTACAAAAAGTAAAATTATTGCGATGCTAATGCCTGAAGATGGATGGCAGGAAAATGCAAAAAAGAAAGACGAAAAACCGGCAACGGCTAAACAGAATTAATCGATATAAAGAAACCGCAGTCTATCTGCGGTTTTTTATTTGTCTATACTGTAAAGTATTTAGCTATATTTGTTAGAATATAGAAATATTATAGTTAAATTTTATTACTTCTGAATGAAATCAGCCCGTTATTACTCCTTAGATGTATTTCGTGGTGCCACGGTCGCACTAATGATTTTAGTAAATAATCCCGGAACCTGGTCTGCTATATATCCACCTTTAGAACATGCTAAATGGCATGGTTGTACTCCTACAGATCTGGTCTTTCCGTTTTTTCTTTTTGCGGTAGGAAATGCGATGACTTTTGTAATACCAAAGTTTCAGCAGCAGGATAGTTCTGTTTTCTGGAAGAAAGTAATTAAAAGAACATTGTTAATCTTTGCTATAGGTCTGTTTCTTAATTGGTGCCCGTTTTTCAAATGGGATCATAACAGCCTAAGCTTTATGAGCTGGAAAAGTTCTGAAGAAAGTGGCGTCCGTATTATGGGAGTCTTACAAAGAATCGCAATAGCCTACTTCTTTGCCTCGGTTATTGCCTATTACTTCAAAGAGAAAATGGTTTTATGGATTAGTGGTGCATTGCTAGTTATTTACTGGTTGCTCACATCACTGTTGGGCGGAACAGATCCGTATAGTATAGAAGGCTTTATTGGTGTACCAATAGATCACAGTATACTGGGAGTTGCACATGAATATAAAGGAGAAGGAGTTCCTTTTGATCCTGAAGGTTTATTTAGTACCATTCCTGCAATTCCACAGGTTTTATTCGGTTACCTGGTTGGTAATTATATTCAGAAAAAGGGAAATATTCAGTGGTTTGGAAAAACTTTGAAAGAAAATAGTATCTACTCTATGTTGTCGGGGCTTTTTGTTCTGGGCATTATAGCGCTTTTTATTTCTTATGTATGGCAATTGGATTTTCCGTATAATAAGAAAATATGGAGCAGTTCTTATACTTTACTGACTACAGGGCTGGCTATAACAGTTCTGGGAGTGTTAATATGGTTTATAGAAATTCTTGAAATAAGAAATGGTCTGATGAAGTTCTTTGATGTATTTGGAAAAAATCCGTTATTTATCTATGTTATCAGTGGAGTAGTACCAAGGTTGTTCAGCCTTATCAGAATTGAAAATGGTTTGGATGATAAAGGAAAAATAAAATACTTATCCCCTTTGGGGTGGTTTCACAAACACATATGTGATCCAATATCCTATTCACCAGAATTTGGATCTTTTCTATATGCACTTATTTTTCTTGGATTCTGCTGGCTATTGGCCTATTGGTTGGATAAAAAGAAAATCTACATTAAAGTGTAAATATTGTGTTCGAATAATAATGTAATCAGGAAATTAAAATTTGTAAATTTGAAGTAAACTGATGGAAATGAATACAGCAGAGCTAAAAATTGACATAATAAATAAAATAACCAAACTTAAAGAAACTCGCATCATTGAAGAGATTCAAAAGATATTAGATTTTGAATTAGATCAGGGGGTTTTTCAGTTAAGTGAGGCGCAAAATAATAGAATTATTGAAGCTGCTCAAGATGTTTTTTTAACAGATGAGCAAGCAAATAAAGATATTGATGAATGGCTGCAAGGAAAATAATCTGGACACAAAAAGCCAATCTTGAACGAAAAGCTATTCTTGAATACTGGATTGAAAGAAATAAATCCAAAAAGTTTAGTATTAAACTAAACAAACTTATAATAAGCACTATAAAGCAGGTTGTTGAAACTTCTGGTATAGGACGTAAAACCGATCTGGAAAATGTTCGGGTGAAAATTATCCGCGATGACTTTCTTTTCTATTAATTCGATGAATACTATTTGAAAGTGTTAGCGCTATGGGATGGACGAAGAGATGAGAATTCACTACAAATGAAATAGCAAATATTTCCCCATACAACCCCAATTAATATATCTCATAAATTAAAGAATTTCTATAGAATCCTGAAATATTTTAGGAGTGATTCCTTCATGCTGCCTGAAAATTCGGGTAAAGTAATTGGTGTCCGAAAAACCTGTTTGGAAAGCAACTTCTTTTATGCTTTCGTGTCTGGCCAGAAGCTCTTTTGCTTTTTTTATGCGCTCCGCCAGAATAAATCTGTTAGGCGAAATTCCCAGCTCTTCTTTAAACATTTTGAAGAAATTAGATTTGCTTACATAGGCCACGTTTGCAATCTGATCTATTGTGAGTTTTTGGTGCAGATTCTTTTTTATAAATTCAATAGCATATCCTATATGGGACTTACTTTTCATAAGGCACTTTTCAACAAGATTTCGGCCTTGCGTCTGCATCAACCGGATTAATAATTCTTTCAATGCAAAATCGGCCATAACATCCTTCTGAGGATTGTCATCCATAGCTATGCGGATAATATTATTGGTTGTAAGTGCCAAAGCAGGAGTATTAAACAGATAGAATTCATCCATAGAAATATTCCAGTTAGAAGTCTCATCCACTTTTGGAGTTCGGAAATTAAGCTCATTCAGAGAGTTTTCCACAAAGTCGGGATTAAAGCTTAGTGTAATACACTGAGATGGCGTTTTATCTGCCTCCGGAAAATCGATAATCATAGTTTCACCGGGAGCTACCAAAACGCTTTCCCCCGGAAGGTATTCGAAATAATCAGTTTTCCCATCCAGCTTCATTCGTTTTTTTCCCTGAAGCATTCCGGTAAAAGTAAGATTTTCAAAATTCAGTTTTACATCAGCAGCACTTCTGTGGGTTTCATAAATACTGAACTCACAGTTTTGCATACCAAATGTTGTCTTATTTTCTATGAAATTAGAAAGCTGATCTTCCTGTAAGAGTGTAAGCGTATTTACTAAAGACTTTGCATTTTTCATGACTTCTTTTTTAAGCTGTGACTTATAAAAGTATTAAATAAAAATCAAACAGAGCCATAAAGTACTGTTAATGAAATGATAAAATTGTCCGGTGAAGATTATTTTGCTATAAAAATGGAATATTATGCTATGTGTTTGGTCTTAGAGTAGATAACTTCGGTTGAAGGAGATTTAAAAAAAATAATTATGAGTACTACAGAAGCTGTGCTTGCAGAAGACAAAGCACTAAAAAGACCTGAGTTCAAGGCAAAATATGATAATTATATCGGTGGAAAATTTACGGCCCCTGTACTAGGTGGTTATTTCGATGTAGTTTCACCAATAGACGGAAAAGTTTTTACTAAAGTAGCACACTCTACTAAAGAAGATACTGCGCTGGCAGTTGATACAGCTTATGAAGCTTTTAAGTCGTGGAAAAATACATCTGCTACAGAACGCAGCATTATGCTGAACAAAATTGCAGATCGTATAGAACAAAATCTGGATTATATTGCTGCTGTAGAAACAGTAGATAATGGAAAGGCTGTTCGGGAAACACTGGCAGCGGATATTCCGTTGGCAATAGATCATTTTAGATATTTTGCAAGCGTTATAAGAGCGGAAGAAGGTTCTCATAACGAACTGGATAAAGATACAGTTTCATTAATAGTGAATGAACCTTTAGGAGTTATCGCTCAGATTATTCCGTGGAACTTCCCGATTCTTATGGCGGTTTGGAAACTAGCTCCGGCATTGGCTGCAGGAAACTGTGTAGTTCTGAAGCCTGCAGAAAGTACACCTGTATCTATTATGGTTTTAATGGAGCTAATAGGAGATCTTATTCCTGCCGGAGTGGTTAATATTGTCAATGGCTTCGGTGCAGAACTAGGCCGTGTACTGGTTACCAATCCCAAAGTATCTAAAGCAGCATTTACAGGTTCTACAACAACAGGACGTATGGTAATGCAATATGCTACGGAAAACATTATTCCTGTAACATTGGAATTAGGAGGTAAATCACCAAATATATTCTTCAATTCAGTAATGGATGCTGATGACGAATTCCTGGATAAAGCAATTGAAGGAGCAGTTCTGTTTGCTCTTAATCAGGGTGAGATTTGTACTTGCCCATCCAGATTACTGGTACAGGAAGATATCTATGATGAGTTTATAGAAAGAGTAATAGACCGTGTGAATAAAATTAAAGTTGGAAACCCATTGGACCCGACCGTAATGATGGGAGCACAGGCTTCCCAAATTCAGAAGGATAAAATATTGTCTTATATCAACCTCGGAAAAGAGGAAGGAGCAGAAGTATTAACAGGGGGAGATGTGAATAATGTAGGGGAAGGTCTGGAAGATGGTTTCTATATCCAGCCGACATTGTTCCGGGGAAATAATAAAATGAGAATTTTCCAGGAAGAGATTTTTGGACCAGTACTGGCCGTTACAACTTTTAAAGACGAAGAAGAAGCAATTGCTATTGCAAATGATACCATCTATGGGCTAGGTGCCGGCGTATGGACAAGGGATGCACATCAGTTGTACCGTATTCCGAGAGCTGTTGAGGCTGGTAGAGTATGGGTGAATCAGTACCATTCCTATCCTGCGGGAGCACCTTTTGGAGGATATAAACAATCCGGAATTGGAAGAGAAAATCATAAAATGATGCTCGATCATTACCGTCAGACTAAAAATATGTTGATATCCTATAATAAAAACAAATTAGGCTTTTTTTAAATAGTGTGTTTGAGCAACTAAACCTGAAGAATGATATAAAGATTCTGAAAGGTTTAGTTGTTTATTATCCATCAATATAATCTGGGTATGGTGTAAAAAAATAGTGTAAATCATTCTTTTTAACTGCCTGTTTCAGGTTGCACAATGGCACTATAGCTTATAGCATTTTAAATGCGCTTTTAGGATACAACAAAATATCGTTTATCTTGTACACAAGATAAAAGCTTTGAGTGCCTTAATAAAGCATTATGTAAATGAAATTTTTGTGTCTTTGTGTTGACAATAATTTTTGAGTTTTATATAGAATTCAAGTTAAAATAATAGTAAATATGATTTCCAGATTGGATATAACGGATAAAGCACTGACAGTAGTAGAGGAGCTGGAGCAAAAGTATGGACCGTTAATGTTTTATCAGGCCGGAGGATGTTGTGAAGGAACACAGCCACAATGCTTTGAAAAAGGAGGTTTCTTTCCGAGAATGAATGACGTTCTTCTCGGGCATGTAAAAGAATATGAATTTTGGGTAGACAGAGATCTGTTTGAATACTGGCAGTATTCGCATTTTACGTTAGATATTCTGGATGGTTTTGGACCTGGTGGGTTTTCTCTGGAAACACCATTGGGGAAAACTTTTAAAATACATTACAGATTATTTACTCCCGAAGAGTTGGAAAATCTGGAACCCGTAAAAAGAAATTATGCTTAGATATAAAAAAAGTGAACCAAGTGGTTCACTTTTTTTATCGTATTATTTATGCAAACATAATAGGTTTCGAAAACCTATGATGTTTTTTAGACCTTGTTTTTACTAATGCTATGTTAGTTGCATTATGTTTATTGATGAATATTTTATATTAATCATTTACAAATAATCATGAATAATCGATTTTGCAATTTTACAGTTTACATAACGCTTAGTTGGTTCCTTTACGCTTAGGTTCTTTTACCTCAGGCCAGGTTTGTCCTGCAGGCATAGTACGCTTTTGTCTGCTTACAAGTTCAGGTTCTTCCGAAGCCATATAAGCCATAACTGCTGCGGCAATTACGTTATTTTTTACCTCATCAAACATAATTTTGTCATAAGTATCTCTGTTGGTATGCCATGTATAACCAAAATAACCCCAGTTAAGAGAACTTAATGATATCCCCGGTACACCAGCCGCAACAAAAGAAGCATGATCAGATCCGCCGCCGCCAGGCATTCCCGGGAACGAGGTTTCGATATGCTTACCTACATTTTTAGGAAGGGCTGTCATCCAACGCGTAAGATAATCATAAGAGTCTACAAAACCTTGTCCCTGGATATTTACAACACGGCCTGTTCCATTATCCTGATTAAATGCTACCTGTGTATTTTTGATAATTTCAGGATTATCCAATACAAATGCTCTGGAACCGTTTAGTCCTTGTTCTTCACTTCCCCAATGTCCTATAATAATAGTTCTTTTGTTGTTAGGGTAGTATTTTTTAAGGATTCTTGCAGCCTCCATCATAGTAATAGTACCAGTTCCGTTGTCTGTAGCACCTTGTGCTCCGTCCCATGAATCGAAGTGAGCAGAAAGAATTACATATTCGTTTGGCTTTTCTTTTCCTTCAATTCTTGCAATTGTATTGAAAGACTTGGCTGTTCCCAGGTTTTTAGATTGTGCATTTACCTTGATTGTTGGTTTTTTACCATTCAAAGCAAGACGATAAAGCATTCCGTAATCTTCTACAGCAATGTCTATCATAGGGATATTTTTGGTTTTAGCTCCAAAAATTCTGTTGGCACCCATAATGCCAGTCCAGTTAGAAATAGCAATACCAGCTGCACCAGCTTTTTCTAAAGCTTCAGGAAGGCTATTATTATCGTAACCTGTATTTTTAATTAAGTTTCTGAAATCTTCAGCATCTTTATCTCTTTGTGCTTTAAACTTTTCATACAATTCCGGAGTAGCAAATTCTTTTATTTGATAGTCAGGGCGGCCAGATCTCTGATATTGTGCCATTAAGACAAATTTGCCCTTAATTCCTTTTAACCATTCCGCAAATTCTGAAGGATTATTCACTTTAGGAAGTATTACCACCTCAGCATCTATTGCTTTTTTAGTAGCAGGAGACCATGCCAACTGCATAGATTCCAGACTTTTTACACGCGGTGAAGTCATTTCTACCTGTGTAATTCCTCTTTGCCAGGAAGCCCATTCGCCAAACTGTTGGTTTTGTGCATCGATTCCCCAGCTTTTATATTTTTCTACAGCCCAATCGTTAGCTTGCTTCATTGCAGGCGAGCCTACCAAACGTGGACCAATCACATCTAATAATTCAAAAGCCAGATTCTCTAGCTGGGAATTGTTATTGACTTCATTTACAATGTTTTGAACTACAGGATTTAATTTTTCCTGTGAAGTTTGCTGGGCCGACCAGAATTGCGCTGAAATAACTAACGCAGAAAGCGTAATTTTTTTGTACATATTCATACTCTTTTCATTTATATATTTCGGAGTCTAAATTAACGAATAATAAAAGTTTTACCAAGTTTATGGCTTTTTGTTTTAAAATTATTTTTGATATGGTTGATAAATTATAGTTATTTTTGGCTAAAGTTTATAAAATAGATAAAAATAGTAGTAGTTTATGTTTCCAGTATTGTTTACCAATAGGTTAGTGCTTAACCGTATTGAAGACGTAGATGTTGAAAGTATTTTTTCTCTTCGTTCTGATGAAGAAGTAGCTCGTTACATCAAAAGAGGACCTGATCATGATATTCAGCAGGCTTATGATTTTATCCGGTTGGCCAGAGATCGATATGAAAATAAAAGCGCAATAAATTGGGCTATTCGCAAAAAAGAAACTCCGGATTTAATAGGAGGTATATGCCTGTGGAAAATCTCTGCAGATCGTAAAACAGCAGAGATAGGCTATGATTTAAAGCCCCTTCACCATGGTAAAGGAATTATGTCAGAGGCCATGGTTACAATAATTGAATATGGTTTTTCAACACTTGGTCTGGATAAAATAGAAGCTTTTACAAGCCGATATAATGAGGCATCTAAAAGCTTATTGTTAAAACATAATTTTATACTGAATCCTGAACGTATTGATGAGGACAATATGGATAATCTTATTTTTGAACTTAAAAGAAATCCTACTCTTCAACCGGTGGGTTAAATTTCTCTCCCACCAGTCTCGTAACGACCATCGCTGCTACAGTATCTCCGGTTGAGTTAAGTATTGTAGCCAATGGGTCTACAAGTGTACCAATAATTATTACTGCTGGAATAGCTTCTTGCGGAAGGTTATATGCGGATATCATCAGCATCTCTCCAATGTAGCCTCCGTTGGGGATACCTCCCGCAACAACGCTTACAAAGACTGTGATTCCTAAGGCTATAACCAGGTTGTTGAAATCGAAGAAATCCCACCCCAATAAAAGAAAAGCAACATATATTTTTACAATAGAAGAAATAGATGATCCGTTTTTATGAATGGTTGTTCCGATAGGGATTACAACATTGGCAACCGAATCTGGGATTCCAATTTTTCTCGCAGCATCCAGATTAGCCGGCATAGTTGCCAGGCTACTGCACGTACTGATAGCTGTAAATGAGGGTACAATATTATTTTTCCAGAAAAGTTTAATGCCTTTGGTTCCGTTAGCTACGAAAGCATACAAACTGAAAAATACAAAGAAATAAACGATTCCGGCTCCATAATAAACACCCAAGGGTTTTGCATAGAATCCAAAAAGCTGAGGTCCTAATGTACCAACCTGGTATGCGATATAAGCGCCGAGTCCTATAGGTGCAGCTTTCATAATTAATATTAGTAATTCCTTCATTACTTCGTTTCCACCTGCCATAAATTTGCGGAAAGTTTCAGTTTTTTCAGGAGCAGATTTACGGATAGCAATCCCCAAAAGGAAAGAGAATATCAGCATAGCCAGCATATTCTGTCGGGAAAGAAGCATGTAAAACTCACCAACAGTAAAGAAACGTACAATTCGGTCACTCCAGGTTTCAGTACTGGTAATGTTTTCTGCAATTGTTACGGCTGCATCAGTTGAAGGTCTTGCAGTAGGGAAAAGATATACTGCTCCTATACTGAAAATAGCAGCAATAATGACAAAACACAAAAAAGTAAACATCATAGCAAAAAGTATTTTTCCCAGTTTTCCTTTTTGTTCAATCGCCGATACAGAAGTTACAATGGCAAAGAATACCAAAGGAATAACGGTAACGAAAAGCAGGTTAAGGAAAATGTCCCCAACAGGTTTAAGATAGTCTACAACATTTGGAAAAAAAATACCGATAATGCTACCAACGGTAATACCTATCAGTAGGAGTATTATATTGGAATAACTCTGCCAGAAAGAGTGTTGAGTTGTTGTCATCAGAAAAATTATAAAAGTAAAAATACAAATTAATAGGTTTCTTTTTTAACAAATAATTGGCCATACTTTTCTTTCAGATTCATTAAATTTGAGAAAACATATATTCTATGGCGTTTATTGATTATTATAAAACTCTGGGAGTCAATAAAAATGCGACCCAGGATGACATAAAAAAAGCTTATCGAAAACTTGCCCGAAAAATGCACCCGGATCTTAATCCGGATGATAAAGAAGCGCATCATAAATTTCAGGAACTGAACGAAGCCAATGAAGTATTGAGCGATCCGAAAAAGCGCGCGAAGTATGACAAGTATGGTGAACACTGGAAAAATGGTGAAGAATACGAGAAATATGAACAAGCCAGACAACAACAGCAAAGTTCACAACGGGCTTATTCATCAGGAGGCTTTTCGGGTTCTGATTTTGGTGAAGGCGAAGATTTCTCAGATTTTTTCCAATCTATGTTTGGCGGCGGTGGCGGTGGATTTAGTTCTTCTTCCAGAGGAAGAAGTTCTGGTAAGTTCAAAGGTCAGGATCTGCATGCAGAACTGCAGCTTTCCTTATATGAAGCAGCAGAAACACACCAGCGTACACTGGATGTAAATAGTAAGAAAGTAAGAATTACAATTCCGGCAGGGGTCTATGACGGTCAGCAGATAAAACTGAAAGGCTATGGAATGGAAGGTCATAATGGCGGACCAAGCGGAGATCTGTATATTACATTTATTATTCCTGAAGACAGTCATCTTAAACGTTCAGGAGACGATCTGAAAACAACTGTCAATATTGATATGTATACTGCTTTACTAGGGGGAGATGTTGAGGTGAAAACCTTAAACGGAAGTGTAAAACTGAAAGTAAAACCGGAAACGGCCAATGCTTCAACAGTACGTCTGAAAGGAAAAGGATTCCCTGTGTATAAAAAGGAAGGACAGTCCGGAGATTTGTATGTTACTTTTAATGTACAGTTACCAAAGAATCTTACAGACAAACAAAAAGAATTACTAAAAGAAATGCAAAAATCCTAAGTCATGGAAGAGAGAATTTCACGAGAAGAACTGATTAAACTTTATAATATAGAAATGTCATTTTTGGAGTCTCTGGAAGATTCCGGATTATTACATGTACAGATAGAAAATGAAGTTAAATATGTTTCATACAGCGATCTTCCGGCATTGGAGCGCTTTACCAACTGGCATTATGATCTGGATGTTAATATGCCCGGAATAGAAATTATCAGCAATCTGCTTCAGAAAATAGAAACGATGCAGCAGGAAAGAAAAAAGATGATCGAACAGTTTCATTTCAGAGGAATTGTATGGGAGGATGTTGAACTGTAAATATACCTTCTGAAATAAATTTTTAGAGTTTTACGTTAAGTGATATTTAGTGAAAACTTTGATAAGGATTGTAAACTAAATCTAAATTCACGCTATATTAATGTGCTAACAGATAAAATTAATAAGAATCACTGCCATGCAACCAGTGCTTTACCGTAATTTTGTTTTATGAATATTTATGATCTTGTAATTATTGGTGGAGGGCCTATAGGATTGGCATGTGCGTTGGAAGCTGAGAAAAAGAAACTTTCCTATATTATTTTGGAAAAAGGTACTATTGCTAATAGTCTTTATCATTATCCGTTGTATATGCGTTTCTTTTCGTCGGCAGACAGATTGGAAATAGACGGAGTTCCGTTTATTACAACAGCTCCCAAACCAGGTAGACAGGAAGCTCTGGAATATTATCAGGGTATTACAAGACAAAGAAATATCAATATCCATCTTTATGAAAAAGTATCAGATGTAACTAAGGATGGTGAATTGTTTAAAGTAGTTTCCTCTAAATCTGAATACACTGCCAAAAACGTCATTCTGGCAACAGGTTTCTATGATATTCCGAATCCAATTCAGGTAAAAGGAGAGGAGCTACCTAAAGTGCAGCATTATTATTCAGAACCTTATCCATATGCAAAGCAAAAAGTTGTAGTAATTGGAGCCAGCAATTCTTCTGTAGATGCAGCTCTGGAAATTTACCGAAAGGGTGGTGATGTTACAATGATTGTGCGTGGACCGGAAATTGGACGAAGAGTAAAATATTGGGTACGCCCCGATATTGAAAACCGAATTTCCGAAGGTAGTATTAAGGCTTATTTTAATGCTGAGCTTACAGAAATTACAGAAGGAAGCGTAATATTCAGAGATGGAGACGGTAATATTAACGAAATTGAAAATGACTTTGTTTTGGCTTTAACTGGTTATTTACCTGACTTTGATTTTCTTGGTAAAGCAGGTGTTTTGTTGGAAGGAGAAAGTATGGTTCCACATCATAATGATCATACAATGGAAACTAATGTATCCGGACTTTATCTTGCAGGAGTAGTTTGTGGTGGAAAAAATACCCATTTATGGTTTATTGAAAATTCCAGAATTCATGCCCAGATTATTATGAATGCTATTGTAGCCAAGAAACTTGGTGTAGCTTAAAGAGAATATAATCTACGGAATAGATAATGAATGTTTCCGGACTATTCAGAAATATAATAAAAAGGAGAGCACCTTTTATAAGAAAGTGAGCTCTCCTTTTGTTTTAACTTATACTGTCTAAGGTAAATAAGCGGTCAAAATTTCTTGCCTGTATAGATTTTGGCGTCTTGCGTAGTATTAAATTTCTCAGGCCAATCAATAGCTTATTTTCCAGTTGTGCAATTTTGCCGATTTTCCAACTGGTATTTACTACATGATGTGCCTTTTCCTGCCTTATTAACGGATAATTTCTAAAGGTCAGTTCCAGATTATTTTCTTTGAGTAGTTTGAATAATACATAGACGTCTTCTATTGCCTGGCATGCACCTTGTCCCATATTAGGTGTAGTAGCGTGTGCAGCATCGCCCAAAAGTATAACCTCATCTTTTTGCCATTCTATAATAGGTTTTAGGTCTTGTAGATTTGCTGTAAACCATTTCTCTTTTGATGTATTTAGAATCATTTCTCTTACAAATTCCGGCGCATCTGTAAGATAAAAATCTAGATCAGGATGCTTTTGATAAAGATCATCATTAACAAGAAAGTACCAGTAAACAATTCCCCCTGAAATTTCTACAAAGCCAAACCGTTTTCCTTTTCCCCAACCTTCTGTTAATTCGTTTTTGTATCTGGTTGGCAGATTAAAATGTGTAACCCCCCGAAAACAAATTTGATTTGCATTTCTTAGCTGTGTGTCCGGGAAAAATATTTTTCTGATTTTTGAATGAATACCATCAGCTCCTATTACAAATCTGTGATGTGCTTTTTCCTTATTTTCAAAGCTTAGTTCATAATCATCATTGCCTGTTTTTACTGCATTCGTAAGCCTGCTGTTTAGTACTATATTTTCTGAGCCAACTTCATTTACCAAGATGTGATGAAGATCTGCCCGGTGTATGGCGATACTGTTATGACCATATTTTTGCTCAAAAGGGGAGAGTAAAGTTTCTGTGAGAGGGGCTAGCCTAAAGTCGGTGACATTAATGCTTTCTACTTTTTTTCCGACTTGTAATATCTTGCTTTCTATCTGCAACTGGTGGTATACCTGCATTGCATTAATACCCAAAATGATTCCGGTGCCAACAGGTTTTAATTCTTCAGCAGCTTCATAAACTTTAAACGGTATATTCCTTCTCTTCAGAGCCAAAGCTGTTGTTAGCCCTCCGATTCCGGCTCCTATAATGGCGACATCCATAATAATGTTGTATTAGATTAATACAGCAAATTTCGCCGCTATAAATAGCAAAAACATTCACTTATGTTAATAAAATGCGGCTTCTAATTCTGGAAAGAGACTGTGTTGTAATTCCAAGATAGCTGGCAATATATTTTTGTGGTATTTTTTCAATAACCTTAGGTCTGTTCGTGATTAAATTCAGGTAGCGTTGTTCGTAAGTATAAAATAGCAGTTCCTCAATTCTGCGCTTAGCCTCCAGAAAACAAACATCCGCAATTTGTTTGTAGAAGCTTATCCAAAATGGATCTTTATCCATGAGGTAATGTAAATGTTGCTTTTCTATCAAAACAACCTCTGTTCCTTCTGTTGTCTGTAATTGCCAGTTAGACTTTTTCCCATTAAGAAAACATTCGTAGTCACCAAAAAAATCACCATCCACCTGCAATAGGAAACTGATATCTTCTCCTTCCTGATTGATTGTAAAAGTTCTAAGCGCTCCTTTAATAATAAAGCCTAGCTGATGAGACAATTCACCATGATGCATTAGGAAGCTTCCTTTTTTGTATTTAACAACTGAGGAGCTCTGCATTAGCTCTTGCAGGCGATCAGCAGATAAATTTAGTTTTGTTGCCAGTACCTGCAGTTTTTCGTTCATAATTGTTAGTTATATTAAGGTTTCCTGCTAGTAAATCAGAAAAGCTTGATTAATCAGAATCTATAAAACGAAGATAAGGCAGAAAAATGAATTATCCTTTTTGATGTACAGAAAATGGCTACCCTGTGAGGTAGCCATCTTTATTATTGTTTATTCTGGTTCTTATGGTTTGTAAGAATCCTTCAAAGTTACTGTTCTGTTGAAAACCAGTTTCTCATCAGAAGAATCGCGATCCTTCGTAAAATAACCAATTCTCTGGAACTGTAATGGTTCTCCGATTTCCACATCTTTAAGACTTGGCTCAGCAAAACCGTGAGCTGTATTTAATGACTCAGGATTAATATACTGTAAGAAATCTGCGTCCTTTTCTGCATCCGGCTGTTCTACTGTGAACAGGCGTTCGTACATACGGGACTCTACCGGAATAGCGTGTGGTGCAGATACCCAATGAAGAGTACCCTTTACCTTTCTTAGGCTTTCCTCGGTGCCACTTCCAGATTTACTTTTTTCGTCGTATGTAGCATAGATGGTAGTAATTTCACCATTCTCATCTTTTTCTACACGCTCTGCTTTGATAATGTAGGCAGATTTCAGACGAACTTCTCCACCTAATTTCAGGCGGAAAAATTTATTGTTGGCTTCTTCTTTGAAGTCTTCTCTTTCAATGTATATTTCTCTGGAGAAAGGAATTTGTCTGGTTCCGGCATTTTCATCTTCCGGATTGTTTTCAGTTTCTACCCACTCTTCCTGTCCTTCCGGATAGTTTTCAATGATCAGTTTTACCGGATCTACAACAGCCATTACCCTTTTAGCCTTTTTGTTCAGATCTTCACGTACGAAGAACTCCAGTAACTGAATATCGATAAGGTTTTCGCGCTTTGCAACACCAATACGCTCGATAAAGTTACGGATAGCTTCCGCAGTATAACCTTTTCTTCTCAATCCCGAAACAGTAGGCATTCTTGGGTCGTCCCAGCCAGTGACTACATTTTCTGCAATCAGCTTTTGCAGCTTTCTCTTAGATGTAATCATATAAGTAACATTCATTCTGGCAAATTCTCTTTGCTTTGGTGCTACTTTGTTTTCATCTCTTACCTGCTCAAGATACCAGTTGTATAATGGTCTGTGATTTTCGAATTCCAAAGAACAAAGCGAGTGCGAGACTTGCTCCAGATAATCGGATTCGCCATGTGCCCAATCATACATCGGATAAATTTTCCATGTAGTTCCGGTTCTGTGGTGTGGTTTGTTCAGAATACGATACATAACAGGGTCACGCATATTCATATTTGGCGAAATCATATCGATTTTAGCACGAAGTGACATTGATCCGCTTTCGAATTCTCCGTTTTTCATTTTTTCAAATAAATCCAGAGACTCTTCTACCGGTCTGTTTCTATATGGTGATTCTACTCCTGGTTCAGCAGGATTTTTACGTTGTTCAGTGATTACCTCAGAAGGCTGCTCGTCTACATAAGCTTTTCCTTCTTTAATCATTTTTACGGCCCAGTCATATAGCTGTTGGAAATAGTCGGAAGCATAAAGTTCCTTGTCCCACTTAAAGCCAAGCCACTCTACATCCTTCTTAATAGAATCTACAAATTCCTGCTCTTCCTTTTCAGGGTTAGTGTCATCAAAACGCAGGTTAACCGGAGCATTATATTTTTCACCCAAACCAAAGTTAATACAAATAGCCTTCGTGTGGCCAATGTGTAAATAACCATTTGGTTCCGGTGGGAAACGGAAACGGATCTTGTCTTTTTCAAGACCGTTTGCCAAATCTTCCTCTATAATTTGCTCAATAAAATTGAGAGATTTTTTTTCTTCTTCCATTGAGATATATTCTAAGAGTGCAAATTTAACCATTTTAATCGGTTCTTCCGAATCTTTATAAAATGTCCGTTTATGAACATAGGTGTCTGAAAATGAACACTAAAATCATAATTTTCATTTGTAAGTATCTGTCTGCTATATAGTTATTTGGTTGTTTTTTTCTGGTATTAGTTATGTGTAATAAAAAGAAAGAGAATTTAGTTAAAATTTTTTATCACTAAAAAATTAGTTTAATAAGAAAATTAGAATACATTTGTATTACTAAATATTTAGTTATAAAAAACAGTTACAAAATAAAACTAATTTAATATGAAAAATAAGTCAGGTCTTTGGGCAGTTGTTTTACTTAGCTCTATAAGTTCATTAATACATGCACAGAATACTTCAGGAAAAGCTTCTGAGAAGGAAATACAAACAGTGAATCTTAGTGGTAAAAAGAAACTTGTTGAAAGGAAAATTGACCGTATGGTTTTTAATGTGGAAAATTCTATTGCATCACAAGGGACAGACGGAGTAGAAGCTTTAAGAAATACACCATTGGTAAAAGTAGATGAAGCCAGCGGGATATCTATTGTTGGTAAAAGTAATGTATCGGTAATGATTAATGACAGAATTGTGCAAATGTCCGGATCGGAATTACTGAATTATCTGAGATCTGTAAGATCTGAGAATATTGCAAAAATAGAGGTGATAACGACACCACCAGCCAAATACGATGCACAAGGTAATAGCGGTATTATTAATATAGTCCTGAAGAAAAATTCCAATCTGGGTTGGAGTGGTAGTCTAACTACCGGATATGTTCGAAAATCTCGCGATGGGTTTACAAATAATATTGGTTTGAATTATCAGTCTGCTAAAGTCAGTAGCTCCCTGAAACTAAGACACTATGATTCCAAAAAGAATTCTACAGAACAAAATGAAATTATTGCAAATAAAGGACTGAAAAGTCTTGACAGGAGAGTAGATATGCCGAACGGACTTGGGCTGAATTATAGTCTGGATTATAAAATATCAGATAAATCGAATGCCGGAATTGTATATGACTTTGGCTCCGGTCATCTGAACATGGATATTAATAATAGTTCGGAATACTTTACAGGAAATAAGCAAGATTCTCTTTTGACCACTTATGCGGAGCATCGTCAGAAAATTCCTACCCATACTCTGAATGCTTATTATGATCTGAAATTAGATAGTCTGGGAAAAAAAATGTCGGTAGGTGGTAATTATTTTTCTAATATTCCGGTGAACAATATTGGTTTCCAAACTATTAATCATAATACCAACAACGCAGAAAATTACAGAAGCTATAGCAATATCAATTATAGTATATGGTCTGGACAGGTAGACCTTACATTGCCTTATAAGTTTACCAATATAGAAACCGGAGCTAAAATGGCTTATTTTAAAAATACTTCAAATCTGGAATATTTCAGAATAACGAATGGTAACTCTGTTTTAATGCCGGACGGAAATAACCTGTTTGAATACAAAGAGCAAAATTATGCCGCTTATTTTAGTATAGATAAGAAAATAAATGAACAATGGTCTGCGAAAGCTGGAATACGCTATGAGTATTCTGTAATCGATGGCTATAATCCGATTTCAGGGGAAAAGAACAAATATGAATATGGAAGATTTTTCCCTACGGCTTATATCGCTTATAAAGCAGATGATAATAATACTTTTACAGCTAATTATTCCAGAAGAATTAACAGACCTTTTTTCCGTGCGATCAATCCCTACAGATGGTATATCAATCCATATTCTTTTGCAAAGGGAAATCCTTCCCTGAAACCCTCTTATAATGATAATATAGAATTGGGTTATTCTTATAAAAATAAATTAACGGCTACACTTTATTATCAGCAGGTTAAAGACTCTTATTCACAGCTTGTAACTTTTAACAACGGAACTAAGATTATTGATTATGCGAATATGTTTGATCAGACTAATTACGGAATGAATCTGGGCTATAACGATATTTTATTTAAATTATGGGAAGTAAGTGCAAGTGCTAATCTGTATTACTCCAAAAGTACCGGAATTATTCCGGAAGTTATAGGACAAAAATCATTTAATATGTACTATAACATCAATAATACCTTTACACTGAATACACAGAAAACTGTAGCCTTGTTTGCTAATTTTGCACATATGTTACCCGGAAGTTCCGGGAATTTCAAATCGGATGGGTATTCTATTCTGAGCTTAGGAGCTAAGCTGTATTTAATGGATAAGAAATTACAGATCAACATATCAGTGGATGATGTTTTCAAAAAAGCATTCAGTAAAGGTGAATCTGTTTATTCAGATTCTGTTATGAAATTCAGAAATTATTATGATTACAGAGGACTCAATCTTAGTGTGAATTATACATTCGGAAACAATAAGGTAAAAGGAGTAAGCCGTAATATGAAATTTGATGAGAAAAGCAGAGTTAATTAATTTATGAGTTAAATAAAAGTTAAAAATCTCCGATATGTGATTTAAATATGTAATTTAACTAACACTAAATAAATCAAAATATTATGAAAAAATTACTTAAAAAAGACTTGAAAAAAGTCAATGGTGGCGGGCCGCCTTTAGGGGGAATGGCATGTGTTTATTATGATCCGTATCTGAATAAGACAGTGGAGGGTATAACAGACGCGAATGGTGTTTGTCAATGCGTAGTATGTGAATATTAAATAATCTGTCATGAAAAAACTTCAAAGATCACATTTAAAAACAGTAAAAGGTGCCGGAAATGTTTGTGATGAATTTCCAAAAAAATATCAGCATGTTTCATGCAGTGAGTATTTCAATATTCCACCTAAGTATTCACATTGTGTACTGGTTGATGTAGAATGCTTTCCAGAATAATTAACCCAAATACTAATTATTATGAAAAAACTAAATCGTAGCTTACTAAAGCATGTAAGTGGTGGTATAAGAATAGCCTATGCTGATTGTATGGATGGTGATCATTGTCCGCCACCACCAACATCCGGAAAAACAGGTTTCTGTGACGGAGGAGTATGTTATTATGAAACAGGAGGAACAACCAATCCGGGCGGAGGCTGTACAGAGCCTGCAAGAGATTGTATGCCATGGGAAACAGGATGCGGTTGTGTTTATTAATAACTGTTTCCTAAATTTTAGTATAAAAACCAAATAAAAATATCATTATGAAAAAGTTAGAAAGAAAATCATTGAAAGAGTTAAAAGGAGGTAATCCTAAACCATCGCCAGACGGAAACTGTCCTCCGGGATGGGGATACTGTAGTAACGGAATGTGCTACAGTGCATCACAATACTGGATGTGCAAAGATAATTAGTATTATCTCTGAAAACATATAGTTATTAAATCAATTCTCAGAATATAATCAGTTTGCAAACCACAACTGGTCGCCTTCCAGTTTCAGACTAGATGGTGTATTATTCGTAAATAAAGATCCGGTGCCCAAACCTTGTGGCATCGGATTCTTTTTTGTGTAGGTATACTGAGCAATAGCATTGAGTCCAATATTGCTCTCCAATGCAGAAGTTATCCACCAGCCGATATTTTGTTTTTCTGCTAATGCTATCCATTCATCAGAGCCAGATATTCCACCAACTAATGATGGCTTTAGAATAATATACTGTGGCTTTATGGTCTCCAGAAGTCTTTGTTTTTCTTCCAATTCCGTGATTCCGATAAGTTCTTCATCTAAGGCTATTGGAGTAGGAGTATTTGCACAAAGTAAAGCCATTTCTTGTGGATTACCGGCTTTTATAGGTTGCTCAATAGAATGTATGTCCAAGGCAGCTAATTCTTCTAAAACAATTTTGGCTTTTTCGGCGGAAAAGGCACCGTTGGCATCTACACGAAGTTCCAGCTGATTTTTGGGAAAAGTTTTACGAAGTTCTTCCAGTACCTTTTTCTCTTCATCCCAGTGAACACCAATCTTTAGTTTAATACAATGAAATTTATCCTGAAGTTTCAATGCAATCTGTTCTTTCATGAAATCTACATTTCCCATCCATATTAATCCATTGATGGTAATGCTTTTTTCGCCTTCTGTAAATTCTCCCGGAAAGTAAATATGATTACCGTGTTTTAAATTAAGCATAGCTTGTTCATAACCAAACCAGATAGATGGATAGTGCAAAAGTTGCTCCTGTAGAAAGCTGTACTCACTGTTAATATTATCACAGAGCCACTGCAGCTTTTCTTCATAATCGGGAACATCGTCATAACTGAGTCCACGGAAAATGCCACATTCTCCTGTTCCTTTCTTTTCCCCATCAGAAATATGTAAAAAGTAAGTTTCCTTTTCGGTTAATACACCTCTGGAAGTCCCGCCCGGGCGTTTGAAAATAAGATTGTGACGTTGATATTCTGCCTGCATGATAATGAATTAATAAAAACCTCAGCTTTGCTCAGTTAATTCTGATAAAGCTGAGGCTATATGTTTTAATAGAAAAATTACTTTCTAGATAGTTGCCTCAATAGCATTTTTCATAAACTCTTCAGCCTTTGTTACCATAGCTGCACTACCGCAGAAGAATGGTACACGCTGGTGAAGCTCGGTCGGTTCTATTTCCATGATTCTTTTGAATCCATCAGAAGCCTTTCCGCCAGCCTGCTCCGCTAAAAATGCCATTGGATTACATTCGTAAAGCAGACGTAGCTTTCCTTGTGGAGATTGCGATGTTGAAGGGTAAATATAAATACCACCTTTCAGCATGTTTCTGTGGAAATCGGCTACTAGTGAACCAATATAACGGGAAGTGTAAGGACGGTCCTCTTCTTCTTTCTGACAATACTTAAGGTAATCTTTTACACCCTGAGGAAATTTGACATAGTTTCCTTCATTGATGGAATATATCTTTCCTTTTGTCGGAAATTTAATATTAGGATGAGAAAGATAATAAGTACCTAGAGACGGGTCCAGTGTAAATCCGTTCACTCCGTTTCCGGTTGTATAAACAATCATAGTAGAAGATCCGTAGATAACATAACCTGCAGCAATCTGATTAACTCCTTTCTGGAGGAAATCTTTTGGCTGTACAGGAGTTCCCGGTTCAGTTACTCTTCTGTAAATAGAGAAAATAGTTCCGACAGAAACATTAACATCTATATTAGATGAGCCGTCTAAAGGATCGATAAGTACCACATATTTGCTCATATGTGCATTTTCACTGGCTTTGATTTCTATGAAATCGTCGTTTTCTTCGGATGCGATACCACAAACGACTTCACGTTGTGACAAAGAGTTGATAAAAATATCATTTGCCAGTACATCCAGTTTTTGCTGATCTTCGCCTTGTACGTTTGTATTTCCCGCATGTCCAATAATATTGGCAATTCCGGCTTTATTTACTTCACGGTTTACCATTTTAGAGGCCAGTCTTATGGCACTTAACAAACGGGACAATTCACCTGTCGAGTATCTGAAATCCTCCTGTTTTTCAATAATAAACTCTCCAAGTGTACGAAATGATTGTTCAGACATTATATATTGGGTTTAGATTTTTCCAAATTTCGGAAAAATATAGCACATATACATTTTTTTTATTTTTGATTGATTTTTAATACTTTTGACAAATTTTACAGCAAAAAATAAACAGAAAAATATTCAATAATTTATTAATACCTGAGAGTCAATGAAAGTTTTCAAATTTGGGGGTGCTTCGGTTAAGGATGCGGAAGGCGTAATGAATGTTGCCAGAGTTCTGAAAAATCAAGGTTTTGAGCAATGTATGCTTATTGTTTCAGCAATGGGGAAAACAACAAACGCATTAGAAATTGTTGTGGAAAACTATTTTGCCAAAAAAGATTATAAAGCTGAAACTGCGAAGATAAAACAGAGCCATATTGACATAGCGAAGGGACTTTTTAAAGAAGATCATAAGATTTATGAAGAAATTGAAGAATTTTTCTACGATATAGAATCTTTCCTCAGAAGAAATAAATCACCTAATTATAGCTTTGTTTATGATCAGGTGGTAAGCTGTGGTGAGATGATTTCTTCTAAAATACTATCAGAATATCTGGTACAGGAAAAACTTACCAATACATGGCTAGATGCAAGAGATTATATTAAAACTGATGCAAATTACAGAGAGGGAAATGTAGACTGGAAGCTGACTGAGGAAAACTTTAAGAAATTAAATTCCAATGAATCTTTTGTTACACAGGGTTTCATTGGTTCTGATGATAATAATTTTACAGTAACATTGGGTCGTGAAGGTTCCGACTATTCAGCGGCTATTTTTGCTTACTGCATGAATGCTGAACAAATGACCATCTGGAAAGATGTACCAGGAGTAATGACAGGGGATCCACGTAAATTTGAAGATGTGGAGCTACTGGATAATATTTCATATGAAGAAGCTATAGAAATGGCATATTACGGAGCTTCGGTTATTCATCCGAAAACTTTGCAGCCGCTAAAACAAAAATCTATTCCTTTCTTTGTAAAATCATTTGTAGAAGATGATAAGCCGGGAACAAAAGTTTCCGGAGATGAAAACTATCCGAGAAAAGAAAGTTACATTCTGAAAGAAAACCAGACGTTAATGACTATTGCTACACGTGACTTCTCTTTTATTGCAGAGGATCACATGAGCTATATTTTTGCTGAGCTGGCTAAATTCAAAATTAAAGTATCTTTAATTCAGAATACTGCAATCTCACTGGCTTTATGTCTGGAAGATAAATTTAAAAATAGTGAGAAACTGAATGTAACATTAAACGAAAAATTCGACACATCATTAGTAACGGATGTAGCGCTTTTTACAATAAGAAATGCCAACATGAATGATGCTGAGAAGTTTTACAAAGACAAAAATGTATTAATGGAGCAGCTTGCTGCCAATACATTGCAAATGGTAACGAAATAAAAAAGAATGAGCTTAGTAAGCAGGGAAGACCTTATTAAGGCCGTCGGA
This sequence comes from Elizabethkingia occulta, assembly GCF_002023715.1. Classification (GTDB taxonomy): domain Bacteria; phylum Bacteroidota; class Bacteroidia; order Flavobacteriales; family Weeksellaceae; genus Elizabethkingia; species Elizabethkingia occulta. Next base: position 131,995 of record NZ_MAHX01000007.1, read on the forward strand.
CTGGATAAAATCGGATTTCTGAAGAAACCGGTAGCATCCACTATGATGAATATTGTCCAAATCAATAAACTGAATAAACTATACGATAAATTAAAAGACAAGGAAGGAAAAGATTTTTTTGAATCTTATCTGAATGAACTGAATGTAAAATATCTGGTGTTTGCTGAAGATTTGGCTAAAGTACCGAAAACAGGACCTTTTATACTAGTGTCTAACCATCCGCTGGGGGCATTGGACGGAATCCTGATGACTAAGATTATTTCTGAAATCAGACCGGATTTCAAAATTATGGGGAATTTTCTGCTGTCTAAAATTCAGCCGATGAGCCCTTATGTAATTCCTGTAAACCCTTTTGAAGGCCGTAAAGAAGCTTTCAGTAGCCTGAATGGTATGCGTGCAGCTATGAAGCATCTGGAAGAAGGTGGCTGCTTTGGGGTATTTCCTGCAGGAGAAGTTTCCAACAGAAACAACAGATATAACGAAATTTTGGATAAGGACTGGGAATCTCCGATCCTTAAACTGATTCAACGAATGAATGTACCGGTAATTCCGATGTACTTTCATGCTAAAAACAGCCGTATGTTTTATAATATGGCAAAAATTCATCCTGATTTGCAAACAGTAATGTTGCCTTCAGAGATGATGAACAAGCGCGAAAAGCCGATTAAAATAAGAATAGGGAAACCTATTTTACCTAAGATATCAAAAGAGTATGAGACACCTGAGGAATTAGGTGAATTTTTAAAGAATAAGGTTTACATGATGAAATCTTATTTTGACAAGAGAAAACGTGTAACGGATTATCTGAAAATACCAAACCTTAGCAGTAAATTTCAGTTGAATCAGGATGAACATGTTGTTCATAATATTATATCTGAGACCAGTAAAGAACATCTGGTAGATGAGATTAAACATCTGAGAAATATCGACGGAAAATTGCTTTTTGCAAATGGCGATTATGAGATTTATTTTGCTAATGCTGATGAGATTCCTTTTGTAATGAGGGAAATCGGCAGACAAAGAGAACTTACCTTCCGCGATGTAGGAGAAGGGACTAATATGCCATTTGATCTGGATGAATACGACAAACATTACCATCACTTATTCCTTTGGGATAAAGGTGAAGAAAAACTTGCAGGTGCTTACCGTATGGCACTGGGAGTAGAGGTAATGAAGAAATATGGTATTAACGGATTCTATACCAGCTCACTTTTCGATTTTGATCAGGAATTACAGCCTTTCTTCCGTAAGGTAATTGAAATGGGAAGGGCTTATGTAATGAAAGATTACCAACAAAAACCTTTACCACTTTTCTTATTATGGCGTGGTATTGTACATGTATGTCTGAGAAATCCTGAACATAAGTTTTTGATGGGTGGTGTAAGTATCAGTAATAAATTCTCTGATTTCAGTAAAACACTGATGATAGAATTTATGCGTTCCCATTATTATGACTCTGTAGTAGCACAATATATTCATCCTAAAAACGAGTATAAAGTGAGACTTAAAGAGCGTGATAAGTTAATGTTCTTTGAAGGTCTGGATAATGACCTGAACAAGTTTGATAAGCTTATGGACGATTTCGAGCCTGAAATGCGTATGCCTGTATTAATCAAGAAATACATCAAACAGAATGCGAAGGTTATATCTTTCAATGTAGACCCTAACTTCAATGATGCTATAGATGGGCTAATGTATATCCGAATCAGTGATCTTCCGGAAAGTACTATTAAGCCTGTTTTAGAGGAAATGAGTGAATATTATAAAAATTTAGGAGAAAAAAAATGTACTGATAATCAGTAATGTCATACATCTCTTCAAAAAAAGTAATAAAAAAACTTGCATGGTATATATAATGTATGTACTTTTGCATCACTAAAAAACAACGATATAATCGGGGTTTTAAAGTGAATGGTTTCTTAGCTCAGTTGGTAGAGCAATGGATTGAAAATCCATGTGTCCCTGGTTCGATTCCTGGAGAAACCACAAAAGCCACCTAATAAGGTGGCTTTTTTGTTTTTAATAGTACATACTCCATTCAGATAATTTTATTAAAAGTATTGGATCAGGTGCAAAATCTGGGGACTAAGCAAAAAGTTTGGTTAATCTGAATAGAAAAAAAGCTCTATCCTTTACACCTCTGATCTGTATTCTGAAGTTTTTGATTTTTTATCTGAATGAGATTCACTTTCTTTATTAAGATAGCGTTCCTCCGGAACGCCCTGAATTTTCATAAATTATAATCTATGGAGATAAAGCTCCTGACGGAGCTCCTCATTCATTATGATGAACTTAATTTCATAATACAAGAAATCAGAAAAATGCTCCGGAGGAGCCTAATCTGTGTAAAAGACAGGTGTATCAGAAAGTATGTATTCCGGAGGAATACTATCTCACAGCATGAATATTTTCTCTGTACCTCCCCAGAAAATGTAACTGATCCTTTATTTGATTAATTTAGATCAACTAATTATTATAAAAAGCTTGCATAATATAGATAATATGTGTATTTTTGCACCACTTTAAAAACGGAATTATACGTTTTATAGTAATGGTTTCTTAGCTCAGTTGGTAGAGCAATGGATTGAAAATCCATGTGTCCCTGGTTCGATTCCTGGAGAAACCACAAAAACCGCCTTACCAGGTGGTTTTTTTGTTTTATAAGTATGTTGGGGGAAATTCCCCAAAAAGAGGAAAAGATTGTAATATGTTTGTTATTTAAAACAGTTCTAAATAAATTACTTTTATTTCACTTTTGTATCTTAAAAATTAATACCTTAGCACTTAAATTAAATTAAATGGGAATAATCCTCAAGCCGATTGATGTTGTAGACGACATTTCTCAGGAAGATTTTCGTGAAAAATACCTGAAGCCGCGTAAGCCTGTGGTTATAAAAAATATGGCTAAAAAATGGCCCGCGTACCAAAAGTGGACCATGGATTATGTAAAAGAAGTAGTAGGGGACGTAACAGTTCCTTTATATGATAGCTCTAAAGCGGATCCTGCAGCTCCAATCAATGCATCTGCTGCAGAAATGAAGTTCGGTGATTATATAGATCTTATTCAGCGTGAACCAACAGATCTAAGAATCTTCTTCTTTGATCCTATAAAATTTGCTCCGAAACTGCTAAACGATTATATCTCTCCTAAAGATCTTATGGGAGGTTTTCTGGATAAATACCCAAGTATGTTTTTTGGAGGAAAAGGCTCAGTAACTTTCCTGCATTATGATATTGATATGCCACATATTTTCCATACGCATTTTAACGGAAGAAAGCATGTGATGCTTTTTGAATACAAATGGAAAGACCGTCTGTATCAGATTCCGTATGCAACTTATGCATTGGAAGATTATGATATAGAAAATCCTGATTTCGAAAAATTCCCGGCATTAGACGGAATTGAAGGAATAGAATGTTTCCTGGAGCATGGTGATACCTTGTTTATGCCAACCGGATGGTGGCACTGGATGAAATATCTGGACGGATCTTTCTCTATTTCGCTTCGTGCATGGGATAAGAGTTGGGCAATAAAAGCACACTCCCTATGGAATCTTACTGTACAACGTAAATTTGATAACTTTATGAAGTCCCGTTACAAAAAGAGGTATATGGACTGGAAAGAAAAGAAAGCGATTAAAAGAGCTAATGAGGCACTGAGAAAAGGATTGCCTAAATAGTGTAAATAGATATTTTTAAACAAAGCCGGAAGATTTTCTTCCGGCTTTGTTTATGAATAATTAAATTATAATTTGAATTTATATCTAATTATTCAGAATTTATTTAAATTGCATCATCAACTTTTTAATATTTAGTGTAAATGTTTGAAAAACTAATCGACAGCTTCGAGAAACTTTGTTTACAGATTATTATCGAGATACTACTGGTTCCGGTAACTATTTTTAAATTGTTTCAGAAGCCCGCCCGATGTTATGATCTTTCAGTACACGAAATGGAGAAAGAGGAAACGGAACGTTTTAAAGATTACCTTTCACCAATAAAATTATCAGTTTATACATCTGTTATCGTTTCAATATTGTTAATGGATTATGGAGGCGAACAAAATTTTGTTTCCAGAATTAAAGGGGTAAGCATGGTAGAGAAAGCTTTGTTTATCTTTCTGATCAATAATTTCACAGCTGTTTTATTTAGTGTTGTTCTGCTTTGGTATAAAAGAGAAAAAGTTAACACAACAACCTTCCGGACGCTTTTATTTTCTTTTATATATACCACTGTTTATACTTCAACACCTGCTTTTTTATTTACTTTCTCAATGATGTTTCTGGGGCAAACCGCAAATGTAGATGAGTACATACAACACTTTAATATAGCTGGCAGTATAGGAATAAAGGAATATTCATTTCTTATTATTTGCTTAATAACTGTAATTATTGGGGGATTTGGTGTAATTAATTTAGTCAGAGCACTGCATCATATTCTTAAAGAAAACTTCCGGTATCACCCATATATTGTCTGGTTTTTCACTTTACTTTTCTTTTTGATCCAGTTATTTTATACAATGGAATTTGTAGGATAAGTTATTTAACAGAATCATTATATTTTATTCATACAGACCTCCGGAATGTCATAAATGATCAGAAGTTGTATTTTTGTAAAGAATATACAAGTACGAAGTGATCTTAAATGATGGAATTTATGTGTTTTAGCTAGGAAATTGATCTTATTGATTTCTTAGCTAAAACACTTTCTTTTTTGTGATTGTAAGGGAACTTGAAATATTGCCTCATATATTTATAAAGCAGTTTACAGGACTTGTTTTTCAGAAGAAAATTAAAAATAAAATACAAATTAAATGATAGAAAAACTACTTGTGAAATCTGTAATAACCGGTGGTGTGTTGTTCTCTTTATTATCGTGCAGAAGCTCGGGCGAGGCAATAACTACAGGTGAAACCAATGTAAGAATTAATCTTTTAGGCAGTGGCTTTAGCCAGGAAGGAACTTTAGGGGGACAGGCTGCAACAAAGCATTTGAAACTAAATGATAGCAGACAACAACAGGAGCTGGCGCTTAATGATGATTATAAGTTGGTCGCAGTTCTGTCTCCTGATAATTCTCAGCCATTAAATGCTTCCCTACAAGCTGCTACACCTCCTCTTAAGGACACTAATAATCTTGGCTATGGTATTAAATACAAAGTTGTTGTATATGACGGAAATGGCCGCCATATAACCGAAAAAGATTATGTGAGCGGAGATGAACGAAATGCGGCTCCTATTACCGGACTCAATGGCGGATATACTTATACATTTGTGGTTTATTCAACAGGATCGAAAACCATTGTGCCATCTGTTACTTATCCGGATCAGGCTAATAAAACATTGGCAACAGCTTCTGTAGAAGAGATACCGGGAAGTAGTGATCTTATGTATTTTTCCAAAACTATGGAGATTACGGGAAACAATACCAACTATCTGGATGTTGTATTTTCTCATCAGTTTAGTCAGGTTACCGTCTATCTGGATGCTACACCAACACAGTGGTATAATATTACGAATCTGGAGGAGGTCAGTATATCTCCACATTATGATAAAGCAAAAATGCTAATGACAGATGGTAGTATAATATCGGAGCAACCAGCCGCAAAGGGAAGTATTGTTTCTTTTCCGCTCCTAAGTGCCAAAAGCGTAAAAGCTGATCCTGTCTATATCAATACCAATAAAGTGACTGATGGTATTTTCAGAATTAAAACTATTCTTATGACGCATCAGAATGATGCACCTGTCAGCTTGCAGAATATTGCCTTGAATGATCTGAAAATAACTCCGGGAGTGAAATATAATCTGAAAATTACCCTTCAGCCTAATGATAAATACCTTTTTTACAGAGGATATCAAGCCGTGCGTCTAAGTGGTATGATCTGGATGCGCCATAATCTTGGAGCGGATATGATGGCAAATCCGGATGTCCCTGCCCAACAGATTAATGGAGACTATTATCAGTTTGGTAAGAAAATGCCTGCAGCTAATGTAACGACACCTGCAAATTCAATTTCGAAATGGGATATTAGTAGTGCTCCAAATGATGCCTGGAACTCAGGCAGCTTTTTGGTGGCGGTAAAAACAGCTAATGATCCATGCCCGGATGGATGGCGTTTACCTACGAACAGAGAAATCAATGCTTTGGATAAAGGGACAAATAAATCGACAGTAGGAACAGTTCAGAATTCATCAACCAATTATTCTGCGGCAAAAGTCCTTACCAGTGTTTTTGATCCCACAATTAAAATGACTATCCCTTTTAGTGGGTACAGAAGTGCATCGGATGGTACATTGCTTTCCAGAGGTGAGAGAGGTGGATTCTGGAGTGCTACACCTAATTTTAGTAACACGACACAGGCAGTACAATGGGCACTGTATGATATGCATCCCGTTAATAGTAATTATCCGTGGGCTACAAGGTCCGAAGCGGTATCTGTACGTTGTATAGCTACTTTTCCGCTGGACAGATAAGATTAAATATAGATGATTCTATAAGAGAAAGCAGTACAAAATGGTACTGCTTTCTTATTATTTCATAGTATCGAGCACTGTTTTACTGTCTACAAACTGTTCGAATTTTATAATTTTACCATCCTTAAGGTGCCAAATATGGGTGACTCTCACGGAAAGTGGTTTATTGGTTTCTTTGTTTATTCCGGTATAGTTTCCAAAAGCCACAACTTTATCATCACTAGCCACATAATCTTCGGGTATGAATTTGTAATCGATCCATTCACTTCCCAAACGACTAAAGACATTCTTCGTAATTTCTTCCAGCCCGGTATATGTGCCACCGTAAGGGAAACCCTTAGCTTCGGTCCACTGGATATTATCCGCAGCATGAGCTGCTAAAGCTTTTCCGTTTTCTTCTGAATTTTCGCCCTCATAGGTGCTTTTTACTATTTCTAAATTGGTCATAGGATTGTCGATTTTTAAAGTTTAGTAGGAAATATTCTGTATCAACTATAGGTAAGTGGTTAATCAATAGTATTTGTTTTAGTGATTTTGAAGCTTCCGCTATAATCATCAAAAGTGATGTGGAAATTGGATAGATATAGCTTGTATAAGATGGTATATCTTATATTTAAAGGATGATCTCCAGGGTAAAATAAAAAAATATCTTTGTGTTTTTCTAAATATTTTTTTTCAAGATCTGAAAAACTATTTTTTATAATATTATCATCTATATGAAAAATAGGATATTTTCTTTTATTAGATATTTGATCAGATTTTAATACTGACTCTTGACAAAGGAGAGGTTTTAAAAAAGAATAATAGGTTTTGTATTCTTTTTTATAGTTATCAACATAAATGTTATGTAGTTCTAATCCATTAGTTGCATAAATATTACCATTGTTTAATTTTACAAATACTAATTGAATTGCAGCAGAAGGGATAGCGGAAATTACATTTGGGCTATTTTGCCTGTCAATTTCAGAAATTTCTCTAATAAATGTGTCATTAATTTGAACACGCGATTTAGAACAGGAAAACAATGTAAGTGTAAAAAATAATAAATATATATTGATTTTAAATTTTAAACAACTCATTATCAGTTTTTTTTAATATTGTAATACTTTTGATAAATATTTAAGAGTTACAAAAATTCTTATAAAGTAAATATACTACATTGATAAACAATAAGCTGCCTAGGGAGCTTATTAGATATTTTGGATTAGTCACGAGCCAGAGGCTTGTGCTAGCAAGAGAGAGCTTTTTTATGTTTTTAATATTTTTCAATAATATAATTTCCGGCATAATCATTAAAGCTTATCAGATAGCCTTCCAAAAACATTTTGTATAATATGGTTTGTGTATCATCAGCCGAAAGAATTTTAGGATAAAAATAATACTTTTCTTTACTTTCGTTTTGTTCAAAGTACTTTCCTATAACAGCCTCTGATGATAGCTTCATAATATTAGGATTCACAGTAAAGGCTCCGTACTCGTATTTAGTAGCAATTGCAGATTTTAATTTAGATCTTTGATTTAAAACGTTATCTAAAAAAGTATAAAAATCTTTGGATTTATCTTCATAATTGCTATACCAATCATACAACTCTAGCACATTAGTTACAAATATCTTATTATTATCTAAACATACGTATAAATGGTTCGTTGCATTCTCAGGGATATTTAAAATATTTTTATTATCAATTTTTGCTAATTTCCTTATAAAACCTTCACTCACTATTTTCTTCTGGCACGCAATTAAGAGTAAGGAGGTTATAATAAGAACCGAGATATAGTTAATAATCCTCATAATTTTTTGTAATATATAATTTGGTATACGCCGGTGTAAGCGCCTCGCTCGTACCAATGTAAATATAACATATTAATAAAAACAAGCTGCCTGGAAAGGCAGCTCATTAAGATATTTTAGGTTAATCACGAGCCTGAGACTCGCGCTAACGTGGGGAATTTTGATTAAACACTATTTTCTGATTTTGAAAGCTCTTTTATTTTAGCTAGCGTATCAAAAAAACTAATGGTTCTTTCAGTTTCAATTATTTCTCCTGTATCAAAATTTTCAATAATTATGTTATATTTTCCTGTTATAGAATAATTATATGAAGATATATAAACTAAAACTTTATTAAACTGTATACCTATCGCTGTAAGATCTGAATCCCAAAAATCCACAATATTAAAGCCATTTAATTTTTCGTCTTTAATGGAAGTCAATAAGTCGTTTATTTCTTTGCTTTTATTTCTCATTATTTTAAAAATCTACTATCTGTTAAAAGTTTTCGAACAGTTGTGTTTCCACTTTGCAAAGCTTCCTTAACTGTACTATTTAAATGTTCTGCTGGAAACACTGACTTTATATTACCCTGTCTATGAGTAGAAATAAACTCTTGTACTGTTTTATCTGCATTTTCGAGGATACTCATAGTTGTTGGACTATTTATATTTAGTTTAAGAGTTTTGGCTAGCTTCATAAATTTCCCTCCAAAGCTCCCCATTTTAGCAACGTTTCCAATTTTCCCCTTTTTCAAGTTAACCGCTAGAATAACAGTTGTTATTATTATTTCTTCTTTATTCTCACTTTCACTGATATTTTTAATATTCTCTACTGTATCGGCTAAATTACTCGGAATATCTCTAATCTGCTTCCACATTATACTCAAATCACTACCGAAACCTTGTCCTAGCGAACCATATTTGGCATTAAGATTCGCAACTTCATCAGAATCAAGTGGTCTAATTGGTGTTAGCATTTTTGCAATTTCCCGTAAATTAATCTGAGCCGTAAATTTAGATGAAAGAGATTTGTATTTGGTTATAACGACTTCTTTAATTTCTTGTACAACAGTTTTCTTTTTAATTTCATCATCACCTGTAATGTTTTCTCCAATCATGCCAGTTGGATCGTTGTAGAATAGAGGATTATTATAAACATATGAGTATGGACTATAATGGAGTTGTAATTCACTTAAATCATCATGTACCCCCCATCTTCCCAATTCCGGCATATACATTCTGGCACCATAGTCATACATTCCGGTTTCCTGTAGTTCCTTACCATTGTATTTATACTGATAAGCATTATTAGCTAAAGAATTCGAGTTATATCCCTGATGTTTTAAACCAAACGGGTAATAGTTGTTTTCTTCAATGATCTCCGCTCCTCCGGAAGCACCTTTGGTGTAGCTTAGCCTTACATTTCCAAGATGATCTGTATAATTGTAAATATACTTATTTTTAGTAAGATCATAATAACCTTCCGCAGTCGGTACAAACTGTAACACACCATTTTCATACTGGAACCCATCCAGGTAATCCGTGGTTTTACCCCCAAATACCTTTCTTACCTTAGTCCCATCCGCGCGGTATACATAATCTGTATTCCCTATGGAAGCTGTAATACTGCTCGGTAAATTCAGATAATTGTAAGCAATATTCGAAATCCCCTTATCCAGATGATTCACCATATTACCATTGATATCATAACCAATCGTATTTCCACCCACCGGATAACCCGCTGCATTTCCCGAAGCATCATTCACCCTAATCAGTTTATTACTATTCCCCGATTGATCATACGTATAACCCAGCTGATCCATTACCCCGGCACCCTGACCGGTTCTTTGCAATCCCGTAATATTTCCGTTCACATCATAATTCAACCTCTCCGCATACGAACCACTAATAGCTCCCGCATTATCCCAGTAATTACCTTCTTTTAATCGGTTTACCCCATCATATTGGTAACTGTAACGTCTTAATGTTCCGTCACTTTGTGTAGCCCAGTCGGTTTCCGCAATATTGCCATTGTACTTTTTAGAAGTTCCTGCTGGATTAATATACTTCAGTTCAAATCCGAAAAGCTTATTCAGCAGATTCTTTGGGTCGTTCATTTTGGTTAAAGCTCCACGAATGTTGTATTCGTTTTTGATGGACTGAATACCATTTCCAATGTTTCGGGCTTCCAACTGTCCAAGCTCATTGTAGATATTCTCCGTCAAAACTTCCACAGGACCACCATTTAACTGATGGGTATGTTTTACCAGACGATTCTGATGATCATAAGAAAAATCTTCTTTCATCACCATTTCCCCGGATGAAGCATCTCTTTTATGATAGGTTATTGTACTGGTGGGTACACCGGAGAAAGCTAATACAGAACTTGTTCTGGTATAACCGCCAAGATGATTCTGAGATTCTGTGGCTACAGGTCTTGCTTTATCATCATACCAGGTATAAGATTTTGTCCAGCCATTATCCTCAATATTCTTTACCATAGAAGCGACCGGAAGCCCTTTTGTACTTCTTCCGTTCACCGGAACAGAATCCAGAACCGAAGCACCATTGAACACAGCCGGACTTCCCGGTGGATATTCATCATAATAATTAACGGTTAACAGAGTAAAGTTACTAACAGGATAGGCTGAACTGCTGTAATAAACAGTTGCTCCGTTTTGTGAAAAACCGGAAGTACTTCTTTCTTCGTTATTAACACCAAAATGAACCATATTGCTTTGTTGGGCATCTCTTCCCGGCTCACTGTCCAGTAATCCTGTATAAGCGACTCTTCCGAATTTATCATACTTGGTGAAGAGCCATTTATTCTGCTGGCGGAGTTTTCCATCCTGAGTTAATACCAGTCTGTCTTGCCTATCATAAACCATATACTCCCAGTCTTTCCCCGGAAGCTTCTTTTCCACGAGTCTGTTCTGACCGTCATAACGGTACTGATAAGCCAGTTCATTAAGGAGTGTAGCATCAACACCTTTGTGAATGGCTAAAGGCGGAATAACAAAAGCAAGCTGATTGTATTCATTATACACATAGTAAGTATCCAGATTTTCTGAACCATTTTGTTTACGTATCAGAACCGTTTGCCCCTGTCCGTTTTTGAATTCTATTGTTAAGTTTCCGTCTTCATCGGTAACGACATTCTTGTACAAACTATTGGCTCCGTAGGTACCACTTAAACCCAAAACAGAAACTGTTGCATTATTACTCCAGGAAGTACTGGTGGTATAACGGTAGACTTCATTATCAGCATTGGCCTGATATTGATACTGTACTTTTTTACCATCCCAGTCAGAGCCCGGAGCAGCCTGAGCGAGTACTCTGTCCAGAGGAGAGTTTTCGAGTGTTTTCTCTCCATAAGCCAGAGGATCTACAGATCCGTCAGCCTTTTTGTAATGATTCCGGGCTGCAGCCTGAACTCCGGATTGTATATTTCCGTTTAGAGAGTTCATTGGAACCGGAAGCCAGGACTGCACCTGACGCCCGAAGCTGTCATACGGAATGTCAGTAACCAAGTCATTCCCATTTGGTGTAGACTTAATAGAAAGCTCCTGCTTGGGTCTGCCGAGTCCGTCGAAATAAGAGATACTCTGCTGCTGAGGCGCAGCAGGATCCGAGGAAGAGCGGGGTGCCAGATAAGTACGTGAGTAAACATAATTCTCATTCACCGATATGGAAGCTGTCGGATCAGGAGCATAATTATTTGGCGTAGGGTTGGGATTGGAAGATGCTCCCAGAGAAGCCCTGAAGCTATTGACGGCAGGCGAAGCGGCATTGAACCCTGGCAGGAGCCTGATGCTGTAAGGATCGGTAACAGACTTGTTTTGTTCTGTTACCGGATTGGTGAGAATAATCTGGGCATGGGATGAGAGAGTCCCTGCCATGAGAATTCCCATGGTATAAAAATGTTTGAACTTAAACATAACGATTTGGTTTTTAAAGATTAATAATTACTTTTTGCGATTTTTTGTGTTTTTGTTTTTCAGTGATTCAGTTGTAAGGTTGTAAGTTATATGATTTGGTGGTTGTCAGTTACCAGTTATCAGTTATCAACCATCAACCATCAACCTATTCCGATAACCCCTAACTTCTTTTGTTAAAGCAAAGATCCTAGCTGGTGACGCCAAAACTTGACGCATTAAAAAAGAGTTTTAGCTTTTTTGTGTTTTTTGAAAGGGTAGTAATAAGAACTACCAAAGGTTCAGCTATAAGGCTATAGGGGCTAACTTCCAACCTCTAGTTTCTAACTTCTAATTAAAGAGAGAACAGGTGATGAAAGCACCAACCTGCTTTTCTCTCTTAATTTCAGTATTTTGCACCTCGTAATTCTAACTTCGTACTTAATTCTTATATCGGTATTGATATTCTTTCAACAGATTTCCGTTTATATCTTTTACGGATTCCAGTCTGTTAGCTGAATCATACTTATAGATCTCCCGTATTCCTGAAGGTGGTGTAATACTCGTTACTCCAATCAATGGATTATAAGTATAAGTCGTAATCTGATAAGCAGACAATGCGGTATTGTTTCTAAGAATATCCAAAGCTCCAATTAAAGCCTGTTCAGACTGGTCAGTTCCTTGTGTGTTATCTGCATCCGATGCAGCAATAATAGCAGATACATAAGCAGAAACCTGGTTGTAAGCAGCGCCTTCGATCTTAGCAATAGGTTGTGTCTGACCATAACCCCAAATGACGGTTACAGGTTTTCCTTTTACAGAGTACTGAAGAATATTTCCTTTGTTGTCATACAGATCATAAGTGATTTCAGTTTGTGCTTTTGAAGCATCATTCGGATTTTGTAGATCAAAGCCTAATACTGAAACAGGTAATGCTAATCCTGAGGTTCTGGCATTGGCATCAGCCTGACTGACAGGATACAAAATCTCTGATTTGGAAATTGTTTTTCCCGGATCATTATCATTTTGTTTCTGAGTGACAGTTGTCTGAAGCGGAATCCCGATCATGTTTTTATCAATAAGATACTGGTTGCCTTTTTCGTGGGCGTATTGGTAGGTGGTTTCGGAGGACGAGCCATCAGAAATTTTGGTTATTGTGTTTTGGATGTTTATCGGATTGTTAATATTAGTATCAGAGTAATTATTGGTAACACTTGTTTCTATAACTTTATCACCTAAAAATTCCTTCGTTATAGTTTTAATGTTTTCTATCTTGGCTGACTCTATGGCGTTTATTTGTATATCAGTATTATAAGCCAGTTCAATTGGCAAGATGTCAAAATTGGTATAAAAAGCAGCCATATATGGTACATTAGGATTAACAGTATAACCCGATAAGCTATTTTTTATTGGACTTAATTTTTCAACATAATCTACTGTTTTAACAACTTCATTTGCAGAATTCAAGTAAGTTTCTTTTTTTAATCTTCCTGCTTTCCATCTGTTATAGCCTAACTGGGGTAATTCTCCTTCACTAAATTCCATTAAAACACTACCTTTTTCACTTTTTTCTATAACATAAGGATATGTCGCAACATCTGAGCTTCCGTAAGCATTACTATTTTGAGTAGAATTTTGAATTGTTAGATATTTTTCAATGAAGCCTTCAGGTGTCTGGTAATCATCTAATGGTACCCCTCTAATATGTCTCCGGGTAATCGTTGAAAAATTATAAGGCTGATTTAGTTTAATAATTGGTGTAAAGTTTTTATTTTGATCATATTTTCCATACAAATAGGTGTAAACATTGGAAATATTATTTTGGTCTATGTCTTCTATTTTAGTGATACGCAAGCCAGAGTAATTTGTTTTATTATTATCTGGTGATTCAGAATATACAGGATAGCGATAGTTTAGGCTAACCGTCGCATTACAAACACAATTACCATTTTTAGTTATTTTTATAGAGCCTGATGTACTATTTCTAGGCCACTCTAAAGCTTGTGTTTTCCCTCCGGAATAATAATTTGTACCATAGCTAATTGCGCCAATGCATCTTGTCGATCCTTCTGGCGGTAATTGATTATTTGGTAAAGATGCATTATCACACATATTATTGAAAATGACACTTATATTACCAATCTCCGCTTCTTTGCTAATTGCATATATTTTTTGGTATATATTGTCATCTAATACAAAATCCTTACGTCCACCCATATCATTTAATCCACTTTGAATACTAGAGATTTCCAAGCGATCATTTACGTAATATGCTATCTTTTTTCCATTATTATTACTTGAAGGTAATTCATAATAAAAATTCTTTCTTGCTCCAGTTGGATATTGTATTGATTTAAGACTACCAATTTTAGTATATTTTTCATCAGGCTCACGATCCCGCCTTAAAAGTTGGCCATAATCTACTACTGGAATCTGAATATTTGTATTACTAGTATAATTTAAAGGGATCCCAGTACCTTTATCTCCTCCTAGGCTATTAACATATCCCCAATAATCATCATTGTTGGAATTTCTTCTTGGAAAACTAAACTCTTCATCATAGGTAAATTTGTAATCATTATTTTGTAAATTATCATGAATACTCACTAGTTTTAATCTGTAGTCTTCATATGTTTTATCCATATTTGTATTATCAAAATAACTATAATTTAAAGTTACTTCCTTAATAATATCTCCAGACTTATTTTTAACTAAAATTTTCCTAAGAGCAACTCCTTGATTTCCTTCTAAGTCTTTCCTATACTTAGTTCCATCTGAGAAATTCATGCCTTCATCATCAGAATAAAGGAAAATAATTTCGCCTTTATCATACTCTATTTTATTAATTAAATTATCAGCCGATGTAGTATAAGAAGGTTTTTTTTCATATTTAAGAAGTGGGGGCTGTTTATAATATGATCCCGCAGGATCTACAGAGAATTTTAAATTAGCTATTTCAACTGAATTTTGTTCCTTATATACATTTTCTTTAGCATAGACAAACGATATAAACTTATCATTAATCTTAATTTTATCTATAGCATGAGATGTCGAGTTTTGAGATATTTTATAATTATAATAACTTGAAACTGAGCTTTTAGGTCCCATCCAATACTCAATACCTTTTGAATCTTTTATATGAAATTTACCTTTATCAATATCTATAATAACGTCTTCATTGGGAATAGTAAATCCTTTAAGCTCATCTTTTTTAAGTATAAACGATCCAGCATTATTGTTTTGTAGAATAAACGCCCCAGAGATTGTAGGTAAATTAAAGTTGAATATATCGGGTTTCGTATCATATGCATTATCCAATATTGCTTCAAGTTCTTCTGCTTTTTTGTGATTTTCTAGATCTGTCTTTGCTGTTAAGGTAATTCCACGATACTTTTCATAATCATTGATGTCTTTTGAAATAGTATTAGCTGAGAAATCACTTATTCCTTTTATTTCTTGCTGTATGCTTCCGGGAATATTTAAAGCCCAGCCTAGACCTACTATACTCGAAACTTCATTTAATTTTATTCCGCCTGTATTATAAGATAGGCTAATTGGAATTGAAACATCATCAACAACTATGGTGTATATAGGAATATTTATATTAGCTTTTCCTCTAAAGTAATCCATCGGCATTTTTTCAACTTTCGACATACTATAGGCTTCTGCGCTTATAGGGAATGAGATTAATTCCTTTTTTTGTGCGTTTAGTATAGTAGCGCACGCGAAAGAAAATAATGTAAAATATGTTTTCATTGTATTCAATATTTTTTGTTTTTAATTTTTAATTTGAGATTTAATAACCACTTTCTAAGGCGATCTGCTTTTGTGATTTTTTAATGGATTCATAATATTTTATTTTTATTGTTTTTCTTTCTCCAACAAAGATCCTCACGCGTGGCGACAGAACTTGACGCATTAAAAAAATATTTTCAGTTTTTTTACTGTAGTATTGAGAAGTTTATTTGTTGAGTAAGACTTTAATCTGTCCTTCAAGTTTTTGGATTCTTTCCTGTTGTTCCTTGTTTTGTTTATTCTGCTCAATAGAATAAAGTGTGAGCTCCTCGATTTTCTGTAGAAGCTTAATTTGAAAATCTCCGATATTCACACCCTCTTTTTGCATTTCAGCAGCTGAGGCAATCTCTGGTAGATGCTTCTTTTCCTTAATGTGTTTTTCTACGCTGGCTAGGTCGGGTAGTTGATAAGAATCTTCAAAAACAAAATCTGCGGTAGGAGTAGTGGTAACCTTGATTTCTTTGGCTTCGAGTTTACCCTGAAGAGAAGCATTTCCATTAGTATTAATTCTTAAATGCTCTTTAAAACTGCCACTTAAAATATTGTTCCTGATATCAGGTGTATTCCATGATCCTAAAATAATAGGGTAGTTGGAACCTGAAGAAATGACAGGACCAAATCCTCCTTTTTTAACAATACCTAATCTTGATTCTCCTTGTGCATCTATTCCGATATAAGAATTATCAGCATTTGAATATACAGAACCATTAACTTCAAGTTTTTCTGAAGGAGTTGTTGTTCCAATTCCGACATTGCCATCTGTGGCAATCGTCATTCTTGCTGTTTTGTTTGTGATTAGACTATACGGATGATTGGTATGAGTTCCAGCTAAGCCCCCGGCCGGAGCGGAAAAGATATCAGTATTGTGAGACCATATCCCAGTTGTAATATCAGATGTAGAAGTAATTAATTTAGAATTGGAAAATCCTTTTACTTCCATTACTTTGTTCCATCCTTCTATATTCTCCGGATTTGTCGTTCCAATCCCCACATTGCCATTACTGGTAATTATACCTGCAGGGAAATTTAATTCACCTACAGTATTTTTATAAGGAATGGTAACCGTTTTAGTGCCCGAAAGAGGCTCATCAGCAACACTCCAATTAGAAAACCAGGATATTTCTTCACTCATACCATGGGCAAAACCTCTTACTGTAAATCGATTAAAATATTTTTTGTCATTGATAAAAATGACAACTTTGCCATTCTCATTGGAAAGTTTTACCTCGGGAGTATAGGCACCAAAAGAAGAGATACTGTTGTTAATAAATTCATTTTCGTATATATACCAGTTGAATATTAATCCAATAGGTTTTCCATCAAAATAATTATAACCTTCAATAATAATGGTTGGCATTCCCTGTTGGTTGATAAATGGAATATTGGTTATTATTTTGACTCCATGCACCGGAGTATCATTGAAGCTGTAATTGATTATAGGATTGTAGTTCTGTGCTTTTATAAATCCTAGTGTAGAAATCAGGACACTGAGCGTAATTAAATATTTTAAAGTTTTCATAGTATTATTTTTTTAGAGTTTTTATTTCGTTTTCGAGTTGTTGAATTCTCTTATTCTGCTCAATAGAATAAAGTGTGAGTTCTTCGATTTTCTGTAAAAGTTTAATTTGGAAGTCTCCGATGTTTACTCCTTCTTTCTGCATTTCAGCAGCTGAGGTAATCTCTGGTAGATGCTTCTTTTCCTTAATGTGTTTTTCTACGCTGGCTAGGTCGGGTAGTTGATAAGAATCTTCAAAAACAAAATCTGCGGTTGGGGTAGTGGTAACCTTGATTTCTTTGGCTTCGAGTTTACCACTTACACTTACATTACCATTGGCTCCGTTAATAATAAATTGTTTACCCCAATCCCAATCTAGTGCATCATTTTTAGGAGCAATATGCAATGTTGTTCTACCATCATCAGGAGAATGAAAAATCCAACTATTGATACCTCCACTAATTATATCTTGGAATCGGGCGGAACCATTTACATCCAATTTATACTTGGGAGCCTCATATCCAATCCCAACATTTCCATTGTCTTGGAGAAATAATGTGATATCACAAATGCCACCCTGGCAACGATTAACAGCATCATATCGATAGAAGCCTAATCCCTTAGCCCATGTATTTCCTTTCCATATAGCCCATTCTTTTACTTGTCCGGGTTGCGTGTAGGCATCATCAATGAAACGTAATCCCGTCGGAATATAACCTCCATTTCCTCTTATAATAGGGATGTTTTCATTAGCATGAATGTCTAATATAGCTTGTGGAGTAGTTGTCCCGATTCCTACATGTTTAAATTCCGGATTGGTGGTTGCTTGTACCTGCCCTTGTGGTGTACTTAGTTGGGCAAAGTAAAATCCAGGTAATACTAATAGTAGTATGCTTAGCTTTTTCATGATATTTTATTTTGTATTGGTTGATTGTTGAATATTTTTTTCCAGATTTTTAATCTGCTCTTGTTGCTTTTCTACAGTGCGGAATAGTTCTTTGTTTTGTTTATTCTGCTCAATAGAATAAAGTGTCAGCTCCTCGATTTTTTGTAAAAGCTTAATTTGAAAATCTCCGATATTCACGCCTTCTTTCTGCATTTCGGCAGCCGAGGCAATCTCCGGTAAGTGCTTCTTCTCCTTAATGTGTTTTTCTACACTGGCTAAGTCCGGAAGCTGGTAAGAATCTTCAAAAACAAAATCGGCTGTTGGAGTAGTGGTAACCTTAATTTCTTTGGCTTCGAGTTTATTGGTAACAGCAACATTGCCGTCTGCTGCAATATTTAATGCTTGTACAAATTTTCCAGTAGCATCTACAGTAGTAAATACAATTTGATTCTCCAGTAGCCTTATATATGAGCCTCCTCTCGTATTATTGAATCGGGAAAAAGGAGTAACATTATTCCAATGGTTAATATTGTTTCCAATACCAACACCTGTATAAGAGGCAGCAGGTTCAGATGCCCATAAATTTAAATAAGCTGGTGCATTGACGCCATCTCCAGCCGAGTGCAAGAGTAAAGTGGTATCTGCATGTCCACCATAGATATTGAGTTTCGCCTGAGGAGAAGTTGTTCCAATCCCTACATTTCCCAGTATATTTTGGTCTCCAGAAAACTCATTGCTGCCTTTGGTGGCTAATTCCTGCCAGTTATTCCAGACACTAGCATCACCGTTTCTTGTTCTGAAAGCAATACGATTACCACCATGAGGTCCATAATCAGCATTGATCTGTGCATCATAACGATTTGAAAGACCTCCGAAGCTTATTAATGCACCACTAAACGGAGTGCCAGATGATTCATAGGCAAAAGTATAGCCGTTGCCGAAATTGTTGACTGATCCTGGATCTTTTATAAAATATGTTTGGCTTAAGCTCTGAGCAGACAGCCCAATAGAAGTAAATAAAGTGAGTAATAAAAATGTGTTTTTCATAATATTTTAAATTTTAAAAGGTTAATAATTGATTCATTTGTTTCATGGTGTTTTACGGTGGTTTTGTGATGTAGTGTTTCATAGGCTTTAATTTTATAAGGTTTTAAATGAGAAGATTAGTGACTGTTGTCGGTTATTGGTTGTCTGTTGCCAGCAATCAACCATCAACCATCAACCATCAACCATCAACCATGATCAGATAACCGACAAGGCAAATATCCTGGCTCGTGGCGTCAAAACTTGACGCATTATATTTTAGTTTGGATTTTTTTTAGTTGAGTGATAGTATTTTACTGTTTTCGAGTGCTGTATAGTCCCCGGGATTTATTTCTTGCAGATTTAATAAACAGTTAAAAGGAGCTACAGTGAAAATATATAACTTTGGGCAAACGTTAGCCAGCCATGTTATATATTATAATGGTAGTAATGCTTCAGGCGCTGATCACGCTTGCATTTTTAATGTGTTTAATAAAAAACAGAAAATCTCTGCTCAATATGCTGTTGCTCTATATTCTGGTAGTAGTATTGGATATGGGGTATGAATATTTTATTATTCAGAGATTCGGGTACGAATGGGTGATGTATGAAATTCCGGGAAGCCTGCGTGTTTTTAAGGGTTTAATTTTTCTTTATGCTACAGCAGATCTTATTAATGCCCGCTGGCGGGACAAGCTGAAGTATCTTATACCACCTTTGTCTTTAGTCGTGGTGCATCATACGGTAGCGATATCGGCAAAATTGCTTGGTCTTTCATGGGCAGATACTGCAATAGCTTCTTACAAAGCCTATTTTATTTACTATACTTATTACTGGATTCTGTGTCTTGCTTTGTCTATTTTTCTTTTAGTGAAGCATCGGAAAACTGTTAATCATGCTATAGCAAATAACTTCAGATATCTTTTGTGCTATATTCTTGCCAGTATCCTCATTTTATATGCTATTTCTTATTCTTCATCAGACAGAATACAATATCAGAAGGTTTATATTCTGATGTTTCTTATTCAGTTCGGGTGGATATTGTACGTTTATATTTTAACGTACCAGTTCAGACTGAAAGAAGAACGCGAAATTATTCTGCAATCTGCTGAATCCAAGGAGACCTATCAGTATAAAGATCTTTCAAAAATAGATTTTGATTCGCTACAGAAAGCCATAGAGTATTTTTATAAAGAAAGTAACGTTTATCTTGATGAAGAATTTACGCTGAGTCAGCTGGCAGATCATCTGGAAATTAGTAAAGCAGATCTTAGTATAACCTTTAATAAGTACCTGAATTCTAATTTTCATGAGTATACCAACAGAAACCGCATTATGCATTTTAAACAGATCCTGACACAGGATCCTTCAGTTAATGTTACCGATCTTGCTTTTCAGTGTGGTTTCAAATCCAAATCCACTTTTTACAAATATTTTAAGAGAGAATTTAACTGTCTTCCTTCAGAGTATTTACCTAGTTTACAATAATTTAATATTTGTAATTTTCTGAAAATCAATAGTTTGTTTTTGTGGTTTCCGAATTTTAGTTGTATAAAATTTTAATGAACTAAAACTTTTTGGGGGACAGACATCTTTGTGCAAAATTTTACGAAGATGACACGAAAAAGACTTTTGATAACGAAAGCTGCATTTTTCTTTTTAGGTTCTTTTGCTTTTGCCCAGACCTCCGTTAGCGGAACTGTGACAGATAATGAAGGTAACCTTCCCAATGCCCTTGTATATATTGAAAACAGGCAGGAGCGTATAACCTCTAATATAGATGGTTCCTTTATTCTGAATAATATTCCGGATGGATCATACAAACTGATTATAGAATATAAAGGCTATGATAATCTTTCCGTCCCTTTTACGATTTCAGGAACCACTCCGGTAAGTTTAGGACTGATTAAGCTAGGCAGTACAAAAGTTAAAGAGAATAATATCCAGGGAGTTGTTGTTACCAGTGTATACAAAGCTTCCCAGGCCAGGGCTATTACCATGAAAAAGAATTCCAATACAATTACAGAAGTTCTTTCTGCAGATGCTATTGGGAAACTTCCGGACCGTAATGCCGCCGACGCTGTACAACGAATGCAGGGTGTATCTATTGAACGGGATATGGGAGAGGGACGTTTTGTTGCTGTAAGAGGAACACCTATACAATGGACAGCATCTACACTCAATGGAAACAGAATGCCGAGTGCCAGTGGAGACAATGCTAACCGTGGAATACAAATGGATATTTTTCCGTCTGAATTAATCCAGAATGTACGTTTATCCAAAGCACTTACGCCAGATCTTGATGGTGATGCTATTGGAGGACACGTAGATTTTATTACCAAAACATCACCTAATAAAGAAGTTTTAGCAGTAAGTGCAGCTAGTGGATACGTTAATATGGCTAAAGCTCCAACTTATAATGCTTCCGTGGTTTATGGAAATAAGATTACCGATAAACTGAAATTCATTACTTCCGCTGTAATCTGGGAACGCTCTACAGCAATAGATCAGATGCGAAACATTTTCAATTACGGACTTGCTGATAAGACTGCTTCTTATTCTGTTAATCAGTTACAACTTCGGGACTATCTGGCCAACAGAAGAACACTAGGTTTTAATATGGGAATGGACTATGAGATCAACAGCCGGAATAAACTATATGTAAGAGGATTGTATAGCCAGTATAAAGACGGACAGTCTGTGCGGGAAACTTATTTCAATTTTGATAACAAGAATGTGACACTTCAGGCCAGACATGCAGATTATCTTACAGATTTATACTCTATGGAATTAGGCGGGAGTCATCAGGCTGGTCAGCGCATGGAAATTACCTGGTCGTTATCAAAAGCACGCTCAGAGTTCAGATTCGACTCACCGAAGAATCTGGAGAAATCTGAACGGGGATATCCTATTGTTAATTTTATCCAGCCCATGACATACGGAAATCTCTCTGCGGATGGCAGGAAATATATGGCGATGGATGCGCCGGACGGTATAGGGGATACGGGTGATTATACATTACCACATCAGCAAACTCCAATAGCAGCAGATCAGCTAAAGCTAAATCAGGTAATCCTTAGTCAGAATCATAACAGCGAGACAGATTTAAGAGGACAAACGGATGTAAAGTATAAGGTGTCGGATAATTTTGAATTAAAGTTTGGAACAAAATACGCAAATAAAGAAAAAGTAGTAGATGCCAGTGTATTGGTCTGGATGCCTAAATCTTCATTAGGAATTCCGGGTAGCCCTGTTACTTATATGAATCAATTGGAGCGTGAAGGATTTCCATACAAAGGAGGTTTTATGAATCCCCTGGGTAATCCGTATAATGCTGTTATTATCGACCAGATTACCAATGGGCAGATCGACAGTATGTACGATGCTGCAACTCAAAACCATCTGGGTTTGATGCAGGTAAGCAAAAAAGACAGCAACTCCAACCTGACAAGTTCTTACCGTGGAACTGAAAAAGTCTGGGGTACCTATATTATGGGAACCTGGAAAATCACTGACAATTTTCAATTGTTGGGAGGAATTAGAAATGAATATAATGATATTACATTCTGGGGAAAGAAAGTTGTTACAGATAAAGCGGAGGATATAAAAGATAGTAAAACTTATAACGTAGTCCTTCCGATGGTCAATGTAAAATGGAATCTTAGTAAAGACCGTATCCTTCGGGCAGCTTATACCCGTTCGTTTGCAAGGCCGGACTTCAACGATCTTAATCCGGGAACTATTATAAACGACATTACCAATACCGTCAATCAGGGAAATACCAAACTGGAACCTACATTTTCCAACAACTTTGACCTGATGTTTGAGAACTATTTTGGTAAGCTGGATCTTTTTACGGCGGGAGTTTTTTATAAAGATATTACCAATCTTATTTACAAAGATCAATCTATTGTGGATATCGGCGGGAGACCATATACATTTACCTCGCCCAAAAACCTGGAAGGAGCCAGCCTTTTTGGATTTGAAGCAGGAATATCGAAACGCTTTGAAGGCCTTCCCGGATTTTTAAAGAACCTCGGCTTTGAAGGAAATTACACCTATATCACATCCAAAATGAGGATGCCTGTATATGAAAACGGAAAACAGACAGGTACTATGACGGCTACTATTCCTAATCAGGCCAAGCATATATTCAATGCTATATTATTTTATGAAACCAGCAAATTCATGCTTCGCCTTGCGGGAAATTATAAAGGAAACTACGTTAGCGAAGTGAGAACTGCAGCAGGTCCGGATCATTACCAATATTTTGATAAAAACTTTACGGTAGATGCTTCTGCCTCGTACAGCATTAATAAAAATATTCGTCTGTTTGTAGAGCTTAATAATATTTTCAACGAACCCAACCGCTATTATATGGGAGTAAAGAGCCGTGTTGAAAACATCTCTTATTCAGGAATCAGAGGACAGATGGGAATCAATTTCAATTTTTAGTCAGAAACAATTTTATTTATATGAAAAAGTATGTATACACCGCTGCATTTTGTATGGCAGTGCTAATGCAGGCACAGGACAAATGCCAAAACCTGAAAATTAACCAGATACAGATTGTCGGAACGCATAATTCGTATGCACAGCCTGTAGATCCAAAAGTACTGGACATGGCATCACCAATTATTAGCGGGCTGATGCAGAAATTTGGCAGTACGATGTCTGAAGAACAAAAAGCTAAGTTCAAAGAATACCACCCGTATGATTTCGATATAAAAGAGGGACTTAACTATAATCATCCGGATTTTACAGAGCAGCTGAATGCTAATCTGCGTGGTCTGGAGCTTGATGTATACTATGACCCGGATGGTGGCAGATTCAGTACTCCGGCTACTTATCAGATACTAAAAGAAAAAGGTATTACTAATTTGGCACCTCACAATACAAAAGGATTGGATCAGCCAGGATTCAAGGTTTTGCATATGGCCGATATTGATTTCAGATCACATTATCCGACCTTCAAAGATGCGCTTGTAGCGTTGCGCAGTTGGTCCGATGCTCATTCCGGGCATACCCCTGTTTTTATTATGGTAGAAGCCAAGGATTCAGGATTTCCAATTTTTCCTAACAGTACCAAGGTTTTACCTTTCGATAAGAAAGCCTATGACGATCTGGATAAAGAAATCTTGCAGTATTTGGGGAAAGATAAGATTATCACTCCTGCAAGCGTTCAGGGTAAATATACAAGTCTGAAAGAAGCTGTAACTCACAATAACTGGCCAAAACTAAGCGACAGCAAAGGTAAGTTTATCTTTATGTTGCTACCCGGAAGCGCAGGGACACTTTCGTCTAAGAATAATCCATACCTGATAAACGGAACTCTTCAGAATCGTGTTATGTTCCTGAATAGTGAACCGGATGATGATTTTGCAGCTTTCATACTATTAGACAATGCTATTGTAAGACAAAAAGAAATACAGGAAATGGTTAAAAAAGGTTTTATAGTAAGGACGAGATCGGATATAGAAACTTATGAAGCCAAAATGAATGATTTTACACGTTCCAAAGCTGCTTTTAGTAGTGGTGCGCAGGTTATCTCTACAGATTTTTTCCGCCCCAGAAATACATACGGAACTTCCTATTTTGTACAACCGCCAAAAGGAGCGGGGTATATTAACAATCCGATCAATTCTTCATGCAGATAGATTTTTGATTCTGATATACCGAACCAGCAGTTCCATAGAGCTGCTGGTTTTATAATATGGGTGTATATCATTTTTGGTGATACTATACCAATGTTAAGACAGTATGAAGAAATAATTAAATATGTGTTGGTAAATGACCGCAGATCAGTATTCTAATTATTTTTGCGGGAAAGTTTTTCAAAGAAACTTATATACCAATCACAATTAATATTATAATATGAACTATCTCAATTGCAAACCTTATTGGTTTTTGTCATTACTAACTCTTATACTTTTTGTTTCCTGCCGGCAAGAGCAAACTTTGCTCAGGGATCATGATGCAGAAGCCAAAAACACTCAGAAATTCAATGAATTTGCCCGACTTGGAGGAACCCCAATCAAAGTACTCACTTATAATACCTTTCTGCTGAGAGATATTGCTGTTGCCTCTACAACTCAATGGTCACAAAATGCAAGAGCCGAAAAATTGGGTGATGCAGACTTTATCAAAAACTATGATGTTCTTTTATTACAAGAGTGTTTTGACAATACAGCCTCTACAAGTCTGCGTAAAAAACTATCCGTTAGCTACCCTTATCTGACACCGGTTTTAGGACAGACTAAACAAGGATGGAACAATACACTTGGTGACTGGCGAGAGATTATATCCGGTGGATTTGAAAACGGGGGTGTAATGATTGCCAGCAAGCATCCTATCGAATATATGGATCAGTATATCTTTTCTAAAGGATGTGATGCCGATGGTCTGGCGCTGAAAGGTTTTGTATATGTCCGCATACTGAAAGATAACAAACCTGTACATTTTATAGCTACCCATTTGCAGTCTACACAACCGGGATGTAAAGGAAATGAAGTGCAAATCCGGGAAAATCAGCTAAAGACCATAAAAACTTATGTAGACAATCTGAAAATTCCAAAGGATGAAATGTTAATCTATGGTGGAGATTTCAATATTATTAAAGATACACCTGAATATCCTAAAATGTTGAGTTTGTTGAATGTCTCTGCACCTAACTATAAAGGACTTCCTTCTACTTGGGATACAAAGACAAATACTATGGCTGCTTATCATTATCCATATCCGGCGAATAAGCAGGAATATCTCGATTATATTTTTGTATCCAGTGAGCATTTAGTCCCTCCTGTATGGCAGAATGTCGTTTTCGATCCTGTAAGTCCGAATCTGATGACCTATACCAATCTTACACAGGACAAATATTACTGGACAGATTATTCCGATCATTATCCTGTAGAAGGGAATATTTATTCGGATGAGACAACTCCTAAAAGTAGTATGAAGTTCAGGAAGTATGATAAAGTATCGCTAAAATCTGTGAAAACCGGTAAATATATATCAGCAAACCTGTCGAAAACAGATGATTGGTTAAAGGTTTCAGGAAATGTACCGGATGAGAACACCTGGTTTAATCTGGTGAATACTGATGGTGGTAATTATTTTGATCTGAAGGCGGGAAAAGTACGTGTAGAAACCAGTGAGCGTATTAATAATTTCTGGTACTGGGAATTGCTAAATGGTGGTGCCTATTACTACTTTCCAAAGTTTGGAAAATCACTCAAAAACCTAGAACTGGTACTGATTAAAAAGAAAAACGGAAATACTTCAGCTAGTATTGAAGATGGAGATATTGTAGCTTTCAGGGATTATACATCAGCCGGAAATGTTTATTATCTTCAGGTATATAGTAAAAGTGGAACAGACTGGCTTTATTTGAATGGTACTTCTGCCGGGAGCTCAGAACAATTCGAAGTTAAGTTTAATAACACTTCCGTTAACTGGTAGATATTCGAAACAGGGTAAAGAATAATAATTTAGCCAACAATCTTGAGAGTTTGTTGGCTGTTTTTTTGAGAACACATATTACTGCTATAATCAAAATATGTTTTATCGATAATTAAGATTAATATTTCTTTAATGATACTTAGTTGCATTAATTAAAACATTAATTACTTTTGCAGAGACAAAAATGTTTGATGCACAAAATCAGAGAAAATGAAAACAGATAAATTATTTGATGTTATTATCATTGGTGGAAGTTATGCCGGATTATCATCTGCGATGAGCCTGGGACGATCCTTGCGAAATGTTTTAATAATAGATAGCGGGAAGCCTTGCAACCGCCAGACGCCACATTCGCATAACTTTCTGACTCATGATGGTAAAACACCTCAGGAGATATCCCGGATTGCCAGAGAGGATGTAGAGCAATATCCTACTGTAGATTTTTATGAAGGAGAAGCTGTAAAAGGAGAGAAAACAGATACCGGATATACAATAACAACAAATACAGGAGAGAAATTCCATAGTCGAAAACTTATTTTGGCGGCCGGAATCAAAGATATAATGCCTGATATAAAAGGCTTTTCCGAATCATGGGGGATTTCTGTAATCCATTGCCCTTATTGCCATGGGTACGAATATCGTAATAAAAAAACAGGAATTATAGCCAATGGAGACAGGGCTGTTCATATGGCTTCTTTGATAAATAATCTCACTAAGGATCTTACAATCTTAACATCTGGTTCTGCAGAGTTTGATACAGAGCAAAAAGCAAAACTGGAAAAACATAATATTCCTGTTATAGAAAAAAAGATTGCTGAGGTAGAGCATCAAAACGGACAGATTAGTCATATTATTTTTGAAGATGGAACGCGTATGGACTTCAAAGCTGTATATGCTGCCATTCCGTTTATACAGAATTGTGATATTGCAGAACAACTGGGATGTATGCTAACTGAGCATGGCTATATACATGTCGACAATATGCAAAAAACAAATGTTCCGGGCGTATTTGCTTGTGGTGATAGTACTTCTATGATGCGTTCTGTAGCCCTTGCAGTAAGTTCAGGTAATTTGTCCGGAGCTATGGTAAATATGGAGCTGGTGAGTGAAACATTTTTATAGCTTTAGGTTTGTTATTTAAAGTTTAAGAAATTGAAAAAGCTGCCTGAAAAGGCAGCTTTGTAATATGTTTAACGAAACTCATGTTATAAACTGGTTCTGAAAAACGTATTATTATTTTCGATTATCGAATTATTGGAATTTCTTTTAAACTTAAAATATAGCTTTCTGGATGATGTTCTTTGCCATAAATTATTGGTGTTATTCAGACTGCCAGGACGACTAAAAGTATTTGTTATATCATAATTTACAATCTCAAAAATATATTCCGAAGAAGTGCTTTTAATCACATTAATCATAGATTTATTTCCGTTTATAAAGCCATAGCTGAATCGTGAACCTCCCGTCGTAAGTATAAAATCATGTTCGAAAAACTGATATTTAATACCATTATTACCACTCCATTCTCCTTTTATCCACTCAGGCGGATTGAATGAAGCCGGTGTATCTCTGTTTTCGCAGCTGCTAAGTGAAAGTATAATTAAAGCTAGTAGTAGGAATAGTTTTGTGAATTTTGTGTTTATATTTAGAAAAGCTGTGTTCATATAATGTATTTTTAAGCGTTTATTTTGATAATAGTGTTTTAGAGTACTCCAGTTCCGGATCTTTTTGTTCTTTCATCGAACTCAAGAAATAATCTGTTTTCAATGTGTGATCAGGAATTACACCCGTACATTTGGTAATATTATCTCCCTCGCTGCTGTTAAAGAAAATCTCAGTTCTCGGAATTGAAAGTGTACTTTTTGTATTAGGTAGTTTGTAAGTAAGAAACCATGCTGCAGTTGTAAAGTTGCTGCAAGATCCCGTTTCTTTTCCTACTACATTTCCTCTTTTTTCACTTTTAAAAAGAGATGCGAAATAAGTTGCAGCCGAAAAAGTACGGTTATTAATCATCAAAATTACTTTTCCATCGAAGAATAAACCATCACGGGGATAACTTTTAATATAAGTATCGTCTAATCTCGTATTTCCGAAATAATAATCGCCTTTATCGGACTTGTCGAATCTTTGGTGCATAAAGTTGTTTTCGTTGCGTATATCACTATCAGAGAAATATCGATCCGTCTGAGGATCTACCAGATAATCCTTGTAATTGATATCCACTACTTTTGTCCCGTATTTATAGGAATTGTTGAACAGCTTCTCTTTAGAAAGGAAAGAATATAGTAACGGAACATTGCTGATAGAACCACCCGAATTATCACGAATGTCAAGTATCAGATTTTTAGACTTCAGGTTTTTCATATCCTGAAAATACTTCTTCAGCCTTTCGTAGAAGTAGCTTTCGTTGAACGAAAACGACTTTACAGCCAGATAATAAGTATCCGGATTTAGTTGATAACCATAGACGCCACTTCCGGAAGTTACATCTATAGGCAGTATCGCATGTCTGGATTCATAGTTGAATTCAGGATAGTTAATTCCTTTTAGCTCGATGGTCTTTTGTTCACCGGAAGGTATTTCATATTTTATCTTATAAGCTTTTGCATTAGTATAAGAAATAACGGATGACATGTCCAGATCTTCAACTTTTATGCTGCCATCTGCCTGTCTTGAAGCTTTGCTAAAGAGGTCACCGATTTTCTTATTATTTACTTCCAGTATGCGGCTTCCGGCTTCTACACCGTATTTGTTATTGCTGTTGATATACGTATTGCCGTTTTGAACATAGGTTGCCAAAGGAAAAAAGGAAGTTTTGCTTACATAATCTTCCATATAATTAGATTCCATGCCCATTGAGCTGTGTCCGTCACCCAGTACTTTAGTCGGGGTATTCATATAAAAGCCAATATAGGTAGGATTTTTCTCTATTTCTTTGCGTAGAGAATCCAGCTTTTTACCCAATATCTCTTTACTGTGAAAGCGATAAGGATTAGGGTGTTGCTGTTTAATAATATCTACAGCGATGTCAAAATCTTTGAGATAAGCGTCTTTGCTTATTTCCGAAATAGAATACTGTGAAAAGCCTACTATACTGATCAACAACATAGGTAAAATAAGTACTTTCTTCGTCATAAATTATATTTAGTATTAATATTATATCTCAAAAAAATAAAATCGATTTCCTGATGTCAAAGACATTAACGGATCGTTTTAGGGCGATAACAGAATGAGTTTTGGTTGTGTTTTTTACCAGAATCCCGTGAGAATCGGGGCAAATCTATAAAAATTATATACAGTTTCAGAATGACTTTTTTCATGTTAACAAAAAATTATGAACAAGTGTTTTAATATTCAATACTGTATTACAGTGTGTTATAATGTTTGTTTAATTTTCTGTATTAATAAATTTTAACACTAATTAGATTAAATAAAAATAATTTAGACTAAAAAATTTTTTCAATCCAGATCTGAACATTGTGGAAATTAATTTGTGTGAATACGTAATTTATAATAGTAGAAGGAGGAGAGATGTGGTAACTTAAATTAAAAAAGGATGCTTTAGCATCCTTTTTTAATTGTCTTCCGGACATTGAGGTAAGTATTCCATTTCCGTTGTTTTTTGACAGGTGCCAAAGCAACATATATAATTTCCGGTACGACAGTCTCCTCGGCTATGGCAAGTTTCTCCTTCACCACTTCCCTTGATAACTTTTAAATCTTTTTTCGATAACTTTTTCATAATAAATTATTTATTTGGTTGAGATGTAAATATAGTGTTTATTCACTTAGAAGTGATTTAAATATTTGAAATATTTTGTAATAGAATGAAAAATGGAATGTACTGTAGAAAGGACAAATGAAAAAACAGCTGATAAAATATCAGCTGCTCTTTGTTAATTACTTCATTCTGCAACCTGCTGCATAGCATGGTTCGGTATCTAGTGGGCTGCACTGCATTTCCCAAAACTCTATTTGCCTTGGTTTTGTACAAAATGGAAGTCCATCATTTGTTCCGATACCACCTACAACAGATTTAAGTTCGTTTCTGGAAATCTTCTTTAAATTTTTCATAATACTAATATTTATTTGGTGGAGATAAATATAGTGTATTTTATTCACTTTTAAGTGATTTATATTGAATGTATATTAATCTTCGGATCTGTAATTGTAAAGAGAATAGATTTTAATGCTATAGTTTTATAAAAAATTTGTGTTTATAGCCTAAATAAAAGCCCTCAATAATGAGGGCCAATGTTATGGTCTTGTTACAGGAATACACTGACAAATGCAGTCGTATTGCTCATATTCTTCAGCACAGACTCCTATAGATTCACAAATCATAAGATAGCCAGGTTTACAATAGGGCGGCTTATAACCGCCAGTTCCACCTTGTACAGACCTTAATTCCTCTCTGGAAATTTTCTTTAAATTTTTCATAAGATTAATATTTATTTGGTTGGTCTGTAAATATAAAAACAATTCTATATATAGTGATTTAATATAATGGAATAATTTAAAAAAGTAAAAGACCTTAGCATTTAATTTTATCCAGATCATCCACAGCCTTTTGCATATCGTCGATACTTGTATAGTTATCAAAGCACAAACCATAGCTTACACCACAAGAAGCTGTGTGATTATACCACATACTGCATGCTGCACTACCTTTTACATTTTTAAGATCATTTCTTGAAAGTTGTCGTAATTTTTTCATAATAAAATTTTTTTTGATTCAGCTTTCAAATTATAGATATATTCATCAACAAGCAAATAAATAGGCCAATACTTTTTTTAAAGAGTAGCTGACTCATAATCAGCAGGTCCTTTTGCTTTCCTGTTTATAAAATAAGCCACTATAAGATTTGGAACCCAGCATAACCATGCTACTACAATATAAGAATTGGCAGAATCCTTTGTTAAAACTGTTAGCAGAGGAAACCATAACCTGAGTGTAACGGCAGCAAAAGTACAGGCATAGCTATAGATCATCAGTTGCTGATGTTGTTTAATATTTCCTTTTCTTATCTGTGATAAAGCCATAGCTGTTGTTCCAAACCAGATCAGTCCCAGTAAGATAAATCCGGTTGCAGATATAATACCACCATTAGCATAAAATCCCATATAGATTCCGGCAACTGAACTAAGAATAACTGAGACTACATAAAGCTTTCCGATATTTCTGTGCAGTTTTATATGTTTATTCCTGAACTTTTTACCAAACTGACGCCATCCGATAAAAAGTGATATCCCACCAAACGTAATGTGAGTATAGAATGCCAGTTTCCAGATAATATTATGAAGAACTTCCGGAGTTTTAGATCCCAGAAAAGTATGTTTGTGATCTACAAGAGCATACATAAACGGATATAACCCAATAAGGAGAGCAAAAATACAGAGGATAACAAATAGAAAATTCTTCATAAAAGATCGTTTAATTTTTTTTACAAAAATGCGGATCAAAAGTGGTTTAACTGTTCCATAATGAAAGGTGGTACTAATTTTATTTTATTGATAATCATATTGTTATGTTATTTGTGTGTTGTCGTGCCTATATTAGGTTACTGCAGGTTCAAATTCTGACTTTTTATAAATTCTCTGGGAGAGCTATCCATATACTTTTTGAAATTTCGGTTAAAAGACGTTTTGGAATTGAAACCGCTTTCAAAAGCTAAAGAAAGAATTGTGAATTTTTGGTTTTCCGGTAACACCACTATTCTTTTAAATTCTTCAATACGTTGCCGGTTTATATAATCATAGAAATTTTTATTCTCTACCGAATTAATGGTCTGTGAGAGTATATTGGGTTGGATGCCTAATAAAGCTGCGACATGATTCAGGTTCAGTTCCGGATCTTTGTACAGCTTTTCATGTTCCATCTGGTAGGTTAGCTTTTTATAGATGTCCTGTATTGCATCTTCTCCCGCAAATGTTTTTTGGTACTTCACAGCAACAATATCATCGTTTTGTTCGGCTTGTTTTTCTTCAGTGATATCCGACTGTTTGGAAGCAAATTCTAAGATACCTACACGGCTGATTCCAAAATAAGCAGCAACAATTATGAATAAGCTTACCAGTGTGAAAATCAAGATTTCATTCTTTAAAATTACAGCGATCCAAATCAGTGCAATACCTGTGATGAGATAATAAGACCAATTCAGATTAATTTTTTCGGTATTGGAATACAAATCAGAGATTTGCTTTTTATACCGGCTAATTGCCAAAATGCTGAGTATAACGTATAGAATACCGGATGAAATAATAACCACCTTAATAATTTTTCGGAAGATTCTGTAGGCAGTAGTACCATATTCATATATATAGACCTTCTCCTGAGGGGTCAGTATGAAAAAATTTATAAGGTAGATATAGGTTATAATAGCCGGTGCAAAATGTAATAGCCAATTATATCTGTTAGGTTGTCGACCTGTAAGGTAAAGAATGTACAAATACAACATAGGGCCGTGGATGAGTGGCACAGGAATATCCAGTCCGAGTAAATAAGGAAAATTGGAAAATTGACCGGAATAGAATAACACGAAAAAAATAAGATGTATCCCTATAATAAAGAACCATGTAGCCAATAGATAATCAGCAGTCTGTTTTTTAGCTTTTCCCAGAATAAGAAAAGCAGAAAAAAAAGCAATAAAAATACTGGCTAGATAAAATATTACAGGGATTGACAAAAAATGAATATCGGAATCCGGCATAAGAATATTAAACTTAAAATCAGAGCTTTAATTTATTGATTTTTTCCGTTTAGGAGTTGAAAAGTTTTGTATTTTAGTTTCTTTTACAAGCTTGTAGCTATAATAGTAATCTGATAAACAGAGTGGAATGAATAGTAATAATGAAAGAGTATACAAAATGTCCTTTGCCGGAGTTTATCCGCACTATATTCAGAAAGCGGAAAAGAAAGGACGGACAAAGGAAGAAGTAAATGAGGTTATATTCTGGCTTACAGGCTATAATGCAAAAAGCTTGCAACAGCACATAGACCAAAAAACAAACTTCGGGGATTTCTTCAATCAGGCTCCAAAAATCAATCCGAATGTTTCAAAGATTACCGGAGTTATCTGTGGATACAGGGTAGAAGAAATAGAAGATCCGATTATACAGAAAGTTCGTTACCTGGATAAGTTGATTGATGAACTGGCGAAAGGAAAGAGTATGGAGAAGATATTGAGAGAATAACTAGATAAAAATTGCATAAAACATTGAAATATAAAGACTGTAAAAATTTTCGGTGAATGAAGAAAATTATATTTAAATTCTGGCTGGTAAATCTTCTGATCAGTATTCTGCTATTTTTCCTTTACAAAATTGTGATGATGGAAACAAAACAGACAGATGCAACTTTCCTGGGAAATATTCTGTACATAATTGATATTTTGCTAAACTTAGGTTTTTCGTTGATCTATCTGGCTGTAATGGTTTTGGGTTCTTTATCGTTTTTTCTAAATCTAATAGAGAAAATCAGAAATAATTCTTTCTTGTCTTTTTTAGCATTTTCAGGAATACCGTTAATCTGTGTTGTTTATTTAGGTACTAATGTTTTAATAGAGATATATCAGTACAACTACAGCTTTATAATACGCCCATTAGTTTTTTTAATAGTTTATTTACTATGCACCGGCGTAGAATTTTTCGTATTCAGAAAAAAAGTAAAAAAGCATTTGAATATAAGCCTTCAATAAAAATTTATGATCTTTGAAAACAAAATAAAAAATCTATATAGATAACACTCAAACAAATTTAATTGATATGAAAAAAATGACAACCAGAATTACGATTGCGGCAATCTCTTTATTTCTTTTCTCTTGTGGCAAGAAGAAAGGAGAGGATAACAACGTGAAACAGGATTCTCTAAAAACAGAAGAAAAGGTTTCCACACAAACAGCTTCTTCAGCATTTAATATAGATGCCGTTCCGGTTTCGGATAAAAATATAGGCGACTTTCCTTTTTTCAGTATGCCCGAAGGACTTGTTTCACAGAATAAACCTATAGAAAAGAAATATGATAAAATATTTTTTCCAATCGGAGGTGTGATGACTCCGTTCGAAGGAAAAGTATGGAAAGCCAATGTTGTTGTTAAAGAAGGAAGCAATGAACAATGGACATTGCCATTTTTCGAAAAAAGTTTTGATGAAGCTATTACATCTGTTGGCGGTGTAAAAATATTTGATGGCGAGATTACCAATGAAGAATATGAAAAATATAATAAACAGGCAATGAACCTTGGGGAAGATGGTGGAATTGGATATGCAGGAGAGAATATCAAAGTGTATGTTATCAGACGCAAAGATCAGGGGAATATCTATATTCAGTTAACAGGTAATACTGCGTACGGAAAAATCAATATACTACAGGAGGAAGGTTTTAAACAAACCATTACTTTGATAAAATCTGATGAGATTAAAAAGCAGCTTGATGAAAAAGGAAAAGCAGTGCTTCATATCAATTTTGATACAGATAAAGCGAGCCTGAAACCCGATGGTACAGATGCTGTAAAAGAAATTGTAAAAGTTTTGAATGCAGATAAGGCATTAAAAATTGCTATTAACGGCTATACCGACAATTCTGGTAATGCAGAACACAATCTAAAACTTTCTGATGCAAGAGCCCAGTCTGTAAAAGGTGAAATTGTGAAAGCGGGTATTACTGAGGATCGTTTATTGGCAAAAGGTTTTGGCCAGCAAAGTCCGATAGCAGATAATAACACAGAAGAGGGGAAAGCCCAAAACAGAAGAGTAGAATTGATCAGGAAATAAAAAATATCAGTTGGTATAATGCTAACTTCCTGAACCTAAAAAAAAACATGTAATCAAAAGGATTACATGTTTTTTTATTTTTAAATTTATCAGGACGGGACTAAAAACTACTGCTAAATTCTAACTTGTGTAAAATGAAAAGTACTAAAACAAAATATCATTTACGATTCTGTATAAAAACGATATACTTGCTTTTTTTAGCAGCCGTATTGGTAAAGGCGCAGAAAAAAATAACAGGTAATTCAGTTCCTGAGTTGGCCAATGGTATTAATCATATTCTTGGATATGGACAATCATTATCAACAGGAGAGGAAAGCGGTAAAGTATTAACAACGAAGCCATTTGATCGTAACATACTAATGATGCAGGCCAATACTTTTGTTCCCTATTATAATCAGAGTACAGAAAATCCTTTAGGTGGTTTAGGCATTGCACTTTCGGAACTTGGTGATTCTAAATACCATAAAATTCTAATGTCATCTCATGGAGCTGGCGGTTTTTCAATAGAAAAGCTAAGCAAAGATACTGTTCCATACACCAATTTGTTAAAAGAAGTACAGAAAGCACTAACTATTGCATCCTCTAAAAAAGAAAACTATAATGTACTGGTTGTAGCCTGGACACAGGGAGAAAGTAATTATCAGGATTCACCAATTGCTTATAAAAATAAATTAAAGCAACTAAAATCTGATTTGAACAGAGATATTAAAGCCATCACAAAACAAAAGAATGACATAATATTTGTAATGTATCAGCCTTCATCATGGATGTCCGGAGAACCCGAATCTACAATGACTACTGCTTATCTTGATCTGTCACTAGCAGAGAAAGGGTTTTACTGCTCAAACCCTCAGTATGATAAAAACTATGTTCGTTCTTCAAACGGTGTTTATTTTCATATGCCGGCAGAATCCTATAGAAGATTAGGTGCTGAATATGGTCTGGTTATCCACAATATACTGCATAAAAAAAGTTATAAGCCATTGTATATAAAAAATGTGAATTATAAAAAGAATACAATTGATGTTGTACTTTCCGAACCGGTTGTAATTGATAAGACTTTGGTTTCACCTGTAACCAATTTTGGATTTAATGTTACTGGAAATACAATTGAATCCGTGAGGATTATTAATAATAAAGTGACCATTGTTTGTCATTCTAATATTGGCCCGGGAAATATTCTGACTTATGGATTTAATGGAACTGAGCATTCCGGATGGGAATTTGGAGAGCGTGGAAATCTAAGATCACCGGTTGTGCAAACGCTTAGCCTTGGTAACCTGTATAAATGGCTTACCTATTACAGAAAAGAATTGTAGGATAAACCGGGCTTTTTTTGCTTTTTGATCTAGGTCATAGTTTTGGGTTTTAGGACTGTCTAATTTCGCGGCATAATTATTTGTGTATGGCAGAACTTGAAAAAATTATCTGGATTTCTATTATTCTTATTGTTATTATTTCGGTAAAAGACAGACTAAAACTGGCATTACCTATTTTACTGGTAGTAGCAGGTTTGTTACTAAGCCTTACCCGGCTGGTGCCATCTATAGATATGAGCCCTGAGATGATTTTTTATGTTGTGCTTCCGCCTATTTTATTCGATGCAGCATGGAATACTTCTATTCCTGATTTCAAAAAAGAGCTGCCAAAAATATCCTTGCTGGCAGTAGGATTGGTTTTTATTACCACTACAGTTATAGCTGTTGTTGCTCATAGTATTATCCCCGGATTTACATGGCCGCTGGCTTTTATACTAGGCGCAGTTATATCGCCACCCGACGCTGTCGCTGCGACCAGTATAACGAGAGATTTACCGCTCCCTAAAAAATTGATAACCATATTGGAAGGAGAAAGCCTTCTAAATGATGCCTCAGCACTTATCGCTTATAAATGTGCTGTTACAGCTGTATTGAGTGGAATATTTTCCTTCTGGGATGCTGGCATACAATTTATTAGTATTAGTCTTGGAGGTATTGTGATCGGGCTTTTAATTGGTTTTATTTTCCTGAAGATGCATCGCTTTCTGAATGGAAACAGTAATACTGAAACCTTTGCTATTGTATTATTGCCGTTTGCTACTTACAGCCTGGCAGAACATCTTGACTTGTCCGGAGTTCTGGCTGTAGTTGCTTTAGGAATGTTTCTTTCATGGAATTCATTTTCCTTATTTAGTTCTGTAAGCCGGATTCAGATGAGCCACTTCTGGGACGTTATAATTTTTGTTCTCAATGGATTGGTTTTCCTTATCCTTGGGATGCAGCTACCACAGATTATTTCAGATATACCACATCCAGAGCTTCCTGTTCTCATTCTTTATGGCCTGTTTATTTTTGGTATTTTAATTTTGATCAGGCTGCTGATAACATTTACTTTTCCCATATTTTCCGGAGTAAAATCCGGATATAAAGATATTTTGCTGCCACGACTCCGGAAAGAATATATTATCCTTTCCTGGTCCGGAATGCGTGGAGTAGTCTCTTTAGCCGCAGCCCTTGCGTTACCTGTATATACCAATAGCGGAGAACTGATTGAGCAACGCAGTACCATATTATTTGTATCATTTGTTGTTATCATTTTCACATTGCTTATACAGGGGCTTACCCTGCCCAGATTGATTAAATTGATAAAGCCTGCTTCTGAAGAGAAGCAGTATGAAAAAGAACTGGATATTCTGTTAATTGAAAAATCACTATCCTGTCTTCAGACTATGCAGGGAGAGAATGAAATGTCACGTGATATTATTGCCGGAATAACTGAAAAGCTGAAAAAGGAAGAATCGGATCTATTCAAGGACGATGCAGAATCTCCTGATATTATGGCAAAGAAAAAATGGCGGGAAACCTACTTTAAAATAGAATTGGAGCTTATCGAATTTCAGCGTAAAGAACTGATAAAATATTATCACAAAGGAGAATATGCACTAGAAGAGGTTCGGAAAAAAGAACAGGAACTGGATTTCTGGACAGCAACCGTTTATCAGGAAATGGAATCTCTGAGACCGCAGTATTAAATGACTTGTAATTAGTTTTACTTATAAGCAAAAGAAAATATTTATACCTATTCGTTTTTTTGACTCAGGTCAATGTTTCTAAATTTTGATGTTGTGATCTTTGCATGGATAATAATTAACACAGGATTTTAGCAAATAAAAAGTTTATTATAATAATGGAGCAGAAAATAACTAAAAAAATACGTTCTGTATTTACAGTGAAACATAAAGAATACCTTACACCTCACCTTATTCGTGTAGTATTTAATATGGACGATGAACAGACAGAATTACTGTCAGGAGTTAGATCGGGATCCAATAATAAGATATTTATTCCGGTAAATGACGGCAGGCAGGAGAGTATGGTGAGAACCTACACCAACCGCAAAATAGATCTGGATAAAAAAGAGTTGAGTATTGACTTTGTAGCGCATGGTGACAATGGCCCCGCATCTGCATGGGCACTGAATACTAAGGCTGGTGACCATCTGGGAATCGGTATGAAAGAAAGTTTGAGACCATTGGTTCCGGAAGCAGATAGTTATCTGTTGGCGGGCGATGCTACAGCTTTGCCTGTTATTAGTGCTATTCTGGAACAGCTTCCTGCAGAAGCAACAGCAAAAGTCTTTCTGGAAGTACCAACAAAAGAAGACGAGCTAATACTGTGCTCTGCAGCCTATGTAGAAACAGAATGGCTGCATAATTCTGCTCCCGAGCAGGGAAGTAATCTTGCTGAAGAGGTGAGAGCATTTGAATTTCCGGAGGAGGACATGAAAAAGTATGTGTATATCGCTGCCGAATATACAACAGTAAAAGATTTACGCAGTTATTATCGGATAGATAAAGGCTGGAATCCTCGTGAAATGTATGCTTGCTCTTACTGGAAAGCAGGTGCTTCGGAAGACGAAGCATCCGATGATCTGAAAAACTGAAACTAATTAACAATAGGATATTTACAGAACCCGGATAAGAGGTTCTGTAGATATTCACCAGTGAAAATTAGATTTTATCTGTTTTCAAAAATGCATCAGATAACTAAGTATATATAATTTTTGAAATCTATTAAAGTTGGTCCTTGTCAGAATGTATAATTCCGGCAGGGATTTTTAGATTTATGAAAACATAGAATTTATATAGTACAACAATGTTTTTTTTATTTTATTACATTTGTGTGCTGACCCGATTTAGGATAATTACATGAACGAATTATTAGTATCATATATCAAAAGTAAGATATCGGTAACAGAGGAAGAACTGAATACAATTCTCTCTTACTTTAAAACCATAAAGCTTAAAAAAAATGAATTGTTGCTCGCAGAAGGACAGGTCAGCCAACGTTCTTTCTTTGTAACCAAAGGCTGCTTACGGATTTTCTTTATCAACGAGGAGGGACAGGAGGCGACACGCTATTTTGCCTTTGAAAATCAGTTTGCAAGTGCATTGGTGAGTTTTATTACAGCCGAAAAATCTAAAGAGTTTATACAGGCAGTAGAGCCTACCGAAGTTTTTTACATCAGTCATAAAGATTTTTATCATCTGTTGGAGATTATCCCACAGTGGGAAAAGTTTTACAGAATCTATCTGGAAATAGCTTACATAACCAATACCAGACGGCTGATGTCATTTCTTATACAGGATGCATTGGAAAAATACCGTCAGTTGCTGGCAGAAAATCCGGTTATTGTACGGAGACTTTCCAATAAAATGGTTGCATCCTATCTCAATATTTCTCAGGAAACCCTTAGTCGTCTAAAATCGAAGCTATAAGGATTTTTATGACTGTTTACTTTTAGCTTTAGTTTCTGTTTCTGTTTCTGTTTCTGTTTCTGTTTATACCGGATAAGCCTAGGAGTGTGTGATAATTTAGCAGGCTCTAAATCTCCTTTTTTGACACAGGTCAAAGTTTTTAATCTTGTGATAGCGGAATTTTGCAACATGATTTTAAACAAAACCTATGAAGATGAAATCTATAATCATTGCGCTTGATGAGAGTACTTATTCTCAAGTCATAGCCCGACAAGGATTTGAATTAGCCACTGTTTTTAAAAG
The DNA here is from genome assembly GCF_002023715.1 of Elizabethkingia occulta. GTDB lineage: Bacteria > Bacteroidota > Bacteroidia > Flavobacteriales > Weeksellaceae > Elizabethkingia > Elizabethkingia occulta. The sequence continues at coordinate 172,621 of NZ_MAHX01000007.1, forward strand.
TACAGTAACAATCCTCCTGATTCGGAATAACGAAGCGGTAATAAATGCATCACTAGCCAATATCTCTATAGAAGAGAATGACAATTCCGAAGAAAATCTGATGATAGAAATTCAAGAACTTGCTAAAGTATTTGATACTATAGAATATAATATGACAACGTTGGAAGGTGATCCAATGGAAGAGATTATCCGCTTCGTTACCGACAGCACAGCCGATTTACTTATTGTGGGTACCCACGGAAGAACCGGTTTGGATCATTGGATTACCGGAAGTGTTGCCGAACATGTAATCCGCCATGCTACAATCCCTGTTCTGGTGATACCTTATAATCACCAGGCGCACTAAATCCTATATATAACATAATTGCTTATTAATAAAAAAATAAGCGGGCTAAAAGCCTGCCTGGCGGAGCTATGCTCTGTTACGAACGAAAAATAGAAGAAATGAAAACATTAAAAATTCCATTGAAAGCCATCAGAACATCATTGTTGATGTATGCCGGCGGAAGCATGATGATGGTAAGCGTAAAGGCGCAGTCGAATATCCTTACACTTAATCAGACTATAGAGATGGCACTCTCTAATAGTAATGCGTTAAAATTAAAACGCTCTGCTATTGATCTTGCAGTTAATAAATACAATCTGTCAAAGGACTTATCATTGCCGACAGGAAGTGTTAGCGGTAGTTTTTCTCATGCTGAAATTCCGGCAAATCATATCAGGCTAGGTTCTCTGGATTGGATATTACCGGACAGAGCAGATTCATATAATGCTAATGTTGCGCTTAGTGAAACAGTATTTAATGGTTTTAAGCTGAAATATGCGCGAGCTTCGACATTGTTATTAGCAGAAATGGCTAAAACGAATGTAGCTCTTAGTGAAGATGAGGTAATCTACACTGCGGTACAAATGTATTTTGATTTGTATAAAGTTACCCAGAGCCAGAAAATTGTTCAACAGAATATGCTGGCTATAGAAAAGCTTATCCAGCAGGCCGATCAGTTTTACCGCCATGGTATTGTTACCAAGAATGATGTGCTGCGTTTCAGACTGCAAAAATCAGCAATAGAAATTACAGCATCTGATTTGGAAGCTAACCGAAAAATTATCTGTTATAATATGACTGTATTACTAGGATTACCGGAAGATACAGATTTAAAATCAGGACAGGTTTTACTGAAAGAAGATGTTCCTGCTCCGCTAAGACAGTATGTGGATTTTGCTTTTGCAGAAAGAAAAGAATTGAAACAAAATGATTTGCAATACAAAGTGGAAGAATTTTCCTTTAAAACAATACAGGCAGAAGAGCTTCCAAAATTATCTGTAAATGCCGGTTTAAAATATCTTCATGCAGGATCTACATTTATCCCTGTCAACGGAAATTTTATAGCGCCAATTTCTATAGGTGCTACAGTATCATGGGATTTTTCTACACTATGGATGAATAAAAACAAACGTTCCGAAATAAAAATCCGCCAGCAGCAAACATCGATAGAAAAAAATATCTGGACAGATAAAATCCGTACAGAAGTTAATCAGGCTTATCAGCTCTACCAGCGTGCTCTGAATAAGGTAGCATTGCTACATTCATCTATAGATGAAGCAACGGAGAATGACCGTATGCAGGAAGACCGTTACAAAAATAATGTCACTACAGTCACCGACCGTATAGATGCTGATGCCAAACTTTATCAGGCACTTACCGATCTGGAAATTGCCCGTGCGGATGCTTCTGTTGCATGGTACAATTTATTAAAAGTGTCGGGTAAAATTTCAACAATTAATCAATAATACGATAAGAAAAATAAGACTTATGAATATGGAAACAACTCAGCCAAAACAAAAAAAATATACAGTACCGGCAATTCTGCTGGTTGTTATAATAGCCGGAAGTATTTTCGGAGTAAAACAATATACCTATTACCAGAGCCATGAAGATACTGATGATGCTCAGGTAGACGGTGATCTTAGCACTGTAGTATCGCGTGTAGGAGGCTATATCAATACTATAAATTTTGAAGATAACCAACGTGTAACCAAAGGGCAAACTCTGGTGACATTGGAAGATCAGGAGTATCGTATTAAATTGGAACAGGCAATGGCAGCACAAAAGACTGCAGGTTCCAAAATTGGAGTTTCAGAAACTCAGGTATCAGCTACACATGCAGCATCACTAGGGTACAAAGCTCAGATAGAAGAAGCAAAAGCCAGATTATGGCAGGCGAATCAGGATTACGATCGTTATGCAGCCTTAATCAGAAGTGGTTCTGTTTCGCAGCAGACTTTTGACAAAGCTAAAGCTGAACGTGATATTGCCAAAGCTGCTTATATGTCTGCCGAGGAACAATATAAAACTGCCGTAGCACAAGTAGGCAATACACGTTCGGAGCTTAATGTAACGCATACGGCAACAAATCAACAGCAGGTAGATGTGGATTATGCGAAGTTACTTTTGTCCTATACCGATATTAAAGCACCGGTTTCCGGAATTGTGACTAAACGTCGTGTACAAATGGGGCAGTTATTACAGGCCGGGCAAACACTTTTTGCTGTGGTGGATGAAAATAACCTTTATGTAACGGCTAATTTCAAAGAAACCCAAATGCAACATATACGAGCAGGACAAAAAGCCAAAATTGTAGTGGATGCCTATCCAGACGAACCTATAGAAGGAGTAGTGCACAACTACGCCGGAACAACAGGGGCTAAAATGTCATTGCTGCCGCCGGATAATGCTACAGGAAACTTTGTAAAAGTAGTGCAGCGTATTCCTGTAAAAATCAAAATTAATGCTTCTGCTGAACTCCTTAAGAAGATACGTCCGGGAATGAATGTAGAGGTAAGTGTATTAACTAAATAATCCGGAAATAATGGCTGAAAAAGGATTTAGAAAATGGATTATAACTTTTACCATGGTATTGTCCTGTATGCTCGAATTTTTGGATACGACTATTGTAAATGTTGCGATACCTCATATTCAGGGGAATATGGGAGCTATACTGGAAGATGTAGCATGGGTTTCTACCGGGTATGCGGTAGCCAATGTTATTATTCTCCCCATGTCCGGATGGCTCGGAAGCCGATTTGGCCGTAAGAATTACTTCCTGTTTTCTATTATTCTGTTTACAATAGCATCCATGTTATGTGGTAACTCGCATACGTTAACAGAGCTGGTTGTATTCAGAATATTACAAGGGCTTGCCGGTGGTGGATTAATATCCAATGCGCAAGCAATATTGTTGGAAACCTGGCCGCCGGAAGAACGGGGAACAGCTACTGCAATATTTGGCTTCGGAGCAGTAGTAGGGCCTACAGTAGCACCAGCATTGGGTGGCTATCTTACGGATCATTTATCGTGGCCATGGGTATTTTATATTAATCTGCCGTTGGGTATTCTGGCAGCAATTCTTACCTATCAGTATGTGAGGTCAACACCCAAGGAGAGTACAGGGAAACCTGTTGACTGGTGGGGAATTTTGCTCCTTACTGTTGCGGTAGGAAGTTTACAGACGGTTTTGGAAAAAGGTGAAGAGAAAGACTGGTTTGCAACCAAGTATATTATTGTACTTACCGTTACCGCAGTTATAGGTATACTCTTGTTTATCTGGCGGGAAACAACAACAGATCATCCGGTTGTAAACCTGAAATTATTCCGGTACAGAAGTTTTTCTGCAGGTATGGTTACCTCTTTTCTCTTCGGTATAGGATTATATGGCTCGGTGTTTGTCTTTCCTCAGTTTTGTCAGAGTCTTTTGGGATTCTCGGCAGAGCAGACCGGCTTCCTTTTGCTGCCGGGACAGATATTCACTATAGCCTTAATGCCAACAGTAGGTAAGCTGTTGAAGAAAGGAGTGCCTCCACAACTTTTTGTAATTGCAGGATTTATATGCTTTTTTATTTTTCCGATGATTATGAGTAAAGCAACATTGTCTTCCGGAAATACAGACTTCTACTTTCCGCTTTACTTCAGGGGAATAGGTATAGGACTACTTTTTGTGCCTCTTATTACATTAGCTATTAAAGATTTGAAAGGTCCCGAGATAGGACAGGGGGCAGGGCTTTACAATATGATGCGCCAGTTAGGTGGATCCTTTGGAATTGCAGGACTTGCAACAGCAATACATATAGGTAAAGGAAAACACAGGAATTATTTACTGGAAAACGTAAATGAATATGGCTCTGCCTACTGGGAAAGAATGCAGGATTATATTTCCGGCTTTATGGGGAAAGGTTTCTCGCATTCCGATGCTTCAGAAATGGCATTGCGGGCGGTGGAAGGAACGATTAATAAACAGTCTATGCTTATGGGATTTACAGATGCTTACCAATTTCTGGGAATAGCGATGTTGTGTTGTATTCCGTTTGTGCTACTGCAGGGTTTTAAAAAGAAAAAGACAGAAATTTCGGCAGACGCTCACTAATGTCATAATAAAAATACATCATATTTATTTATAACCACAACAGCCTCTATAGTTTAATGAAAATAGTATGTCCTTATTTTTCCTTTTTGTGTAACGATTGTTAAGCTAAAGTGAGTTGAAACATTTTGTTTTCTGTTGTGGTTTATTGATGTAAAAACAAAATATAATTCTAAAAATATGTAAAATGAAATCAGAATTAAGAAATATAAACCGGGGTGAAATTGTATATCATAAAAAAATGACCACAACCTCGTGGCACCTTAAAATAAGAACAATTTTTCCAATGGAGTTGGATATAGATAAGAATCCCGGATATGTAATTCCTGTAATGATTGGTTATAATAATCAAGGCATTCCTGTATTAAGAAGATTTATGCTGTGGAGTTATGATGCGATGCGTAATATAGCAGATATTACAATTCATCCCAGTCCGGATAAAGAACTGTATAATTGGTTGGGAGATCTGCAAAATGGGAAGATTATTAAATGGATGAACCCTGAGGAAATGATGTTACAGGAATCGAATGCTGAATGTTATTACCTTATTGGCAATGCCGATGCACAATCTTTTTTTTATCAGTTTAACAGGAATCTTCCTTTTTCCAGCACGGTCAATAGTTTTATTTACAGCAGACATACGGGCGAGTTTTTTCCGGATGTGGATGGGAGTTACCCGCTCAATTATCATATAGTATATCCATATAGTCCGGAAAGAGTACTGGATCTTTTCAGAAGTGATTTTATAAGAACAAGCAGGGATTTTAGAATAATACTGGCTGGAAGTGATGAGGTGAATAAGCTTTTTACAAACTTTTTCAAAAAAGAATGGGCAGCTACAGAAGATCAGGTAAGGATTGTCAATTTTAATAATCCTTATTAAAGCATATTTGTCACAGATTTAGTGATCGGTAGAATTTTCCGAAAATTAATCTGCCATTTTTGCATCTGTTGTTGATAAGAAGCTTTTAAGGTAAAAAAAAACATGATTTTTGTTAATATGTCTAAAAAAAATCATAAAATATTTTATTTGGCAAGGCTTTTGTCTATAGTAAGTAAAGTATTTTTTCATATAAAATATTTTGTGATTTGGTGTTGGCCCCGATTAATTTCGGGGCTTTTTTTACATTAGACTTTATCACTATTTTTAAATAGTTATCACAATAATTTGTGATTTATAGCATACGCCAAGGCTTCGTTGATATTGTTCACCTCCAATTTGTCAAATAATTTTCGGCGGTGGAACTTGACAGTATCTACTGAGATAAATATTTTTTCAGCTATTTCATTAATACTAAGACCTTGATTATAGAAACGCAGTATTTCTGTTTCCCGTTCCGTAAGATTTGTCTTTTTACGTTCAATCCATTTATTAGTCAAAAGATCAAGTTCCCATAACAAATCAGAATTTAGTTTTCCTATAGTCACATTACCGGACGAAGTATTTGTAGAAAGAGAAACGATACACATCGATTTCCAGATCTTTCCTTCTTCTGTCAGAAAAACAGGTGTTAGTTTATGATTGATTAAAATAAATTTTCCATTTGCATTTTGTATATGGAAGTCATACGATATAACATATTGTTTCCGCTCCTCCAATGGTATTTTTTCATAGAATTCAAACCCCGAATTGTTTATACTGATCAACATTTGTAAATCCTCAGCAGGTACAAACTTTTGGTAGAAGTCGTAGCCCATAGATAATACCTGATCAGGTGTTAGCCCGGCAAGAAATAATGGGTTGTCCGAAACGAATTCAAATGCTTTAGTTTGATAGTCGATGATATAAATGCTTTGGTAGGTAACCCGCGAAAAAGCTTTTACAATTTCTATATAATCCAGTGGTTGTAATAAGTCTTTTTCAGTAAGACTATCGATTCTGTTTTTCGACGAAAACAAAGGGTTAAAATCCATTTTCGGTGTCTGATTTTCGAATTTGCATAAAACTACACAAAAGTGTAGTATTTATCAAAATAAACCACAATATTTTTGGGCAAAATAATAAGTAATAAACATGAAGAAACGAATTTTACTAAATCTGTTTATAATTGCAGTTGTGGTTTCTGCTATTGGCGGGATTAGAGCTGTAAATATGGGAAGTGATAAAAATGTAGGGGAATCCTGTTTTATGATCATTAAATATGGATCAGTAGGATTTGAAAACAGCCTTGAATTATTTGAAAAAATTATTCGTCAATATATTGTCCGTTGGATTGAATGCTAAAAACTGTAATTAAAAATGAAGAAAAGTATTTTAATCCTTGGGATTTTTATTTGTGCAAACTTATCTGCACAAAAAGTGAAAGTTTTAAATTTCGCAACCTTTCACATGGTATATACACCAGATAAACATAAAGTGAAATTTGATCAGAATGATGGGAAAAGCAAATCTGAAACTTATGAAGTAGCTAAAATGCTGGTGCAGTTTAAACCTACAATAATTTGTGTGGAAATAGTTCCTGAAAGAAATGAAGAATTGAATAACGACTATTCTGGCTTTTTAAAAGACAAAGCTTATAAAACTAAAATAGGTGGGGAAGTTGCTTTAATAGCCTATGAAGTTGGCAAAATATCAGGCGTGAAAAAGATTTATGGTATCGATGAGCAGGCAACAGCAGCTTATAATTATAATATCGGAAATGAATTGAAAAATCAGGTAGACAGCCTGACTTCGAAAAATTATGTAAAAGATCTTTACAAAGAATTTGCTGCGATGGAAAAGTTGTCCACATTGGATAAGCTAAAAACCTTTAATTCTAATGAAAGCTTAGAAAAATTTATCAATATCAATGCGGATATTTTAACCTATATCAGTACCAAAGGAAATTTTGAAGGCGCTGATGAAGCAAGTAAATTTTACAGAAGAAATCTAAGGATTTTTTCAAATTTAAATCAGATTCCCGTTACAAAAGATGACAGAATATTTATTATTATGGGGGCGACCCATACAGCTTTTCTCAATGAATTTATGAAACGCAGCCCTAAATATGAACTTGTGAATACTACAGATTATTTGAAGTAGAATTTTTATATTTTTTACTAAAATTAAAATAAGAGATGTTTCCCGGCACGAGTTGCCGGGTTTCTTTTTTAGAATAACTGTTTAAATTTTGTTACGATTTCCCGTAAAAGTTATAATGATATCTGATTTACATTTATTATATCGAAAGGGAAAAAGATATTTTCTGAATGTGATTTGGTAAAGCTCCGAAAAATCGGGGCTTTATATAATTTAACAAAATCTATGATGGGAATAAATTATTCGAAAAAAGTAATTAAATTCGAAATATTTAATCATTAAATTTATATAAACGGAAAAAAAATAGTAGGTAAAAATCTTTAATAATATAGCTAGTAAAGAATTTAGTGATGGTTGCCAATCGGTGATTGTTCAAATATGGAAACTTATACCTACAGAAATCAATTGGGGGTACTATTAATAGAGGACTCTTATAATTTTAACGGAGATTACTATATTAATTGTTATGGGGTGAGAATCAGGAAATGTAGTAATTCATACACATGTAGTGACGGAACATTTTTATAATTAGATTTTATGAAATTTACATTACAAATATTATTATTCTTTAGTCCTTTATTATTTTTCACTCAAAATTATAGAGTATTCTATGAATATACGTTTATCAGAGATAGTTTATCCAAAGAAAATAAGGAATCAGATATTATGATTTTAGATATTTATAAAAATACTTCTACATATCTAAGCTATAAAACCTATCAACGAGACTCTGCCTTGGCAAAAATGATAACAAGACCTGATCCTATTTTTTTCATAAAAAACGCCACCAAAATATCTGACATTATAATAAAAAAAGGATTAAATCCGCCGAGTGTTTTAACTTCTGTTAAAGGAGGAGTATTCAATGTTACTGACAATAGAAAAATAAATTGGACTTTATTACCAGATTCTGAAATATTTAATAATTATAATGTTAAAAAAGCTAAAACATCTATGTATGGTAGAAACTGGATTGCATGGTATACAACTGATATTCCAATTCAGGATGGACCATATAAATTTAACGCTTTACCAGGTCTAATATTAAAGATTAATGATGAAACTGGAAGTCATTCTTTTCAATTTATAGGAATAAAGAAATTAAATCAATCAACGATATTAAATATAAACAAAAGTAGATACAAGCCTATTAGTGAAGAACAATATAGGAAACTATTTATACAGAACAGAAAATTATCAGCTTATGAAATCAATGATATTACTACAAGAGGTGCTGAAACTAATACTTATATCGGGAGTGACGGCAAAGAAATAGACCGAAATACGTTCTTAAAAAATGCTGATGAAAAAAGAAAGAAAGATTTTAAATCAAATAATAATATTATTGAAATTGACTTACTTAAATAGTATCATTTTTTTCTTATATATTCCATAGAAAAAATTAAAAACAGCTCTATTTTATTGCCTTTAAAAAAGTAATGGAACTCTCTTGAATTAAAATGTGTGAGGCGGTGACTTGGTTCTAAAAAATCGGAACTTTTTGAGATAAAGTTTATACATAAAGATGTTTATAAATTTTCCTTCTTGTTTTTATCTCGAAAGAACTTGTATTTTATCAATAAAAAAAGCACCTACATTACTGTAAGTGCTTTTTTAAGGGTGGCCCCACTTGGGCTCGAACCAAGGACTTGCTGATTATGAGTCAGCTACTCTAACCAACTGAGTTATAGGGCCTAAAACTCAGGGCTTAAAAGCCTTTGTTTTTTATTGGTGTGCAAATTTAATAAAAAATTAGAAAACACCAAACTTTTAGCGCTTTTCTTGGCACAATTCTATCAGTATTCCGTTAGTAGATTTAGGGTGTAGGAATACAACGATCTTATTATCAGCACCATCCTTTGGTTCTTCGGAGATAAATTCAAAGCCTTCTTTTTTTAATCTTTCTATTTCAGCATAGATATCGCCGACTCCAAAGGCAATATGATGGACACCTTCACCCTTTTTTTCTATGAATTTTGAGATAGGACTATCTTCACGTGTACTTTCCAGTAATTCGATTTTGCTCTCGCCAATCTTGTAAAAGCTTGTTTTTACTCCTTCGCGTTCTACTTCCTCCATTTTATAAGCTTCTTTACCTATAAGTTTAGCGAAAAGAGAGTCTGAAGTTTCCAGACTTTTCACGGCAATACCGAGATGTTCAATTTTGTCCAGCATAAGTTTTTGTTATTTTGCTATAATTGTTGCTATAAGGGAGTCGGGCTTATTCATAAATAAGAAACACTCCAATTCAAACAAAAATAGTAAATTTGCAGCATTATGGAGAGTAACAGACAAAGGAAAGTAGCACAACTTATACAGGAAGACTTAGCAGAACTTTTTCGACAGCAGGCTGCAAACGCAGGGCAAAACCTGTTAATTACTGTTTCCGGTGTACGGGTAACAGCAGATTTAGGAGTGGCTAAAATATACCTGAGTATTTTTCCACCGGAGCTCAGAAAGAATATTATGAAAGAGATTGAAGAAAATAAAGCTGCTTACCGCAACTTTATGGGACAAAAGATGGGGAAGCAGGTTCGTATTATTCCTCAGCTAAGTTTCTTTCTGGATACTTCGCTGGATGATGCAGAGCGTATAGAAAAAGAATTAAAAGGCGAAGGCGATAATCCTGTTTTATAAGAGTTGAAATCTACTCCGTTTTATATAGCACAACGTTACCTGATTTCTAAGAAAGGAAGTCAGGCAGTGAGTTTTATTACAAGTCTGTCTGCATTTGCTATGATGGTAGCGGTAGCGGCAATGTTTATTATTGTTTCTGTTTTTTCAGGGCTTATTGAGCTTAATAAAAAAATGATTTCGGATATTCATGCCGATCTTACATTATCTCCGGAAAAAGGAAAAGCAATTCCGGATATTGCTAAAATTACAGGGATCTTATCAAAAGAGCAAGAGATCGCACACTTTTCTAAGGTGATAGAAGAGAAAGCTTACATTAACTACAAAGGAAACGGAGAAATTGTTTATCTGAGAGGAGTAGACTCCGCCTATACGAAGGTAAATCCTATAGACTCAACAGTATTTTACGGGAAATATCCGTCTTTTAAATATTCCAACGAAGTTATTATGGAAACTCAGCTGAACAACAGACTGCAGATTCCGGTAGCTTCTGAAGATGATTATGCTCAGATCCTGATGCCGCGTCCGGGTGTAGGACTTATCAGTAAAGAAGCTGATATTTTCAACAAAAAAAACTTTTTTACAACAGGCGTGTTTACCAATAGCCAAATGGCCAGTTATATCGTAGCTCCGCTGGAATTGTCTGCCGAACTGCTTGGAATGCCTAAAAATACAGCTTATTCAGTTGTTATAAAGCTTAAAGATCCTACAAAAGCCAATGAGGTAAAAAAACGCCTGATGGAAAAATTGGGAAGCGCGCTGATGATGAAAACCAAAGCTGAAGAAAATGCTGCTTTCTGGAAGATGATCAATACCGAGAAACTAATGATTTATTTAATCTTTGGGTTGGTGATCTTCATAACGACTTTCAATCTTGCAGGAGCCATTATTATTATTCAGCTGGATAAAAAAGAGCAGGCAAAATCCCTTATTTCAATGGGTATGTCTATGGCAAAACTCAGAAGAGTTTACTTTAATACCGGAATACTTATTGTGATATTCGGTGTGTCGGTAGGATTAGTCCTAGGTTCTCTTATCTGCTATTTGCAGCAGCATTTTGGTTTCTTTAAAGCAACAGCAGCATTACCTTTCCCTGTAAAGATCGAATGGCAAAACTATCTTATTGTAGCTGCTACAGCGCTTTTATTTGGAATAATTATTTCCTGGATATTCTCCAGAGGGAGCAAACGCCAGCTAAGAAGCTAGAATATCATTTTTATATAATCCGTAAGTTTTAAGAATTTTAAAACTGATTAGAATCAACTATTAACTTTAAAAATAGTGTTTCATTATTCCCTGTGTTTTCCCTAACTTTGATGTATGGAAAAACCTGTGAAACTAGGATTAATCGGTAAAAATATTTCTTATTCATTCTCCAAGCATCATTTTGAACAGAAATTCAAAAAGCTTATGCTTCCTACTTATACTTACGATTTATTCGATCTGCAGCAGATTGAAGGAGTTGCTAAGTTGTTAGAAGATCCAGATGTGAGAGGTTTTAATGTTACTATTCCTTATAAAGAACAGGTTGTCTCTTTTCTGGACGAATTAAGTGATGAGGCAAAACAGATAGGAGCTGTAAATACTGTAAAGGTTCTTGCTGATGGTAGAAGAAAAGGCTTCAATACAGATGCTTTTGGCTTTGAGAAGACTTTACTTGCCCATAAAAAAGATTATCATACTTCAGCCCTTATTTTAGGAGACGGGGGAGCTGCAAAGGCAGTGAAATATGTATTGGATAAGCATAATATTGCTCATAAAACAGTTTCCAGGAAGTCGGAACTGAATTTTGATAAGCTAACTCCGGAAATTGTAAAAGAGCATACATTAATTATTCAGACCACTCCGGTTGGTACTTTTCCAAATGTTGAAGATTGCCTTATATTTCCGTTTGAGGGGCTTTCTGAACAACACCTTATCATCGATTTAATCTACAATCCCAATTATACCAAATTCATAAAAAATGCTGCTGAAAAAGGAGCAAAAACAGTAAATGGCTATTATATGCTTGAACAACAGGCAGAAAAAGCATGGGAAATTTGGAATTTAGACTAAAAATACAATACATTTATAGCAATTAAAGGTAATGGAAACATTACGTATTTTTAAAAAAGACTTGTTATGGCTTCAATAGACAACAATCAGAATGAAGAATTAAAGGCAAATCAATCCACTGAACATCCTCAGCAGGCTGGTCAGGCTGCAGAACATCATGAGCATGTTGCAGATCACGACGAAGATACTGATCATGATTTTCATGCAGAAGATTACACGCATTTGTCTATGGAAGACATAGCTAAGGAAGCCGAAAATATTGTAAACTCCGCAAATGCAGGTTCACAGACTAAAAAATTCGGAGAACTTCGCGATGCTTTCAATGCAGCATGGGAAGAAGAATTAAAAGATAAAAAGGAAGCATATATTGCAGATGGAGGAGATCCTGATAATTTTGAATACCAGTCGCCATTAAGATCAAAATTCAATGCACTTTCCAATATTTTTAAAGAAAAACAGGAAAGCTACCACAAAGAAGTAGAGAAGGAACAGGCAGAAAATCTGTTACAGAGACGCTCTATTATTGAAAAGCTTAAAAATCTGTATACCAATACTGAAGCAGGAACTAATCTTTTTAAAGCAATAAGAGAAGTTAAAGATGAATGGCAGAAAGCTGGACAGGTAGCTAAGTCTGAATTTAAAACACTTAGCAATGATTATTTCCACCATCTGAATCAGTTTTATCAGATGCTGGATCTAAATAAAGAATACCGTGAGCAGGAATATGCACATAACCTGGAAAAGAGACAGCATATTATTGCACGTGCAAAGGAGCTTAAAGACGAGCCTGTAGTACAGAAAGCATTAAATGAACTCCAGTATCTTCATAAATTATGGAAAGAAGAAGCAGAGCCTGTAGCTGAAGAATTCAGAGACAGCACCTGGGACGAGTTTAAAGAGATTTCCAATATTATCCACCAGAGAAAAGCAGAATTATTTGCACAGATCGAAGGCGATCAGAAAATTAATCTGGAGAAGAAAAATGAGATTATAGAAAAACTTAAAAAACTTTCTAATCCTGAAAAAGAACCAGCACATTCGTACTGGCAGTCGGCTATTAAAAAAGTAGAGGAACTAAGGAATGAATTTATTTCACTAGGAAGTGTTCCGAAAAAACTTTCTAATCAGAACTGGACAGATTTTAAAGAAACACTTCGTGCATTTAATGCTTCAAAAAACAATTTCTATAAAGGGCTAAAAAAGAATCAACAGGAGAATCTTGAAAGAAAGTTACAGTTGATTCAGACCGCAAAAGACAATCAGGATTCTGAAGATTGGGATACTGCAGTACCTTTATTTAAAAAACTTCAGGAAGAATGGAAAGCTGTTGGTCATGTACCAAGAAGCCAGTCCAACAGAGTATGGGACGAATTCCGTGATGCATGTAATCATTTCTTTGCCAAGTTCCGTGAAAAAGGAGACGCTGGTACGGATGACTGGAGGGCTAATTACAAAAAGAAAAAAGCACTTCTGGATGAACTTAAGGATATCGAGGAGGGAGAAAATAGTGCTGAAGTAATCAACAGAATCAAAAACGAATGGAATGCCATTGGTAAAGTACCACGTGATAAAATCAACATTAATACTGAATTTAATAAAGCACTTAGAAGTAAGATGAGGCTGAACAGAATGAAAGATTACGAACTTTCAGATGGTAACCTTTCCGAAACCCAACTTACTGACAAAGCACGTAAGATTAAAAATCAGATTTCGGATATGGAATCGGAAGTCTCCAAACTGGAAAATAATCTGGCCTTCTTTACTAATCCAACAAGAGAAAATCCTTTGCTAAAGGCTACTTATGATAGTCTGGATGCTAAAAAAGAAGAATTGGAAGGACTTCGCTCCAAATTACATCAGATTATAACAGAACACGATCAACCAAAAGCAGATACCTCCGAGGAAAAAGAGGATAAGCCGACAGAAGAGTAAGATCATTAAAAATATAACTGTCCAACATTGATGTTTCTGTCAATGTTGGATTTTTTATTAAATATGGAAGAACATTACATTTACATGCAGCGTGCACTGCAGTTGGCAAAAAAAGCTTTAGGAAATACTTATCCTAATCCGCTGGTGGGCAGTGTTATTGTATCCAACGGTAAGATAATAGGAGAGGGGTGGCATCATAAAGCAGGAGAACCTCATGCAGAGATCAACGCGATTAATTCTGTAGAGAATAAAGAACTACTGAAAGACAGTACAATATATGTAACGCTGGAACCTTGTGCGCATTATGGAAAAACACCTCCTTGTGCTGTAAAGATTGTAGAACAGGGAATTCCAAGAGTTGTTATAGGCTCTATGGATCCGCATGACAAAGTAAACGGAAAGGGAAAAGCAATTCTTGAAGCTGCCGGAACAGAAGTAATAACCGGGATTTTGGAAGCAGAATGTGATGAATTAAATAAGCGTTTTTTTACGTATCATCGTAAGCAGCGTCCCTATATTATTCTGAAATGGGCTGAATCTGCAGATGGATTTATGGATAAGGATTTTCAACCGTATGCCATTAGTAATGCACTTTCTCAGCAGAAGAATCACCAGCTTCGTGCAGATGAACAGGCCATTCTGGTAGGTACAAAAACAGTATTGAACGATAATCCCGGGCTTACGGTAAGAGAAGTAAGCGGGAATAATCCGGTACGTATTATTTTAGACAGAGAACTGAAAGTACCTGTAGATTATAAGGCATTCAACAATGAGGCTGTAACTTTTATCATAAATGAAATAGAAGAAAAATCAGAAGGTAATATTCATTGGCTGAAAGCTGATTTTGGAGATAAATTTCTGTCTGATCTTATGCCTGTTTTATATAAACATCAGATACAGTCTGTTATTATAGAAGGTGGTGCTTATACCCTAAATCAATTTATAGAAAGTAATCTATGGGATGAAGCGTGGGTATTCAAAGCAGAGAATCTGTTTCTGAATAAAGGAACCAAAGCATCAAAGCTACAGCATGAAGCTCAGACTATTGAACAACTAAGAGATAATCAGTTAAAGATTTACAGAAACAAATAATATTGGAATCCAATTACAGTTATAATACGATCGCCAAACCAATTTTAGATATTACTCTTAAAGAAAAAGGGAGTAAATTCATTTCCTATGCTTATCCGGTTCTGGATGAAGATGATGTGAAAAAACGGCTGGAAGAAGTAAAAACTTTGCATCCTAAGGCAACACATCACTGTTATGCTTTCAGATTAGGACTGAAAGGTGAGAATTACCGTGCAAATGACGACGGAGAACCTTCCGGAAGTGCAGGATTGCCAATCTATAATCAATTATTGGGACACGATGTAACCAATATACTATTAGTTGTGGTGCGTTATTATGGTGGTACCAAGCTTGGTGTTGGCGGACTGGTGAAAATCTACAAAGAATCAGCCAAAGAGCTGTTGAGCTTTGCAGAAATGATAACCAAAGAACTCGAAAAGGTATTAAATCTGGAGTTTGACTTCAGCCACCAGAATCAGGTATTTACTATTCTGAATAAATACAATGCCAAAGTACTGGAATTTGACTCCGGTGCTTATGGTAAAATAAAAGCTTTGGTAAAGCTGAAAGACGAAGACGAAATCCAGGAAGCTTTATCCGGTATTCTAAGAAGCAGGTAAATTAACCCTTAGCTATAGTTACTATTTGTAATATATAGTGTAGGTATATTATATTTCTATAAATTTATTGACTTATTTTACTTTCCCTGAATATCCTTCTCCAGTTAAAATACCCCGAAACAGCTACACTGAATAGAATAACGCTCAAGATAGCATACAGGTAAAGCGATTTGTGAACCATCAAAGGAATTGAAATCAGGTTACTGACGTTCAATAATATCCAGTTTTCAATTTTACGTTTAGCCATCAACCACATACCAGCCCATGCAAAAGCACTTACGCTGGCATCCCATATGGGTACATCCGAATTGGTGAAATGGGTAAGAGCGAAATAGAAAATTCCAAAACTAAAAACAACAATACCTGCAGTTTTTAGCTTATCTGTATTGTCTGTATAAGAAATCGGTGTTTCATGTCGGGCTTTTCCATATTTCCAGTAAATCCAGCCATAGATACTCATCACAAGATAATAAAGGTTGAGTGTAAACTCGGCATACAGTTTCGCATTAAACATTACGATTAGTGTAAGGATAATACTTACAACACCGAAGAGATAGTTTATAGGATTATTTTGTCGTGATAAAACGACCTGAAAAATTGAAAGAATAACACCCAGCCATTCTACCCATGTTGTTTGTTGAATAATTTCCTGCATCATTGTAATAAATCATTTTGATGAGGAGATGACAGATCCCTACGCCGGCATTATCCGGATCAGGTGCGGAAAATTTCCTGGGTATCATCTCAGCCACTAACGGCACCCCATTGACAGGTACAAATATAAAGGTTTTTTGGTAACAGTTGTCGGTTGACAGGTATTAGTTAACAGTTAATAGTTAATAGTTATCGGTTGTCAGCGCCTGATCTCTAATCAGAAGGTTTAGGAACTTATTGTTATAATATTAGGTAATGTATAAGAGTAAAAGACCAATGTCTATTATCTTATTTCTTGCATCTTGTATCTAGCGTCTTGTATCTTGATATCAACTTCATACTTTATATCTCATATCTTTTCCTTATTTTTGCAACTTACCAAAGAATAGATTTAATTATGTTCAATAGTTTACAGGACAAACTAGATAAAGCTTTACAAAATATCCAGGGACGCGGTAAGATTACCGAGATTAACGTTGCCGAAACCGTTAAAGAAATTCGTCGTGCATTAGTAGATGCCGATGTTAACTTTAAGGTAGCAAAAGATCTTACAAAAAGAGTTCAGGATAAAGCTTTAGGACAAAATGTTTTAACATCCATTACTCCGGGACAATTGATGACAAAAATTGTTCACGATGAGTTAGTGGATTTAATGGGAGGAACCAATGAAGGACTTAATCTTTCCGAAAAACCAACAATTATACTAATTGCCGGTTTACAGGGTTCTGGTAAAACAACATTCTCCGGGAAATTGGCAAATTTCCTGAAGAAGAAAAAGAGCAAAAACCCTTTATTGGTAGCATGTGACGTTTATCGTCCTGCTGCAATTGATCAGTTAAAAGTATTAGGTGGTCAGACAGGAGTTCCAGTATATACTGAAGAAGGCAACCTTAATCCGGTTCAGATTTCTCAGAATGCAATAGAATTTGCAAAGCAAAACAAGCACGACGTTATTATTATAGATACCGCAGGGCGTTTGGCTATCGACGAAGAGATGATGAACGAAATTCGTAACGTTCACCAGTCTGTAAAACCTACAGAAACTCTTTTCGTGGTTGACTCCATGACGGGTCAGGATGCTGTAAATACAGCAAAAGCCTTCAACGATGTCCTTAATTATAACGGTGTAGTTCTTACTAAATTAGATGGTGATACCCGTGGAGGGGCTGCATTAACAATCCGTTCGGTAGTAGAAAAACCAATTAAATTCATTTCTACCGGTGAGAAAATGGAGGCATTGGATATTTTCTATCCGGAAAGGATGGCAGACAGAATCCTGGGGATGGGAGACGTTGTTTCCTTAGTAGAAAGAGCTCAGGAGCAGTTTGATGAAGAGGAAGCTAAAAAACTACACAAGAAGATTGCTAAGAACGAATTTGGTTTCGACGATTTCTTAAAGCAAATTCAGCAGATTAAAAAAATGGGTAACATGAAGGACCTTCTAGGCATGTTACCTGGAGTTGGAAAAGCTATAAAAGATGTGGACATCAATGATGATGCTTTTAAACATATTGAAGCGATTATCCAGTCTATGACTCCGGAAGAAAGAAGAAGACCAAGCACAATTAATATGTCCAGAAAACAGCGTATTGCTAAAGGAGCAGGACGCAAACTTGAGGATGTAAATGCTCTAATGAAACAGTTCGAGCAAATGGGGAAAATGATGAAGATGATGCAGGGACCTCAGGGAAAACAGTTAATGGCTATGATGGGCAAAGGTATGCCGGGAATGGGTGGTGGAATGCCAGGGTTTGGTAAATAAACAGCAAATAATTAATTATTAAATTATAAACACAAGTATTAAAATTATGGAAGAGACAACACAACAAAACTACAATCAACAGGTTCCTTATAAATCTGAAAAAAAGCTAGTAGCTGGTATTTTAGGGATTTTAATAGGTTATTTAGGAATTCACAAGTTCTACTTAGGGTATACTAAAGCAGGAATCATCCAGCTTATTGCAAGTGTTGTTACATGTGGTGTAGCTGGAATTATTGGTTTTGTGGAAGGTATCATCTATTTAACAAAAACAGATGAAGATTTCGACAGAACGTATATTCAAGGTAAAAAAGAATGGTTCTAATTTAACCTTACCACTTAAAAATAAAAATAGCCTGAGGACAGCCTCAGGCTATTTTGCTATTTTGTTTTCAGTATTTCTTCAATTCTTTGTAATTCATTTTGGGAAAAATCGAGATTGTTAATACTTTCCAGATTCTGTAGCAATTGTTCAACCGAACTGGCTCCTACAAGTACAGATGTTACCCTTTTATCTTTTAATAGCCATGCAATAGCCATTTGCGCCAGTGTTTGTTCTCTTTCCTGTGCCAGATTATTCAGAGCTGTAATTTGTTGTAGTTTTTCCTCGGTAATATCATTTTTTTGAAGAAAGCCATGGCTTTTTGCTGCACGTGAGTTTTCCGGAATCCCTTTTAAATAACGATCTGTTAATAGTCCCTGAGCTAAAGGAGAAAATGCAATACAGCCCACACCATTATCTTCCAGTACATCTAGTAGGCCTTCCTCTGTCCACCGTACAAACATAGAGTATTTAGGCTGATGAATAAGACATGGTGTGCCTAATTCTCTTAGTATGTTGGCTGCTTGCTGTGTTTGTTCAGCATTATAATTAGAAATTCCTGCATATAAAGCTCTCCCGCTGCGTACTGCAAAATCCAGTGCCTGCATGGTTTCCTCTATTGGGGTTTCAGGATCCGGGCGATGAGAATAAAAGACGTCCACATAATCGAGATTCATACGCTTCAGGCTCTGATCCAAACTGGATATAAGATATTTTCTGGACCCCCAGTCACCATAAGGTCCATCCCACATGGTATAACCCGCTTTAGTAGAAATAAAAAGCTGATCTCTGAGAAAACCATTGAAATTTCTGCTAACGATCTTTCCGAAGTTTTCTTCAGCAGATCCGGGTACAGGACCATAATTATTTGCCAGGTCAAAATGAGTGATTCCTTTATCAAAAGCAGTCTTGATAATAGCTTCAGCTGTAGAAAAGACATCTACAGATCCGAAGTTATGCCATAGTCCCAATGATATTGCGGGAAGTAATACACCGCTTCTGCCACATCTGTTATATTTCATCATTATTTTTTTATCAAAGTTATGTTTTTTTGATTTACTCCCATAAGATTGTACGCAAGCATTTCAGTAGCTTACAGGCTCGTTTTCTTATGACATTCTCAAATTATTTTTCACTTTTTAAATTAAAAATTTATATTTGCACTCTAAAATTATCAAGAACCCCAAAATTTGGGTAGCAACCTGCAACAATAAGCAAGGTGCTGAAATCGATAAGCCGTTTCCGGAAAAAATGTTGAAATCATCCCTATTTTCTGAAAGTGTGCTGATCAAAATAATTAAAAAATTAGATTGAATGACGACACAAAAGAGCACATCTTTACGATCACTAATCCCGTTTCTTATCTTTATTCTGGTATTCCTGGGAGCCGGAATTTATTACAATGATTTTTATGCATTGCCATCGCCTATAGCTATTGTTGTGGGAATAATTGCAGCTTTCATTATCATTAAAGGAACCATCAAAGAAAAGACTTCTACCTTTTTGGAAGGCTGTGGAGACCGGAATATTCTTACCATGTGTATTATTTACATATTGGCTGGAGCATTCGCTACAGTTTCCAAATCAATAGGAAGTGTAGATGCTATAGTGAATATTGGGATCAATAATCTTTCTCCACAATATTATCCGGCAGGTATTTTCTTTGTGGCTTCATTCTTGTCAATCGCTTCCGGAACATCAGTCGGAACAATTGTGGCATTAGGCCCTATTGCAGTTGGACTTTCCAATGCCGGAGGTTGTGATATCAATGTTGTAGGAGCAGCACTATTAGGAGGAGCTATGTTTGGGGACAATTTATCCATTATTTCGGATACCACTATTGCTGCCACTCAGATTTTAGGTTGCGACATGCGGGATAAATTCCGTAATAATATAGGCTTTGCCTTACCAGCAGCTATTATAGCATTCTTTATTTATATTTATGTAGGAGCAGGGACTAATGAAGTTGCGCATACCGCTACTCCTGTTAATTTGTCCTCCGCTGTACTGGTTATTCCTTATCTTGCCGTTATTGTACTGGCATTTTTTGGGCTGGATGTGTTTTTTGTATTGATTATTGGTATTGTACTAAGCGGTATTTTTGGTTTTATTTACCACGATTTCAGCTTTCTGGATTTTGGTAAAAAGGTATATGAAGGATTTACCAGTATGACTGAAATATTCCTGCTTTCCTTACTTACAGGTGGGCTGGCTGCTATGGTTGAAAAAGCCGGTGGTATAGACAACCTTCTAAAACTGATCAGGAGTAAAATAAACGGGCCAAAATCTGCTTTATTAGGAATCGGAACCTTTGTAGGCGTAACCGATGCAGCAACAGCAAACAACACTATTTCTATTGTTATTACCGGAAAAGTGTCCAAAAAAATTACCGAAGAATATAAGATTAAACCAAGAGTGACAGCCTCTATTCTGGATACATTTTCGTGTTTTGTACAGGGGATTATTCCTTATGGTGCACAGATACTTATCCTTACGGGTTATAGTAAAAATACCATTAGTTATCCGGACTTGCTAAAGAACAGTTTCTATCTTTTCTTACTCCTTATAGCCGTGTTCATATATATTTATGTTGGAAATATTAAGGAAGACAAAGTGGATACAGATAATTTAAATATTGCAAAAAATTAACATTGATTCATACCAACAGAATATTTTTTTTCTTAACTTTAAGATGTTGAAAATAAGAAAGTGAAATTATTCATCGACATAATTGTATCTGAGAATATAAATTTTGAAAAAAATTAAGGTTTGCACGTCGGCAAACCTTTTTTATTTTGTTGAACCAAAAAAAATGAGATGTTTTGATCTGGAAGTGCAGCCTGTACAGGTTGCACTTTTCTTTGGTATTTTCATTAACTTGTGACTTCTTAAAATTTATGCCCAATGTCCGTTTACGAACTCGATAAAACTTTCGAAAAAATCAACTTTAGAGATACTCCTTTGCCAAAAGGCGATTATGAATTTTGTAGCTTTAATAATTGTGATTTTTCCGAAACAGATTTATTCTCAGTTTCATTTACGGAATGCCAGTTTGTGAACTGTAATTTTAGCCTTACAAAATTTGGCAGAACAAGCTTCAAGGACGTAAAGTTTAACGACTGTAAGCTCATGGGGCTGCATTTCGAAAACTGCAATCCTTTTGGTTTATCATTTCGTTTCGAGGATTGTCAGATCTTGCATTCATCCTTTTATCAGCAAAATATTGCCAAAACGCTGTTTAAAAACTGCAGAATTATAGAAACTGATTTTAGTGATACAAACCTTTCCTATGTTGTTTTTGATAATAGTGATCTGTCGGGGTCTGTATTTTCAGGAAGTATATTAGAGCGGACAGATTTCCGGACAGCAAAATATTTTTCTGTTGATCTGTCAAAAAATAAAGTAAAAAAAGCGAAGTTTTCAGCACACAATCTTGTCGGCCTATTGGATAACTACGATCTGGAAATTGATTCTTGAGAAAGCTTTGCTTATCTTTGTTACAAACAGATTATTTATGGAACATCAATTTTTCAGAAAACTGGATGAAGGACAAATAGAAGAAATGGTAACAATGATGCGCGAGTTTTATGCAATCGATCAGTACCCTTTTAACGAAGATCTTACCAGATCGAACTTCCACCAGTTTGTACAAAACCCGGATTTGGGAAGTGCTTTTGTTATGTACAATGAAGGAAATGAGGTGATTGGATATGTAATCCTGACTTATATATTCAGTTTTGAGTTCGGAGGAAGAATAGCTTTTCTGGATGAACTTTTCCTGAATGAAAAAGCTAGAGGTAAAGGTTATGGTAAACTGGCAGTAGACTTTGTAAAAGATTTTGCCAAAGAGCAGGGGCTAAAAGTTGTAATGCTGGAAATTGAAAGGCATAACAAAAATGCTCTGTTATTATACCTGAATAAAGGATTCAAAGAACATTACCGCAATCTGATGATTTATTCACCACAAAATTAATACTTGTATCTTTTATATAATAGATTGTCTAAATCCCTACTAAAGGGATTTTTTTATGGCATATGATTTAAATTTGCAGCATGGAAAATAGCATACAAAAAGGATTATCCCGATTACAGATTTTGATTATGGCCATTACTGCTGGTGTTAGTGTCGCCAGTTTGTATTATGTACAGCCTATTCTGGATGAGGTATCCAAATCTTTACACAAATCCGAAAACGAGGTTGGACTTCTTCCGGCTTTGGCTCAGGCAGGCTATGGTCTGGGTCTTTTTTTCATTACACCTTATGGTGATAAGATGAACCGGAAAAAATTAATCCTGCTAATGCTTTTTGTCCTAGTTCTAGCATTATTTGGAATGGCGCTGATCCATAATCTTTATGGTATCTATCTTATGAGCCTGATTATAGGAGCAATGGGAGCTGCTGCTCAGGTTGTTATGCCTATGGCGGCAACTTTGGCAACCGAAAATAAAGGTAAAATAGTTGGAATGGTTTTTACCGGGTTACTATCCGGAATCCTTCTGGCCAGAGTTGTCAGCGGCTATAGTGCCAGATTATGGGGATGGCAGTCTATCTATATGATATCGGCTTTTGTCATAATGCTTATGATGGTTTTAATACATTTTATCCTTCCCAATGTAGGAACACAATTTAATGGAACTTATGGGGAGTTACTGAAAAGTACCATTGCACAGTATAAGCGTTTCCCAAAACTGAGAAGATTATCCATTATAGGAGCATTGGTATTTGGTGTTTTTTGCTCATTCTGGACTACAATTACATTTCACCTTACAGGAGAACCATTTTTTCTGAAAAGTGATAAAATAGGGCTGTTAGGTATCGTTGCACTGGGTGGAGCTTTATTAGCTCCCATTGTTGGGAGAATGGCCGACAAAGGAAGTCCTGCCCGTGGTATTCTCTACAGTATTTTGGTTGTAGTCGCTTCAGTGATCCTGATGATGGTATTTCCATCAAATATATGGATGATTGTATTCTCTGTATTTATAATGGACGTTGGTGTACAAGCCATGCAAATTACCAATATTGCGACAATCTATACATTAGATGAGTCAGCCAACAGCCGGATTAATACGGTTTACATGACATGTTATTTCATCGGTGGAGCTTTAGGAACCGTTTTAGGCGTTAACTGCTGGCATTATGGCGGCTGGAACTTTGTGTTGATTCAGTTCATGGTTTTACTTATAGCAGCAGTTTGTGTAGCTATTGTTAACATTAATCCAGAAAAATATAAGTTGAGATAAAAAAATATATATAACTTTGTCAAGGTCATGAAGAAAACCATTCTCATATTATTAGCATTTTTCTACTCTGCGGTATCCTCCGGTGCAGTAGTGAAAATGCATTATTGTATAGAGGAAGTTATGACGTGTGGTATGAATCATACACCGCCAGTTTCTTCACCCGACGAATGTAAAGTTGTAAAGACTCCGGATTGTTGCAAAACAAAACTGGAGCTTGTAAAAACCGATGTAGCTAAAAATGCAGAATTGCTACAGTTACAACTGGCCTCATCATTTGCATTGCTGCCTGAAGTTTCTTTTATTAGTCAGAATGTATTGTTTTCTGAAGAAGAGAAAGGACAGGATTATCTAAGCAATGCACCGCCAGAGCTGCGGCAACTTCCTATTTTTATACTGAACTGTAATTTTAGATTATAGAATTTGATTAAAACAGCTGTTTCTTAATTGAAGCAGTATCCAGTAATGCTATGTATGCATAGCTATTTTTAATTCAAATTTTATAAAAATCTAAATTCAACAGACATGAAAAAATTATTTTTAAGCCTTTTATTTTCGGCTGCTTCTATCACCGCTTTTGCTCAAAAGTCAAACACTCAGATTGAAAAACTTTACCATAATTATATCGCTATAAAAGATGCCTTAACTCAGGATGATACTGCAAAAGCTTCTGCTGCTGCAAAAGTATTCTTACAATCGGCATCTGCGGTTGATTTTAAAGTACTATCAGAAGATAATGTAAATAAACTGAGAAAAGATGCAGGCGCTATTATAGAAGCAAAAAATCTGTCAACACAAAGAAATTATTTCTTCAATCTTTCCGATAATATGGCTGCAATAGCCAATCACTTCAAAGTTTCCTCAACTCCTGTTTATGTACAATATTGTCCTATGGCAAAAGGACAATGGCTGAGTGACGAGAAGGAGATTAAAAATCCTTATTATGGCAACTCTATGCTTACTTGTGGTTCAGTAAAATCTGAAATTAAAAAGTAAACAAATGAGGAAATTATTGTTGATATTGTTTGTGTCAGGCTTTAGCCTTTCACAGGCACAGCATCAGCATGAGGGAAACTCCGGACAAAAAACCAACTTACAGCAAAGTGCTACAGTACAGAAATATACCTGTCCTATGCATTCTGAAGTGGTAAGTGATAAACCCGGAAAATGTCCTAAATGCGGAATGGAGCTGGTGCCCATGAAAGAGGAAAAGAAGATACAGGAAGATATGGACCTGAAAAGGAATCCTAAGAATGGACTGGTGAATTTTGAAGGTAAGATTGTGCGTTATGATCTTTATGTAAGTGACTCTATGGTTAATTTTACCGGAAAGCACGGTCATGCTTTTGCTATTAACGGTCAGTTACCAGCTCCTACATTGTATTTCACAGAAGGAGACACTGCAGAAATCCATGTGCATAACAGACTGAAAAAAGAAAATACAGCACTTCACTGGCATGGCGTAATGTTGGAGAATAAAGAAGATGGTATTCCTTTTCTTACCCAGAAACCCATAAAACCTGGTGAAACCTATGTCTACAGGTTTAAAATCTCACAGAACGGTACATACTGGTATCATTCACATGAGAAGTTACAGGAACAAATGGGAATGTATGGAATGTTGGTTTTCCGGAAAAGAGGTGAAACCGAAGCTGACCGGAAGGTTCAGGCAGATATTCCTGTAATGCTAAGTGAATGGACAGACGAACATCCGCATCAGGTAATGCGGAGGTTACAGATGGGAGTAGCTGACTGGTATGCGATAAAAAAGAAATCAGTACAAAGTTACTCAGAGGCTATTGCTTCCGGAAATTTCTTTACTAAGCTGAAAAACGAATGGAAAAGAATGGAGGCTATGGATATCAGCGATGTCTATTATGATAAATTCTTGCTGAATGGACAACCTTCGACTTCTTATAAAAACCTGAAGGCAGGTGACAAGGTAAGATTGAGAATTGCAAATGGAGGTGCTTCTTCTTATTTCTGGCTTACATATGGTGGAGGAAAAATAACGGTAGTAGGAAATGATGGTAACGATGTAGAACCTGTAGAAGTTGATAAACTGATTGTGGGAATTTCTGAAACTTACGATGTAGAGGTCACAATTCCTGAGAATAAAAGTTTTGAATTTCGGGCAACTTCCGAAGACAGAACTGGACATTCATCATTATGGCTGGGTGAAGGAGAAAAAGTTGAAGCTCCTGAACTAAAAAGACTGATGCTTTTTGAAGGGATGAAAAGTATGAACAACATGATGAAGATGAACGGGGATATGAAGCCGATGAACATGAAAATGGGATTACAAAAGATGGATGCTAATTCAGTAATGTATCCTGAAGTTCCCGAAGAAGAAAGAAAAGCTACAATGCAGCATCTGAAAGACATGATGAATCCTCCGAAAAAGGTTAAGCCTAAAAAAGAAGATCATTCCGCAAGTGATATGCCATTAAAACTTTCAGACTCCAAAGCAGATGAGCATGCCGGACATGATATGGGGAATAAAAATGAAGATACTCCGTTACAGCTTTCAGATTCTAAAGCAGATGAACATGCTGGTCATAATATGGCTGATATGCCGAAACAAAGACCTGTTACCCTGAATTATGATATGCTGGCATCTACAGAAATGACATCATTACCTACAGATGCTCCGGTAAAAGAACTAAAATTCACACTGGAAGGGAACATGCGCCGTTATGTATGGTCACTGGATAATAAAACAGTTATAGAAACTGATAAAATAAAGATTAAACGTGGAGAAATTGTACGTATTACAATGTACAATAACTCTATGATGCGCCACCCAATGCACCTTCATGGACATGATTTCAGAGTAATCAACAGCAAAGGAGAATATTCTCCGTTAAAAAATGTACTGGACCTTATGCCTATGGAGACCGTAACAATAGAGTTCCCGGCCAATCAGGACGGAGACTGGTTTTTCCACTGTCATATATTGTATCACATGATGGCCGGAATGGGAAGAGTCTTTAGTTATGAAGATTCAAAACCTAATCCCAATCTTACCAATCCTAAGAAAGATTGGAAGGACTTCCTGAAAGATAACCATATGTGGGCTAATACAGCTACTGTTGCATTGGAATCAAGAAGTTCACATATAGCTGCAAGAGTAGGTGATGCCCGTTATGAATTACAAGGGGAATTGCATACCGGATATACAAAAACAGATGGTATGGAAGCTGAAGTAAGATTTGGACGTTATTTAGGTAAATTCCAATGGTTATATCCGTATGTTGGATTCCAGACCAGAAGCAGGGACCGGGAATCTGGAGATGCCAGAAGAACAATGTTCAATCAGTTGGCAAAACACAATAACCGACATGTATTTACCGCCGGTTTCCAATATATCCTGCCATGGCTGGTAACAGCAGATGCAAGTGTGGATCAGAATGGTAAGGTAAGATTAGTATTACAGCGTGAGGATATTCCGATAACGCCGAGAATAAGAGGTAATTTTATGGTGAATACGGATCGGGAATACCGATTGGGACTTAGTTATATACTTCAGAAATGGTTGCAGCTATCCTCGCATTACGATAGTGATATGGGATGGAGTGCAGGTCTAACATTTGTTTACTAACTCTGATTATAAGGTTGTAAAATAACTGAGAATAAAATATAGATAACCGATAACTATTTGATATTTCAAAAAAGTTATCGGTTTTTTTGTAATAATTATTTATCTTCGGGAAAAATTATTGTTTATGAAGAAAATTGTATTGGCTGTAGGGTCAGCACTTGTTCTTTTTTCATGTGCTGTTCAAAACCCTCAGAAAGTATATGAAAGTTCCCTGAAAAGTATTTCGGCTGAGAACCTGAAACGAGACTTGTATATTATTGCAAGTGATGAAATGCAGGGAAGAGACACTGGCTCTCCGGGACAGAAGAAAGCTGGCGAATACATGATAAACCAATACAAGAAGAACGGTATAGGACATCCGCCTAGCATGAGTTCTTATTATCAGAAAGTTCCTTCAGAATACATGAGCAAAAGAAAAAAGATCAATGATTCTGAAAATATTCTTGCTTACATCGAAGGATCAGAAAAACCAAACGAAATTATTGTAGTTTCTGCACACTATGACCATGTAGGAATGAACAATGGCCAGATTTATAACGGTGCTGATGATGACGGATCCGGAACCGTTGGTGTTATGGCAATTGCTGAAGCTTTTCACAAAGCTAAAAAAGCAGGACATGGGCCAAAGCGTTCTATTTTATTTCTTCATGTAACCGGAGAAGAGAAAGGTCTTTTCGGATCAAGCTATTATTCCGATAATCCAATTTTCCCGTTGGCTAATACTGTGGCGGATTTAAATATCGACATGATAGGAAGAGTAGATCCATTGCATAAAGATAACCCGAACTTCGTATATGTAGTAGGTTCAGAAATGCTAAGTTCTCAGTTGAAGGAAGCTGTAGAGAAAGCTAACAAAGCAACACACAATCTGTATCTGGATTATAAATACGATGATCCAAAAGATCCGGACAGAATCTATTACCGTTCAGACCACTATAATTTTGCAAAGCACAATATTCCGATTGCTTTCTTCTTCGATGGTATCCACGAAGATTATCATAAGCCTACAGATACACCGGATAAAATAGATTATCCGTTGTTGATGAAGAGAACTCAGTTAGTATTCGCTATAGCATGGGATCTGGCAAACAGACCAGACAGAATTGTTGTAGATAAAAAATAATGTTAATATAAAAACATCTGTTTTTATGAAGTGGCCGGAGGATTTATTTCTCCGGTTTTTTTATTTCAGGTAAATGCGGAAAAAATTATACGAATAAAAAAGTTATGGAACACCCTGATAGTGCTTTTTTGCTATTATATTGCGTTATTATTATAATGAAATATTATCAATAATTTAAGAACGTTATTGTGGAAATGTTAGTAAATAATGCCTTTTGTTTTATGTAAAATTCTTATTTTTAAGCAATTATAAAATATAGTCTTATGGAAATAGTGTTAGTAAATAATAACGTTTCCGGTATCGGAGATAACTTCAGTGATGCAAAGTTTTATTTCGAAAATATCCGAAAGGAACTTTATCAGAAACTATCCGATTACTATGGAAAAGTGAGTCTATGTTTGATGCCTAACTTCAAGTTTAGTATCAATATCGAGAAATGCGACAATATTGAAGAGGTAAAGAAGATTATTCACGATATGCCGAAGAATCTTCAGGAATGGATTTTTAAAAAATAAAAATAGAATTGAATGACAATTAAAGCTTCCGTAAGGAGGCTTTTTTTAGTTTATATCCTAGTGAACCTGTTAGGAATATTTAATAATATTCTTGTCTGAAAATTAAAATATTGGATTTCCGCGCCAACTTTAGGTGAATATACTGACTGAAAATCAGGCGGAAAATACTACTGTATCGAGGGAAAATAAATTATTTACCGCATAGATATAAAATATCTATAATGCCCTTACAGAAGGTGATTCAGCTTTTTACTCACTTTAAAATATAAATAATTTCCGGCTCCGGACTGAAATATTTACAAATGATAGGCAAAATTTTCTATATTTAGAACAGGAACAAATTCTTTTGTTCCTAATATCAACCGAAATTGGTTACACTTAGACGTGTATTAAAAGGGAATCGTGTGAAAATCACGAACTGTCGCGCAACTGTAAGTAACAACATATAAGGTTATTATCAACAATTAGTTCACTGTTCATATAACAGAATGGGAAGAACGATGATAACTGTTACAAGTCAGGAGACCTGCCTTTTTTCGAATTGACGATGCTTTCGCGGTCTGAAGCTTATAGTCAGGTATGATACGTATTTTGTTTTTTGATAATAGTAAAAAAGAAGCATATTCTGGTATTACCCAACATTATTATCATTTCACAGGAATGATATACACAGAGTCATCTTATCTTCTGTAGTATATTCCGTATTCTGATCCTCTTAGTATTCCCCCGTAAAAGTTTTAGAAAGCTTACAAAGAATGTAATTCTGGTTTGTAACCGGACTAACTGACTTTGAAATTCTGATGTCCTAAAGGATAGAAAGCAACAGGCTTTACAGATAGAAAAACATGAAATTAACAATAGTATTGAAATGAGTAAAAATGCGAGTTTAGGATCTCCCGGTTTACGATTCCGGGAGGCAATGCAAAAAGAAAATCCTCTTCAAATTGTAGGTGCTGTTAATGCTAACCATGCATTACTAGCCAGGCAGGCAGGTTTTAATGCAATATACCTTTCAGGAGGTGGAGTTGCAGCAGGTTCATTAGGAGTTCCGGATCTGGGTATTACGACATTGGATGATGTACTTACAGACATTCAGCGTATTACAAACGTATGCAATCTGCCTTTATTAGTAGATGTTGATACCGGTTTCGGTCCATCTGCCTTTAATATTGCCCGTACAGTGAGTTCACTGATCAAAGCCGGAGCAGCAGCTTTACACATTGAAGACCAGATTGGTGCAAAACGTTGTGGCCACCGTCCGGGTAAAGAACTGGTAAGTAAAGAGGAAATGTCGGACAGGCTGAAAGCAGCAGCAGATGCCCGCACAGACGATAATTTTGTGATCGGTGCCCGCACAGATGCTTTCGCTAATGAAGGACTGGAAAAAACATTGGAACGCGCTGTAGCTTATAAAGAGGCGGGAGCCGACTTTATTTTTGCAGAAGCTGTTCCTGATCTTGGTGTTTATCAAAAATTCGTAGATGCTACAGGTATTCCTGTATTGGCAAATATTACCGAATTCGGGATGATTAAAATGTACACTGTGGACGAGCTGAAAGCTGCAGGGGTAGGACTGGTATTGTATCCGCTGTCTGCCTTCCGCGCTGCAAACAAAGCAGCCCTCAATGTATATGAACATATCCGAAAAGATGGTACGCAGGCCAATGTACTGGATACAATGCAGACCAGAGAAGAGCTGTATGCCAGTATTGGCTACTACGATTATGAGCAAAAATTAGATAAACTGTTTAAAACAAACCAAGATGTCAAGTAACGAAGGAACTTTCAAACCTAAAAAAAGCGTAGCTCTTTCGGGAGTAGTCGCAGGAAATACAGCGCTTTGCAGTGTTGGGAAAAGCGGAAACGATTTACATTACAGAGGCTATAATATTCTTGATCTGGCTGTGAAAGCCCAGTTTGAAGAAGTTGCCTACTTGCTTATATATGGCCAGCTGCCTACAGAAGCACAATTGAAAAATTATAAATCTAAACTAAAATCACTGCGGGGACTGCCTAACTCTGTTAGAAATATTCTGAAAAGCATTCCTGCAGCTGCACATCCGATGGATGTAATGCGTTCCATGGTTTCGGCTATTGGAAGTATACAACCGGAGAAAGACGATCATAATGTGGCAGGAGCAAGAGATATTGCTGACAAATTATTAGCTTCCTTCAGTTCAGGCTTATTATACTGGTACCATTACAGCCATAACGGGAAAGAAATAGAGGTAAATACTGATGATGATACAATTGGTGGTCACTTTCTGCATTTGTTACATGGTAAAGTACCTTCTGAATCCTGGGTGAAAGCCATGCAGATTTCACTTAACCTGTATGCTGAACACGAATTTAATGCGTCTACTTTTACAAGCAGGGTTATTGCCGGAACAGGTTCAGATTTTTATTCTGCAATTACAGGAGCAATTGGAGCACTAAGAGGTCCGAAACATGGTGGTGCCAATGAGGTTGCTTTTGAAATACAAAGCAGATATAACTCTCCGGATGAAGCCGAAGCAGATATCCGCCAACGGATTGCTAGTAAGGAAGTGATTATAGGTTTTGGCCATCCTGTTTATACAATATCAGATCCAAGAAATGTAGTTATTAAGGAAGTTGCAAGAGAGCTTTCCGAAGAGTCAGGCGATATGCTGCTATTTAATATTGCCGAAAGACTTGAAGCAGTAATGTGGGAAGAAAAGAAAATGTTCCCCAACCTGGATTGGTTCTCGGCAGTGTCATACCATCAGATGGGAGTACCAACACTAATGTTTACACCATTATTTGTTATTTCCAGAGTCACAGGATGGAGTGCCCATATCATCGAGCAAAGACAAGATGGAAAAATAATCAGGCCAAGTGCTAATTACATTGGGCCAGAGAACAAAGAATTTGTCTCGATTACAGACAGAAAATAAACCCAACATCCTTAAGTAATAAATAACATTCAATTTTAAACTACAATGAGTCATATATCAAATGAAAGACCGCAACCTGATCATGTTTTAACAGCTATTGCGGATTATGTACTGAACTACGAAATAAAGAATGATTTAGCCTGGAAAACTGCACACTATTGTCTATTGGATACGATAGGGTGTGGTCTGGAGGCATTAACATATCCGGCATGTACCAAATTGCTGGGACCAATTGTAAAAGGAACCATTGTACCCAATGGTGCTAAAGTACCGGGAACACAGTTTCAGCTGGATCCGGTTCAGGCTGCTTTTAATATAGGCGCTATTATTCGATGGCTGGATTTTAATGATACTTGGCTGGCCGCTGAATGGGGACATCCTTCTGATAACCTGGGTGGAATTCTGGCAACGGCAGACTGGCTGTCCAGAACCAATATAGCAGAAGGGAAAAAGCCTCTGAAAGTAAAACAGGTATTGGAAGCCATGATTATGGCACATGAGATCCAAGGGGTAATTGCTTTGGAGAATTCATTTAATAAAGTTGGTCTGGATCATGTATTGTTAGTGAAATTAGCTTCCACAGCTGTTGTTGGAAAACTGATTGGCCTTACCAGAGACGAGCTGATTAATGCTGTTTCGCTTGCATTTGTGGATGGGCAGTCTCTACGAACATACCGACATGCTCCTAATACAGGGAGTCGTAAATCCTGGGCAGCAGGTGATGCTACTTCCAGAGCAGTTCGCCTGGCGCTAATTGCCAAAACAGGAGAAATGGGCTATCCTTCTGTTCTGACCGCAAAAACATGGGGTTTTTATGATGTCTCCTTCAAAGGAAATGAATTTAAGTTCCAGAGAGAATATGGTTCTTATGTTATGGAAAATGTATTATTCAAAATTTCTTTCCCTGCAGAATTCCATTCTCAGACGGCTGTAGAAGTGGCTATGACACTGCATGAAAAGCTGAACGAATTAGGAAAGACAACTGCAGATATCCGCAAGATTACAATACGTACACATGAAGCTGCTATTCGTATTATTGATAAAAAGGGACCTCTGAATAATCCGGCAGACCGCGATCATTGTCTTCAGTACATGATTGCTGTACCTCTTATCTTCGGAAGGCTTACAGCAGCAGATTATGAAGACAACATAGCATCTGACGAAAGAATAGATGTGCTACGCGACAAAATGGAATGTGTAGAAGATGTACAGTTTACTAAAGATTATCATGATCCTGAAAAACGTTCCATAGCCAATGCACTTACTGTTGAACTAAATGACGGAACGATACTGGACGAAATAGTTGTTGAATATCCTATCGGGCACAAGCGCAGAAGAGAAGAAGGTATTCCGGAGCTGATTAAGAAATATAAAGTTAATCTGGCTCGTATTTTCCCTGAAAAACAACAGCGAATTTTACTGGAAAACTCACTGGATTACAATACACTGGTGAATCTTGACGTAAACGAATTTGTCGATTTACTAGTGATTTAAACTATACTGAACGGAAAGTTAAGGACTGTTCTGGTAACCTTAGCTTTCCGTTTTATACCATTTACACCAATCCTATTTATAATGTCAGAAAAAATCAAAATATTAATAAACGGTGCTTTTACAGAAAGTAAAACTACCGAATACTTACCTGTGGAAAATCCGGCAACACAAGAAACTATTGCTGAGGTTCCGCTAACCTTGTTGTCTGAGATAGATGAAGCTATTGAAACAGCATCTGCAGCCTTTAAAATATGGAAAGAGGTTGCTACTCCTGAGCGGGCGAGGCTTTTTCTTAAATATCAGCAACTCCTGAAAGAACATCAGAAAGAACTTGCAGAAATACTTTCCAAAGAAAACGGTAAAACCTTTGCCGATGCTATGGGAGATGTATGGCGCGGTATAGAAGTAGTAGAGCATGCTTGCAATATTCCTACACTGATGATGGGGGAGACAGTAGAAAATGTAGCCAGAGCAGTTGATACTTATAGTTATGTACAGCCATTAGGCGTATGTGCAGGTATTACACCATTCAACTTTCCGGCAATGATTCCGTTATGGATGTTTCCTATGGCTATTGCCTGTGGAAATACTTTTATATTGAAGCCGTCGGAACAGACACCGATGACTTCTGTGAGAATGGCAGAGCTATTCTATGAAGCCGGCTTCCCGAAAGGTGTACTGAATATTGTTCATGGTGCTAAAGACCAGGTGAATCATCTTCTGAACCATCCTGATATAAGGGCTATTTCTTTCGTGGGATCAGTTCCTGTTGCAGAGCATGTTTACAGAACGGGAACACATAACCTGAAGCGGGTACAGGCTTTTGGCGGGGCTAAAAACCATATGGTTGTAATGCCTGATGCCAACAAAGAGCAGGTCATTAATAATCTGGTGGGGGCTTCCTGTGGAGCCGCCGGACAACGCTGTATGGCAATTAGTGTAGCTGTTTTGGTGGGAGAGGCGCAGAATTGGACTGATGATATCAAAAAAGCGCTAAGCAGTATTAAACCTGGTGTGTGGTCCGATGAATCTGCAGCTTATGGTCCACTGATTAATAAACAATCCAAAGAAAAGGTTCTTAGGCTTATCCAGAGTGCATACAATCAGGGAGCAGAAGTATTGCTGGATGGCAGTGTCTGTACTGTAGAAGGTTATGAAAACGGATATTTTGTAGGACCGACTTTGTTTAGTAATGTATCGGTAGATATGGATATTTACAAAGAAGAAATTTTTGGACCTGCATTGTTGCTGCTAAAGGCTGATACATTGGATGAGGCTATAAAGATTATTAATACCAATCCTTATGGTAATGGAACATCTATTTTCACTAATTCGGGAGCAGCAGTCCGGAAGTTTCAGCATGAAATAGAAGTTGGACAGATCGGGATTAATCTACCAATACCAGTTCCTTTACCATTCTTCTCTTTTACAGGCTGGCGCAAATCGTTTTTTGGAGATCTGCATTCTTATGGAAAGCAGGGAGTACGGTTTTATACAGAAACCAAGACAATTACTGCACGCTGGTTCGAGGAGGATGTACCGGGAGGTAATGTAAACATGACTATAGCTTTAAAATAATGAACTGAACATAACATTCAGTATTCAATTTTTAACCGAATAAAATATGCAGTTTAACTTAAACGAAAACCAGTATGCCTTTCAGGAGGCGGCAAGGAGTTTTGCCCAAAAAGAGCTGGCACCGTATGCTTCGGAATGGGATGCTAAAAAAATATTTCCCAGAGAAGCTATTTTAAAAGCCGGAGAGCTGGGATTTTGTAGCATTTATACAAGTGAGGAAAGTGGTGGTTTAGGTCTTTCGAGACTGGATGCTGCTATTATATTTGAAGAACTGGCAGCAGCATGCCCGTCTACTACAGCCTATATTACCATTCATAATATGGTTTCGTGGATGATTGATAAATACGGAAAAGATGAAATCCGGAAAGAATTGTGTCCAAAATTATCAACAGGAGATCTTCTGGGATCATATTGTCTTACCGAACCCGGAGCCGGATCGGATGCAGCAAGCCTGAAAACAACAGCTGTAAAGAAAGGTGATAAATATCTGATAACTGGTACAAAAGCATTTATTTCCGGTGCCGGAGAAAGTGATGTGCTTATTGTAATGGCACGCACAGGAGATTCTTCTTCAAAAGGAATTAGTGCTTTTGTTGTTTCTGCGAAAAGTCCGGGAATAAGCTTTGGCGAAAATGAAAAAAAGCTGGGTTGGAATACACAGCCAACACGATTTATATTTTTGGATCAGGTAGAGGTGGATGAAAGTCATCTTTTGGGAACATTAGGCGAAGGCTTTAAAATTGCCTTGAAAGGATTAGACGGAGGGCGTATCAATATTGGAACGTGTTCTGTAGGAGCTGCTCAGGGAGCTATTAACCAGGCACAACGTTATATGCACGAGAGACAACAGTTCGGGAAAACTTTAGCGCAGTTTCAGTCATTACAATTTAAGATTGCTGATATGGTAACAGAGTTGGTTGCAGCCCGGCAGATGATTCATCTGGCGGCATTTAAGCTGGATTCCAATGATCCAAATGCCACGACATACTGTGCAATGGCCAAAAGATTGGCTACCGATATGTGTTTTAATATCTGTAATGAAGCTTTACAGATTCTGGGCGGATATGGCTGTACGCAGGATTTTCCTGTGGAAAGGTTAATGCGCGATGCAAGAATACATCAGGTTGTAGAGGGAACAAATGAAATTATGAAACTGGTAATCTCCAGAAAAATACTGGAGGAAGGAGCTACGCTCCAGATCAGATAAAGCTTAACTTTATATTCACTTCATTTTCACTTAAAAATATGGATTTAATACTTACAGAAATAAAAAATAAAGTCGGGTTTATTACACTTAATTCAGAAAAGACCCTTAATTCTCTTTCACTTCCGATGATAGAACAATTGGGTGCCGTCCTGAAAAGGTGGGAACTGTCTGATGAGGTTGCCTGCATCTTTTTGCAGGGAGCAGGCGAAAAGGCCTTTTGTGCCGGAGGCGATGTGAGAAAACTTCATGATGCAATTGTGGAACAAAGGGCTATTGATCCAAAGAAAGTTCCGCAGGAATGCCTTGATTTTTTCTCTAAAGAATACAAAGTAGATTATGCTATTCATACGTATCCCAAGCCTGTAATTGTATGGGGTAGCGGTATTGTAATGGGTGGCGGAATAGGTCTGATGGTAGGAGCTTCCCATCGTATTGTTACAGAAAAGAGCAAACTGGCCATGCCGGAAATTACAATAGGTTTGTATCCGGATGTAGGCGGAACCTGGTTTTTAAACAGAATGCCTTCTGCTTATGGTTTGTATTCCGGTTTAACGGGAGCCAGACTGGATGGTGCAGACTGCAGGTTTCTGGGACTGGCGGATTATTATGTAGAATCTGCTTCAAAACAAGATCTTGTAAGAGCTTTGGAACTGGCAGACTGGAGCGGTGGACTTTATAAAACAGTTTCTGAGGTGCTCGAAAAATTTTCAGCCCGTACTAAAATGCCTGAATCTAAAGCTGCTGCCCGTGAGCTGTTCATCCGTAAGTTTGAAGGGGTAAACACATTAAAAGAATTTGCTGATATTTTAACAGCACATCAGGGAGAAGATGAATGGGTAAATACAGGAATCAAAACCTTTGAATCAGGGTCTCCAAGTTCGGCTGCTGTCATTTTTAGACAGCTGAAGTCAGGAGTTAAGCTGAGTCTGGAAGATGTATTTCGTTCAGAGCTCAACTTATCATGTCAATGTTGTATACATCCGGATTTTGCAGAAGGTGTACGTGCTCTGTTGGTGGATAAGGATCAGTCTCCGAAATGGATTCCGGCAACACAAAATGAGATTACCGAAGAATGGGTAGATGGTTATTTTTCTCCTATCTGGAATGCGGAAGAGCACCCTTTAAAGAATTTAAGTATAAATTAATTAATGATCATGAAAAAAATCACATTTATAGGATTAGGAAATATGGGTGGGCCTATGGCTGCAAATCTGGTAAGAAAAGGCTATGAGGTTAAAGGTTTTGATCTTTCAGCAGAAGCCTTGAATCATTTAAAAGAAGCCGGAGGTCATATTGCTGATTCTTCGATAGAAGCCGTTAAAGATGCAGATATCGTTATTACAATGTTGCCTTCGGGTAAACATGTTTCCGATCTGTATTCCGATGAGTTTATAAATAATCTGAAATCTGATGCACTTTTGATAGATAGCAGTACAATTGATGCTGTTACTGCCAGAGCTGTTGCAGATAAAGTACGGTTAAAAGGCTGTAGCATGATAGATGCTCCTGTTTCAGGAGGAACGGGTGGTGCACAAGCCGGAACATTAACTTTTATTGTTGGTGGAACACAGGAAAACTTTGAAAAAGCAAAGCCTGTACTGGAATCTATGGGAAAGAATATTTTCCATGCCGGTGAATCCGGAGCAGGACAAGTTGCTAAAATGTGTAATAATATGCTTTTGGCAGTTCATATGATTGGAACTTCGGAGGCTATCAACTTAGGGGTAAGACAAGGACTGGATGCTAAAGTGCTGAGTGAGATTATGAAGAAGAGCTCAGGTGGAAACTGGTCTCTGGAAGTCTACAATCCTTATCCGGGAGTGATGGAAAATGCGCCTGCATCAAAAGATTATGCAGGTGGTTTTGCTGTAGATCTTATGACAAAAGATCTTGGCCTGGCAGCGGCAGCGGGGCTGGAAACAAAAACAGCTACTCCGCTGGGAAGTACAGCATTAAACTTGTACCGAATGTGGAGCGATGCAGGTAACGGGAAAATAGATTTCTCCAGTATTATTCAGTTTCTAAACAAACAATAACAACTATGGATTTCGAAACATTAATCTATACACAGGACGGATATACCGGAATATTAACGATTAACCGCCCACAGGCTTTGAATGCTCTAAATGCAGATGTATTAAAAGAGCTAAAGATATTTACAGATTATATTAAAACAAATACGGATATAAGGGTTCTTATTATTACCGGAGCTGGTGATAAAGCTTTTGTAGCCGGAGCCGATATAAAAGCAATGCAGAAAATGACTCCCAAAGAGGCAGAAGAATTTTCGGTTACTGCCCAGACAGTATTTAATGCTATCGAAGCATTACCTTTCGCTGTTATAGCTGCAGTAAATGGATTTGCATTGGGCGGGGGCTGTGAACTTGCATTGGCCTGCGATATTATTCTGGCAAGTGAAAAATCCAGATTTGGTCTGCCGGAAGTTACACTGGGACTTTTACCCTGCTTTGGTGGAACGCAGCGTTTGCCCAGAGCAATAGGATTGTACAAAGCAAAAGAAATGATCTTCTCTGGCGAGTTTTATACAGCTGAAAGCTGTAAAGAATTTGGTTTTGTCAATCGTGTAATTGCTCCGGAGAAACTATTGGATGAAGCCTGTAAACTAGCTGCAACCATTGCTTCCAGAGGCCCTGTTGCGGTAGCGAAGGCTAAGCAGTCACTAAATACAGGGGTTGAAATACATATTACCGAAGGCTTGAAACAGGAAGCTTACCTGTTTGGAGAGCTCTTCGATACAGAAGATCACAATGAAGGCATTGGAGCCTTTGTTGAAAAACGTACTCCTGATTTTAAGGGGAAATAAAGATTGCATAATATTACATGAGTTTGATAAGAGAGAAGCTGGTATTGCCGGAAGAAGGTAAAAAACTATTATTACATTCTTGTTGTGCACCATGCTCAGGAGAGGTGATGGAAGCAATTATTGCTTCGGGTACAGAGTTTACAATATTCTTTTACAATCCAAATATTCATCCTAAAAAGGAATATGATTTGCGGAAAGAAGAAAATATACGCTTTGCAGAAAAATATAATATCCCTTTTGTTGATGCAGATTATGATGTAGATAATTGGTTTTCCCGGGCAAAAGGAATGGAATGGGAACCCGAAAAAGGAGTGCGTTGTACGATGTGTTTTGATATGCGTTTTGAGCGTACCGCTTTATATGCTTATGAAAATGGATTTGATATAATATCCAGTTCTTTAGGAATTTCCAGATGGAAGAATATGGAACAAATTAATGATTGTGGTATACGGGCTGCCGGGCATTATGATGGCATCTCCTACTGGACATATAATTGGAGGAAGAAAGGTGGTTCTGCAAGAATGCTTGAAATTAGTAAGCAAGAGCGATTTTATATGCAGGAATATTGTGGCTGTGCCTATTCTTTACGAGATACCAACAAATGGAGAATGGAAAATGGACGGGAGAAAATAAAATTAGGTGAAAAATATTATGGAGCCCATGAAGAGATATAACAAAAATAGAAAGTTATCACTCCAAAATAATAATGAAAACAAGAAAAATGAAAAAAAGGCAGTATCACAATTTCTGATACTGCCTTTTGTATTTTTTAGTGTATAAAATCTTCTTTTAAGAATTTTTGGCTACGAATTTTTTATAGTTCTCTTCATTCTTGAAATAGGCAACTTCACCATTGTCGCCTACCATTACAATATATGCATTTGCCTTGTCTATTTTTTCTCCACTAAATGGATCTGTAGCTTCTCTTACACTTTTGTCTTTCGGAATACGTTCTACACACATTTCGCAACAGCCATAATAAGTTTTGCCATCATGGGGAACTTCTATTTGCTTCTTTCCCATATAAGCATCATTCACCATGCACACTGTTTCATTTGGTACTTTGTCCCCTTTGGCATATCTACCGTCGGACGGAGTTGCCGTCATCTGTTCTGCCATCGCCTGAGTATTATTCTTAGGTTTATCAGTGTTGCATGCATATAGTATAACAGAACTGAAAATAATAAGAGATGTATTTCTGAGCATTGCTTTCATTGCTAATCTAATTTAATAAGAATTATCTCCAAAATTAAGTTTAATGCTTCAGTATATTTTATCAAATTCTGGTAAAAGTTTACATGAAAGAAAAAAAAATATGCAGGAATGTTTCTTTATTTTTTACTGCTTTTTTTATTGAAAATAATTTATAACTATTTGTAATAAAACTATTTATTCTTTAATATATTGATTTATTATTAATTTGAATATAAAAGTAATTTCATATTGATTTAAATATTCAATAGATTAATTTTATATATTTTGGCTGTTTTTCGTTAATTATATCTGTTTAGTTGTTTGTTAATAGATGTTAAACTTATTTTTTTCTTTTAACCCCTTTTATAAAAGTTTATCTAAGCTTAAAGAAAACTTAAAGAAAACTAATAGTAAATTAATAAACCTTAATTAGTATGTCTATACAAAAAAACATCTTTCAGACATTTAAAACTAAGAAGCTTCCTCTGCTCACGAGATTTCATATTTGGAAAATTAAAAGGCTGAATCCTGATTACTCTTACCATTTGTACGATGATGATGATATCGACAAATTTCTGCAGGAAGAATTTCCACCACGGTATTTCGAAGCTTATAAACGTTTGACAATCGGGGCTGCGAAAGCAGATTTTTTTCGTTATGCTATTCTCTATAAGAAAGGAGGTGTATATCTTGATGTAGACAGTGGGATATCGAAACCTCTGAAAGCACTTATAAGACCTGATGATGCCGCTGTATTAAGCAGAGAACGTCATCCTCAGTTTTTTGTACAATGGGCGTTAATTTATGAAAAAGGGCATCCTTTCCTGGCAAAAGTTTTAGAGCATATTGTTGATAATATTGAAAATCATAGGTATCCAAATGATATTCATAAAACAACGGGACCTACTGCTTATACAAAAGGAATTGAAGCGAGTTTAAAAGAAAATCCTGAGACTCCGTACAGAGTTTTTGACGGAATAGAATTTCGGAGATATTTAAAATTTAAATACAAACTAGGAAAGTTTTTTCTGTACTCGAGCAGGGCCGAACATTGGAAACAAAAGCAGCTTACAATGGATATTATAAATCCGCGAATGGTTAATATTTAAATATAATATTCAATTAACTTATAAACCGTAGAATAAGATTAGCTTTGCGTAAATCATCAAAACAATTTTATGAAAGCAAAGTTTTTATTCATTGCTATTTTAGCAATTTTCACAATTTTTACGGGATGTAGTAACGATGACAGCAGAGCAGATTTAAAAGGATCGGCTGTAGCATTAAGCGCAGAAGCTAAGGCTCAGATTGTAGCGGCTTCTGATATTTACCAGCTTACGAATGAAGATGTTGTTGTAGATTATGTAAAAAACAACAAAAAATTACCTAACTACTATGTAACCAAGAGTGTTGCTCAAAAGGCTGGCTGGGTAGCTTCAAAAGGAAATCTGTGTACTGTATTGCCAGGGAAAGCTATCGGTGGTGATGTCTTTGGGAACAGAGAAGGGCTTTTACCAAAAAAGACGGGTAGAACCTATTACGAAGCAGATCTTAATTATAACTGCGGAAACAGAAATGCAGATCGTTTGATTATGAGTAATGATGGACTTATATATGTAACAAAAGATCATTATCAGACTTTTACACAGAAGTAGACAGTAACATTAATAAAGTAAAAGCCTTTACCAAATAAATGGTAAAGGCTTTTTTATTCTTTTAATCCTGTTATATAAAATATAATGTAAATTATCGTTAGCTTGCAGTATGAAGCTAGTCTCGGGAATCTATATTTTTTACTGCTCAGTAACCGAAGATGTATTTATAGATGCGTCAATTATTGTACGACAGAAAATAAAGCACCATATCCGTATGCTAAAAGCAGGAGTACATTCTAATAAGGAACTTCAGGATTTGTATAATACCTATGGTGGAGATACTATACATTTTGAAATTGTTGACCGCAGTGAGGAAAAATTTCACGCTGAAAAGCTAAAAGAAATTCAGGAAGAGTTAAAAGCAAAAAAGCTCTGATCCTATACCGGATACAAAAAATATCTTTATTCTGGATTCAGAATAAAGATATTTTTATTTATAAACCTACTATATATTGGCTTAAAACTGATAGCCTAAACCAAGAAGAAGCATGCTAGGTCTGTTGTCGTAGTTTATAGCTTTGCCACTTGTTTTATTGATAAATTTACGTTCGTCCCTGGAAAAAGAACCTTCATATCTGGCATTTACAATGATTTTGGAAATTTTTACATTTGCTCCGAATTGGTATCCTACAGATAATTTTCCGGATCCGTCAACTTCAAAATTTCCGGAATCTTTATTGTTGGATAGGTTAGTGGATAATACAGGTCCGGCAAAAACACTTACAGGTCCAATAACATCAATACCTGCCAATATTGGAATATCTATTCTCTGGCTCTTTGCTGAAATTTCAAAAATATCTCTGTTATCATAATCTACATAGGTGACTTTACTTTTAAAGTTTGTATAGTAGATCTCGGGCATTAAAAATATTGGAGTAGCTGGTAGCTTAAATTTTGTAGAAAGTCCAATATTAAAACCGGCTACATCTTTTGGATTGGTAAAAGCATTTTTTGCCGTATTACCGAGGGTATTCCAATTGGAGGATGAGGTGTTGAATAATGCATTGACCCTTACTCCTATACTAACCTGAGCCTGGGCTGCCACTGCGAAACAGATCATCAATGGGATAAATATTTTTCTCATAATTATAACTGATTTATTATTTTTAATATGAAATTTTATTTTCAATCAGAGGGAATCTTTTGAGATCATTCCTAAGAATTAAATCTATTTTTTAAGACATAAATTTTTTAGTAAAATTTACAGGTAATTCTAAATTGAAAACCAGAGCGTAAGCATGCAAATATTGTTCCTAAATGTCCTGTGGTAGGCTGTTTGTTTCCGAACTTTTAAATAATTATAAATTTCGGCCATATGAATTTTATATTTTATAATATATCTGTATCTCTGTAAAATATAAAAAGTGTGACCTTAATTTCAGGGAAATTATATTTTATTTTGTATATCACAATACATATAACAAATAATATGCATACGGTTATGGAGTATCAAATAAAATCAGGATATGAAAATATGGATATTAATGCTGTTCATGATTTTTTGAGTAATAAGAGCTACTGGGCAAGTGGTATTTCTTTAGAGGCAGTGAAGAAATCCTTAAAATATTCTTATTGTTCAGGTGTTTTTTATGGTGATGTTCAGGTTGGTTTTGGAAGGCTTATTACAGATTATACGACATTCGCTTATCTCGCAGACGTTTATATACTGGAAAATCACAGAGGTAAAGGACTTTCTAAAATGCTTATGGAGCATATAATGAACTTAGAATGGACTCATAATTTAAGGAGAATCTTACTGGCAACTTTAGATGCTCATGAATTGTACAGGCAATTTGGATTTAATCCCCCTGTAAAGCCTGAATCCTTTATGGAAATCAACAGGCCTGGAATATACAAGGGGTAGAATATTGGTGTTTGGATACTGTGATTAATGCTTAATTATTTACAGTGAATTTCTTATTGCGATTTATCCTTTTAGGATATTTCTTTCACAGCTACTAAGGTTAAAACAGCAATTTCCAAAGCGGTTTTCTTTTAAAAAGATGCCTGGACTCCTGTAGATATTCATCTATTATTCGCGGTTTTCTTGAAATTAAGTTTGTAATGGTGTCATTTTCCGGTTCCGGAACTTTAATTGCCAGATCATCAAGCTCCACGATATGCGAGGCCAGCCATTCCGGTAACTTCGCTTTTTTTGTTAATTGACTGAATAATTCATCCGGTGTAATATTGATATATTCGATTTTACGGCCTGTTACAAGGGAAATTTTTTCTGCCATTTCTATATTTGTAATAGCTTGTGGCCCTGCCAGAATAACGGAGTCTTGTTTTACTTCTTCAGATGTTAATAAATAATTTACGGCTACCTCTGCCACATCGCGGCTATCAATATAGTTTCTTTTAGCATTATCTAAAGATCCGTAAATTTTACCAAAATGTTGAATTGTAAACGTATTACGTTCCCAGTTTTGCATAAATG
This sequence comes from Elizabethkingia occulta, assembly GCF_002023715.1. Classification (GTDB taxonomy): domain Bacteria; phylum Bacteroidota; class Bacteroidia; order Flavobacteriales; family Weeksellaceae; genus Elizabethkingia; species Elizabethkingia occulta. The sequence continues at coordinate 216,889 of NZ_MAHX01000007.1, forward strand.
AATGAGGTCTCAGGCAACAAAATTCATCGATATTTCGTATAAGGTAATTATCTATTGTGTTATGCCATTGGCTGACTTTTACAATAGATAATGGCTGAACTATTGGTGCTGATAATTTAACAATTCTTTTGATACCACATTGTCTGGCAGCATTGATTATGTTAATTTCATATTCAATTTGATCCGGAGATGTAGCTGTCAGAAGAAACAAGGCATCTGCTCCGGAGCATACTTCCTTAAGCTGTTTTATAGAATTTAGACTGGCACTTACATAAGTGATATTTGATGAGAGGGGTACAGGGTAGATACGTTCAGGGCTTCTAAGAACGCCTCGTGCCATACAGTCACGGTTTTTTAGTTGCTGCATGATTTCTCTTCCAATGGTACCAGTACACCCAAAAACAACAATGACGGGCTTAGTTTTTTTCATCTTTATAATCTTTTATCTGTTGACGGATTGTTATTATTGCTGCGCCCAGAAAAGCTGAAAAAGTGATATTGAATCGTTCTGACGGAAGATTAGCGATGAAGGATAGAATGAGCCCCAAAGTCATCATTAATAATATGATTAAAAAAGATCTTATCGATTTGTTCCGCGCTAAAATTTTTCTCAATCTGAATTGCCATAATATGATAAAACTTAATATTGTCGATAGTAATGAAGACAGACCTATAGTTGAGTAGCTTGCTGCCATAAGCTCGGTTTTCTGAAGAAAGTAACCTGATAAAAAAGACATTAGAGCAGGAAATATATAGGAAGGTAGTGCTGCTGCAATCATAGATTGCATACTGAAATCTGAGGAAATATTGTTTTTCTCTTTCATGTGATTTTCCGTTGATTATTTATTTCTTGCCAATACGATAGGAGAGTGTTAATTTTCCGTAAGCCATGTTGGAAACAGAAAAATTGTTTACGGTTTTCTGATTTATGTCAAATAACTCATAACTGTTGAAAAGCCCTGCTCCTCCTTGTAACTGTAACCATATTCCGCCTGCAATACGCTGGTTTAGCTGTAGTCCACCATGAATGGTAGAGAACTGAGCATAGTCGGCTTCTTTGCCATTATAGCCGCGAAAACTTTTTAGTTTAAACCTTGTCCAGTCTATTGAACCAGCCAGACCTATCTGGGTATTCGGACCTACATTATAGAGCACATTTAGTCTTGGCCAGTAAAATTGTGCCAGCCATTTATTATCTGTACTTCTGTAGTCGATTGATATTCCGGGGGTAATTAAAGTTTCTCCGAAAGAGTGCAGTGCATGAACGCCAACGCCGATTTCGAAATTTGATTCAGGGCCAAATTTTTTCGATACACCAAGAATGCCGTCGAGAACTAAATTATCAAAAGAAACGGACTTTTCTCCTGCAAGTGCCGGCATAGCTATCGCCAGAATAGACCATTTTTCTGAAATAGGATGTCGGATAATTATGGTTGGTTTTATTTCCTGAACTCTTTTAAGTCGGTTTGGATCATCTATGGTATTGTTATCATAATTAAAATCCATCAGGCGATAATTCAGATTTCCAAAAATGCTTGTCTTTCCTATTTTAATTTGGGGTATAGGTATCCATGCATCATAGGTATTCAGTCTAAATTTATTTTCCGGATCCGGACTTTCTGGTGGTAAATCTTTAAATGTTGCTTTACTATGGCTTGTGACAGATATCCCACCGATATCCTGAATAATCTGAGCATTAATTTTGCCTGAAAAGAAAAAAGTTAAAAGAATGGCTAAACAAAAATATGACCATTTGTGTGTTAGGCTTTGTTTGCTATAAAAGGGAGATTTATGACTTCTTTTTTTTAGAATTACGAATGTTTTCATTTTCTCTGTATTTAATGATACAAAGATGAGCTGAAAACAAAGGAAGCTTTAAAACTAAACCACGCTTTACTCGGACAAATCTTGCATAAAAGTTGCCCGGTATTCTGAAGGTGTTACTCCGGTTATCTTTTTAAAAAGACGTCCAAAATAACTGGGATCCCCATAATTAAGCTCGAAAGCAACTTCGGAGATACTCTTTGTCAGGTCTTGCAAAAGCAACTGGCTTTGCAGTATATTAACTTTATTAATCCATTCTTTTGGCCCCTCGCCAATAGTTTCTTTTGTACATCTGTGAAGATAGTTTTCGGAAACAGATAAAGCATCTGCATAAAAAATAACCGATTTATGCTCCAGATAATTTTTGTAAACCAGCTCCTTAAAATTAAAAGTGATCTCAGCGCTTCGGTTCATATTTTTATTGAGCTCTTTAGCCGAAGTGAATATTTTCTGAAGACCAGCCTGGAAAAGGGAATAGCAGATGCCAAGCTTTGGATCCGGTTGGTAAATTTCGATCGTTAACAATTCAAATAAAGAGTCCAGCCAGATACTGCTTTCCTTTGGAAGGTGAATAACCACATTTGCGGAAAAAAGTTTAATCAATTCTTGTTTGGACAGAAGTTGATTTAGTGTCTGATCCTCGAATAAAATCATGTGTCCGGCGGCATCAGGGCTTACTTCTACCAGTGAAGTTACGTTTCCCTGTCTGACAAATAAGATTTCATTCTCTTTTATTGATATCAGATTAGCGTCTACTTGCTGTTTTGCGTTTCCTTTGGTAATATGAACTATAAAATTGAATTCGGGTCTGTGTAGTGGCGTGGGTACTTTGATAAAACCAGACGTCTTGGCTATATCATGTACCTGAATAGGTGTTTTTAAAATTGCAAAGTCAGAGGATATCTCCGGCATATATTGCCCTCTGAAATCTGTCGGAGTTATTCTCATGATTTTTGCCATAGTACAAAGTTAACAGCATATATCATACAATGCTATACATGTTTTATAAAAAAATTTTGTTCGGTTGCCACTAACACATTTCCGATGAATTAATATTTGGATAAAATCTGACCGTTTGAAATAGCCTAATTAATACTTGCTATTATTTATAGTTCATCGTGAGCAATTCTATCTTAAATTTTATAGGTTATTTATTCTTTTTTCCGTTGTCTGTATTAATGATGAATAAGTAAATTAAAATTACAAAATAAGCATATATCTCCGCTATCTATCTCTTTCTAAAATCTGTTCGGGATATTCTCTTTATTTTTGTCATAACAAAAAGTTAACAGCATATACCACACAATGTTATATGCTTTTTGTGTAGAAAAAAATGTCTGTTTCTTTTGTGACAAAACTCCGATCTATTTTTAAATTTGAAAATAAGTGGAAAAAATTCTACAGAAATGTAGTATTATGTGTAATTTTATTCCTTTGTTCCTGAAATATATTTATTGAATGTAAAAGCATCAAAAGATAGAGTTGAGGTACTATTGTGAGATTGGTGAAATTGCTGCTCGAAACAAATTGTTAAAACAATGGTTAGTATTGTAATTTTCGCTTTTGCATAAATTAATAAAAGATAAAATGTATGAATTATAAACTTGAACTTAACACACAAGGATCAGGTTCTAGTCTTGTTTTTAACAATATTGTATTTGATTCGTTCAAAGTTAATATTGTTGAAAGACATATTGGGTCAACGCGTTCTGCTTTAAAATTTAACCATGTATTATTTAAAGTCAGAACATTAGATGATGTTATTGTTAAAACTAAAAATGGCAATAATCGAATTATGATAAAAGGAGAGGAGTTGGTTATATATGAAAAATTAGTGAAGACACTGGGTTCATATGAGTATAGAAATAAACTTATTAACAGGAAGCAGGCTGATGAAGATTATGTTCACTTTATTTTACGCCTGGTTATTTTGAATTACGATCTCAACTAAGAGCCTATTTAAAATACTATTCGACAGGCTCAGAGTGACATTGTTTATCCAAAGCTTCTTTCTTTTAGAGCTGTCAGACTGAGCCTGTCGAAGTCTAACATTATTGAATTAAAATTTAAACATGCTCTAATGCTTTATTGATAAATTTTTACATTTAATTAATATTAATGTGACTGTGATATTTCATGGAGTACATTATTCATAGTCTTTAAGGTTGCAGTTTGTGATCTTAAAGACTTTCGTTTTTATACTTTATACCCTTAGGAATTTACATGCTGAATATTAATATGTTAAAGTGAAAATAATCAAATTAGAATTTTCTGTACACATCTCTGTTGATTGTATAAAATTTGACTTTAGCAGAAGATTGATTGAATTCTGATTTTCATAATGGGTAAAAGCAAGTATCTTTTTTAGCTTTAATGTATGAAATACATAGTCGATTACTGCTTGTATCGCTTCTGTCATTATTCCTTGTCCCTGGAATGTCGTCATTAATTCATATCCAATTTCACAACTGTTATTTTCGCTTGAAAGATCAAATAAGCTTACGGTACCTATAAGTGTATTCGTTTTAGTCAAGGTAATTGCCCAATAAAAAGAATTGCCTTTTTCAATGTTGCCATTGACACTTTTGATGAAATTTATGGCATCTTCTTTTGTTTTACAAATTGCGCGGTCAAGGAACTCGTTAATTTTGGGATCAGAACGCAAAGCAAAAATATCTTGCTCATCACCAATCGATAATTGCCTAAGAGTTAATCTTTCAGTTTTCAAAACCGGAAACGCCACTGAATTCATACCTGTTATTAATTTATATTTATTGAGCCTAGAATCTTATTGAATGGCTTGACTTCTGTTAAGTATGTAAATACTAAATATCGGACCGACAATAGGAATTAGAATTGAGATAGTAAACAGCATAAGTTTATTGTTATCATCCTTTTCTCGTAAAATAAGCCAGCAAGAATATAATAGCAATATCAGCCCTAGTATTAAAAATACAGGTAATGTTATCAGGTAGATTAGTTCTGCAGTTGATAAATCCATAGTACTATTTACATATTCCTGAAAGTTAATATTTATTTTGTTTTCGAATACAATTTTTAGTAAAATTATTGCATCTATAATATTGTACTATCAATAGTGTATATTTGTAGCCCCGAGCAGAATCGAACTGCTATCTAAAGTTTAGGAAACTTCTATTCTATCCGTTGAACTACAGGGCCAGAAGAATTATTTCGGAAATCTGTCTTTCACAAGGTTTAGTTCGATTCCGTGTTCCAAATGAGCTTTCAGGCCAGCAAGTACTAAAGTAAAGCCTTCAGTAGAGTCACGGACAGCGGAGATCACGGTATCTTCATCACCTGTAAAATTGCTGTTAATTACAGAAACAAAAGTGTCACCTTCATGTTCAGAGAAAGTCCATACAACCGGAGTTTTTTCTTCATAATTCCCCCATAATACTGAAATTTTCTGATTAGGCTGAAGCTCAGTTACTTCTACATCAACATCAACATTGTACATTTCCCATGTCCATGTAATATTTTTGTTTTCATCGAGCCTTCCTGAACTCTTGGTAAACCAGAACTTAGTCGTTATTTCAGGGTTTATAAAAGCTTCATAAACATCTGCTACAGGTTTTCTTATCAGCATTTCTGCTTTTGCGTAATGGTTATTATTTTCCATTGTTGTTATTTTTGTAAGTCTAAATTTAAAACATAATTTCTAATCGCTATATAAAAATAACAACACAGGCTAAAAGCCTGTGCTGTCTAAAATAAAGTAAAAGTAAAATGTTTAAAATTGATTAAGGAATCATTCTGGCATCCTCTACACGGAAGGTTTCGGTTGCCTGAAAAGATTGCCCGAAACGATCTGTTGCACGGATGTTAATCTTATGCTGACCTTTTTCCAGTTTTTTAGGAAACTCAGCATTCCATAGATGGGTAGAGAATTCCGGATTTGAAGGTCTTCTACCTTCCAGTAACTGTGGGTTAATATCCCATTTCAGAACTTCTGTCACATATTTAGGATCGTAATCTTTAAGATAGCGCATCGGTTTCCAATCGCCATTGTCAATTTGGAATTCTACCTTATCATTAGGAGCTCCCATAAAGAAGTTAGCGACAATCTGTGCCGATGTTTTCCCTGGATATGGGATAACCTTCGGTGCAAATATGGAAATCTGATAATCATTTGGTTTCCCGGCTACCTTGTATTTTATTTTATAATCCGTATCGTTAAAGTGAATAAACGCATAGCCTCTTGGGGTTCCGTCCCGCATTGTAGATGCAGGTACACCCAATTCGTCTGCCGTACCGGAATACCAATCACCAGCAGTGGTTCCGGCATTGAATTCATATAATTTATGTTCCTGATCCCATCCTTGCTCTTTTCCATAAGTCAGTTGCTGCTGAATATGGGTATGTGCGGACATTAAAAACGATTTTTTAAAAGGTTTCAAAAGATTGAAAAGTTTTTCACGGTCGGCGTTTCGGAAGTTTTCCTCATCATAGATCATAGGAATATGAAAAGAAATAACCACCAGTTTCTTTTTATCGACCAGTTTTAGATCATTTTCTATAAAACTTAGCTGGTCCGGACGAAGTCCGCCCCAATAACCTTTTCCGTCACGAGGATCAGGATAAAGAATATCATCCAGAACAATAAAGTGAACATTCCCGTAGTTGAATGCATAATTGTTCGGACCGAAATTCTTTTTGAATGTTACATCAGATTGTTCGTCTGTTGCAGTATCATAGTTCATATCGTGATTTCCCATTACGTTGTACCATGGAAGTCCGATTTCCTTTACGGCGTCAGCATAGTACGGCTGAAGGCTTAGATCATCACCGACAAGATCGCCAAGGCTGATTCCAAAAGTGTAGTTCTCTTTCAGGTTTTTGACTTCCTGTACAATCCCTCTTTTGAAATATTCAATCTGCTTTTGGGTGTAAGGTTGTGGATCTCCGAATACGATAATATTGAAATCTTTTTTGTCTTCTGATTTTACCAACGGGAAATTAATTTCTCCCGGAAGATTTCCTGTCGGACCTATTCCTTTGTATTTGAATTGCGCTGGAGCACCTTTGGGGTTGTGATGATAATAAAACTTTGGTGTATTATTGCCACTTAACGGTGTACTATAACCAGATGGTTTGATAACAAAAAATATATTTTCGTCACCTGCAAGCAGCTGATATGCACCTTTGTTGTCTGTCAGTACAACCTGAATACCATTGGATACAGCAATATTGGGAATTCCGGATTCACCGGTATCTTTTATCCCGTTGTTATTTTTGTCTTCAAATACATAACCTTTTGCAATGTTTTGTGCAGATAATATTCCGCAAAGTAAAACGGCTGATAATAACTGAACTTTCATCTTACTTATAATTTAAAGTTTTACTTATTCCACCACACTTTGATGTTAATATCGTCTCCGCCCATTTGTTGTACCGCTTTCTGATAATTCTCGGAGTTTAGTACCCGGGATTGGGTGGTGTACATATATCGTTGAGGTAGTTTGCCTTCATTTTGCAGACCGCCGTTATTCGGAAGTTTAGGCAGTCCGGTTCTGCGTTGTTCAAACCATTGTTGATGATCTATAAAAAACAGGGCAACATATTTTTGCAGCATAATCTGTTCGAAGCTATTATTAAAGGCAACTTTAGGATTGCTGAAATAATTAGCAGGTACTTCGCTTCCCCATTGTTCCAGATTGGCTTTTACACCTGCTTCGTAATAAGATTTTGTATTTCCGGTGACAATGCCTTTATAAGAAAGTTCAGCCATAATAAACTGTAACTCGGAATAAGTCATCATAAATAATCTCATCGGTGCTTTGGCTAAATTCTGGCTAAGCTGGGAAGGCTGGTAATCGAAATAAGTGCCCAAAGGATAACCTGCAGGAGCACCTTTGTATCCAATGTCCTTATTTTTCAGATCTTTTGCTTTTGTCAGGAAAACAGGGATTCTCGGGTCATTATTGTCCAACAAAGTATTGACAAAGAATTCACCTGCAGCTCTTGCTGTTGTAAAATCCTGAGGACGTGCAATAGGGGGAAGGAATGGTGCTATACCGGAAATGTCAAGAGCGGCGTTGTCTGCATTGGATGAGAAAACAGGATAGTTAACTGGATCATTTACGATTTTTCTGATCCTCTCATGAACGTTGATTTCTCCGTTTTTAGCAGAAATTCTGGTTAGCAATCGAAGAGAAAGGCTATTGGCAAATTTTTTCCATTTTACAATACCATCTACAGAAGCTTCACCTTTGTACAGAATATCTGATTCGGCAAGTTTCTTTTTTACGTCCAGTAAACTATTGGCCTGATTAAGCTGATCGAGCAGATTGATATAAATATCTTTTTGTCTGTCGAATGCAGGCTGTTTTACACCTGTATCCAATTGGGAAGCCTGGGTCATAGGAATATCACCAAAGCTGTCTGTAAGATTAGCGTAGATCCAAGCATTGAGAATTGTTCCGATTGCCAGATTGTTATTATCACCTTCCTGTTTGGCAATATCCATCATATCCCGTACCTGTTTCAACCACAGATAAGAAGTGTTCCACATGCCTTGTCCTGTTTTATCAGTCATATAGTACCGGCTTGTAATGTTTCCCTCATTCGGAAAATCAATGGAAACCTGCATCAGGTCAAATGTAAAGTCATTGGCTCTGTTATAGCCATATGATGCCATATTGTATAGCACCGGATTTAATAAGCTTCCGGAAGTCGGATCTTTTATTCTGCTTTCATCGGTATTGATTTGTTCGAAATTACGGCTGCATGAAACGGCCATCAGAGAAAGACTTAAGGGTATTATAAATTTAAAATAAGATTTCATGAAGTAAAGAATTAGAATTTAAGATTAAGCTGCATACCAATTGTCCTGGCAGAAGGTAATTGTCCGACTTCAGCTCCGGGAGTAATGGTGCTGTTGTTTAGTGTGGCTGCTTCCGGATCGAATAACGGGAATTTAGTCCACATCCATAGATTTTTACCATATAGGGCAATTGTAAGTTCTTTCAGTTTTAGCTTTCCAATGCTGGCATCAGGGAAGGTATAAGATACTCTTGCATCTCTAAGCTTGATGAAAGAAGTATCAAATGAATTGGTTTCCACATTGGCACGGCGGTAATAATCTCCATAATAGTTGGTTAAAAGAACTTTTTTAGTGTTCGGAGAGTAGCTTCCATCAGTATTTTGTATAACGCCTTCGCCAATGACCATTCCGTCCGGGTTTTCTCTTCCCCATAGAGTATGTCCTAGTTTTCCTTGTTCACTCATCTTGTGATGAGATTGAGAATAAGCCATTCCTTTGTACTGACCATCAAACGAGAAGCTTATGCGGAAGTTTTTAATTTTAAATTCGTTCTGAAGTCCGGCTCTCCATTCCGGGAATGCGTTTCCTACATATTCAATATCCGAAGGTCTGGCAGGTAATCCGGTAGCCGGATCATAAATAACCTGACCGTCCGGAGCACGTTTTAGTTTGTAACCATACATATCTCCAAGGGATCCTCCAATACGAACCTGATAGAATAGAACGTCCCCCACAGAAGCAACTGTATATGGATTACCTTCAAATTCAGCAGGGAGACTTAGTACCTTATTTCTGTTAGCAGACCAGTTGGCATTAATGTTCCATGTAAAGTTTGGCCTTTTTATTGGGGTAGCATTAAGTGTGATTTCCAAACCTTTGTTTTCTACGCTTCCTGAATTGATAAAGCGCGATCTGAATCCACTCTCGGTAAGAGCCGGAATTTCAACAATCTGATTTTTGGTAATATTTTTATAGAATGTGAAATTAAGACCTAATCTGTTTTTAAACATGGAGAAATCCATACCTCCTTCGTAATTGGTATTCTTTTCAGGAAGAAGATTGATATTGTTCAGCGTATTGGGAGCTACTACTGAACCTGATATTTCACCTATACTATAGTATCTGTCCAGTCTGTAAGGTTTGGTACCATTTCCAACGCCTGCTACAGATAGTCTTAATTTCCAGAAATCAAAAGTGTTTTTTATACCGAATATATCGGAAAGAATAAAGCTGGTACTCGCTGAAGGGTAGAAGAACGAGTTATTTCCTTTTCTTAACGTACTTGTCCAGTCATTTCTGGCAGTAAGATCCAAGTAAACATATTTTCCATAGTTTAGGGAAACCAAACCATAAATACTGTTTTCCTGTCTGTCTTTAGGTGAAGGAATAGCACTGAACAAAGAAAGTCCGTTAGAAAGAGTATATATATTGGGTTTTCTCAACCCTGTTGCACGCGTCATTTCATAGCGGTATTCATTGTATCTGATGCTTCCTCCTAATGATGCACTGATGCCTATTTTACTACCTGTCTGATTGTTTTTGTAGCTAAAGAGAATATCATTATTGTATTCCTGATTGGTGATATGTTCCTCTCTGTAATAACCTTGTGGATAATTAGCTGTGCTAAAAGGTCTGCGCTGGGTACGGATGTCATTTTGCCACTCCAGTCCGGAGCGGAACATAACATCGAAACTGCGATTGATCTTATAATTTAAAGTTATATTGGCGTTCAGCTGATTATTATTAGCGCTGTTCAGCATTTCATAAGCAATCATGTAAGGATTGTCTATGTAAGAGCTGAACGGGTGTATCTGGTCTATACCTTCTTTTCCCGGTCTCCATATTGGGCGGTACCACGCCAGATCCACATTAGGATTCTGGAAAATCATAAAATAAGAAATAGACTGATTATTGTATCCGGTTGCAGGAAGATTATCACTCATCATTTTAGAGTACATAACCTTAGTGGTAATTTTTAATTTTTCATTCAGTTGGTGTGTTAAAGATGTTGAAAAATTAAAGCGATCAAAACCGGTATTAGGCATCATCCAATTATTTTTTACATAGCCTAATGAGCTTCTGAAACTGGTTTTGTCATTTGAATTTTCCAACGAAAGTGTATTGGAATAAGTCTCACCGGCTTGCCAAAAACCTTTGATATTGTTTTTATAAGGCTTCCAAAGCTGGCGCTCCAGACTTGGGCCGATAATATTAGGATCATATTGAAAATAAGACTGCCCATCGAATTTAGGACCAAATGCACTACTGGTACTTCCCGTATTTACGCCATCTTCAGATGCCCCGTATGAATAATAGAATTTTCCGCTTTTATCTTTATTCAGCGTTCCTTGTCCGTATTCATATTGATAATCCGGCCATTTCAGAACAGTGTCGAAACTGGTGTCAGATGAAAAAGAAACTCTTAGTTTTCTACTTCCTGCACCTGATTTGGTTGTAATCATAATAGCTCCGTTTGCTGCTCTGGAACCATATAAAGCAGCTGCCGAAGCTCCTTTCAATATCGTAACAGAAGCAATGTCATCAGGATTAATACTGTTGATGCCATTTCCGTAATCAATAGGAAGATCACCACCAGCACCTGCTCCATAAGCGGATGCACCGGTTCCGGTTGTGTTATTACTCATAGGGACTCCGTCGATAACAATGAGAGCGCTATTGCTATCCATGTCAAAAGACTTTTCACCACGTAATGTGATTCTGGCGCTTCCTAATGGTCCTGCTCCCGCGGTCTGGATTTTTAAACCAGCTACTTTTCCTTCCAAAGCATTTGCCCAGTTATTGTTTTGGGTGTCTTCAAATATTTTTGAATCCTTGTTTTCAGCAGCATATCCTAAAGATTTATTCATTCTTTTGATACCTAATGCTGTTACTACAACTTCGTCAATAACTTTGGTTTTTAATGTGTCTTTGGTCTTTTGGGAAAAAGCGGTTTGTGTAATACATCCCGTAAGAACCAGAGCCAAAAGGCTTTTGACATTCTTATTCATGGTCTCTATTTTTTAGCGGCAAAAGTAAGAGACCAATGTTACGAGATTTTTAAGCTAATTTTAACTTTTACCGAATTAAAGTTAATAATAGTTAAAATTGTAAAAACTAAATATTTATAATTAAAAAACTATATTAATGTATAAAAAAACATTCTGCTTAAGAAAACAGAATGAAAGAAATTAAGTTTATGTTAATAAATGACTTTTGTGTGAATTATTTAGTTGTAATTATGCTGTACTCAAAGTTTATTCAGGCTGATAAGTAAGTTCTATAACCCCTGATTTGAACATGCGGAAGCCCAGTAGTTTTAATCCAATCCTGTTTTTTAAATTTTCAAATAATGGCTTTCCGTTTCCCAATACAACAGGATGCAGAGATATTTTATAAAGATCAATAAGCCCCAGATGGATAAATGTTTTTATAAGATTGGCTCCTCCATATAACCATATATCTTTACCTTGCTGTTTTTTTATTTCATTAACTTTAGCAATGATGTCAGAGGTAATAAATTTTGCATTCTCATTTGATCTGTCCTGATGAGAGAATACAAATTTTTGTTTTGAATGTATTTCATTCCATATCTCTTTTTCTGAAATATCAGCATCAGATTCAGGCTGATAAGTGCCCCAGGCGTCATAGCTTACTCTGCCATAAAATATAGTGTCAATACTTTGGAGAAAATTTTCGAAGCCCATGTCATCATCCATAATACACCAATCAGTTTCTCCATTGGATCCCTCAATAAAACCATCCAAACTGACCGCTAAGTTTAAAACTACCTTTTTCATGTGAATTTTTAAAGTTTATTTTTTATGATATAACTAAGTAAACCACAGCTCGAAAACACTGCCCTGTTGTTGTTTACGGAAATTAATGTAACCATTATGAGCTTCCATAATGCTTTTGGTTAGGGTAAGTCCAATACCGGAGCCACTATTTCTCGTGGTGAAGAAGGGCAAAAATATTTTATCCGATATCTGCTCACTGATACCAATACCATTGTCTTCCACCTGAATAACAGTTCTGGTATTCTGTTGGTCGGTGGATATTCTTATTTTTTTGTTTTCCAGATCTTCTACAGCATGCAGGGCATTTGTAAGTAGGTTGATAAGACTTCGTTCCAGCATTTTTTCATCGGCCATTATCATATAGTCTTTGATGCTGGTGGTAAGTGTGATGTTTTTATTCTGAAACTCGCTTTCCATCAGTCTCAGCACTTTTTCTATAACAGGTCTGATGGATATTTTCTGAAGTTTAGGTTTAGGAAGCTCTGCAACCTGTCGGTAGTTGTTTATAAAGTTGAGTAGTTGCTCGGACTTGTTATTCACAATCTTGAGACTCTCTTTTATTTCTTCCTGATCGTCTCCGGAAATTTCTTCCTGATCGGTGATGTACTCCATATTCCGTATCAGGCTGTTGATAGGAGTCAGGGTATTGAGTAATTCATGGGAAATAACTTTCATCAGGTTATTCCATGCCATCTTTTCTTTCCGTTCTATAATCTTTTGTACCGATTCCAGAGAGATAATACAAAAATCTTCGCGTGGCGTTTCCAGTCGGGTTGTCCGTATAGAGTATGTCTGAAAACCTGACTGGTTGATGGAAACTTCCATAAAATCCTGACTTTCTCTGTAACCAGTATCTTTTATAAGACTGAAAAACTCCGGACTCTTTTCCTCATATAAACTCCATCTGTTGTATTTCGGAACTTTCAGAATTTCAATAAACTTTGGATTAGAGTAGAATACTTCCCAGTCATTAGCATCCTCTTTTAATATCATGATACCTATATCAAGCTGATTCAGGATATTTTCGTACAGAACCTTGAACGACAATACATCGGTGTTTTTCTCTTTTTCCTGATAGTAAAGGTCAACAGCTTTTTGCTTTAACGGATCATGTTGTTTTTTGTCCGGGAATAAAGAAAAATCTTTATGGTGAATTGCCTGCAGAATCTGTTCCGTTTCTCTTCCGGATTGTTGGGCATTGCGGATATTCAAGATAATCATGAAAGCCGAAAGAAAAAGAAAAAGCAATGCTGTAATCCATTTTTCCGACTCATAACAATCAAAAGCCAATATGCCAAAGACAAGACCCAGCAATAAAATCGCTATCTGAATAATATAGAATTTTGTTTTCATCAGATACCGAATTTTTCCATTCTGCGGTATAGTGCTGCACGCGAAAGTCCCAAATCTTCTGCCGCAGAAGATATATTGCCCTGATGTTTTTTCAAGGCTTTTTTAATCAGGATTTCTTCCATTTCTTCAATATTCAGTACATCCGGTAATCCCTGTGATGAATTTTCCATAGGTTTGGGCAGGGAAAGCTGTAATATTCCGTGATCGGAAAGGATTACACTTCTTTCCATAGCATGTTCCAGCTCTCGGATATTACCCGGCCAGTTATAGCTGCATAATTCTTTTATATCTCCTTCGGAAAGCGATAAGGTTTTGTGGTATTTGTACTGGTATTTCGCTAAGAAGTATTGTGCAAACAAAGGCATGTCTTCCAAACGTTCCCGTAAAGGCGGGATGGTAATTTCTACGGTATTGATTCTGAAATAAAGGTCCTTTCTGAACAAAAATTCGCTTACTTTCTGCTGAAGATTTTCATTGGTTGCAAAAATAAAACGGACATCCATTTGTCGCTCCCTGGTTTCCCCAATACGGGATAATTTTTTATTCTGAATAAGGGTAAGGAGCTTAGCCTGGAGATGAAGCGGTAAATTTCCGATTTCATCCAGAAAAACAGTGCCGCCCTGTGCATTTTCTATTTTTCCTGCAGTGTCTGCAATTGCATCTGTAAAAGCACCTTTTTTATAGCCAAAGAGTTCTGCTTCAAAAAGACCTTCGGGAAGGCTTCCCAGGTCGATATGTACAAAAGGTTCTTTGCTGCGTGGAGATTTTCTGTGGACTTGTTCAGCCAGAACATATTTTCCGGTACCATTCTCTCCCAATAACAAAACATTGGCATCGGTAGGTGCAATTTTGTCTATAGTATGAAGAATATGCTGTACCGCACCCGAATTACTTTCCAGAATATAATTCTGGTCACTTTGCTGAATGCTTTCCCACTGATGAAGCTTTTTGTTTTTGCGCGAAACATCTACAGCAAGATTAACCGAAGCATAGAGTTTTTCATTATTCCAGGGTTTCAGGATAAAGTCCGAAGCTCCTAATTTTAATGCTTCTACCGCTAGCTCTACTTCTCCATAAGCTGTCATTAATATAATAGGAATATCAGGAGAGACTTCCTTAACCTCGTTCATCCAGTATAATCCGTCCTGTCCGTTTTCGAAGCCTTTCCGGAAATTCATATCCAGAAGTATAACATCGAAGACTTCTTCCGTAAGTGCGGGGAGAATTTTCTTTGGATTATTAATTGTTTTTACATCGGTAAAAAATTTTTTCAGCCACACTTTTGCAGAGAAAAGAATGTCTTCATCATCGTCAACAATTAATATTTTGGCTGTTTTCTTTCGCATGGGTGTTCAGTTTTGTACACTTAGTGTTCGATTTCGGACACTTTTATTTTGACTTAAAATCTTTACTGTTTAATTTTCAGACTTTTACCGACAGATTCTTTTTGTGGCATATTTGTCGTGTATATTATTGAAAATCAAATAGCTGTAATGGATACGAAAATAGAGAAAAAAAGATCTAAACTCAAAATTATTCTTTTAGCACTTGCCGGAGTGGTGATTCTGGGATTATTTCTGGGATATTTTTTTCGTCAGAAAAAAACTTTTAATGTAAAAGCAGAAGATTTACAGGTAGAAAAAGTGACCAAAGGGAAGTTTGAAGATATGATGATGATTACAGCGCAAACGCAGTCATTAAACTCTTCCTTGGTAAATGTAATGGAAGGCGGAGCTGTAAAAGAAATCTTTGCAGAGGATGGGAAAATGGTAACAAAAGGAGAACCTTTGGCGAGGGTGTATAATCCGAATACTGAATTCAATTTTATGAGCCAGGAAACAGGAATTATGCAGCAGATCAGCCAGATGAGAAATACCTTATTAGAACTTAAAAATCAGGAATTCACACAGGATAAAGAGATACTTCAGGCACAGAATGATTATAATACAGCACAGCAGAATTACAATCTGCAAAAAAGATTATATGATGCGGAAATAGGTAAGAAAACGGATTATGAAATGGCACGTCAGAATCTGGCTTATCAACAAAAAAGAAAACAAATCGTAGAACAGAGTATTGTGAATGAAAAACATTCCCGCGCTTCGCAGATTGCTGCAGTTAATAATTCTATTGCACAAATGGAAAAAAGCCTGGATGTACTGAGAAATAATAAAAATAATTTTCTCATCATGTCTCCGGCTACAGGGCGCTTGTCTTCCTTTAGTATTTCATTGGGGCAAAGCCTTACTACCGGACAAAGTATTGGAAAGGTAGATTTGATGGGGGGCTATAAGCTGGTTGCTAAAATCGATGAATACTATATCAATAAACTGCATGCAGGGATCAAAGGAACATTGGAAAGCAACGGTAAGGAATATAATGTTATTGTATCCAAAGTATTGCCGGAAGTCGTACAGGGGCAGTTCTCCGCGGAACTTAATTTTGCGGAGAATAACAAACCGGATGATCTGAAAATAGGAATGACTTTCGGAGTGAAGCTGAAGCTTTCTGCGGATACACAGAGTTTGATGATTCCTAAAGGAAACTTCTTTAAAGATACCAACGGAAAATGGATTTTTGTTGCAGAAAAGGGAAAAGCTGTACGCAAGAACATCAGTCTGGGAAGAGAGAATCCATTGTATTATGAAGTTTTATCAGGACTAAAAGAAGGAGAGCAGGTCATTGTATCAGATTACTCGGATTACAAAAAATATGAAATACTAGATATTAAAAACTAACATGAAAACTCAAATAAACAAATATTTTTTAATAGCTGCTTTTGCCGGAACTCAGGTTTTTGGTCAACAGAAAATAGAGCCTTATGTAGATGAAAGAGTAGAGCTTATGAGTACTTTATTCCGACTTATAGAAGCCAAAGAATATTCTGACAGAAATAATGAGCTATATGTTCAGGATATGGAAAAATATTTTGCTCCGGTGAAAATAGATCCGTTTTTGTCAACTCTAAAAAATATAAGAAACGAAAACGGTATAGGCTACGATGCTGTAATGTCTATGGCAGTGCATCTGAAGATAAAAGATCAAAAAATTAGTCTGGTAAAGGAAAGAAGTAATACTGTAGAGAAAAGATGGAAAACGGTAGATCTTCCCGTATTTTTGAAAGGATTGAACAGTTTTTACAAAAACAGTAAATATCATCAGTTTTTCCAATCTCATCAGGCCGATTATAAACAGGCAGCTAAAGCATATTCGGATTCAGTTTTAACGAGGTTTCAGCAGGACTGGTATGTGAAATTTTATGGTAAAGAGCCCAACGAGGATTACAAAATAGTATTAGGCTATGGAAACGGTGGCGGAAATTATGGACCCAGGGTATCACCTGAAAAGGGAAAAGATATCGTATATGCTATTGTAAGCGGGGGTAAGTTTACTGGAAGAACTGTAAGCTTTTCCAGTAATTACGCACCTACTTTAATTCATGAATTCAATCATTCCTTTGTAAACTATATTTTAGAGACTAAAGATTATAAAAATCAGTTGCAGGATGCAGGAGAGAAAATTCTAAAAGAATTTAAAAAGCCAATGGCAGATCAGGCTTACAGTTCATGGGAAACTATCATTAATGAATCTATTGTAAGGGCAGCTGTTCTGGTTTATATGAAGGAGAATAATTTTTCTCAGATTGAAATTGACAATGAAATGAAAGAGCAGATTTCCAGAAGTTTTATATGGACACCAGATTTAGTAAAGCTTTTAGAGGAATATCAGGCTAGCAGAAAACAATATCCTGATTTGGAAGCTTTCTATCCGCGTATTGTTTCTTTTTTTCAGAATACAGCAAAAGATATGGACAAGGTTCTGAGTGATTTTACGGCAAAAAGACCTAAAGTAAAATCATTAAGTCCCGATATTAATGGAAAAAGTGATGTAGATACCTCAATAAAAGAGTTTGTTGTAGAATTTAACCAACCACTTTCAGGCAGAGGATTATCTATACATTGGGGAGAATTAGGACGGGATGCTGTGCCCATTAGTGCAAGATCAGTTTATATTAATAATAACAAAGGACTAAAAATTCCGGTAGATTTAAAACCCAATAAAGAATATGAGTTTATTCTGGTGGGGGGGAATTTTGAATCTGTAGAAGGATATCCATTGCAGGACTACACCATAAAATTTAAAACTAAATAAAAATAATAATATGAAAAAGATTCTTTTACCTTTAGTGATCGCAGGCAGTATCGTGACATCCTGTGTTATTGTAAAAGCGAGTGATGATGGCTATACCAGTAGAAACTCTTCACTCATAGGACAGAGTATCGAAAGTGGTGTATCAGAAACAAAAACTTTTAATGTACAGAACTTCAGTGGTGTAAAAACATCACAAGCTATAAAAGTTGAAATCGTAAAGTCGGATATTGAAAAAGCGGTGGTTACCAGTAATTATATGGAATATGTACGTGTAGAAAACAGAGGGGGCGTACTAGCTGTTTTTTATGAGATTCCAAGAGGACATAATGGACTTAGAAATGCCAATACAACAGTTATTGTCTATGCGAAAAATCTTAGTGATCTTAAAGCGAGCAGCGCTGGTAAAATTGTAGTAAAAGATCAGTTCAGTACTTCTACACTTAATGTGGACGTTTCCAGTGCCGGAAAAATACAATACGAGAATATTAAAGCAGGCCGCCTGAATCTGGGACTTAGTAGTGCTGCTACTTTTACAGGAAGTGCAGATGTCCAGTCTGTGAATGCAGATATTTCGAGTGCTTCTACGGTCAATATCAATGGTAAAGCAAATGAGGTAAAAATTGATGCTTCAAGCTCTGCAGACTTTAACGGATCGGATCTTAGAGGTGGTACTGTAAAGGCACAAGCTTCATCCGCGGGTAAAATAAAAATAGGAGTAATAGATGAGCTTACAGCCACTGCATCTTCGGGAGCAAAAATTTACTATAAAAGTCCATCCGGTATAAGACTCAATGCAAGTAAAAGCTCCGGAGGAAAAGTGGAAACATTATAATCAATACCAATCTCAGATCTTAAATTGAAAACACATAACTAATAATCTTAAATATTAATCTTATTATGATAACAATAGAAAAATTATCCAAAGTATACCGAACAGAAGACGTACAGACTACGGCACTTAATCAGGTAGATCTCAATATTAAAAAAGGAGAATTTCTGGCTATTATGGGACCTTCAGGGTGTGGCAAATCTACTTTACTTAATATTCTGGGTTTACTGGATTTTTCTACTTCAGGATCTTACAGGTTCAATGATTTGGAAACAACAAGTTTATCTGAAAGAAAAAAATCAGATGTTAGAAAGCAAAATATAGGATTCATCTTTCAGAACTTTAATTTGATTGATGAACTAACGGTTTATGAAAATATTGAATTGCCATTGATCTATAATGGAGTTTCTTCTTCTGAAAGAAAGAAGAGAGTAGAAGAGATTATGGAGAAAATAAACATCAGACACCGTGCAAAACATTATCCGCAGCAACTTTCCGGAGGGCAGCAGCAAAGAGTAGCTGTAGCAAGAGCTCTGGTTACCAGACCCAAACTGATCCTTGCAGATGAGCCAACAGGAAATCTGGATAGTACCAACGGAAACGAGGTAATGAATCTTTTAGCTGAGCTTCACCGCGAGGGATCAACTATTGTAATGGTGACTCACTCGTCTTACGATGCAAGCTTCTCTTCCCGTATTGTCAATATGAAAGACGGCGAAATCTTTAATGAAGAGCATACGACAAAAAGAACAGATGTTTTCGATAAAGCACAGCCAGGAGATTATGCTGTAACCGGAGAATAGTATTAAGTACGAAAATTGAAGTTAGAAATTAGAGGGTAGAAGTTAGATAATTCACTATTTACTATTCATCAGATTCATTCATTGAACCATTCACCAAATTACCTATCAACTAATAAATCATAAGACCATGCTCCGTAACTGGCTGAAAATAGCTTTTACCCATTATAAAAAGAACTGGCTTTCCACAGTCATTAATTTTTTTGGTTTGGCCATAGGACTTACCAGCTTTATGCTTATTCTGATGCATTGGGAAGATGAAGAATCTTTTGAAAACTGGAATCCTAAAAAAGAGAATATTTATTTTTTTCAGGGTTATTATAAAAAGGATAATGTTTATGGTAATAATACTTCATACCTGGTCGCTAAGCGCGCCAAAGACATCATACCAGAAATTGAAGATTATGTATTGATAAATGGTTCCGGATATGCTGGAATAGCAACTTCAGATAATAAATCTGTGTACATTGAAGGAGGGATGTCTGTATCACCATCTTTTTTTAAACTATTTCCTTTCAAAATTTTATCTGGAAATGGGAAAAATGCTTTACTTGAAACGAATTCTATAGCAATATCAAATACCGTTAGCCAAAAACTTTTTGGAACTACAAATGCCATCGGAAAAACTTTAACTTATGAGAATAATCAACTTGTAGTAACAGCAGTTTATGAGTTGCCAAAAGGAAATACAGAAATTAATCCTGAATTTATATTTCTTTCAAAACAGTATGCAAATGCTGTAAAGGATCCGGGAGACGGGTGGGGAAATAATAGTTATGGATGTTTCTTCCTGTTCAAAGACAATGCATCCACTGAAGCTGTACGTCAGAAGGTAGTAAAAGATATTTTTGAATATCGAGCGAAAATGTTTGGTGATAAAGGTATGAGTGCTGAAAAGTATTTGGAACTCTATGGGCCTAATAATGTAGAATTTACCCGATTGGATAAAATGAAATTGCATGCCAAAGCTTCCTGGTTTGGTGGTGGGGACTATAAGCTTATTCTTATTTTATTTAGTTTATCTGTATTGTTACTGCTGATGTCAGCCATTAATTTCATTAATCTGAAAACCGCTCAGGCTTCACAACGGGCTAAAGAAATAGGCGTAAGAAAAGCCCTGGGAAGTAGCAAATCACAGCTGATTGGGCAATTTTTACTCGAAACCTTTATAATCACGTTTGCTGCTTATTTATTTTCATTAGCCCTTACAGAAGCTGCATTGCCATTTTTTGGTAAGTTTTTAAATAAAGAAATTCATTTTCAAAATGACTTTTATTTATACTCAATGGTTATTGTTATTGCGATTTCGTTAGTATCAGGGAGCATTCCGGCTTTATATCTGTCTAACTTCAAAGCCATAGATACACTGAAAGGAAATTTTGCACGCAGCAAAAATGGTATTTGGCTCAGAAATTCAATTTTAGGACTTCAATTGGTTATTTCTTCATTCTTTATTATCGGCAGCTTTATTATCAATAATCAGGTTACCTACATGATGAATAAAGATCTGGGCTTCGATGGGAATCAGTTATATACAATCAATTTTAATCAGGATTCTAAAAAGCCATGGATGAAATATGAGCTTCTAAAATCCGAACTGAAAAAAATAGAAGGGGTCAAAAGTGTGACTTTTGGTGAAGCTTTACCAGGATATAATGGCCGTAATACTTCCAACGTAGACTGGCATAATGAATCGGTTGAGGCGCAGCATGGTTCTTTGGATTTTGGATTTTTAGAAGCTATGAAAGTAAAATTGCTTGCAGGTAGATTTCTTTCTCCAAAGTTATCATCGGATACTATTAATTCAGCTATTGTCAATGAAGCTTTTGTACGAAAATTTGGATGGAAAAATAATGAAGTTTTTAATCATCAGGTTGCACCGGGATTCGATACTATAAAATATAATATTGTAGGAATAGTTAAAGACTTTAATGTGTTTAATCCAAGAGCTGAAATAGAGCCTATGATATTTTTTCATTACAGAGAAACCGATTGGAAGCGTTATGACCTTAACAGAGTTATTTTAGGATTCGATCCAAATAATATGTTATCCACTCAGCAAAGAGTAAAATCCTATTGGGAGAAAAATATAGAGCCCGGTTATCCTTTTAACGGTGATTTCATCAATAAAAAATTTGCTAAAACCTTTGTGAAATACCAGAAACAGCAGACTCTTTTTAATATCTTAAATACAATGGTTTTAATAATAGCGCTACTGGGGCTTTTCGCTTTATCATCTTTAATGATTGAACAAAAACTGAAGGATGTCGCTATTAAAAAAGCATTGGGAGCATCAGATAGCACACTGATAAAAGATCTGACTAAGAAATTCCTTTGGATAACTCTAATAGCTGTTTTAGTTAGTATTCCGATCAGCTACTACTTCATGAATGAATGGCTGAAAGACTTTGCTTATCGTATAGAGATGCCTTGGTGGCCATATATTCTGAGCTTGGTAATTCTGTTGTTACTGACATTTCTGGTGGTGAGTATAAAAGCATACCGCGCTACCAAAGTAGAGCTGGTAAAATACCTGAAATACGAATAATGCTAAGTACGAAATACGAAGTTAGAAGTTAGAATTACAAATTTAGAAATTAGAGGTTAGAGAGTTAACCATTTACAATTAATCTATTAACCATTAGGTAATTATGTTAAAGAACTGGCTGAAAATAGCATTTACACAATACAAAAAGAACTGGCTTTCTACAGTAATCAATCTGTTTGGGTTAACGATTGGGCTTACTGGCTTTATGCTCATCCTGATGCACTGGCAGGATGAAGAATCATATGAAGTATGGAATCCCGGTAAAGAAAATATCTATTTTCTGGAAAACGGGATGGGGAAAAATTTTGGTATCTGGAGTTCTTCTACTCAGGCAGAAATGCGTTATGGAAAGGAAAAAGTAAGCGGTATTCAGGACTATCTTCTAATAAATCCTTTTCAAAATAATGAGCGTGTTAGTTTCGGTTCTAAGGTTTCCAATCCTGTAAAATATACAACATCAGACAGTTTTTTCAGATTTTTTCCTTTTAAAAAGCTTGCCGGTTCCTATAAAGATATTTTTAAAAATACTCATGTTGCTGCTATTTCTGCAGAAACAGCTCAACAGCTATTTGGTAATAATTATCAGGATGCTGTAGGTAAAACAATCGTATCCGACCAGAATAAATATGTTATTGCTGCCGTATATGAACTCCCAAAAGGAAATTCGGTCATTAAGCCAGGACTACTTGTAAGAGATGGGTTTCTGAACGGAAATGAAGAAAATTGGGGAGATTATAATTATGCAGGCTTTTTTATGATAAAGCCCAATGCGGATATCACAAAGGTAAATACAGATCTTAATAAAATGCTTTACGACTACAAGGTTGCCAAGGATATGAAGATCATGAATAAAACAGTTCAGGAATATGAAGCTGCAATTGGTGGTAAAGCAGAGCTCTTTATCACAAGGCTGGACAGAATGAAACTCGAGGCCAAGGGTGGAGGTTTGGAAAAAGCAGATAAAAAGAATATTTATATACTGTTGGGACTTTCAGTTATCATTGTATTATTATCTGCTATTAATTTTATTAATCTAAAGACAGCACAAGCCTCGCAGCGTGCGAAAGAAGTAGGTGTACGTCGTGTAATGGGTGGAACAACCTGGCAGTTAACAGGTCAGTTTTTATTGGAGACATTACTTATATGCATGACTGCTTATTTGTTGGCAACAGCTTTTGCAGAAATACTATTGCCGGCTTATAATAAATTTCTGGGTAAAGAGATCAAGTTATCTAATGCTAATGTCTTTATCTATTCACTTGTAATGTTGCTTATTACTAGTATAGTTTCAGGACTTATTCCGGCTGTTTATCTGGCGAATTTCAAACCGATTAATACGCTTAAAGGTAATTTTTCCAGAAGTAAACATGGTATATGGCTTAGAAACGGTATCCTGACAATACAGCTTGTGATTTCGTCATTCTTTATTATATCAATATTAATTATCAATGCTCAGGTTAATCATATGCTGAATAAAAATCTGGGGTTCAATGGTGATCAGGTCATTAATATTGATTTTCTGAAACAAGTTGACAAACCCTATCAAAAATATGAATTGCTCAGACAGCAGCTTCCAAAAATAAAAGGTGTAGAAGGTGTTACTTACACCAAGCAACGTATGGGAATGGGGAGTGCCGGAAATTCAAATGTTAACTATATGAACAAAAGTATTATGGCTAACCATGGATCTGTAGACCTTAACTTTTTTAAATTTTTTGAAATAAAAATTGTAGAAGGCCGGGACTTCGATCCAAAATTATCTTCAGACACATTATCCTCTACAATTGTGAATCAGGCTTTTATCAAAGAAATGGGCTGGACTCCCAAAGAGGCTATAGGAAAAGAAGTACGTCCGGGATTTGATAGTATAAGATATAAAATTGTAGGTGTAGCACAGGATTACAATCAGGAAAGTGTTGCCAATAAGGTAGCGTCTGTTATTTATTTCAACTATGGACGTAACTGGAATAAAAGTAATATCAATAATATTATGGTAAAGCTTTCCGGTGATAATATACCGGAAACCATAAGTAACATCCAGGATTACTGGCAGAAAGAAATAGAACCGGGGTATCCGTTTCAGTATCAGTTTCTTAATAAACAATTTGCTAAAACATATGATAGTTACAAAAAACAGAGATTACTATTCAGTATTCTCAATGCTATGGTGCTTGTTGTAGCACTGTTAGGATTGTTTGCTTTATCTTCTTTAATGATTGATCAGAAGCTGAAAGATGTAGCCATCAAAAAAACATTGGGAGCATCGGATAGTATACTGATAAAAGATCTGACAAAAAGATTTCTTTTGATTGCTACACTGGCAGTATTCTTAAGTATTCCATTGAGTTATTACTTTATGAATGAATGGCTGAAAGACTTTGCCTACCGGATTGAGATGCCGTGGTGGCCATATGTTATGAGTCTGGTAATCCTACTGTTGCTAACCTTCTTTGTTGTGAGTATTAAAGCATACCGTGCGACCAAAGTAGATTTGGTGAAGTATCTTAAATACGAATGATAGTAAGTACGAGGTTAGAAGTTAGAATTACGAATTTAGAAATTAGAGGTTGGAAAATTAATCATTCATAATTGACCATTACGAAATACGAAGTTAGAAAATTAACCATTAATAATTAACCATTGATACAGAACTGGCTAAAAATAGCATTTACGAACTACAAAAGAAACTGGGTTTCAACACTAATTAATCTTTTAGGATTAACTGTTGGGTTTACTGTTTTCATTTTGATATTTCTAAACTGGCAGGACGAGAAAAGTTATGAAAGCTGGGTGCCGGGTAAGGAGAATATCTATTTGGTAGAAAATAATAATGCCATTTTTGGATATATGGCAGTATCAAGCTATCCAGAGTTATATGTTTCCAAAGAAAAGTTCAGTGAGATAGAAGATTATACTATAGCCGGTATTTGGAAAGGGAAATATAAACTAATTTATAAAGACAAATCTGCTTATGCTGAGGAGGCTAGCGCTATAGATTCCTATTTCGAATTCTTTCCTCATGAAGCAATAGCAGGAAGCTTTAAAAATGCTATTAGCGATGAAAATAAAATAGCTCTTTCCGAAAAAACAGCGAAGATGCTTTTCGGTACAGAATATAAAAACTGTATAGGTAAGGTAATAAAAAAAGATAGTGATAATAAATCGTATGTTGTAACGGCTGTATATAAGTATACGGATAATAATAGTGTATTTAAATCCGATTATATTATTAAGACGCCGGGACTTGATAATGCTAATGGTTGGAGTAATTATAGCTATATAGGTTTTTTTAAAGTAAAACCTGAAACTGATATCAAAAATCTGGAAAAAAAGCTTACAGATCAGATGGCTGTAGAGGAGAAAAAGAATTCTGAGAAATGGCGTGAAAAGTATGATGAAAAAGATAAAACACTCGTTTCTCTTGTTCCTTTAAATACCATGAAATTGGATGCAAAGAGTGAAGGAATTGAAAAAGGAGATAAAAAATCTATTCTAATCTTATTAAGCCTGTCAGCTCTTATTCTTACACTATCCGGAATTAATCTGATTAATCTGAAAACAGCTCAGGCTTCTCAACGAGCAAAAGAAGTAGGAGTAAGAAAAGCCATAGGAGATTCCAGATTCGGAGTTATTCTTCAGTTTTTATTCGAGAATGCAATAGTCTGTATTGTAGCCTATTTATTGTCTTTTGTTGTAATAGAATTTTTACTTCCCTCTTACAATAAATTTTTAGGAAAAGAAATAAGTATGGATAATACCAATGTTATAGTCTATTCAGCGCTTTTATTGCTTCTGTTTATATTTTTATCCGGTATTATACCAGCTCTTTATTTATCGAACTTCCAACCTATTAATACACTAAAGGGAAATTTCTCCAGAAGTAAGCATGGTGTATGGCTAAGAAACTCTATCCTTACACTGCAGTTGATTATTTCTTCATTCTTTATTGTCTGTTCTTTTATAATTCATAGCCAGGTTCAGTATATGTTAAATAAGGATCTGGGATTCAAGGGAGATCAGGTTGTTCAGATAGATTTTAAAAAAACCAATTACAGAGACGATTATAATTATAAAAAATACCTGAGACTAAAGGCGGAAATATCTAAAATATCCGGAGTTCAGGAGATTACAGGATCTGTTCTTTCATTAGGTAATGGTGTAAGAAATTCATCATCTGTGAAAAATGTTCTGGACACTACCAAGAATATTAATAATGTAGGAAATGGTGGGATAGATTATAATTATTTTCAGTTTTACAAAATAAAATTTGCAAGCGGAAGAAATATTGATATTCATAAAACTTCAGATACGATTTCCGGAGCGGTAGCCAACGAAACATTTGTGAAAATGATGGGATGGAACAATCAACAGGCCTTAGGAAAAGAAGTATATCCAGGCTGGGATGGCAAGAAAAAATATAAAATTCTCGGTGTTGTTAAAGACTTCTATGTAACAGGTGTAGACAAGCCTATAGATCCAATATTATTCTATAACTACGACAGAACCTATATTAAAAATAGCCTGACAGGTTTGCAAATCAAACTTTCAGGTAATGACATTAACGGGACTATAAAACGTATTGAAGAATTCTGGAATACAAAAGCAGAACCCGGATATCCATTCGAGTATACATTTGTAGACAAATCTTTTGCAAGAACATTTACTAAATATGAAAAACAAAAAATTCTTTTTTCTATTTTAAATTCTGTGGTTTTGGTTGTCGCATTATCAGGACTCTTTGCCTTATCCAGCCTGATGATTGATCAGAAATTAAAAGAAGTGGCTATCAAAAAAACAATGGGAGCTTCGGATAGCATATTGATAAGAGATCTTACGAAGAGATACTTATGGCTGACAGCATTAGCAGTACTAATTAGTATACCAATTAGTTATTACTTTATGAATGAATGGCTGAAAGACTTTGCTTATCGGATTGAGATGCCCTGGTGGCCGTATGTTCTGAGTTTTGTAATCCTACTGTTGCTAACCTTCTTTGTTGTGAGTATTAAAGCATACCGTGCGACCAAAGTAGATTTGGTGAAGTATCTGAAATACGAATGATAGTAAGTACGAAGTTAGAAGTTAGAATTACGAATTTAGAATTTAGAGGTTAGAAAATTAACGACTTATAATTAATCATTAACCATTAGGTAATTATGTTTAAAAACTGGATTAAAATAGCATTTAGCAATTATAAAAAGAACTGGCTTACTACCCTTATCAACCTTTTGGGGCTGTCTGTGGGGCTAACTGTATTCCTGTTGGTATTCCTGAATTGGCAGGACGAAAAATCCTATGAAAAATGGGTGCCTGAAGGAGATAATGTGTATTATGTCGAAAGAGTTTTTGATCACAAAGATTTTAATGCTGTATGCAGCTATCCTTTTCTGGAAGTGCCATCAAAAACATTCCCGGAGATTCAGAATTTTTCAGTGATTAATTATTGGGCAAACAATAAATCCCGACTTTTAACGGACGGTCATTCCAGTTATAATAGCTCTGCTGAAGTATCAGAAGGTTTCTTCAAGGTTCTTCCTTTTCCTCTCGTAGCGGGTAGCTATAATAATCTTTTTGTGGATGAAAATTCAATAGCATTATCCGAAGATGTTGCAAAACAGCTTTTCGGGGATAGCTACAAAGAGAGTATTGGAAAGACCGTTACAAAAGATGAAAGCGGTAAAAAAGCTGTTGTACAGGCTATTTACAAACTTCCTGCAGAAGAAGAGAATACTATTTTCAGACCCGGCTTCGTCGTAAGAAATTCTAATATAGATTCTAATAAAAATGTATGGAGTAATAACAGCTTCTTTGGTTTTTTCCGTGTAAAGCCAGGTACAAATATTTCGGAACTGGAGAAAAAACTATCTGCAATACAGACAAGACAGCAAAATATTGAGCTTAAACAGTCAGGCTGGCCAGAAATGAAAAGTCCAATAGAAATACGCCTGGTAAACATAAAAAAAATGAGGCTGGATGCTAAAAGTGGTGGGCTTGAAGGTACAGACAAAAAATCAATCTTGATTTTGCTGTCCTTATCAGGGCTTATTATGATACTTTCTGCTATTAATTTTATCAATCTCAATACAGCTCAGGCATCACAAAGAGCAAAAGAAGTAGGCATTCGAAAATCATTTGGGAGTTCCAAAGGACAATTGGTTATACAATTCTTACTGGAGACCTTTATAATTTATATCACTGCATTCTTTATATCACTGATTCTTCTGGAGCTTTTATTACCTCTTTACGGTAAATTTCTCAACAAGATAATAAAGATAGGTGATCCTGTTGTTTATCTGTATACAGTATTAATTGTCTCTGTATTTGCATTTATTTCCGGAATTGTTCCTGCAATATATCTTTCCGGTTTCAAGCCAATTCAAACACTTAAAGGGAACTTTTCCAGAAGTAAACATGGTATATGGTTACGTAATTCTATTTTGACCTTGCAAATTATTATTTCTTCATTTTTTATTATATCCTCTTTCGTTGTCTATAAGCAGGTTGATCATATGATGCAGAAAGATTTAGGCTTTCATGGTGAACAGGTTTACCAGCTTAATTTTAATAAAATATCTTGGGAAAATAATTATAATATGAAGAAGTACCAGTTGTATAGTGAGAAGATAAAACACTTTCCTGGTGTCATAGATGTTACAGGGTCTTCTCAGACTTTAGGAAACGGTGTTAACAGTACAACAGGCATTAAGTATAAAAGAGATTCTACAAAGTCCGTGGATGTTGGTGTAGGTGCTATAGATCTGAACTTTACAAAGTTTTATAAAATTAAATTCCTTTCGGGAAGAGATTTTAATCCAAAATTAACTACAGATACAACAAAGGCAATTGTAGTAAATGAAGCCTTTGTCCAAAAAATAGGATGGAATAATCAGGAAGCCATTGGTAAAGAAATGACAAGTAATACGGATAGTAAAGCCCGAAACATGGTCATAATCGGGGTTGTAAAGGATATGAATTTTGCTGATGTACAGTATAAAATTGACCCGATAATGTTTTTTAATTACGATAGGTACTGGACCAGAAATAATCTAATCAGTTTACAAATCAAATTATCCGGTGAAAATATCAATGAAAATCTGACCAGAATCAAAAAATATTGGGAAACAGAAGTAGAACCGGGATATCCGTTCCGAGGAGAATTTGTCAATAAACAGTTTGCCAGAACCTTTGAGAAGTATGAAAAACAGCGCACTTTGTTTTCGATTCTGAATGCTATCGTTCTGTTAGTAGCTCTTTTAGGACTGTTTGCACTATCCAGCTTAATGATAGAACAAAAGCTGAAGGATGTTGCCATTAAGAAAACATTAGGTGCATCAGACAGTATACTGATAAAGGATCTGACTAAGAAATTCCTTTGGATAACACTGATAGCTGTTTTAATTAGTATTCCGGTTAGTTACTACTTTATGAATGAATGGTTGAAAGGTTTTGCTTATCGTATAGAAATGCCGTGGTGGCCATATATTTTAAGCTTGGCAATCCTTTTATTGCTGACAATTCTTGTGGTAAGTATCAAAGCCTACAGGGCAACCAAAGTAGAACTGATAAAATATTTGAAATACGAATAATGCTAAGTACGAAATTAGAATTACGAAGTTAGAAGTTTGAATTACTAAAATTTACCATTGACAATTAATCATTAACAATTAGCTAATTATGTTACGCAACTGGATAAAAATAGCATTTACAAATTATAAAAAAAATTGGCTGACAAGCCTTATTAATCTTTTAGGTTTATCTGTCGGGTTGGTGATATTTTTGTTAGTATTTCTAAATTGGCAGGATGAGAAATCTTATGAGAAATGGGTTCCGAATGGGGAAAATGTATATTTAATAGAATTACAAAACGGTAAGGATAGCTATGTTTCTCAGGTCAATTATCCACTTTTGTATACTTCTCCTAAGACATTTCCGGAAATAGAGACATATACAGTAGTCAATATGTGGATGGATGTTAAAAACAAACTAACCACAGAAGGACATTCTGTTTATACTACTCCCATTTTTGCAACCGAAAATTTCTTTAAAGTACTACAGTTTCCCAAACTAGCTGGGAGCTATGAAAATATTCTTTTAGACAATACATCTATAGCTCTTTCCGAAGATACTGCCAAGGCTTTATTTGGTAAAGATTACCTTCATAGTATCGGGAAAACAGTGGTGCTGGATAATGAAGGCAGCAAATATGTTGTACATGCAATTTATAAGAACCCCGAAGAATCCGAAAATACAATATTCCGGGGCGGGTTTGTAGTCCGTGATGCTTTTGTTAACGACAGCAAAGAGAGCTGGACCAACTATAGTTACTATGGTTTCTTTAAAGTAAAGCCTAATACGGATTTAGCTAAACTGGAAGAAAAGCTCTCCAAATGGGATGATGATCATGAAAGAATTGAGAATCGAAAAAATGGATGGGGAGATAACGGAGATCATATCAAAGCTCATTTGACTAATATCAGAAATATGAAGCTCGATGCTAAAGGATGGGGAGTGATGAAGGGCGATAAAAAATCTATTATTATTCTGATGTCATTATCAGGCCTTATTTTAGTTCTTTCCGGAATTAATTTCATTAATCTCAATACAGCGCAAGCTTCACAACGTGCTAAAGAAGTAGGTGTAAGAAAGGCTTTGGGAAGTTCTAAAAGAAAAATAATAGTTCAGTTTTTGTTAGAAACCCTTATCATGTATGCCACAGCATTTGTGATCTCTATGGTTGTACTGGAATTGCTTTTACCAATCTACGGAAAGTATTTGGGGAAAGAGATAAAAATACAGGGATTTCAGGTCTATTTATATGCAGTTTTTATTGTCCTCATTTTCACCCTTGTTTCCGGAATTATTCCAGCGCTTTATCTTTCAGGATTTAAGCCTATTCAGACGCTGAAAGGAAATTTTGCAGGCAGTAAGCATGGTATATGGTTACGAAATCTTATTTTGTCATTACAGCTTATTATTTCATCATTTTTTATTATTTCATCATTGATTATTTATAAACAGGTAAACTATATGATGGATAAAGATTTAGGTTTTAATGGGGATCAGGTATTTGAGATCAGCTTTAAAAAGACAAATTTTAAAGATGGCAACTATAATCAGAGAAAATATGAATTGTACAGAGACCAGATAAAGCATTTTCCCGGAGTATTGGATATTACCGGTTCATCACAAAGTATTGGTAATGGTCTTAGGAATTTTGCAGGTGCAAAAGATAAAAGGGACTCTACAAAAACCACATCTGCCGGAATCGGAGCTATAGATTTTAATTATTTCAGTTTTTATAAACTAAGATTGGTTGCAGGCAGAGATATTAATCCCAAATTGGCTACAGATACAGTGAATGGACTCGTAGTTAATGAAGCTTTTGTAAAAAGTATGGGCTGGAAACCTGCAGAAGCTATTGGTAAAGAAATATCAAGCGGACTATCTGAAAAGAGTAATAATTTGTTGATTATAGGAGTGGTGAAGGATTTCCATTATGGTGGAGTAAAAAATGAAATTTCTCCGGTCATGTTCTTTAATTACCAAAGGTACTGGACTAAAAACCAAATGAATAATCTGCAGATTAAACTTTCAGGGGACAATATCTCTCAAAATATTCAACGTATCAAAAAATATTGGGAAACTCAGGTAGAGCCAGGCTATCCTTTTGAAGGTAATTTTGTCAATAAAAATTTCGCCAAGACTTTTGACAAATATAAAAAGCAACGCCTATTATTCTCTATTCTAAATTCTGTTGTTTTGGTTGTTGCCCTTTTAGGACTATTTGCATTGTCCAGTCTGATTATAGAACAAAAACTCAAAGATGTAGCGATTAAAAAGACATTGGGAGCATCAGACGGAGTACTGATAAAAGATCTGACAAAGAAATTTCTTTGGATCACAGCAATAGCGGTATTAATAAGTATACCGATAAGTTATTATTTTATGAACGAATGGCTGAAAGATTTTGCCTACCGCATTGAAATGCCATGGTGGCCTTATATTGTGAGTTTAGCTATTCTTTTGCTGCTAACTTTTCTTGTCGTAAGTATTAAAGCTTACAGAGCAACAAAAGTAGAACTGGTAAAATACCTGAAATACGAATGATACGGATTATGAAGTACGAATTACGAAGTTAGAGGTTCGAAATTAGAAAGTTAACCATTGACAATTAATCATTAACAATTAGCGGATTATGTTACACAACTGGATTAAAATAGCATTTAGCAATTATTATAAAAATTGGCTGACAACAATTATTAACCTTTTAGGATTATCTATCGGGTTAACAATTTTCTTGCTGGTATTTCTGAATTGGCAGGATGAGAAATCCTATGAGAAATGGGTGCCGAATAAAGAGAATATTTATTTTGTGGAACTACAGACCAGTAAAAATAATTATGCCTCCAATGTCAATTATCCATTGTTACATACAGCACCGAAAATGTTTTCAGAGATAGAGAATTATTCCGTAGTTGCTAATATAGGAGAAGAGGATAAAACTAAACTGATAGCTGATGGGCGCTCTGTCTATACTACCCCAATTGCCGCCAGTGAAGACTTTTTTAAAGTAATACAGCTTCCTAAAGTAGCAGGTAGTTATGATAACATTTTAGTAGACAGACATTCCGCAGCACTTTCTGAAGATACGGCCAAGGCTTTATTTGGTAAAGATTATCTGAACAGTATCGGCAAAGTTGTGGTGGCAGATAACGATGGAAGTAAATATGTGGTGCAAGCAATTTACAAGAATCCTGCTGATGCTGAAAATACAATATTCAGAAGTGGTTTTATAGTTAGACAATCCAATATTGATAATAATGAGAATTGGACCAATTATAGTTTTTATGGCTTTTTCAAAGTGAAACCCAATACAGATATCACTAAGCTTGAAGAAAAATTGTCCAAATGGGATGACGATAACGAAAGAGCAGACAGAAGTAAATACGGTTGGGCAGATGACAGAGATCCTATTAAAGTTCATCTGACTAATGT
Source organism: Elizabethkingia occulta (assembly GCF_002023715.1). Classification (GTDB taxonomy): domain Bacteria; phylum Bacteroidota; class Bacteroidia; order Flavobacteriales; family Weeksellaceae; genus Elizabethkingia; species Elizabethkingia occulta. Next base: position 249,971 of record NZ_MAHX01000007.1, read on the forward strand.
CCGTGATATGAAACTTAAAGCCAAAGGTTCGGGAATTATGAAAGGTGATCAGAAATCTATTATAATTCTGATGACTTTAGCGGGGCTTATTTTAGTTCTTTCCGGTATTAATTTTATCAATCTCAATACAGCGCAGGCTTCCCAAAGAGCCAAGGAGGTAGGAGTGCGAAAAGCCTTGGGAAGCTCGAAAGGAAAATTAGTAATGCAATTTTTATTGGAGGCTTTTATTGTTTATATCACTGCATTTATTATTTCTCTGGTTTTATTAGAATTGTTATTGCCTGTATACGGCAGGTTTCTGAAGAAAGAAATCAGGGTGGAAGGGATTCATGTATATCTTTATACTTTCCTCATTATAATCACCTTTGCTTTCTTCTCCGGAATAATTCCGGCATTGTATCTTTCCAATTTTAAGCCTATTCAAACGCTTAAAGGAAACTTTGCCCGAAGCAGGCATGGAATCTGGCTGCGCAATGCGATCTTATCATTACAACTGATTATTTCCTCTTTTTTTATTATTTCTTCATTGATTATATACACTCAGGTAAATTATATGATGAATAAAGACTTAGGCTTTAGTGGAGATCAGGTTTTTCAGATAAATTTTAAAAAAACCAATTTTATAGATGAAAATTACAATCAGAGGAAATACGAACGCTACAGAGATAAAATAAAGCACTTCCCCGGAGTAATAGACATTACAGGATCATCACATACGATGGGTGGTGGTATTACCAGCTCATCGGGTGCTAAATATAAAAGAGACTCTACAAAATCAACATCTGCGGGAATTGGGGCCATTGACTTTAATTATTTTAAATTTTATAAAATAAAGTTTATTGTAGGTCGCGAGATGAATCCTAAGATGACGACAGATACCGCACGCGGATTAATTGTAAATGAGTCTTTTGTGAAGAAGATGAACTGGAGCCCATCAGAGGCTATAGGTAAAGAAATTTCCAGTGGATTGGATGATAAGAGCAACAATATGCTTATTATAGGTGTTGTAAAGAACTTTCATTACGGAAGTGTACAATATGATGTTTTCCCAATGATGTTCTTTAATTATCAAAGGTACTGGACTAAGAACCAAATGAACAATCTACAGATAAAACTTTCCCCAGAGAATATCACAGAAAATACAGAGCGCATAAAAAAATACTGGGAAACAGAAGTAGAACCAGGATATCCATTCGAAGGAAATTTTGTGAACAAGAATTTTGCCCGGACTTTTGACAAATTTAAAAAACAACGATTGTTATTTTCGATTCTCAATTCTGTAGTATTATCTGTAGCACTTCTGGGATTATTTGCATTATCCAGTTTGATGATAGAGCAAAAATTGAAAGATGTAGCTATTAAAAAGACATTGGGAGCATCTGATGTTATATTGATAAGAGACCTGACCCGAAAATTTCTTTGGATTACTACAGTGGCGGTGTTTATCAGTATTCCGTTTAGTTATTATTTTATGAACGAATGGCTGAAAGAATTTGTGTACCGTATCGACATGCCTTGGTGGCCCTATATTTTAAGCTTAGTAATCCTCTTACTGCTGACATTCCTGGTGACAAGTATCAAAGCCTACAGAGCTACCAAAGTAGAACTGGTAAAGTACCTGAAATACGAATGAAACTAAATCAGAAGTTAGAAATTAGAAGTTAGAAGTTAGAAGTTAGAAGTTAGAAAATTCACTATTCACCCATTGACCTATTGATTATTAATAAACCGATCATCATGTTTAAAAAACTTATTTTCCTTAGTATATCAGCCTTTATGTTTTCTCAGCAGACCGAAGAATGGGACCTGCAAAAAACAGTAGATTATGCTATAAGTAAGCACCCTACAGTGCAGCAAAGCATTCTGAAGGTAGACCAGCGTAAACAGGAAATAACAGCATCCAAAGGAATGCTGCTGCCTTCCGTTTCAGCTAATACCAGCCAGAATTATAGCTTTGGTTCAACTATTAATCCCGGAACCAACCAAAGAGAAGCCCTGAATGTAGGAACGACACAATTCTCGGCAACAGCTAATTGGGAATTATTCAACTGGAGAAATTTCATGAATATTTCACTAAGCAAAATGAATAAAGAAAGTTCCGATTACCGCCTGAAAGCAGTGCAAAATGATATTGCACTCAATGTTATACAATTGTTCTTTCAGTATCAGAATGACAAGGCATGGTTCGGAGTATTGAAAACTCAGCTGGATGGAGTAGAAGAACAAATTAAAAGAACAGAAAAAGAAGTGGAAATAGGGAACAGACCTAAAAGTGATATCTATGATATAAAAGCCAACATGGGAACCTTGCAGGAACAATGGGTATCAGCTAAAAATCAGAAAGAAATTTCCAAAAACAATCTGCTCAATGCATTAGCCATTACTTCGGACAATGTAGATTTCGTTCAGAATACAACGGATACATCTTCTGTTCTGGCCTTTTCAGACGAAAACTTTGTAAAAGAAATGCTGGAAAAGAATCCGGCATATCTGGCTGCTGCAAAAGAAATCCAGGTTTCTGCCGAGAAGATCAGAGTAGAGAGAAGCGGTTACCTACCAACATTGAACGGGCAGTATTCGTGGTCTACTTTTTATAGTAAAGTACTGGGAGGCAATCAGCCTACAACAGCATTTTCAGATCAATTTAACCAAAACAAAAATCAACAGGTGTACTTTAATCTAAGTATTCCTGTTTTCAACAAGCTGCAGGTAAAATCCAATGTAGAAATTGCAAAGCTTAATAAAATTAATGCCGATCTGGAAAAAGAAAAAACAGTCAGTAATCTGGTTGCAGCATTAAAGTCCATTAAGATTCAGTACCAGAACTCAGAAGAGAAATATAGACTTTTGCAGCAAAATTTTGAAAACCAAAAACTTTCTTTTGACAAATCAGAAGAAAAATACAAAGAAGGACTAATGGACGCTTATACCTTTTTCGTAGTTCGTAATAACTGGCTTCAGGCTAATTATAACCTGATTAAAAGCCGTTATGATGTAATGTTGCAGGAAGAATTATGGAAAATTTATAATAAATAATTCTCCGTATTAACAGATTATTTGTGCATTTTGTCATGTCTCACTACATTTGTATTCATTAAATAGAATTGAAAATTAAGAACTATGATCATACAACCACGTGTTAGAGGGTTTATCTGCCTTACAGCACACCCTGAAGGAGCTTTACAGAATGTAAAAAGTCAGATTGATTATGTAAAATCTAAAGGTGAGATTAAAAACGGGCCTAAGAAAGTATTGGTAATTGGTGCTTCTACAGGTTTCGGTTTATCTTCCAGAATTTCTGCAGCTTTTGGTTCTGGTGCAGCTACTGTAGGTGTTTTCTTCGAAAAAGCGCCATCAGAAGGTAAACTGGCTACAGCCGGATGGTATAACTCTGCAGCTTTCGAAAAAGAAGCCGCTGCAGCAGGATTATATGCTAAAAGTATTAATGGTGATGCTTTCTCCGATGAGATAAAACAACAGACAATTGAGCTTATTAAAAAAGATTTAGGTCAGGTTGATCTTGTAATATACAGTTTGGCATCCCCAAGACGTACGCATCCTAAAACTGGAGTGGCTTATGCTTCAGTATTAAAGCCAATCGGAGAAGCTTTTACTAACAAAACAGTAGATTTCCACACAGGTGTTGTTTCAGATATCAGCATCCAACCGGTAGATAAAGATGAAGATATTCAGAATACTATCGCTGTAATGGGTGGTGAAGACTGGAAATTCTGGATCGAAGATCTTAAGAATGCCGGTGTTCTGGCTGATGGAGTTAAGACTGTTGCTTATTCTTATATTGGCCCTGAATTAACTTTCCCTATCTACAGAAACGGAACTATTGGACAGGCTAAAAATGATCTTGAAGGTTCTGTAACAGCAATCAATGATATGCTGAAAGACCTTAACGGTATTTCTTATGTATCTGTTAATAAGGCTTTGGTTACACAATCCAGTTCAGCAATTCCTGTAGTGCCACTTTATATTTCTCTACTTTACAAAGTAATGAAAGAAAAAGGTATTCATGAAGGTACAATAGAGCAAATGCAGAGACTTTTTGCTGACAGATTGTATACAGAGAACGGAGAAGTTTTGCTAGATGATAAAGGAAGAATCCGTATCGATGACTGGGAAATGCGTGAAGACGTACAAAAAGAAGTTGCAGCTCTTTGGGAAACTATTTCTACAGAAAACCTAGGAGAAATCAGTGATATCGAAGGTTATCGTAAAGAATTTTTCCAGTTATTTGGATTTGATGTTCCGGGTATTGATTATGAAAAAGATACCAATGAAGTGGTAAACATCCCAAGTATAGAAGGGTAATAATTAAAAAATGATATATAAAGCGGTTCCATTGGGACCGCTTTTTTTATTGGCTGAAATTTATCATTAAATATTATTTTTATTAATTCTAAATAAAAGTGTAATATTGTAAAATCATATAAATGAACAAAGAGTTCAGTATGAAGATTAAAATTTGATAGGAACAAAATTAAATCTGTATGAAAAAAGCAATATTAATGGCATCCGTAGTGCTTGCCCTGTATTCTTGTAAGAAAGAAACCGATAAGCTTAGCAGTGGAGCAACTGAACAGACCTCGGAAAATCCGAAATCTGCAAATAAGATAGTAAGCTTAAGTGGCGGAATTACTGAGATCGTAAGTGCATTAGGATATGAAAGTGAAATTGTGGGAGCTGATGTTACCAGTACATATCCTGAAACACTAAAAGCAACAGCTAAAGATTTGGGACACGTAAGAAGTATGACGATTGAGCCTATCATGGCACTTAATCCAAATTTAATTCTGGCTTCAGATAAAGACTTGAATCCTGAATTATTAAGTAAAATAAAATCTTCAGGGATTAAAGCAGATATTTTTCAGCAGGAATTTTCTGTAGACGGAACAAAAAAACTAATAGAACAGATTGCCAAAGCTGTTGGTAATACAGATTATCAGAAACTGAATGATAAGATCGATGCCGATATGAAGCAGGTACAATCTTTAGCAAAAAAGCCTAAGGTATTATTTATCTATGCAAGAGGAAATAACTTGATGGTAGCCGGAAAAAATACTCCAATGGAAAAGATTATTACATTGGCTGGCGGTGAAAATGCAATTAATGAATTTGACGATTTTAAACCCCTTACTCCTGAAGCCGTTGTAAAAGCCAATCCGGATATTTTATTCTTATTCAAAAGCGGATTAGCCGGAGCAGGAGGAAATGAGGCCGTATTAAAAATGCCTGGAGTTGCACAAACTAACGCCGGGAAGAACAAGAAGATTATCTCTATGGACGGCGGTTTAGCATCGAGCTTTGGCCCAAGACTAGGGCAAGCAGTAGTAGAACTAAACAAACTACTAATTGAAAACACAAAATAAATTATATTTTTATCTTATTTCGGGTGGGCTTTTACTCGTTGCACTTGTAGTAATTGCCCTCTATGTTGGGGTATATGATTTTGGAGGACATTCTCCGTTTGCAGTATTATATAAAGTAATAACTCAGGACAAAAGCCTTTCACTCAGTGATAAATATATTATTTGGGATGTAAGATTTTCCCGGATCATAATGGCTATATTAATAGGAAGTATGTTGGCAGTATCGGGAACCTCATTACAGGGACTATTCAAAAATCCCCTGGCAACAGGAGATCTGATAGGACTTACATCCGGAGCTACGCTTATGGCAGCAATCGCTATAATCCTGGGTGGTAGTTTCAGGGCTTACCTGCCGGAAGCAGTACAATTCTCACTGGTTGGTTTATCGGCATTTGTCGGTGCCTTATTTTCTATGCTTTTGGTATACAAAATATCTACAAGCGGCGGGAAAACCAATATTGTGATGATGCTTCTTACAGGTGTGGCTATTACAGCAATAGGTTTCTCTATTACCGGTTTCCTTATTTATATATCGAAGGATGACCAGCTTAGAGACCTTACTTTCTGGAATTTGGGAAGTCTGGCAGCAGCTACCTGGACCAAGAACCTTGTTTTGTTAGCCGTTTTGCTTATTTCTTACTTTATATTAATGCCAAAAGGAAAAGCACTGAATGCAATGATGTTAGGGGAAAAAGATGCACAGCATTTGGGAGTCAATGTAGAGAAATTAAAAAAACAGATTGTAGTAATTACAGCACTTATGGTTGGTACCTGTGTTGCTTTCTCAGGAGCTATCGGATTTGTAGGGCTAATTGTCCCTTATATACTCAGATTACTTTTTAGATCTAATTACTACTTTATATTGCCTTTGTCAGCGATCTTCGGAGCTGTACTGTTATTGGTAGCTGATACTTTCAGCAGAAGCATAGTAGCACCTTCGGAACTGCCAATTGGAATACTGACCGCATTAATGGGTGGACCAATTTTTATTGCAATTTTAATGAAACATAAAAAGTCTTTATAATGATAAAAGCACATCGTATAAATTACCTGCACAAGAAATTTCATATTCTGGACGGCGTAGATGTGTCTGTAGAATATGGAGAGTTTTTAGCAATTGTAGGACCTAACGGAGCAGGAAAGTCGAGTTTGTTGAGTGTTTTGGCAAACGAGATCAAGCAAGATAAAAAACAACAGATTTTATTTAAAAACAAACAGATTACAGACTGGAGAATACACGAATTATCGAAGCACAAAGCCAAGTTTTCACAGCATAACAGCACAGATATTCCTCTGAAGGTAAAAGACGTTGTGATGATGGGGCGCTATCCATACTTTGATGGACAGCCCAGAAAAGAAGACTGGGATGCTATGAGTAAGATGTTGTTGGAAACCGATATTGTTCATCTTAAAGACAGAGATTATAACACTTTATCCGGAGGCGAAAAACAAAGAGTACACCTTTCACGGGTAATGGCTCAGCTTGAAAATGATGTTGCTCATAAACTTCTGTTTCTGGATGAACCACTGAATAATCTGGATATAAAATACCAGTACCGTGCATTGGAGAGTATGAAAAGCTTTACGCGGAAGACCAATTCCGTAATAGTAGTCTTACATGACCTGAACCTGGCGGCACAGTTTGCTGATAAAATTCTGTTAATGAAAAACGGCAGGGTAGCTGCATATGGAAATCCCGATGAGGTATTTACAAAGGAAAGAATAAGCGATACTTATAACTTCCCGTGTACAATATGTAAAAATCCGGTAAACGAAACACCAATGATAATTTTTGGATAACTATGAATACAGAAGATCTGAAATTACTGGCAAAAAATCTGGCCAATCCGCAGGGCGATAAGGGAATAGAAATCGCTGAGATGATGGACACAACCAATATTTCCATGACAATGGAAAGTATTGCAGCTCTGGAACTTGACGATTCCGACAGAATATTGGAAGTAGGACATGGCAATGCCGGACACCTGGAACAATTACTAAAATTGGCAGATGATCTTAATTATACGGGACTGGATATTTCCGAAACAATGAGAGATCAGGCATTTAGAAAAAATATAAAATTCGAAAATCAGTCACAATTCTTTGTTTACGACGGGCAGAACATACCCTTTGTTGAGCAGAGTTTTGATAAAATTTTCACAGTAAATACCTTGTACTTCTGGAAAGAACCGGAAGCTTTCTTAGAAGAAATTTACAGAGTACTGAGAAACAATGGAACTTTTGTTCTCACCTTCGGGCAAAAAGATTTTATGGAGGGACTTGCCTTTACGCAATATGGCTTCCAGCTGTATAATAATGAAGATGCAGAAGCATTAATCCGTAAAAGCAGATTTGTACAAATTAAACTAACGCAAAAAGAAGAATGGATACCTGGTAAAACCGGGGAAGGTCCTGTTAAAAGAAACTATACAATATTAACCTTAAAAAAATAATATAATGAATACAATAGCCGGAGATTTAAAAGAAAAGTGGACTAATCTGAAAGCAGAGACTCCACATCTTAGAATCAGAAATGCAGCAGAACAATTAGGGGTTAGCGAAGCCGATTTACTGGTAACCTGTATAGGTGAAGGTGTTACGGTCTTGAATCCTGATTTTTCAGGAATTTTAACCGATACTGAACAGCTTGGTAAAGTAATGGCTTTAACCAGAAACAACGAATGTGTACATGAAAGAAAAGGAACTTATCTGAATGGCGATTTCAGTAGCCCACATGCACAATTATTTGTTGGAGAAGATATTGATCTTAGAATATTCCTGAATTCGTGGAAGCATGCTTTTGCGGTTGTAGAAGGAGATAAGAAAAGTTTACAGTTCTTTGGAAAAGACGGACTGGCACTTCACAAAATATATTTAACGAAAGACAGTAATGCACATGCTTTCGATACCATTACAGATAAATACAAAGCTGATATTCAGACTCAGGAATTTGTATTTGAGGCACTAGCACCTAAGGCTGCCGAGAAACCAGATGCTGAGATCGATGTAGAGGCTTTTCGTAAAGAGTGGTCGGAGCTGAAAGATACTCATGACTTCTTTGCTATGACAAGAAAGTATGGTGTAACAAGAACACAGGCATTACGTCTGGCATCGGATGAATTTGTAACAAAAATTGATCCTGCTAAAGTGGTAGCCTTACTTGAGACTGCATCTGAAAGAAAACTTCCGATAATGATTTTTGTTGGAAATCGTGGAATTATCCAGATCCATACCGGAGAAGTAAACAAAGTATTGTGGTACAATAGCTGGATCAATGTAATGGATCCTGATTTCAATCTTCACCTGGATACAGAAAAAATTGCGGAAGCATGGATCGTGAAAAAGCCTACAGAAGACGGGCTGGTTCATGCTGTTGAGGTCTTCAATAAAGATGGAGAGTTCATTGTACAGTTTTTCGGAAAGAGAAAACCGGGAATTCCTGAATTACAGGAATGGAAAGACCTTGTTACGGAACTGGAAAAATAAAATAACTAAGCTAAATTTAAATGTTGAGGCCGTTACGAATCATTGCATTTCAAAACGGCCTTTTTTATTGTAAATTGGTATTTCAATTATACATTTATTTAAAGATGAGAAAACTACTTTTTGCCTTTGCTATAGTATGTATTAGCGGAATAAAAGCTCAGCAGTTTGATGCTTACAAATTCTATAATAAAAAAGGAAAGGTTGTAAAACCCGAGAAAATTGTCAGACAACTTTCCGGTTACGATGTGGTTTTGTTCGGTGAACTGCATAATAATTCGATTGTTCACTGGTTACAACTGAAGTTTACAGAAGGCTTGTATGAGCAGAAAAATAAACAGCTGATTCTGGGAGCGGAGATGTTCGAAAGAGATAATCAGCCGCAGTTGGACCGTTATCTGGCAGGAAAGCTGGATTCTAAAAACATGAAGGATTCAGTCCGTCTGTGGAATAATTATACAACAGATTACAAACCGCTTTTGGATTTTGCAAAAATTAGAAATCTGAAATTTGTGGCAGGAAATATTCCGAGAAAATATGCTTCTCAGGTGGCCAAACAAGGCCTTGAATCATTGAATACACTAAATGCTCAGGAGAAGACCTATATCGCAGATTTACCAATCAAAGTAACATTGGATACTCCCGGGTATAAGGAAATGAAAACCATGATGGGAGATCATGCAGATGATCTGAAGGTAATGAATTTTATTTCTGCTCAGGCTGTTAAAGATGCTACAATGGCAGAATCTATTTTCAAAAGTTTAGAATCGGGAAAGACTTTTATTCATTACAATGGAAACTACCACAGTAAGGAGTATGGTGGTATTTATTGGTATCTGAAACAAAAGAATCCTAATCTTAAAATTGCGGTTATTTCTGTTTTCGAATCAGAAAGTCCCAAATTATGGGTCCCCGAAAAAGATTATATACCGACAGATTTTAACCTTATCGTTCCTGCGGATATGACTAAGACTTATTAGAGGCTAATCGCTCTTATACTATACTGGATAAATAATCTAAAAACTCACAGAATCTTCATCTGTGAGTTTTTTTATAGTCAAATTATTGAATAGCTGTTCATCCATACATAACTCAAGAAAGACATTGCACAAATAAAAAATCCCCTGATAATAAAAATTTCAGGGGATCTTAAAAATATATGTTTTTTACTTTTTTAGAGATGAGGAATACTTATAGCCTTGCATCTACAATATCTCTGTTCAGCTTTGCTTTTATGTCGAATACAACCGATGTTTCTTTTCTTAATTTATTTAAATCCAATGTCAAAAACTCATCATGTGATACGGCTAAAACAATGCTATCATATTTTTTGTTGTAGTCTATATTTTCCAGCATACTGATTTTATACTTTTCTAGCACTTCATCGCGGTCAGCCCATGGATCGTACATATCTACATGTAAGCCATATTCTTCCAACTCTTTATACACGTCTACTACTTTCGTATTTCGGACATCCGGGCAATTTTCCTTGAAAGTAATTCCCAGAATAAGAACATTGGCATTGCTAATAGAAATTCCCTTTTTAATCATTAATTTCAAGACTTTTGAAGCAATAAATTCTGCCATAGAGTTGTTCACCCTTCTTCCACTAAGGATTACCTGAGGGTGATAGCCAAGCTGGGAAGCTTTATGTGCCAGATAATACGGGTCTACAGAGATACAGTGTCCACCTACAAGACCAGGTTTATATTTCAGGAAATTGAATTTTGTACCGGCAGCTTCCAGTACATCATTGGTATCAATTCCGACTCTGTCGAAGATAAGAGCCAGTTCATTGACAAAAGAAATATTAATATCTCTTTGTGCATTTTCAATGGCTTTAGAAGCTTCGGCAACTTTTATGTTTGAAGCTTTGTGAGTTCCTGCCGTTATAATTTTTTTATAAAGTGTATCTACTATTTCAGCAATTTCCGGAGTAGAACCTGATGTTACTTTCTTTATAGTTGTAAGTGTATTTACTTTGTCTCCCGGATTAATTCTTTCAGGTGAGTAGCCTACAAAAAAGTCTTCGTTGTATTTTAATCCTGAGATATTTTCAAGAACAGGTACACAGTCTTCTTCTGTACAACCAGGATATACGGTAGATTCATAAATTACAATGTCACCTTTCTTTAAAATCTCTGCCAGCATTTTGGTTGCATTTAGCAAAGGTCTCAGATCCGGAGCATTAAATTTATCAATAGGTGTTGGAACGGTTACGATATAGATATTTGCATCCTTAATAGTGTCCAGGGAGGCGGAGGCAATATAGCCTTTGGAAAAATCAGAATTTTGAGCCTCATGAATCACTTCGGAAAGCAATGTAAGATCTGCTTCCAATGTGCGGTCTTTTCCGGAATTAAGCTCTTTTACCCTGTCTGTATTAACGTCGAATCCGTATACCGGGAAATGTTTTGCAAATTCCAGTGCCAGTGGTAATCCTACATATCCTTGTCCTATAACAGCTATTCGGTGATTGTTCATATTTATAATCTTCTTTTATTTTTAGGTTGTATAAGCATATAGATTACCTATGTTATTTAGTGATAAACTAAGGTTTTGAATCTATCTAATGATTTACAATTATGAGTAATTTGAATGTTAAGAATGCTAAATTATTTTTCAGCTATTTAATAAATTTTTTTCAACATTATAACGCCCATATCCACTGTTTAGTATATTTTATTATTCATTTTGTTACAAATAAGAGAATACTCTGTGCATATTTTTGAAACTTTATTTGTCCATGTGCATTAACTAATACCCATGAAAATTTATCATTAAAAAAGCTATTATACTGTATTTTAGCGTTTAACATATAGTGACCTAATGAACAAAATTACAAAAAATATCCTATTAAAATTCTTTCGATTTTCATATATCCCTATCAAATACCAGCCCAAATACCTTACAAAGTAATCTGCTATTATAAAGTACTAATAATCAAATACTATTCATAAATGATAGATTTTATTTTTTTTTAAATGATTTGACAGTCAAAATGGCACAAAGTTTTCATTAGAGCAGCAATAAATAACGAAAATTAACGTTATCATACTGTATGGATTCTGATCGTACTTTGGTCTCCTTCATGATAATACTTATCAATTAATACATGATATAAAACTATTCTCTTCTGTTTTGTTAAAAGTTTAAACCTTTTTATTCTGTTTCAGAATAAGGCTTTTCCAACAAAATAAGAGTGTGCAGGTTTTTTGGGAAACCTTGCTTCCAATTTCAAAAGTTGAAATAATAAATTATTGGATACTGATATTCCGGCTAATCAAAAGAAGAGGAATACCAGTAGGGAATTTTTTTATAGAATGTATGAAAGAAACACAAACACTACACGTTAAGAAAAATGTTGTTCTAAAATCAGCATTAATTCGCAGAAAAGAAGATTTTGTACCCGTCAAAAAGGGGAGGTTTGGAACCATAGAATATGGTATCCTTGCAGTGACGTTTATATTGTTGTTCAGCTCAATATATGCCGTATATCTATTACAACCAGAGTTTGAACATCTGCACTGGCAACAAATGAACAGCTCCTTTGGTATGGTAATCATCGGAATAGGGCTATTCCTCTTAAGCGTTGCAGTATGCTTCCTGGCCTATTTACTTGTTTTATACCTTCGCTATAAGCCTATTACTTCTGTATCAGACGATTTGCTTCCTACCTGTACTATTATTGTTCCTGCGTATAATGAAGGAAAACTGGTATATGAGACACTTCATAGTTTGGCAAGTAGCGACTATCCGGAGGAAAAAGTACAGATTATAGCTGTAGACGATGGTAGTAAAGATGATACATGGGCATGGATTAAGAAGGCTAAGGAGGAATTGGGGGACAGAGTAATGGCCTATCAGCAGCCCCGGAATATGGGTAAAAGACATGCTTTACACCGTGGATTCCAGTTGGGTACGGGAGAAATATTTATTACTGTAGACAGTGATTCTATTGTAAAAAAAGATACACTCCGTAATATGACAAGCCCGTTTGTAGTAAATGAAAAATGCGGTGGAGTAGCTGGTAATGTACGTGTATTGAACAATGAGAAGGAGCTAATCCCAAGAATGCTTAATGTAAATTTTGTATTTAGTTTTGAATTTGTCCGCTCCGCACAAAGTATGCTTGGATCTGTAATGTGTACACCGGGAGCTTTGGCAGCATACCGTAGAGAACAGGTAATGAACTGCCTGGATGAATGGGTGAACCAGACATTTATGGGACGTCCGTCTGATATAGGTGAAGACAGGGCTATGACTAATATGATCCTGAAACAAGGTTATCATATCTTATTCCAGAGAAATGCTTATGTATATACTAATATTCCTAAACGATATAAAAACCTGTATAAGATGTTTATTCGTTGGGAACGTAGTAATGTGCGTGAAAATATAATGATGAGCAAATTTGCTTTTGGTGATTTCCGCGAAGGGCCAAAAGTAGGAACCAGAATATTATTGTGTATGCAATGGCTGAAACTGGTTATGTCCTATCCGCTAATGTTATTAATGCTATGGTTTATTATCAATCATACGATGTTATTCATTAGTTCAACATTACTGGGCATACTGATTTTCTCCAGTGTACAAGCGTTCTTCTTTGCGAAGAGAAATAAAAACACACCTGAAGCCTTTTGGGCCTATACCTATAGTATTTTCTACGCCTTTACGCTTTTCTGGATCACACCATACGCTATTGCTACAGCAAGTAAAAGTGGCTGGCTGACCCGTGAATTAGCCGTAAAAGAATCATAACTAAAGAAATATTTTAAAATAAAACTCCTCTGTAGTCTAAACTGCAGAGGAGTTTTTTTGTTAATTAATAGTGTAGATTTTGATAAAATATATAATTAATTTGTTCTTTTTTTAATGATTCAATACCTGTTATTTATATTAAAACAAAGTATTATACTATTTTTATTATTCACTATAATATTATTAATTTTTTCAAATTTATTTTTGAATAAAAATATATTTATCTAGATAAAATATGAAATAATTGTCTATTATTTGATAATAGTTAGTTTATAATTAATATAAATATTAAAATTAATTAATTGTAAATGACTCTGGTTGAATTTAATTTTTAGATTAGCAAATAATCACAATATTATTTTAAATGAAAATTAGATTCAGTATATTATTTTTCTTTTTAATAAGCATTTTATATTTCGCCCAAAGTATTTCCGGAAAGATTATAGGAGAAAATGGTGAAGCTATTTCTTATGTCGAAATAATAGTGAAAAGAGATAGTATAAAGAAAGCTACTATAAGTGACGAAAAAGGAAGCTTTAGTCTAAAGGTTCCGGAAAGAGGAAACTACATTTTAGAAATATTGGATAATGGTATTAAGGTTTTTACCAATAACTTTTATATTAACGGAGATACTATAGAAAGTATTCGATTAACCAAATATAATGACAGGATTATACAAGAAGTTGTTGTAAACAAGAAAGTTGTGCAACAGATCGGAGATAAAACTTATTTTAATGTGGAGAATAGTGTTCTGTCTAAAGGAAATAATGGATTGGATATACTCCAAAAAAGTCCTAAACTAAGTATAAATTCAGAAGGCATAGTATTGTTGAAAAATAGAGCTGCGACAATACTAGTGAATGGCAGAAAGATAAATTTAAGCGGGAATGATCTCAATAATTATCTTTCCGGACTAAGTTCGGAAGATATTAAAAAAATCGAAATTCAAGATGTGGGTTCTGTGGATCAAGATGCATCTAACACAGGTGGAGTTATAAATATTATTTTAAAGAATAATCCTAAAGGTTTTCGTTCAATTAATAAAATGTCTTACGCTTTTCGAAAGGAAAATGCAACTCAGTATAATAGTGGGTTAAATTTGAATTATGGAAATGAAAAATGGAATTTATATTCTGATGTCTCTTATAATGAAAATCAAAATTATGGTTGGTCAACAGGAATATTCAATTATAATAATGGTCAAAAAAATATCAATAATGGAGACTTGAAATTTTCTAATAATAATTTGGGACTTCGTTTAGGTAGTGTTTTTTACCCTAATAATAAAAGCTCATTTGGTATTGAGGGTTATTATAATAAAAATAAGACTGTTTTGGATGGAATTCAAAATCTGGAGATTTATAATGGAAATAATCAGACTGTGAATAGTAAAGGTTCTTCTTTGTTTAAAACACCTTCGGATTTATGGTATATAACCATGAATTATGCTCTTAAAGTTGATAGCTTAGGGAGTAGTCTGAAATTTATCGGAGATATCGGAAAAAATAATACCCAACCTTTTAATGATGTATACTCAGAATATCCCTCAAATTCTACTTTGAATAATCATTATCTCTATAAAACCAATTCTGTTTCAAGTTATTATACCGGTCAATTTGATTGGGATCAGAAATTTAGAAATAAATGGGACTTGAATACCGGTGTCAAATTTGGAAGTATAAGAAGAGATAATTTGCTGAAGGTTGATTATCTGGAAAGTGGCTTTTGGAAAGAAGACCTCAATCAAAAACAGGATTTTAATAATCTAGAAAATATCCTGGCAGGTTATGCTTCAATAAGCAAGACATTTGGAAAACATTTTATAAAAGCTGGACTCCGTATAGAGAATACTAATATAAAAGGATATAATAATCTTAATAACGAAGAATTAAAACAAAATTATACGAAACTTTTTCCAAGTCTATATTATAAGTATGATTTAAAAAATGAAAAAAGCCTTTCTTTTAGCTATAAAAGGAGTATTACAAGACCTTCATTTAGAGATTTAAATCCTTTTGTCATTAAGCAGAATGATTTTCTATATATGATTGGTAATCCTAATTTGCAACCATTATATCTGGATGATATAGAAATTGGTTACAATATGAAAAAGCATTCTTTTTCTGCGTATGGTAGAAAAACAATTAACACAATATTAGGAGTATACTTTACAGATAAGGATTTGATCAATTTCTATCAGCCACAAAATTTTGGACAATACTATGAAACCGGTATAGACCATTCCTACAACGGAAATATAACAAAGTGGCTTACTACTAATATTTCCAGTGGGGTTTACTATAATTCATTTAAAGCAAATGATAGTGGTAAGAAGAATAGTGGAGCTTCATTTTATAATAATATATATGCCCAGATAAAATATTCTAAAACACTTCTGCTAGAGCTTTCAAGTAATTATTATCACCAATATCAATACAAAAATGTTACCGGAGCAAATAGATACAGAATGGATATATCCATAAGAAAAACTTTGATGAATGGAAACCTATTAGCCCTTTTTAAAGTAGTGGATTTGTTTAATACTGAAAGAGATAAAAATATTTCCCATTATAAAGATTTTAATTTTGATTTTTATCAAAAGTGGCAAACAAGAGGTTTTCTTATATCTGTTCAATATACGCTAGATAATAAAAATAAAATTAAAGCTGGTTCAGTAAAATCAGATAATGATACTAGAGGGAGATTATAAAAAATCAGAATTATTTTTTCATTTAAGATACTCGATAGGTGCACATATTAAGTACTGAATGTTTAAATATAGCTTTTATTAAAGCAAATGTTAATTTTTTAATTTTCTAAATCAAATTACAATGGAAACTAAAAATCAAAAATTCCAGGAGTTGGTTAAAAAAATGGAAACTCTAAAGGAAACGGAAAAAGGACAATTAAGAGGAGGGTTTATGGCCATCTCCCTAAGCTACGAGTTGGCAAATAATGTACGGCTTGATAACAGTAATTCGAATAATGCATCGGGTTGTTCGTGTTCTTGTACAACTCAGCAATAACAATGAAAAAGCATCTGGTTTGAGACCAGATGCTTTAATAAAAAAATAAAAATATGGAATTAGTTTATAGCAAATACAACACGATTCTAATTTATAAAGAGTACTATTTATTATTTAATACTCTTAGAAAAGAACTATTAGTATTAGATGATTTTCTAAAAGAATTAATTGAATCAGTACAACATTATAATAATAGTGAAGAATTACATAAGATTCATTCTGAATTTTATGAGATATTAGAAAATAAAAAATTCTTAGTTTCAAAAGCAGAGAATGAACTAGAAACAGCAGAAAGCTATATTAATAGTGTAAATAGTGATACGTCATGTAAGTACCCCATATTTCAGACAGCTATTAATTGAGTCTTTTTCTTTTCAGTAGCCAATATTTTATACTCAACAGGTGTAAGATTACCAAGTGATTCATGTGGCCTTTTGTGATTATATTCTTCCATCCAGTCTTGTGTTAGTTCTCTTACCTGGTCAAGATCAAAGAACAGGTAAGCATCCAATACGGCTTCCCGATAAAGGCGTTTAAAACGTTCTATGTACCCG
>NZ_MAHX01000008.1 GCF_002023715.1 Elizabethkingia occulta
TGACTAGTCCTGAAAAAGGTTGACTAGTTTAATAAATCAAATATATTAAATCAGAGTAGAATCTTTCTATTCTGATTTTGTTTTTTATAAGTTTTCAATTTCACATTATTATTGATGTGTACCTGACTTGGAATGTTGTAATTCAAGGAAAAGTGCGGTCTTAAATTATTATAATAGTAAATTGACTGATCAATTTGCTGTGAAAGATTTTTAAAATTTTCAAAAGTATCAATCAATCCAAATTCATATTTCAGAATACCATTTACTCTTTCTGCTACAGCATTTTCATAAGGATCAGAGTTCTCGGTCATACTGATAAGAATATCATTTTTCTTTAGCACCTCGATATATTCTTTACTACAATATTGTAAGCCTCTGTCTGAGTGGTGAATTAAAGGATGTTTATAGATTCTACTCTTTACAGCTTGCTTTAACGCTTTCAATGTAGAGCTCGTTTGTAAATTGTCACTCAATTCGTATCCTACAATTTTCTTCGAATAAGCATCAGTAATTAAATGAAGATAATAATTTCTCTCTTTAGTTTTCAGATAGGTAATATCTGCTACCCATATCTTCTCTGAAAATTCTGGCTCTTTTTCTTTGATGATATTAGGATATTTCTTCATCCAGTGTCTGGAATTCGTTGTTTTAAAGTAACTATGTCTTCGGGGAATTAAAAGATAATTTGATCTTAAAATCTTAAATAACTGATCTCTTCCTATATGAATATTCTCCTTATTAAAATCACTCTTAAGTAAGGCATAAAGTTTTCGGGTGCCTAACCTAGGCATCTTTTTACGAATTGATAAGACCAATTCTATAATTCTTTCCTGATTATTACCAGAATTAAACTGTTTTGTTCTTTTGTAATATGCTTGTTTACTGTATCCAAACAATCGGCAAATATCTTCAGTTGAAAGAGTGGTATATGGCCTTATTTCCGGGATTGATTGGAACCAGACTTTTTTACAATTTCAATCTTTAGCTCACGCTCAGCTATTTCTATGAACTTCCGAAACACTTTAAGTTCTTCCTCTTTTTTGGCTAAAGCTGCTTCAAGCTCTTTAATCTTTTGCTTTTGTGGATCTTTCATAGGCCTGCCTTTACTTAGTTGCTTTGAATAAGTAAAGTTACCATATTTTACTAACCAACTGGAAATACAGGAATTACCTCGAATGTTGTATCGAGTCTGTAGTTGTGATTTAGTAAATAATCCCCGTTCATATTCGGAGACAACTTGTCTTTTGAATCCCTCGCTGTATTCTTGTACAGGGGATGGGCTTTTTTTTAATTTCATAAGGATAACTATTTCTGATGTTTTTTAGTCAACCTTTTTCAGGACGAGACATAAACATAATAAAACCGCCTCAACAGGGGCGGTTTTTATATTTAATAAGCTATTTCCATTTTTACTTTTTTGCCTTTTAGCTTTTCGGTAGCTAATTTCTTTAGTAATGCTGAAACTTTTTTTCTGGATACTGCAACATAAGAAGTGGTGTCTTTTACTTCAATTAGTCCGACATCATTTTTTTCCAATTCACCCTTCTTGATGAGGTACCCAACAATATCGACCTTGTTTACTTTATCTTTTTTACCAGCGCTGATATAAATGGTCTGGAAAGCTGTTTGCTGTGGAATTTTGTTTTCACCTTCTACATCTTCAACGGGAATATCCTTTTCTAAAAAAGGAAAATTATCATCTTCTTTCATGATGAGGTAAGCAAAACCTTTAGCGTTCATCCTTGCAGTACGCCCATTTCTGTGAATAAAAGCATCTTCTTTAGGTGGAAGTTGGTAATGTACTATAGATTCTACCTCAGGAATATCGAGTCCACGCGCAGCTAGATCTGTTGTGATAAGGATTTTTGTAGAGTCATTACGGAATTTTAGCAATGCCCGCTCTCTTTCATCCTGTTCCATACCACCGTGGAAAGTCTCTCTTTCAATTCCTTTATCTTTTAAAAGCTCCGATATCCTGTCCACAGCCTCTCTGTGGTTGCAAAATATCAATGTTCTTTTATTGCCTATTTTACATATTAGATGGAAAAGAGCATCTAGCTTTTCTTCAGCGGTAGTAATAACTTTTTTAAACTGAATATCCGGCTTTACCTCACTTAGTTTTAGAAAATCAATTGTCTTTTCATCTTTTAATCCTGTAAAAGCAGGGATTTCTTCCATTGCGGTAGCAGAAGTTAAAATCCTTTGAGACAGATTTTTCATTGATTCTATAATGAAACTCATTTCTTCCTGAAAGCCAAATTCAAGAGATTTATCGAATTCATCTAAAATCAAAGTACTGATTGAAGAAGGATTGAAACTATTGTTTCTAAGGTGGTCTGCAATTCTTCCCGGTGTTCCTATTAATAGAGCAGGAGCTTCGGTTAGGCTGTTTACTTCTGTCTTTTTATCGTGTCCTCCATAACAAACGGTTACTTTGTAATCGGTTTTCATTGCTTTGAATACTTGTTCTATCTGTAATGCCAATTCTCTTGCCGGTACCAAAACTAAGGCCTGGATCCCGGACTTGTCTTTTTTTAGATTTCGAAGTACAGGAAATAAGAAGGCCAGTGTTTTTCCTGAACCTGTAGGAGAGAGCAATACTACATCATTTTTGTTTTCAGTAGCTTTATATGTAGATTTTTGCATCTGATTCATATCCTGAATCTGCAATTTTTTATAAATCGATTCTAAATTCATGTTGCAAAGATAGGTTTTTGAATACTCAGATTTCAGATCATTTACAAAAATGAATGTTTTTGGAAGCGTTGAATGGTTTAATTTACAATGAATAAGAGATCTCAGATGCTAGGAGTAATACAATGGTTTTTTCATGTTCTTATCAGCTTATAATTCAGTTGATTACTCTGCTGTAAAAAAACTTTAAAATACAAGGTTATATCATAAAAAAGTTGTATTTTTGCACCACTTTTTGTGGGTATAACTTTGGCAAAGTAATTATATAATACTTAACAACTTCCGGAATTTCTGCAGTCACATTAAGCCAAAGAGCAGAGGAGGACGGAATACAAAATTTTTTAGAAAATGTCAAAAGAGACAAATTCAGCAGAGGTTCTTTTGAACCAAAACGTAGCACCAGAACAATTTGACTGGGAATCTTTCGAAAGTGGATTAAATGCAGAGGACAGAAAAGAAAAGAACGAACTAGAAGAAATCTACAAAGGATCTCTTAACGATCTTGAAGATAACGACGTTCTTGTAGGTAAAGTAGTAAGATTAACAGACAAAGAAGCGATTGTTGACATCAACTTCAAATCTGAAGGTGTTATTTCTCTTAACGAATTCCGTTACAACCAAGGTTTACAAGTAGGCGACGAGGTTGAAGTAATGGTTGACAGAAGAGAAGACAAGTCTGGACAGTTACAACTTTCTCACAAGAAAGCTAGAACTCTTAGAGCTTGGGATAAAGTAAATGAGTACCACGAGTCTGGAGAAATCGTTAACGGTTTCGTTAAATCTAGAACTAAAGGTGGTATGATTGTAGATGTATTCGGTATCGAAGCATTCTTACCAGGTTCTCAGATCGATGTTAAGCCTATTAAAGATTACGATCAGTTTGTAGGTAAAACAATGGAATTCAAAATTGTTAAGATCAACCACGAATTCAAAAACGTTGTTGTTTCTCATAAAGCTCTTATCGAAGCTGATATCGAAGGTCAGAAAAAAGAGATCATCGCTCAACTTGAAAAAGGTCAGGTACTTGAAGGTACTGTTAAGAACATTACTTCTTACGGTGTATTCATCGACCTTGGTGGTGTTGACGGTCTTATCCACATTACAGACCTTTCTTGGTCTAGAGTTAACCATCCTTCAGAAATTCTTGAAGATGGACAAACTGTTAAAGTGGTTATCCTTGACTTTGATGATGAGAAAACAAGAATTCAGTTAGGTATGAAGCAGCTTGAAGCACACCCTTGGGATGCTTTAGATGCTAACCTAAAAGTTGGAGATAAAGTAAAAGGTAAAGTAGTAGTTCTTGCTGACTACGGTGCTTTCGTTGAAATCGCTCCAGGTGTAGAAGGTCTTATCCACGTATCTGAAATGTCATGGTCTACTCACTTAAGAAGTGCAGGTGATTTCGTGAAAATCGGTGATGAAGTTGAAGCTGAAGTATTAACTATCGACAGAGAAGACAGAAAAATTTCTTTAGGTATCAAGCAATTAACTCAGGATCCATGGGCTAACATCCAGGAAAAATACCCTGTAGGTTCTCAGCACAAAGGTACTGTAAGAAACTTCACTAACTTCGGTGTATTCGTAGAGTTAGAAGAAGGTATCGACGGTCTAATCTATATCTCTGATCTTTCTTGGACTAAGAAAATCAAGCATCCATCTGAGTTCTGCAACGTAGGAGATACTCTAGATGTTGTAGTATTAGAACTTGACTTAGATAACAGAAGAATTTCTTTAGGTCACAAGCAATTACAAGAAAATCCTTGGGATAAATTCGAAACTAAATATGCTGAAGGAACTGTACATGCAGGTAAAGCAGTAGATGTATTCGATAAAGGAGCTAATGTACAGTTTGAAGATGCTGAGGTTGAAGCTTTCGCTCCAGCAAGACTTTTAGAGAAAGAAGATGGTTCTAAGATCAAAAAAGGTGAAGAAGCTGACTTTAAAGTAATTGAATTCAACAAAGAATTCAAGAGAGTTGTAGTTTCTCACACTGGTATCTTCAGAGAAGAGGAAAGAAAGAACGTAAAAGAGTCTAAGACTATTTCTTCAAACAATAACAATGAAGAAAAAGCAACTCTTGGTGACATCGATGCTCTTGCAGAATTGAAAAGAAAAATGGAAGAAGGTAAATAATCCTGAATTCATTTCTTAATTATAACCCGCCTCTTTTAAGAGGTGGGTTTTTTATTTTTGTGAAGTTTAAGGTAAATTAATAGAGATATAGAAAAATATTACTCCAGTTGTGAGATAGTGTTCTTCTGGAATATATACTTTCTGATACATCTTTTCTTGTGTAGATCAGGCTCCTCCGGAGCATTTTTCTAACTTTCTTATTTCTCATATTATGAAATTTATGTAAAAGATATACTGTATTGTAATAAAGAGAAGTTCCTTTAGGAACTTTATCTCTATAAAGTGTATAATTACGAAAAGTCAGAGCATTCCGGAGAAACGTTATCTTAATACAGGTATGGAAGAGAATATCATGCTAAAAAAAACCGCCTAAAATCAGGCGGTTTCATTGTTGAAATAATAAAATTATTAATTATTGTGCAGGTCTTACGCATCTTATAGAGGCATTGTGTACCGAGTTTCTGTTTGTTTTACTCCATGCATCGCTTCCGTTGGTCAATACCTGATGGTACCATGTTCCTTCTGGCATATGGAAACTTGCCTTAGTGCCGGGGGTATCGTTTGCCTCATATTCCATAGTTCCGGAATTGAGCACTCCAGCCGGTAGGGCATTAAAGCCTACCTGATTGGCTTTCACATTGTCAATTTTGCCACGTCCCATTGCCCATAGTCCGTCGGCTTTATTGTCCCGATCTTCACCACATTTCATTGCGCTTCCGAGTAGGGCAGAGCTTACCTGATATTCAGAGGTTATGGCACTGAAAAGACTAGTCCAGTTAGCATCACTTGCAGCACTCCATCCTGTAGGGCACCATGTTTGGGCTTGTGTAGCTTTGTTGGTAGGATAGAATCTGCCGTATATAGCCCCTGTAGGGTCATTCGGATTAGCTATTCCTATAGTATTTCTAGTGTTTTCGTTTACGCCGTCATATCCGTCCCAGTTAAGATTTTCCATAAACCATTCACTGTTTCCGTATTTTTTATAAGCATAAGATTTTCCGTCCCGTGGATCGGTGAAAGTTCCCGTTTTTGTGCTGTAATCGCAGTACTGATTCTTGGAAGCTAATTGGTTTGCCGGCATAAGATCCGGTTGAGGAGAGGATGTGCTTATTCCTTTCAGCGGAAGAGGTAAGGTAAGATCCGGACATGGTTTACTGAAAGGAGTTACAAGATAAAGATTATCATTGCAAGGCGGAGTTTGGTAGTTTCCACTATTGATCATACTGTCTAATTTCTGCTGGTAATATGAATCTAAAACCAATCCCCATTTCGAGTATAAATTACGCAGGTCATAACCGGATATCTGAACTATTTTCTGTAAGAAATAGAACTTTCTGGCTTCATTGTCACCCCCGCTTTCTTTTTCTTCTCTTGTTATCCTGTGGAGTGTTTTAATAAGATCGTCCCCGAAAAGAACCCGTAATTGTTCTAAAAAGAACAGTCGGCTTTCATTTACATTTTGGTATACGGTTCCAATATCTGCGCTCCAATAGTCTCTGGTGTTACGTTTAAACCAGTCGTTATGGAATTTGTCTACCCAGATATTTTCTGTCCATTTTTGCCAGTTGCTTCCCTGAAAATGGCGTACAGATGCGAAAGTATAAAAGTTAACTGTGGTTTCTGTGTATTCAGAAGGTTTATAGGCTCCCTGCTGATTTTGATGTCCGATTTCATGGGAAATTCCCCAGCCATTATTGATAAGGTTGGTCTCCATAAGTAGTCGGTCCATAGCAGCTTCATCATTGCCATTGAATCCGGTACCCCAGTCTGTTGCATACATGTATCCGGTGCCTACCTGTGTCATTAGGTATTTTACCCCATTACTCATTGGTTGGTGAAGAGGATTTGGATCATTGGCGTTTAGTCCGCTAATCTGAATTTCAGCATCGAGTATCCCGTCGAAGGCTGTAAGCCAGTTTGGTATAGAAACAGGGTAGCCTTTGTAAGCGTCCGGCATCAGATACTTATCTACTTTATCTTTATTTACAACTACAATAATGTCTTTGGATTTAAACATAACATCCTGAATAGTTGACTGGGCAACCTGATTTTTGAAGTCGGTAATGTTCGTGACTCCCAGTTCATAATAAGGGTGATTGATGTAGCCGCTGGCCGGATCTAATGTTATTTTTACCTTTCCTGTGGTATTTCCTTTTTCGGATACATAACGAAGATAAATAATCCCGCCTTTATGCTGTGTAGGGGCGATTATGTTTTCCCCGACTTTCAGAGGTATTTCAACAACGTTGCTTCCGTCTTTTACTCTGGTTCCAATTACAACGCTGGGCATGGCACCGTCTGAAGCGGGTAGAGTATTTTCCAATGTTAGTTTCAGAGATTTGTCAGCAGGAAGGTAATAGCCTGTAGTGGCGTGGTCGAATTTTAACTGGACCTGCCTTAATCTTGTCCTTTCGTAATTAGAACTTCCAATTTGTAGTAACTCGAAGACATTGGGTGGGTTGTTGTTTTGAAGCGTTGCTTCCGGATTTAGTTCATTGCTCATAAAATGGTCGGCAGACCTGCAGCTGTAACAGAATGCTAAGAGCCATAGCATTGCTACTGCAGTAGAAATGTTTCTCATATAAATATAATTTGGTGGTTATTAGTTGTTTATGCTAATATAAATGTTTTTTATTTAATAGCAATGAGTTTTTTTTATGAAAATGATTTTTTAATTGATGTATTATTTTGTTTTCTTTATGATATTGCCTGAAACATGAGTGATAATGTAAATTTATCGAAAGATGATAATATACATATTGACATTTCTTTGAGACTAAATGCGTAAATTTGCGCCCGCGTAACGAAAAAAATATGGAGAAGAAAAATATACTGAAGGGTGTTTTATTTGTCGGAGTAGGAGCTAGTATTTATGGAATGCTGGCAACCTTTGTTAAACTGGCATACAATGACGGTTATACAACCGCAGAAGTGACTACTTCACAGTTTATGTGGGGGATTATCGGGCTTCTGCTTCTTAATGTTATTCAGGCTGTAGCATCAAAGAAAGAGCTTCCTGCACCTAAAAAAGGAGATATAAGAAAACTAATGCTTGCCGGGACTTCTCTGGGTGGGACAAGTCTTTTCTATTATCTGTCAGTACAATATATTAATGTTTCTATTGCAATTGTATTATTGATGCAATCAGTATGGTTTAGTGTTGTGGTAGAAAGTTTTATAAACAAGAAACTGCCTACAGGCCGTAAAGTATTGGCGACTATTATTGTGCTTGTCGGAACTGTTTTGGCGACCAATCTTATTAATATGGATGTAAAGCTGGATGTCAGAGGTGTTTTTTGGGGACTTATGGCAGCAGGATCTTACACGCTTACTATGTTTACCTCTAATACAATCGCAACATATCTGCCTGCGTTCCGTAAAAGTTTTATACAGCTGTTAGGAGGTGCAGTTATTGTTTTTACTTTCCTGTTCTTCTCTCAGATAGGACCATTGCATTTTGATGCTTTAAAAGGAATTTATACTCATTTTAGTAGTAATATGGAAGGGATTCGTCCGTTCGATTATTCTATATTATGGACTTATGGATTGTTTTTAGCTGTTTTCGGAACAATTCTGCCTCCTATTTTATTTAATATAGGATTTCCGAATTCAGGGCTAGGATTGGGGAGTATTGTATCCTCTCTGGAGCTTCCGGTTTCTGTTACTATGGCTTTTGTTCTGTTAGGTGAAGAGGTATTGCTTATTCAATGGACAGGTATTGCACTTATACTTTTTGCAATCGTTCTGATGAATTTGCCTTCCCGTAAAAAAGAAGAGGCATTGGCATAGTTCAACGATTAAAGAATCTAAATATAGAAGACACCTAAGTATAAAACTTAGGTGTCTTTATTTTAATAGTGTTTTTGGGATTGCTAAAGAGAGATTTTTTATGTTTTAGTTTAGCAAAGTTGTTCGTCGTGTTGTGAGAGATCCAGTCCAATTTTTTCTGACTCCTCGGATACCCTTAGTGGTATTATGGTATTCGATATTTTGTAAAATAGCAGAGAGCCAAAGAAAGAGAATAGGGATACAAGAATCAGAGCTGTCATATGATGTAAGAAAATGCTGATTCCACCGTGTAAAAGGCTTGCATTGTCACCATGTGCGAAAATAGCCGTTAGTATCATTCCCATGATTCCGCCGATACCATGGCAGGCAAATACATCGAGTGTATCGTCAATTCGCTTTAGCTTGCTCCAGTTTACCATCGTATTGGATATTATTGCTGTGATAAAGCCTATAAATAAACTTTCACGGATGCTCACAAAGCCTGCGGCAGGTGTTATAGCTACAAGTCCTACAACAGCTCCAATACAAGCTCCTAATACAGAAACTTTTCTGCCGTTTATGCGGTCAAAGAATATCCAGGTCATCATTGCAGATGCGGAAGCAATCGTTGTAGTACCAAAAGCCAGGGCTGCTGTGGCGTTGGCTGCTAATGCAGATCCGGCATTGAAACCAAACCAGCCAAACCATAACATCCCGGTTCCAAGTAACACAAAAGCGGTATTGGAGGGCTCGTGATGTGGTCTTTTCCTTTTTCCTAAAACCATGGCGCCCGCAAGGGCTGCAAAGCCCGCACTCATGTGTACAACAGTACCTCCGGCAAAGTCTTTTACGCCAAAGTATTTATTCAGCAGTCCATCCGGATACCAAATCATATGGCATAGCGGTGTATAGATGAATAAGCTGAAAAGGACAATGAAGAGTAAATATGAAATGAAACGAACTCTTTCTGCAAAAGATCCGGTAATCAGTGCGGGAGTAATAACTGCGAATTTCATCTGAAATAATGCAAATAGAAGAAATGGAATTGTGGAAGCCAGATTTTTATGTGGTAAAGTGCTTACGCCGTCAAAGAAAAAATACTCGAAAGGATTGCCTATGATACTATATTTTACACCATTGATTTCGAAACCTATGGAGCTCCCAAAGGATAGTGAAAATCCTACCACAATCCAGATAAGTGATACCACTCCGAGAGAAATAAAACTTTGGAGCATGGTAGAAAGTATATTCTTTCTGCCTACCATACCACCGTAGAAGAAGGAAAGCCCGGGCGTCATTAGCAGTACTAATCCCGATGCTGTTAGTATCCAGGCAGTATCTGCACTATTGATATTACTTTCTGGTAAAAAGTTTTGCATATTAATTTGATCTGTATTGCTTCCGGCTAATGCGCCTAATGAAATAATACAGATAATAACAAAAGAAATGATCCAGTGTTTCTCGATTTTCATATTTATAGGTATTTGGTATGTCAAATATAGGGGTAAAAATTATAATACTGTATTTATTTTTTAATTTAACCCTTTATTTTATATGGTGTTTTGTGTTTTTTTATATTTTTAGCTGTTTATTGTTTGGTTTTATGGGGGCGATGTAATTATTTTATGTGTTTATGGTATATAGCTCCAATAATTAATATGTGAAACGTTATTTATTAAATATCTGTGTAATTAGACTAGGTGTTGTGTATTTGTATTTTATTTCAGGATTTTTTTGTTATAATTATTTCACAAATCAATAGTTTTTATATTTTTATCAAAATTTAATCATGCAGCAACTTCCGCTATCCTCCAAGCTGAAATATATCTTTTCTATTCCGGTTATTATATCAGCATTAGGCTATTTTGTCGATATCTACGATTTATTACTTTTTGGTATTGTAAGGATCCCTAGTTTAAAAGATTTAGGTTTGAATCCGGATGCGGACGGAACTTTTATACTGAATTGCCAGATGATAGGTTTGCTGATTGGTGGCCTTTTCTGGGGTATTTTTGGAGACAAAAAAGGAAGGCTTTCTGTTTTGTTCGGTTCTATCCTGGTATATTCATTGGCTAATATTGCCTGTGGATTTCTTCCATATTTCCCTAAGACAAATTTGGTATACACCTATGCTTTGCTGCGTTTTGTTGCAGGTGTAGGTCTGGCAGGGGAATTAGGAGCCGGAATTACATTAGTGTCGGAAAGTTTGCCTAAAGAATTGCGCGCAATAGGAACATCTGTAGTTGCAGGATTTGGTCTGATGGGTGCTGTGGTTGCTCAGTTGACGGTTGAATTGTCCGGAGGATGGAATATATCTTATATTATTGGTGGTGGTTTAGGAATTCTGCTTTTGTTTTTAAGAATTAGCGTTTCTGAATCGGGAATTTATAAGAATATTAAGCATCAGTCTGTTTCCAAAGGGAATTTTCTCTCTTTTTTTACCAATAAAGACAGGCTTATAAGATATCTGAAATGTATAGCTGTAGGACTGCCAACCTGGTATTGTATCGGTATTTTGGCTGTATTGGCCAATCAATTCGCACCAGAGTTGGGAATTAAAGAAATTAACCCCGGAAAAGCGATTATGTGGGGGTATGTAGGGATTTCGGTCGGAGATCTGATGAGCGGATTTATTTCACAAATGCTGAAGTCTCGTAAAAAAGCTATTTTTTATATGTTGCTTTTCACTATTGTAGGGGTCGGAATAATGTTATTCGGGAATACAAATACGGAAACAAAATATTATGCATTTTGTGTGTGGTTGGGACTTGGAACAGGTTATTGGGCAATGTTTGTTACACTGGCTGCGGAGCAGTTTGGCACCAATATCCGAAATACAGCAACCACTACAGTGCCTAATATGGTAAGAGGTTTGGTTCCGGTAATGATATTGGCTTTTGATTTTTTCAAAAAAGATTTCTCAGTCATTATAAGTGCCGCTATTGTAGGTATTATAGTCTTTGGTCTGGCATTTTACTCAACGCTTACTATATCGGAAACCCACAATAAAGATTTAGATTTTACGGAATAATTTATACTTATCTTTTTCATTTTTTATAATTTTATATCTATGAAAAAGATTAAAATTGCTTTTATGGCTTTAGGTATAGCACTGTGTACATTTGTTGCAGCGCAGGAACTGAAGCCTTTGGATGCCTATCTCACGACAATCAATTATCCGTATCCTGAGAATTATATAAAATTTGAATCTCAGGGGCAGAATCTGGAGATGGTATATATGGATGTAAAGCCGGTAACGGCTAATGGTAAAACAATTGTGTTGCTGCATGGCAAGAACTTTAATGCCGCATATTGGAAGAAAACAGCAGAGGTTCTGTTGAAAGAAGGTTTCAGAGTGATTATGCCGGATCAGATAGGTTTTGGGAAGTCCAGCAAGCCGCACGATTATCAGTTCTCCTTTTCCCAGCTGGCTTATAATACCAAGCTTATTTTAGATAAGCTAAAAATAGATAAAGCGATTATCCTTGGCCATTCCATGGGAGGAATGGTAGCGACAAGGTTTACTTTGCAATATCCGGAACGTGTAGAAAAGCTGGTATTAGAAAACCCTATAGGGCTAGAGGATTATAAGACATTTGCAGGCTATGAAACTATTGATGAAGCCTATAAAGGGGAATTGAAGAATACAGTGGAGACTTACAGGGATTATCAGTTGAAATTCTATTATGACAATAAATGGAAAGAGGAATATCAGCCATGGCTGAATATGCTTGCGGGTTGGACGCTCCATAAAGATTACCCTAAAGTGGCATGGGATGCAGCTTTAACCACGGATATGATCTATAATCAGCCGGTATGTTATGAGTTTCAGAATATCAAAAGGCCTACATTACTTATTATTGGTACCAGGGACAGAACAGCAATAGGAAAAGCCCGTGCGCCAAAAGAATTGCAGGATAAAATGGGCTTATACAATGAGTTGGGTAAAAAGACACAGGAAAAAATTCCGGGTTCAAAATTGGTAGAACTGGATAATGTAGGACATCTTCCGCACATTGAAGTTTTTGATCAGTTTGTCGGAGCTTTATTACCTTTTATCAAAGAATAAATACAACAGCCACTTTATAAAGTGGCTGTAATTTTTCTCAGTAACAAAATGGTGACCAGGGCTATGCCTGAAAAAGCAATAAGTGAAAGACCTAGACGTTGTATCAGGCCTGTAGCTACTAGCCCAAGACCTATTAAAATATAATAGATAAGTCCAAAAACAGCACCTGCTGATCCGGTTTCATTTTTATATCGGAATAGTGCTGTGCTTAATATATTTGGAATAGCTATTCCATAAGCCATAACAATAAAACAGAAGGGGATTAGGAACCAGATTTTTTCTTCCAGAACTCCCACTATAATGGCAGCGATAAAAGCGATAAAAGTGCCGGTTCTGATAAGGGTTTCGGATCCGAATCCTTTTTTTATGAGTTTTTTGTTTGCTAAAGCTCCAATAAATGTTCCTATAGCCAGTATAAATCCACTATAACCGAAATCAGTAGTACTAAAGCCTTCTTTCTTAAAGATAAAAGGAGCAAGCGAGTAGTAGGAGAATAACATAACATTAAAGCTCATCACTAAAATACTATCTCTCCATATATAGCGGTCATGCAGCATTTTATTCAGTAGCTGAATACTTGATTTAATATTTATATGTTTGTTTGGGATAACAGTCTCTGCAAGGTTTTGTTGTGAGAGCAGGATAAGTATAATTGCCAGAATAAATAGTAACCCAAAAATGCCCATATATCCAAAGCTGGAAGAAATTACAGAACCTGTAAGCATTCCGATAACCGGACTGATAGAAAGTCCTATTCCTACAAAAGAGAATGCTTTTCCAATTTGTTCTTTATCATAAAGGTCACGCAATATAGTCTGGGTAACAACAGAGCCAACAGCAATACCAAATGCTGAAATAATTCTTGCCAAAAGCAGTATTTCAAAGCTTTTAGAGAAGAGAGCCAGGATCGTACCTCCACTGTAACTGAGTAATCCATATATCATCGATTTTTTACGACCAATACGATCGCATTGTATCCCCCAGAAGATGACTCCGGCTGCAAAAGCAATAAAGTAAAAACTGATGGTAAGCGTTGCTGTTTCTTCATTTACACCAAATTCCCTTGCTATTAATGGTAATGCCGGACTGTAAATGGTTTCTACAAATTGAGGAAACATGACTAGCAATATCAGTATCCAGAGAGCATTTGTCTTTTTCATTATTTTTTTTGGCAAATTTCCTACAATATTTCACTATCTTTATAATGATATAAAAACTAAAAACATAAAAATAAGGACATGGCTTTTTTACACCAGAATGATGAATTTAATGCAGATGACAGGCATGAAAGCGTAACAGGTATTGCTTCGGATATGGTAATGCATGACTCAGGATTTCATAGTCATCGGGAAAAAGTACAGCTTCTGTATGCTCCGTCGGGCTGTATGACGGTTATTACACCCGAAAAGCAGCTTGTTTTACCCCCATCCAAATTGTTGTGGATACCAGCAGGAGAAGAACATAGGGTTACATTTCGAAACGTAGTGGCCTATCGTTCGGTATATTTCTCCGAGAAATATGTAATGGAGAATGGTTTCCCGGAAGGGATACAGGTACGAAATGTAAATCCGTTATTACGAGAAGTTATTGAGAGAATTTGCTTTTGGCCTTGGGAAATGAAGCAAAAGGATAAAACAAATATCCTGTCTGTATTTTGGGAGGAGCTTAAAATGGCTCAAAAAGAAGCTTTAGTTTTCACCGTGCCTAAAGACTCGAGGTTACAGAAGAAAGTAGAAGAATGGGTGCTAAGAATCTCTCAGCCACCGTTTCTGAAAGTTTTATCTACTGAAGTAGGAGCAAGCGAGAAAACAATTAGCAGAATTTTTATAAAAGAAACAGGCATGTCTTATCAGGAATGGAGACTGCAATGGCGTTTACACAGATCGATAGAGCTGCTTTCAGAGGGCAGAACTGTAGGGGAAACGGCTTTTGAGCTTAGCTTTTCATCCGATAGCGCATTTGTGGACTTTTTTAAAAAGCAAACCGGAGCAACACCTTTGCAATATATGATGCAGTAATGAGGCTTTAGACACAAGGCACAAGATACAAGAGTTTAGACGTAAGATGCGAGATATATGACGCAAGATATTAATCTTTGTCGCCGTTATTTAAAGGGGATAGGTTATTAAATAAGCTCTTGTTTTTCAAGCTCAGCAAAAGCTATTAAAACACCGGCTACCTGTATATTTTCTCTTTTATACTCTTCAAGGCTGAAATACTTAACAGCTTCTATTTCAGCGCCAGGCTGTATTGTTTTATCCAATTGAACCAGAAAACAATCCTGCTCCATTTGTAAGCGATCTTCACCATATGCGGGAGCCGAAATATGAGTGAAAAAATTTAGTTCTTCTGCTTTTAAATGTAGATTCAGTTCTTCTTGTAGCTCCCGAATAAGGGCTTCTTTTGAAGTTTCACTGGCATCTATTTTTCCACCCGGAAGATACCAGGCTTGTTTGTTTTTACTAAATGCGAGAAGTAATTTTTTATCTTTTAATGTGATTAATCCTGCAGTTGGAAGCTGTTTCATATTCAATTTGTGTAATGGTTTTAGTTGTCTGTTTTAGGCGATGCTGCCAAAGAAAAAACCTTCCCAAATTGAGAAGGTTTTATATTGTAGTAAGCAAAGATTATCTAGCGCCGTGAGCTCTATCTTTAATTCTTGCTTTCTTACCTCTAAGGTCACGGAAGTAGTAGATTCTAGCTCTTCTAACTTTACCTTTTCTGTTAACTTCAATTTTCTGAAGTGCAGGCATGTTAATAGGGAATACTCTTTCAACACCTACATCACCGCTCATTTTACGGATAGTAAAAGTTTTAGTAGCACCTGTTCCTCTTAACTGAATAACAACACCTTTAAAGAACTGAGTTCTGGTTTTGTTACCTTCCTTAATTTCGTAATACACAGTAATGGTATCACCAGCTTTGAATTCAGGGAATTCTTTTTTTGTAATGTACTTGTCTTGTACGTACTTAATTAAATCCATTGTTAATTAAAAATAAATAATTACATCAAACAACATTCACGTCTATCGTCAGAGGTTGATTAACAGGTTGCAAATTTAGAACAATTTTTCAAATCTGCAAAATTATTATTCTAATTCAATTGGATTGTACGGTCTTGATTTACTTTTAAATGTAACAGGATTTCCATTACTATCATATACAGGATCTAAAAAAAAGTTAGGATTATCATTGAATGATTTATGGATTTTTCTAAATTTATCTCTATCAATATGGAAAATTTCTTTTTCATTTCTTAAATATATTTCATTTTCCTTTTTATCCATAGCTACTACAGTAAAATGATATTGATTTTTACTGTCTTCCAGTTCCATAATTAGCCCTGGTAAGCCCTGAAACACATATGGTCCATTATTAATGGGAATATCTGTAGTGTACCATGCAGTATACTTTCTGCCACGATATTGAGTGGTTGCCTTTCTACAGCTATAGCCCAATATATCTTTAGATTCATTCTCTAGCTCCCAGTTAAATTTAGGAAAGGCCTCTTCATATTGATAAGTAGCAGTTATAGTTTCTTGGTATATATATTTCTCTTCCTTTATATCCTTAATTAAAGAATTATCCCATTGAACTTTTATGGCTAAAGCGTTATTAACATCCTTAGCGTCTGCTTCCCCTTTCTGGCTCAACACTTCCATAAGAGAATCCATTTTTAATTTATTAAAGTCACTAAATTTAGAAAAATTTTTACTCATTTGTAACACGCATAGCGTTTCTAATTTATTATTACTTTTTTTAGAATCTTTTACAAAAAATAGTTTATAATAAATATTTTGAATACTCTGATCCAGTACTTTTTTCTTATACGGGGCTATATTTATTTTAAAATTTCCAGAAACAACAGGTGTTTGTGTTTTTATAAGAATAAAACATAAAAAAAATAGTAAATAATAAAACCTCATATTCATTAATGATAATGAGCCGCATAAATATGACTTATACGGCTTTTTAATAAGTTAGCATTTGATTTTGTCAAGTTCTTTAACTGTTTTGTTTAATTTTTCAAAATCATTTTTGTAATTATCGGCACATAAACCATAGCTAGCACCGCAAGAAGCAGTTACATTTATCCAACTACTACATACACCTCCTATAACTCCTTTTAATTCATTTCGAGATAATCGTTTTAATTTTTCCATAAAATTTATTTTAATTTATTCATTTTAAAGTTAAAAAATTATTTATTAAATTAATTTAACATAATTATTTTTTATAAAATTTTAACATTTATAATAAAAACACTTTTATTTTATAATGTCGAAATTGAAAAGTAAAATATATAATTATAAAATGCTGGTAAATAGTGTTTTATATGGTGGCTTTATAGATGTGATCATGATGAAATAGAATGACAATAATATAAACAGCACTGTTGATTGTATGGTTTCGCCACGTATTTTGATCCAAAATTTATCAATTTGAAGAATTTCTCTGGTAAAAGGCATTATTAGGTTTATATATTTGTGATTAAAGAACAATAACAACATGCATCATTTTTCTACTATATATATAAGGATACAGATTGTATTACTTTTTTGTTTTTTCAGTTCTCTTTTCGGCCAGAATTCATGGGTTATTGAAGCTGAAAATATTGACCTGAAGCGTTACACCGGGATTAGTGTTTCCAATGGAATGATCGGGGTCGTTTCTTCTCCGGAACCCCTGAAAGTGAGTCAGGTAATTCTTGCAGGGGTTTATGACCAGTATGGACGCGGCAGAACCAGTAATTTTCTTTCCGGTTTCAATTTACTGGACCTTAACCTTACAATTGACGGAGTACCTGTAAATCTGGATAATATATCTAATTATAAACAAAAACTGGACATGAAAAAAGCATCTTTTGCAGGGAGTTTTGATTATAAGGATATTGCAACAGTGGCATATAATTATATAGCCATCCGTAACCTTCCCAATAATGTGATGCTGAATGTAAGCATTAAAGCGAAAAAGAATATTACTTTTAGAGCCGAAAATCTATTAAAACAGCCTCCAGGATTTAAAGACAATCAGCAATTTTACACGGAAATTACACCACCACATGCTAAAATTCCGCTTCTGACATCTCTTGCTAAAAGTCCTACCGGAAGTATTATAATGGCAGCAAGTAATACATTTGTATTTCCAGAAAAACATGGTGAACAGCCTAAAATTATATATAATAAGAAAGATAATGAACAGCATACAATGGCTTTTTCCCAGGAGTTACAAGCATCACAGACGTATACTTTTTCACTTGTGGGGACACTTATTTCTTCTGCTCAGGTAAAAGATCCTTTAAATTATGCAGAGCGGCTCAGTATATATGCCGGATTGCAGGGGATTGAAAAAATAAAAACAAAGCATGAAGCAGAATGGGAAAAGCTGTGGGAAGGGGATATCCAAATAGAAGGAGACCCGCAGGTACAACAGGATGTACATAATATGATGTACCATTTGTATTCTTTTTCACGTGAAGGAAGTGATACATCGCTATCGCCTGTGGGACTGAGTGGCATGGGATACAATGGTCATATCTTTTGGGATACCGAGCTATTTATGTTCAAACCTTTATTGTTTTTTAAGCCTGAAATAGCTAAAAGCCTTATTGATTATCGGTTCAACAGGCTGAAAGCAGCTGAAGATAATGCCAGAATATATGGTTATAAAGGAGCAATGTACCCTTGGGAAAGTGCTGTTTCGGGGGAGGAAGAAACGCCTGTATGGGCACTGACAGGTACATATGAACATCATATTACCGGAGATATAGCTTTTGCAGCATGGCATTATTACCTGTATACTAAAGATATACAATGGCTGAAAGAAAAAGGATGGCCTATGCTGGAAAAAACGGCAAAATTTTGGGAGAGCCGCGTGGACAAAAAGAATGGTAAGTATCATATTCTGAATGTGGTAGCGGCTGATGAATGGGCGGAGAATGTAGATAATAATGCCTATACCAATGCAATTGCAAAACTCAACTTTGAATATGCAAACGAAGCAGCGAAAATATTGAAATTGCCTGTGAATAAGAACTGGGAGAATATAGCTGATAACCTGATATTTTCGAAGTTAGAAAACGGGGTTACAAGAGAACATGATAGCTATATCGGACAAAAAATTAAACAGGCAGATGTTAATTTGCTGGCTTATCCTTTGGGGATTATAAATTCTAAAGAGCAGATATTAAAAGACTTATTGTACTATCAGGATAAGGTTCCGCATGAAAAAACACCTGCTATGACGAAGTCTGTTTTTGCCTTATTACATAGCAGATTAGGTAACGGAAAAGAAGCATATAAATGGTTTAAAGAGTCTTATGAACCAAATCTTCTGCCCCCTTTCAGGGTATTGGCAGAAACAGCAGAAGGTGATAATCCTTATTTTATAACTGGCGCTGGCGGAACTTTACAGGCTGTGATTATGGGATTTGCAGGAGTCGATTTTGGATCGGCAGGAACAATTGTACAGACTAAAAATGCACTGCCACCACATTGGAAAAAGATTACAGTAAAAGGAATCGGAATGCAAAAGCAAACCTTCTCCAATAGCTTTGTAAGGTAAGCAAAGAGGCTATTTCAAACATATTACAGTTTGTCATCCTGAGCAGAGCCAGTTTATAGAGAGCTTGACGAACTGGGGCTTTAACCATTAGTTCTTTATAAATGAAAATGTTTTGGCAAGCTTCAACATGACATTCTTTTAGATAGTCCCTGTATTTAGATTTATTAATTCTTTCAGGCAGAATTTTAGGGTGTAAAAACTTCAAATTTTCCGTCCTCAAAAAAGAAAACAATTCGTTTTATAGCTCTTTCCTGATTTTCAGTACTTTGCATCGGAGCGAAAATTTCCTCAATAGCTAATCGCTGAGAATCGACCGGAATGCTTTCCTCTGTACCTTTTATCGATATATCCGATTCTCCGGAAGATGGAATTTCTGACGCTTCCGGTTCTTCAGTTATTTGTTGAGAAAAATCGGGTGCCAAAGTGAATAAATCGAGTGGGGAAGAAGTTTCTTCTTCCTCTTCCGAAATGCTAATTTCTTCAATAGAGTTATCAGTTTCTTCAGTTTCCGGAACAGCTTGTTTCGTCATATCTCCCTGTCCATCGATTAACCAGTCCCATTGTATCTCCGGAAATCTGTTTTTAATCTTTACAATAAAATCCAAAGAAGCTTTATTTCTTCCGGAAGTTATATGCGAAATACTGGAACGGGGTACATCGATAGTATCGGCAAATTCTGAAGGAGAATAGCCATAATGATCGATGATTTTTTTAATTCTGTCTGAAATTTCCATAATTACAAATGTAAAACAAATTTTAGAATTGTAAAATACAAATGTAAACAAATTTAAAATATTAAAATTTATATTTGTAAACAGTAATTAAATCACTGATTTACAATATTTTATGCCTTTAAATTTACAATAATCAACAGTTTTAATCGCTAAACAACGAATTTTAAGTCAAATTTTGGACGAAATTGAAATTCAGGATATTTTTATTTTTGCATAACTATAACTCTATAAAATTTAAGACCTTAACTTTAACTTTAATAAATAAGCTTAAATACATTGTGAATTAGTTAGTTACATATGTATAGTAATGTAAATTTGAGATGTAAATTTTGGATAATCAACTGTTTTACAATAGAAAATTGTTGAATTTTCTATGTATTATCAACTTGATAAACAACATTATTGAGCTTTATACTGCTAATTGCTATTTCCTGTTTCAGACTATGGACTTTCTTCGGATAAAACAGGTTGATAAGCCTCTGCATTATGCTAATATACTTTCGAAAAGCAGAACAGGGGATATGCCTAGTGTCTAATACTCTGTATGATTGCTATAACAAGCAGAATCAGCCTAACCGATATGCAAACCTCATAATTTGATATGGATTAGAATTTAAGGCTTTAAACGGGCTTATTTTAGAAGTTTATCTATAGCTGTATGTTCCTGTATCAATTTATGTTGTTAAATACCTGCTAAACATAGCATGCCCTGTATCTCTCACAGTGCAAAAGATAACCTGATATACACTTAACTGTCTGCAAGTATTACAGAATAATTGCAGATGTTAGGGAACGCTTGATAAATACCTTAATGATTGATCTTTGTTCGTTTTTCGGCCGTTGAGGACGAGATTAAAGATGCAGCGATACTTACTCCTAAAATACCTAAGATAACCAACAAAGAATGCGTTGTTTTAAAGCCCCAGTCTTCCAGCTGGTGATGGAAGATCATCTTTAATCCAATGAATGTAAGCAGAAAAGCCAGACCGGTTTTTAAATATTTGAATTTATCTACAATATTAGCCAGAAGGAAGAACATAGATCTAAGTCCTATAATGGCAAATATGTTGGAAAAGAATACAATATAAGGGTCTTTAGTTACTGAAAAAATCGCAGGAATAGAATCCACTGCAAAAATAAGGTCGGTAAACTCTATAATTAACAGTACCAGAAATAAAGGTGTCATTTTTTTAATTCCGTCTACTACTACAAAGAACTTGTTTCCTTCGAATTTGTTATGGACTTTAAAGTATTTATTGGCAAACTTGACCACCGGATGCTTTTCGGTATCTATATGCTCTTCTTCTTTGCTAAAGAACATTCTGAGACCTGTAAAGACAAGAAATGCTCCAAATACGTACATAATCCACTCAAATCGGCTGATAAGAGATGCCCCTACAAAGATAAATATGAAACGCATGATGATAGCACCCAAAATTCCCCAGATAAGTACCTTATGGTAATTCTTTTCGGCTACCTTGAAAGATCCGAAGATAAGGAGTATTACAAAAATATTGTCTATAGATAAGGCATATTCTACAATATAGCCTGTGATATATTCTAGGGCAAGGTTCTTGTCATAAAGCTCTAAGCTGGTTTCAAAATCACCCGGGATTATCTTGACAGGGTGGTGGTGCTTGGCTATAACCTGCTGCAGTCTTTCCATACTGTCTATATTGTGCAGATAGTGCCCGAATTGCATCAGGAAAAAATAGAATCCAAGAGCAACACAGATAACGAATATACTCATCAGGATTGCCTGTTTCAGCGATACCGATTTATTGCTATTTTCTTTGTTTTTGCTCTTTTTACTGAATAATCCCAGATCGATAACCAGGATTAATATTACGATGGCTAAGAAGCCTATGATAAATAAAAGTTCTCCACTCATTTTTTAGTACAATGTAATGCGCAAAGATAGTCTAAAAACCAATAATTGACATCGTTTTTACAAATGTGAACTTAAGTTTTTTTTAAGGAATTTGAAAAGAGGGTTTGTTTAACTATTATATCCACATTTATGAATATTTGTCTTTAAAATAGGCTTAAAGTAAATATAAAAAAAGACTTTATATAAATATTTTTAAAAACTGATTGTTAGTAAGTTACATTTTTTGATTATTTTTTCGTTAATGAGAAAAGTTATCAACAGACATTTTGTCAAATCAAAGTGTTTAACAATTCTCAGATGTAAATTTTAATAAAAGATAAAAATACCCTAAATTTGAAGCAGAAAATAAAAATGTAAATGGCATCAGTTTTTGAATACTTCACAAATGTAAACTTCTCAAATCGCTATATTTTGCCTCAAAAATTATTTTCCTTCCTACAGGAGAATTACAGCGATTATATATCAGAGGTAGGCAAGTCAGTTTTAGGACAACCTGTCTATCAATTTTCAATAGGTAATGGACCTGTTAATGTTCTGGCCTGGTCTCAGATGCACGGAAACGAATCTACTGCTACACTGGCAATGCTGGACTTGCTTCACTCACTGGATAAGAATACTGAACTAAAGGACAGACTTTTTAGTAAAATAACATTGGACTTTATCTTTATGCTGAATCCGGATGGTTCGGAAAAATGGACCAGACGCAATGCTTTGGATATCGATATGAACAGAGATTTTTTGAAAGAGTCGAGCCCTGAGATTAAAATTTTGAAAAAGATAGCTAAAGATAAGAAATACGACTATGCACTAAATCTGCACGATCAGAGAACGATCTTCACAACAGACGGCGTAAACCCTGCAACTTTGTCTTTCCTGGCTCCTTCTTTCGATCAGGATAGAACACTAAATGAAAACCGAAAAAAGAGTATGGCAATTATTGCACATATTTATTCGGATCTGAAAAATAAAATGCCTAATCGTATCGGACGTTATACAGATGAATTCTATCCGACATCAACCGGAGACAATTTTATGCTGGCAGGTATTCCTACAGTACTGTTTGAAGGTGGGCACTCGGAAGATGATTACCTGAGAAAAGAAACCCGTAAATATTATACACTGGCATTGTATGATGCATTGGCAGCAATGTCCATTATTCCTGGTCAGACACTGGGGTATGAAACCTACTTCGATATTCCGGAAAATCAGCAAACCCATTATGATCTTATTTACAGAAATGTAAAACTGAATACAGATTTCGAATGTATATTGGATGTAGCTGTGCAGTATAAAGAGGTAATTAATGAAGGCGATGAGGAAATTTCTTTTGTCCCTTTTGTTGCAGAAGTAGGAGATATAGGTAAGAAAAAAGCCTGGAAAGAAATCGATGCAACCGGAAAGAAATTTATATCAGAAAGAAAATATCCAAAGTTGGATGAAGAAGTAAACTTCAGCTTGGAGTAATGATAATTCATATTTTGGGAGCTTCCGGTTCCGGTGTTACAACACTGGGAAATTATATCAGTAAGGAACTAGGTTGGAAATATCTGGATTCAGATGATTTTTTCTGGGAGAAGACATATACACCCTATACGGTAAAAAGAGATCCGAAAAGCAGAGATGCGGAAATTTTAAGATTGTTAAAAAGCAGGGAGTCCATAATTTTCGGTGGGAGCTGCATTAGCTGGTCACCGGAAATTCATTCCTGTTTTGATAAAATTGTCTTTCTATTTGTACCACCCGAGAACAGAATGCTTAGGGTAAAGAAGCGGGAGGCGGAAAGGTATGGTGAAAAACTCTTCACAGATCCGGAAATCCAAAAGATGCATAATGATTTTATTGCGTTTTGTAAAGATTACGACGAAATGAAAGGAATTGCTAATCGTACCATAAAGGCCCACCGTAAATGGCTGGAGAATCAGACTGTTGAAATTACTGAAATTTCGGGAGATTTTCCGACTATAGAAATCGCAGAAAAATTACTTTCCAAATGGCAGTTACTTCATTAAAAAGCCGTAATTTAGTGGCTTAAAATAATTTTGTCAATCTAAAAACTAAAATATGAATCAATTCGATGTAGCCGTTATCGGCTCAGGTCCCGGTGGATATGTCGCAGCAATCAGATGTGCACAATTAGGTTTCAAAACCGTAATTATTGAAAAATATTCTACCCTGGGCGGGACTTGTCTAAACGTTGGATGTATTCCGTCTAAAGCATTACTAGATTCTTCTGAGCATTTTGAAAATGCAAAACACACTTTCGCTACTCATGGTATTCTTATCGATGAGCCTAAAGTGGACATTGCACAAATGATCAGTCGTAAAAATGATGTTGTAGACCAGACTACCAAAGGAATTAACTTCCTTATGGATAAAAACAAAATCACTGTATTACAGGGATTAGGAAGTTTTGAATCTGCAACTCAGATTAAAGTAACAAAAGCTGACGGATCTTCTGAGGTTATCGAAGCTAAAAATACAATTATTGCAACAGGTTCCAAGCCTTCTTCATTACCTTTCATTACATTGGATAAAGAAAGAGTAATTACTTCTACAGAAGCATTAAACCTTAAAGAAGTGCCTAAGCACCTTATCGTAATCGGTGGAGGCGTTATCGGTCTTGAATTGGGTTCTGTATACCTTCGTTTAGGAAGCGATGTTACTGTTGTAGAATACCTGGATAAAATTATCCCGGGAATGGATGGTACTTTGTCTAAAGAATTACAGAAAACTCTGAAAAAGCAAGGCATGAAGTTTATGCTTTCTACTGCTGTTTCAGGAGTTGAAAGAAACGGAGATACTGTAAAAGTTACAGCTAAAGATAAAAAAGGAGAGGATGTAGTTGTTGAAGGTGACTACTGTCTTGTATCTGTAGGACGTCGTCCGTATACAGATGGTCTTGGTCTTGAGAAAGCAGGTGTAGAACTTGACGAAAGAGGAAGAGTAAAGACTAACGATCATTTGCAAACAAACGTTCCAAATATCTACGCTATCGGAGATGTTGTAAAAGGAGCTATGCTTGCACATAAAGCTGAAGAAGAAGGAGTCTTTGTAGCTGAAACTTTAGCTGGAGAAAAACCACACGTTAACTATAACCTTATCCCGGGTGTTGTTTATACATGGCCTGAGGTTGCTGGCGTAGGTAAAACTGAAGAGCAATTAAAAGAAGCTGGTGTTGCTTATAAAACCGGATCTTTCCCAATGCGTGCATTAGGACGTTCCAGAGCGAGTATGGATACTGATGGGGTAATCAAAATTCTTGCTGATGAGAAGACTGATGAAATCCTTGGTGTACACATGATCGGGGCAAGAGCTGCAGATATGATTGCTGAAGCTGTTGTTGCAATGGAATTCCGTGCTTCTGCAGAAGATATCGCAAGAATCTCTCACGCACACCCTACTTATACTGAAGCGATTAAAGAAGCTGCTTTAGATGCTACAGGTAAGCGTTCAATTCACATGTAAGATTATCTTAATCATAAATAAAAAAGCAATCCTTTTGGATTGCTTTTTTATTTTTTAAGGATGTTGTTGCTGCTTCGCAGGATCGTCGTAATTAACCATCCACGAAATCCCAAATTTATCTGTCCACATCCCAAAGTAGGCACCCCAAAAAGTATCTTGTAAAGGCATTGTTACCTGTCCGCCTGCAGAGAGTCCGTTAAATATTTTTTCTGCTTCTTCTCTGGAACCAGTATTTACAGAAAGCTGGATATTGTTACCCTTAACAAATTTCCCTTCTTTACATGTATTATCGGTTACATCGGAGCCCATAAGTACGGTTTCTTGCGAAATAGGAAGGGCAATATGCATTATTTTATTTTTATCTGCTTCGTTAACGGGATATTCCTCGCTAGGTGGCATATCCGAGAACTTTCCCACATAAGGAAACTCACCACCAAAAACAGATTTATAAAACTCAAAGGCCTCCAGACAATTTCCTTCAAAATTAAGATAAACGTTAATTTGTGCCATATCAATTATTTAATTATTCTCAAATTTAGATTTTTATGAAGGCAGGAATAATAATAATTTTCATAAATTTTTGTTAAAAATATCAGAATAAGATTATGACTATCAGAAAGTCCTGAATTTATCATAGAAAGCACTTGCCTTTACCGGAGCGATATTAAATTGTATCCCCACAGTTATGCCGCGGAAATATTTTTCCTTATTCAATGGAATTGCATAGCCGCCGGTTAACCACATTATATTTAAAAGGCTAAATCCTATATTTGGCTCTACAGCATATGGAGATACAGACATCCCGTACATAAAAATGGCATTGTTATAATATGCATGCACCTCCGGCAAAATTTTGTTATTTCCGTTTACCGGAGTATAAATGGCTCCAGCACCAAGATTAAAATAAACCTGATTGGAGGAAGTAGAGGTTCTGTATTCAAAATTCAACTTCAGACTATTTCTACCTGTATATTTATATCCAACACCAATAGCCGTTTGATCAATAAACTGAGCTTTAGGAAAATAAAGAGCCCCGAAGAGCAAAAAAACAGATAATAATGCAGAATATTTCATGAGAGATATTTAATCAAAATTAAATAAAGTTTTTCTTCCGTAAAAGAAAGCCTATTTTTGCATAAAAATAAAATATGCAAATCGGGAAGAAACAATATTTATCAGTCTCCGGGAAATCTGAAGCCGGACTTCAATTAAAGGATGAATCAGGGAATGAAATTTTTCTATCCAAACTTTTTGCAGATCCTGCTTCGGAAATAGGTGATGAGGTATCAGTATTCGTTTATCAGGAAGAAGGAGAACTAAAGGCGACAACCGAAATCCCTTACTGTGAGGTAGGAGAATATGCTGTACTACGTGCGGTACAAACGCTTCCCAGTGGTGCTTTTATGGACTG
Organism: Elizabethkingia occulta; assembly: GCF_002023715.1. Lineage (GTDB taxonomy): Bacteria > Bacteroidota > Bacteroidia > Flavobacteriales > Weeksellaceae > Elizabethkingia > Elizabethkingia occulta. The sequence goes on from NZ_MAHX01000008.1 coordinate 26,730, forward strand.
GGGAATTATAAAAGATCTGTTTGTTCCATACAAACAGCAGAAAGGTAAGATTATTGAGGAAAAAAGATATCTTGTTCATGTTTATATAGACGAGGCTACAGGGCTTATTACCGGAACTACAAAATTTAAAAGAAATCCTCAGTACGAGAATCTGGATCTGAAGAAAGGAGAAAAAGTTGATCTGATCCTGATTAATGAAACGGAGCTTGGATGGAATGTAGTCGTTAACAAAAAATATATAGGACTTGTATATGCTTCTGATGTGTACAAGAAATTATATCCGTTGAACGAAGAAACAGGCTATATTAAAGCAATAAGAGAGGATGGGAAGATAGATGTTACTCTACAGCCTGAAGGCTTTGAAAATATTGACAGTTTTCGTCAGGAGATTCTGGATGCTCTGGATGACCATGGAGGTTTGCTTTATCTTTCTGATAAATCTTCTCCTGAAGAGATCAAGGACAAATTACAGATGAGTAAAAAGAACTTTAAAAAGGCGATTGGTGGATTGTACAAAGAAGGAGTTATTGAGATTCTGGAAGATAAAATCCGTTTGAAATAAAATTAGAGCATATTATAAAAAGCTGTCTCAAGAGTATTGAAGACAGCTTTTTTTTGCATTCTAATTATTACCGGAGTTACTTCGGATAAATTCGGATGGCGTTTTGTTGGTATATTTTTTAAACATTCTGTTGAAATAAGTAACATTGTTAAAGCCGCAGCTATAGCTGCATTCGGATATTGTTTTATCCTGAGCCATCAGAAGGCAGGCCTTATTAATACGGTAACGATTGACAAACTCTGTAAAAGTAATCTGTGTTGCTTTTTTAAAGAAATTACAGAATGCGGGTAAAGTAAGATTAGCCAGCTTTGCAACATCTTCTATATTTATCTCTTTATCGTAATGGTGTTCTACATAGGTGAAGATATTCTCCAGTCTTGTCTTGTTTTTAGAGATTATGGTATAAGGCATAATTTCCTTGTTTAGTAATTCGTATTCCTCACACATAGAAAGTTCGAAGAGAATTTCCAGAAGCAGTAAGTACCTTTTATAGCCTTCAGATTCCAGGAGTTTTTTTAGTTTTGGCAGTAATGATTTCTTTGTAGCAGTGCTATAAAGGATTCCATATTTAGAACGTTCCAATAAATCTTTAACAGCTCTGGTTTCTACTTCCTGCTGTGGAAAGTGTAAAATATCTTCTCTGAACTGGAGGACTATTTCTTCATGCGGATCCACCGAATTCAGCCCGAATCCGGAATGGGGGATGTTTGATCCTATTAATACAAGATCGCCATTTGTATAATTGCTTTTATGGTAGCCTACATGCCGTGTACCACTTCCAGAAATTACACAAACAAGTTCTATCTCCGGATGATAATGATATTCCCATTTAAACTCAGAAATAGGAGAGTTATTATGGAGCGTCCGGAACGAGCTTTTTTCACTTGGAATAATTCTTTCAAAACTAACTTTCATTCAATTAATCACATTTATTCACTAAAAATAATAATTATATTAATATAGTTCAAATATTTGTTTATTGTGTTAAATTAACGTTAACACAAATGCTTCTATCTTAGTCACCAGGAAATTATTCAATGAATAACAGGTGCAAATTATTTCTGAAGAATATTGATGTACCGGTGTTTTATTTTATAAAATATTAGTCCTGAAAAACAGGATATTAAAAAACTGGTAAATGAAAAACTTCAATATAAAGGCCGTTTTATTTCTTAACTACTTTGTTTTTGCAATTCTGCTGAATTCTGTAGGAACAGTTATTTTGCAGGTGCAGCAAAACTTCGGAATTTCAAAATCTTCGGCGAGTGTTCTGGAAGGATTTAAAGATCTTCCTATTGCGATATGCTCTTTTATTTTAGCCTCATTCCTTCCTAAAATAGGAATAAAAAAAGCAATGCTTACAGCACTTTTTCTGGTGAGTTGTATATGCTTTGTTATGCCTTTTACCAATGATTTCTGGTTTTTCAAATTACTTTTTACAATAGTAGGTGTTTCCTTTGCCCTTATCAAGATTTCGGTTTTTACTTCTATAGGTCTTGTTACCAATACGGATAAAGAACATTCCAGCTTTATGGGGTTTCTGGAAGGTTTCTTTATGATAGGAGTGTTGGCGGGTAATGTATTATTCAGTTTATTTATAGATGATCATAATCCGAAGTCTACCCACTGGCTGAATGTATATTGGGTATTGGGAGTATTTTCGTCTTTGTCTTTTATATTTCTTTTCTTTTCAAAACTAAATGAAAAAGAAGCAAAAAGTGGTACAACAGATTTAATAGGAGATATAAAGAATAGTATTAGTCTTTTCAGTTATAAAAAAGTTTTATTCTTTCTTCTTTGTGCTTTCCTGTTTGTTTTGGTGGAGCAAAGTTTCCAGACCTGGACGCCGACTTTCTATAAAGAGATATTAAAGGTACCCACATCCATGAGTATACAGGCAGGTGCTGTATTGGCAGGAGCATTTGCACTTGGAAGATTCCTGTCCGGATTTTTTTCCAAAAAATTTAGCTGGATTTATGTTGTCTCTTTTTGTGTGGTAGGTTTTGCAATCAGTCTGTTATTGGTATTACCTCTGACTCACACTGCTGCTATCGATACCAATACAACATGGATGAACGCTCCTCTTGTGGTCTATTTATTTCCTTTGATGGGAGGATTGCTGGCGCCAATTTATCCAAGTATCAATTCCGTAATTCTGGCTTCCATCCCGAAATATTTGCACAGTGCAATGTCCGGACTTATCGTCGTTTTTTCGGCAATAGGCGGTACAATAGGATCGATTATAACAGGTTTTGTTTTCCAGGAATTCAGTGGACAAAGAGCCTTTTATCTTTCTCTTATCCCATTGACATTGCTGATTATCTCCGCAATTTTCATGAACAGATTAAAAATACAAACAAATAAAAAATAAATACAGATATGAACAGTCAATTATATATTAATGAAATTCAACCTCTGTTTGATGATGTTCAAAGAGCCAGAATTTTTAAAGATCAGAAAACAATGACAGATGTTATTCCTTTGTTTCCTGTATCCGAGATTAATAAGAAATATGAGGCGGAAAAGCAAGGAGAAGGGTTTGATCTAAGATCTTTTGTACTATCAAACTTTGATTTTATAGGAGAAAAGGCTGTAAAGAAAGAAGATATACTGCCTATAGAAGAACATATTGAAAAGCTTTGGGACGAACTTACCCATACAGCTTTTGAAAACGAAGGGACACTTCTTAAACTTCCAAAATCTTATATTGTTCCGGGAGGACGTTTTAACGAATTTTTCTATTGGGATAGCTATTTTGTAATGTTGGGATTACAAGTTTCGGGGAGAGTAGAGATGATGAAAAACATTGTTGAGAATTGCTCCTACCTGATCCACGAATTCGGGTTTGTACCGAATGCCAGCAGAACACATTTTCTTAGTCGCTCCCAACCACCATATTTTTCTCTGATGCTCGATTTACTGGTTGAAAGCACAAATGATGAAAAAATATACAGCAAGTATCACAGTACACTGGAAAAAGAATATCTATTCTGGATGGACGGCGAAGAGGGACTGGAAAATGATTCTGCCACTAAAAGAGTGATCAAAACAAGGGAAGGGGATATATTAAACCGTTATTATGATTCCGAAAACACACCTCGTCCCGAAAGCTATCTCATAGATATTGAGGATCAAAATAACATTTCCGGAAAAGAGTTTTTCAGAAATATACGAAGCGCCTGTGAATCTGGCTGGGATTTTTCCAGCAGATGGTTCGAAGATGGAGCGACTATACAGACTATAGAAACACTTAATTTGGCCGAGGTAGACCTTAATTGCTTGTTATGGCATTTGGAAAAAACACTGGTAAAATCTTCAGAGCTTATGGGAATGAATGATAAGGCTGAATATTATACCCAAAGAGCGGAAAAAAGAAAGCAGTGTATAGATCTTTATTTCTGGGATGAAAATACCGGAATTTACAGAGATTACCATATAAAGAAGCATAAAAAAACATCTTCCGAACACATTGCAACATTATATCCTCTATTCCTTGGACTTGCAAACGAGAAGCAGGCAAAAGCCGTATCGGAAACAATTGCTGAAAAGTTTCTTTATCAGGGCGGTCTGGTTACAACTACAAAAGAAACAGGCCAGCAATGGGATCTGCCAAATGCCTGGGCTCCGTATCAGTGGCTAGGCTTTTTAGGAATGAAGAATTATGGATATACACAATTGGCGGATACAATAAAGAATAATTGGAGTATTAATGTAGAAAGGGTTTATAATAATACTGGTAAGTTGATGGAGAAGTATAATGCACTGGATACCAAAACAATTGCCGGAGGTGGTGAATATCCTAATCAGGATGGATTTGGCTGGACAAACGGCGTTTATCTGAAGTTAAAACGAAACTAAAAAAATCAATGATATGAAGAAAAGATCAATATTTCTGATGACCGGTGTCGCCATGCTTTATTTTCATAATGCATACGGACAGGAAACGGTTAAAGATTCCACGAAAGTATCATCAATAGATCAGGTGGTTATTACAGGTAATTCTAATCCTAAAAAGAAAATAGAATCCAGTACCGCAATTTCTACTTTTAGTGCTAAAGAGATTCAGAAGCAGAATCCTATAAGTGCTGCCGCTTTGTTACAAAGAGTACCAGGCTTTGCCGTAGAAACATCGGGTGGAGAAGTAGGGAACAACCTTTTTGCAAGAGGAATTCCTTCTGCCGGAGCTTATGAATTTGTTCAGGTACAGGAAGACGGTTTACCTGTTTTTGAAGATGGAGCTTTGCAATTCGCCAATGCTGATAATTTTTTCAGAGTAGATAATACGGTAAGCCGACTGGAAGCACTAAGAGGAGGTTCTGGGTCTATTTTTGCCAACAACTCGCCTGGAGGACTTATTAACTTTATTTCCAAAGAAGGAACGAATACTTTTAAAGGAACAGCGAAGCTGGAAACAGGATCTTATGGCCTGATGCGTACTGATGTTAATGTTGGCGGAGCTTTGATACAAGACAAACTATTCTTTAATGTTGGTGGATTTTACAGAGTAGATAACGGAATACGGAAAACAGGATTTAAAGCAAATGACGGTGGACAGATTAAAATGAACCTGAAATATGTTTTCGATAAAGGATATGTAAAAGCATATTATAAAAAGCTGGATGACAAGAATACATTCTATCTGCCAATTCCGTTAATACAGAATGGAAATGACCTGAAAGGCTTCCCAGGCTTCGATCCTAACTACGGAACTTACAGCTACAGATCTATTAGTCAGCTGAACATTCCGCAGGCCGGAGGCGGATTTTTCCAAAGAAATCTGGAAGATGGTATTCATCCGAAGGTTGATGTAATAGGAGTAGAGTTTAAATATGATTTGGATAATAATTTTACCGTACTGAATAAGACCAGGTATACGAATATTAATATGAACTATACCGGAATTTTCCCTGCAGGCGGACCGCAGCTGGCTGCCGATTTTGCTAGAAATAAAGGAGTTGGTGCGAACAACTATCAGTATTCTTCAGTTAGCAATGGCCAGCCCGTTAGTCCACAGTATGTTCAGGAGTTAGGTTTCTGGGCGATTGACAAACAGATGCGAAATTTCGTGAACGATTTGCAGTTCAACTATAAGTTTGATAAAGGAAATATTACAGCTGGTTTTTATAAATCCAACTGGAAATCTCACCAATACTGGAACTGGAGTAATATCCTGACAACAGCGACGGACAGACCAGAATTGCTGAATCTTGTAGACAAATCACTAAACCCAACTGATACCGGATATTCTAAGACTTACAATGGTGTTAGCAGTATGTCTTTCCTTCTCAGAGATTCTCAGATACAGGGAAGCCTGAATAATATCTATTTAAATGTAGATTACAACGTTACAGATGACCTGAGCTTAAATGGAGGGATTCGCTACAGTCGTGATTTTTATAAAGGTTACGGTGTGAGTACAACAACGGCTAATCTTAATAATTCTGGTTTAACAACAGATGGTACCCACAGCTTTGCAACTACTACTGCGGATGATAATATGGCTGTTCTTGGTAATAAGTATACATACTGGAATTATGACATCAGTAAAGTGTCTTATACCTTGGCTGCAAACTATAAAATCAATAGAGAAAATGCAGTATATGCACGTTTTTCAAGTGGATTCAGATCTCCAAATGAAGAAGCCTATTATAATAATATGGCGGATCTGAGTAAAATAAAACCTGTATTAACCAATCAGCTGGAAGTAGGCTACAAATATTATTCCCGTACTTTCGATATAGCTGTAATTCCTTTTTACTCAACGCTGAAAAATCTGTCATTTACAGATGTCTATTCTAACGGAACTTCCGAAAATAAATTTGCCAATACTTCTAACCTTGGGGTAGAATTGGAAGGTTATGCCCGATTGTTCAGCAATGTCCTGGAAATTACATTTAACGGGACAATTCAGAATCCGAAGTATAAAAATTTTACCGGAAGAAATGCAGATGGGGCAACATTTGACTATGATGGCAATGTAGTAAGAAGAATTCCTAAATTTTATTTCAATATTTCTCCGGCTGTTAACATTACCAAAGAATGGAGAACTTATATCAGTTATAACTATTATGGAAAACGTTTCCAGGATGAAAAGAATGTTCAGGTTCTACCTTCTTTTAGCGAATTTGGAGCCGGAATGTCCTATCAGCTAGGTAAAATACGTTTTGCAATAGACGGCACCAATATATTTAATACTATTGGTATTACCGAAGGAGACCCAAGAGCAGGATCTCCAACAGGGGACGGAATTATTATGGCACGACCAATTATGGGTGCCGCAGTAAGAGGATCTATTACCTTGGACTTTTAGATCAGTTTTCACAAACAAACTGTCTAAGCTAGGGATACCTATATTTAGACACAAGTAAATGATTTGGCCCGGTTTTTACCGGGCCATTTTTATAGCGCTTTTGTCCTGATTATGAATATTTTTAGATGTTTTTACATAAGGAGAGAGAAAACAAACAATTTATATTTGTTGTTTTTCCATTAGCTAAAAGTCCTATTGAGGAATATTTGGTATACGGAGAAATGTAATTCTATATAAAGATCAGTATGTACAGAAGGGGAAGAATTATTGTGACATTAGGTTTATTGTGGGTTTCAGGCGGATGTTTAAAAGCGCAGATTAGCCCGCCGGGATTGGGTGAAGCCAATACCGCTTTTTGGGGAGCTTTTGGAATTCGTCGTAAGTTGGATTCTTTAGGAAAAAAACAAGCGCTTAGCTATGTTGCAATAGGGCGAAAGAGTAGCCCGGACAATGATAATCTATTTTCAAAGCAAGCTATTTTTGTAGCCAATCATGAAGTTTTCAACTCATTTGCTCCTCATCAGCAATACAGCTATGCAATAAGCTATCGTAGACAAAATGAATATCAAAGCATAGAACCTTATGAAAAACAAGTAGTAGAACAAGAATTCAGACTTTACGGAAGATATGCTTATACATTTAATGTCGGAAGTCGATGGAAGTGGAAGAATACCATCCGCCAGGAATTCAGAAAATTTTTTGATGCTGATTTTCATAATGTTGAAGAAAACTTTCAGCTGAGAACAAGACTGAAGAGTCAATTGACATACAATTTATCTGAGAAAAACAGCCAAAAGCTGGCATTAAGCGTAGAGACATTATTTTCTACAAGTTATATGAACGAACCAGAAACCCACTGGACTCCTTTTGCCTATAAAGAAATGCGTATTGCTCTTTATTACATGTTCAATATTCCCAATTCTCCTTTCTCAATGGACATAGGTTATATGGACGATTTGATCAGCGGAAGTCATAGCGCTTCTAAAGGCGGCGTACATTATTTAGCAGCAGATTTGATCTGGAACTTTCCCTATAAAAAGAGAGGCGTAGAATAGATTCTAAAAATTATAATTTTATTTAGATAATATCCGGAAATGCATATCTATAAATTTCCATCGCAGATAATGAAAATTCATGTATTGAAAACGAAAGATAAATTAATATACTCAAGTTCAATCTATAGTCATACCAATAGTAGCAGTAATAGAATTATTATATTTGAAACATGACAGAACTGGAACTTAGTATAAAATCTTATTTCGGAATCATTGATCCTGAAGAGCTATCATCCATTGCCTCTTTGTTTCAATTAGAATTATTGAAAAAAGGAGATTACTTTCTTAATACAAATAAAGAATGTGATCGACTAAGTTTTGTACAATCTGGTTTTTTGAGAATTTTTTTCGAAACTGAAGACAGGGAAATTACACAATGGATCTCTACAAAAGGTTATTTCGTAACCGACTTGTCTGGTTTTATCTTTGACCGACCTGCCCGATGGAGTATTCAGGCGTTGACGGATGCAGAGATTTACACCATCAGAAAGAGTGAATACGATAAGATAAAGATTATTATCCCCAGATGGCCAGAGTTGGAAAGGTTGTTTATTGTTCGTTGTTTTACAATACTCGAAGACCGAATTTTCTGCCATCTTTCTATGACAGCAGAAGAACGGTATCATTTTTTCTTTGAGAATAATAAAGAATTATTTAATCAGGTTCCCTTACAATACATTGCATCTATGCTTGGTATGAGACCCGAAACATTTAGCCGTATCAGAAAAAAGCAATTTTCCTGAATTCTTGATTTTTATCAAGCCAAAACTACAATACAAACCAGACCTTTGTGATATTCAATTAAATAAACTTCACAATGAGGCGTCTTTTTTTATTATTAGCAACTCTCCTGATGAGTTTTATGGCTATGGCAAAAGAAATTAAAACAGAAATTGTTATTCAGGCAGCACCCGAAACAATATGGAAAATACTTACCGATTTTGAAAACTATCCGCAATGGAATCCATTTATAGTATCCGTTACTGGTGAGGCTGAAAAAGGAAATAAAATTGTAGTCAATATCAAACCTCCGGACAGGAAAGGCATGATTTTTAAACCTATTATTCTAACTAAGATAAAAGACAAAGAATTAAGTTGGCAAGGGAAACTAATGTTTAAAGGGCTTTTTGACGGAAAGCATAAATTCGAATTGATAGACAATGGAAACGGTACAACAACGTTTATACAAAGCGAAAAATTTAGCGGAATTTTCGTCTGGTTATTTAATACACGAAATACTAAAAAAGGATTTAATGAAATGAATCAAAAGCTAAAAGAGCTTGCCGAAAGCAAATTGTATTAATAATATTCTATAAAAAAACCGCTTTATTTAAGCGGTTTTTTATTTTGGAAATCCTTCAGAACTTTTGCTTCATCCGGAGTTTTTAGTTTTGTGACATCATTAGCAAGATCATTTGGAACCGTCATAGAAAGGACATATTGTACAATCTGCCATTTTCCGTTGTCTTTAATCAGAACGCCAGAACCTCTGCAAAGGCTCATATTTTTAGTATCCAGAACTTCGTCTACCCATGCTGTATTACCATCTTTAGAAAAAGAAATATGGCGGTCTATAGCTGTGAAATCCCATGCTCTGCCACGATCGAAGTAAGGTTTAGCAAAACCTATAAATTCTGATTTTGTCCAACGTTCGGTAGCATCGGTGCCGATATAAATAGATTTATCGTGCAGTAATCCGAAATAGCCATTAAAGTCTGCTTTTGCAGCTGCCTGATGCCAGCTGGTCATTAATTTGTCAATTTGTTGTTCTGCTTTTTGTGCTTTTACAATAAAAATACAAAGCATAAAAGCCAAAAGGAAAGTTAGTTTTTTCATAATCAATTTGATTGGTGTAGAAAAGGGGAGCCCTTGATTTATTTATAAATTAAAATTTCAAATTTTTCGTTTTCCAGGATTTTGTCGGTTTGAAAAAAAGGATAAAATTTCAATGTTATTGTCTTTTATTCTATAGTAAAGTGTATTAAACTTTAGAATTATAGCTTTATAAATTTTTTTAGAATCAGCATTAGGATAAATAGTTGGGCTTTTAGAAATTACTTCGATAGTGTCTTCTAATTTCTGGGCTAACTTCTTAAGTTCTTTTTCTGTAAAATTATTCTCGAGATATTCAATAGTTCTGGAAAGTTCGTCTAATGCATTTTGTGTCCAAAAAACTTTATAACCATTTTTCATATAATTTTCGGGCGTTAGAATGTGTTTCTAGTTTTTCACTATCAGCATCTTCAATACCTTTTTCAATGGCACTTTTTTCATCCTCAGAGATAGAATTCCACCAGTCCTTTGCTTCTTCTTTTCTGAAAGCAATTAATTTTTCAATAATAGATTGATCCTCCAATGTAGATAACCATTGGATTAATTCTAATTTCTTATTTAAAATGTGACTATTCATATTTGTACCCGTAATAGTTTTGCCAACTCAAATATACCGAATTTTATCCTAATGTTATTAATAATGTCCTAGTACTTAGTAGTTAACTATTAATTGTGTTATAGCATTAGCATAACCAATACAGATTTTAAAAATCTGTGTTGGTTATATTTTTAAAAAGTATCTGATTTAAAAAATTATAGGATCATAGAAAGCTGAATACGCTTCCGTTGGGAATCTATCTCTACAACTTTTACCTGTACATGCTGATGTAGTTTTACCACTTCATTGACATCGGAAACGAAGCCTTCTTTCAGCTGTGAAATATGCACGAGTCCGCTTTCTTTAATACCTATATCTACAAAGCACCCAAATGCTGTAATATTGTTAACGATTCCTGGCAGAATCATTCCGGTTTTTACATCCTCCAGCTTACGGATATTCTTATCAAATTCAAATACTTTAGCTGCTTTTCGAGGATCTAGCCCTGGTTTCTCCAGTTCTTTCAGGATATCCTGAATCCCTAAAATACCTGTATGATCCGTAATATAATTCTCAGGTTTTACCAGAGCAATTTTTTCTTTATTACCAATAAATTCACTCAGCGAAATGTTAAGGTCCTTGGCCATTTTTTCTACAATAGAGTAGGCTTCCGGGTGAACGGAAGAATTATCGAGTGGGTTTTCTGCTTCTCTGATGCGTAAAAATCCTGCAGCCTGCTGAAAAGCTTTTTCCCCAAGTCGCGGAACTTTCTTTAAAGACTTTCTGTTTGCGAAAGCCCCATTTTCACTACGGAAGTTTACAATATTTTCTGCCATTTTCTCTCCAATTCCCGAAACGTAGCTTAGTAAGGATTTGCTGGCGGTATTCAGATTGATTCCTACAGAATTTACACAACGCATAACAGTAGAGTCCAGTTCTTCTTTTAATAAAGTCTGATCTACATCATGCTGGTATTGTCCAACCCCAATAGATTTAGGATCAATCTTCACCAGTTCTGCCAACGGATCAGAAAGTCTACGGCCAATAGATACAGCGCCTCTTACCGTAACATCGTAGCTTGGGAACTCTTCTCTTGCAATTTTGGAAGCTGAATAAACCGATGCTCCAGCTTCGGAGACTACAAAAACCTGCAAAGGTCTGTCAAATGCTATTTTTTTGATAAAGAATTCCGTCTCACGGGAAGCCGTTCCGTTTCCGATGGATATCGCTTCTATATTGTAGGCATTCACCATCGACCGGATTTTTTTCATAGCAGTTCCGGTTTCATTTTGTGGTGCATGTGGATAGATATTTTCATTATGGAGCAAATCCCCTTTCTCATCGAGGCAGACAACTTTACATCCCGTTCTGTACCCCGGATCTATGGCTAAAATTCTTTTTTCTCCCAAAGGCGAGGCGAGTAGTAGCTGACGTAGATTTTCTGCAAAGACCTCAATGGCTTTTGTATCAGCTTTTAGTTTAGCTTCCTGTAATACTTCATTAGAGATGGCAGGTTCCAGCAATCTCTTATAAGAATCTTTTGCTGCCAGTTTTATCTGATCTGCACATTCATTATTACCTCTGATCATAGCTTTTTCTATAATCTGAAGAGCCTCATCTTTATCAGTGTCGATACTAAACTTTATAAAACCTTCAGTTTCAGCACGCAGCATTGCCAGAAGTCTGTGCGAAGGTATTCTGGAAATACTTTCTTTCCAATCAAAATATTGGGAGAATTTTTGCGCAGCTTCTTCGTCTTTTTTAGCTTTAACAACTTTAGAAGAAATCTCTGCTTTGTACTGGAATAATTTTCTTAATTGTTTCCGGATGAAAAGATGTTCATTCATCCACTCGGCAATAATATCACGTGCTCCCTGCAAAGCATCTTCCTCTGACGGAACATTATCCGAAATATAACGTGAAGCTGTTCCGGTAAGATCAGAAGCATTCTGAGCCATAATTATTTTTGCCAAAGGCTCTAATCCTAAAGCTCTTGCAGTATCGGCCTTTGTTTTCTTTTTCTTTTTATAAGGTAGATAAAGATCTTCAATATACTGAAGATCAAAAGACGACTCTATTTTAGACTGTAATTCTTCGGTTAAAGAATCCTGTTCTTCTATAGATTTTAAGATAGACTCCTTACGTTTAACGATTTCATCGTACTGCTTAGAAAGCTTAGCGATTTGTTCAATTTGTACTTCATCAAGGTTTCCGGTTCTGTCTTTTCTGTAGCGTGCGATAAAAGGAATGGTACAATCTTCTGAAAGAAGCTGTAATGTGGTTTCAATTCCTTTTGCAGGAGCTGATATATGTTGCTGAATATATTCGGTTTTTGTCATAAAATTGATAAAAGAACACGAATATACGGAAGTTTTAGCAGGTTAACTTTTAGTTTGGGTGAAAAAAGATCGTCTAATTTGTTTAATAAATGTAAAGGAGCAAAACATAGAATAAAAGTTTCAAAGATGAATATGAAAAGTTTTTTATTTAGGGTATATTATAGCTTTATCTAGCTCAAGAGGATTATAGTATTTCTTTATTCTATTTTGTTCATCAATCCGCGCTTCCCTTAATTCTTCACGCTTGGTATAAGTCTTTCCCGAACCTGCATCACGAAGGCTAAAGCTACTTGCATTTAATAAATCTTTGTATGGATCATTGTAATATTCTAGTAATAATTTTTGATATTTTGCAAGTGTAATATCTATTGCCTTTTTTCCTCTTTGTTTTTCAAGTATATTAGAAGTATCCGCTGCCTTTGGCAGTTTAGTTACCTTTGTAAGCTCATAATGATAATGATTTTTGGAATCATTTATTTCTACAATTAATCCAGGTAAACCTTCAAATTTGTATGGACCTTCTGGAATAGGAATGTCTTGTGTAAACCATGCTATCCACTCTCTGCCTCCAAAATTAGTTACTGCTTTCTGCAGTTTATATCCTTTTATATTATTTTCTTCTTTTATTATTGTCCAATTAAATTCATCTTTAGATTGTAACCTGTAATGGTCCTCATTATTGATATTTTGGAAAGCTTGATTGACTCCATCAGATTTTAATTTTAACAAGTTTTGATCAAATCCTGTGTTCATATATCCACTTACTCCTTTTTTTGATTGAATAGAATCATATTTATAAATATCCATATCATAGAATTTTTTAGAATCGGAGCTAATTTCTAATACAGTATTAAACTTCTGATAATTCTTGCTCAGAGAGTCGTTTAAACAACTTAATTCATATTCAAAACGTATTGATTGTGCTTTAATGAATATTATTGAAAGAATAAGTAATGAAAATTTTAATTTTCCCATACATAATATTTAAAATAAGTTTAGCTATTCAATTTCATGGCTACTTAAGATAATTTCTAGAAAGTTGTTTTAGATTTTTCAGAAAATTATTTTTTAATTAGTTCATGCCTTAAATTTAAATATTTATATGTATTTCAAATTTAACATAACTTTATTTTATTATTATTTAACAATTTAATTTAAAAATATTAGCAATTATAACAATGATGTTCTGAAAAAGTAATCCTATGATATTAAAAATCTAAAACAAGAAATTAGTTATAAAAAACGAGAGGCAAAATACCTCTCGTTTTTTATAACTATAGATGAAATTATACCTAGAAAATATGCTTATAATTAGATTTTATTGTGTCCAACACTTCATTTACACGGCCACCAAGCATTAATTTGGTCATAGATTTTGCCATGCCGATAATCTGACCAGCGTCTACCTTCGGTGGCATAGCCAGTGCATTCGGATTGGTAAAAACGTTTAGCAGATATGGGCCGTTATGTTCGAAAGCTCGTTTTACAGCAGCTTCAACATCTCCAACATTATGGATGTTTTCTCCTATAATTCCCATTGCATCTGCAACTTTGGCAAAATCAGGATTAATCATATCCGTCTGGTTATCCGGAAGTCCGGCAACCTGCATTTCCAGTCGAACCATTCCTAAAGCCCTGTTGTTGAATACAATAATTTTAACAGGAAGATTGTACTGATGAATGGTTGCTAGATCACCTAATAACATGGAGATTCCACCATCACCACACATAGCTACAACCTGTCTTTCGGGATGGGAGAGTGCTGCTCCTATTGCCATTGGCATTGCATTGGCCATGGAGCCATGATTAAATGAACCCAGCATTTTTCTTTTACCGGTTGCTTTTATAAAGCGTGCTCCCCATACACAAGTCATTCCGGTATCTACCGTAAAAATAGTATCATCATTGGCATTATTACAAATCGTAGATGCCAGGAACTCAGGTTGGATATTATCTTCTGATCCGGAGTCCTTAACATAAGTCTCCAGATTTTCTTTTACTTTCTCATAGTATTTCAGCTGCTCATCAAGAAAATCTGAATCATCTTTAGTATTTATAAGAGGTAAAAGCGCCTTGATTGTTTCTTTAGCATCTCCACAGAGTCCTAAATCGACTCTTGCACGGCGGCCTAAACGTTCCGGGGCTAAGTCAATCTGTGCAATTTTATTTTTTTCCGGCATAAAAGCCTGATATGGGAAATCAGTACCAAATAGTAAAATTAAATCGGAATCGCACATACTGTTATAGGCAGAAGGAAGTCCTAGCAATCCGGTCATTCCGACCTCATTCGGATTGTCATGCTGCATAGACATTTTTCCACGGAAAGAATAGCCTACGGGAGCTTTCAGATGTTGTGACAACTGAACAACTTCTGCATGTGCATTCTCGGCCCCTATACCACAGAAGATGGTTATTTTTTTGTTTTCATTAATGAGATCCGCAAGCTGCTGTAATTCCTGATCATTTGGGCGGATTAAAGGTTGAGTAAAGAAAAAACGATTGGAGGTTACATTTTCTTTAGCTTTTAGTTCGGAAACATCACCGGGGAGACCTACAACAGCAACACCTTTTTTAGAAATAGCATGCTGGATAGCCGTTTGCAAAATTCTGGGAGCCTGTTCAGGTGTCATAATCATCTGATTGTAAACACTACAGTTGTCAAATAATTTGATGGTATTGGTTTCCTGAAAATAGTCCATTCCCATTTCGTTGGTATTAATGGTGGAGGCTATAACAAGCATTGGAGCATGTCCGCGATGTGCATCGTAAACGCCATTAATAAGATGTACGTGTCCCGGACCACAACTTCCTGCACAACAGGCTAAGCCATCCAATTCGGCTTCAGCTGCTGCAGCATAAGCACCAACTTCTTCATGCCGGACATGTATCCATTTTATTTTTCCGTTTTTACGGACAGCATCATTCAGATGATTAAGGCTGTCTCCCGTAACAGCATAAATACGTTTAATACCTGCATCAGCAAGCATATCGACCATTTGCTCGGCAATATTTTTTTCCATAATGTTTTGTTTTGATGGTTTCTAACAAAGCTACAGCCTTTTTATTTATCAGTATTTATTAAAATTATTCATGTAATACTTTCGTCTTATAAACGGAATATTTACGGGATAGGGATTCTTAGCGGTTTCTTTATTAATTCAGGATAATTTTAGATTTATTTTACATTGTCTCCTAAAAAGCACAATCCTCTAAATGTTTACACAAATAGAGGATGGCTCACAGCTAGTTTTACACAAAATTAAAACCAATAATATATTTAATCTTCAAAAATGAATTTTCGTTTTTCACTCCTTTTCGGTATCCCGTGGATCTTGTCGTACAAATAAGCCAGAACAGTAGGTTTTCTATAAATCCTGCTATATCTGTATCTGGTATTGAAGTGTCTCAGATGAATTTTATAGGCATCATACCCGATTACAATAAGTAGACACATACTGATGACATAAAATACTCTGAACTCCAGATAGTAATAGGTAAGACCAGAGAATACGGCTCCTGCTACATAAGCAATCATAATACTTATAAGCACTTTTGCTCTTGCAATAAGCTCCGGATTCTTTCTGTACTTTTTATGAGTAAACATAGAAAATAAGATCCCAAGGTCGGTTGTTGTACCTGTAAGGTGGGTTGTTTTTATCGAGAAGTTGGAAATACTTGCGGTAAGACCGTTTTGTAAACCTGTTGCGAATAGCATTAGTGCAACCAGATATTCGGTTTCTTCCAGTGTTCTCTGATAATAAAACTGTCCATAAATACCTACAAATAGCAGACAGATAATTTCCAGAACAATTGGCATTGCATGCGCAAAATACTTGCTCTTTTTATTGAAATTTATGACAATCAGGTTGGATAAAAAGCTCCCGAAGAAGAATAGGAAAATCCATCCTCCAACAACTGCAGCTTTAGCCCAGCTTCCTTTGCTTATTTCAGCAGCCAGAATAGCATAGTGTCCCGTTACGTTTGAGGTAAATGAGAGAAATATCAATAATGAGGCTATATTTATAGTACCGGCTGTAAAAGCTGTCAGCGTCCCCAGCCTGATGTTATCTCCCAGTGTCCTGCTGTTACTATAATTCCTTAACATTTGTGTGTGTTTTAATTGTTATTATTTAGCTTCCTGTGCTTGCGAATATTTCCGCAAGTCTTCCTCTTTCCGGTAAGCTCTGAGGAACTTCAACGGAAATTTCTGTGTATTGCAATTCTTTACATTTTCTGATGTAAGGAATAATGCTGAATTTTCCTTTTCCTTTGCTTCTGATAGAAGGAGAGTAGTAGGCTTCCTGAATGTTTGTAGCTTTTACATAATTGTTGAATGTTCTTTGAAAACTTCCTGTAAAAACATCACATACAATTTTATCAATCAGGTGCGAATATTTGTTTCGAATGATTTCATAAGCATCACAGAATTCCTGTGGTCTTATTTTATTGAAAATTGTGTTTTTGTTTGTGAACAGGAGATCTCTTATAGAGTCACCCATGTCGTATCCGGAAACAAACAGTATGTTATATTGAGTATTATCCTGTAAAGCATTTTTTTCCTGTAATACTCTTTTCAATATATTTAATGATTCTAGTGAGTAATCAGTGGCTATTAAAATGGTCTTGCTCATAACTTTTGGGTTTGGTTCTGTATTATCTTATTTTGATGATACAAAACTATACCCACCGTATTAGAAAGACTTTGGAAACAAATTAAAATATGATTAACGAGATTAAAATGAGATTAGAATTTTAATTTTTACAAATTATGAAACCTGAACAAAGGAGAATAATAATACAAAAACCTTACAATTTTGTAAGGTTTTAATATGTAAATATTGACGCTCACAGAGCGATATAGACAGAATTAGTTAAGCTTGTTTTTCCTCGTTTTGTGTACTGTAAAAATTAGGAAAACGAAGTTGTACTGTGGTACCCTGATTTTCATGTGATGTTACAATCAGTTCTCCGTGGTGTATTCTTACAATATTCCGCGCAAGAGGAAGACCAATTCCGTAGCCCTCATAATTTTTGGTATTAGATGCTCTAAAGAACGGATCATAAATTTTGTTCATCTCTTGTTCCGGAATACCAATTCCGGCATCTTTTATAATAATGTATACATCTGTGTCGGTCGCTCCTAGAGAAACTTTTACCTGCTGGAAGTTAGAATACTTGCATCCGTTACTGATGATGTTTGCCAGAGCAAGATGCAATAGCTGTTCATTCCCCTGTACTTTGAGCTTTTTGGGATTATCAGGGAGCATACTGATATCAAGGAATATGTTGTTTCGGGGATCAATTCTTTTCAGTGTTTCGATAACATCCCAAAGCAATTGATCGGTTCTTACCTTATCAAATTTCTGGATTTTACCATCAAATCCTGTCTGAGCAATCATTAATAAAGCCTTGATTTTTTTATCGAGCTTTTCCGCTTCATTTAGGATAATCTCCAATGTGTCTTTGTATTCCTCGGCGGTTCTGTTAATGGAAAGCGCAACATCTGCTTCTCCCATAATAGACGTGAGGGGAGTTCTTAATTCATGTGAAACATTTCCGATAAGGTGATTTTGGGTCTCGAAAGAAGTCTCAATACGGTTTAGCATATCGTTGAAAGTTTCAACCAGTTCGTTAAGCTCCTTGTTACCAGGTTGAGGTCCTAGTCGGAGGTGTAAATTTTCGGAACTGATTTCTTTTACCTTACCTGTAATCTTTAATATTGGTTTGAATAAGGTTTTGGATAGGTAAAAAGAAAATATCATACTAAAGAATAGAGAGAGTACAATACATGTAATAAGGGTTCTTTTCAGGTATTCCAGATAATACGCTACGTAGTGATTTTTTGCAGAGGCAATCGCTATATAATTTTTATCATCAAACCTGAAAGTCTGCCCAATGTAATAAAACTCCTTATCATTATAATTAGCTTCTCCGTTTTTTACAATATTTCTGAAAAAGGATGAGGGGATATGAACTTTCTGAGAAATTTTGCTGAAGTTAGAATCTTTAGGAACTGCAAAAACATAATCTTTTTCCATTGGGAGCTCCTCATCGTTCAGGCTGCTGAGGATATAATTTTCCGGAAGGTCTAGATGTTCTTTACCTTTTTCTATCTGTACAATAGTTGTTGTACGGATTTTAAGCAATTCATAAAACCGTTGGTGAGAAAAGTTGACAATAGAAAAATAAACCAAACCACTAAACAGAATAATAATACTGGTAAATACCAGCATTAAAAGTATCATGGTTTTTGTCTGATTAGTGATCACTTTTTTAAACATCTGCTACGGTCTTTTTAGTACATAACCCATTCCGATAACCGTATGGATTAGTTTATTATCAGGATTGTCCAGTTTCTTTCTAAGATAGTTTACATAAACATCCACAACATTGGTTCCCAGTTCATAATTTACACCCCATACTGCATCCAGAATTTCCACACGGGAAATAACTTTTTCAGGATTGTTAAGGAAATAAACCAGTAGTTTATATTCTGTAGAAGTAAGATTTACTTCTTCGCCGCCCCGTGTTACCTTTTTAGTGTAATCATTTACAACAAGATCCGAAAATCTGTAAATATGTTCTTCATCGGCTTCCGGTTCAGGTATTTCCGGAATAGTATTGTTACCACTTCTTCTCAGTAATGATTTTATACGGGCAACAAGCTCAATAAATTTGAATGGTTTTACCAGATAATCATCACCACCGCTTTCCAGTCCCAGTACTATGTTTTCTGAAGTTCCGAGAGCTGTAAGAAAAAGAATAGGTACCCGTTTATTGGTTTTTCTGATCTCTTTGCATACATCCAGACCATTCATTTCAGGAAGCATAATATCCAGAATTACAAGATCAAAATCATTAGCTTCTACCAGTTGTACACCGGTACGGCCGTCAAAGGCTACAGAAATTTCATAACCTTTTTCCTGAAGTCCTTTTTTTATAAATGATACCACACTGGTCTCGTCTTCGATCAGAATAATTTTTTCCATAAGCAACGAATGTTACAAAAATATAAAAATTGACACGCAAACAAAACCTGAATGAAGATAGTGCTCAGCTATAGTAAATGATAATATCGTAAAAAAGCTAATTCTTTTTCACCAGCAGAATCCAATCTTCTTCCAGAATTTTGTAACCCTGATCGTATATAAACCGGTATTCAGATCCATTTTTGTAGGTGATGATTTGAGTTATAAAGCCAAAATCAAAACCTAGTGACAATAGTTTTTGTTGAGAAACTTTAGTTTTTCCTTCCTCATTAATATGATTCAGAATACGGTAATTTTTTCGCAAACGATTATTAATATTTCGCATCAGGTTTGTACTATCCTTATTCTGTCTGTTGTTATAGGCATTTCGGCATCCGTCCGAACAGAACTTTTTATCCGATCGGCCTGATATTTTTTCATTACATTCCAGACAGAATTGCATGTTTTTTTATTTAATTATCTCAAATATAGTATTTTATTACTTTAATTAATCTTTTGTAATTTAAATAATTATGTTTTTTAATTATAAAAAAGAATATAAAATAAAAATCGTAACTTTTTGATATATAATTTTTTAGCTTTGGTTAAACGATTACAAATGATTATAAATATTTTTTTACCGATTAAAACATTATGTAACTTTCATCTTTGCTACAGAAAATCTACCAAGTTTAATTTTAAAATCATACAGCCATGTCACTAAGAAACAAAGTTATTTTATTCGGACACACAGGTAAAGATGTAGAAGTAACCCAGTTCGAAAAAGGAATTAAAGCTTCCGTTAGTTTAGCAACCAATGATTATTATACCAATACTCAGGGTGAAAAGATTGAAGAAACCCAATGGCATAATCTTATCGTTTATGGCAAACTGGCAGAAGTCTTTGAGAAATATGTTACCAAAGGCAAAGAGATTGCAATAGAGGGGAAGCTTACCTACAGAAGCTATGAAGACAAAGACGGCAATATGCGCTATATTACTGAAATCAGAGTAGAAGAACTTCTGATGATGAAATAATTAATAATATTCAGCCTGTTGTATCTCTATTACATTTATTTGCCACATTATGCTTATTTTTGTGCTTTAGAGAAAAGATAAAGAATGAAGCCTAGTCTAGCAAAAGGAACACGCGACTTTACAGCACAGGAAGTTTCCCGCAGGAAATATATTATTAATACATTACAAAAGAATTTTGAGCTTTTTGGTTTTCAGCCTTTGGAAACCCCAAGTTTTGAAAATTTGTCAACTCTTACTGGTAAATACGGAGAAGAAGGAGACCGTCTAATTTTCAAAATCTTAAATTCAGGTAATTATACGGAGAAAGTGAACGAAAACGATTGGCAGAATAAAGATGCTAAAAAATTGACGTCACAAATTTCTGATAAAGCATTGCGTTACGACCTTACAGTACCGTTTGCAAGATTCGTTGCGATGAATCATGGGCAGTTAACTTTTCCTTTTAAGCGTTATCAGATTCAACCAGTATGGCGTGCAGACCGTCCACAGAAAGGAAGGTTCAGAGAGTTCTATCAGTGTGATGCTGATGTTGTAGGTTCCGAGAGCCTTTGGCAGGAAGTAGAGCTGGTACAGTTATATTTCAAAGCTTTTAAAGAGCTTGGTGTTCCTGTAGCTATTCAAATGAATAACCGTAAAATTCTTTCTGGCCTTGCGGAATATGCAGGAATAACAGAACAGCTAATTGATTTTACAGTAGCGTTGGATAAGCTGGATAAAATCGGTAAAGATGGTGTAATTAAAGAAATGCAGGAAAAAGGTATTTCAGATGAAGCTATTGAAAAACTAGACTTCCTTTTTCATCAGAAAAATAATGCATTAGAAAACCTTCAGGAACTAAAAGGAAAGTTTGAAGGTGTGGAAGTAGGTATTCAGGGAGTTACAGAACTGGAATTTGTTTTATCTAAAGCAATGGAACTTGGTATAGACAATCAGGATTTGGTATTCAATATTACCTTAGCCAGAGGTTTAGACTATTACACAGGTGCGATCTTCGAAGTAAAAGCTAAAGGAGTAGAAATGGGATCTATTGGTGGTGGTGGCCGCTACAACAACCTGACAGAAGTTTTCGGGGTAAAGAATATACCGGGAATCGGAATTTCTTTCGGACTAGACAGAACCTACCTTGTAATGGAGGAATTAGGACTGTTCCCGGAGAATGCTACTGTAAAAGTAGAGTATCTTTTTGCTAATTACGGAGAAGAAGAAGCAATAGAAGCGATGAAGCTTATTGCAAAACTCAGAGAAAAAGGAATTTCTGCGGAACTTTACCCGGAAGCGGCGAAGTTGAAAAAACAATTTGCATATGCTGAGAAAAAAGAGATTCCACATCTTGTTTTTCTGGGCAAAGACGAAATTGAGAATGCCCGAATCACGATAAAAAATCTGGCATCGGGAGAGCAGGAAACAATCGAACAATCCGAATTTTTTAAATAAATAAAACCACCGTAAGGTGGTTTTTTGTTGCATAATATTAATGAAATATTCATTTTAAATATTCTTACTGATATCTAAAATGGTTATATTTGGTTTAATTAATAATTCTAAACAATCTAAACTATGTTAACTATTTTGCAATCGTACGATTCTTCGTACTATGACAACTCAGGCTCCGCAGCTGCAGGAGCAATCTTCGGAATTGGAATGTTGTTTTTTTATTTAGTCATTTATCTTTTTATTGGTTTTTGCAGATATAAAGTATTTAAAAAAGCTGGTAGAGAAGATGCATGGGCAGGCTTTGTACCAGTTTATAATGCTATTGTCCTGTCGCAGATTATTAAAAAACCATCATGGTTTTTCATTTTATTTTATGTTCCACTTATTTCTTATTATGCATGGTTCGTAACTGGCGATAAACTTGGGAAAGGTTTCGGAAAAGGAGAAAACAGTACTGTTTGGGGAGTAATAGGTTTACTAACAGGGTTATTTATTAATATGATTGTTCATGCTTTCGGTAGTGATCAGTTTGATTCTTCTGCAGTTCCGGATGAAACCGCTTAGAAGTATAAAGTAAAAATAATGGAAACCGCTGATTCAGCGGTTTTTTTATTAACTTTAAACACCAAACTTATTACAATATGAAAAATGCAGTTTCATCTTTATTTATGATTGCTGTACTGGTACTTTCCTGCAAAAAACAGGAAAAAGCACAGGGAACAGATATACCAAAAGAAGATAGCCTTATTACACTAAAACAAGATTCTGTTATTTACAGTGACTCTATAAAGGCTACAGATTCACTTATCATTGCTTATTCGGACAGAATTTTAGTTTTTCCGGATATAAAAGAAAAAGCTATTCTGGATTCATTATACCCGTTTATAAAACCTGTAGGTTATTCCAAGCCAGATTTGGAGGCAGCTGCTAAAAAAGCCGCTGATGGTCTTTTTGCTAAAGTCAAAAAAGATTATCTGGCTGGAGGTGTAGTTCTTGGAAATAAATGGTATGAAGATAATTCTATGCGTCTGAGAAGCTTTACCAATAATTATCTTTCTGTAGAATATACATGGTCCAGTTATATGGGGGGAGCTCATGATAACTATGGCTTTATGGAAAAGGTTTTTGATTTAAATAGTAAAAAGCAGTTAGTACTGTCAGATATTACTTCCATGCCTAAAAGCAAGCTTGAGAAACTATTGATGAAAAATGTAGATAAGATACCGACTGGTACGGAGAATGGGGAAGGAGCTGTAAAAATATCAGATGGATTGCTATTTGATAAAGTAACGGTAAATGATAACTTCTATTTTGATGATAAAAATCTGTATTTCCATTATAGCCCCTATGAAATAGCAGCTTTTGCCGCCGGAGATATTACGATTCCTGTTTCGTGGAAAGAACTGGAAGGAACCATTAATCCGGAATTTATGAAAAGAATGAAAATTAATACGAAATAGACCTTTTATGCAAAATTATCAGAATCATAGGCGTTTCTATACACCACATCATTTTATATTTTATCCGGTAGGACTTATTCTGTTTGGCATATCTCTTTATCGTATGGGATATTCATTGGGAAATAATAATGGTGAGTTCTGGATGTGGTTTGTACTTTCGGGAACAATCTTTTTAATTATTTGGGTTGCTTTTATGATGAGACAACATTATGCCCTGACATTACAAAACAGAATTATTGTAGATGAGGTGAAGTTCAGATATTTTCGTTTAACCGGAAAAAATATAGATGATACAGGCTATACATTCAGCGATGCTCAGTTATTTGCATTAAGATTTGCTAATGATAATGAGTTTTCAAAGCTTGTAGAGGAAGCTATTTCTGAGAATTTGAATGCAGATCAGATTAAGAAACGTATAAAAAACTGGAAAGAGGATAACAGAAGAGTTTAAAGAAACTAAAAGACTTCACAGAGGTGGAGTCTTTTTTTGTACCTTTGGCCTTTCAAAATCATGGACGCAGTATTTATCATCAATCCGTTTTCGGCAAAAAAAAATTATAAAGATTTTTTAGAAAAGCTTCAGCAAAAATATCCTGAGGCTAATTTTATGATTTCTAAGTCGATAGAAGATACCCATCGGTTTATCGATGAGAATTTTGCTTCTACAGAAGTTTTTGTGGCTGTAGGCGGGGATGGTACTATTTCTACTGTTGCCCAGAAGTTGATTAACACAGACAAAATTCTGGCTGTTTTTCCTGCCGGTTCAGGAAATGGTTTTTCTAATGAAACCAATTTTACCAAAAATATAGACAGCCTTCTGCAAAAGATTAAGCAGAAAAAGTTTCATAAGATTGACACTTTTACTGTGAACGGTAATTTGTCTATTAATGTATCAGGAACCGGGTTTGATGGAGAGGTTATTAAAAAATTCGAAAAAACAAGTCGTGGTTTTACCAACTACATTAAGGTTACTGTAAAGACCTTTTTTATTTTCAAATCTATCAAGGTAGAATTTGAAGAAAAATACAAGCAATATAATGGAAATTACCTGATGCTAAATGTGGCCAACACACGTCAGTTTGGTAATAATGCTTATATCGCTCCTCATGCTGATTATAGCGATGGGCTTGTAGATATAGTATTGGTTAAAAAATTCCCGTTATGGCATTCTTTGGCATTTGCATTCAGAATGTTTACAAAGAACCTGAAAGAAAACGATTACCTGACTTACTTTCCGGTATCTGACCTGAAATTTAGTGTCAGAAATTCTAAAGCCTGGCATTTGGACGGGGAAGGAATAGAAATAGGCTCTCCTATTGAAATCAAGGTATTGCCTCACAGCCTGAATATTCTGGTAGACTAGATAATCGGTAAGAGGATTACCTTAAATTTTCGAGTTGCTGAAATACAGGCAGCATTAGCTTACCTCTTTCCGATAGTGTATATTCTATATGCAGAGGTTTTAATTTTATAATATTTTTAATCAGAAGTCCTTCAGTTTCTAATTCTTTTAGTGCTGTAGCAATACTCTGTTTATTCGATCCATCAATTTGCCTCAGTAAGCTGCTAAATCGTAGCGGACCTTCAATAGCCAGACGAAATATCTGAGGTTTCCATTTTCCGGATAATAGCTTTAACACTTCCTCAGCAGGGCAGCATTCGTAATTTTTATTGTTAATATTAGTGGTCATATTTTTTTGACTTATTGCTATTTAAGATTAACTGTTACAACTTTGTATAACAGAAATCAAAAATAATTAAAATTATGAAAACACATTTGTTATCCGAAATTGAAAAAAATACACAGGTATTTAAAAACAGAATTGTAATGGCTCCTATGACAAGAAGCAGAGCCATTCAGAATTTGCCCAATGATCTAATGCAACAGTACTACGCGCAAAGAAGTACCGCAGGTCTTATTATTACAGAAGGTGTAGCACCAAGCACCAATGCCTTGGGTTATGCAAGAATCCCGGGTATATTTAATAACGAACAGGCTATAGGCTGGAAAAAAATTACTGAAGCTGTTCATGCGGATGGAGGTAAAATATTTATACAGTTAATGCATGTTGGGCGTATAGCCAATAAAGCAAATATGCCGGAAAATACAAAAATACTCGCTCCTTCTGCAGTAAATGCTCATATGGATATGTGGACTGATACTTTGGGAATGCAAAAAACAGAGGAGCCTCTGGAGATGTCTTTGGAAGAAATTGAAAAAGCTAAAGGTGAATTTATCCAGGCTGCTAAGAATGCCATCGAGGCAGGTTTCGACGGAGTTGAATTACATGCTGCAAATGGCTATTTATTAGAGCAATTTCTTAATCCGAATTCGAATATCAGGAATGATAAATACGGTGGGAGTACTGAGAACAGAAGCAAATTTGTTTTAGAAGTGACAGAAGCCGTTGGTCATGCAATTGGTTTTGATAAAATAGGAGTGAGAATATCTCCATATAGTACATTTAATACGATGCCGCTTTATAAAGAAATCCCGGAAACTTACATACATGTAGTGACAGAATTAGCAAAATTAGATATTACCTATCTGCATGTTATCGATTATGCTGCAAGAGCAACAGAAGAAGGACGGAATCTTATAAAAACAATTCGCAAGGAATTCGGACAATTATTGATACTAAATGGTGGTTATACCAAAGAAAGAGCAGAAAATGTATTGATAAACAATGACGCAGATCTTATTTCATTTGGCTCTCCGTTTATTGCCAATCCGGATTTGCCATACAGAATCGAAAACAATATTGAATGGGCAAAAGCGGATCCTGCAACCTTTTATACAGCTGATGAAAAAGGTTATATTGACTATCCTGATTATAACATTTAAAAATACGTGACTATGGAAAATACAAATATTAACCCACTTTTATGTAATCCTGCAACGGGATTATGTGAAATTCCCGGGACTGGAATAAGTAATAATTATCAAGCTATATCTAATCAGGATAAGCCTCTTAAACTTGTTTATTTTACCGATCCTATTTGTTCTTCCTGTTGGGGAATTGAACCCCAACTGAGAAAACTGAAATTAGAATACGGAAACATTCTGGATATAGAATACCACATGGGCGGACTTTTGCCAGACTGGAGTTATAACAGCGGAGGTATTAGTAAGCCTTCGGATGTTGCGTATCATTGGGATGAAGTTAGTGTATATTATGATATGCCGATTGACGGTGATGTCTGGTTGGAAGATCCTTTAAATTCATCTTATCCGCCTTCTATAGCTTTTAAGGCTGCAGAAATACAGGATAAAGATAAAGCAGTAAATTTCTTAAGAATCCTGAGAGAATTGGTTTTTCTAAAGAAGAAGAATATTACCAGATGGGAATATATTGCCATGGCTGCCAAAGAAGCCGGATTGGATGTTGTAAAACTAAAAACAGATTTTGAAAGATCTGCTCAAAAACTTTTTGAAGCTGACCTGAAGCTGGCAAGAGATTATGGTGTTCGAGGATTTCCGACGATATTTATACAGAATAAATCAGGGGAGCGAGAAACGATATACGGTACTAAACCTTATTCATTTTTTGAAACAGTGATTCTAAATCTTAGTTCTGATGTTACTAAAGAACAATATAATAAAAACCGGGAAGCTCTTTTCTCTAAATACAATTCTTTAACAGCCAGAGAATATTCTGAATTATCCGGAATATCCCGTAATGAGAGCGAGAAACAGCTAAATGAACTTATGGATAAAGGCTTTTTAGAAAAATTAATGACTAAAAATGGATCTCTGTGGATTAGAAAATCTTCAGATAAAATATGAATAAGAATGGGTTTAATTATTTAGTTTTCAGTTGTTTGGTGTTTGTATGTGAAGATTTCCTAAATGCAATATAGTTGCAATATACCATAAACGTCCTTAAAATCGAAAATTTCTATAAAATTATTGTAACAATTTGAACTAAATTTGGACTCTTTAGTCATATTGAGACTTTAATCAATTTAATTCTAATTTTACAATGAAGAAGAGAAACATGTTTTTGCTTACCATGCTTACTGCAGGAAGCATGGCTTTTGCACAAGACAACCTGGTAAACAGCCTAAAAAACAATCAATCTGAAAATCCGGATTTTAAATTTACAGTAGTTAAGGAGTTAGGGAATACTTCTATTAAAAATCAGGGATCCTCAGGAACCTGTTGGAGCTACTCAGGAAACTCTTTCCTTGAATCTGAAATGATAAGAATGGGAAAACCAGCTGTAGATTTAGCTGAGATCTTTACAGCCCGTAATGCTTATCATGATAAAGCTAAACAGTATGTATTGTTTGGTGGTGCTATTTCCTGGGGAGATGGTGGTGAATTGCACGATGTAATCAATATGTATAAAAAGTATGGTGCAGTGCCTCAGGAGGTTTATTCAGGACTTCAGGCAGGACAGACCAAAAATAATTTTGGTGAAATGCAGAGTGTTATCAAGTCTATGCTTGATGCTTATGTAAAAAATCCTCAGGGTAAACTTTCTGCAAATTGGTTAACAAATGTAGATAATGTATTGGACAGCTACCTTGGAGAATATCCAAAAGAGTTTACTTACAAAGGAAAGCGTTATACACCACAGACTTTTGCTAAAGATGTGGTAGGGATTAATCCTGACGATTATGTAGAGCTTACTTCTTACAAAGATTATCCGTATTATCAGCGTTTTGTTGCTCCTATTCCGGACAACTGGAGCCACGATAGTATGTGGAATGTTCCGATGGATGATCTGACTAAGATTATTGATAATGCTGTAGACAAAGGTTACACAGTAGGATGGGCAACAGACGTTTCCGAACCTTACTTCTCTTATAAAAATGGGGTAGCTTATGTTCCGGATGTAGATTTAAATAATATCGACGCTCAGACAAAAGCTAATCTTTTCAAAGGACCAAGACCTGATAAAAAAATTACAGAAGATATGCGTCAGGAAGGACTTAATAATCTTACAACAACTGATGACCATGGAATGCAGATTGTAGGATTGGCTAAAGACCAGACTGGTAAAGAATATTACATGGTGAAGAATTCATGGGGTGTAACCAATGATTATCAGGGATATTTATATGTAACAAGACCTTATGTACAATATAAGTCTACAGGTATCCTTGTACACAAGAATGCAATACCAAAGGATATTCTGAATAAATTAAAACCTAATACAAATATCGGATTATAATCATCCGCTAGTTGTTACAGAATAAATAAAATGCCGGGAGATTTATCTTCCGGCATTTTTAATAAAACCCCATAGAATTTTAAGGACTATAAGGTTTATCTAATTGATGTTGTTTTATATTTTTTTATACTACTTAGAACGTAGACTTTCTTTTTTTGTTGCATATCAAAACAGAAAAAGATATCATTCTAGAATACTGTAGCTGCCAGCTGTATACGAGCGTATTTAAGAGCTGGATTCCACATGGCCATCATAGAGACCGGAAGGGTATAATGTTCAGTAATCTTTACATCTTTGCTCGCCCTTAATCCTACATTTACAATCTGGAAACTACTTTGCCCATTGCCATACAGGAAATTTCTGTCATTCAGCGCAAATCCAGCCCCAACAAAAGCATTAAGGTTTACCTTTTTGCTTTGGATAACAGGGTAGCTCACCTGAACATAGGTAGAGTATTTGTTTTTATCATATTCTCCATCAGGTTTCAGAACAACTTCTCCGGCATTGGCACCACCATACAACATGATATCGGCTTCTATGTTTAACGGGAATTTCGGCCCAAAAGTATAGTTGGTTCTCAGGTCGATAATATGAGCTGTCCTTCTTCTGGAATAACTGAAAATATCGTTTGCTGCAACTGCTGTATTAATATTCCTTGAGTTATATAAATCCCAAAGACCTATATAAAAATTCTTATTGGAATACTGAACATAGTAATTGATTTCTTTATAATGGGTACCGTCACTGTCATTGGCAAGAGCCGATGCTCCCCAGATTCCAATTTTCCAGTTTTTATTTTTATCCAAAGCGTAGGAGAGGTTACCCATTACTACAGGTTTATCCGTAATAATAAGTCCGCGCCATAGGTGATTGTTCTGTATATTGGCTGTAAAGTCCAGCCTGCCAGCCCTTTCTTCTGTTTTTAATGAGTCTGTGTTTTGAGCAGAAACTCCCACGATGCCTGAAAAAATCAGACAAAGTCTTAATAAGTTTTCTTTCATCTTATTTAGTGTGTGTTAATTAGTCAGATGCAAAATTTATTTTAAAATTCCGAAAAGTAAAGCTGCCAGAACGGCTCCTATAACTGGTCCTAAAATCGGAATCCATGCGTAGCTCCATTGGCTGCTGCCTTTTATAGGTAGAATAGCATGCATAATTCTTGGTCCCAAATCTCTTGCCGGATTTATAGCATAACCGGTGGTACCTCCTAAAGATAAACCTATAGCCCATACCAAGAATGCTACCGGAACAGCTCCTATAGTTCCAAGGCCTATTTTGGCATCCGGAGTATTTGGGATGGAGATATTAGCATCACTGATATAGAAGACTACGAAAACAAGCACAAAAGTTCCGATGATTTCGCTGATTATATTTGAAACAGGTTTAGCAATTGCCGGACTTGTACTGAAGCAGGCTAGCTTGGCTCCTTCGTCCTCAGTGATCGCAAAATGATCTTTGTGGAATAGCCATACCAGAAATGCTCCGGCCATAGCTCCGATCATCTGAGCTGCAATATAAGAAGGAACTGATTCCCATGGGAATTTTCCGGCAGCTGCCAGTCCGATTGTAACTGCAGGATTAAGATGTGCTCCGCTGATGGGGCCGGCAACAGTTACCCCCACAAAAACAGCTAATGCCCATGCTGTGGTAATAACAATCCATCCTGAATTATTGCCTTTGGTATCTTTTAGAAGAACATTTGCTACTACGCCGTTCCCAAGAAGAATAAGTAACATTGTACCTATAATTTCTGCTGTAAATGGTGTCATGTTGTGTACTTTTTCGGTTATTAATTATTCTTCTATCCAGGCCTGAGAACGTTTTACAGCTTTGTGCCAGAAGCTGACCATATTGTCGATTTTGCTTTTGTCTTCCTTAGGTGTAAACTCTTTTTCTATAATCCATTGAGACTGGATCTCATCTATACTTTCCCAGAAGCCTACTGCCAGGCCAGCCAGATAAGCTGCTCCAAGTGCTGTAGTTTCTAAAGTTTTTGGACGAATAATTTTGAACCCGAAAAGGTCTGATTGGATTTGCATTAACATATTGCTGGCAGATGCTCCTCCGTCTACACGAAGTTCTGTACTTTGGGTTCCGGCATCTGCTTCCATAGCTTTTACAATATCGTAAACCTGAAAAGCGATTCCTTCTAAGGTAGCTCTGGCAATATGACCATCTGTTGTGCCACGTGTTATACCAACAATAGTTCCGCGAGCATACTGATCCCAGTAAGGGGCACCAAGTCCGGTAAGAGCCGGTACGAAATATACACCGCCATTATCTTCTACAGTTTCTGCAAGTGTATTGACTTCAGATGAATCATTGATAATCTTTAATCCGTCTCTTAGCCACTGTATTGCAGCACCTCCTACAAATACACTGCCTTCCAGTGCATAACTAACTTCTCCGTTAATTTTCCATGCCACTGTAGTTAGCAGATTGTTTTTAGAATATACAGCTTCATTACCTGTATTCATCAAAAGAAAACATCCGGTACCATATGTATTTTTCACCATTCCCGGCTTTGTACACATTTGTCCGAATAATGCAGCCTGCTGATCTCCGGCGATACCTGCAATCGGAATTTTAGTCGAGAAAAGGGTGGTAGAGGTTTCACCATATATTTCACTGCTTTGTTTTACTTCAGGAAGTATTGCACGGGGAATATTGAATAATTTTAATAAATCATCGTCCCAGTCCATGGTACGGATATTAAACATCATGGTTCTGCTGGCATTGGATACATCTGTGATAAACATTTTTCCTCTTGTCAGTTTCCATGTTAGCCAGGTATCAACAGTTCCGAAACAAAGATCTCCGGCTTCTGCTTTTTCTCTTGCACCTTCTACATTATCCAGTATCCATTTTAGCTTTGTGGCAGAAAAGTAAGCATCCAGAACAAGTCCTGTTTTTTGTTTAATCTCATCAGTGTGTCCCTGGGATTTTAATTCGTCGCAATATCTGGATGTTCTTCTGTCCTGCCATACAATAGCATTATAAATAGGTTCACTGGTATGTCTGTCCCATACTACAGTTGTCTCTCTTTGATTAGTAATACCGATAGCAGCAACTTCCAGTCCTGATATTCCGGCTTTAGCTATAACTTCTGCAGCTACAGAAATCTGAGAAGACCAGATTTCGTTTGGGTCGTGTTCTACCCATCCCGGAGTAGGGAATATCTGTTCAAAGTTTTTTTGCGATACGAATTTTATTTCTCCGCTTTTGTTAAAAAGGATTGCCCGTGATGAGGTTGTTCCTTGGTCTAGTGCTAAAATTAGTTTTTCGTTCATCATAGTGTACTTATTTAGAGTTTTTCATTTCGTTGGTGTTATAGGGTACAAGAAGATATTCTTTAGCGAGTGAAATGAAACTTTCAGTTTCGTTTTCTACTTTTTCAGCATCCCAGCCGAGTTCCTGAGCAAAAATTTCTGCTACTTTTCGCGCTGAATCTATGGCTGCTCTGGCATCTAAGAAAAGAAGACGGACTCTTCTGGCCAGCACATCCTCTATGGTTTCGGCCATTTCATTTCGGATTGCCCATACAACTTCGGCAACTGTAAATTCATTGTTCGGATGTATTCTCTCTGCATATTCAGGTTTTTCCTGTTGCAATGCTTTTATAGCCGGAATATCCGAACCATAAATATACAAGTGATTACTTCTGTCAACATCCTTTGCCGGGATATTTCCGTGGATAGAAAGATCTTTAGTTTTAGAAGGAACTTTTTTCAGGTTATGAACTTCTATTGCTTTATCTATGGTATCTTCTGCCATTTGTCGGTAGGTAGTCCATTTTCCGCCGGTAATGGTTACAAGACCAGTTTCGGCTACAATAACTTTATGACTTCGGGATACTTCTTTGGTGCTTTTGCCTCCGTCTTTTGGTGCTGCTAGAGGACGTAAGCCTGCAAATACAGAAAGTACATCTTCTTTAGTTGGCTTTTTAGACAGATATTGTCGTGCAGTTTTCAAAACGAAATCAATTTCGGATTCCAGAGCTTTCGGTTCGAAACTTGGCTCATCCACTAATGTATCAGTAGTACCGATTAAGGCTCTCTCATGCCATGGAACAACGAAAAGGACACGTCCGTCAGATGTTTTAGGGATCATAATAGCATCATTACTCTTCAGGAATGATTTATCTAATACGAAATGGATTCCCTGGCTAGGAACAACGAATTTTCCGTGTTTAGGATTACTCATGTTCAGGATATCGTTGGTGAAAACTCCTGTTGCATTAACTACAGCTTTCGCTTTTATTTCGTAACGTTCTTTAGTAAACTGATCTTCAACTATTACTCCTGTAATTTTATTGCTTTCGTTTTTCAAAAGATCTACAACCTTTGTATAATTGATTACAGTACCACCTTTTTCTACAATAGTCTGGGCAAGGTTAATGGCAAGACGGGAATCGTCAAACTGCCCATCCTGATATACAACCCCGCTGGCAAGACCTTTTTGTTCTATGGTCGGAAGTTTTTCTACAGTTTGTGCTTTATTGATATATCTGGTTTTACCCAGGCTAAGTTTTCCCGCCAGAAAATCATAAACAGACAATCCTATTTTATAATATATACCGCCCCACCAGTTATAATTCGGAATAATAAAAGACTGATTTTTAACAAGGTGAGCAGCATTTTTCGCCAGAAGTCCTCTTTCATACAGGGCTTCCTTCACAAGGTCTATGTTTCCCTGTGCCAGGTATCTTACACCACCATGCACAAGTTTGGTACTCCGGCTCGAAGTAGCTTTGGCAAAATCATGGGATTCCAGTAATAAGGTTCTGAAACCTCTCGTTGTAGCATCCAGAGCAGATCCTAGTCCGCTGGCACCACCTCCGATAATTATAAAGTCCCATTCCTGATCTTGTGAAACTTTTGTAAGCTCTTCTTTTCGTTTCATTTTATTTCGTTTTATTTGCTTTTTGTAAAAATATGAAATTTTTCGAAACCAAAAACATTTAGTTGAAATTTTTTTTTATATTTTTGGTTAAATTTAAAATGCTGTAGTAATGATAGCCCGCCACAATAACATTCTTAAGGAACTGGAGAAGAAAGAATATGTACTGGTACAAGATCTTTGTGAAAAATATAATGTTTCGTCCGTAACAATCCGAAAGGATCTGAGCTATCTGGAAGGTTTGGGGTTAT
The DNA here is from genome assembly GCF_002023715.1 of Elizabethkingia occulta. Taxonomy (GTDB): domain Bacteria; phylum Bacteroidota; class Bacteroidia; order Flavobacteriales; family Weeksellaceae; genus Elizabethkingia; species Elizabethkingia occulta. The sequence continues at coordinate 60,597 of NZ_MAHX01000008.1, forward strand.
TGCACAGAACCCATGGTGGAGCTAGTAAGCAGTCGCGTTTTGCCTATGAGAAAAACGTAAATGAAAAAGAAAATATCAACGTAGAGATCAAGCAGGCTATAGCCAGAAAAGCGGCAAATATTATTGATGAAAATGATTCTGTTATATTAGCTTCCGGAACAACTATACATTATTTGGCTCGCACAATGGGAAGTTTTCAGAAGCTTACAGTTCTTACTTCTTCTTTGCGCGTAGCGTTAGAGCTATGTATGATGCCGAATATCAATATTATTCAGCTGGGCGGGGAGGTAAGAAAAAGTTCTACTTCTATTGTCGGGGCTATTTCGGAATCAGTGCTAAAGCAATTTTCCTGTCACAAGCTCTTTTTAGGCGTTGACGGAATTGATCTGGAATTTGGTATTAGCTGCTCCAGTGCAGCCGAAGCTCATCTGAATCAGGCTATGATAGAATGTGCGGAGAAAGTTATTGTCCTGGCAGATTCGTCTAAAATCAATAAAAAAGGTTTCGGCAAAATAGCAGATCTGGATAGGGTAGATACCATTATTACAGATAAAGGAATTGACCTTGAAACCAAAGAACGCCTTGAAGATATGGGTGTTACAGTGATTATTTCTGATTAAGATTAAATTTAAAATAAAATTAATCTTAATTATGCCCCGAATACAGGTGTAATGATTAATTTACTGCTATCTTCCTGATAAATAAATAATTAATATTTATACATTAACTTTTTCCATTGATAATAGTTAATGTTTCTTAATAAAAACATAAGAAAACCTTAATGTAACACGGGGTCGTACTGTTCTAATTTTGCATTCAGAATTAAAATGGATGCCATGAAAGTATTTAAAATCCCTGTCTCGGTGGCTTATTTTACAAGCCGGTGGCTATTAATTGGAGCAATATCGGCCTCACCAATATTGTTTGCCCAAAAGAAAGACAGTTTAAAAGAGAAGTCCATAGACGAGGTTGTCGTTGTGGGATACGGAACACAGAAAAAGAGTAAAGTATCGGGTGCTGTTTCAGAGGCATCATTGGATAAGCTTACTTCCAGATCTTTGTCCGGTGTAGGTGAAGTACTTCAGGGTAAAGCACCGGGAGTAACAGTGGTAAATGAAGGGGGAGATCCCAATGGTTCGCCAAAGGTTAATATTCGTGGTTTAGGGGGGATTAACGGAGAGACTCCTCTTTACGTTGTAGATGGTGTTGTATTTAATGGTACACCAGCTATTAACCCTAACGATATTCAGGATATATCCGTACTTAAAGATGCTTCTGCAGCAATCTACGGAGCCAGATCTTCAGGTGGTGTTATTCTTATTACAACCAAGAAAGGTAAAAAAGGTAATATTACCGTAGATTTTGATGTTAAGTTTGGTGTAAACCAGGCTTGGAGACTAAAAGAATCTTTAAATGCAGCGGAGTTTCAGGATGTAATGTATAAGGCTTATGAAAATGCCGGTAAACTTAACAGCTTGCCTTTAGCTTTCAATGCAGAGAAATATCCTGACGGTAGAGTAACGAGAACAGACTGGATGAAAGAAATTTTCCGTACCGGAACAATCCAGGAGTACAACGTTAATCTAAGTGGAGGAAACGATAAGTCCAGATTTTTTGTGGGAATGAATCACAGAAACCTGGAAGGTATCTTACTAAATACACAGGCAAAAAGATACAACTTCAGAGTAAATTCTGAACATAAAGTAAAAGACTGGTTAACTATCGGGGAGAACATGTACTATAATTACTCCGACGGAAATACAGCAGACACTAAGAATGGTTATACAGGTGCAGTAGTAGCAGCGATGTATTACCCACCGAATGTTCCGGTATATACACCTACAGGAGCATTTTCCGGTTTACCGATTGATGTTGCCGGAGGTTACGGGGATATGATTAATCCGGTAGCTTACCTTAAAAGGATTAGTATAAAAAATCCTACACACGAAATTTTAATCAATCCTTATGCAGAAGTTACTTTAGCTAAAAATTTAAAGTTCAGATCCAACTTCTCTCAGACGTTCAGAATCGGAACGATTAAAAACTTTACATCCAGAGTACTGGAAATAGGGAAGATATTTGATACCAATAATTTAGAATATCAGTCTAATAACTCTTCTACCTCTCTTGCAGAGCAGCTTCTTACCTATAAATTTTCTGTGGGTAAACATAATTTCGATTTCTTAGCTGGTTTTACTTTCCAGAAGACAATTGATGAAGGTTTCATGGCCAGAGCTTATGATTTCAGAAGTGAAGCAGAAGTTTTCCGTTATCTTCAGAATACAGCGGATAACAACAAAGATCTGTCCAGTTATAGATATCAGCAGGCTTTAGTTTCTTATCTGGCAAGGATTAACTACGATTATGCTGGTAAATATATCATCAGTTTATTAGGAAGAAGAGATGGGTCTTCATTAGTTGCCAAACAAAACAGATTTGCCAATTATTATGCACTTTCAGGTGCATGGGTAATGTCTAAGGAAAACTTTATGCAGGATATCGAATGGCTTTCCAATCTTAAACTTAGAGGAAGTTATGGTATTCTGGGTAACCTTGGCGGGATTTCTTCACAGGCAGTAAATCCGTTAATGATAAGAGATAATAATATTATTTTCGGACAGGATCCTTCCCAGAACATTGCTTACTATGCTACAACACGTCCTAATCCAAACTTAAAATGGGGAAAATCTGAACAAACCAATTTCGGATTGGACGCTTCATTCCTGAACAACAGCCTTTCCTTACAGTTCGATTATTTCATTAAAAACTCCAAGGATCAGATTTTTAATGTAAGCCTTCCAAGTACAGCAACTTATACGAATCAGTATATCAATGCCGGATTATTCCAGGATAAAGGTTACGAATTAGGAATTAATTACAACAGCAAAAATACCGGAGATTTCAGTTACTCGATAGGTGCTACTTTCAGTCAGCTAAAAAATACAGTTAAACAACTGGCAGATGTAAACGAAATCTTTATTAATGATAATGCTGTAAGAGGAGTATTGAAGCCTACGCGTATACGAGTAGGAGAGTCACTTTATTCTTATTACGGATATAAGACAGATGGTATTTTCCGTTCACAGGAAGAAATTAATAATTATAAAGATGCTAATGGTGCTCTTATCCAGCCTAATGCAAAGCCGGGTGATATTAAGTTTCTGAAAAAAGAAGGAAATACCGGAACCCTTAGCAACAATGATTTTGTAAACCTTGGGAATCCATATCCTAAATTCTCTTATGGATTGTCTTATAATATGACCTGGAAAAACTTTGACCTGAATGTATTCTTCCAGGGAGTATACGGGAATAAAATATTCAACGGTCTGAAATTTATTTCATTAAACCCGGGCGGAACAGGACAGAATTATAACATGGACAGAGATATTCTGAATGCATGGACTCCGGAAAATACAAATACCAATATTCCAAAACTTGTACAGGGTGACCCTTCCGGAAACTACTCCAAAGTATCAGACTTTTATGTAGAAGACGGATCTTATCTGAGACTGAAAAACCTTACAATAGGTTATTCATTACCTAAAGAGATTTACAGCAAAATCAATATAAACAGATTAAGAATTTATATGACGGCTAATAATCTGTTTACCATTACTAAGTATAAAGGTTTTGATCCTGAAGTGGGAATGAGTTCATATGGTGTAGACACAGGAAGATATCCGCAGGCTCGTTCATTTATTTTCGGTGTAGAAATCGGGTTATAATTTTAAAAAGTAAAAAGATGAAATTTTTCAATAAAATAGTTTTAGTATCGGGAATATCTGTAGCATTGCTTTCATGTACAAGCGAGCTGGATGTTCAGCCGGAAGGAACTCCAACAGAAGCGAGTTTCTGGAAAACAGAAAACGACCTTGTAACAGGAGCAAATGCGATGTACAAGCCTTTGTATGACAGCGAGTTTTATGGCAGAGGATTTTTCTGGTTTATCAATGCCAGCGATGATATGGTAACAGGAAGAGCAAAAAGTGAGGCTGATAATGCCAAGAACTTTAGCAGTAATTATATCGCAGCAGGAGATTTGGAAACCCAGTGGAATAAAAGATATACAGTTATTGGTATTGCTAATCGTGTTATCCGTAATGTAGACAATATTCAGGCTGCAACGGCTGTAAAAAACAAATACCTGGGTGAAGCTTTATTCATGAGTAGCAGAATGTATTTCGAATTGGCATACAGTTATGGTAATGAAAAAGCAGGAGTTCCAATTATAGACCGTACAAAAGAACCGGATCCGAATCCGATTCCGAGAGCAGCTAACGTAACGGAAAACTACAATTACATTATAAACGATCTGAAAAAGGCAGCAGAATTACTACCAGCTCAGGAAGAACTTGCTGCTAAAGATTTCGGAAGACCTCATAAAGCTGCTGCATGGGCTCTTATGGCCAAAGTATATCTTTTTATGAAAGACTGGAAAAATGCGGCATATTGGGCAAATGAAGTAATGACTAAAGGAAACAGAAACCTGCTGAATAACTATGCTGACGTTTTCAAAGCTGAGAATAATTACAGTTCTGAATATATATGGTCGATACCAAGTACACCAAAATTCAACGCTATTGGAAGTATTCTTCCGGGAGTAATGCTTGAAAACAAAGGCTGGGGAGAATACAATGGCTGGGGGTATTTCCAACCAACCAAAGAGCTTTTTACAGAGTATGAAGCAGGAGACAAAAGAAGAGATGTAACGATTCTGAAATCAGGAGATAAGTTTACATTCAACGGGAAAGAAAGAAGTTATGCTTCTTCTAACTCACTTACAGGATATCAGTTCAATAAATATATGGATGCTTTCAAATATCCTTTGAATAGCGGCCACGTAAGTGCAAATGGAGATTATCCGTGTACAGACCTGGCAGTGCCAATTATGCGTTATGCAGAAGTAATTCTTATAAAAGCAGAAGCAATGTTAATGATGGGGCAAAATGCCGATCAGGAAATTAATATGATCAGAAAGCGTGCTGGTTTGGCACCGAAAAGTGGATGTACAATGGCAGATCTGAAACATGAAAGACGTTGTGAGTTGGCAGGTGAATGGGCAGACAGACATAGAGATCTGGTACGTTGGGGTGATGCTAAAGATACTTATGCTAAACCTTTACATGGTGCAGATGATAAGGAAGTATGGGCTTCAAGAAACTTCAATCCTGCAGTACACAATGTATGGGCCGTTCCACAAGTCGAAATTGTAAACAGTCACGGAGTAATTAAGCAAAATGAAGGCTGGTAATTTTTTAATATAACACATATACTATATCATTGCAGGAATTCCTGCAATGATATAGTTTTTTTAATAGTACTATGAAACAAGCAAAAAAAATATGGGCAATACTGGCTCTGGCAGTATTTGCGAACACTCAGGCACAGAATTATCTAAATTATAATGTAGGAAATGCACATTCGCATAATGACTATATGCAGGAAGTTCCTTTCTGGCAGGCTTATTACGCTAATTTTGGTTCTATAGAAGCAGATGTTTTTCTGGTAAAAGGTAAATTGTGGGTTGCCCATACCGAGAAAGAATTATCACCTGAACGGACGTTGGAGAGCCTTTATCTCGATAATATATCCAGGCAGATTAAACTGAATAAGGGACATATTTATCCTGATACAAATAAAAAACTACAATTGCTTATTGATGTTAAACAGGATTATAAAACGACACTGGATGCATTAGTTAGTACATTACAGAAATATCCTGAGATTACGAATAATCAGGGAATTAAAATTGTTATTACAGGAGGAAGACCACAGCCACAGGAATTTAAAAATTATCCTGCTTATTTGCTTTTCGATGGTGATCTTGATAAAAATTATAGCGCAGAAGAGCTGAAAAGAATAGGAATGTTCAGTGCAGATTTGCAGGGACTGGTAAAATGGAATGGGAAAGGTATTCCGAGAGATGAGGAAACTGCACGAGTAAAAAATGCTGTAGAAAAAGCACATAAGCAGCAAAAGCCAATGCGTTTTTACGGAGCTCCGGATTTTCCGAATGCATGGGTTAATTTTATGGACCTAGGAGTAGATTACATCAATACAGATCATATTCCTGACCTTAAGAAGTTTATGAATACCATTCCGAAGAATTTTTATAAAAATCAGAAGGAGTACAGTGTTTATAAGCCTACTTATGAAACAGACGGCATAAATAAAAAAGTGAAGAATGTAATTCTTCTTATTCCGGATGGTACTTCATTACCACAATATTATGCTGCATTTACAGCAAATAAAGGGAAACTAAATGTATTTAATATGAAAGCGACGGGATTATCCAAAACCAATTCTTCCAACGCTTATATTACCGATTCAGCACCAGGGTCTACTGCTTTTGCTACAGGTGTAAAAACTAAGAATACATTTGTAGGTGTTGATGATGAAGGTAAAGCTTTAGCACAAATCCCGGACATCATTGCTGTAAAAGGAATGTCTTCAGGTTTAATTTCTACCGGAGACGTTACCGATGCTACACCGGCAGATTTCTATGCGCATTCTGACAACAGAAATAGCTCCGAACCTATTCTGAAAGGTTTCGTAAGCTCTAAAACCAAAATACTTATTGGCGGTCCGACAAGTGGACTTACAGAAGATAACCTTAAAAAAATAAAAGAGGCTAAAATCGATTTGTATAAGGATTTGAAATCAGTAAAGAATACCAACAACCGTACTTTGGTTATTGATCCTTTGGCTTCACAAAGAATAACCAACGGAAGAGGTAACTGGCTTGCAGATGCTTTTGATCTTACCTTAAACGATCTGAAAACGAATAAAAATGGCTTCTTTATGATGGTAGAAGCTTCCCAGACCGATGGTGGCGGGCATAGTAACAATCTGGAGCAATTGGTGACTGAGTTACTGGATTTCGATCATGTTGTAGGAAAAGCAATGAAATTTGCGGATGAAAATAAAGAGACACTTGTTGTTGTTTTAGGAGATCATGAAACGGGAGGCTTAACATTGTTGGATGGCAGCCTGAAAGATGGCTGGGTATTCGGAAACTTTAGTACAAACGATCATACTTCCATTCCTTCCAGTGTGTTTGCTTACGGTCCTAATTCTAAGGAGTTTACAGGTTTGTTTGAGAATACGGAAATTTTCAACAAAATTTTAGCTGCTTACGGAATTCGGAAATAAGTAGTTTATTCATTAATTTTAGGCAATAAAACTAAATAAACATGGACAGAAGAGATTTTCTGAAAAAATCGGGGATGGTACTGGGAGGCCTTGGGGTTTCTACAGTTATACATCCGTCGATTTTAAAAGCAATGAATATTAAGCCTGCAAAGGGATCTACATTTTACGATGCAGAGCATGTGGTAATCCTTATGCAAGAGAACAGATCATTCGATCATTGCTTCGGAACATTACGAGGAGTAAGAGGTTTTATGGATAAATATGCCTTCCGTAAGCCTGATGGGAAAAGTGTTTTTTTCCAGAAAGATAAAGCTGGAAAAACCTACGCACCATTTAACTTAGATATTAAAAATACCAGAGCTACCTGGATGAGTTCTCTGCCTCATTCATGGACAAATCAGCAGAATGCTCTTAATAAAGGGAAGTATGATCAGTGGTTATTGGCAAAAAGATCCGGAGTAAAAGAATATCAGGATCTGCCACTTACATTAGGTTTTTATAACCGGAATGACCTTCCGTTCTATTACCAGTTAGCCGATGCCTTTACAGTTTTCGATCAGTATTTTTGTTCTTCCCTTACCGGGACTACGCCTAACAGACTTTTCCATTGGACAGGAACAATCAGATCTGAAAAGAGTGGTGATGTACAGGCACATGTGGTTAATGATACTGTAGATTACAGCAGAAATGTACACTGGAAAACTTTCCCGGAGATGTTGGAAGAGAATGATATTTCGTGGAGAATATATCAGAATGAAATCAGTCTTTCCAAAGGTATGGGAGGTGAGCAGGAGGCTTACTTATCCAACTTTACAGATAACCCAATAGAATGGTTTTCTCAGTTCAATGTAAAATTCTCGCCTAAGCACCATGAATTTGTACAGAAGAAAATTACTGAGCTTAAAGATAAGTTGAGTAAAAAACCTGATAATAAAGAACGCTTAGAAAAAGAACTTCGTTATTACGAGGAAGATCTGAAAAATTTTGATCCTAAAAATTGGGATAAGCTTTCTCAAAAAGAAAAAAATATTCATAACAAAGCATTTACCATTAATTCAGGAGATCCTGATTTCTGGAGTCTTGAAGAGATAGATCCTGTAAACGGTGAAAAGATGTATCTGCCAAAAGGAGATGTTCTGTTTCAGTTCAGAAAAGATGTAAATGAAGGCAAACTTCCGGCTGTGTCATGGTTGGTGGCACCGGAGCGATTCTCGGATCACCCGTCTTCTCAGTGGTACGGAGCATGGTTTATATCAGAAGTCATGAATATTCTTACGAAAAATCCTGAGGTATGGAAGAAGACTATTTTCATTCTGAACTATGATGAGAACGATGGTTATTTCGATCATGTTGTTCCGTTTTTACCGCCTAATAATCCGCAACAGCAGCCTGATATTCATGGAGAAGCAGGTGCTGAATATGTAGATTTTAAACAAAAGTATTTTTCAACTGAAAAATTATATAGTTCAGAAAAAATGGAAGGTCCTGTAGGATTGGGATACAGAGTTCCGATGGTTGTTGCTTCTCCATGGACAATGGGAGGTTATGTAAATTCTGAAGTATCTGATCATACATCTGTTTTGCAGTTTTTGGAACATTTCCTGAACAAAAAGAAAAATAAAAATCTCCATGTAGAGAATATAAGTGACTGGAGAAGAGAAGTATGTGGAGACCTTACTTCGGCTTTCAATCAGGAAAAAAGTAAAAATCTTAAACTGGATTTCTTGCAGGAAAAAGTTTTTGTGGAAAGTATAAATGCTGCAAAAGAAAAACCGGTTCCAAATAATTTTGTAGCATTGAGCGATGCTGAACAAAATGCACAATCTAAGTATTTCCCGAAGCAGGAAAAAGGGCTAAAACCTTCTAATCCATTGCCATATCATTTTGAAGTTAATTTTAACAACAAAGGTATTGATATGCACAACCATACCGAGAAAGCAACACCTGTAATGGTGTATAACCGTAAAAAATTAAATGAGGATAAAGACTTTTTATTCCCATATACGATGTTTAAAAAACAGAATTTCAATCATGCTTTATCTACGGAAAATGGTTATGACTGGGACGTTTTCGGACCAAATGGTTTTTACCGGAATTTTGAAGGAAATTCGGCTCCGGAAGTGGAAGTGAAACTTACCCAAAATAGCAATGGTGATGTTGAGGTAATATTTACTTCAGCTTCTGTAAAAGAGATTGTATTAGAAAATGCTTATACTAAGCAGACTCAGAAGATAGATCCGTCAAAGACACCTAAAGTATTAATTCCGTCTTCTAAAATAGGAGGCTGGTACGATCTGAAAGTCTCTACCGGAAATAATAACTGGATTTTTGCAGGTAGAGCAGAGACCGGTAAAGTTTCCTCTACAGATCCGCACTGGGCTTAGGGAAAATATATGGGTTTATTGATTGCCCTTAAACCTCATAAGTCTCGAAGACCTATGAGGTTTTCTTTTGGGTTAATGAAAAATAAAAAAATGGTCAGATATTCTTTCTGACCATTTTTGCTCTTTTGGCATGTTTTTTATTTTAAACTTCAGGTTTCAAATTTGAAACTTGTTTATATTTGTTCGTACAATTTTTTTATGATGAAGAAAATACTTTTATTCGTATTGGTATCGGCATATAGCTTTGCTCAGGATACTGTTGAATATAACTTTCCAAAAATAAAGTCAGGGATTTCTATTCCGGTAGTTATTCCGATGGCAGAAATCAACAGATTAATTAACCAGTCTATTAATGGTGTAATTTATGAGGATAAATCCTATACGGATAACAACAATGACCAGTTTAAAACAAGAGTTGAGAAGAACGGAAACATTGTTATACAGGGACTAACCAATAACCGCATTATGATCTCTGTACCTCTGAAAATATGGGCGGAAAAGGGTTATGGTACCTTAGGTTATTATGCTTATCAGTCGACAAATTTTAGTGTGGTGATGAATTTTATCTCCAATATCAGTTTTAATAATAACTGGACACTGAATACAGCGACTACGACAGCTGGTTTTGTGTGGAAAGAAAAGCCTGTATTGGATTATGGTAAAGTAAAAATTCCTATATCATCACTTATAGAAAGCACACTGACAAAGCAACAGCAGAAATTTACCGGAGTAATAGACAAGCAGGTAAAGGAAAAAATGAATATGCAACCTTATCTGGTAATGGCCTGGAACCAATTTGTAAATCCTATCAATATCTCCGAAGAATATCATACATGGTTGAAGATTAGCCCGCAAAGCCTTTCTGCAACACCATTAAAAGTGTATGCTAACCAAATTTCTGCAACACTGGGTGTAGATTTATATTCTGAAACATTCACAGGAAATCAGCCAGCTGCTGGTGCAAGTGTAACTACAGTGCCTGGTTTTGTCACCAAACCTGCAATAGATAATGTTTTCAAGCTGCAGACTACGGCCAATATTCCGTTTACAGAAGCTACAAGATTAGCGGAACAACAGTTTCTGCACAAAGAATTTACCTTCAGAGAAGGGAAGTCTAAAATTGTGATTGAAAGTATAAAAGTATACGGAAAGGACGAGAAAGTAGTAATAGAGGCAGAAACAAGTGGTACGGTCAATGGTACTTCCGTTATTACCGGTACACCAACTTATGATCCTGTAAAAAAGAAAATTGTGTTCACCGATACCAAGTTCAATCTGAAAACAAGCAATATTTTTCAGAAAACGCTTGTATTCCTTTTCAAAGGAAAGATTGTTAATATGATTGAAAAAGAATATGGTATTCCTACACTGGAGATGGAGAAAAGTTCTCGTAAGAGTATTGAGGAAAGTCTGAACAAAGAATATTATAAAGGACTATTTATAAAAGGTAAGGTAATAGATTTCAGACCATCTGATTTTGTAGTAGGGAATAGTAGTATAACTGCTATTATCGATACTAAAGCAAATGCTCAGTTAATGATCTCAGGACTTAGTTTCTAAGCTGAAGAACTACAAATACAAAAATGACCGGAAGAAATATCCGGTCATTTTCATATCCTTCTAAGCCTGTTTAAATTTTATTGTTAATACTCTTCGATAGTTCGTCAAGCTCACTATATACTTAACTCAGAGTGACATTGCTCGTCCAATATATCTTCCTTTTAGGAGTGTCAGGCTGAGCTTGTCGAAGCCTAATACTTTTTTTAATCAAAATTTAAACAGGCTGTAAAAGTTAGTCTTAATTATTCGTTATGTTGCCTAAAGTCATTATTGATGCATATTTAAACAAATATCAGTATATCCATTATAAAAATGCCTATTTTAGCGCAATTAAAAAACTCAATTTATACTATACAGGTCATTTATGAAGAAAGTCGTATTTTTGTGTACAGTATTATTAACCTTATTAAACTGTAAAACTTTGGATTTAAAAGAAATCAATTTAGACAAAGCTGCTTATGAGCAATTGCCGGAAGGGCTTTATGGAAATTTGAAGACAACAAAAGGAGATATCCTTGTTAAATTTAACGATAAAGAATCACCAGTAACAGTTGCTAACTTCGTAGGATTAGCAGAAGGAAAAATAGAAAATTCGGCGAAAAAGAAAGGAGAACCTTTCTACAACGGTACTATTTTCCACAGAGTAATCAAAGATTTTATGATTCAGGGTGGTGACCCTAAAGGAACAGGAATGGGTGATCCTGGTTATAAATTCGATGATGAGAAAAACGACCTTAAGCATACCGGAAAAGGTATTCTTTCCATGGCTAATTCAGGCCCTAATACCAACGGATCTCAGTTCTTTATTACTGAAGTGGCAACACCTTGGCTAGATGGAAGACATACGATCTTTGGTAAAGTGGTAAAAGGAGAGCAGGTTATAGATGATGTAGCTAATGTAGAAAAAGGTGCTCAGGACAAACCAAAAACTGACATCGTATTAGAAAAAGTAACCATCTTTACAAAGGGAGATGCCTATAAGCATTATGATGCAGCTAAACTTTTCAATGAAGGAAAATCTAAAATTGCTGAAAACAATAAAGTATTCGTTCAGAAGAAAGAAGAGGAAGCTAAAAAGAAATTGGAAGAGCTAAAGAGCGGAATGACAACTACTGCTAGTGGTTTAATGTACAAGATTACTAAAACTACAGATGGCGCTCAGCCAGTTGCAGGAAATACCGTTTCTGTTCACTATACAGGTAAATTAACTAGCGGACAGGTTTTCGATTCATCAATTTCAAGAAACGAGCCTATCGAATTCCCTGTGGGAACTGGACGTGTAATTAAAGGTTGGGATGAAGGTATTCTTTTACTAAAAGAAGGTGAAGAAGCTACATTCCTTATTCCACCAGATTTAGGTTACGGAGCAAGAGGTGCAGGAGGTGTTATTCCACCAAATGCATGGTTAATCTTCGAAGTTAAATTAGTGAAAGCTAAAGCATAACATCAGATAAATAAAAAAGGAAGCAATTAGCTTCCTTTTTTTATATTTATCTTCTTCCGTCGTTTCTATAGTAGTACTGCGGAATTACATTTATTTGTATCAGGTCATTTTCACCCTGTATAGATTTTAACTGTCCAACCATACGTTTGTTGTTGTCCCAGTCAGAATAGTAATCCAATGTAACATTGCCTACTTTTTTTAATTTTCCTTTTCTTCCCCAGATATCATTATCAAAATATTCAAAATTTATATTTCCAATCTGTTTGAAGAAAAGATCACGGTTCCAGATATCATTTTTGTGGAAGTATTCAAATCCTATTCTTCCGATATTTTTAATCATATTATTGCGTCCCCAGATATCGTTGTCACTATAATATTCTATCGGATATTTTCCGTACCTGTATCTTATGTTATCATTGGATGAGCGGTCAAAATCATCTCTTTGCTGGAAATTGTTTCTTCTGTTAGGCTGGTATCTTAGGAGCTGCCCATAGGAATCAACTGTAATTACAGCATCATCTGTATAAAGATCAACAGATAAGATTGCAGAATTTTGTTCGGAAATGTTCACATCCATGCCTTTTAGCTGTTGCCCCCATACACTAACAGATGTATAGAGTAGTGCGGCCGTAAATAGTAATCTTAGTTTCATGTGAAAAAGTGTTTGTTTAGGGTTTAATTTATATCTGAATGACTATGTATCTATGTCTTTTATCCCAACACATAAACTATGCCGCAAAATTCATTTTCGGAAAAAAATAAGAATAAGTCTGAAAGTTTAAAACAGGATATCCGTTTTAGACCAATTAATCCAATACTTACTAAATTGTCAGTAACATACATTAAGCAATGTATTAGGAATGGCAAGGTGGTAGCTATAACTTTGATATAAGAAAATAAGTGCTGTATAAAATGACTTGCAGTATATAAAATTATCAGAATGAAATTGACAACACAAGTAAAAGCAATTGCAGATCATATGCAGAATATACAGGTATTCAATGGCGAGGATACTTTAGATATGAGTCGCAAAAGCTATGAGAGTATGGCTGCCCAGTTCGGTACCAAAAAAGAAATGGTAAGAGTTATTGAAGAATTTAATATAGATAATGGAGGGCATAGTATCCCGGTCAGGGTATACCGCCCTGAAAATTCAGGAACAAAAAACTCTTCTGCTATTATTTATACTCATGGTGGTTGGTTTGTAGCAGGGAGTTTTGAAACACATGATGCCATTGTGAGAAAATTGGCTAATGCTACTAAATCAGTTGTTATTTTCCCGGAATACAGACTTGCACCGGAGCATCCTTTCCCGGCTGGATTAGATGACTGTATTTATGTAACCAATTGGGTTTATGACAATGCCGCTACATTAAAAATTGATAAGAACAATATCGGTATTGTAGGAGATAGTGCAGGCGGAGCATTGTCTGTTGCTATTGCTGGTGAGTTGGGAGACATATTAAGATTTCAGGTTTTGATATACCCGGCGGGAGATAATAAGCTGAGTACAGAATCATGGAAGACCTACGCAAACGGACCGGTTCTTTCATTAGAGGGCGGAGTACAGGCATGGGAATGGTATTTACAGAAAGAAGAAGATAAACAAAACCCTTTAGCAGTTCCTGCTTTAATTAAAGATTTCAAAAATACACCTCCAACGCTCATATTGTTAGCAGGGCATGATCCTTTGTATGATGATGGGAAAATATTGGCGGAAAGTCTAAGAACATCCGGAGTAGAAACTGAAGTTGTTGTTTATGAAGAAATGATACACGGTTTTATGCATATGGATTCTGTTTTAATTGAAGCCAAAGATGCAGTAGAAAAGATTTCTGCATTTATAATCAGTCATATAGATTAGTATCAGTAGCTATATCCGATAAATAAAAGTGCAGAATAATTAGTAGTAATGGCCGGAAGAGATTTCGGTCATTTTTATATGCTGTAATTACGGTTGGAAAAGGATGTTGCTTTTTGTCTTTCGGCTTTCTTTTTACATTCTTTGTTGTTACTTTTGTAGTGATACAGAAAGATTACATTAGTTTACACCTTATCCTACGCGTATAGAAAATGAAAAATTTGAAGCTAAAGACAGATCCGAAAGTCAACGATAAATTCAATAACTATCCGGAATTAATCCGCGAAAAGATGCAGTTTCTTAGGAGACTGGTGATTGAAACTGCGGGAGAGACTGATGGAGTAGACGCATTGGAAGAAACACTAAAATGGGGTGAGCCGAGTTTCGTTACTAAAAATGGAAGTACACTTAGGATGGACTGGAAAGAAAAATCTCCAGAGCAATATGCGATGTACTTTCAGTGTAGCAGCAGGTTGGTAGATACTTTTCGTATGGTATTTGGACACCAGTTTAAGTATGAGGGTAAAAGAGCCATTGTCTTCCAAATCAATGAAAGAGTTCCCATAGAAGAATTAAAAGAATGTATAAAAGCAGCCCTGCTTTATCATGATGTAAAACACCTCCAAACCTTAGGAATTTAAACCAACTCAACTATTTACGTTGGTAAGTAGGGAGAAGTCTAAATTTGTTAAGACAGACGTTCACCACATTTCTTACAATAGCGGGCATCCGAATCATTTTCAGAATTTCCGCATCGCTGACAGGCCATATCATTTTTTAACGCTCTTTTTTGTCGAAACTCAGAAGTAACAATTCCCGTAGGAACAGCGATAATGCTATAACCACAAAGCATTACTACAATAGAAAGGAATTTTCCTACAGGTGTAACAGGTGAGATATCTCCATAGCCTACCGTAGTAACCGTTACAACAGCCCAATAGATGCTGGTAGGTATACTGGTGAAGCCATTTACGCCACCTTCTACTACATACATCAGGGAACCGATAATAACGATAAAAATGGAAAGGAATAACAGGAAAATGTATATTTTCCTGGAGCTATGCTTTAGAGCCGAGGTAATATAACGGCCGTCTTTCATATAATCCAGAAGATTGAATATTCGGAAAACCCTTAGAAGTCTCAGTAATCTGATAACAATTAAATAATGGGTGGCAGGATAAAACAAATGGAGATAAAACGGAGCAATAGACAAAAAGTCAATAATTCCGTTAAAGCTGAAAATATACTCTCTTTTATCCTTTATACAGACAATCCGGAGAATGTATTCTATGGTAAAGAGTATGGTTACAAAAGATTCAATCCAATATAAACTTCGGATTGTTCTCAGGCTTAATGTCGGAACAGTTTCCAACATTACCAAAACGGTACTCAGTAGAATAACAATAAGCAGGATAATATCAAAAGTTTTTCCGGCTTTAGTATTTGATAGATATATGATTTTATAAACCTTTTCCAGCCATCCCTCTTGTGGAGTCAAATCATATTCCGGCTTTAGTCTTATTTTTCTCATCTGCAGCAAAATTAATATCTTCGTGTCGTTCTTACAGAAAGAAATAGATGAACGCTCATTTCTTTAGTAGGAATAACAAAAATATTATTAAATAACGGATGAAAGTTAAAGAAATAATTTCGATTACAGAAAAACAGTGGCCTTTACAACAGGCAGAAGATTTTGATAATGTAGGATTATTATGTGGAGACCCGGATCGGGAAGTTACAGGAATATTATTATGCCATGATGCTCTGGAAGAGGTTGTAGAGGAAGCTATAGAAACCAATTGCAATCTTATTATCTGTTTTCATCCGATTATCTTTTCAGGGTTAAAATCTTTAACCGGAAGAAATTATGTTGAAAGAAGTGTTATAAAGGCATTGGAAAATAAAATTGCCATCTATGCCATTCATACAGCTTTGGATAATGATCTGTTTGGAGTTAATTACAGAATCTGTAAAGAATTGGGTCTGGAAAATACGAAAGTCCTGATGCCAAAGCAAAAACAGCTTTCTTATCTTAGCGTTTATGTCCCAAAAGATAATGCTGATAAAGTGGAACAAGCTATTTTTGATGCCGGAGCCGGACAAATAGGATTCTATGATCAATGTAGATTCAAGCTTAGTGGAGAAGGAAGTTTTCGCCCTTTAGACGGAGCTAATCCGAAAATAGGCAGCGTAGAGCAAAGAGAATATGTAGAAGAAGTACAGCTATCATTTGTTTTTGAAGCCTATAAAAAGAATAAGATTCTTGCAGCTATGAAAGCGTCACACCCCTACGAAGAGGTAGCTTACCAGATCTATAGTCTGGAAAATGATAATCAGTACGAAGGCTTAGGACAATATGGAGAGCTGAAAGAAGAAACGGATGCCATTACTTTTTTAACCTTTGTAAAAGAAAAATTTGGACTGGATGTAATACGTCATTCCAAAATTCCGAATAGAAAAATAAAAAGAGTAGGAGTACTGGGAGGAAGTGGAGCTTCAGGAATTAAAGCTGCAATAGGTGCCGGATGCGATATATACCTATCCGGAGATTTTAAATATCACGATTTTTTTCTTGCTGAAAATAAGATTATACTGGCAGATATAGGCCATTTTGAATCCGAGCAATTCGTTGTTGAACAATTATATGAATTTTTCTCCGAAAAATTTACTAAATTTGCAATCTTAAAGACGAATATAAAAACGAATCCCGTAAATTATTTCTTATAGATATGGCTAAAAAAGCACAAGAAATTAGTGTAGAAGACAAACTTCGCGCATTATACGATCTGCAAATCATTGATTCCCGACTTGACGAAATCCGTAACACAAGAGGTGAATTACCAATTGAAGTAGAAGATTTGGAAATCGAAATCGAAGGTCTTAACAAAAGAGCAGCTAAATTTAGCAGTGAGATCAAAGATCTTCAGGATCAGATCAAAGCTAAAAAGGAAGCTGGAAGTCATGCTCAGAATTTAATTGAAAAATATAAATCTCAGCAAGATAACGTAAGAAACAATAAAGAATTCGAGGCCCTTGGTAAAGAGATTGAATTTCAGGAACTGGAAATCCAGTTAGCTGATAAAAAAATCAGAGAATTCAATGCTAAAATCGATCATAAAAATGAAGTTTTAGCTGAAGTAAATGCTAAAATCGATGAACTAACTAACCACCTTAACTTCAAGAAAAATGAATTAGATGGTTTAGTATCTGAAACTCAGAAAGAAGAAGAATACCTTTTAGAGAAATCTAAAGAGTTTTCTGAAAAAATTGACGACAGACTTTTATCTTCTTACAACAGAATCAGAACAAGTTCTTCAAACGGTTTAGCAGTAGTAGGTATCGAAAGAGGTGCTGCTAAAGGTTCTTACTTCACTATTCCACCACAAAAGCAACTTGAAATCGCTCAGAGAAAGAGAATTATCATCGATGAGTACTCAGGTAAAATCCTTGTTGATGACGAGTTGGTAATGGAAGAGCAAGAGAAAATGAAAACTATTATCAACTTCTAAGAAGTTAGATATAAAATATTTATAAATCCATTCATTAAAAGTGAATGGATTTTTTTATTTTCGTAGGATTTATGGGAGGTGATATAATTTACAGGTAAAAACTTAAACTTGTAATATATAGGTAACCAAACAACTTATCAACTAATTAAAATAAACCGTACATGAAATTAAAGCATACTGCAGTTGCTCTGGCTGCACCATTATTAATGAATGCGCAAAATGTGATGACTCCGGAAAAATTATGGACACTAGGCAAATTATCTGTTCAGGCTGTTGCGCCGGATCAGTCTTCTCTGATTTATAAAGTAGGCATAACAGATCTGAAAACTGAGAAAACAAATGCAAAGTCTTATTTCTTGGATCTTCTGAATAATTCTGCAAAGCAAATTGACTTTGGGAAAAAAGCGATTATTCAATGGGATAAAAATGGTCTTTATGCTAAAGAAGGTGGAGTAATCTATATTTCTAAAGATAAAGGAAATACATGGGCAGAATTTTATAAAATAGGAGATAATGCAGATAATATTGTGGTATCTCCGGATGGAAAAAAAGTAGCATTCAGCAAAGAAGTTCAGGTTGAGACTATTCTTGGAAAAGATAAGTACAAAGACACTTCAAAGTCTACAGCTCAGATTTATACAGACCTTAATAACCGTCACTGGGATACCTGGTATGAAGGTAAGATGTCCCATGTTTTTGTAGTGAGCACTTCCGAAGAAGCTGCAAAAGCAAAAGATCTTCTGGAAGGAAAGAAATTTATGTCTCCGCAACAGCCTTTTGGTGGTGCTGAAGATTTTGTATGGAGTCCGGATAGCAGCCAGTTGTTATATGTAACGAAAGAAAAGTACGGTGCAGAATACGCACAGAGTACGAATACAGATATCTTCGCTTATGATCTTGCCGGTGGCCAGACAGAAAATCTTACAAAAGGTATGATGGGGTATGATGTAAGCCCTAAATTCAGCCCGGATGGTAAATATCTTACATGGCAGAGTATGCGTGCAGATGGATATGAAGCAGACAAGAATGACATTGTAATCATGGAATGGAAAACCAAAAAGAAAACTAATCTTACCCAAAATTGGGATGATAGCGTAGACGGAGGTTTCTATTGGTCCAAAGATGCAAAAACTATTTACTTCAATGCAGCATACAGAGGAGTAAGACAACTATTCAGCGTTAATCCTCAGAATGCTAAAATTGCGCAGGTAACAAATGACAAATTCGATGTTAGTGGAATTTTTGCAGAAACTAAAAATGGATTACTGGTAACCAGAACAGATTTTAACCACAGTCCTGATTTGTTTAATGTTTCTTTAAAGAATGGTGAATTTACACAGATCACTGACGTTAATAAAGATAACTATGCTGCAATTACGCCAAGTAAGAGCGAATTGAAAATGGTGAAAACGTCAGACGGTAAAGAAATGGGAGTATGGTTTATCTATCCGCCGAATTTTGATCCGAATAAAAAATATGCAACATTACTGTATTGCCAGGGAGGTCCGCAATCTGCACTTACTCAGACTTTCAGTCAGCGTTGGAATATGGCTCTTATGGCAGCTAATGATTATATCATCGTTGCTCCGAACAGACGTGGTATGCCAGGTTGGGGAGTGAAATGGAATGCTGATATCAGTAAAGATTGGGGAGGACAGCCAATGAGAGATTATCTGGCAGCAGCTGATTTTGCGAAAACACTTCCGTATGTAGATGGAGAGAGAATGGGAGCTGTAGGAGCAAGTTATGGCGGTTACTCAGTATTTATGCTGGCAGGTATCCACGAAAACAGATTCAAAACATTTATTGCCCACGATGGTCTTTTTGATATGAAGTCATGGTATGGTACTACCGAAGAATTATGGTTTGCCAATCATGAAATCGGTGGTTCTTACTGGGAAAAACCAGATGCACCTGCATACACTACATACAACCCAAGTAATTATGTAGGAAAATGGAACAAACCTATTATGATTGTACAGGGAGGTTTAGACTTCAGAGTATCTTATGAGCAGGGGCAGGAAGCTTTTCAGGCTGCTAAATTAAAAGGGCTGAAAGCCAAAATGGTTTATTTCCCTAATGAAAACCACTGGGTACTTCATCCGCATAATGCCCTTGTTTGGCAGCGCGAGTTCTTCGGATGGTTGAAAGAAACATTATAATATGGATTTATTAGTTATCATTGTTATTGCTGCAACAGCATTAGTAAGTTTTAAAGGCTTTAACGACAGAGGATTTTTTTCTCAGTATATGTTTCAGGTAGGAGCTATTCAGAGAAATAAAGAATATATACGCTTGTTGACATCAGGATTTCTGCATGCCGATATTATGCACCTGCTGTTTAATATGCTTACATTATATTTCTTTAGCGGAATTGTAATTGATTATTTCGGAAAAGTAGGCTTTGTACTGATTTATTTCGGGGCAATTATTGCCGGAAATCTTTTCAGTATGTTTATCTATAAGAATAATCCAATGTATTCGGCTATCGGAGCAAGTGGAGGTGTTTCAGGTATTTTATTTGCGGCAATTGCCATGAATCCATATTTGGGCATAGGATTCTTCTTTATACCAATTCCTATTCCCGGATATATCTTTGGAGCTTTGTATTTCGGTTATTCGGTTTATATGATGCTTAATCCAAAAGAATGGGACAATCTGGGACATGCTGCACACTTAGGTGGTTCAGTTGTAGGATTGGTTTATGCTTTTATAAGCTTCCCGATGAATACACTGGAGCATATCTTCCAAATCCTGATTATGTCTTTACCATTGCTGTATCTGGCATTCAGAATATTATTTAATAAAGGTGGCATTCGATAGAGTGTCATGTTATGCAAAAAATGCCCCGATTAGCGGGGCATTTTTTGTTATTTGTAATATTATTTTGCTTGTAGGTTTCTAAAACCTATAAGGTTTATCTTTTTTAATTTTAATTGATTCTTCTTTTCTTTTTAGAAGCGAATTTTAATACAGTGTATCCTCCAAATCCGGCAAGGGTAGAAGCTACGAGAATAGCAAATTTAGCTTCATCCTGAATATCCTGATGTCCTCTAAAGGATAGAATCGCTATAAAAATAGACATTGTAAATCCAATACCGGCCAGTAGACCTACGCCGACCATTTGTGACCACTTAGAATTCTGAGGAAGTTTACTGATTCCTAATTTAACTGCTATAAAGCTAAAGAATAAAATTCCGACTAATTTTCCGATAATTAGACCTCCAATAATACCAGCTCCGAAACTGGTAAATAATCCATCTACCATTCCTTTTTCAAAAACAATATTGGTATTGGCCAGTGCAAAAATTGGCATAATTAAATAATTAACCGGAGTGTGTAACATACCTTCCAGTTTTTCCAATGGCGAAATCTCTGTATCAGATGTATTTGTGGGTATAGTAAAGGCTAATAATACTCCTGCAATAGTAGCATGGATCCCGGAATGATGCATACAGTACCATAAAACAGCACCAGGAATAAGGTAGAAGACATGTTTTTTAACACCGAATTTATTGAACAGTATAAGAAGTAATATAATTCCTCCTGAGATTAGTAAATAGATCCAGTGTAACTGCTCTGTATAGAATATAGCAATAACAAGGATAGCACCTAAATCGTCAACAATAGCTAATGCAGCAAGAAATATCTTGATAGATGCAGGAACGCGATTAGACAACATAGAGATAATGGCTAAAGAAAAAGCTATATCAGTTGCCATCGGAATTCCCCAGCCTTTGCCATATTCAGTCCCATGATTGAAGAACGCATAAATAGCCGCAGGAACAAGCATTCCGCCTATTGCAGCAAAAATAGGAAGTGATGCGTTTTTGATATTGGAAAGTTCACCTTCCAGCATTTCCCGTTTGATCTCCAGACCAACCAACAGGAAAAATACAGTCATAAGACCATCATTAATCCATTCGGATACAGAATAAGGACCAAGGTGGCTCTCCAGAATATTCTGGAATCCTGTCCCTAGAGAGGAATTAGCGATGAATAAGGATACAAGTACACATAAAATAAGGATAATGCCAGATGACTGGCTGCTTTCGAAAAATTTTTTAAAATATTGAGTTAACTTCATACATTGTTTTTACAGACGTCTAACTTTAGTAACATTCTTAATTGCTTTAAGATGTTTAAGTGTTTCGTCCAGTTGGGATTTATTTCTGACTTCGAGTACGATATTTCCTGTAAAGATACCATCATTGGATTCAATAGAGAAACTCTTCATGTCTAGGTTCATATTATTGGAAATAATTGTAGAGATATCATTAATCATACCTTGTCTGTCCAGACCTTCTATTTCTATTTTTGCACGGTTGGTAAAGCGCTCTGCGTTTACCCATTTGGCAGTAAGAACACGATAGTCATAGTTAGCACGTAGGTTGATAGCATTCGGGCAGTTTTCATTGTGCACTTTTATACCATCGTTAATTGTAATAAATCCGAAGATTTTGTCGCCAGGAAGTACACTGCAGCATTTTGCAAAACTGTAATCCATTTTTTGTTCGTCCTTACCAAAAACGATCATATCCAGATCAGAGGCTGGTTCAGGAGCTACAAATTCCTGTTTTGGTGTTTTACGGAATTTTTGTAAAAGATTACTAATCATTCCTTTTCCGTCGACATACTTTTTCAGATCCGAAGCATCCAGTACACCGCTTTGGAAATTTAAGAATAATTCCTGAGATGTTTTATAATTAAAGAACTTTTGTAATTTGTTGATCTCATCATCGGTATAGGCAATTTTGGCATGGCGCATCTTACGCTGCAAAATTTCCTTTCCTTCCTCTACCATCTCACTTTTGTGAGAGTTTAGAGCTGCTTTAATTTTGGCTTTAGCCTTCGATGTTACAACAAAGTCCAGCCAGTCAGCTTTTGGTTTTTGATTGTTACTGGTTAAAATATCGATTTGATCACCATTGGCCAGCACGTAAGAAATAGGAACCAATTTTCCGTTTACCTTCGCTCCGAGACATTTCATTCCTAAATCGGTGTGAACTGAAAAAGCAAAATCCAGAGCTGTAGATCCTGACGGAAGAAGCTTTATCTCACCTTTAGGTGTGAAGACAAAAACCTCCTTACTATAAAGGTTTAGTTTGATACTATCGAGAAGCTCGTTAGTGGAAAGCGACTGCTGTCCTTCCAAAACCTCACGGATCTGAGTAACCCATTGTTCAAAGTTACGGTCATCATTATTTTTCTTATAACCTTCTTTATACTTATAGTGCGCAGCAACCCCTTTCTCTGCTACTTCATCCATTCGCTCGCTTCGGATCTGTACTTCGATCCATTTGCTGTCCGGACCTAATACTGTAAGGTGTAAACTTTCGTAACCGGTAGAACGCGGCTGAGATATCCAGTCCCGCATTCGGGAAGGATTGCTGTGGTAAAGATCGGTAACAATAGAATAGATCTTCCAGGCTAGAAACTTCTCATTTTTAGCATCCGATTTGTAAATAATTCTGATGGCATAGTTATCGTAAACTTCCTCAAAGCTTACATTTTGCTTCAGCATTTTACGATAAATACTACTGATAGCTTTGGCACGGCCTTTTATGGAAAAGTTCAATCCTTCTTCTTTTAGCTTCTCAGAAACCTCTTTTGTAAATTCAGCAATATATTTTTCACGGCTTTCTTTTGCCAGAATTAATTTCTCTGTAATTTCGTTGTAAACATCCGGATTGTTGTATTTCAGCGAAAGATCCTCTAACTCCGATTTTATGTTATACAACCCCAGTCTATGTGCCAGCGGAGCATAGATATACACTGTTTCCGAAGCAATCTTCTTCTGCTTGTCAGCACGCATACTATCCAGTGTACGCATGTTGTGAAGACGGTCGGCAATCTTGATAAGAATTACCCGAAAGTCTTCGGACAAAGTCATAAGGAGTTTACGGTAATTTTCCGACTGAACCGAAATATTCTGGTGGTTCATAATCGAAATCTTAGTTAGCCCCTGTACGATATCTGCTATTTTTTTTCCAAACAGTTTTTCAAGATCTTCATAAGTATAATCAGAATCTTCAATAACATCGTGCAAAAGCGCCGATGCAATACTTGTTGCACCAAGACCTATTTCATTAGCTACAATATTTGCTACTTCAATAGGATGGTATATATAAGGCTCACCTGTTTTACGTCGCTGATCCTTATGGGCATCCAAAGCTATATCGAATGCTTTACGAATAAGTTTGTTCTGGTCCTCGTCAAGTGTTCGGTATGTATTAGAAATCAGATCCTTATATCGGGCTAAGATTTCTTTATTCTCTTGTTCTAGGTCGTAAACCATTTCCTTCATCAATTAAGTTATACTAAAATACTATTTTTTCGAGTAAAATCATAATCTTTTTGAAGAATAGACACGGCTGAAAATCGTTATCTTTGGGTAAATTAAATTTATGAGGAAGACATTCATAATCGGTTTAGTTATAAGTCAGACAGTTGCAGCTCAAAATATATCGCAGAGACTTGAAACTGAAACAAAAAAAATGACAGGGTCAGAAAATATGCTGGCAGCTAACTTATCGTTTTATGTAGCCGATGAAAATGGAAATGTAGTTTACGAATATCAAGGGAATAAAGGCTTGTCTACCGCCAGTACACAGAAGATTTTCACTGCTATTGCTGCTTTAGACAAATTGGGACCTTCTTTTACTTTTAAGACACAGGCATCTTATAGCGGGCAGCTACAAGGCAATACATTGCAAGGTAATTTTTATATCACTTCTAATGGGGATCCTACACTGGGGAGCTGGCGTTATGAAGGTTATAAGCCGGAGAACTTTAAAGCAAAGTTGTTGGCAGCTATACAAGATAAAGGAATAAAAACGATTGAAGGAAATCTTATACTGGACGATTCTTATTTCGATTTGCAGACAACCCCCGGAGGTTGGCCATGGAATGATATGGGAAATTATTATGGCGCAGGTGTGTGGGGAATAAGCTGGAACGAAAATCAGTTTGATATGAGTGTAGTCGGAGGAAAAGATATTAAAAACTTTAATTATACTCCGGTAAATGTAAATTGGGTTAGCGAAGTAAAAGCTGAAGGAAGCGGGGATAATAGTATTATTTATACAGCACCATTCTCGGATTTTGGATTAATAAACGGCAGACTGCCGGCAGGTAAAACAACCGTAGTTTCCGGAGCTTTACCTAATCCGCCTTTAGTCCTGGGAACCGAGATTAAAAAATGGTTTTCCGAAAAAGGTGTTACAATTAAAGGAAAGGTTTTAACCTATAACACTGAAAAAATTAAGGGTAACGAAATCTCTCAGACTCCTGTAAACAATGTGTTCTTTACTTATCAGTCACCATCTCTGGATAAAATTATTTACTGGTTTCTTCAGAAAAGCGTAAACTTGTATGGTGAAACACTGGTGAAAACTTTCTCGAGACAAAAAACAAAGAACGCATCTTTTGATTCCGGAATTAGCGAACTGAAGCAATACTGGCGTGATAAAGGCATAGCTTCAGCGATGATTAATTTTGCAGATGGGAGCGGGCTTTCTCCACAGAATTATGTGTCTGCAAAAGCTGAAGTTCAGGCTCTTTTATATGCACAGAAGCAACCGTGGTTCGATGCTTTTTATAAAGCACTTCCAACTTATAACGGAATGAAAATGAAGAGTGGTACTATAAAATCCAGCAAAGCATATACAGGCTATCACCAGAGTAAATCGGGCAAAAAATATGTGTTCTCTATGATTATTAATAATTATTCAGGAGGGAATATAAACAGTCTGATGTATAAAGTTTTAGATGAATTAAAATAACAATTTGAAGAAAAAGAAATTCTTTTCGCAGTTTGCTAACTGGGCAGTATATGTACTCCTCAGTTTTATTGTATTAGGATCAATTCTGGCATCTGCGATACTTATTAATTATCTGCGTAAAGAGGAAATACACAGGATTAAGCTCTTTGCACAGGCACAAAAACTACTAAATGAAGACTCCGTACAGGATCCGCAGGTGCAACTTTTACTTCTGAATATTCTGGATGATAATAAAAGTATTCCGGTGATTGTTGCAGACAGGTTTAATAATCCGGTAAATATGCTGAATTTGCCCCAGGATGTAACAGATAATCCGGGTAAAGTGAAAAACCTGCTTTCCGAAATGGAGCAGTCTTATAAACCTTTGGAAATAGAAATGCCGGATGGTAATGTCCAGTATATTTATTATACCAACTCCAGACTCATGAATAACCTTCGCTATTATCCTTTAGCTTTAGGTGGAGTAATTATAGCTTATGTACTATTCTCCTTTTGGTTTTTGAGAACGGTACAACGAAGTGATGAAGGTTTCCTTTGGGTAGGATTGGCCAAAGAAACCGCCCATCAGATCGGGACTCCGCTATCATCAATGATAGGCTGGTTAGAAATTTTGCGTTTGGAAAATGAAGATAGTGTAGGTGTGAAGGAAATTGAAAAAGATATACAACGTCTTACAACAATTTCCGAACGTTTTTCCAAGATAGGTTCTGTTCCGGAACTTAACGATCTTAATCTGAAAGAAACAATTGAACAAAATCATGAATATCTGAAAACCAGAATCTCCAATAAAATCAATTTTTCGCTCCAGTTGCCTGGTGGTGAAATTCTTATTCCACACAGCAGAATCTTAATAAACTGGGTTATAGAAAATATTGTAAAAAATGCTGTGGATGCGATGAAAGGAATAGGAGATCTTAATATGCAGATTTCAGAAAAAGGAGATAGTATTTTTATTGATATCAAAGACAATGGTTCCGGAATGACAAAGACACAGATCAGAAATGCTTTTAAGCCTGGATATTCAACAAAGAAGAGAGGCTGGGGGCTTGGGCTTTCTCTCGCAAAAAGAGTAATTAAAGATTATCATAATGGTGACATTAAGATATTACAAACGGAAGTCGGGAAGGGTTCAACTTTCAGAATTATACTATCCAGAAGTAAAGATGCATAAGATTATTTAAGTACGAATTACGAATTACGAATTACGAATTACGAATTACGAATTACGAATTACGAATTACGAATTACGAATTACGAATTACGAATTACGAATTACGAATTACGAATTACGAATTAACATTGCTAATTGCTAACTATAAAAGTTTACAAAATCTTAATGATAGTCGCAGTTTTCAATTAAAACTAAATTCGTAATTATGTATTGAATTTAATTTTAGTAAAAATGAAGAAGTATTTCATAGGTGCATTATCAATTTTTAGTTTTATGGCTATGGCACAAACTCAGATTATTGCGCATCGCGGTTTCTGGAAGACAGAAGGATCTGCCCAGAACTCAATACATGCATTAAAAGGAGCACAAAAGCTTAAGGTTTACGGATCAGAGTTTGATGTTCGTCTTTCAAAAGATGGTGTTGTAGTCGTTAATCACGATGAGGATATTAATAAAGTAGTTATTGCAACAACAGATTTTAAAGAACTTAGAAAGCAAAAGCTAGCAGATGGAGAAGTGATTCCTACTTTAGATGAATACCTTAAACAGGGGAAGAAGGATCCGGCTGTACACATGATTCTTGAAATAAAACCATTAACAACTGAAGCATTTGAAAAAGAAGCTGTAGAAAAGAGCCTAGCACTGGTGAAAAAAAATAAAATGGAGAACCAGACCCAGTATATTTCTTTCAGTTTATTTATCTGTAAAGAACTGAAGCGTTTGGATCCAAAAGCAAAAGTGCAGTATCTGAAAGGAGATCTTTCACCAAAAGAAATTAAAGACCTGGGAATAGACGGAATAGATTATCACTACAGTGTATTCGAAAAGAATCCAACCTGGTTAAAAGAAGCAAAAGATCTAAAATTAATCACAAATGCGTGGACTGTAGATAATCCGGATATTTTCCTGAAATTAAAAGCTCAGGGAATAGATTTTGTAACCACTAATACACCGGATGTTTTTCAGAAACTATAAAAAAGAGGTAAAACAACATAACAAACAACACCAGAAATTTTACTTCTGGTGTTTTTTGTTTATCTATCGGAGATCTAATTATTTTATTTAATTTTTTGCGGGCTGAAATTTCGGATGCCCTACCTGCCATAAGGCAAAAGAGTAGATATCTGCATATTCTCGGAAAACAACATTCTGGTCGCTTGTAAAGTGTCCGTTTTCGTAGTTTGCATATAGTAATACAGGTTTGCCTGAAGCTGAGTTTTGCTGCAATATTGCTGCAAATTTTCCAGGACCCCACGGAACGATTCTGGAATCATTCATACCTGTTCTTACGAGGACAGCAGGGTATTTTACACCTTTTTTCACTTTGCTTTGCGCATCCATTTCAAGGAGATTTTTGGTGTCTTCTTTATTTTTAAGAGTGCCAATTTCCGGAATCTGATTTGGACCGTTTGCAGTAGTTTCAGAGCGTATGGCATTAGTTAGTCCTACTTCGGCTATAGCAACCGCAAACAGATCCGGACGCTCAGTTATTGCACGTCCAATAAGAACTCCGCCCATACTTACACCGTTTCCAATCAACTTGGAAGGAGACGTATATTTTTGGTCTACTAAATATTCTGAGCAGGCAATAAAGTCTTTCCATGTATTCGGCTTATTGGCTTTCATTCCGGATTTATGCCAGTTTTCTCCTTTTTCACCACCGCCTCTTACATGGGCAAACGCTATAACAACACCTTGTTCCAGCAGTGCTGCGAGTCTTTTTATAAAACGGGCATCATATGAAATTCCATAGCCGCCATATCCTGTAATATAAGCAGGAGTATTGCCATCCATTTTCATGTTTTTAGGATATATAATGGACAGTGGAACCATTACACCATCATGGCTTTTTACTTCTATTTCCTTAATTTCATAAAGCTTTTTGTAATCTGGATAATCATTGATATTGAAGTATTTATTTTTGGATACATTTCCAGTTTCCGGACTATAATTATATACAGCAGTTGGGGTTAGCCAGCCTGCATTGTCACAAATAATATCATCATTTTCATAAACATTAAGTGAACTGGAAGTATTAACACCTGATGGCAGCGGAATTTTTTTTGTTGCAAGTGTTTGAAGATTAATCTGGTATTTATCCTGATTAACACCATCACTCAGTGAGTAAATCAAATAGTTTTTAGAGCTGTGAATAGACGTTATAAAATCTTTGCTTTCTGGAATAACTGTTTTTGCTTTTTCAAAATCAGGATTAGCCAGGCTCGTAACACCTATTTTATAATTAGGCGTATTTTTATGAGTAAGGAAAAAGAGCTTATCATTATAGATATGAAACTGGACAATATCATCCGAAGCCTTTACAATTTGTGTCCATTTAATTTTCTTGTCTTTTATAGAAGAATATGGGGCGTAAAAAGCAGGGGCTTCTGACTTTACCGAACCTATTCTTAGTTGTATATATTTATAATCGTTTGTAAATGTAACTTCAGGAAATTGTTCTGTTAATATATTCAATTCCGGATATTCTTCCCGTGAAGCAATTACTACATCCTGTCCGGTATCAGTACCTATCACATGCAGCATGGCTTTCATTTCTTTTAGCAGCTTTTCGCTATTAGGATCTGCAGTACTCATCTTAGTATAAGTAATAGCTTTGCTGTCTGGTGTAAATTCGAATGCAAATTCACTCCATATTGGGCTGAGTACATCATTCAGCATCTTCTTTGTATTGAGGTCCAGAATCCTCAATTCACAAATTTCTCCTCCGGATTTTGAAAATAGTAATGCCAGCTTTTCTCCTTTCATATCAATATTGAAATTAGATATTTGAGCATCTTTTTTATAAGTTTCCGGATCAAAAACCAATGTCTCTACTCCTGTATCAATGTTTCTTGAATAGAGCTTGGCAAGCTTTCCGTCTTTCTTGGTTTTTTTGTAAAAATAAAATTTTCCTCGTTGAATAGGAGTACCATATGAGTCACCCGCCATTTCTTGTATCTGCTTCATACGATTGAAAAGAAACTCGCGATTCGGAATTTTATCTATAATCTGATGGCTAAAATCGGATTGCGCCTTGAACCAGGATTGTACCCCGGGACTTTTAAGATCTTCCAGCCAGCGATAGTTGTCCGTAATTTTTGTTCCAAAATAATCGTCGGTAACAGGTATTTCCGGGGTCTTGGGATAATTGTACTGGGCTGCTAATAGCTGACAAAAAAGCATGCCCACAAGGGAAACAGAATATTTCATATTATTTTATGTATTTGGTGTAAAGGTGATGATTCATGAATAAAAGGGCTTTACTTAGACTATTATTCAATGAATTATAATGTGACTAATTTAAAAATAAATCCCTCATAGAAAATAAAAAACTACGAGGGATTTGCTATTTAGAAATAAGCTGTTAGCTTTAGTCCTAGTGTCATATACGATATCTGCTCGTGAGAAGATATATCGAAATCGTGATTCAGGTTATCATCATTCTCTACAATATCAGAGAAGTGGTATTTAATTTTAGAGTTGGTAAAACGGAAATCGTTGTATGCTGTAATACCCAACTGTGGTGTTATTTTATAGGTTAAAGATATACCGGAACCCATCATAAGACTTTTAGAGGGGCGGTAGGTTGCTATCCTGTAATACTGTTGTGTTGCTGTAGGATCATCATCTTTTAAGAATACTTTTCCATTAGCAGCCTTGGAATATCCTGCCGTAGCCTTTAGCATTACCTGCCATTTATCTGTAAGATCATAAGCGAAATATGGTCCTATCATTGCATTTAGAAAGCCCAGAGATTCAGTTTTTACATCCAGCGTTTCCAGATCCGGATCTTCAGTTTTCAGGTGTAATGCACGTACAGGGAATGTACTGATATTTAAATCGGCGCCAACACCCCAGTTTTTGCTGAAAAAGTATGCTCCTTCCAGACCTGCTTCAAAACCTACTGTTTTTCTGTCACTCAAACCAGATTCTTTCAGGAAGTTAGACATGGATACTGTTGCTCCCGATTTCAGAGCCAGGAAAGAAGGATTCTCATTGCCTTCAATTTTGGAAAGCAATCCCATATTATCTCCTTTATTTTTGAATATTTTATCAATAAAGAAATAACCTAATTCTGTAGAAAGAATACCAATACCAGCACCCGCAAGAATATCAGGTAACCAGTGTCTGTTATTTAGAGCACGGCCTAATCCTGTAAATGTTGCGGCACTATATCCTGCAATACTATAAGCAGGGTTTACCAATCCATATTCTTTATCCAGAAAGGCTGCATTGGTGAAAGCCATTGCAGCATGCCCCGATGGGAAAGAATTTCTTTTTGAGCCGTCCGGACGTTCTACTTTTGCTGTATATTTTATAGAGTTAACCAAAATTGCCATAATCGCAAGACTGGTTGCATAAGAAAGGGTGGCT
This sequence comes from Elizabethkingia occulta, assembly GCF_002023715.1. GTDB lineage: Bacteria > Bacteroidota > Bacteroidia > Flavobacteriales > Weeksellaceae > Elizabethkingia > Elizabethkingia occulta. The sequence goes on from NZ_MAHX01000008.1 coordinate 91,836, forward strand.
CTTCCTATATTATTACGTCCCTTTACACCTGCCAGTTTTAATCCATATACTGCCAATGCTGGTGTATATTGCAAATAATCGTCGTAAGGAACCTTAAAATTTGGAAGATACCTGTTTCTGTTTTCACGTATTTGTTCCTTCTGTCCCCATGTAGCTGCGGATGCTACAAATAAAATACTCGGAGCGATTGATTTCTTCACCCATTCCTTCTGAAAAAATTTAGGTTTAGATTCCAGAGTGGTCGGTGTGTAAGAAATAAGTGATTTTGCAGGAATAATAGTATCTTTCTTTATTGTATCCGTTTGCGCTTTGGATACAGTAAATAAAGAAATACCCGCAAGTAAATAAAGTTTTCTCATATAATAATAGTAGTAGATATCCAATATATAATTGGGCACCAAAAATAGTGAAAACTTCTGAATTTGGAGATAAAAGAAAAGGACTATACCTTTATGATATAGTCCCTTAGATTATGATGAATGAATTTTACAACTTTGCAGAGTTCAGTCTCAATGAATTTACAATTACTGAAACAGAACTAAAGCTCATCGCAGCAGCTGCAATCATAGGGGAGAGCAGAATACCTAAGGAAGGATATAATATACCTGCTGCAATTGGAATACCTAATACATTGTACAGGAATGCGAAGAGTAGGTTTTGTTTGATATTTCTAACCAACTTATGGCTAAGTACCTTTGCCTTTACAATACCCTTAAGATCACCTTTTAATAAGGTTATTTGTGCACTTTCTATCGCCACGTCGGTACCTGTACCCATTGCTATACCAATATCGGATTGTGCCAGTGCTGGTGCATCATTAATTCCGTCACCTGCCATTGCTACAATTTTACCCAATTCCTGTAGCTTTTTGATCTCATTTAGCTTGTCTTCAGGAAGTGCCTGTGCGATATAATGTTTTATCCCAAGACTATCAGCTACAGCTTTGGCTGTTTTACGATTATCACCTGTTATCATTACGACATCTACACCCATTTGCATTAGCTGATGTACTGCTTCTTTAGAGGTTGATTTTATAGGGTCTGTAATAGCTAAATAACCAGCAATCTTATTATCTATAGTAACAAAAGAAACTGTTTTTCCCTGTTCCTGTTCTGCAGTAATTTGTGCTGCAATTGCTTTGTCTATAGCTATGTTATATTGTTTCAGGAGACTTTCGTTTCCTACAAGAACTTCCTTACCTCCTGTTTGTCCATATACTCCTTTTCCGGAAATATTCTCAAAATTGCTGGCTTGCTCCAGGCTAAGGCTTTTTTCTTTAGCTTTCTTTATAATAGCTTCTGCGAGTGGGTGAGTACTATTCTGGTTAAGGCTGGCAGCCAATTGTAATACTTCCGTTTCTGTATACTGACCGAATGTTCCAATTTTCTGTACAACAGGTTTTCCTTCTGTAAGTGTTCCGGTTTTATCTGTTACCAGTACATTTACCTTATTAAGATTTTCCAGGGCCTCTGCATTCTTAATCAAAATACCATTCTTTGCACCTTTTCCTACACCTACCATTACCGACATTGGTGTTGCCAATCCAAGTGCACAAGGACATGCTACAATAAGAACAGCCAGAAGGTTGGCAAACGCATATACAAACTTAGGGTCCGGACCCCAAATACTCCATATTACAAATGCAAGAATTGCAATTAGTACAACAATCGGAACAAAAATTGCCGATACTTTATCGGTAAGCTTCTGAATAGGTGCCTTACTTCTGCTGGCTTCATTTACCATATGAATGATTTGTGAAAGTAGTGTTTCGTCACCTACACGTTCAGCTTCCATCAGGAAAGTTCTGTTACCATTGATGGTACCGGATGTTACGCTGTCTCCTTCTTTTTTGTCTACAGGAACAGGCTCTCCGGTAATCATGGATTCATTTATTGTAGAATAACCCTCAGTAATTTTTCCGTCTACCGGAATTTTATCACCGGGTTTTACTTTTAGAATATTTCCTAACTGAATATCATCGACAGAAATCTTTTTATCCTGACCATTTACTACCAATGTAGCTTCGGTCGGAGAAAGCTTTATAAGTTCCTTTATCGCAGAGTTTGTTCTGGAATGTGCTTTTGCTTCCATCATCTGCCCCAGAAGAACAAGCGTAAGAATAACACCTACTGATTCAAAATACAAGTTGGCCCCACCGTGATGCTCTTTTAGCTCATGCGGAACAATATCCGGAAAGATTAAAGCCACTACACTGTATATAAACGCAGCTCCGGCACCAAGGCCTATAAGACTGAACATATTGAGTTTCCATGTTTTGAAAGAAGTCCATGCTCTTTCAAAAAACATCCAAGCAGCATAGAAAACTACAGGAACGGTTAGCCCTAATTGTATCCAGCCATTAGCTTCGGGTGATAATATTTTCGAAATTGGATTACCGGGAATCATTCCGCCCATAGCCAATATGAATACAGGAACGGTAAAGCCTACAGAAATCCAAAACTTTTTCAGAAGATCTTTGTAAGTTGCATCTTCTTCTTCAGTCGGTTCCATTGGGACGAGATCCATACCGCAAATAGGGCAGCTACCTGGACCATCCTGAATAACTTCCGGGTGCATAGGGCAGGTATACTGTACTTTTTTCTTTAGTTCCGGTATTTTTTCCAGATTCATACCACAGACCGGACAACTTCCGGGATTATCATATAATTTATCACCCTCGCAATGCATTGGGCAATAGTATTTACCAGCCGATGATGATGTTACTTTAGGTTTCTCTGTGTGATGATGATGTCCGCCGCCACAACATGAAGCTTTCTCTTCCTTTTTAGGAATATTTATCTCTTCAATAGGAGCGAGGAACATACCACATACCGGACATCTTCCG
>NZ_MAHX01000009.1 GCF_002023715.1 Elizabethkingia occulta
TGGTCATGTTAATAAAATTTATTAGTTTTGCCCACGCAAAAATGGTTAATAAAAGAACTGTTTAAGCGGAGTAGAGTTAATAAATATGACTGAAAAAAAACTTCAAAAAAGTTTTTGTAAATCGGAAAAAGTTTTTATCTTTGCACTCGCAAATCTGAAACACTGACAGAAGAGATTTTGGAGGAAGCGAAAAGAATAAAAGATCATTGAAAATAAAATAACAACCAAGTAAGGAAAAACCAAAGCGTCAATTTTAAATTGAGCCTCAGTTTAAGGAAACAAACATACAATGGAGAGTTTGATCCTGGCTCAGGATGAACGCTAGCGGGAGGCCTAACACATGCAAGCCGAGCGGTAGAGATTCTTCGGAATCTTGAGAGCGGCGTACGGGTGCGGAACACGTGTGCAACCTGCCTTTATCAAGGGGATAGCCTTTCGAAAGGAAGATTAATACCCTATAATATATGATTCGGCATCGGATTATATTGAAAACTACGGTGGATAAAGATGGGCACGCGCAAGATTAGCTAGTTGGTGAGGTAACGGCTCACCAAGGCGACGATCTTTAGGGGGCCTGAGAGGGTGATCCCCCACACTGGTACTGAGACACGGACCAGACTCCTACGGGAGGCAGCAGTGAGGAATATTGGACAATGGGTGAAAGCCTGATCCAGCCATCCCGCGTGTAGGAAGACGGCCCTATGGGTTGTAAACTACTTTTATCTGGGGATAAACCTACTTACGTGTAAGTAGCTGAAGGTACCAGATGAATAAGCACCGGCTAACTCCGTGCCAGCAGCCGCGGTAATACGGAGGGTGCAAGCGTTATCCGGATTTATTGGGTTTAAAGGGTCCGTAGGCGGACTGATAAGTCAGTGGTGAAATCCGACAGCTTAACTGTCGAACTGCCATTGATACTGTTAGTCTTGAGTAAGGTTGAAGTGGCTGGAATAAGTAGTGTAGCGGTGAAATGCATAGATATTACTTAGAACACCAATTGCGAAGGCAGGTCACTAAGTCTTAACTGACGCTGATGGACGAAAGCGTGGGGAGCGAACAGGATTAGATACCCTGGTAGTCCACGCCGTAAACGATGATTACTCGTTTTTGGGTTTTAGGATTCAGAGACTAAGCGAAAGTGATAAGTAATCCACCTGGGGAGTACGTTCGCAAGAATGAAACTCAAAGGAATTGACGGGGGCCCGCACAAGCGGTGGAGCATGTGGTTTAATTCGATGATACGCGAGGAACCTTACCAAGACTTAAATGGGAAATGACAGCTTTAGAAATAGAGTTTTCTTCGGACATTTTTCAAGGTGCTGCATGGTTGTCGTCAGCTCGTGCCGTGAGGTGTTAGGTTAAGTCCTGCAACGAGCGCAACCCCTGTCACTAGTTGCTAACATTAAGTTGAGGACTCTAGTGAGACTGCCTACGCAAGTAGAGAGGAAGGTGGGGATGACGTCAAATCATCACGGCCCTTACGTCTTGGGCCACACACGTGCTACAATGGCCGGTACAGAGGGCAGCTACCTAGTGATAGGATGCAAATCTCGAAAGCCGGTCTCAGTTCGGATTGGAGTCTGCAACTCGACTCTATGAAGCTGGAATCGCTAGTAATCGCGCATCAGCCATGGCGCGGTGAATACGTTCCCGGGCCTTGTACACACCGCCCGTCAAGCCATGGAAGCTGGGGGTACCTGAAGTCGGTGACCGTAACAGGAGCTGCCTAGGGTAAAACTAGTAACTAGGGCTAAGTCGTAACAAGGTAGCCGTACCGGAAGGTGCGGCTGGAACATCTCATTTTAGAGCGTCTTAAGGACGATAAACAAAATTAAGGTACTTAAATGTACTGCTTACTTAAACAAAGCACAGCTTTGGTTTTACTTTGGTTGCTATTTAAGAAATAACCCTTTAGATTAGTAACAGGGATAGAGAGATTTTAGATTATGAATTATAGATTTTAGATTGAATTTAAAATTAAAGATTTAAAATTTGAAATTAAGAACGAAGTCTCGTAGCTCAGCTGGTTAGAGCGCTACACTGATAATGTAGAGGTCGGCAGTTCGAGCCTGCCCGAGACTACTAATTGAAAAAGGGGAATTAGCTCAGCTGGCTAGAGCGCCTGCCTTGCACGCAGGAGGTCAAGGGTTCGACTCCCTTATTCTCCACAGTTTTGTTGGACTGATACCAGTATACGAATAGAGCCAAAATAAATATTCGTTTATCAGGAAGATAGAAAGAATAAAAAGATCATTGACATTAACGGTAAAATTGACATCACAAAGAGATAACCGAGCACTCCTTGAGTGCAGAGTAAAATAAAATTAGGAAAGAAATCGTTAAGGGCGTATGGCGGATGCCTAGGCTTTCAGAGGCGAAGAAGGACGTGGTAAGCTGCGAAAAGCTGCGGGGATTGGCACACACGAATTGATCCGCAGATGTCCGAATGGGGCAACCCGGCATATTGAAGATATGTCACCCAGCAATGGGAGCAAACCCGGAGAACTGAAACATCTAAGTACCCGGAGGAAAAGAAATCGAAGAGATTCCGTAAGTAGTGGCGAGCGAAAGCGGATTAGCCCAAAAGTCTTTATATGTTTAATAGAACACACTGGAAAGTGTGGCCATAGAGGGTGATAGCCCCGTATATGAAAGGCATACATAGATGATAAATGAGTAGGGCGGGACACGTGAAATCCTGTCTGAATATGGGGGGACCATCCTCCAAGGCTAAATACTCCTGAAAGACCGATAGTGAACAAGTACTGTGAAGGAAAGGTGAAAAGCACTTCGAATAGAAGGGTGAAATAGAACCTGAAACCGTACGCCTACAAGCGGTCGGAGCAGCTATATGCTGTGACGGCGTGCCTTTTGCATAATGAGCCTACGAGTTAATCTTACTAGCGAGGTTAAGGACTTAAGGTCCGGAGCCGTAGCGAAAGCGAGTCTGAATAGGGCGGATAGTTAGTGGGATTAGACGCGAAACCTTGTGATCTACCCATGGGCAGGTTGAAGCTTTGGTAACACAAAGTGGAGGACCGAACCGGTTGACGTTGAAAAGTCTTCGGATGACCTGTGGGTAGGGGTGAAAGGCCAATCAAACTGGGAGATAGCTCGTACTCCCCGAAATGCATTTAGGTGCAGCGTCGATATAGTTTATTAGAGGTAGAGCTACTGATTGGATGCGGGGGTTTCATCGCCTACCAATTCCTGACAAACTCCGAATGCTAATAAATGATTGTCGGCAGTGAGGGCATGGGTGCTAAGGTCCATGTCCGAGAGGGAAAGAACCCAGACCAACAGCTAAGGTCCCTAAATATATGCTAAGTTGAAAGAACGCGGTTGGACTGCATTGACAGCTAGGATGTTGGCTTGGAAGCAGCCATTCATTTAAAGAGTGCGTAACAGCTCACTAGTCGAGCGGTCCGGCATGGATAATAATCGGGCATAAGCATATTACCGAAGCTATGGCAGTATTTAATACTGGGTAGGGGAGCATTCTATTTGCGCCGAAGCAGTACTGTGAGGTATTGTGGAGCGGATAGAAAAGAAAATGTAGGCATAAGTAACGATAAAGGGGGCGAGAAACCCCCTCACCGAAAGACTAAGGTTTCCTCAGCCATGCTAATCAGCTGAGGGTTAGTCGGGGCCTAACGCGAAGCCGACAGGCGTAGTGGATGGACAACGGGTTAATATTCCCGTACCAGTATATTAATAAAAGTGACGGAGTTGGAAACTAGGTGCGTACTGACGGAATAGTACGTTGAAGTAACTGAGAGGTTACGATAGTACAGCAAATCTTCGGATGCGCTGATAATCCTGGGGACCCGCTTCCAAGAAAAGCGAAATATACTGCCCGTACCAAAACCGACACAGGTAGTCGAGGAGAGAATCCTAAGGTGCTCGAGTGAGTCGTGGCTAAGGAACTAGGCAAAATAGTCTCGTAACTTCGGAAGAAGAGACGCCTCCCTCCGGGGAGGCCGCAGTGAAGAGGCCCAGGCGACTGTTTATCAAAAACACAGGACTCTGCTAAATCGAAAGATGCTGTATAGGGTCTGACACCTGCCCGGTGCTGGAAGGTTAAGGAAGGGCGTTAGCGTAAGCGAAGCGTTTGACTGAAGCCCCAGTAAACGGCGGCCGTAACTATAACGGTCCTAAGGTAGCGAAATTCCTTGTCGGGTAAGTTCCGACCTGCACGAATGGTGTAACGATCTGGGCACTGTCTCAGCCACGAGCTCGGTGAAATTGTAGTATCGGTGAAGATGCCGATTACCCGCAATGGGACGAAAAGACCCTGTGAACCTTTACTATAACTTCGTATTGACTTCGAGTAAACAATGTGTAGGATAGGTGGGAGGCAGTGAAGCAGGCACGCTAGTGTTTGTGGAGCCAACGTTGAAATACCACCCTTTGTTTACTTGGAGCCTAACTTCTACGGAAGGACATTGCGTGGTGGGTAGTTTGACTGGGGTGGTCGCCTCCAAAAGAGTAACGGAGGCTTTCAAAGGTACCCTCAGCACGCTTGGTAACCGTGCGTAGAGTGTAATGGCATAAGGGTGCTTGACTGTGAGACCTACAAGTCGATCAGGTGCGAAAGCAGGACATAGTGATCCGGTGGTTCCGTATGGAAGGGCCATCGCTCATAGGATAAAAGGTACTCCGGGGATAACAGGCTAGTCTCCCCCAAGAGCTCACATCGACGGGGAGGTTCGGCACCTCGATGTCGGCTCGTCACATCCTGGGGCTGGAGAAGGTCCCAAGGGTTGGGCTGTTCGCCCATTAAAGTGGCACGCGAGCTGGGTTCAGAACGTCGTGAGACAGTTCGGTCTCTATCTATTGCGGGCGTTAGATGTTTGAGAGGGCTTGATTCTAGTACGAGAGGACCGAATTGAACAAACCTCTGGTGTATCAGTTGTACCGCCAGGTGCACCGCTGAGTAGCTATGTTTGGAAGAGATAAGCACTGAAAGCATATAAGTGCGAAACTCGCCTCAAGATGAGACATCTTTTAAGGGTCGTTGTAGATGACGACGTTGATAGGCTATAGGTGTAAAGGCAGTAATGTCATAGCCGAGTAGTACTAATTACCCGTAGATTTATAGCCTAATCAGGCTTAAAGCTAAAAGCAATAAGTAAGCTTTGCAAAAATACTTAAGGAGTGCGCTAAAGGTTATGCCTTTGTGATGTTGAAACTACCGAGAAAGAAATTAGAAGGAAGAAGTTAGAAATTAGATTGCATAAATCTAATATCTAAGGTCTAAAATTCTAAGTTCTAAAATATATAACAAACTTTAGGGTGGTTATAGCGGTGGGGCTCACCTGTTCCCATTCCGAACACAGAAGTTAAGCCCACCAGCGCCGATGGTACTGCTAACGCGGGAGAGTAGGTCGCCGCCAGTTTTTATTTTTGAAAAGCCTTTGCATAATAATGCAGAGGCTTTTTCGTTTTTAGGATATTACTATTCCTAAACTATCCACACAATCCATCCAAAATAACTCAACTCAATATACCTAACTATTAACCAACCAGAATGGTTATAAT
>NZ_MAHX01000010.1 GCF_002023715.1 Elizabethkingia occulta
AGCTATTAATTGAGTCTTTTTCTTTTCAGTAGCCAATATTTTATACTCAACAGGTGTAAGATTACCAAGTGATTCATGTGGCCTTTTGTGATTATATTCTTCCATCCAGTCTTGTGTTATTTCTCTTACCTGGTCAAGATCAAAGAACAGGTAAGCATCCAATACGGCTTCCCGATAAAGGCGGTTAAAACGTTCTATGTACCCGTTCTGCATAGGTCTTCCGGGCTGGATATATTGAATATGGATTCCTTTTCCCTTAGCCCAGGATTCAAAGTATTTTGAAGTAAACTCCGGACCATTATCTACTCTTATAACTTCTGGCATCCCATTGATATCAATAACCCGATCCAGTGTCCTGATCACTCGTTTTGAAGATATGGATGTATCTACTTCGATAGCTAATACCTC
>NZ_MAHX01000011.1 GCF_002023715.1 Elizabethkingia occulta
AAAGAACAGGTAAGCATCCAATACGGCTTCCCGATAAAGGCGGTTAAAACGTTCTATGTACCCGTTCTGCATAGGTCTTCCGGGCTGGATATATTGAATATGGATTCCTTTTCCCTTAGCCCAGGATTCAAAGTATTTTGAAGTAAACTCCGGACCATTATCTACTCTTATAACTTCTGGCATCCCATTGATATCAATAACCCGATCCAGTGTCCTGATCACTCGTTTTGAAGATATGGATGTATCTACTTCGATAGCTAATACCTCTCTGCTACAATCATCCATTACATTGAATGTTCTGAACCTACGATTGCCAGTCAGGCTATCACTCATAAAATCCATGCTCCAAGTTTTGTTCACTTCTGTTTGTTGCTGTAATGGTTGTTTTACCCGTGCGGGTAAACGTCTTTTTCCCTTTCTTTTCTTGTTCAGCTTTAATAATTTATAAATACGATACACTCGTTTATGATTCCACTCCTTGCCGGAGCGGCGTAAATAAGCAAAGAGCTTTCTAAATCCATAGGATGGATGAGCAAAAGCCAACTCCTGCAGGGCTTCTATTACGGCCGAATCATCCTTTACAGATGTATAATAATATTGAGAACGTGTTAATGAAACTATTTTGCAGGCCCGGCTCACCGGTATTTTACGATCCTTCACAAGTTCCTCGCTTAGTTGCCTTTTGGCGGCAGGGCCCAACCTTTTTTTGTGAACAGGTCTCTTAATATCTCATTATCCATGGCCAGATTGGCATACATCCGTTTTAAACGAGCATTTTCCTCTTCTAGCTCCTTTATACGTTTTACCTCAGAAGCTTCCATTCCGCCATATTTACTCTTCCAATTGTAAAATGTCGCTTCAGATATACCTAATTCTCTACAAAGTTCTTTGATTGGAATACCCCCTTCCTGCCGTTTTAATGCAGAAACAATTTGCATTTCTGTGAATCTTGTCTTTTTCATCTTTTTACAGTTTAAAATTAATAAATTTTCTATTTTTAAACTGTCTGGTTTTTAGGGATACTTACACCGAGAAACCAAGGCTTGATCTTTTGTAACTTTTGGATCAAGCCAAAAGTTTAAGAATAAATTAGAAAAACTAAAATAATTCTACCATTTAGACATTTAGACATTTAGACATTTAGACATTTAGAAAATTAAGTTTTCAACAATCATTTCTAGGTATTAGTGGCTT
>NZ_MAHX01000012.1 GCF_002023715.1 Elizabethkingia occulta
TGAAGTTTTTTTTCAGTCATCTTTATTAACTCTACTCCGCTCTAACAGTCCTTTTATTAACCATTTTTGCGTGGGCAAAACTAATAAATTTTATTAACATGACCAAATCTTTTTTCTAAAAAATTAAATCGTTTTTTCCAGTCTCAATTACCTCCTGCTCCCCTAACAACTCTCATTGTTTAGGACTGCAAAAGTAGAAAAACTTTTTAGAACGACAAAGACTTTTTTGAAAAAGTTTTTAGTATTCTTATTTGTTGATGATCTCTGCGCTTACCTTGATTAAAAAGGTGACTACAAAGATAGGGTAACTACTCTATAAAAAACAAATCGAATTGCTCCGTTTAGACCAAATGTGCATATCTTATATATTCAAACAGGCTATATACAGCAGTTTACAAAGTTATCCTCAGTTATCCACAATGAGCTAACTACCCAATAAGGTTATTAAACAGCAGTTGATCATTATTAAGATAGGTATATTTCAGCATATTCTGATCCATTCTTTTTTTCAGATTTTCAAAGTCTTCAGGGGCTTCAACCTCAATACCTATTACCGCAGGGCCGCTTTCTTTATTATTCTTTTTGGAAAATTGAAAGTAGGTAATGTCATTATTTTCTCCCATAATATTGGTTACAAATTCTTTTAAGGCACCTGGACGCTGAGGAAATTCCAAAACAAAATAATGTTTCAAGCCTTCGTATAATAAGGAGCGCTCTTTTATTTCCTGCATTCTGTCGATATCATTATTGCTACCGCTAATTATACAAACTACATTTTTACCTTTTATTTCTTCTTTAAGCTGATCCAGTACGGCTACCGAAAGTGCTCCTGCAGGTTCAACTACAATTGCATCCTTATTATATAGCTGTAAAATAGTAGTACAAACTTTCCCTTCAGGAACCAACAACATGTCATCCAGATTCTGACTGCATAGATTATAGGTAAGCTCACCGACTTTCTTTACAGCCGCTCCGTCTACAAATCTATCTATTGAGGGAACTTCTTTTGGCTGTCTTTCTTTCAATGCTAAAGTCATAGATGGAGCACCTTCAGGTTCAACACCCACAACTTTTGTTTCCGGACTTACGGATTTCACAAATGTACTGATGCCAGCACACAAGCCTCCACCTCCGTTTGGAACGATTATATAATCTATATTTTTCAGATCCTCATACAATTCTACACCTACAGTCCCCTGCCCTTCGATAATTCGTTCATGATCAAAAGGCGGAATGAATACCATTCCTTTTTCTTCAGTGTAAATTTTAGCTGCCGCTGCACAATCATCGAAAGTATCACCGGTCAGAATAATCTCGATATTGGAGTCTCCAAACATTCTGGTCTGGTCAATTTTTTGTTTTGGTGTAATACTTGGCATAAATATCACTCCTTTTACTCCCATCCTGTTGCAGCTATATGCAACCCCCTGTGCATGGTTTCCTGCACTAGCACATACAACTCCTTTTTTTAACTCATCCGCAGATAAAGATTTCATCATATTATAAGCTCCTCTTAGTTTATAGGAACGTACAATCTGAAGATCTTCTCTTTTCAGATAAACATTGCAATTGTATTTCTTCGAAAGATTCAGATTAAGCTGAAGGGGTGTATGGATCACAACATCTTTGACTCGTTGTGCCGCTTCTGAAAAATTTAAATTCATCATCATTATATATACCTAAACTTAAGTTTCATTTTTGTTATACATATATATAAGGTAT
>NZ_MAHX01000013.1 GCF_002023715.1 Elizabethkingia occulta
GGTTTTTAGGGATACTTACAATATGAACCAAAAAAAAGTAAGAATAACAGAAGAAGTAATTCAAAATATTATTAAAAACCAGGAAAGGCTGATTGAGCTGACGGAAATACAAAATGGAATTCTAATTCAAATATTGAAATGTGAGAATTGAGAAGAGTATATATTCGTTATCTAAAAAAATCCCCTTAGAAATCTAAGAGGATTTAATGTATAAGAGTTTTTTATAATTATCCGAATGCTCTTTTTAGCAAGCTTTCTACTTTCGGTTCACTACCACGGAAGTTTTTATACAATTCCATAGGATCTTTAGTTCCTCCCGAAGATAATAATACTTTATATTTTGCTGCTGTTTCCGGATTGAAAATTCCGGTTTCTTTGAAATAAGCAAAAGCATCTGCATCCAGTACCTCTGCCCATTTATAAGAATAATAACCGGAAGCATACCCACCCTGGAATACGTGTGAGAAGCTTGGACTAATTGCTGTCTCCGGATTTACAGGATACAATTGTGTTGCTTTGGTCTGTGCATCTTCAAAAGCTTTTATGTCTGTTACTTCATTAACTTTTATATGATAAGCCATATCCAGTAACCCAAATCCTAACTGACGCAGGGTCTGATAGCCTTCCATAAAGTTTTTAGAGTTCTCAATTTTTTCAATCTTTTCATCGCTTAGTACTTCACCTGTTTGGTAATGTTGCGCGAAAGTCTTTAAGAATTCAGGTTCGTAGCAGAAGTTCTCCAGAAACTGAGAAGGTAATTCTACAAAATCCCATTTTACAGATGTCCCGGAAAGACCAGGATATTGAGTGTTTGCTAATATTCCGTGGATAGCATGTCCAAATTCATGGAATAATGTAGTTACCTCCTGGAATGTTAGTAAACTTGGTGTATCTCCACTTGGCTTGTTGAAATTACATACCACTGAAATATGTGGACGGCTATTTTCTCCATTTTGCTTGTATTGGTTTTTATAGCTTGTCATCCATGCACCGGCACGCTTTCCTTTTCTTGGGAAATAATCCACATACAAAATTGCTTTGTACTGTTGATTGTCAGCCGAACTATCGGAGGTTTCTTTTACTTCATAGGTTCTTACTTCATCGTGATATTTAGGAATGTCTTTTCTTTCTTCAAAAGTAAGCCCAAATAATTGCTTAGCAAGACGGAAAACAGCATCCTGAACTTTTTCCAGAGAAAAATAAGGCTTTAGCTCCTCATCATTCAGATCATATTTTTGCTTTCTTAGTTTCTCAGCATAGAAAGAGTGGTCATGGCTTTGCATATCCTCTATTCCGTCAGCTTTAGCCAGAGCTTTTAATTCTTCTATTTCTTTTTGGCTGTATGGTGTTGCTTTCTCCAGTAATTCATGTAGGAAATTTTCAACCTTTTGTGGTGATTTTGCCATTCTTTCTTCCAATACAAAAGCAGCATAGTTTTCATAACCCAAAAGTTTTGCTTTCTGATCTCTGAGGCTGATAATATCTTTAATCATTTGCTGATTGTCGAATTCTCCACCGTCAAAAGACTTTTTACCATTGGCTAAAGCCAGCTCCTGGCGTAATGCACGATTCTCTGCATATGTCATAAAAGGAACATAGCTAGGATATTGCAGGCTTACTGCCCAGCCATCCAATCCTCTTTCTTTAGCTTCCTCTGCGTATTGTGCGATAATAGCTTCCGGAATTCCGGCAAGATCTTCTTTTTTTGTCAGGTGCTTTACATAAGCATTTGTAGCAGCCAATACATTTTGTCCGAACTGAAGTTGTTTTGTGGATAACTCTATACTAATGTTTTTTAGCTTTTCTTTATCCTCCTCATTCAGTAAGGCACCATTTCTTACAAAACCTTTGTAGGTTTCATTCAGTAAAGTTTGTTGTTCTTCATTCAGCTCATAGTTTGCCTTTTCGTCGTATACTTTTTTAATACGTTCAAATAACTTTTCATTCTGAGATATTTTAGAGGAGTATTCTGTTATTAAAGGCGAAACCTCCTGTGCAATTTGCTGGATTTCATCGTTGGTCTCGGCAGAATTGAGGTTGAAGAAGATATTGGAAACCACATCCAGTTGTTCTCCTGCATAAGCTAATGCTTCAATAGTATTGGCAAAAGTTGGAGTTTCCGGGTTGTTAGCTATCTGTTCAATTTTTGCTTCGGATTTTTTTATCAGTTCCTGAAATGCAGGAAGGTAATCTGTGTTTTTTATCTGGTCAAAAGGAGCCGTATGAAACGGAGTTTGAAAGGATTCTAATAAAATATTGTTCATTTAAATCTTAAATTTTTAGAGATATAAATTTACAAAATTCGCACCAATAATATTGTTTACCTTTGTTCTTAATAACTATTAAAATCTGAACTATGAAGAAATTTTTTAAAATCATGCTATGGTTTTTTGCTATAGTATTCATTCTTCTTACCGTTACCATGTTTGTATTGGGTAAAAAATACCACTACGAAAAGTCCATTACAATTAATACGGCACCGGATAAGGTATGGCCTCATATCAGCTCTATGAAAGCACTGAATGAATGGAGTCCTTTTATGAAACTTGATCCTAACATGAAAAGAACTTATAGTGGGACTTCCGGAGAGGTTGGAGATTCTTTTACATGGGATAGCAATGTTCGTGATGCCGGGAAAGGAGAGCAAAAGTTATTAGAAATTGTTCCCGGTGAGAGAATTAAAACTGCAATTCATTTTATTAAGCCTAATGAAGGTCAGGCAACTTCTAATATTACACTTACTCCTGAAGGAGCGCAGACTAAAGTAATCTGGAGTCTGGATACAGAAATGAACTACCCTATGAATCTTATGAAACTCTTTATGGATGGATTCATGGATGATGCCTACGGAAGAGGACTTAAGAGTTTAAAAGAAATCATTGAGAAATAAGTCTGTTAAAAGAATCAGACAAAAAAATACCTTATAGGTTTTAAAACCTATAAGGTATATAATTACGAAATTTACGGAAAGTGGCTTAGGGATCTGAAAGAAATCAGAATAAAAATATCTTATAAGCCTCCAAGACCTGTAAGGTATAAAGGTATATAAGTACTGATTTCTGTGAGGATTTTGTTTATTTTCCGTCGTATTTTTTTCCAATTGATCTTAGATAGCGGATCAGACTTTCCGGTCGGTCGGTCTGAATGATATTTGCTCCCTTCCGGATCATCCATCCCCAATGTACATCTGGCTGGTCTTCTGCAAGGTCATCATCGTGTCCTGCACAAAGTTCTGGCCACAGGGCATTGATCCAGATTAATGCTTTTTTACTTCTTATAAGCTTCAGAAGCTGATCAGCCTTTGGTGTATCATCTTTAATAATCACTTCGTAGGCAACAGGATTAAAAATAGCTGAGAAATCATTGATATAGGTTTCCGGATTTACTACCTCATCTCTTTTATAGATGCTATAATCTTCCGGCCATACCATTGGCATGTAGATTATGTTATCCAGCTTGTTACCGATTTCCTTTTTCAGTTCAGATGCCTTTTTATTTCCTTTTAGTATGATCTGCTCTCTGGTTCCAGTCTTGTTAGCGATGGCAAGAACCTCATCCAGATAGTCCCAGGCTTTATCCAGATTGAGCATAATCCTTTTGCCTTTAATAAAATTAAGCATTTCTTCAAGCGTCGGAACTTTCTCGCGCGTCGGCATGGAAGCACCGTTTCGTAAAATAAGAGTTTTCACATAATCTAATGTTACGTCCGATATTTTACCGGTACCATTGGTGGTACGGTCTAGTTTGGGGTCGTGCATAATGATGAGCTGCCCGTCTTTAGTTTTCTGGATATCTATTTCCACAATATCTACACCCATTTTAATAGCGCCTGCAACTGCTTTTATAGAATTTTCAGGATAGTTTCGCCAGTCACCGCGATGGGCAACTACAAGTACTTTATCCTTTGGAAAGGTTTTACTGAAGTAGTTGGTTTGTGAGAAAAAGAACTGGCATAAAAGGAGAGCCAGAACAAAAGTATATTTTGACATTTTTGGTATCATAATTTTTTATTGATAGTGGTTAATAATAAAGTCCTTTTGCTTTTAGAAAGTTAATGAGCTCTTTGGGCCTGTCTGTTTGGATTATATTCACTGCATGATCGGTATACCATTGATAAATATTGGGGTTGTCCAGTACCTTATCATCCTCATGTCCGGCATTGTGATGTGGCCATAAAGAATTTACCCAGACTCTTGCTCCCTTTTTTCGAACTTCTTTAAAGTCGATCAGCCTGGATTCATCGTTTCCTATTGTGAACTCAAATCCATAAACTTTATAATGATCCAGATATTCCTTTATTTTTTGCCAGCCCTCCAGATTATTCAGCCGGATAATAGGCATGTACTTTATATCATTTTTAATGTTACCATACTTTCTGTTGAATTCCGGGTAGGTTTCTGTTCCTTTGAACAAAACCTGATCCAGCATGTTTCTTTGTTTCAGCATGGGATATACAATATTGATATAATCAAAACCTTTATCCAGATTAATAAGGATTTTGTCCTTGGTAATATCCAGTATCTCTTCCAGAGTAGGTATTGGTATTTGTGTTTTACTGCCAAGACCGTCCCGCAAACTAAACTTTCGGATCTCCTCGAGTGTATAATCGGAAACCTGACCTTTTCCTGTGGTAGTCCTGTCAATGGTTTTATCATGCATCAGAACGAGTTTTCCGTCCCTGGTTATTGCCAGATCCAGTTCTACCATATTAATACCTTTTTCAATCGCTTTTTTTACAGCCCATACAGAGTTTTCCGGAGCTTCCCGCCAATCGGCTCTGTGGGCAACAACCATTACTTTGTCTTCCGGAAATCCGGATAAGGAAACTTGTTGTCCCCATACAAATCCGGAAACCAGAAGAAGTAAAATAAATAGTGTGATATTCGAGAATCTATTAGTCATTTTTTGAAATTTTTAAATTAATAACCCGGATTTTGTTTAATGGATGGGTCTGTATTAATTTGTCCTTGTGGAACAGGCATTACCAGATTGTACTGTTGTATCTTCGCAGTGCTGTACCCGGGTGTATTTTGGAAATGCTTTGTCATTACTTCTATGGCTTTGCCAGTTCTTACCAAATCGAACCAGCGATGTCCTTCACCAATTAATTCTTTTCTTCTCTCAGTAGCAATCTCGTCCAGCAGAGTATTTTTATCAGAGATATTAACATTATCCAATCCGGCTCTTGTTTTTATTTTATTCACATAAATATTCGCATTGGTAGTATCACCTGTCTGAGCGTAGCATTCGGCAATCATCAGATAAATTTCGGCAAGTCTTAGTACAACAACATTACTACCGCTGTCTGCGATTACATCAGATGTTTTTACCAGTTTTTTGGTGTAAGGAACTCCACTCGGGGTTAATCCTATATAAGCATCTCTTCGTTTGTCTTTAGACGAATACATATTGTATATCTCCTTAGTAGGCAAATTATGCCCCTTGGCTCCTGGTACAAACCCGGAAGGACTAAACATTTGAAAAGCGCTATTTCCTTCAGAGTTGGCATTGATTCCTGATGCGAACTGAACATCGAAAATAATCTCAGAATTATTTTTGTTGGTTGGTGAAAAAATCTGAGCAACATCGTTTTGTAGACTGTATCCTAAACCTTCTGACTGTTTTAGGTAAGGAATTGCTTCATTGAATTTTCCATTTGTAATCAGAACTTTTGCCAGTATTCCCAATGCTGCACCTTTTGTAGCTCTTCCTTTCTGAGCTGTAGTGGCCGGGAGTAAAGCAATAGCATCTGTAAGCTCTTTCACAATAAATGCATAAATCTCTGTTGTAGCATTTCTGCCTTTACCAAAATAGTTATTAACATTAGTTGTTTCTTCTGTACTTAGTGGGACATCTCCAAAGATCCTTACCAAATCGAAATACATTAGAGCACGCAGAAATTTCATTTCGCCAATTCTGTAGTTTTTAATCTGGCTGTCCATAGCTACAGGGGTTATTCTGTTCAGTACAATATTGGCCTGCTGAATTCCGATATAGTGATCGCGCCATGCCTTTGCTAATAGATCATTTTTAGCCTGTATTGTAAAAAAGTCAAATTCACCATAGGTAAAGCTGTCATTTGCCGGAACTTCATCAAATGTATTATCCGAAGGAATTTCTCCTATAGTAGGCATTGCCAGTTGGTATTGTCCGTCGTATTGCAATGCTCCGTAGGTTGCGTTTACTCCTTGTTCCAGCTGATCAGCATCTTTATAGAAGTTAGTGGTAATTTTAGTACTGTCGGGAAACGTATTCAGAACATCTGACGAACATGATGTCATAAGAAAAGCAAGGACAGCAGCTGATATATTTTTTTTCATGATTGATCTTAAATTTGAAAGTTTAGAATTTCATACTGATACCCAATGAAACCGACCTGGAAACAGGGTAGTACCCGTTATCATATCCTTGTGTAAGTACATTATCTGTCGTTGCATCTATATTTTGTCCTTTATAAGGAGTGATGGTAAACAGGTTATTTCCCATTAAGTATAACTGTATTGCACGGATATTAAGTGTGGACAAAATTTCCTGTGGTACATTGTAAGCCAATTTTACAGATCTTAGCCTCAGGTAATCTGCTTTTTTAAAGAACATACTGGATGTCCTGGCTTCTTTTCTGTTATTAGAGAAATTCATATTTGGCATTGCAAAAAATCCGTTAGGATTAGTTACAGGATTGTATCGGTTATCAAAGTAATATTGACTCGGAACACCAAAACCTTCGCCAGCCTCTCCAATGCTTACCATATCTCCGTTATATACCCGTTTACCTAATTCACTGTATAAAGTGAAATTAAGCTCGAAATTTTTATACCTGAAGTTATTTGTAAAGCCTAAAATATATTTAGGAATTCCGGATCCAAAGCTTTTTTTATCTCTTTCATCAATAATTCCGTCACCATTTAGGTCTTCCATAACGTAATCACCTACAAGAGTTCCGGTAATATGAGGTGTATTGTTTATCTGATCCTGATTTTTGTAAACACCAAGAATATTATAACCATACATTTCGCCGATTGAGCCTCCTACTTTTGTAATTGAAAAATTGTTGGCTCCGGATACGATCTGGCTTTGTCCGTTCGCTAATGCCAGCACCTTGTTTTTGTTTGTGGAAAAGTTGAAAGAACTGTTGTATTCAAAGTCTTTACCTAACTGAATGGGTTTTAACGATAGCTGTAGTTCCAGTCCGTTATTTCTTACCTCACCTATATTCTGAAGGGAAGTACTGTAACCCGACTGCTCAGGAACCGGAACATCCAGTAGTAGGCCTGTTCTGTTCAGAATATAGTAATCTCCCGATACATTCAGATATTTATTGAATAGCGAGAAATCGATTCCGAAGTTGGTAGATTTTGCTTTTTCCCAGGATATATCTGGATTTGGAGCGGTAAAAGCTCTGTATCCCGGTGCTAGAATTCCACTGAATACATAATTTTCCTGCTTCATCAGAGATTTAGCGCCAAAGTTTGGAATTTGATTATTACCATTATTCCCAACACTGAATCTTAGTTTTACAGGATCTATGAATTTATTCTTAGGGAAAAAGCTTTCGTTGCTTAGGTTCCATGCAAAGGAAAAAGCATAGAAATCTCCCCATTTAGAGTTATCCCCAAAGCGGGACGAACCATCGCGTCTGTATGAACCCATTATGGAATAACGGTTTCCATAGCTATAATTCAGTCGGGCAAAATAAGACAGTAATGTCCATTTGTATTCGTTAACAGTTACATTGAAGGAGGATCCGCCTGCAATATTCGTAATGCTATTATCCGGAAAACCTCCTGCCACAGTCTTTACCTGATTGAAATTCTCTTTCTGGAAAGACTGTCCGGCCATAGCGCTAAAGCTATGCTCATTAATTTTTTTATTATAGGTTAGTAAGTTTTCGATGAGGTAGTTTTTACGGATATAATCTGTCCGGGAGGCTGTTGTAACATCAGGAGCCGGAGTTCGGTATGATCCTACAGTAGAAGGATCGAAGAAATTGTATTCGTAACTGGAGTAGTCACCACCTACCGATATTTTATATTTAAAATCTTTTAGAATCTTTAGTTCTGCAAATAGATCTCCGAAGATTCGCAGATTGGTATACCTTCTTTTGGTCATTTCAGCGATGGCAACCGGATTTTCAACCAGAGCGGCATCAGTCGGCGTATTTGCTTTTATTTGTTGAGAGATCAGTAAATTTCCATTGGCATCTCTTGGTGCAAAGAAAGGATACATCGTACTTGCCATTTGCACAACATTATAAGTTCTGCCTCCATCTACCATATCGAAAATATTACCGGATGAGTAGGATGGTGTAACCGATACACCCATCTTCAGATTATTGCTAAGATCTGTAGAGAGGTTGATATTACTGGAATATTTTTCATAATCGGTACCGATAACAATACCTTTCTGGTTAAAATAACTTCCGGTGAATGAGTATCTGGATTTATCACTTCCCCCATTCACATTGAACGTTGTATTGCTTACTGGAGCATCTCTGAAAATAGTGTTGTACCAGTTATTGTTAGTAAGTCCCGGTACACCGTTGAGATAAGGGGTAAGGTAATCCGGAATGAGTTCTCTAAGGCTTGCTCCTTTTGCCTTACGGGTAGCAGTATCATCATTAATGCTTCTGTTAGATCCTTTGGACAGATAATTGTTGTCTCGGGATTCTTTCATAAAAACTGCCATCTGATAAGCATCTACTACTTTGTTATTGCTGGCTACGGATTGAATACCATAATAGGAATCTACAGATACTTCTGTTCTTCCTTTTTTTCCTTGCTTGGTCTGAATCAGGACAACTCCATTAGCTCCTCTGGATCCATAAATAGCTGAAGAAGCAG
This sequence comes from Elizabethkingia occulta, assembly GCF_002023715.1. Taxonomy (GTDB): domain Bacteria; phylum Bacteroidota; class Bacteroidia; order Flavobacteriales; family Weeksellaceae; genus Elizabethkingia; species Elizabethkingia occulta. The sequence goes on from NZ_MAHX01000013.1 coordinate 8,841, forward strand.
CATCTTTCAAAATATCAATAGATTCTATGGAAGCCGGATCTATAGAATTGATGTCCGAACCTTCCGACAATGGAAAGCCATCTACTACAATAAGTGGATTAACACCAGCTGTTAATGTACCAATACCTCTGATTCTGATGGTAGGTGAAGAGCCTGGTGTAGCATTGCTTTGCGTTACCTGAACACCTGTAGCCTTTCCGGCAATCATTTCACCAAAATTACTTGAGGCCATTCCGGTAAGATCTTTTGTGCCAAGAGAGGCAATAGACCCTGATACATCTTTTTTCTTCTGAGTACCATAACCAATAAGCACTACTTCATCGATTTTCTTTTCTTTAGCCGATAGCGTGTCTGCTTTAGGTGTGGATAATATTTCTTTTTTGGAAATACTTTTTGTTGCCGTTTTGCGGAGGACTACTGTATTATTCCTTATCTCGTATTCTACAGGATAATGAGTTTTAAGGTAATTTAGTGCCTGTTCCAGAGAAGAGTAGTTAATTGCACTCTCATCTGCATAAATACCTCTGAAATCAGAACTTGAGTAAAAGAAAGAGGTATTAGTGGATTTACTAAGTTTATCAAATACCTTAGCAATAGGAATTTGATTTCCGCTTTTTAGACTGGTGCCGGTTCGGGTGGTCTGCCCGTAATGAACTACGGGAAGTCCGACCGCGACCAATAACGCAATAGATATTGCTGTTTTTTTCATACATTTGACGGTTAATTTATTAGACTTTAGCGAGTTTGTATAATTAATTATGTGCACCGATAACCCCCATTATCGGTGCTTTTTTTATTTTAATTGTATTACATTGTCATTGCTTTTTTCTGGTTTTAGATTAAACGGATAGCCTATCACAGATAATACCTCGTTCAGGTTTCCGGAGAATGATCCTCTTATCTGCTTGTTTTTGTACTGATCCGGATAATCAATTTTTACATGATATACTTCTTCCAACTGGTTGATAACTTTTTCAAATGCTTCATCCTGAAAAGAAAAACTCTTCTTTGCATTCACAGCGTAATAATGAAAGTCCTGATTTTTTGAGTTTTTACTCCAGGTTTCATTAGGAAGCAAATAGGTGATTTTTCCTTTGTAATCAATTTTTACCTTTCCTTCAAATAATTCTACTTTTTGCTCTTCACTGGTTTGATCAAGGAAAAATTTTGTGCCCAGAATCTGCACATGGAAATCGTGCGCATTAATATGGAAAGGCTTTGTCTTGTCTTTGGCAATATCGAATACAGCCTTTCCGGAGAATGTTATATTTCGGTCAGTTTCTCCAAAATCAGCAGCCAATTCAATTTTACTATGAGGTTGTAACGTGATCATACTACCATCCGGTAAGGTTACTTTTTTGCTGTTATTGGTACTGAAGAATATGTTAGTTTCATGTTGAGCTGAAGGCGAGAATTTGAAAAAATAAAGACCAACTCCCAATATAACTACGGCAGCAGCAGCCCAGTATATTTTTCTAATATTTACAGATGGCTTTATTTTACGTTCAATACCCTTCAGGATGCGTTCATCACTCCGGGCATCTAATTGTTGTTTTTCAGTAGAAACTTCTTCCCAATTTCTTTTGAAATCTTCATCTTCAATTTTGTTCATATCTAGTATTACGCAGGAAGTATAAAATCGTCAACCTCCGGAAAGTATTTTTTTGAAAAAAAATGAAAAGACATATAAATGTGATAGTACTAATTGCTTAATAGATAAAGCCTTGGCAAGGCTAATGAGAATTGTAAAGCAATTTTTTTGTGGTTTATAAAAAGAACGTAAAAAATATCAGGATACTTTTCTAAGGTTTAACCACAAAAGGCTCAAAAGGGATGCTGAAATACCACCGCTTTTAGTACACAAAGATTTCACCTAAAGGTAAAATTGTTTCGACCATTTAGACATTAAGAAAATTAAGTTTTCAACGGTTTTTGCTAAACACTTGCGGCTTTACGTTCCCTTAAAAATAGGAGGATAAATAAAAAAGATCTTTGTGATTTTACAGTTTATATAATAAATCCGTTATTAAAAGAAAGAGCTAAGATTGGTTCTGAGAAATAAAAGAACTTTATTCACATGTTTAGCCACCGCATTTTTAGAGATACTGTTTTCCTTAGCAATTTGTGAATAACTTAGCCCGTCTATTTTATGCTTCAGGAAGAAATTTTTGCTTTTCTCAGGAATCAGGTATAGCAAATCCTCAATTTGTTTTATATGACTAACCGGAATATCTTCGTTGCTATCAGCTTTTAATGTATTTGTACATGTATCTTCTTCCAGAGCAGAAAAAGAAAGCTTGTTTTTTCTGTAGAAGTTGGCAATTTCCTGTTTTGCTGTTTTAAAAACTGCAGCACTTAGATTGGTATCATTTAAAGAATGACGATGTTTCCACAGGTGGACGAAAATATCCTGAACTACATCTTCAATATCATCTCTCCCGTGAATATATTTTTTCACGAAAAAAAAGACCTGATGCTTGTATTCGGTGTATATTTTTCTAAATGCTGAATCCACCCTTAATTTCTTTTCACCTCTAAATAAACTATTCGGACAAAAGTATTGAAAACAAAATACCTTTGTTAAATATAGTGTATTAATTATTATTAATAATCCTGTATAGATTTTCTGAATAAATTCATTATCAGGTATTTACATGCATGATGGTTTACTGTAAAAGCAAAGCGTATCAGAGCGAGAAGATGTACATACATACACAGGAATGTGGGTGTTTTGGATAACTTCTGAGCAGAGTGGAATTAACTTTTGCGCATGTTTTTAGGAGTGTCTGTACAAAGGTTTTCTAAATTGAGCAGGACGAGCTTATAACAGTATGAAAATGTCTATTTTTGTGTAGCAAAAAGAGTAATCACTAAGTGTACGATGTTGCCTTAGAAATAAAATAAACGATGAAGACAAACGCAGAAATCTTAGAAGAAATTATAAAATCCAGAAAAAGTGTTTTCCCAAAAGACTATACAACAGAAGCAATTCCACAGGATGTTCTGGGTAAAATACTGGAATCCGCTAATTATGCACCCAGTCACAAAAAAACGAATCCATGGAGATTCAGAATTTTTCAGGGTGTGGAAAAAACAGAATTAGGGGAGACTTTGGCAGAGTTATACAAAGCAACTACTTCTCCGGAAACTTTCCTTGAAAAAAAATATCTGGATATCTCAGATAAAGTTAGCAAAGCCAATACAGTTTTAAGTATTGTTGCTGATTTTAGTGGTAAAGTTCCGGAATGGGAAGAAGTAGCAGCTACTGCTATGGCCGTTCAGAATATGTATCTTATGGCTACCGCCAATAATGTAGGTTGTTACTGGAGCTCTCCGGGTATGATCCATCATGTTGGAGATTATCTTCAGCTAAAAGAAAATGAAAAATGCTTAGGTTTTTTCTATATGGGGATGAAATAGTGATAAGAAACTATACAAGAAAATAGGAGGGAAAGAGTGATCTTTCCCTTTTTTAATTTTGTCATACCTATTAAAATATTTATAATTTCCATAAACTGAATTTTCAAGATATGAGAAAATCAAACCTTGTCATGTTTATTAGTAAAATTAATTAAGGTTTAGTTCCGTATGGTCTAAATCCAAGGTCTTTTTCCCAAGTGTTTCCATATTTTTTGTTGAGGTATTTTATAAGGACTGTGTTATTCTCCTGTGCCTTCTTCGACATGTCAGGAGACACAAGACATCCCATATTGCGGACGCCAATTCCATATTTCTTTTGAAAATTTTGTCCGTCAATGCCTGCAAAACCAAACTGAATAAAAGCAGCAGTTTTGTTTTTATTCAGATCCTGATAATTGGATTCCGTCGCATATGGGGGTGTAGTATCTTTTTTCTGTCCGAAGATATTTCCGGAATATAAAAATACCAGACAGAGCAATATAAACATTCTTTGCATGGTGTATCTTTTACATATATATGACGAACTGATATGGTAAAAGGTTGGAATTCATTCCTAAATTGGAGTTGGACTTATTCTAAATCACGATTTTGATTTTTTTCTTTCCAAAAATTGAAATATTTTTGCACTATAACCTGAGAGGTGATGAGAAAGTATTTTGCGATCATATTACTGATTTTCTATCTTTTTTCTTCCACAGAATTGAGTCAGGTTATAAAACTGCCTATTTTTATCGAGCATTTCAAAGAGCATTCCAAGGCAAATCCTAAGCTTACTTTATTGGGTTTTATCAAGCTTCACTACTTCAATGGTGATCCCGATGCTCCGGATTATGAGACCAATATGAAGCTGCCTTTTAAAAAGCATGATTTTTATTTGGTAACCTCGGTTATTATTCAGGATATACCAAAGGCCTTTAATCTGGATATTAAAGCACCTAGTTTTGAAGAAGGCAAAACAAGAAACTTTTTTTATACTATAGGTGAAATCCCTTCACCGCTATTTTCTATTTTTCAGCCGCCTAAAGTAGCCTAATTTTTAAAGTACACAGCATTCCCACATACAAGGGAATGAATTTTCAACGTTTAAAAATTAGATTTTTATGCTAAATAAAATCATTGAGTTTTCTATAAAAAACAAACTCATTATTGGTCTTATGACCTTGGCATTAGTTATATATGGAGTTATAGAACTTCGTAAACTTCCTATAGATGCTGTGCCGGATATTACAGACAACCAGGTACAGATTATTACAACATCTCCGTCACTGGGGGCACCGGATGTGGAAAGATTTATTACTTTCCCAATAGAACAGGTTTGCCGGAATATTGTAGGTGTAAAACAAATTCGTAGTTTTTCCCGTTTCGGACTTTCCGTAATTACTATTGTTTTCAACGAAGAAACCAATGTATACCTTGCACGCCAGCAGGTTGCTGAGCGGCTTCAACAGGTTTCCCAAGATATACCAAAAGAAATTGGAGTACCTGCAATGGCTCCTATAACCACAGGTTTAGGAGAAATCTATCAGTATGTTGTACGTCCTAAAAAAGGATATGAGCACCGTTATTCGGCAATGGAACTTCGTACAATCCAGGACTGGATCGTAAGAAGACAACTCCTGGGAGTAGATGGTGTAGCAGATGTTGCCAGCTTTGGTGGTGATCTGAAGCAATATGAAATTGCAATAAAGCCGGCACAGCTAAAGGCTGTAGGTGTTACCATGCAACAGCTTTTTACCGCGGTAGAGAACAATAACCAGAATGCAGGTGGAGCCTATATAGAGAAAGGCCCAAATGCTTTGTTTATAAGGACAGAAGGGTTGGCAAAGAATATTTCCGATATAGAGAATATTGTCGTCAGAAATCTGCCCGATGGAACACCGATATTGGTAAAAAATATTGCTGAAGTAAAATTAGGTAAAGCCATAAAATATGGTGCTATGACTTACAACGGCAAAGGAGAGGTAGCCGGAGCTGTTGTGATGATGATGAAAGGAGGAAATTCTAATCAGGTTATCGATAAGATAAAAACCAGAGTAGAAGAAATCCAGAAAACGCTTCCGGAAGGTGTGAAATTAGAAGCCTTTCTGGACAGAACTAAAATGGTGGATAATGCTATTGGGACAGTTTCTAAAAACCTGATTGAAGGTGCACTGATTGTCGTTTTTGTACTGGTTTTGTTCTTAGGGAACTTCCGTGCAGGATTTATTGTTGCTTCTGTTATTCCGTTGGCAATGCTTTTTGCTATTATCATGATGAATATTTTCGGGGTCAGTGGAAACCTGATGAGTCTCGGAGCTCTCGACTTTGGACTTATTGTGGACGGAGCCGTTATTATTGTGGAGGCAGTATTGCACAGGTTACACTCCATTAAAGGAAAAGAAGGTGATAAGATTTCCGGTGAACAAATGAATAAAGAAGTGAAAACTTCCGCCGGAAAAATGATGAACTCCGCGGTATTTGGACAGGTTATTATCCTTATCGTATATCTGCCAATATTATCGCTTCAGGGAATTGAAGGTAAAATGTTCAAGCCTATGGCGCAAACAGTAGCTTTTGCTTTGGTAGGTGCTTTTATTTTGTCACTTACCTATATTCCGATGATGAGCTCTGTATTTCTTTCTAAAAAAATACAGACAAAACCTACATTCTCCGACAGAATGATAGATAAGCTTGTAGGTTTCTATGACAGAAGCCTTACCAAAGTTCTGAAATCCTCAAAAATAGTAATGGCAGTTGTATTGGTACTTTTTGCCCTGGCTGTATTTATATTATCGAGATTAGGCGGCGAGTTTATTCCGAGTCTTCCTGAAGGAGATTTTGCTGTGGAAACAAGAATACTTCCCGGAAGCAGCTTGAAAACTTCTACAGAGGCTGTGCTGAAAAGCCAGCAGATACTGATGAGCAAGTTTCCGGAGATTAAAAAGATTGTTGGGAAAACCGGAAGCAGTGAAATCCCAACGGATCCAATGCCGCTGGATGCCAGCGATATGATGGTAATTCTGAAAGACAGAAAAGAATGGACATCTGCAGACAACTATAGTGACCTGGCCGATAAAATGCAGAAAGAGCTGCAAAAAAATATGGTTGGTGTCACTTACTCTTTCCAGTATCCTGTTGCAATGAGGTTTAACGAGTTAATGACCGGAGCGCGCCAGGATGTGGTCTGTAAGATATTCGGAGAAAATCTGGATACACTGAAAATCTATTCGGAAAAGCTTGCAGCAGTTGTGAATAAAGTGAATGGAGCTCAGAATATTTATGTAGAGCCTGTTTCGGGACTTTCACAGATTGTAGTAAACTATAACAGAAGCGCCTTAGCCCAATATGGATTAAATGTTTCGGATGTGAACAATCTTGTGAATGCTGCTTTTGCCGGAAAAGTGACCGGAGCTGTATTCGAAGGAGAGAAGAAATTCGATATGGTAGTCCGTATGGATAGCGAAGAACGCAAAAAGCTCGAAGACGTACAAAACCTGCTGATTACGACTCCATCCGGAACAGATATTCCACTAAAGAGCGTGGCGGACGTGGATATTAAAGAAAGTGTAAACCAGATTCAGCGGGAAAACGCAGCACGACGGATTATTGTTGGTTTCAATGTACGTAACCGCGATATTCAGTCTACTGTAAATGATCTGCAAAGCAGGGTGAATAAAGAATTAAAACTTCCCGCAGGTTATTCGGTTACCTACGGCGGTAATTTCGAGAATCTTCAGGAAGCAAAAGCCAGATTGGGAATAGCAGTACCTGTATCACTATTATTAATCTTACTGATGCTGTATTTTGCTTTCCGTTCTGTAAAGTATGGACTGATTATTTTTACAGCAATTCCGCTTTCTGCAGTCGGTGGTGTATTTGCCTTATGGCTGCGTGGTATGGATTTCAGTATATCCGCAGGTATAGGCTTTATCGCTCTTTTTGGAGTAGCTGTACTCAATGGAATTGTACTGATTGCTGAATTCAACCGTCAGAAAGCCGAGCATGGAAATCTTAAGGATGTTGTCCTTACAGGAGGGAAAAACAGACTGCGTCCGGTACTGATGACAGCAACTGTTGCTTCATTAGGTTTCCTGCCAATGGCACTAAGTAACGGTGAAGGAGCTGAGGTACAACGACCACTGGCTACAGTGGTAATCGGAGGGCTGATACTGGCAACATTCCTTACACTGTATGTATTGCCGATACTCTATATATTCTTCGAAAAAAGATCATTCAATAAAATAAAAACAGTTTCGGAAACGGAACATAAGATATAATTAACATGCAAAAGTTAAGCATTATTATAGCGCTCTTTCTTACTTTTCTGGGTGTTAAAGCACAACAGTCAGTTACCTTGGAAGAAGCCTATCAGAAAATACTGGATAACAATCTGAACCTGAAAGGAGGAGCATTGAAAATAGATGCCCAAAAGCTACTGAAACAATCTGCCTTTAATCTGGATCCGCTGAATGTAAGCGCAGAGTTTGGTCAGTTTAATACAGATAAAACAGATCATAAGTTTTCGGTGTCGCAAAATTTTCGTTTTCCGGGATTTTATCAGAAACAGAAACAAGTTTTCACTGAAGAATGGAAGCAGAGCATGCTGAATCTTTCTCTTCAGAAATGGCAGTTGAGGCGGGAGCTTACTCTTATCTTTAACGAACTGAATTATCTGGATGCAAAATATGCACTGATCAAGAAAGCGGACAGTCTTTATGGTGTGTATTATGATAAAGCGACATTGAGGCTGAGAAAAGGAGAGAGTAACGTTTTGGAAAAATCTACCGCAGAGAATTATAAGTCTCAGTCTCATTTTCAGTTACTGACAATAGAGAAAGATAAAGCGGTAACATTGGAGAAATTAAACTTTCTGATTAACGATGGTAATAGTTATACGAATGAAAAGCAGCATTTTTCTTTGCAGAATGTTTTGTTTTCCCAGCTGCAAAATCCGGAAGGAAATCCTTATGTGGAAACCCTGAAACAGGAACAGGAAATACAAAAAGCCCGGACAATGGAAGCCAAAGCCAGATTGTCTCCAAGTATAAATCTGGGGTACAATAATACATCCATGATCGGAAATCAGGAAAACGGTAGTTATAATGACGGTAGTAAAAGATTTCATTCAGCGGTAATAGGTGTAGGAATTCCGTTATTCAATAAAGCACAAAAGCTGGCAATAGAAGCACAGCGTGTGAATGAGAAAATAGCCGAAAACAATTATCAGCTGGCTTTAAATAATCTGAATATGCAGTATAAACAGTATACAATTCAGTATCAGAATGCCCTGAAAGAGACTGATTACTTTCAAAACGACGGTCTTAAAAATGCGGAGACTATTCTGAAAACGGCAAATCTGCAATTCTATAATGGAGAGATTAATTATCTGGATTATGTGTTGTTGGTAAACCAGGCACTGGATATCCGGAACAGAAATATCGACAGTATAAAAAAACTTAACGATGCCGTTACCGAAATGAACGCTCTTCAACAAACAAAAATTGACTAATCATGAACAAGATATTTTTAATTATAATTACTTCATTTACCATTTCTTCATGCTCCAAGGAAGCCCCCGTAGAGAAAAAGGCAGAACATACCACTGAAAATCAGGTTACTCTAAACGATAAACAATATAAAAATGCAGGAATAGAAACCGGAGCATTAGAAGGCAAAGAAACAGCTTCTGGTATTGCTGTTACAGGTTCTATAGATATTCCGCCTCAGTCCGTAGCCAGCGTTAGTGCCCCATTTGGTGGTTATATTAAATATACTAAATGGATGCCTGGTGAGCATATTGGTAAAGGTCAGGTATTGGCTACAATCGAAAACCCGGAACTGGTACAAATACAGCAGGATTACCTTTTGGCAAAATCCAATCTGGAATATTCACAGAAAGATTATCTGCGTCAGCGTGATTTGAATCAGAGTCAGGCAAGTAGTGATAAAGTAATGCAGCAGGCACTTAATCAGCGCAACAATCATATGATTAATATGCGGGCGTTGGGAGAAAAGCTAAGGATTGCAGGGATTAATCCGGAAGCATTGACGGCAAATAATATAAAAAGAGTTACCTCTGTAGTTTCGCCTATAGATGGTTATATTTCTTCAGTGAATGCTAACATCGGACAATATGTATCGCCTGTAGATAAACTATTCGAAATCGTTAATACAAGTGATATTCACTTAGTACTAAAGGTTTTTGAAAAAGATCTCGATAAGATATCTATGGACCAACAGGTGATTGCATACACCAATCAGAATCCTGAAAAGAAATTTACGGCGCGTATTGTACTGATCAGTAAAGATTTTGCTGCTGACAGAAGTGTACTGATTCATTGTCATTTCCAGAATTATGAACCGCATTTGCTGCCTGGTACTTTTATGAATGCGGAAATCGAAACGAATAGTCGCGCTTCTCTGGCAATTCCGGATGGTGGAGTAGTGGCATTCGATGGTAAGCAGTATATCTTTGAAGAGATAAAGCCTAAAACATATAAAATGGTTCCTGTAAAAATAGGTAATTCCGAACATGGCTTTACGGAGATTACAGGATTAACCTCTGAGCAATCTTCTAAGAAGTGGGTGACAAAAGGTGCTTATAATCTTCTGATGGCACTGAAGAATGTAGAAGATGAAGAATAATACCTAAAAACTTATAATAAAAATGGGCGGAAATATTTCCGCCCATTTTTATGTGGTTGAATAAATAGGAGTTATTTCACTTTTACGTAAATCTCTTTTATTTTTTGTTTTATCCCCAATTCCGGAATGTCTTCTTCACCTGTCTGGATTAATGTATCAGCACGTTTTTCCAATGTGAAATGAAATTGTCTTCCTTCCCATTCTCTGTAGCTGCAATATTCAAGATTTTCGGTGTATTCTTTTCCTTTTAGCTGATAAGTTCCGGCGCCGCTGGAGAATGATTTCAAACTGTCTTTCCCTTTTGATTTGTCGTGGTTCAGGAATGCAAAATGGCTGTCATTAAACATTTTGATCATCTCTGTTTTCGCAGGATCTATAGTGGTGCGAATAGTATCTGTTCCTTTTACTGTCTCAGAACCTACAAGCCTGTAAGTACCGTCTAAAATATCAGCCTTGGTTGTTGATTCTTTTTGCTGACAGGAAAATGCAAATAAGAGTAATCCGGCAGAAATCATGGTAAAGTAGTTTTTCATAAAATAATATTTTGTATAGAATAAATGTATTAATGACTTTAATAATGCTAATTCATTCAAATATAATTAAAAAAATTATTGAAATGTATATAATATAAAAAGTCCATTGCGAATTTTCACAACGGACTTTTCTGTACGTTAAAATAATATGTTTTGATTAGCTCTTCTTACATTTAAATATAATGAATACCTTCTTGATAAAATATTCTTTCAGAATTTCACCGAAGTGATGTATTCATTATTATTTGCAAATTGTGAAGCGAGCTAAGATTAATTCTGACTGATCAGATCTTTACGGTATGTGTAAATATCCTCAATAGTTACCACGGTCATTTCTCTTTGGATCGCAAAATCTACAATCTCCGGAAGCCTTGCCATAGAACCGTCTTCGTTGGTTAATTCGCAAAGTACTGCATCTTCACCAAGGTTAGCCAGTTTTACAAGATCTACGCTTCCTTCAGTATGTCCACGTCTTTCGAATACACCATCTTTTCTGGCAATAAGCGGAAATACATGTCCCGGACTTGCAATATGTTCCGCCTGTGCATTTTCTGCTACAGCAGTTCTGATGGTGGTTACACGGTCTTTAGCGGACACACCGGATTCAACGCCTTCTTTGGCTTCAATCGTAATGGTAAATGCTGTTTGGTTTTTGCTGTTGTTGGTTTCTACCATCGGACGAAGGTTCAGATGTTTGCTTTTCTCTTCAGAAATACACAGACAAACAATTCCGCTGCATTCACGGATCAGAAGTGCCATGTCTTTTTCTGTGATAGTAGAGGCAGGGAAGATGATATCGCCTTCGTTTTCACGGTTTTCATCATCCACTAGCAGGATGCCTTTGCCTTGTTGTAATTTCAGAAGCGCATTTTCTACACGCTCTTTGGAGTTTACTCCGAATTTTTCTAATAATGTTTCCATGTATTTTACTTTTAAATGTTAAAATAGGTCTTCGGTACATGGAAATGAAATACAATACAATAAGTCTATAGGAATAGCCTTACCGATTGTTCCATTTTCTTCTCTCATCCAGACTTTAACTGTCGGTTTTGGAGTTTCACCAAATCAGTCCTTTAAAATAAAAGGAGTCGCGGACTGTAACCGCCGGTAGGGAATTGCGCCCTGCCCCGAAGAAAACTTATACTAAGTTTTACTGTATGTTCTAATTAAATTTTTTATTTCATTGATTACTATTTAACGTACAGGCCGCTAATTTCCGAAAGTTTTTTCAATCCGGAAATAGCCTTCTGATATAATTTATCAATAAAGATGAATGTTTAGTCGATTACAGGTTTGGAAACATAAGCAGACTATATGATTTTAACGCTTATAATAAGCGACTATACTTGACTTGGCTAGTACATTATTCCAAAGATTAAAACCTACAATTGCAGGATTTGTGTTTTCATTAAGGCCTAATTTCTCAGATTTGAGCGCATAAACAGTTATAATGTACTGGTGAAATCCGTGACCTTTTGGTGGACATGGTCCTCCAAAACCTTTTATACCATAATCTGTAATACTTTGTATTGCTCCTTTTGGTGCTATATTGAGTTTAATATTTCCAGCATTGGCTGCTAACTCTGTTGTATTTGAAGGAATATCAAATATTAGCCAGTGCCAAAAACCACTGCCTGTGGGAGCATCCGGGTCATACATTGTAACTGCGAAGCTTTTTGTTCCTTCAGGAGCGTTCACCCACTGTAGTTGTGGAGACTGGTTATCACCTGTACAGCCAAATCCGTTGAATTCCGTTTTTTTTGTAGCTTCTCCTCCCAGATCTTTACTGGTAAGGGTAAACGTTTTTTGTGCAAAAATTGTTGTGGACAAAAAGAAAGATAGTACTAAAATTAAATTTGCTTTTTTCATCTGATAATTATTTAAAGATTTATGGCAAATTTAATCTCAGACAGAGCTAAAGAAGAATAGAGATTTGTTCAAAAACTATAGATTAAAGCTCAGATTTTTTGATGAAGTTTAGGTGTCGTTCCGTATTTTAATTTGTATGCCTGTATAAAACTCGATAGATTCTCGTATCCCACCTCAAAATAAATTTCTGAGGGGCTTTTTTTTGTATTATTAAGTAAATGGCGGGCATATTCCAGTCTTTTGTTTTGAAACCATTTTACAGGCGATTCTGTGTAGTGTTTTTCAAATTCTCGTTTGAAAGTAGAAATACTCATATTGCATAAAAAAGCCAGTTCTTTTAGGCTTAGCTTATTCAGTTGATTACTTTCTATAGTATGGATAAATTTTCTGGTTGCATCATTACTGTTTACGATTAATGACTGAATGAAATCTGTGCCATGCAATTCTGTAAGGTATAGCATTATCTCATGGAATTTAAATTCCAGTAATTTACTTCTTACTTTATCTGAAAGCTTCGAAATATCAGATAAACTACTTATAAAACGCTTGATGAATTCATTATATTCAAATGCATGAACAGAACTGTGCTTAGATGGCTCTGCTTTATTTAGTTCGATGCTCCTGATAAATTTTGATAATGCTCTATCGGAGAAGAAAAAAAGAATACTTCTATAGTTCTTCAGATCAGATAATCGTTCCGTCATCAGACAATGTCCTGATCTCATCAGAATAAATTTGGAATTATCTATTGATAAAGATGAATTATCAAAAACAACCTCTTTGCTCCCATCTATCAGAAAGCTGAAAGCATTTTGATTCAAAATGATTTGCTGTCTGGAAACTTCCTGAGATGATGTATAATCAAAAACCTGAACGGGTGATGATATATCTATATTCAATTCATCGGGGAGCGTAATAATATTCATTTTGATGATTAATAAGGTTTGAAATATGTTTTCTGTAATTATACCAGTTGGCTAATTAATCACAGAGTGCGCGGCCTAATGAATTTTTTAATTTCTCAATACAATAGCCAGAATAATCAATAAAAGATCCACTCCACAGGCAATCCATACCAGAAGCATGGAAGGTTCCAATGATTCCTGTACAAACTGTTTTAGTTTGGAGGAAATAACCTCGGCATAATTAAGATTGGGATCCGAGAAATTAACATCATCCATTTTAACTTTTTTCAGGCAGTATCCGGTTATCTTTCTGAAGAACCAGGATGTAGTGCCGTCTTGTTTATTTTCCTGTATCAGCTTTACACGGAAGATTTTCCAATTTGGAATCTGTTTTACAAAGTTCGGCTGTTTGGCAATGATTTTATTAATCAGCAATTGTACCTTAGGCTCTATATAATCTGTAAGCTTATAATTATATGCATTATACATTGCACTGCTCATAGCCTGTTTATTGGCCAGAACAATAAATAACGGAATCTTTAAAAAGCCAATTAAGATAAGGAGTGTAGGGAAGAAGTTAGTGACAAAGTAATTAATAATTATCATGAAAAATACCAGAATAGCGGCGGCACCGTTTACGTGGCCGGCTGCCATACCGCTTTGCGGGCTGCTGATAATTAAATAAAATCCTACGATAAGATCAGCCAGCACAAATATGCTTCCGATCAGAATAACTTTTATCCAGGCCCACAAAGATTTTCGGGTAATGGTTGAGATAATTTTTAAATTTTCGTTCATAGTGGTGTTTGAAAGATGGTGTTTAGTCTATTTAGATTTTACGAAACTAATGAAAAAGAATTATATCATGAAATTGTGAAAAAATAAAAGCAGAGTTAATCAAGCCCTGCTTATTTTAAATTTTACGTCTGTTTGTTTTATTTCACTCTTTCCATCAGCATTTTTCTTTGTCCCATATCCATTTCCTGTTTCAGAAGCTGGCGTGTTTTGAGGTCAATATAAAAGGTAGTAATGACTTTATGATCGGTAATACCATCTGTTGTTTTTACAATCCATACAGGTATGTTTTTAAACATTCCTTTTTCTGTATTCTGAATATTGACTTTTAATACACCACTTTTTTTAGGATTATAATCGTAAATGGCAATATTGGTTTTGTAATTTTCCTTCAGTGGAAGCCAGCGAATTAATTGTGGATAAATATTACTGTCGAAAAAGTCTTCCGAAGTTTTCTCATTAATCTCCGTTTTTTTGTTGGAAGCTTTATCCAGATAATAGCCGGTCACTTCTTTACCAAAATTGAGTACCATATCCCGTTGCATATTAAAGGATGAATGCTTTACAGGGGCAAGATTCGGTAATTTTGCCGAAGTTTCATCTGTCCAATCTGCTGGAGCTCCTTTCATCTTTACTGTAGTTGTAATGTTGACCTCGTTTGCTGCACGCGATATTTTGGTAATCACTTTTCCGATTTCAATCTTCGTGGTGTCCTTTACAGCATACCAGTTCATTTCTGTCTCTTCATTTTTAATCAGAGCGGAATTTACATCATTGTGTTTTGGTGTCTGAATTTTCTCCTGTGCATTTAAAACTGATGCCGAGAAAAATAGCAGAATTGCGGGAATAAAAAATCTGACTGATTTCATGTTGATACAATTTAATAGTTATATCACAATCAGTTGATTGCCAATGAAAAATGTTACAGATTTAATTGTTAAAATTATAATTGTGGAA
This sequence comes from Elizabethkingia occulta, assembly GCF_002023715.1. Classification (GTDB taxonomy): domain Bacteria; phylum Bacteroidota; class Bacteroidia; order Flavobacteriales; family Weeksellaceae; genus Elizabethkingia; species Elizabethkingia occulta. The sequence goes on from NZ_MAHX01000013.1 coordinate 23,944, forward strand.
TTAATATAATGCTTAATTACCTCAATCCCTAAATGATAAATTAAACTATTTGGAGATTAAGATAATTTAGAATTTTTTTTTAAAAAATGCCTTTAAAAACTATATGTAAAATGCAGTTATTCGGATAATGTTTTAATATAAGTAACGGAGACTTTCCCGAAACCGTTTTTCTCAAAAAACGAATGGGCTTTATCATTGGTAATTCCACTTTCCAGAAACAAAGCTTTGACTTTTTGTTCGGCTGCAAAATTGTGGATAAAATCCATTAGCTTTTTTCCTAAGGACATTCCGCGAAGGCTGCCATCTACAATCATATCCTCTATAATAAGGTATTTCCTGTAAATTCGGAGTATAGCAATCCCAATAATTTTGTTGTGGATATCTTCTATAGTAATCAGATTACAGTCGTCCTCATCCAACTCTGCAGAAAGAATTTCAGCAAAGTTTTCACTCCACTCTGTAGCAGATTTGGCTCTCCCGGACATAATCTCGGAGTGCGAAATATAGCTGTCCGTTTTGTGCTTAATAAAGAAATTAACAGCCTCTTCTTTTCTTTTGTTGTTATCCTGATGTCTGATGAAGACTTCCATTCCTTTATTTTTTGTTCATGTACAACAGTCAATTTTATGCCAATTCCTGCTTGCTAACTATTAACAAGGCTAATGCTTGTTATAATTTTCCGGAATCGACATCTTTAATAAACTTAATGACCCCATTCATAAATACTTTCTGATCATCCCACATCGCAAGGTGGCTGCCGTTAGGACAATACAGATAGCTTCCCTTTTTTACCAGTTTGCTTTGTTCTTCCATAGCTTTAGGATCCATTGTATCGTACTTGGCGCCAATCATTAATGTTGGTGTCGCAATTTCATGAAGTCTGTTTTTAATATCCCATTTAGCCAATCTTGCATCAGCGCTCATTCCAAGTTCACTAGGTCCCTGCATAAGGGTATATACAGTACTGTTTACGTGTTTCAGGGAGCGGTTTAAAGCATCTGGCCATTCCGGAAGTCGGCAAATGTGCTGCGCGTAATAATTGGGGAACAGTAATTCGGTATAGCGTGGATTGGCATAGTCCTTTTTAGCTTCAATGGCGCGGACTTCGGCGAGTACCTCAGGTTTCATTTGTTTAGCTAAAACCTCTGCATATTTTACATATTCCGGTGCACTGGCCATCATATTGGCTACGAGTAATCCTTTTAGGTTTTTCTGATATTTTAAGGCATATTCCATGGCCAGAATCCCACCCCAGGAATTCCCCAGAACATAAAAATTATCTTTGTCTGCATTAATGGCTTTGCGTACCTGCTCGACTTCATCTACAAAACGGTCGATATTCCACAGGCTTTTGTCTGTAGGCTGATCGCTGTAATAGGAGCCCAGCTGATCGTATTCGTAAAACTCGAAGCCTTCCCGTTGAAGGAAAGTCTCAAAGCATTCCATGTATTCATGAGTCATCGCCGGACCTCCATGTAATAACAAAACTTTTATTTTAGGATTCGTTCCGAAGCGCTTGGTCCATACTTTAAAGTTACCAACAGGAGTGGTAATTGGGATCATCTTTACGCCACCGGCTTCTACAGAATCTTTATAATTGAAATAATCGGCAGTAGAAACAACTACGGGGGCTGATTCTTTTTGCTTGCAGGATATTATAAACATTGCAATGCTTAGTAGTAAGATAAAAATTCGCATGTTTTTCATTTTAAAAGAAGTGATTTGGTGGTGTATTTTACTTGTCTTTATAAATATTCCAGAAGTTGTAGTCCGTCATTGGTGCATCGGTTATGCCTATGCACCGTCCCATTGTTACAATTTGCCCGCGGTGGTAGGTTCCGTGGATAATAACATGTTGTATATATTCGTATTTAGAAAAATCGCACTGAAACCACTGGGATTCGATTTTTACATTTTTAATCAGGTCTTCTTCTGTAAGACCATCTACATAATCTGCCAGCTTTTGTGAGTTATTTCTAATAGCACTGAATATTTCTTCTCTTCCGGATAATGCTGCAGTAGCTGCAAAGTCGAATTCGTTGTTTTCAGAGATATGGCTCCACCAATATTCCTGTGTTTGCCATATGTGATGTAATGTTTTTAGAATAGTAGGGAAGCTGGATGGTGTTTCCTGATTCAGTTGTTCGTCAGATTTGGCAGACAGCCAGTCCAGGTATTTATTAACTACCCAATTGTTGTACTGAACGGATTTGGAGATTAAAGTTTTTAGGCTCATGACTATGGATTTTTAGTTAGTTTTAGTTCAGGCTTATCACGTCCTACAAAGCGTCCTTTTCCAAGAAGGAAGTTAATGGCTTTAGTTACATTGTTATCAATGCTTTGCTCTGTTTTCAGGTAGGAGATGTATTTTATAATTTCGTTTCTGGAAGAAGGGCGGAGCTGATTAAAAATATTCAACGCTTCCGGACTTTCTTCCAGAGCTGCCAGCAATTTTGGATGTGCCTCAATTTTCCTTTCTTCGTGATCGACTTCTATGCTGATGTCCAGTATTTCACCAATTCTTTTGGGTGAATTTTTCAGCATAGTCGTATTGATGTACAGCCGCCATTCACCACTGTATTTTACAAGAGTTTGTATATAGTCTACACCGTTTACTGTACCCTTTATAGGAATTTTGCCTTTGTACTTTTCCGAATGTTTTAGCATAGCTTCCAATACGTGCGGAGGCAGAAATACAAAAGGATTGATCCCGATAATTTCGAGTTGTGCAGTAAAGTAATGTTGTTCTGTTGGTGTCATTTGTAGTCTGTGTTATCTCAGTCTTTTTTGCTGTTCACTTTCCTGTATTACTTTTTCCAAACGGGATAGCTGTGTTTTTTCCTGCTTGGCACTCATAATCCAGTGTATCATTACTTTTTTATAAGAAGGAGCCTGGGTTGTGAAAAAATTCCATGCCGTTTTATTTTTTTGAAACTGCTTCTCGAAATTTTGATGGAGTGGGATAGGTTCTTTCTCGTGAGAATATATCCTGGATTTATTTTCCGTACGAAGATTAAAAGCTTTTAGACCCGCTTCTTTCATCAATCCCTGACCAGAAAGGTGTTCAACTTTTTTTATATTGATAGCACTCCAGATGCTGTCTTTTTTTCGGGGAGTAAAACGAATAGTATAGCTTTCCTCATCCATAGATTTTCTTACACCATCTATCCAGCCAAAACAGAGTGCCTGATCAACGGACTCCGACCAGCTCATAGAAGGTTTGCCGCTGTTCACTTTATAAAAGCCTACGAGAAGCTCGGTCTCTGTCTGATGGTTATTTTCTAACCATGTTCGGAAATCGGATTGTGTACTGAAAAACTGAGGCTTCATTGCTAGTAAGTATATTGTTTATAGTTCAAAATGCCTGTTATGATTTGTATTATCCGGGTTTATCAGCGATTTGTTGCAATAAGTAGCTGTTTCGAAATCGTTGATGCTAATGGAGAGAAAGGAAATATCAGGAAATAAGACGGCAAGCTTTATAATGATTTGTTTCGAAAGATTAGCCTTTTGTTCTGTAGTTCGTCCCTCCATGATATATCCGAAAATGTGAATAAAATCTTTCTTGCTTTCTGCCAGCTTATAATACTGGAAAGCTTGTATTCTCACTTTTATATCGTTAGGTGCAAATAGACCTGTTTCTTCTGCAGCTTCATAGACGCTATTCATAATTTTATCGGGTGCAACCTGCTGAATAACATCCTGTGAGCAGTCTATAATAAAATTGGGCATGATGCTTTAATTAATTTGTTTGCCTTTTGGAATCGTTGTATTGCCACAGAACATTGATAATTTTCCATATGCCATTGAGTTTCACAAGGTGCATGTAATCGATCCATTCATCTGCAAAAAGCTTAACGGAAGCTGTTCTGTCAGAAACATCGAGTAGTTTTATGTCTTTTCGGGGAGACGCCGGAAATTTGTCACCGTTTTTGTTATAGCTTTCCGCAAGTAGAATCATAGATTCTGTATTGGTTTCCCGGACATAGTCTTTTCCTGTCGCTTTGTCTTTCCAGAAAGTACGCTTTACCATTCTGGGATGTAAAGCTCGTTCCATTCTGTCTGGATTTGGTGTGTGTTGCGATTCTATATAATCAAGGGCAGCTTGTTTTATAGCAAGTGTATCCTGTTTTGTCTGTGCAGAAGCAAAAAAAGAAAAGAACAGGATACAAATAACAGAGTATCTCATATCATTAAATATTGGTTTGGTGTATAGGTAATCTGATGATTTGAAATTAACTGATTGAACCTCTGTCTAAAATTAATGAAAAAAAGAGATTGTAAAATATATTTTAGTGATTTTGTATTAAAGCAATTATTGTTTTTATTTCTTTTTCGTGTTTTTTGCCAGAAAGAAAATACTGGCGAAAAATACTGTAGCATAAACAGTTGCCAATGCCGGCTTTTCAAATTTGAAGGTTTGAAAATCAAATTGTTTATAGAGTATAAAACCGAGGATAATAGCTATAATAGCAAAAGTAATAGATGTTGCTTTTTTGTTTTCCATATGTTGGATATTAAGTTAGTTTATGATGAATTTAAGCAAGTTCTTAACACCACATTGTCAGTCTGAGTGATTTTGGAAAAAAATCGTATCGAAGACTAGCTTGGAATGAGAAAATTGATGTCAGATTGAGCTTTTCTGAAAGAAAAGAGCGTCGAAATCCAATCAATTTCAGTATTCCAAAGTATGTTAATCCAGTAAGCCTTTATCCTTCAGGTTATCGAAAATCAACTTATCAACTTCGGAAATCTTGTCTTTATCCGAATATTTTAACCATTTCATTTCTTCGATTTCAGAACTCACTTTTAGTTCTCCTGAATATTCAGCAGCGTAGCAAGTCATTTTTACAATTGTACCTTCTTCATGTCCGTGTGCCTGAGCTTCGAAAGTACCAATGTAATTAAGTGTTTTGTTATCTATTGTTACGGTCAGTTCTTCACTAATTTCCCGGATCAGTGCCTGCTCGTCTGTTTCTCCGGCTTCTCTTTTTCCACCGGGAAGGTAATATTTGTCTTTTCCATAGCTTTTGGTGGAAAGAATGGATTTGTCTTTTAGCTATATCCAGGCAAGTTTGTCAATTATTTTCATTTTTCTATTAATATAGTTGTATGTTATCGTTATTTGCTCTTACTTTTTTCCAAGAACATAGTTATTGCTCTTTTCATCTTTTTTTACGGTGTAGGCTTTATTTATTTTGATCGTCCAGCCTTCACCTTCAATCAGTTCATCGCTTATTTTTACAGGCGAGCTTACCGATATTTTGTCCCAGTTAGGACTCATCAATGCACCTTTTGTAACCTCCAGAATACCCCAATTGTCGGTAACTCTTATTTGTGGATAAACGGTTCCCTTATCTTCAATCGGGATTATATTCCTTGGATCAAAAGAAACATTCATTTTCTCAAATTTTATTTCAAGGTGTGGTTGCTCAATGAATTTACTTTTATACCCGGCGATCAGTTTTTTTATTTTTTCGTCTCTCACTTTTTCTTCCGAAAAAATAGCTGCTCCGTTGTAGTTATTGGCTATTTTGTCAACACTAGCTTTTAAATGAGTGGGTATTTTTATTCCAAAATCCTGAATAAAGAAATCTGTAAGATTGGTATCGCCTTTAATTTTTTGGTTCCAGTATTTGTCTTTTTGACTGAGCAAATAGCCATATACAGGAATGGTACTGTACGCAAATGAACGAACATAAGTAGGGTTTTTAAGAAATGCATTGGTAGTCGCTACGAAATGTTCTTTTATCTGTGCTTTGTTTCTTCCGCTTATCATAAATCCGGTATACTCCGCAAGACCTTCGTTCAGTTCCAATTGGTTTTCGATTGTAGCTGATTCCGGAAAAAGAGAATTTCTGTATTTTCTGAAGGTAAGTGCATTGGTCAGATGCTCTTTTTGTTCTTTTTTTGAATCAGAGAGGACAGCTTTTGTAAGGGCTTCTAATTCTAAACGAAGGTATATTCTCCCGTCTTTCTGATCTAAATGGTTGCTTTCTTTATTACTTTGGGTAAAACCCAATGCAGATTGGGCTTTATGGAAAAGTTCGTGTGCCAGTAGGTTTATCCGGTTGTTTTTATTTTCAGACAATGGCAGCATAATCATAGCCCAGTTTTTACCATTCCACATTAGGGAAGTATTGGCCGTATTAATATTGTCGGGTAATTTACCAACATAGATATCGCCTTGTTTTGTCAGGCTGTTTTGGGCGTCCGGCTCGTTGCTGTATAATTGTCTGGTTTTAGTTTCTACCAACAAGATTCCTCCATACAGGTCTTTATTCCATAGTCTGATATTTTGCTGAGTAGCAGTTTTAATTTCCTCAAAATAATTGGAAATACTATTTAAATCCTGAGTTTCGGCTTTTTGGGCAGATACTGTTGAAATCTTGATGAGGAATAGAAATGCTAAAAATACTTTTTTCATGGAGACTTAGTTTTAACCTGTATTTATATACAAAGCCTAAATTTAAGCATTCTATTGAGATTATGTTTATTAAATGTATTGTAATTTGTTGATTTTATTTAGAAATTGCTATAGTGTGATTAAAATATTAAGGAAAAGCTAAGTTATTCTTCAGTCCTTTTATTTTCCAGAATTTCAGCTACAAATTTTCCGCTTTTGTCTTTAGACACAGCTACTAAAAGATTGGCACCACCTTCCTGATACATTCGCTTTATTGTAAGAAGATATTTATCGCCCTGTTTTTCGATGTTTAGAATTTCATCGTTTGCTCCATCATCATTTTTAAGTTCAAAATATGGATAATCGCTTTCGTAATTTTTATTCTTCACCATTTTTACCAAGCCTTCATATTTGGCAGATTTATCGGAGAACAGAATTGGTGTATTAACCGAGCAGCCTGTTAAACCGTCATCATCTGAAACGCCAATGCCAAAGTAGGCTGTCGGTGTAAAGGAAACTTCGTTGCTGCCTGTTTTTACTGTTTTAACCCGAGCATCTTTTGTCGGTCCGTAGACTTTTCTGCCATCAACATAGCCTTCGGTATCTCTTGTTTTCATTTTCACATACCTGAATTCCTGACAATGCTCATCCGCCGGATTTGCTTTGTAAGTAAGGTCACTTACTTCAGTTATATCAACAAGCTGTTCATTCAGGTTGCTGATGTCTTTTATTTCTTTAAAATTTCCGTCCAGAAGTTTTATATCGTTGCCCAATAAGACTGCTTTTCCGTCAGCTTTATGAAAGGTGATTTTGGAAGCTGTGGTATCCTGAACAATATGCTCTGTTTTTTCAGTTGTTATAACACTGGTTTTGTTCTCTTGTTTTCCACAGGAAATAAGGGTAATAAAACCTAATGCCGGTATCAGTTTATTCATTATTTGTATAATAGGTGTTCGTAATTTTTTTTAGCCTCGATAACCTGCTCCGGCTCTTCTTATTTCATATTGGCTGCAGCAATATATTTCCTGTACGGTGGTAGTTTTATCAGTTTCCAGATCCATATATTCCTGTTTGTTGGTCACTTTTTTATATTTCTCTTTTTGAGCAGCAAAGCATAGCATGGTCCCAAAGGCACTTTGTCCGTAAACGCTGTAATCACCATACAGACAACCATAACAATTTTTAAAATGATAGCTTTCTCCAAATTGACTATGGATATCGTCCAACGCAGTTTCCATCAGATTACCAATACCTATATAAAGGTTTCCTTCGATGGTTAAAGAGACTGAAATTCTCTCATCTTCAATTCCGCCATCTGGTTCCGCATTGCCCAGTAGGTATTCAATTTTCAGATCCGAATAAAATTCGGAACCTGTTGTTTTGTCTATAATAAGCTGTGGAACCAAAATTTCAAAAGTACAGTTGCAAAGTTCTTCTCTGACTATTTCTGAGTTGTAAACAGGTGTTTTACTCCATGTAAATCTTTGCAGTTGCTGTTCGGTATATTTTGTTTTATCATCTAAAGACAGATCGGAAAATTCGGAACCTGAAAATTTCACACCGTCAATTTCGGTATATAAATTTTTAAAATCATTTTCTACAATTACAGCTGTTGTCCCGGAATTGTCGGTATATATACCGTTGTATTTTTTTCGTTCCGTCATATAGCTGTGCTATTGAATTCTTTCAATGGTATTCTCGTCGTTAAAGTTTTTTTGTTTTTGCAGCTGAATATTCCGGAAGGTTTCTCTCGATTCCGGTAATATAGTTGTTTCCATACTTTGAAGTGTTCCAACCATATTATTAACGAAATTCTTTTTGGCCTCCCGCAAACCTGCCATAGTTGTAATATTGGCATTTTCATACCTGCGTTTTTCAATAGCCAGCATCTTACCCTTCAGTTGACTGCTTGGTATAGATTTTACAAGCTCAAAATCATAATCTCCGCTCTGATCGGATATTTTGATAATTAGTCCCGGTAATCCGGTAAACTTATAGGGACCATAAGCAAGCGGAATATCTGTGGTATACCATGCTGTCCAGTTTCTTCCGTTGTAATTGATTTCTGCTTTTCTGCAGTTGAATGATTGTATAGTCTTTGACTCATCTACAAGTTTCCAGTTATTGATTACAGGTTCTTTATAGCTGAGTAATGACATTCCGGCTCTTTCGAAATACTGATTGTTCTGATTGGTTTGTAATATAGTATACGGAAATTTTGTCTTTGGAAAAGATTTTCCACTGAAGTCTATACGTGTAGTCCCTCCTACAGTAGCTTTTTGAAATTCACTCTGAAAAGTAGAATCATATTTTATCGATTTCTCGCTAATGAAAAATGCACGATCCTTCAGCACCTGCAAAGAGAATAGTTCTTCGAATACCTGATCGGGAGTAGACTTATAGAGTTTGGCTTTTACTAAATAAGTAAAGCTTGCAATAAGGCTGTCTTTTTTTTCTGTCTGAGAATAGAGTAAAGCAAATAAAAAGAAACTTATAAGTATTGAGATTTTCCTGGTGTTGTTCATAAAGTTTTTATAAGTGCTAAAAATAACATTTATTCTTAGATTTACGAGCCCATAGGATAAATATTTCCCTAAAATTAGATCTATTTCTGTTGTTATTTTTAGTGAAAATCACAATAATATTTCCATTCTCCTGTTTTAGTGTTTTTTAGGCAGAACAAACTTCAAATCTATCTATTGCGGTTAAATACCATTTATTATTTATTTTGGCTATGTAGAAAATAAAAGTTTCCTGATTTTCACCAATTAAAGTGACTTTATGACTTTTACGCTCTATTTCTTCAAATAGCTTAATTTCTTTTTCATTCCAAATGGTTTCTTCCGTAAGCTTATTTTCATTTATTGCAATTGTTGATAAAAATTTGTCCTTAGTTTTCATATCAACATAAATTCCGGAAGGCTTATTCCAGCTTTCAGTTTCACAGTTAAAGACAGGAGAACCAGTTTCATTTATCAGGTATTGTGTTTCAAAATTTGTGTCATACGGTAAATATTCTGGAACAGGCTCCTTGAATGAAATTTGTTTTGCTGTAGAGATATTATCAGCTACGCCTCTGGCAAACAGAAATGTAAGTCCATAATCTTTGTAGATTAAGTTATTTAAGGTATTTTCATCTTTCCTTTGATAAGCCTTAACGATCTTTATTATAGTATCGTTCATTTCATTTTCTTTCGTAGTCGATTTAATGTTTGTCGAAATTGAGTTTTCAGTATTTGTATTCTCAACCGAAATTTTATTTTCGACTTTTTCATTTTTCTGACCGCAAGAAAATGTCAGATAGCTTAAAAAGACAATAAATGTTATGCTTTTATTTTTCAATTTACTTTTTATTATTTTTCAATTCGCTTTCATGTTGAATCCCATTTGCATTAATTCTGCAATTCCATTTGCAAATCGGAAATAATCCCGTCTTATTTAGCTCTACAGGTCCACTGGCTAATAAATTGTCAACAGCGCCATTTTCATCTGTATCATCCATATAAATATCAATTTCTTTGCCCGGGAATAGTAAGACTTCTTGCCCGCTATAGTCCAATTTAATGTCCTGCTGGGAAAGCAAAACCAAATCGCTTTCAATAAGTTCGTTAAAGTCAACTTGAATTCTGGCAGGTTTCATCTCAATTTGTATACTGTTTTGCTTTACCTATTTGCTATAGAAGCAAATGTAAATAAAAGTTGAACGATGAAAAATGGCTGGTTCCGGCTAATTTATATGGGTACAGGCACGAGCGTCACGCTCGTGCTAGCAAGGGATTTACCTGCTGTTGTTCATGATGTATGTTATTTCCAGTTGTAATTTTTAGACCAATTATAAAATTCTTTAATCTTGTTCTGATGCTGCTCATTGTACTGAATCGCATCTTTGTCCTGTATGGCAAGAAAAATAATATTGGCAAAAGGTTCAAGTAGGTTTTTGTCATTCATTTCAATAAAGTAAGGTGCCAAAAAATCCCAGTAGTAGCCTTTTTGTTTCGGTTTTACTTCTTTCATAATTCTGCAAACAGGAGAGAACTTGTCTATAAATTTCTGAATTTCGGTTTTGTCTTTATTTTCCTCATGTAGGTCTTGGGTTGCAGACATTGAGAGCATAATATCGACAGTGGAGAAATCATCGGTATTTGATTTTTTATTATTTGTTTTATCAGCCGATATTGAAGAGAGAGAAACATTGATTGAGTTATCTTCGCTTTTGCTAACACCTTGTTTCATCAATGTAAGCATAGTTACCAGATTGCCTTTGGCTCTTGAAGATTTATTGTCTAGTATCAGGTATCTTCCCGCTGCCAGTATTGAGGGGATTCTGTTGGATCTGTCAATTACAGCCAATGCATTGTATGAGCCTGCATGATTGGGATTCAGTCTGGTTGTTATCTGAAAAGCTTCTGCGGCTTTTTCAGTTTCTTTTACTTTATATAGAGCAATACCCTTATTGAAGTAAAGGTGGTAATAATCGGGATATTTTTTTATTCCCTCGTTGTAGGCTTTAATGGCTAAATCCGATTTACCAATATGATCCAAAGCATTTCCATAAGTAACATAAACAGTTGCATTATCTTCTTTTGGATATAGCTTTAGAGCAAGCTCACTAACTTCAATAGATTCATCATAGTTTTTCATTATTTCCAAAGTCATGGCTTTTTCAGCAAGAGCAAAGAAATTGTTTTTATCAAGATTTAGCGCTTCATTATATCTGGATAAAGCTTCATCATATTTTCCTTCATCATAAAGCGTAACCCCTTCACGAATCTTCTTTTCGGCTTCTGCCTTATTTTGGGCAAATCCTAATGTTGAAAAACACAGAAACAGCAAATAAAATTTCTTCATGTATATTGATTTTTATTAACAGCTAAATTTACACATTATGTGAATGTGGAATGTGAAAAAAATACCTTTAATGCTCAGTTCTATGAAAATAAAAACCATTCTGTAACAGAACGGTTTTATTTATTGTATCGGTGGCTGGCCGTTATTTCTTAATAAGCTGTTCCAGTTTGGCCATCATTTCATCTTTTTCTTTCAGCATTCTTTCGTACAAAGCAATTTTTTCTTCGTGTACTTTAATCAATTGTTCTACTGGATTAATCGTAGAGTTATAGAAAATAGATGCGGGCTGCTGACAATTATCAAAAGTATTAGAAATAATATTGATAGCCTGTTCTTCATCAAAATTCTGAAATGCTTCCACCGGAATTTTTAATACCTCGGAAATCTTTTTTAGCAAAGGATCTTCAATAATTTCTTTCTGCTCCAGAAGCGAAATCTTCTTTTGATTCCAGTCTTCACCAAGATCAAAAGCCAAAGCATCCTGCTTTATGCCTAACATTTCACGAAAACGCTTGACATTTCTACCCTGATGTATTTTTTTGCTTTGCATAGTTATGTGGCTTATAAAAACAAATATAAGTAAAACCTACAGGATAAAAAATGACAGGTTTTGGCTATTTTATTTGGGGGGAAGTGAATTTTAGACTTTACCTAACATGAGTGTGATACTTATAATAGCTAGAAGTAATGGTAATAGTAATAGTAATGGTAATAGTAATGGTAATAGTAATAGTGTTAACTGTACCTTTCTTTACTATGGTGAAAAATATGAAAATATTGTATTTTATTCAAGAGTGTCATTAAAAATGAGAAATCATCAGTAGATATTTCTAGCTCGAAATGATACATTCTAGCTAAATAAATTGTATTATATATACTTTCTATAACCTGTGGAAACATAAATCCTAGATTTTTTTGAAATATGGTTCTTAATTCATTTTTATCACTGGTGGTTAATTTACTTGTGTTTAAGATATCATTTAATGTTAAAAAACAATTATCAGTTGATATTATAAAAGATGATATCTTACTACCTGATTCATTAATTAAGCTTAGATTTTGTAGAATTGCTTCTTTATTATCTAAAGCTATCTTTACTCTCTCTTCTCGAGTTTCTGAAAATACAAGACTAACATGTTTTAAATTTTCATATAAATAATAGAGTGCCTCATTATTGCAGATTTTTACATCACTATCTTTTAGCACTAATTTTTCTAACGCTTTTTCATATCTATCCAATTGAACATACACGAAATTTGTCATTCGATCATGAAGATATTGATATTTCGATTCTTCGAAGTCTTTTCTTTGAATTATCATTGATATAATCACACCACAAAATGCTAATGCTGAAAAAAAAGTGTTTAATGCTCCAAAGCTATCACCAAATACGCCTTGTTCATTTGAATCGTGGATAAATAGATTTAAAAATATTGGATAGAGAATAATTATAAAAAGAATAATTATAATTATATACATTGGTCGTTTTAAAAAGAAATGTTTCATTTTATGTATATGGATATGAAATTGTGATATACTCTCAAACTTACAAAAATTTAGCTTTTCAAAGAAATTTACTGACATAATATAAATAGTTATATAAGTTTAATATATTTTATTAACAGAAAAGCAAAAAACCGCTCTGTTTCCAGAACGGTTTTAATATATCGTCTCAGCGACTCGCTGTTACATCATTCCTGGCATACCACCACCCATTGGCATAGCTGGCTCGTCTTTCTTCACCTCAGTGATTACACACTCAGTAGTAAGAAGCATACCTGATACAGAAGCTGCATTTTCAAGAGCAACTCTTGTTACTTTAGTAGGGTCGATGATACCTGCTTCCAACATGTTTACATACTCGTCAGTTTTAGCATTGTATCCGAAGTCACCTGTACCTTCCGCTACTTTAGCAACGATTACAGAACCTTCGCCACCTGCATTAGCAACGATTTGTCTCAATGGCTCCTCGATCGCTCTTTTTACGATTTTGATACCTGTAGTTTCGTCAGCGTTAGCACCAGTAAGGCTGTCTAAAGAAGAGATCGCTCTAACTAAAGCAACACCACCACCAGCAACAATACCTTCTTCTACAGCAGCTCTGGTTGCGTGAAGTGCATCGTCTACTCTGTCTTTTTTCTCCTTCATTTCAACTTCAGAAGCAGCACCTACATAAAGTACAGCAACACCACCAGCTAACTTAGCCAGTCTTTCCTGAAGTTTTTCTCTGTCGTAGTCAGAAGTTGTAGTCTCCATCTGAGCTTTGATCTGCGCTACTCTTCCTTTTATTTTAGCTTCTTCACCACCACCGTTTACGATAGTTGTGTTGTCTTTGTCGATAGAAACTTTCTCAGCAGTTCCTAACATATCTAAAGTAATATTTTCCATAGTGAAGCCTTGCTCTTCAGAGATCACCTGTCCACCTGTAAGGATAGCGATATCTTCTAACATAGCTTTTCTTCTGTCACCGAATCCTGGAGCCTTAACAGCAGCAATCTTAAGAGAACCTCTTAGTTTGTTTACTACCAATGTCGCTAAAGCTTCACCTTCTACTTCTTCGGAGATAATTAATAGAGACTTACCACCTTGTGCAACTGGCTCAAGAACTGGTAATAATTCTTTCATTGAAGAGATTTTCTTCTCAACTAAAAGGATATAAGGATTGTCTAGTTCCGCAACCATTTTTTCTGGGTTGGTTACGAAGTAAGGAGACTGGTATCCTCTGTCGAACTGCATACCTTCTACAACATCTACAGTTGTATCAGTACCCTTAGCTTCTTCTACAGTGATTACACCTTCTTTACCTACTTTACCGAAAGCTTCAGCGATTAGAGTACCGATAGTATCATCATTGTTTGCAGAAATAGAAGCAACCTGCTCGATTTTTTCTGAAGAATCTCCTACAGACTGAGACTGAGATTGTAGGTTTTTAACTACAGCTACAACAGCTTTGTCAATACCTCTCTTCAAGTCCATTGGGTTTGCACCAGCAGCTACGTTCTTAAGACCTTCTCTTACGATAGCCTGTGCCAATACAGTTGCGGTAGTAGTACCGTCACCTGCGATATCATTAGTTTTGGAAGCAACTTCTTTTACCATTTGCGCTCCCATGTTTTCTACTTTGTCTTCAAGTTCGATTTCTTTAGCTACAGAAACCCCGTCCTTTGTAACGTGTGGTGCACCGAAAGATTTTTCGATTACTACGTTTCTACCTTTAGGACCTAATGTTACTTTTACTGCATTTGCTAATGCATCAACACCTCTTTTTAGAGCGTCTCTTGATTCAATATCGAATTTAATTTCTTTTGCCATTTTTATTTAGATATTAGATGTTAGACGTCAGATATTAGACGCCAAGCATTATTTTAAAATTAATTTTTATAAGGAAGCTATCTGCCAGAAGCCAATAGCAATAAGCATTATCGCTTATCCGATGATTCCTAATAAATCAGCTTCTCTGATGATTAAGTAGTCTTTTCCTTCCAGTTTTAATTCAGCACCGGAGTATTTTCCATAAAGTACTTTATCTCCAACTTTTACAGTTAACGGTTCGTCTTTTTTACCGTTTCCAACAGCTACAACTGTTCCTTCCTGCGGCTTTTCTTTTGCAGTGTCCGGGATAATGATTCCTGAGGCAGTTTTAGTTTCTGCAGCGATTGGTTCTACAAGAACTCTGTCTGCTAATGGTTTGAAGTTTACTGACATAATTATCTTAATTTTTTTGATTTTCTGGTTTAGTTTTCTCCAACAATGTGCCAAGTTGGTTATTGGTTGCAAGTTGTAAGTTCAGGGTTAAAAATTGGCAGACTTTTTCTCGGGATAAGAAATTTTGGCAGAAAAAATGAAAATACAATTTTAAGATCCGAACCAGAAAGGCATAAATCTGAACTCGTAATTTGAAGCTTATTAACCGCAAAAGACACAAACGAATATTGCTGCCGAAAAGTTTTTACCACATAGATACATAGTTTCCATAGTGTTGAATAAGGGTATCTTCGATACTAACATAGAATACATAGCTGATGTGTGAAAATTTATTTTCCTATGTAGAACCTATTCGGGGTTATTGGCTATGTACCTATATGGTTTAGAAATTAGAATAAACCACAAAAGGCACAAAAGAAGTTTTGGTTTTTACCACATAGGGACATAGGGTTTATGACTGAAAAGTATTTTACTATGTATCTATGTGGTTTGAAAGTATTTCGCTTAGAGGTTTTTGCTAAGCGTTCGCGGCTTTGCGGTCTTAGAAACATAATAAATGTACAAGGAATCTTTGCGTACTTTGCATTTAAACTATTACCACAAAATTTTTACCCAAGATACTTATGCTATGTATCTATGTGGTTTGAAAATAGGCATAAAAAAGCCTTATCACATATGCAATAAGGCTTTAAATCATATTAATTAATAATTGATCCTGGCTATTTCTTTGCGGCCTGCATTGGATTCATGACACCATTTGCAGCGCCTCTTGCCTGATTTTGTTTCGCTTTGAAGATGCTAAACTTGCTGGCTTCAGGCATTGCTCCCCAATAGTTGTTGGAAGTATCGATGTCTGCCGTTTCCAACATTGGGTCTAGTTGTATAGATTTTACTTTCTTGTTGAAGAAGTAAGTTTTGGATGCTTTTTGCTCGTTGTGTCTCCAGATTTGGGCAGAAGTCCTGTCTCTGGTTTTAGAACCATCTTCAAAAGTGAATTCCACAATTAGCGGCATTACCAGTCCGCCTTTGTTGGCGAAGTCTACCTGATAAGCGTAAGTATCTTTATACTGTTCTTTGTCTTTTCCTGTCAGGTTTTCTGATGCCGGCGTTTTTACTTCGAAAGTTTTGTTAGGATCTACTTTCTCCATACCTCTGTCATATCTCCAATAGAAATCCTGTGCTTCCTTGTCTTTATCGGTATAGAAAGTTATTCTCTTGTCCTCGCGGTTTCTGATTTTTGAAATGTCATCGAATACCGGAAGATCTGGTTTTGCAACTTTTACAGAAGTAGATTTTTCTACAGCTTTTGTATCGGTGTCAGCTTTTGCAACGCTTACTTTTTCTATCGCAATATCTACAGGATCTGTTCCGTAGAACCAACCTCTCCAGAACCAGTCAAGGTCCTCGGCACTGGCATCCTCCATTGTTCTGAAGAAATCTGCCGGAGTAGGGTGGCGGAAAGCCCATCTTTTAGCATAGGTTTTAAATGCTTTATCGAAAAGCTCGCGGCCCATAATGGTTTCTCTAAGAATATTAAGTCCGGTTGCCGGTTTGGAATAAGCATTAGGACCAAAACGCGTAATATTTTCGGAATTCGTCATAATAGGTTCCAGTTCATCTTTCGGAAGCTTCATATAATCCACAATAGTGTGTGCCGAGCCTCTTTTAGACGGGAATTTGTTATCCCAAAGTTCTTCGGTCAGATATTCCACAAAGGTATTAAGTCCCTCATCCATCCAGCTCCATTGGCGCTCGTCACTGTTTACAATCATTGGGAAGAAGTTGTGTCCCACTTCGTGGATCACCACACCAATCATTCCATTTTTAGTGGCTTCCGAATAAGTGCCGTCTTTTTCTGCTCTACCATAGTTGAAGCAAATCATCGGATATTCCATTCCGTTAGAAGCTTCCACACTCTGTGCTACAGGATATGGATAAGGAATTGTAAAGTCTGAATAGGTTTTAATCGTGTGTGCTACAGCTCTTGTGGAAAACTTGCTGTAGATAGGATAAGCTTCTTTTCCGTAGAAGCTCATACACATTACTTTGTTATTGTTTTCGGCGATCACCTGTGGCATAGCATCCCATACAAACTTACGGGAAGATCCCCATGCAAAGTCTCGCACGTCATTGGCTTCGAAAATCCAGGTTTTTCTTTCCTTGGATTTATTTTTCTCCGCTTTTTTGGCTTCGTCCAGTGTAACGATTTCTATAGGTGCAGTAGCACTTTGTGCCTTTTGCCATCTTTGTTTTTGTTCGGAAGACATTACCTGATCGTAGTTTTTACATTCACCGGTAGCTCCTACAATATGATCTGCAGGAACATTGATGCTTACCTTATAGTTACCGAAAGGAAGTGCAAATTCTCCACGTCCTGTAAACTGATGGTTCTGCCATCCCTGGAAATCGCTGTATACGCACATTCTCGGGAACCATTGCGTCATGGTGAAAAGGTAATTACCATCTTCCGGGAAGTATTCATATCCACCGCGGCCACCATCTTTCATTCTATCAGATATGTTGTAGTTCCAGTCTACTTTAAAGACTATTTTTTCTCCTTTCTTCAGAGGTGTAGTAAGGTCTATACGCATCATGGTTTTGTTGATGGTATATTTTAGCGGACTGCCATTAGCATCCGTAACTTTTTCTATTCTTACGCCATAGCCATTATCTTTTACCGGAAATTCCGAAATCTTCAGTTTGTCTGCAGTAACAGCCTGCGGAATCGTACTGGAGAATTCGAATCCTGCATTGTTCACAGAGCTGTGCTCGTTTTCATCCAGCTGTAACCACAGATAGTCTAAGGTATCCGGAGAGTTGTTGTAATAAGTAACGGTTTCGGATGCTTTCAGATGTTGTTTGTCCTCATCCAAGTAAGCATTGATATTGTAGTCTGCACGCTGCTGCCAGTATTTTTCACCTGGAGCGCCGCTGGCAGTTCTGTATACATTGGGCGTAGGAAGTATGGTTCCTAACTGTTCGAATTTGTTTCCGTGATTGCTGCCCGGATTGTTCTGAATATTCTGTGCAAAGGCACCAAGGCTGCAAAGTGATAATAAATACAGAGACTTAAATTTCATGGTCGAAATTATTTTTATTTCAAAGGTATAAAAATGCAGGTGTATTTTCTGCAAAAAGGAGCGAACTTTTTTACAGAATTATTTGATAATTGTTTTATAAGTATTGAATCCTTAAAAAGGAATTCTTTCTAAAGCCATTTGCAGGGACAATGCAAATACACCGGAGGAAATAAACATAATCCAGTTTTTCCGATCCAGCTTGAAGATGGTTGTTAGTAAAAACAGAATAATAAGAACGGCGAGTACAACGACAATCTGTCCCAGTTCAAGACCTATATTAAAGCCTAATAATCCTGTCGTAATGCTTTGTTCTTTAGCCAGCGTTATCCGGATAGAATTGGCGAATCCCATCCCGTGGATCAAACCAAAAAATAGTGCCAGAGAGTAATTGAGCTTCATTTGCTTCTGGACGTTGTTTTTGCCAAAAATATTAATCAGTGCAGTAATGGCAATAGTACATGGAATAAGAAATTCTACCCACGCAGAAGGAACTCTCAGTATATCGAAAACGCTTAGTGCCAGTGTAAGAGAATGCCCAATCGTAAATGCGGTAACCAGAATCAGTACTTTTTTGAAATCCTGTATGGTGTATACAGCAATTAGTACAAGTATAAATAACTGATGATCCAGTGCATCTTTACTAACAATATGATCCCAGCCCATCCTGAGGTAAAACATAAAATCGTTCATGGCGTCGTTTTTGCGAAAATATTGATTATTTTTGAATTAGTTTAACGGCAATGGCTTTTAAATACTAATAATTATAAATGTGTGCAGATGAAAATCTTTTTTAGGATCTTTTTGCTGATTTCGGGAATCTTGTTTTTTTCTTCTGCAAAAGCAAAAGATGTTCATCCTTATCATGTAGGTTCGGTAGAGTTCAGCTACAATGCTAAATCTCAGACTTTTGAGATTACCGGAAAGTTCTTTATAGACGATATGGAAAATGCGCTGGATAAAAAGTATGCGAAAAAGGTATTTTTCAATAACCCAAAATTTAAAAGTGACATGCAGTCTCTGCTGCAGAAATACTTTGAGGAATATCTGAAGCTGAAAGTTAATAACAATCAAATCCGGATCAACTTTTTGGGTTACGAAGAAAATTCGGAAGCTGTAGATGTATATCTGGAAACCGAAAAGGTTGTCAATCCTAAAAAAATAGAAACGGCAGTGAGTATACTGTATAATTTATTCGATGATCAAATGAATATTATACATGTTGTGGTAGGCGGGCAAAGGAAGAGTACTAAATTGCTGTATCCCGACCGCTATCAGTATCAGCAGTTCTAAACTTTCAGATTTTCTATGTGACTTTTCAGGTCCGGAAAAAACTCATCATAACATTCTTTCAGGAAATCTTTTTCCTCCATAAACGAATTGAAAACCGGAATATCCTTTTCCAGATACCTGGCCTTGTTCAGAACATTTTGCAGGCTGTATTTTATGCCCCAGTCGTATCGGTAATTAAAAAGCCAGTCATCGGCCTCCATTTTAGGAAGGATATGGAGAAATCTATCAGGAAGTATTTCCTCATAATTCCATAATGTGTTGTACACATGTCGTGTATGTTTCTTCCAGTCAGTTTCATCGTGTATCGTAATGTCGTTAGCAAGGAAGTAATCCATACTCACATCTACAAAAGCTCCGGAATATAATCTGACCAAAGGCTGGAAAACTTTTTTGGCTTTATGAGTAATAGGATGCTGATCAGTATAGGTGTCAATTTCCCTGTGGATAACAATGCCTTGTTGTACTTCGGTGGGAAGCTTTTCACGGTCGGCATTTCTGACATAGTCCGCTATCATATTGCCCACAATTTGTCCATCGGAAAACGATAAATAGGAATGAGCAAGGAGATTCATCTTTATTTTATTTGAGTAAAGGTAGCGAATTTGTTCAGAACAAATTGTAAAGGTCTTTTCCGAGCAGCTTAAAGGAAAGATCTGATATTTTACCTTTAGGTGAAGTCTTTGTGCCCTAAAAACCCTTAGTACATTAATATTTCTTTTGTGCCTTTTGTGGTTTATTCTAAATTCTTAAACCACATAGGAACATAGCCAATAATTCTTAAGAAGTTTTGCATAGGAAAATAAATTTTCACACATCAGCTATGTATTCTATGTAAGTGTCGAAGATACCTTTATCTAAAGTTATGAAAACTATGAAAGCTATGTGGTAGAAATCTCCTTTTAACCACATAGGAACATAGCTAATAGTCCTGAATAAGGTTTTGCATAGGAAAATAAATTTTCACACATCAGCTATGTATTCTATGTAAGTATAGAAGATACCTTTATCCAATGTTATGAGAACTATGTAACTATGTGGTAGAAATCTCCTTTTAACCGCATAGGAACATAGCTAATAGTCCTGAATAAGGTTTTGCATAGGAAAATAAATTTTCACACATCAGCTATGTATTCTATGTCAGTATCGAAGATACCTTTTTCCAACGCTATGAAAACTATGTAACTATGTGGTAGAACTTTTGTTGTAAGTAGTTATTTAAACGCAAAGTACGCAAAGATTCTTTGGATATTTATTGTGCTTTTAAGTCCGCAAGGCCGCTAACGCTTAGCAACGACCTCAAAGTCCAATGCTTTTAAACCATATAAAATACTTTTCAGCCATAAACTCTATGTCCCTATGTGGTAAAACCAAACGGCAGCAATATTTTATTGTGTCTTTTGTGGTTTATTCTATTTAGTAGTGACTTCGGAGTTTTAATGTTTCCGAAAGTCATTTTTAAAATAATCCGACGCTTCTTTTATAGCAATTTCAACAGGTTGGTATTTTACATTGAGTTCTGTTGTCGATTTGTGATTGGAATAATAATTCTCAATACATAAAGACTGCATATTTGGAGTACACAGATCCGTTTTAATATTCAGTCTTCTTAGCAGATCTCCGAAAAGGCCTGCTAACTGTAGAAGGAATCCGGGGACTTTTATCATCAGAGGATTCTGGTCGTTTATTTTATTCAGCTTCTGAAAGAAATCTTTATAGCTTATATTCTCATTGCAGGCGATATATTTTTCTCCATTTTTAGCAAAGGTCATCGCATTGATAATGGATTGTGCAACATCTTTTACATATACAAAGTTTTTTCCGCCCGGTGGATAGAAAATAACTTTTTTATAAAGTCCCATCAGAATGATCCTGCCGGAGCTGGGCTTGCTGTCAAAAGCGCCTAACATAAAGGTAGGACAGATAATAACTGTTTCTGTAGCATTGCTTTGTTGCAGAAGATAGTCTTCCGCAGCTTTTTTACTCAACGCATAAAAAGATTTTGTGAATGGGAATTTCATCGGTTTATCTTCATTGCCTAAACCGTCTGAATCTGCAAATCCGGAGGTGTTGGCAGTACTTACGAAAATAAATTTCTTTACATCCGATTTTACGGCAGTTTCATATAAATGACGTGTGGCTTCGAAATTGGTTTTGTAATATTCTTCATACCGAAGGATGTTTTGTTTGGTTTCCGCAGCAATATGGATAACGATGTCAGTAACGGAAAATATAGCAGAATAATCGTCAAAAAGCCCGCCCTTTAGTAAAGTGAGATTTTCATTTCTGGTACCGGTAAAGTTGTCGGGATTTCTGATCACTCCGGTAACTTTGTATCCCTGCTCCAGAAGAATATTAACAAGATTGGTTCCTAAAAGCCCGGAAATACCGGAAATAAATATATTCTTCATTCTTTTAATGAAACAGTTCTTCGCGTTGCTTTTTTATATTCAGTATATTGTTCCAATATCTCTTTTTTACTGGCTTCAGAAATTAAGCGTGTTTTTAGCCAGTCCGGAGCGTAATTCATCACCAGCCAGCTCAGTTTGTTCAGAATAATTAGTGATTTGCCTTTTAATAAGTAATCCACACATATTCTGGCGTTTCTCTCCGGTGTTGACATCAGGAATTTTCCCAAAGTACCTTGTCTGTCGAGTCTTTCGGAGTTTTCCACAGTTGTTTTCATTGGGCCGGGATGTGCTACACTTACCAGTACATTTGTATCTTTCAGTTCATACCTCAATCCTCTGGAGAAAGAATGTACAAAGGCTTTGGATGCAGGATAAACCGTTTTATAGCCAATCGGTGCTAAAGCTGCAATACTGGAAATATTTAGAATATATGCTTTTTTCTGACGGATGAGGTTGGGGAGGAGCAGGTGGGTGAGCAGGGAAGTAGCCGTTACATTCAGTTGGATAATTTTATTAATGTAGTCTGTCTGCGCATCTGTGAATTTCATCGAACCTCCTAATCCTGCATTGTTAATAAGTATATCGATTTCAAAATTCTCATTAACCCATCGAGAAAGTGCTGTTATACTCTCTGGTATGCAAAGATCGGTTTCATACGCAATAGCTTCGATTCCGAAATCTGAAGCCAAGGTTTTGCAAAAAGAATCCAATTCCTGATCAGGAAGACTTATAAGAATAAGGTTGATATTCCGTCTGGCTAATTCCAGAGCAATATATTTTCCCATCCCCTGACTGGCTCCTGTTACAATAGCATATTTATTTTCAGACATCTTTGTAATTGGTTCTGCACTAAACAAATATAAATTAATTTTTATTGCAAAAGAGATCTTAATAGGTATTTTACAGACATTATAAATCTTTTTAAAAGATGTGCATAGCTGGTAGGAGGGATAGCAGGTAGTGACATTTTTTTATATTTTGTTAGCCAAATGTACGGCTAGCAGCTATTCGGGAAGCCCTTGTTTATAAAATGGAACCATATAGTAAAGCTTGTATTATTGGTGATTACACCTTATAGTAGTGCTGTTTTATAAACCGGAATATATTTCTTGAGATAAAATTTGTTCAGAGTTCTATTTGAAGTAATGCTAGAGGTTTCTTATAAGCTGCCTTAGTTAAGCTTTTAGATAAATGCTTTCAGACACAACTTTTTGATTGATTAAGGTTTTCACTTTTACCGTATCGGTTTGGTAATGGTATTCGAAATCTACAGAATGTTGTGGAAGAGTATTCTCTGCTAATATATATAAGGTAACCGAATGATCTTCGATTTTCGATTTTAACTGTACTGGAAAATGATAAGGATTGATGAACTGTAAGTCCCGAAAACCATAGACAACAGTACTGTCTGCACCTAATGGAATATAACGTTCGTCTTCTTTATAGATGTCTATAGAATGATGATGACGTTCGGTAATGATAAATCCGGCTTTTAAAGCAGAATAATAGAGTAAGGATGAAAACTGGCAAATTCCGCCGCCTATATCCTGAGAAAGTTTTCCGGCTACAAGATTTCTTCCTTCTTTAAATCCGTTCTTTTTACTGGCTTTACCTGTGATTTTCCAGAAAGAGAAATACTCGCCCGGGTAAATTGTAATACCTTCCTGTTTTTGCTGAACGATTTTCAGATTATGAAGCTTGTTTTCGAAGTAAGGACTTGGCATTACCTTAAGTCTCATCTCTGTCTGAATGTTACCAATATCTTTGGTGTTGATAACTGAAGCATACTTTTTATTCTGAAGAGCATCCAGCAGTTTTCGTTTCAGAAGATATAACTGAATTTTAAAAGAATGGGGAATATATCTTTTGATGAACCTCATGAGGAGTTACTGAACCTTTTGTAAAACAATAATCTGATATGAAGCCCACTTCTTCAGAAAAGTACGAGAAAGTAAATTGTCTAAAGGAAGAAACAGCCAGCGTAAATATTTTGGAATACGGTGTACAGGGAAAAATAAAATTCCACGGGTCTCAATAATAGTCCACTGATCTCTGAATAAAAATTTAATTTCTTCAGCATCAAAACTATTATAGGCATGCCAGCTTTCTGTGGAGGCGTGATTTCTTCTTCGCCTTTTTACTGGGAAGTCGAAAATTAGAAATCCGTTTGGTTTTAGTTTTTGCCATGATTCGGAGAGAAATTGCTGTGTTATTTCTTTGTCCTGATGCATGATAACATGAAATGAAAAAATACAATCCAGACTTTCGTTTTCAAACGGAATCTCTGTGATGTTTCCTGTGAGCAGATTTTTGTAAGGATATTTAACCTTAGCCTGTGAGAGCATTTCTTCGCTAAAGTCCACACCAGAGGTAGCAAAATCTAATAATCTGCCGGTTCCGCATCCCAGATCCAGTGTTTTGTTCAACCTTTTATGCTTATGAAAAAAAGATGTCAGAAAATTCCGTTCCTGTGCATTAATGTACCGACCATAAGTATTGCTGAACCTATTTTCGTCGTAGGTGCTGGCGAGTTGATCGTAATATTTTTTGATCTTTTCCTGGTGCATAATTAGAATGATTCCTGGATATGGTCTCTGATTTAGTTCAATTTTTCTTCTTCGGTGAAATTACCTTCACTCTGATTTTTTCTAAACTCTGAAGGAGTTACTCCCACGGTTTTCTTAAAAAAAGTATTAAAAGCAGTTTTCGAGTTGAATCCTGAATCAAAAGCAATGCCCAAAACAGATAATTTGTTGTAGGAATCACTTATTAACAATTCTTTAGCGTGCTGTACTCTGTATTTATTCACAAACTGAAAAAAGTTTTCATTGAACCCGTTATTCAGCAGATAAGAAAGCTGATGCGTACTGATGCCGATAAGTTCTGAAAGTTTTAATAAATTGAGATCGCCTTCCAGATAAGGTTTTTGGGATTCTATTAATGTTAGTAACTTTTCTTTCAGGTCTTCAAAATCTTCATCCGGAATTAACTTTTTCTTTTCAGTTTTTTCTTCGGATTCCGTTTCTATAGAAAGCAATTCCTCTAGTTGTACTTTACTAACAGGATAGATTTCTTTTTGTCGCAGGACATGGTAAAAAGTACTGTAAACGATAAACAGGAATAGTAAATCCATTATAAGATTCTGATGCATTTTGTAAACAAAAGCATTGAACAGCTCGTAACAAACGGTGATAATAATGGTTCCAAAAAGCAGTAAGCTTAGTTTAATCAGCCATTGTAAATTGATGCTTTCTGTATCAGATGAAATGGTCTCTATCCTTTTCTGATGTTTTCTGATTTTGTAATAGATAATTGCAACGTATGGCAGATTGTGGGCAACCGCTATGAGCAGTGTAATAGTGTTTAGCAGTTTGTTTTCATCAGCATTTAGTAATAAGACCAAATAAATAAAAGGAATAACAAGACAGATAAGATCCTTTTTCTTGAAATAGTAGTTGGGATTGATAAAGACAACAACACTGAAGAATAAGAAAAGGGGCGTAAATATTAATACAGAATAGACTGAAAATATTAATAAAGGGCCGGGGGAAAATCCACAAATCTTTAGAATATCTAAAACCCAATAGCCGGACCAAAGGAGCATGAATATCCCGAAAGCAAAATTTGCTTTCTTATTAACGTTCATAGGGTTGGCTAATAGGATAAACGACTGCAAAACCAGACTGCCGTAAAGCAATACAAGAACAAATTTCTGAATATTTTCAATCGGCATTCTGATGTTGTTTTAATTATTTAAAAAAGTCTGTCGTGGAAATCTTCAATCTTGCTAACTTCTTCAATCTTAATAGCAAATTTCCGCTTCGGTATCTTGTTAAGATTTGAAACGTAAATTTTATCATACCCTAGTTTTTCGGCCTCAGTGATACGGTGTTCGATTTGAGGAACAGGCCGTATTTCTCCGCTAAGACCTATTTCTCCCGCAAAACAATATTTTTCGGAAATAGCAATATCTTCATTGGAGGACAGAATAGAGGCTACAACTGCCAAATCCAACGCGGGGTCATCTGTTTTTATACCTCCGGTTATATTCAGGAAAACGTCTTTTGATCCAAGCCGAAAACCTGCTCTTTTTTCCAGAACTGCCAGAAGCATATTGAGCCTTTTTGCATCAAAACCAGTGCAGCTTCTCTGTGGAGTACCATAAACAGCAGTACTTACCAAAGCCTGGATTTCCAGCAGCATTGGGCGGTTTCCTTCCAAAGTTACAGCTACAGAATTGCCGGATAGCTCTTCAAATTTTTTGGTAATCAGTATTTCAGAAGGATTTTTAATTTCTTTCAGGCCCTGAGATATCATTTCATAAATACCAATTTCAGAAGTCGACCCAAAACGGTTTTTATTAGCTCTTAGTAATCTGAAAAGGTGATTTCTGTCGCCATCGAAGTTTAAGACAACATCTACCATATGTTCCAATACTTTTGGACCAGCAATTTGTCCGTCTTTGGTAATATGGCCTACCAGAAATACCGGAGTATTGGTCTCCTTTGCAAATTTTATAATTTCTGAGGAGCATTCCCGGATCTGAGAAACTGTTCCCGGAGAACTTTCGATAAGGCCAGAGTGTAGTGTCTGAATAGAATCAAGAATCATAAACTGAGGCTGTAATTTTTTTGCTTCGTGCAGAATTTTGTCCACAGAAGTTTCTGTAAAAAGGAAACACTCCGGATTTTGGAGATCAGTAAGGCGATCTGCACGCATTTTAATCTGTGATGCACTTTCTTCTCCGGATACATACAAAACACGTTTGCGCATTTTTAGCGCCAACTGAAGGAGCAGGGTAGATTTCCCTATTCCCGGTTCACCACCAATTAAAGTAACAGACCCCAGCACAATACCACCACCCAGAACACGATTCAGTTCATCGCTTGGAGTTGCAATTCTTGGCTCCTCCTGTGCATTGACCTCTATAATATTAATAATGTGCTGCTTCTTTTCTCCGGAATAATTTTTTGAAGTTGTTTTTTCAATGACCTCTTCAACCAAAGTATTCCATTCCCCACAATTTTTGCATTGTCCGTGCCACTGCGGATACTGAGTTCCGCAATTTTGACAGTAATATGCCGTTTTGACCTTTGCCACTTTTTATCTCTAAACCTTTGATTAATACTGCAAATTACAATTTCATTTTCAGTTTTTGCCAAAAAAGTTTTGCTGAGGAATGATTTTGGTGAAGGTGTAATGGCAGAGAAAATAAAGACTTGTTTTATAAAGGGCTGATTAATTGATTTTTAAATCAATTGCATTTCACGTTGCCCAATTGGATGAGAACCTTTAACTTTGCACAAACCTAATCTAATGAGTAAAAAAGCTACAAAATACATCTTCGTCACCGGTGGTGTAACATCTTCTTTGGGAAAAGGGATCGTTTCTGCGTCCCTTGGTATGTTGTTGAAAGCCAGAGGTTACAATGTAACTATTCAGAAACTGGATCCGTATATTAATATCGATCCGGGAACTTTAAATCCATACGAACATGGAGAATGTTATGTAACAGAAGATGGTGCTGAAACAGATTTGGACTTAGGGCATTACGAGCGTTTCCTGAATTCACCAACCAGTCAGAACAATAACGTTACGACAGGGAGAATTTACCAGACTGTTATCGATAAAGAAAGAAAAGGTGATTTCCTGGGTAAAACTGTACAGGTAATTCCTCATATCACCAATGAAATCAAACGCAGAATTAAAATTCTTGCAAAAGAAAACTACGATATCATTATCACTGAAATTGGTGGTACTGTAGGAGATATCGAATCTCTTCCTTATATAGAAAGTGTACGTCAGCTTCGTTGGGAGCTTGGCGAAACCAATTCTATGGTGATTCACCTGACACTTCTTCCATATTTAGCATCCAGTGGTGAGCTGAAAACCAAACCTTCTCAGCATTCTGTACGCCAGTTAATGGAGTACGGCGTTCAGGCAGATGTTTTGGTATGCAGAACCGAACATAAAATTCCAAAAGATCAGCGTGCAAAATTAGCACAGTTCTGTAATGTAAATCAGGCAAATGTTATCGAATGTCTTGATTTACCAACAATTTATGAAGTTCCGTTAGAGCTGCATAAGCAAAACTTTGATGAGGTTGTATTAACTGAATTGGCATTGCCAACAACCAATACACCTGATCTGAAAGACTGGAAAGACTTCCTGAAAAAATATAAAAACCCTAAGAAGAGCGTAGAAATTGCTTTGGTAGGTAAATATGTAAGCCTTCAGGATTCTTATAAGTCTATTGCAGAGGCATTTATCCATGCAGGTGGGTCTATGCAGACTGAGGTGAAAGTACGTTGGGTGTACAGTGGAGATATAGAGAGTGGAGATGTTGCTGAATTGCTAAAAGGTGTAGATGGTGTATTGATAGCACCTGGATTTGGTGACAGAGGTATTGAAGGTAAAATTGAAGCGGCGAAATATGCCCGTGAAAACAATATTCCGGTATTGGGAATTTGCCTTGGTATGCAGATTATGACGATAGAATTTGCAAGAAATGTTTTGGGTCTTAATAATGCCAACAGTACCGAGTTCGATACAAACGCTGAATATCCGGTAATTAACCTGATGGAAGAACAAAAAGATGTTACCGAAAAAGGAGGTACAATGCGTTTAGGTGCATGGAAATGTGCTGTGAAGGCTTCTACTAAGCTTTTTGATATCTATAATTCTAAAAATATTTCTGAGAGACATCGTCACAGATACGAGTTCAACAGTGATTATACTTCTGATTTTGAAGCTAAAGATTTTATTCCTTCAGGTAAGAATCCTGAAACAGGATTGGTAGAAGCTTTGGAATTGAAAAGTCATCCATTCTATGTAGGTGTTCAGTATCACCCGGAATACAAAAGTACTGTAGCAAATCCACATCCTTTATTCAAGGCATTGGTAGAGGCTGCTGTAAAATTTCAAACAAAAAAATAATTTTTTAAATGCAACAAAATAATGGTGTAGGCAAAAGCCAACTGATCAGTTTTGCGGTTTTTTCATTAATCCTTATGGGGGTTATGTTTTACTTCCAGTCGAAGCAAAAACCTGAAGATCATGCAAAAACTCAGGTGACACAGTCTGCTCAGAAATCAAATGCTGCACAAATGCAGAATAATGCCAATGCGGCAAGTATTCAGAAAGTACAGTTGAAGAATGATTTACTGACAGTTGATTTTACAACGCTTGGCGGACAAATTTCTACGGTAAGACTTAATAAGTTCAACGCTTTTGATGAAAAGACAAAAGATAAACCTCTTTTGTTATTTGCCAATAACAATGCTGATTATGGCTTTCAGTTTAAAGACAAATCCGGAAAAGTAATTAATACCAAAGACTTAGTCTTTAATGCAACAGCTAATGGCAACGCTATTACAATGCAGGCGAATGTTGGAGCAGCTACAATTCAGTTTGTCTATACCTTATTAGATAAGTATACTGTAGACTTTAAAGTAAGAACACAGGGACTTTCTCAGTTAGTGTCTGATAACAAAGCTGAGTTTGTATGGAACTACAATGTTCGTGAGGCTGAAAAAGGACGTTCTCAGGAACAGACACATACAGAGTTTGTTTACGCTTTCAATAACTATAAAAGTTATGATTATGATTCGAGAGGTGATATGGATGAAACCAAAGAAAACCTTAACTGGATCGGTGTAAAGCAACAGTTCTTCTCTGCGGTAATTGAAGCCCAGAATGGTTTCAAAAACTCTAAAGGTAATCAGGAAACAATTGAAAAAGGTGAGTACCTGAAAAAATTCAACTATAATGGACAGGTTGATTTGGCTGCTAATGAGCTGAATCAGGATTTCAAATGGTATTTTATGCCATTAGATCTTAATCTGTTAAAGTCTTATGATAAAAACTTTGATGAGATTCTTCCTTTTGGATGGTCTTTCATCGGAAGTTTAAACAGATGGTTCTTTATCCCTGTTTACAATCTTCTATCATCCTGGGGTATTGCTGCTGGATGGGTGATTTTCTTAATGACAATTGCGGTGAAAATTATCCTTTCTCCAATTATGTACAAGCAGCATAAGCTGAGTGCAATGATGCGTGTGATCCGTCCGGAAATTGAAGAAGCTCAGGAAAAGTTTAAGAATGCTGATCCTATGAAGAAACAGCAAGCAACAATGGAGGTCTATCGTAAAGCTGGTGTCAACCAGTTTGCAGGATGTCTTCCGGGCTTGGTACAGATTCCTATTTTCTATGCCTTGTTCCGATTCTTCCCGAACATGCTGGATTTGAGAGGTAAGAGTTTCTGGTTTGCAAATGACCTTACGGCTTATGATGATCTTATCAAGTTGCCATTTAATGTTCCTTTCTTAGGAGAACACCTTAGTGTTTTTGCATTGGCGTGTACTGTTGTAATTCTTATTTATACAGTTATGACAGCAGGTAATATGCAACAACCTACTCAGGAAGGAATGCCAAACATGAAGCCATTGATGTATATCTTCCCGGTTACATTCCTGTTCTTCCTTAACTCTGCAGCATCAGGTTTATCTTGGTACTACTTTGTATCCAACGCGATTAATATTGTAATTATCTTAGTAATCAAATATTTTATTTTGGATGAAAAGAGAATTCATGCTCAGATTCAGGAAAATAAGGCTAAGCCTAAAAAAGAAGGCCGTTTCCAGGCAAGAATGCGTGAAATGATGGAGAAAGCTCAGGACCAGCAAAAGCAGGTTGAGCAGTTGAAGCAACAAAATAAGAAGAAGTAAACTTCTTTCACCTATATAATAAAGCCTCGGTACATGAACCGAGGCTTTATTTTTTTTAGTCGCACTCTCTTGGAGGTGGTTGGTTTGGATCCGGGCATGGTCTGCCACATACACATATTTTTCCTCCTGTAATTTGTCTTAACCCTTTCTTGTCCAAAAGTTTTGCATTGGCAAGTTTTGAAAATGTTTTCATATTGTGATATTTAGTTGGTTGTAAACCAAATATAAAAAAAATAATCACTTAGTTGTGATTATTTTTTTATCTAAAGTAATTTGAAACTCATTCTGTGATATGGTGTTGTGCCGAATTCCCGAATAGCATCCCTGTGTGCTTTGGTAGGGTAGCCTACGTTTTTGGCCCAGCCGTATTGTGGATATTCTTCATGAAGTTTTTCCATTAGCCGGTCTCTGTAGTCTTTTGCTAAAATAGATGCAGCGGCGATACTTAAAACTTTGGAATCTCCTTTTATTACACACTGATGGGGTATATAATTGTAGGGATGAAACCTGTTACCATCTACTAAAATAAATTCAGGACGTACCTTCAACTGGTCGAGTGCTAAATGCATAGCATGGATACTCGCATTTAGAATATTATGCTTATCAATAAACTCAGGAGGCAGCTCTGCAATAGCATAATCGCGAGCATTTGCTTTGATATATTCTGCAAGTTCTTTTATTGAAGTTTTTGATAAGGTTTTAGAATCTTTAACTAAAAAATTGTTAAATTTTTCATCTAATATAACGCTAGCTGCCACTACAGGTCCCGCTAAACAGCCTCTTCCAACTTCATCGCATCCGGCTTCTATATATTTGTTTTGCCAATTTTTTATCAAATCCATAATTTATCCTTTTTTTAGGTGTTTATTTTTTTATTAATACTTCAAATATATTGAATTATTTAGAAAAAAAATAATCTTTTGTTGATATTGTATAAACTTTATGAATCTTAGAGTTTATGAATAATAATTTGATATAAAGAGACAGGCTAATAGTGTTTTAGGAAGAAGTTCATTTACCAATAGTAATAGTAAAGCTAATAAGTTTTGTAGTGTGATTTACTTTACTACTTATTCTAAGTAATTGTGTGAATATTGTGAAGGTGATTTAGGGCTAATATTTTGCTGAAAATGAATTTACTTCCTTCTAGCATCTATAGTATTTGGAATAAAAAAAACTAAACCATAGGATGCGAATTACATGTTTTTTTGGTTAATATGTGTCTATGTGATTTTTTGTTGGGGCTTTTGATGTGATTATATTAATTGTTTTATTGTTTTGTTTTTGTGATATTTTATATTTAATATGTTAATTTGTTATAATTAATTTTATTTTAGTGTTGTTTCTATCTGTAATATGATAATGTTTAATTGTTTATTATATTATTGGTTTTTTATTTTATGTGTTATTTGTTTGTTTTATTTCTGTTATTACATTTATTTTATATATATTTATTAGTTATTATTGAATATATTTTAATTTATAAAAAAAATGTTAATTTTTTCTTTTGTTATGTTAATTAAAATTCACATATTTGAAACAGTGAAAAATTAATTTGATATGAAGAAACTAACTAACAGTGTTTTGGTGGTAGTTTTGTCTTCGGCTTTTGTAATGGTTTCTGCACAAAAGACGAAACAGGACTCTGCTAAAACTAAAAGTATTGAAGAAGTTGTTATTACGGGTGCGTTAGGGATTAAGAAATCTAAAGATGCACAGACTTCCGCTCAACAAGTCGTAAAAGGTGATGAATTAAGACAAGCGTCTAACCCAGATCCAATTCTTGCAATGCAAGGAAAAGTATCGGGAGTTCAAATCCGCCAAACAAATAGTAGTGTTGATGGTACAAACAGTATTATTATCCGTGGTAAAAGAACAATTACGGGTAGTAATGAAGCTTTGGTAGTTATAGACAATGTAATTTCTACAGCTACAGCTCTGCAACAGCTTCCTCCAGATGTAATTGAGTCGATCAACATTATAAAAGGGGCGCAAGGTTCAGCTCTTTATGGTTCCCAAGGGGTTAATGGTGTTGTTGTAGTGACTACTAAGAGAGGCGCCAGAGGAGGGAGGATGAATGTTACCTTTAATAGTTCTGTAGACTTTGAATCACCTGCGTATCTTCCTAAACGCCAGACTAAATATGGACAAGGATGGGATGGAGATCGTATTTCTGTAGAAAATGGGGCGTGGGGGCCGGCTTTTGATGATCCTAAATATGCAGGAAAACTTTTACCCTATGGTATCCCATTATATGATTATAATGGGGATGGCAAAATTACAATAAATGCTAATACTGGTGCGGATACACCGGATTCTCCTGCTTCTATTTATTCACCATTTGCACCTTACGGTAAAGATAATGCAAGAGACTTTTTTGTTAATGGTACATTGTATCAGAATACAATAACTGCAAATGTCGGAGGAGAGAATTCTTATTTGTTAATGTCGTTAAATAACACACAGAGAGGATTTGTTGTAGATAAAGATAAATTAGAAAGAACTACAGCTTTGTTTAAAGCAGGAATTAAGTTTGATAAGTGGTCTTTTGACGGAAGTGTAAATATTCAGAAATCATATACATCACAAACGACACCTGATATATACTATTGGTTATTGCAATCATCATCGGATATTCCTATTACCAGATGGAAAGAGCATAGAGATTTTGCTTATGGATGGAATAAATATTATGGAAATCCATATTGGTATATAGACAATGTGAGAAATAACAACTCAAGTTATTTCATTAATGCTACTGGAAGTGTAGGGTATAAAATTAATAAAAATATTGATTTACTATATAGAGGTAGTCTACAGCTAACTTCTTCGGAATATAAGGCCTATAATAATGGTTATTCCAATGTTTTATTAGGATCACAGATTAAAGCAATTACTTCATCATATAATCAGTATAATAGCCAGTTGGCGCGTTATTATGGTGATTTTATTGCGAATTTTAATTATGATCTTACAGATGATTTAAATTTGAGAGTAAATGCAGGTCATAACTATCAAGAGTATAAATATTCAATTACTACAGCCGGAGGAACTGGGATGATTATACCGCAATTTTATCAGGTATGGAATTTGGCAAACCCTACAATTCCATATAACTTAAATAATGGTACTACGCGATATAATGTTCATGCATTATTTGCAAACTTAGATTTGGCTTATAAAGATTATTTATTCTTGAATGCAACAGCAAGAAATGAATGGTCTTCAATTTTGCCGAAAAATAATAATAGCTACTTTTTCCCTTCTGTAGGGGTTTCATTTATACCGACTAAAGCTTTTGATTTTGGTGGTAATGTACTAAACTATATGAAGATATTTGGTAATTATGGCACAACTACCAGTTCCTCAGCAATTGGAACATATGCTATTCAGAATTTATCCGATTTAGGTTATGGTTTCCCATATAAAGGAGACTTAAGCTTCGTTGTACGTACTTCTCAAACAGATCCTAATATCAGGCCTGAAAAAGTAAAAAAGGCGGAAATTGGGATTGCATTGGGTTTCCTAAAAGATAGAATTACCTTTGGAGGTTCCCTGTATCAAGATGATACTAATGATTTGATTACTAATGCATCTACTTCAAGAACATCAGGTCTTACACTAAGAACGATGAATATAGGCTTGTTAAGAAATCGTGGTATTGATGCAGATTTGAATATTAAAATATTTAATTCAAAAGATTTTAAATGGGATATTGGTATGTCTTTAACAACATTTGATACCAATGTATTAAAAGTTACAGATGATACTGATGAAGTATTCTTAGGGGGGTACACGTTTGCGGGTGTATATGCTAAAAAAGGAGAAGGAATCATTTTAAAAGGAACAGGATATCAAAGGGATCCTCAGGGTAGAATTATTGTAAATGCAAATACTGGAGACCCTCTATATACCAGCACGCTAGAGAGTTATGGGAAAGTTGATCCTAAGTATAAATTAGGATTTACAACAGGTTTAAATTATAAAGGCTTCCAGCTAAGTGCAGTATTAGAGTATAGTAAAGGGGGGAAATTTTTTGCAGGAGCTAAGAATGGATTTGCATTCTCTGGAGAGCTTTTGGAATCTGCTGATTTTGATAGAACCAAAGGTGGTTTCGTAATGCCAAACTCTGTTTATAAAGATGCTTCAGGAAATTATGTTCCAAATACCACAGTGAAGACAGGGGGAGATAATTATTCTGGTGTTTCTTCATATTATTCTAATGTTTATACAAATATTGCAGATAACTTTATTATAGATGCTACAGTATTTAGAATTCGAGAAATAGCACTAAGTTATTCTTTCCCGGCAGAGGTTATTAAGCCAATTGGTCTGACAGGATTTACTATAGGAATACATGCAAGAAATCCATTTACTAAACTAGCAAAAGGAAATGATAATTATAATGATCCTGATACTTCATTTACAAATGGTAATGCGCAAGGGCTTAGTACATCAAGTCAGTATCCGGTGCTGAAGTCTTATGGTGTTAGTCTTAATTTAAATTTTTAATTAGAATCGTTATGAAAAAAATATTTTTAATAGCAGGAGCAGTCTTTTCAATATATTCATGTAGTCGTTTGGATGATAATATATCACCCAATGCCGTTCCTGATGGAAATGTTCCGGCAAGACAAAAATTAGCAGCAGCTGAAACGTCAACTTTTGATGCTCAAACTGGTGACCTGATTGAACTTTCAAATTTCTGGATGAATACAACTGCAGGGAATAATTATCAATGGGCAAATGTTTATCCTAACGAAAGCTCATTAAATTTGAACAGTGCTTTCAGAAATCAACTATGGAATAATACTTATCTTTCAGTAGCTAACCTTCAGGCAATTATTGATGGGTCTTCTGCAAAAAGTTTGCCTTTACATGTGGCTATAGCAAAGATATTAAAGGCTAATTATTTACATTATATTGTAGATTTTTATTCAGATGCACCTTATTTTGATGCATTTAAGCAGCAATCAAATTTAGCTCCAAAATATGATAAAGGTGAAGCTATTTATATGGACCTTATTAAAGGAGTAAATGAAGCTATAGATGCTATAGATAATACTCCGATAAATAGTGATACACAGGTAAAAGCGAGTGAAGATGTTATCTTTGGAGGTAGTTCACAAATAGCTAAATGGAGACAGTTTGCAAATTCTATCAAGCTAAGAATGTTGTTGAGAATGTCTAATGCTACTGATGGGGCAGTTAAATCATTTGTTACAAGTGAATTGGCGAAATTAAATAATGATAAAGTTCCTTTTGCAACAAGATTTGTTACTTACAATGTGACTATTAATCCTGGTTATAATGCAGGAAGTAATCAAGGGTTGAATCCTTTCTTTAGAAGATATGGTGCTGTAGATGTATCAGGTACAGATAATGATACTTATACACAGATTCGGGTATCAGAACACTACGCTAAATTAATAAACGGAGATGCTTCAAAGCCTACTGCAGGAATTGTAGATCCGAGAGGAGTAAAACAATTTATAGCTATTGATGGCGAGTTGGTAGGGACACCTCAAGGTAATGGAAAGATTGCAGGGGCTTCTCAGGATGATTTTTCAGCTCTTGGTGGTAATCTGAATAAATCTGCATCCAATACTCTTGGTGGACTTGATAACGGATATCTAATGTTAGCATCAGAAGGTAATTTTTTATTAGCCGAAGCTGCAATTGTATACCCTCAGTATTTCTCAAATGGTAAAATATATTTCGAGCAGGGAATCAGAGATTCATTTACTTTCTGGGGGTTAACCAGTGCTCAGGCAGCTACTTATATAACAGCAATTACTGGTAATACTCATTTAGGATGGGATGCGGCAGGTAACAAATTGGAGCCTCTGCAGTATCAAAGATTATTTGCATTAGCAAATTATCGTCCTATGGAAACCTATCTTAATTATATTAAAACTGGATTTCCGGAAACTCCGTTGGCAAGTAATGCACAGCAGCCCCGTAAGCCTTATAGGTTAATTTATCCGGTTTCGGAATATACAGGGAATTCCTCAAATGTCCCTAATATTAGTGCTGCGGATTGCTTTACTAAAAATCAGACAACTCCGTTCTGGTTAAGATAACAATATTAATAATTTATATAAAAAATAACTTTCTCCACGGAGAAAGTTATTTTTTTATTGGTAGTATAAAGTTTTATTTTTTATCCTGAGGTAATTTATAATATTCCTGAGATAGTTTGTTATTCTCTTCAGCGTTTTGCTTAAGATAACCATTTAGTTTATCAATTTCATGATTGATATTTATAAGCTTTTTTGATGATTCTGTATACTTGTTTGATGTTTTATCAGGTATTTGTGATAAATCTTTTTCTATAATCAGCTTTTTTGTTGTCAGCTTTTCCATTTCTTTGTCTATTTGGACTTTATCTTGTTCATTAAGATAAATGAAATTTAAAACTTGTTCTTTTAATTTTTTTGGTTTGTCCCCAATACTTTCTTTTACTTTTATGTAGTCATTGTAATTAGATAATTCCTCATAATTTTTATCTCTATTACGGTTAATGTAGTTTTGGTTTCTCTGATTCTCTATTACTGTATTATTAGCTACAGGTGCAATTGGTCCCTGAATTGTGGTTGTCCAAGTTCCAGTTCCGGATACTTGCCCATATGCTCCAATAAAAGAAGCAAATATGAATAAGATTGTGATGTTGTGTTTCATAATTTTTTATTTAATAATTACTCAAATTTATAATAAATATTGTTTAGAAATATTATTTTATTAATAAAGTATAATTTATGAGATTAGTGTATAAGTAGAGGTCTTTTGTGTGATTGTTTGATTGTATTTTTTTAGATGAATTTGTTTTGATTATAAAAAAGTTAATTTGTTGTTAATTTTTTGTTTTGTCATGTTAATAAACTTTCACATATTTGTAAAAGTTAAAATTTAATTTGATATGAAGAAACTAACTAACAGTGTTTTGGTAGTGGTTTTGTCTTCTTCTTTTGTATTTGTTAATGCTCAGAAGAAACAAGATTCTACTAAAACAAAAGATATTGAGGGGGTTGTAGTGACCGCACTTGGTATTAAAAGAGAGAAGAAAGCACTTGGCTACTCTACACAAGAGGTAAAAGCAGAAGATCTTGCTAGAAATCCTGTTACGAACTTTACTGCAGGACTATCTGGGAAAGTTTCTGGATTGCAAGTAAAAGGAGTGGGAAACTTTGCAGGTTCTGTAGATGTAGTACTCCGAGGATATCGTTCGATATTGGGACAAAACTCACCATTATATGTAATAGATGGTGTACCTATTATTAATGCAAATAATAATACAAGTGGACAGTTAAATGGTTCTCCTGGATACGATTTTGGAAACACTGTTTCTGATATTAATCCTAATGATATAGCAGATATAAATGTTCTGAAGGGAGCTGCTGCTACAGCACTTTATGGGTCTAGGGCACAGAATGGTGCAATTATTATTACAACTAAAAAAGGTAAAAAAAGTAATAATATTGGTATAGAGTATAACTCTTCGATTGCAGTATCTGCAATCGATAAATCTACATTTGTAACCTATCAGAAAGAATATGGCCAAGGACAGGGTTATGTATATGGATTTGCCGGAGATAAGAGATTTGAGAATTACAACGGAGAGAGAATGGCTCCTACCCAGGTGGATGCATCTTATGGGGCACAGTTTGATCCAAATTTATTAATATGGCAATACGGCGCATTTATTCCAGGATCTCGTACTTTTGGACAAAAAACACCGTGGGTTGCTGCAAAGCATGATCCTTCTTATTTCTTCGAGACCGGAGCGATGTATACTAATGATATTTCCTTATCCCAAGGTAATGATAAGGGGAGCTTCAGACTATCATATCAAAATCAGAATGGTACAGATGTTCTGCCTAATTCTAAACTGAATAAGAATACTGTTAATGGTAGTGCAACATATAAATTCACAGATAAGTTAAATGCAACTTTCAATGCAACTTATGTTTCACAACAAGTAACAGGGCGTAATAATACAGGGTATTCCGGAAACCTTATCAGTGGGTTTAGACAATGGTGGCCAGTAAATGTTGATATTTATGATCAGCGCGATTTCTATAATATGTCGCAGAGTAATTATTCATGGAACATTACAAATGGAAATGATATAACTCCACAATATTGGAATAACCCTTATTTTCAGAGATATCAAAACTTCTCTTATGATACTCGTGAAAGATTTGCAGGTAATTTTAGTTTGAGTTATGATATAGATAAGCATATCAATTTATTAGCAAGAGTTGGTACAGATGGTTATACAACCAGAATGGAGGATAGAAAAGCTATAGGATCGATTGCAGCAGCAATGGGGTTTGGTAGAACGACTGCTACTCAACCATCAGGTTTTGCGGTAATGAATATCAAGCAGAGAGAAACGAATTATGATTTCATTGCAACTTACAAAAATGATTTTGCAAATGAAATTAGTTTAACAGGATTATTAGGAACTAATTTAAATGTTCGTGATTTTTATAGCAATTCACAGTCAACCTCTGGGGGATTATTAATCCCAGGAGTTTATACAGTAGCAAATTCAGTTTCGGTACCAGCTGTACCTCAAACAATAGATATAACTAAAAGAATTATTGGGGTATTTGCACAAGCTTCATTGGGTTACAAAGGTACGTACTATTTAGAAGGAACTGTGAGGAGAGACCAGTCTTCGGCTCTTCCAACAGCTAATAGTGCTTACTGGTATTACTCAGGATCCGGAAGTTTAGTGTTTTCTAACTGGAGTTTCCTGAAAGGTGGAATATTAAGCTTTGGTAAATTAAGAGCTTCTTATGCAGAAGTAGGTTCTGATACAGATGCAAACCAATTGTTGAATCAGTACTATGTAACAACATCATTTAATAATTTACCAGTTTATTATTATACTACAGGAGCAAGTAATCCTAATCTGAGACCAGAAAGATCCAGACAAACAGAGCTTGGTCTTAATATGAAATTTCTGAAAAACAGGATAGGATTTGATGTTGCATGGTTTAAGAATGACTCATATGACCAGATTTTGGCGTTACCTTATTCTAATGCTACAGGTATTTCTACACAGGTTAAAAATGTTGGTAATTTAAGGACTAAAGGCTGGGAGATTTCACTAGATGTAACCCCAATTAAAACGGAGAATTTTAAATGGGATATTAATGCTAACTGGTCTAACCCATATACTAATGTGACATCTTTAGCTGACGGAGTTGAGAATATTACAATGGGTAATTATCAGGGAGGGGTAACAATTAATGCAAGTTTACAGGACCCGTACGGAACTATTAAAGGAAAAGATTTTGTTTATACAAACGGACAAAGAACTGTAGGTTCAAATGGTAAATATATACTTACGTCTACAACCAATAATGTAATTGGGAATATCCAGGCAAAATGGTTTGGAGGTATAACCAATACATTTACTTATAAATCATTCTCCGTAGGGTTTCAGATAGATGTGAGACAAGGTGGAAATGTATTTTCTTTAGATCAATATTATGGGCAGACGACAGGACTTTATCCTGAATCTATTGGTGTAAATGATCTTGGAAATCCAATCCGTAATACCATTGCAAATGGTGGCGG
The DNA here is from genome assembly GCF_002023715.1 of Elizabethkingia occulta. Classification (GTDB taxonomy): domain Bacteria; phylum Bacteroidota; class Bacteroidia; order Flavobacteriales; family Weeksellaceae; genus Elizabethkingia; species Elizabethkingia occulta. Next base: position 63,998 of record NZ_MAHX01000013.1, read on the forward strand.
GATTATTCTGCCAGGAGTTTTGCCTAACGGAACACCTAATAATATAAGACTAGATACAAGTGCTAATGGCTACTTAGGATATTCAAATATGCCAAATTCAGTATTTGTTTATGATGCATCTTTTGTAAAACTAAGACAAGCTTCAATTTCTTATTCTTTACCTAAGAAAATGCTTGAAAATACATTTATTCAGGGAGTTACTTTCAGTGCTGTTGGGAATAATCTTTGGATTATCAAAAAGCATGTGCCTTATGCAGATCCGGAAGCTGGATTAAGCTCTGGAAATGCTCAAGGATTCCAATCCGGGGTTATGCCTGCGACAAGAGTATTCTCTTTTAATGTGAAAGTAAATTTCTAAAAGATTAAAATTTTAATTGATAAAAAATGAAAAAATATATAATTAAGACATCGCTTTTATTTTCTGCTTTGGCATTTCTTAGCGGATGTAATACAAGTGATATGAATACTGACCCTAATAGTTTCTATTCGGCTAAGCCTGAAACATTAGTTACTTTTTCACAAAAGGCACTTGGAGATTATTTAAATACACCTGGTGTTAATACTAATAATTTCAGACTGGTAATGCAATATTGGCAAGAAGCTTCTTATGCAGATGAAAGTAACTATGATTTTGTTACAAGAAATATTTCCAATAATGTATGGCAGGCAAATTACAGAGATGTATTACAAAATCTTGTACAGGCAAAAGATATTATTAACAAGTATCAGCCTACTCCTTCTGAACTTGCTACGTGGCCGGGTGTTAAAAAAAATCAACTGGCAGTTATTGATATTTTGCAGTGTATAGTTTTTGGAGATATGGTAGATACATTTGGTGATGTACCTTATAAAGCTGCGAATGACTTAGCTGGTAATCCGTTACCAGCTTATGATAAGGCAGCAGATATCTATACCGATCTTATCGCACGTGTTACTAAGGATATAGCAGATTTGGATACTTCTTTTGCAAGTTTTGGTAATGCCGATGTTATTTATAAAGGATCTCCCGGGCAATGGAAAAAATTTGGAAATTCACTGTTGCTGAAATTTGGTATTACACTAGCAGATGCTAATCCTTCATTGGCAAAGAGTACTATTGACAAAGCAATTGCAGGAGGAGTTTTTGCTTCTGCCAGCGATAGTGCATTGCTTCCTTATGAAATTGCAGCCCCTAACTTTAATCAGTTATACCAAAACCTTAAAGCAAGTGGTAGAAATGATTTTGTTGGAGCAGTAACACTTATTAACAGTATGAAGGCAAACAATGATCCAAGAATCTCGGCATATTACCAGCCAACAAAATCAGGCGAATATATTGGTGCGCCGATTGGTATAACTGCAAGTTTTGCGACCCAGTCTCACATTGGTATGTTTGGTTATACCCCCAATACGCCAGGTACAATATTAACTTATACAGAGGTGGCTTTCTATCTTGCTGAAGTGGCTGCAAGATGGAACCCTGCACAGGCTCCTGCAGCATATCAGAATGCTGTAAAAGCTTCATTCAAGGAGTGGGGGTATACGGATGCAGATGCTAATACTTATATTGCTTCTAAGCCTTATGATGCAACTAATTGGAAAAAATCAATAGGAGACCAGGCATGGGTAGCAATGTATAATCAACCTAATGTTTCATGGAACTTCTGGAAAAGACTTGATTATCCAACTTTAACTGCTCCACCAACAGCGGTATCTCAGGCTGAAGGTAAAGTTCCGGTTAGATTACAATACCCGGTAAGAGAAACGACAACTAACCCTTCAAATTATGCTGCTGCTGCCGCGGCAATCGGAGGAGATAAGCTAACGACTAAAGTCTTCTGGGATAAAAACTAAGATTTATTTCAAACTATATCTAAACCGCCTTTGGGCGGTTTTTTTTATTTAGCTGACTGTACTTTTATTTTTTTAAAATTTAAATCTTATTGAGAAAATAAAGGTGATAAATAGTGATGTTATTAATTAATAAATCTTATTTTTATTAGATCACAATAATATTTTTATGATAAAAGATACAGATGTAGAAACTGCTCAAATGGCAATTATAAAATTAAAAGAAATTTCATCAGAATTACTAGATGAACGGTATTTGAATGAAGATAATAGTATAGGCATTTTGGGAGGAAGCTCTGGAATAATAATGTTTTTATTTCATTACGCTCAATATTCCGATGATATCATTTATTCTGAAGTTGGTAAAGAATATGTTTATCAACTTTTTGATAAAATAAATGCTGGAAGTATAGGAACTACATTCTGTAATGGGTTAGCTGGTACTATATGGCTGCTTGACTATTTAGTTAAAAATAATTTTATCGAATTTGACATAGATGATAATGTTGCTCAGTTGGATGAGTATCTTGCTGTATACATGCAAAAAGATATTGATAGTAATAATTATGATTTTTTACACGGAGCTATAGGATATGGAATGTATTTTTTAGAGAGATGTAAGAATACAAATAATGATAAATATAAACAAGAATATTTAAAATACATCTATCAGTTGATTAATTTTTTTGAAGAATCTTCAATTGAATATAATAATACTATATATTGGGAATGTGAGAATAATCAAGAACCCAAACATATTAATCTAGGCTTAGCACATGGTATTCCAAGTATTATTTGTTTTTTAGCAAAAGTATACAATGTCAATATCGAGAAGGAAAGAATAAAAAATCTTTTAGAACAATCTGTTAGCTTTATTTTAAAATACAAAACTTTTGAAAATATTTCAAGTTTTCCTTCTAAAGTAAGTCTTAATAACATAGATTATGATAATAAAGAAGATATTAGTAGAATGGCATGGTGTTATGGTGATTTGGGAATTGCAATAGCACTTTATCATGCAAATCAAATACTTAATAATGAAGAAGTAGAAAGAGAGTATATAGAATTATTGCACAAGTCTTTAAAAAGGAAAGATAAATCTATATCTATGGTAGAGGATATAAGTGTATGCCATGGTTCATTTGGATTGGCACTTATATTTAAAAAGTTTTATGACAGAACAAAAATTGATAGTCTAAAAGAAGCTTATATATATTGGCTAAACGATGGTCTAAGTAAATCAGTTTATACAGATGGAATAGCAGGTTTTAAAGCTCATAGAGGAGATAATAAGTATGAAAGAGAAACCGATATTCTTGGTGGGGTTTCTGGTATTGGTATGGTACTAATGTCTATATTAACTGAAAATAGCCTTGATTGGGACGAATGTTTATTATTGTCTTAATCGTAGTCTTGAATTTAACTTAATGAATGTAGATAACTTTATGAGTAAAAATCCATATAATTTTTTTGAAAAGTTCGTTTTAAGATTTCCTGTTTATTCATCCGATGAAATATTAAATCGGAAGGTTGATGTAATTAAAGAATTTCAGTCAAACACTTTTTTTAGAGATGCAATTTGTAATGCTAGCTATAGTTTCTACAGCCAATTAACAAGTGCCTTAAAAGAAAATAATATTGAAAATAAAGAGCGAGAAAAGCTTGAAATAAGTCTGTATAAATATTATTCCAGAATGTGTACTAGGAGTACACCGTTTGGACTTTTCTCAGGAATAAAAACTGGGGTTGTATCTTCTCATTCTGATTTTACAATTAACACTCAAAAGATTGAAGTCATACAAGAATATGATAATCTTTTCTTATATAATATTGTAAAAGAGAATTTTAGAGCTACAAATGAAGACTTTCATTTATTTTCAAATAATACAGTAAGCAGATACTATAAAAAATACAGGTATGTAGAAGAACTTACAGAAAGTAATAAAGGTGATAAATCATTTAGAATAGTTCAAACTGAATATAATCAGATATTAAAAAGGATATTAGACTATTCAAAAAATGGAATTAGTAAAAAAGCATTGATTTATCATCTTTTAGATTCAGGTTATGACGCTTCGGAATTAGATAATTATATCACCGAACTTATTAATAACAATATATTAATAGTAAATATAAATCCGGAAGTTAATCTTAAATATATTGAAAAACTTAATCAGTTTTTTAATAATACTAATTATAATGATTCTATAAAAAATATACTACATCAATATAATCTCCTGAAGAATGATCAGTCTAAAAGAATAAGCACTAAATATGAAGACGCGTTATCAGTCACAAAAAAAGAATTTTCCGGTATTACTACTAATAATCTTTTTAATTGTACAGTCACAATTCAAGAAAATGAAACTGTTTTGGACAAACATTTTCTTGTACAAATAAGAAACGTAATTCCATTTTTTAACAGAATATCCCGGGTACAGAATAGAAGTAATTTAGTAGAATTTATAGATAAATTTTATGAAAAATATGAATTTCAGGAAATTTCATTATTGGAAGCCTTGGATAGAGATATAGGTATTGGCTTTCCAGTGAGTAGTGGGCATACTATTAAAAATGAGTTTATTGATGACTTGAAAAAATTTATTTCGTCTAAAGACACTATTTCCAAATCAAACACAGTTCTTAATCATTTCGAGAATATAATTAGCGCAAAAATTATTGAATCTTTTAGAAAAAATAGACAGGTAGTAGAATTAGAAGATAATGATTTTACAGATAATGATCAGTGGGAGGATCTTCCGGTTACTATTTATGGCTCTGCTAAATTATTTTATGAAAATGGAGAAGAAAAAATTGCCATAAGTGGCCTCTCTGGATCTTCTGCTGTGAATCTTTTGACCCGGTTCTCATTTGCAAATAACAATATAAAAGAATATATAAATGAGATTGTCGAATTCGAACAAGGGCAATTGAGAAAAGATAATGAGAATTGGACTAAACAATCAGTAATAGCTGAAATAGCTTTTACTCCTACCATTCGTATTTCTAATGTGATCGAGCATCCTATTTTTTATAACTATTTTATTCCTATTATGAGTAATCCGGAGCATTCAAAAAATGCAAAGCCTATACACTTAGATGATCTATTTTTGAGACTTACTTTGGACAAAAAACTTATACTATGGTCGAAAAGTTTAGATGTTGAAGTCATTCCGAGATTAACGAATGCTCATAATTATTCTATGTCGGATTTAGATATTTATAAATTCCTTTCTGAATTTCAACATCAGAGGAAGCGTTCATTTATTGGATTTTCATTTGGAGCTTTGGCTAATCTTTATTCCTTTATTCCTCGTTTTGAATATAAAGGGATTGTAATTTCTGAGGCCAGATGGTTTATCAACAGTAATGAAATAGATAATATAAAAAAAATATCGAATAACAAAAGTGATTTATTAAAGGGAATTGAAGAACTATGGAGCCGTCATCAGTTACCTAGATATGTACTTTTTGTTTATGGAGATAATGAGTTACTAATAGATATCAAAAATGAGATGTCGCTAAAAACATTAGTAAAAGAGTCTGTGAAACTAAATAGAATTGAGTTTAAAGAATTTTTATTGCAGGACAGCTATCTTAAGGATAAAGACGAAAAGAGATATTCACATGAATTATTAGTAGCTTTTTATAAACAATGAGTAAGAAAAAAAGAAACTTTATGATAGGCTCTGAATGGGTGTATTATAAAATATATGGAAACCCTGAATTTATTAATTTATTATTGGTGAAATATATATTACCATTAACGGATAAATTGGCAAAAGACGGAATATCGGATATGTTCTTTTTTATCCGATATAACGATCCTGACTTTCATCTTAGATTACGATTTTTACTTAAAACAGATAAAATCGGTGAATTAATATCTAGTGTTTATAAATTATTGGATAAAGAAACCTTAAGAAATAAAATTCATAAAGTACAACTAGATACTTATCAGAGAGAACTAGAACGATATGGTGAGCAGACAATAGATCTTGTAGAGGAATTGTTCTACTTAGATAGTATTAAGAACATGAAGTTACTAAAATTAGCTTTAGATGATGATCAACAGAACTGGTTGTGTGCATTAGCTGTAGTCGATTGTTATTTTAATTTGTCCGAAATCACATTAAGCGACAGGATTGTTTTTATAAAAAGAATAATAACAAATCTGAAAGCTGAATATAATATAAAGTCACCGGAATATACTAAGGTTCTTTTAGAGGGATATAATAAAAATAAGAATATACTAAGAAGTTTTTTCCTTGATAAAACAAGCAAACCACATTTTTACTATAAAGTGGAGAATGAATATTATATAAAACAAAAGAAGATAATAGAATCTATAAAACTTGAGAGCCATAAGAATAAAGATGAAACTAAATTTTCAGACATGCTGGGAAGTATTATCCATATGTCTTTAAATAGATTTTTTGTTTATGATGCGCGATTTTCAGAAATGGTTTTATATGAGTATTTGTTAAAGATATATAACGAAAAAATGAATAATAAGAATTTTTTTAATGAAAAAAATAATCTTTTATCAGAATAATTGTTATCTTAGGAGTGACCAAAAAATGAATTTATTAATTTCAAAATCAAAATGTTATGAAAAAACAAAAAATTAAAAAAAAGCTACTGATTAAAAAAGAAATTCTGGTTGATCTAAGTAAAATAAAAGGAGGAATTGCTCCTCCGGAAGAAAGTGCTTTTATGGGAGTATGTGAAACACAGCATGGTTCCAGATGTGTATTATATACGCTTCCTCCTGGAGGTTGCTAAAGCTCAAACATTAAATTATGAAAAAGCAAGCGATCAATAAGAAATTACTTTTTAAAAAGGAAATTGTAAAAGATTTGAAATCAGTTACTGGAGGGGATGAACCAGAAACAATGCCGGTAAATTCATATGCGTGTGGAGATACTTATCGCTTTATGTGTACTACACCAGATCCTCTTCCAAATCTTGATACCTGTATTTGTGGGACAGGTGGCTTTAATGATACACTAAACGCATGTCATACAAAACATGGAGTAACATGTGTATTAAATACTGTTGTTAATTGCACTACCCCTTAAAAATTGTAATTTACTTCAAACAATATCTAAACCGCCTTTGGGCGGTTTTTTTATTTGTTAGTATATTTATTCTAAATATTGTGAATTATTTTGTAGTTATGGAATTAAATATGATATTTGTCATGTAAACCAAATAAATATATTATTATGAAAAATCTGAAAGCATTAAATCGGGATGAATTAAGAATTATAGGAGGAGGAATGGCACCAAGATGTTGTATTGGCTGGAATCCAATTACAAAAGAGTGTAGAGGAGGATACGATCCTAATTGTGAAAATCCTGGATATCCAAGATAACAAATTTATAAGGCCTTATTGAAGGCCTTTTTTTATTTCGTAAATTTGCAGCTACAACTATTTTAAGAATGGAGATAAAAAAACAGATTCAGGATCAGATTACTGAGATTATTCAGCAGAAATACCAGTTAGAAGGTATTACACTAGAAGTTCAGCAAAACAAAACCGATTTTGAAGGAGATTTCACTGTAGTGATTTTTCCGCTTGTAAAACAGGCGAGGAAAAGTCCGGATGCATTGGGACAGGAATTGGGTGAAGAACTTATAGCAGCTACTGATTATATCAGGTCCTATCAGGTCGTAAAAGGTTTTTTAAATCTTTCTCTGAAAAATGATTTTTTTATCGGTCAGGTCCAGAATTTAGGTGATGATTTAGGAAATCTTTCTGCAAAGGCAGAAACTATCATGGTAGAGTATTCGTCTCCGAATACTAATAAACCATTGCACTTAGGTCACGTAAGAAACAACCTTTTAGGTTATTCTGTTGCACAGATACTGAAAGCTGCGGGGTATAATGTAATCAAAACTCAGATTATTAATGACCGTGGTATTCATATTTGTAAATCAATGTTAGCATGGGAGAAGTTTGGGAATGGTGAGACTCCTGAATCAACCGGGTTGAAGGGTGATAAATTAGTTGGTAATTATTATGTAAGATTCGATCAGGAATATAAAAAGCAGATTGAGGAACTAAAAACTCAGGGAGTAACAGAGGAAGAAGCTAAAAAGAAGGCTCCAATAATGTTGGAAGCTCAGAAAATGCTATTAGAATGGGAAAATGGTGATGAAAAAGTACGCCAGCTTTGGGAGATGATGAACGCTTGGGTGTATAAAGGCTTCAATGAGAGTTATGCGCGTATGGGAGTTGATTTTGAGCAGCGTCAGTTTGAAAGTAATACTTATCTTCTAGGAAAAGATATTATTCAGGAAGGACTGGATAAAGGCATTCTGTTCCGTAAAGATGACGGTTCCGTATGGATAGATCTTACGGAAGATGGTCTGGACCAGAAATTATTACTGCGTTCTGACGGAACTTCTGTATATATGACTCAGGATCTGGGAACAGCTGTAGAGCGTTTTAAAGACAATGATATTCAGCAATTAATTTACACTGTTGGAAACGAACAGGATTATCACTTCCAGGTATTATTTTTGATACTTAAGAAATTAGGATACTCATGGGCAGATCATTTACATCATTTATCTTACGGAATGGTGGAACTTCCTAATGGAAAAATGAAATCCCGTGAAGGTACAGTTGTTGATGCTGATGAATTAATGGAGGAAATGTACCTTACTGCAAAAGAAAAAGCGCAGGAACTAGGTAAGATGGAAGGTCTTACGGAAGAAGAAAAAGAGAAATCTTATGAAACTGTTGGGCTTGGTGCTTTGAAGTATTATATTCTGAAGATTGATCCGAAGAAAAAGATATTATTTAACCCGGCTGAAAGTATTGATTTCAATGGTAATACAGGACCATTTATTCAGTATACTTATGCAAGAATTCAGTCATTGTTGAATAGAGCAGAATATAAAGAGGGTAGTATTTCTGAAAGCTACCAATTAAATGCTTCCGAGAAAGAATTATTAGTAATGACTTCTCAGTTTAATGAAGTGATAGCTAAAGCAGCAGAAACATTGAGTCCTGCTCAGGTAGCAAATTATGTTTATGATTTAGTAAAATCTTATAACTCTTTCTATCAGAATAATCCTATCCTTAATCAGGATAATGAAGATGCAAAACAGCTTCGTTTAAAATTATCCAAAGTAACTGGGAATATTATTCATAAAGCATTAGAACTTTTAGGAATAGGAACAGTCAACAGAATGTAATTTCTTAGATTTGAAATAATAAAAAAACCTGCTTTTAGCAGGTTTTTTTATTTACTTAGTTTTATTAGGCCCCAGTAAGAACTCTTTCGGATGTTTCTTACCCAGAAGATGAGCCGTAAAATAATCCCAACGACGTCTCATCATATAATAAGTATGTTCTCCAAAACCATGAGCACTGTTAGGAAAAGCAATAAAATCATAATCTTTATTAGCTTTTTCTAAAGCTTCAATTACCAGTAATGCATTGTATGGAGGTACATTGTCATCCATCATACCATGTGCAATGAGTAATTTGCCTTTCAGGTTTTTAGCATAAAGCTGATTAGCCTGTGATGCATAGTCTGAATTTTCTACAAGCCCGTTATATCTTTCGCCCCAGTCATCTTCATAATTGCGATTATCGTGATTACCAGATTCTGAGATACCAACTTTAAAGAAATCCGGATATCTGAACATGGCTGCTGCAGTTGCAAAACCTCCACCCGAATGTCCCCAGATGCCAACTTTATCCACATCTATAGGATATGTTGCTGCAAGTTGTTTAATCGCAGCGATCTGATCGGGTAAAGTATTGATTGACATATTTCCGTAGCTCATGTCATGATAAGATTTTGAACGATAAGGATTGCTGGTCCCTTCCAAAACCAAAACATAAGTACCTAGTTCAGCAAGGGCATTGTTGTCTCCTTTAGATGCAGTGAAAGCCCAGCTTCCAACGCTTCCGCCTTGCGGACCAGGATAAATATAATCTATAATCGGATATTTTTTACCAGCAACAATATTACTAGGCTGGAAGAGAAGACCATAAACATCAGTAACGCCATCACCAGCTTTTAGCTTTACAGGTGTCGGTGCTTTCCAGCCGGTAGCTTCCAAAGCCGTTAAGTTTGCCTTTTCCAAATCCATAACTTTCATACCATCCAGCTTTTTGACTAAAGAAACTGGTGCTATATTAGGCTGTGAATATTGATCTATGAAATGAGTTCCGTCTGGAGAAAGTGTAATCTGGTGGGTACCTGTTTCCGGAGTTAGATTTTTGAAGTTTTTTCCGGAAAAGTCGATTGAGCAGAAAGAAATAAAATAAGGGTTTTCTTTTTGCAAACCCGCTGCTGTGAAATATAATTTTCGGTTCTTCTCATCTACCTTTAATAGATTAGCTACAAGCCAGTCTCCTTTAGTAATCTGATGTTTCAGTTTTCCTGTTTTAGCATCATACAAATAAAGATGCCCCCAATTATCTCCTTCGGAATACCACAATACTTCATTTGTTGCAGCTAAATAACGCCAGTTGATTGCATTACGTCCGGATTCAAATTGTGTAGCAACAGTTTCTTCAAAAACTTCACGGATAGAACCATCCTTAGTATTGGCAATTCTTAATTTTGCATTTTTGTGATCTCTGGAAGTAGATACAAAGGCAACTTCTGAACCATCCGGATTCCAGTCGATATCATCAAAGGTCCCACTGGCAGCAATATCATCGCTTAATGTTCCTCTGTGAAAATCAGGCTGCATTTTGAAACGAACTAAACCACCGTTTTCAGTATCTATAACGACTCTGTGCAACATCGGAAGAACTGTGTCACCAGGTAGTGGATATTTCCATGCTTTTAGTTGTGGATGGCCTACATTGGTAGTCACGAGATACATTTCGCCTACATTTCTTTCATCCATCTGAAAAGTAGTAATCTTTTTGGAATCAGGTGACCATCTTAGAATAGGTGCATCACTATGCTTCCAGCCTGCATTATCGGTAGCATATCCAAAGTCTTTTATCCCGTCAGTAGTCAGTTGCTTTTTATCATGTGTGGTTGTGTCTTCTATCCACAAATTGTAATTATCTATGTAAGCCAATTTTTTTCCATCGGGAGAGAGAACGCCAGGTTTATTGTTTTTCCTTTGTGGCGGTGTGATTGGAGAATTAGGATTTCTTTGACCAGTCTGAATTACCGTTTCAGTTTTAGTCTTTTTTTCAAGAACCACATTAACATTAGTGAGCTCTCCTGCTGATGAAGTTTTGGTATATTTAAATCCTTTACCATCTTTATCCCATGTAGGGGCGTTCATTGCATTCCGGACCAGAGGCGCGGTTTTGTAAAACAATCTGCTTTCTGCTCTTTTGTAATCTGCAACCGTAACAGAATCCTGAGCGTAAAACATAGAAACAGATACCGACCCTAATGCAATCAGAGCCAATTTTGAATACTTCATATTATTATTAGTTAATTAGAATAACAAATATCGTAATATGAATGCTAATAATTTAATAAAAAGCAGATTAACTGAGTGTAATTATTATTTGTAATCGATTCTGACATTTGGATTAATCCGGACTTTTATTATAATTCCGATTCTATTCTTATCTTTAAACTATGAAAACAGGTTTACTCACATCATTTTTTATCATATTCAGCAGTTGCTATAATGCCCAAATAAAGTCCGGTCTGAAAGTTGAGTCTGGTGTATCTTATGAATTAGCTCAGTTTAGGAAAAGTACATTAAGCGATATTAAATACGAGCTAGATCTGGATATTCCTGAAAGCAAAACCGAGAGAATTTCTGGAGCAGAAAACATTACTTTCAGCTATAAAAAACAAGGTGAGCTACCTTTGCAAATAGATTTTAAAGAAAATGCGGCGTCTTTATTGTCCGTGACTGTAAATGGACAAATCATAAAACCTGTTCTGGATCAGGAACATATTTTAATAGATCAGAAATACCTGAAATCAGGGCTTAACCAGATTGCTTTTAAATTCTTAGCAGGTAATTCCGCACTGAACAGACGTGATGGTTATCTGTACACTTTGTTTGTACCGGATCGTGCGCGAACCATGTTCCCATGTTTTGATCAGCCAAATTTAAAAGCTACCTATTCTTTAACCCTTACAATTCCTGAAAAGTGGAATGCAACGGCTAATGGCAAGCTAAAAGAAACAACCATAAAGCAAGGAAGGAAAAAACTGAGTTTTGCCCAATCAGATTTATTACCAACATATCTGTTTTCTTTTGCCGTCGGAGATTTTAAATATTTCAAAGAAAAGATAGGAAATCAGGATGCTGGTATGTTGTATCGTGAAACCGATTCTGTAAAGATTAAAAATAGTATGGATTCTGTTTATAATATTTACAGAAATTCACTTGCTTATTACGAAAAATGGACAGGTATTCCACATCCTTTCCAGAAGCATGGTTTGGTTGTTGTTCCCGATTTTCAGTTTGGTGGAATGGAACACCCCGGGGCAATCCTGTTTCAGAATTCTACTTTATTTTTAGATAAAAATGCAACACAAAGCCAACTGAATAATCGTTCTAATCTTCTTGCTCATGAGGTTGCACATCTATGGTTCGGAGATATGGTAACCATGGACTGGTTTAATGATGTATGGACAAAAGAGGTTTTTGCCAACTTTATGGCAGATAAAAGCACAGGAGCTTCTTCAGATAAAAGTATTTACGATCTGAAGTTTCTAACAACACATTTCCCTGCGGCATACTCTGTAGACCGTACTATTGGTGCAAATCCTATCCGGCAGATCCTGGACAATTTGCAAAATGCAGGAATGATGTACGGGCCTATTATTTATAATAAAGCCCCGATTATGATGCGCCAGCTGGAATTGTTAATTGGTGAAGATAACTTCAGAAAAGGGGTAAGTGAATACCTTAAAAAATATGCTTATAGCAATGCTACATGGCCAGATCTTATTAAAATTCTGGATAGTCACACACCGGAAGATCTGCAAAGTTGGAATAAAGTATGGGTAAATGAACCGGGGAGGCCAGTTATTGATTATAAGGTGAAATATAATGGAAATAAGATTGGAAGCTTTACAATAACCCAACATCCGGAACATGGCGAAGTACAAAAACTCTGGCCGCAGGAGTTTCAACTCAGTTTATTTTATCCGGATAGAATTGAAAAAGTTAATGTGAAACTTTCCGGGAAAGAACAGGAAGTATCTGAACTACAAGGAAAACAAAAGCCATTATTTATTCTGCAAAATTCATCGGGTATTGGCTATGGGGTATTCAGAACCGGGAAAGAAGTAATATCTGATTTTTCATTGGTAAAAGATCCGGTAAGCCGTGCCAGTGCTTATATTTCTTTGTATGAAAACATGTTGGGAGGATCAGGTATTACGTCGCAGGAATTATTGCATTTTTTTACCGGACAGCTACAAAAAGAAAATACAGAGCTTAACCTGAGACTTATTACAGGATATATTTCCGGAATATATTGGGGATTTTTACCCGAACGTATACGGAGCAAAGAGTCTGAAAGCTTAGAGAATACGATATGGAATGCATTGCAAGGGCAAGTGGCAACAAATAATAAGAAAATTTTGTTCGATTGTTATCAGGGAATTTTTCAGTCTAAAAAGGCATACGATAATTTGTATACAATATGGAAGACGCAGACAGCACCACAAGGTATTACTTTAAATGATGAAGACTTTACAAGCCTTGCGTTAGCTTTATCATTGCGAAATAATAACAATAGCGATCTTCTGCAGGAACAATTAACCAGAATTAAAAATCCTGATAGAATTAATCGTTTTAAAATTATAATGAAAGCTGCTTCTTCGGATAAAAAAGTTCGTGATGAATTTTTTAATAGCCTTGCTGAAAAGCAAAACAGAACTAATGAATCATCTGTTGGGGCTGCATTAGGATATTTACATCATCCGTTAAGACAGCAAACTTCTGTTAATTATTTACCGAAGTCTTTGGAGCTATTGCAGGAAATACAGAAAACAGGAGATATCTTTTTCCCGGATAACTGGCTTCGCTCTACTTTTGGCAGCTATCAGAATCCTGAAGCACTTAATGTTGTTAATCAATTTATTCAGAAAAACCCCGATTATAACTCAATCCTGAAAAATAAAATTTTACAGGCAACTGAAAACCTGCGAAGAGCTCAGGTATTGGTGAAATAAAAGTCATGTTGTTCTTTGTCGCAGATTGCTGTAAATTTGAAATATGAAGATTGATTTTTCAAAAAGCATTGACATAGAGAGCCTAAAGCCTCAAAATGATTTTGAAGTGAAGGTTAAAAACTTTTTATCAGAATGGTTCTCCGATTCCGAAACAGTTGAAGTGCAGACTTCTGGTTCCACAGGGATTCCTAAAAAATTCCCGATTGAGAAATCCAGAATGCTGAACTCAGCAGAGATGACCTGTAATTTCCTAAATCTTAAAGAAGGAGATACAGCATTACTTTGCCTTCCTGTAGAATATATCTCGGGTAAAATGATGGTGGTAAGATCTTTTCTACGCAGGATGAAACTTACAATTGCAGAGCCCAAATTGGATCCTCTTAAAAATATTGAAGAATCTGTTTGCTTTTGTGCAATGACCCCTTTGCAGGTTGAAAATTCTCTGGATAAAATACATTTGATAGAGAATTTAATAATTGGAGGAGCAGCTGTATCTGAAAGTTTGAAGAAAAAGCTGAGTGATATTTTAGAAAATAAACAGGCAACATCCAAAGTTTATGAAACATATGGAATGTCTGAAACCCTTTCTCATATTGGATTGAAACGGATTTATCCGGAAGGTGAAGATTATTTTACACTTTTCGATGGTGTGGATATCTCCCTTGATGATCGTGGTTGTCTTCGTATTTCTGCGCCTAAGATTAATCCTGAACTACTGCAAACTAATGATATCGTTGATGTGCTTAACGCTAAACAATTCAGGTTTTTAGGCAGAGCCGATAATGTTATTAACTCCGGAGGTGCTAAGATATTTCCGGAACAGCTAGAGGCTCTTGTTAAAAAGGAAATTCCTAATGAAGCAGTTTTTATGGGAATTCCAGATGAGGTACTAGGACAGAAATTAATCTTGGTTATTGAGGCAGATGAAAACGAAATACTGAGATCTCAGGTTTTGGATATTAAATTTGAAAAGCCTTTTCATAAGCCTAAAGAAATAATATTTGTAGCTGAAATTCCAAGGACGCCTAATGGTAAGGTAAACCGAATGGAACTTCTGAAACTTATGACTAGATAGTCTTTTATCTTTACTCTTGATTCTTGTATCTTTATAAAATGAAAGATTTCACTTCAGAATTAAGTTTTAAAACTGCACGGAGTAGTGGTGCGGGAGGGCAGAATGTGAATAAAGTAGAAACTATGGTTACTGCCCGCTGGGCGGTATGGGATTCTAAACTCTTTTCGGATGAAGAGAAAAAACTGATTTTCGAAAAACTGAAAAATAAGATCAGTGCTGAAGGCTATTTGCAGTTGAGTGCTCAGGAATCCCGCTCTCAGCTTGATAATAAAGAAAAAGTAATCCAAAAGTTATTGGAGTTGGTGGACAAAGCACTCTTTGTACCGAAGAAAAGATTCAAGACTAAGCCAACAAAGTCTTCCAAAGAAAAAAGGTTGACTCAGAAAAAGCAACATTCCGAAAAAAAAGAAAACCGAAAATTTAGAATGTAAATTAAATGGGGTCGTTGGATGAAGCTAAATTTCTAATTACGAATCCCTATCTTTGCAGAAATTAAATAATAATAAAAATGAGCAATAGACCCATTTCTGATTTTATAGAAAAATATTATTTACACTTTAATGCAGCAGCTTTAGTAGATGCTTCTAAAGGTTATGTTGCCCACCTTAAAGATGGCGGGAAAATGATGATTACTTTAGCAGGTGCAATGTCTACTGCTGAGTTAGGTAAAATTTTAGCAGAAATGATCCGTCAGGATAAAGTAGCTATTATTTCTTGTACAGGGGCTAACCTTGAAGAAGATTTAATGAATCTGGTAGCACACTCTCACTACGAAAGAGTTCCTCACTACCGTGATCTTACTCCACAGGAAGAATGGGATCTTTTAGAAAGAGGTCTTAACCGTGTAACAGATACTTGTATTCCTGAAGAAGAAGCTTTCAGAAGATTACAAAAACATATTCACGAGATCTGGAAAGATGCAGAAGATAAAGGAGAAAGATATTTCCCGCATGAATATATGTACAAAATGCTTCTTTCAGGTGTATTAGAGCAATACTATGAAATTCCTAAAGAAAATTCATGGATGTTGGCTGCAGCTGAGAAAAACTTACCAATCGTAGTACCGGGATGGGAAGATTCTACAATGGGTAACATCTTTGCATCTTACTGCATTAAAGGAGAATTAAAAGCTTCTACAATGAAGTCAGGTATCGAATATATGACTTACCTGGCAGACTGGTACAAAGGTAACAGTAGCGGAAAAGGAGTTGGATTCTTCCAGATAGGTGGAGGTATCGCAGGAGATTTCCCTATTTGTGTAGTTCCGATGATGTATCAGGATCTTGAAATGCACGATGTACCTTTCTGGTCTTATTTCTGCCAGATTTCTGATTCTACAACATCTTATGGTTCTTATTCCGGAGCTGTTCCGAATGAGAAAATTACATGGGGTAAATTAGATATCCACACACCTAAATTTATTGTGGAAAGTGATGCCACAATCTGTGCTCCACTAATGTTTACTTACATTCTTGAGAACTCTTAATAGAAACAGAATATAAATTTCTTAATAAAAGGCTTATCCAATAAGCCTTTTATTTTTTACAATGCAGTCTCCAAACACCGTTAAATACGATGCCCTTACCGGAATGCGTGCTATTGCCGCGATTATGGTATTTGTTTATCATAACCGAAAATACTGGCGCAATGATCTGCCATGGGCAATAATGCGCTTCATCAGTGAATGGCACATTGGAGTAACTGTATTTTTTGTTCTGAGTGGCTTTCTGTTAGCTTATCGTTATCAGGACAAACCCTTGGAAAGCAAAAAGGACTACCTAAAATACATTCTGCTAAGAATAGCCCGAATATTTCCATTATACTGGATTTTGCTTAGCTTCTATTTTCTGGACACGGAATATTCTAAGAATGTAGATACCTATTTCCTGCAATACTTGCTACTGTATTCATTGTTTGATAAATATGTTCTTACCGGAATTGTACAGGCCTGGTCACTTAATGTGGAATTCTTTTTCTATCTGCTATCACCGGTGTTATTTCTTTTACTAAAGAAAAGCTGGAAATATTGTGTCTCACTGATGTTGGGATTATTCCTTCTCAGTTGCGCTATAGGCTATGGTTTGCATTGGTACAATGCGAATCCCAAAGGTTTCTTGTACCCGCTGAACTTTATTATGAGCAATACTTTTTTCGGAAGAAGTACAGAGTTCTTCTTCGGAATGCTATTGGCTTATATGATGAAGCAGGAAAGTAGAGTAAATACATTGTTGAAACTAAAGAATCCTACATTGTACGGGGGACTTTTAATAATGCTGTTTACAATTGCCATTGCTTTTTTTGCCAGAAATAATTTTGTGCATGGAGTGGAACGTTGGGAAGGCAGATTAATTCATGAGCTGTTTCTTCCTGTTGCGATAGCATTATTCTTTTGGGGATTAATGTCTGAAAAAACATGGGTGTCCAGATTTTTATCCACAAAGTTTCTGGTTCTTTTGGGAAATGCCTCTTTTGTTTTTTATCTTATCCACATCAGTTACTTCAATCTGAAACTTAAATCCTTGCTTTATTTGCCCGATCGCAATTTTGTACTGCTTTGGATTTGTTCCATTATAATCTATCTATGGATAGAGAAACCTCTTTACAAGCTGTGCAGAAATCTTATTGCTAAAATTTAGTTTTCCACATTGTAGCTTATCTTTTCTTCAGGATAAAGAAATATACTATTGACTGTTCACCAATAACAAGTAACTTTAACTTCTGTATGAAGGAAAAAGTATTAATGAACTGGAGCGGTGGAAAAGACTCCGCAATGGCACTTTATAATATAATCAATAACAAAGACTATCAGGTTGAAGGCTTACTTACCTCTGTTAATGCCGTTAACCAGAGAATTTCTATGCATGGTGTAAGCGGAAGTTTGTTAGTAAAACAAGCTAAAAGTATAGGATTACCACTTACTAAAATTAATTTACCCGAATCCTCAGATATGGCTGCCTATGAAAATATAATGGAGCAGACATTATCCACATTTACAGAACAGGGTATCAAGACATCTGTATTTGGTGATATCTTTCTGGAAGATTTGAGGAAATACAGGGAGAAACAATTAGAAAAAATTGGGTGGAAAGCTATTTTTCCGCTTTGGAAAAAAGATACCCGAAATCTGGTATATGAATTCTTAGAACTGGGCTTTCGTACCAGAATCTGTTGTATCAACAAACAATATCTGAATTCCGACTTCTTAGGATGTGACCTGGATGAATATCTTATTGATAAGCTTCCTGAAAATGTAGATCCTTGTGGTGAAAACGGTGAGTTTCATACATTTGTATACGCAGGACCTGTATTTCAAAATAACCTGAGTATTAAGAACGGAGAAAGAGTAGAAAAGTCTTATAACCATGATGGAAAATCTTATGGATACGAGTTTTGCGATATCCTATTAGAGGATCAGCAGTAGGTGTATTGTTAGTAAATATTTTTTTAACTTTAGATTAAATACATTCTTCATGGATCAGCAATTTAAAGATCAGGTTTTTGAAATTATCAGGATGATACCAAAAGGCAGGGTAACATCCTATGGAGCTATAGCAAAAGCTGTTGGCTATCCCAATCATTCCCGTCATGTAGGAAATGCATTGCGACATTATGATGCAGGCTTTCCGGCACATAGAGTTTGTAATTCTTCCGGAGTGATTACAGCCGAATCCTGCATTCCTGATTTTACTAAGAAACTGGCAAAAGAGGGTGTTGCAGTAAAGGGGAACAAAATCCAAAACTTCAGAAAAATTTTTTGGGATCCATTAAACGAAATTTAATAATGTCAGATTTTCTCAGAAAGCATATAGAAAATATTGTCCGTCTATCCGATGAGGAATATGAAGAAATCCTGGAGTTCTTTCAGTTCAGGAAGTACAGAAAAAGACAATTTCTGATTCAGGAAAACCAAAAGGTAGACGAATTATTTATTGTGAAATCGGGATTGTTAAAATGTGGTATGATTGACGATTCCGGTAAAGAGCAGATATTACAGTTCGCTACAGAAGACTGGTGGATTTCTGATTATACAGCCTTTTATAAACATCAACCTGCCCGATTGGCGGTGGATTGTATAGATGATAGTGAGGTATATTCCATCACTTATACGCAAATGAATGAAGTATGCAGAAGAATACCAAAAGCAGAACATTTTTTCCGGGTAAAAAGTAATTTAGGCTATTGTGCGCTACAAGACAGGGTTTTGGCTCTTATGACTAAAACGGCAAAAGAACGATATGAGGATTTTATTCATCAATATTCAGAATGGAGTAACAGAATTCCCAAACAGCTTATTGCCAGCTATCTCGGAGTATCACGGGAGACACTAAGTAGGCTTTATACTTCCTGATATGTGACCTAGATCACAACTTTTTTTTGAGGTATGTCCTGTGATAATTTTTAGTACTAACCGAACTTTGTATCAGTAAATATTAATAATACAAAAGCAAGATATTATGGAACAGAAAAAAGCATTAATCGTTGTGACAAGTGTAGAGAAATATCCTAATATGGAAAGAGCGACAGGGCTTTGGTTGGGAGAAGCTGTGCATTTTTATGATAAAATGGTAAACGCCGGAAAAGAGGTTGACTTTGTAAGTCCCAGAGGAGGTTATACGCCTTTGGATCCCGTAAGTATTCAGCAGTTTGTACAGCCGGTAGACTGGAAGTACTATGCTGATGAAACTTTTAGAAATAAACTGGCAGATACACTAAAGCCGGAAGAGGTAAACGCATCGGATTACGATGTTATTTATTATGCTGGCGGACATGGAGTTGTATGGGACTTTCCTGAAGATAAAGGATTGCAAAATATAGCAAGAACAATTTATGAAAATCAAGGGATTATCTCCTCTGTATGTCATGGAGCAGTGGGATTGTTTAATATTACACTTTCCGATGGTTCTTTATTAATTAAAGATAAAACGCTTACAGGATTTAGTAATTCCGAAGAAATTGCGGCTGAGCTGGCAGATCATATGCCATATCTTACAGAAGATGTGCTGAAAAGCAAAGGTGCAAATTATGTAAAAGCTGAGCAGGATTTTACACCGTTTGCTGTGACAGATGGCAGATTGGTAACTGGTCAGAATCCACAATCCGGCGGAGCTGTAGGAGATCAGGTATTAGAAATTCTAAATCAATAAGAATACTTAATATAGAAGAATTTAAAAGCCCTGCCAGAATCATAAACCCTGGCAGGGCTTTTTTATGGATATAAATAAAAGTCTAACTTCGAGCTTTCTCCATTTCTTTTTCTCCCCATTTTCTTAAATGTTCTATAAAAGGGATAAGCTCGGCTCCGGTCTCAGTAAGGTAATATTCAACTTTTGGAGGCACCTCCTGATATACCTTTCTGTGCAGTAGCTTGTCATCTTCCAATTCGCGAAGTGTCTGGGTAAGCATTTTGGGGGTAATATCCCTTAGTGTTTTTCGTAGTTCTCCATAGCGCATTATATCTTCAAGATGCAAATGCCATAATATTCTGCCCTTATATTTTCCGCCTATTCGCTTAAAAGCATAGTCTACGGGACAGGATGTTTCGTTGATAAATTTATTATTATTCACTTTTTATTAAAATTTAATTTACTGATAATCAGCATTAGTATATTTTAGGTATGTAGGGTACTAAAAAGTGCATACTTGACATAAAGATACTAAATATTCTACATTTGCTCTATTAATATTTAAAATAAAACTCAGATGAAAGCAATTCTTTTAAATGAAGCTGGAGGAGTAGAAAATCTGCAACAAACAGAAATAGAAATACCAACTATAAAAAATAATGAAGTGTTGGTAAAAGTAGCATCAATTAGTATAAACCCTGTTGATGTAAAGGCAAGACGTAATGATGGAGTATTAAGCTGGCTATTTGCAGAAAAGCGTCCTGCTATTTTGGGCTGGGATATTTCTGGTGAAATTACAGAAGTTGGTAAAGATGTAAAAGATTTTAAATCCGGAGATAAAGTTTTCGGAATGGTTAACTTCTTTGGAAACGGAAAAGCTTATGCTGAATACGTAGCTGCACCAGCGGAGCACTTGGCACTTATTCCAGCAGGCATATCTTTTCAGGAAGCCGCTGCAGCAACTCTGGCAGCTTCTACAGCTTATCAGGCATTAACCGAAATTGGTAAAGTAAAAAAGGGCGATCGTGTATTAATTCATGCGGCTTCAGGAGGTGTAGGACATTATGCTGTTCAGATAGCTAAGCATTTAGGTGCCTATGTTATAGGAACTTCATCTGCAAAAAATAAAGATTTTGTATTGTCGCTGGGAGCAGATGGACACATTGATTATACAAAAGGGGATATCCAAGATTTAGTTAAAGATATTGATGTTGTATTGGATGGTATTGCTGGTGAAACTTTACTAAAATCATTGGATGTAGTGAAAGATAACGGAATTGTGATAACATTACCTTCCGGAGATATTCCGGATGAAGCATTGGAAAAAGCTGCACAAAAAAATGTCGATTTACAGTTCTATTTAGTGTCTTCAAAAAAAGAGACCATACAAACTATAGCTCATTTACTAGAAACTAAAGCATTAAAGCCTCATATTCATCAGGAATTTAGTTTTTCAGAAATGGGGAAAGCTCATACAGAAGTAGAAACCGGAAGGGTAGTAGGGAAGGTAATTGTGAATGTTTAAAAAAAATTGAGTTCAGGATTTTTACTATTCGGTATTTTAAAATAACAGCTCAGCGATATTATTTTTCTTTTCTGTGGTCGGTAGGGTAGCTTTGAACCATAATTTAAAAATCAAATACTATGAAAGCTATCAACATTTTCTCAGCTCTTTTTTTATTCTTATTAAGTTTCGCTCATGCACAAATGGACGATAAGTTTTATCAGCCAGGGAAAAAACTTAAGCCACTTGAATTTTCAAAAGTTGAATATATTGCTGTTCCGGTTGAAAAGGATACTGTTACTGCTTATGTTGTGAAACCTGAGACTAAAAAGATTAAGAAAACTATTTTCTTTTTTCATGGTGCAGGGGGGAATGTAACTACTTACCAATATATTACAAAACCTTTAGTGGATGCAGGATTTCAGGTAGTGATGATAGATTTTCGCGGTTATGGAAAGTCAACCGGAAAACCTACTCATCTGAATGTAGCTGCGGATGGCCAGATGCTATTCGAT
Organism: Elizabethkingia occulta; assembly: GCF_002023715.1. Lineage (GTDB taxonomy): Bacteria > Bacteroidota > Bacteroidia > Flavobacteriales > Weeksellaceae > Elizabethkingia > Elizabethkingia occulta. The sequence continues at coordinate 86,192 of NZ_MAHX01000013.1, forward strand.
AAATTTATCAACAGGCCAGATATCAAAAATACTAAAGTTTATATCTATGGAGCCTCTTTAGGATCACAGATTGCGACGCATCTGGCAAAAAATAATGTGGATAAAATTTCAGGTTTAATTTTAGACAGTCCAATGGCTTCGTTTACTGATATAGCTTCGTTCTATGCACCTCAGTATAAAGATATGATCCTGAAAGGTATGGTTTCTCCTTATTCAGCAAAGGAAGATATAAAAGGACTTGGGAAGCTTCCTAAAATAGTTATCCACAGTAAAGAGGATAAAGAAGTTCCTTATGAACAGGGTAAATTAGTTTTCGACAATGCTACAGAGCCAAAACAATTTATCGAATCTGTAGGAGCGCATTTGGGCGGTATGCAAAATAATTCTGCTGAAATCCTAAAAGCTATTCAAAGCCTTTAATTAAAATAAAAACCTCATAGGTTTCTGAAACCTATGAGGTTTTAATAAGTGATAACTAATTTTTTTTAATCTACTTTATTCAGATGTTTCTGTTGATACAGCCTGCTGAATATAAGTGAGTAATTCTAAATGTGGAATCAAATCATATGCAATCTGTAAAACATTGCAGAGATCGGAAGTTTCTGCAAGAGAAGATCCGTTGTCCAGACTTTCCAACGCCTGCATGCATACTGCCAAAATAGATTTAATTTTAAAACCTATATCGGAGTAGTCTCGTACTTCGATATTAGCATTCGTGTGGCCAGAGCCCGATTGGCTAATGGAAACAAGCCAGTCTTTTAGCTCAACTTCTTTGCCGTTCAATATTACGGCAGTTTTCTTTGGGTTCATAATCTAATTTTAGGAAATAGTAAAACCCGAATGGTTTAGGTGTCCTAACGCTTAGATTAAGCGTTTGCAGTTGTTTCCAATACTGCCATCATACCATACGGGCAAAAATTTTTAAATCATTGAATCCACATAGTTTAATAACACTGAAGATATAAAATAAATTAATATTGGATTGGGGAATACAGCCGGCTAAAAAAATAGAAACCTCATAGGTTACCTAAACCTATGAGGTTTAAAAAACGGACTGGGCAATTTATTGAATATACTGGTGCCCATTTAGGTGGTATGCAAAATAATACTACTGAGATCCTAAAAGCGATTAGTAAGTTGCCATAGTTTTTGTACTAATATATAAATGTCAGAAAATGATATAGTTAAATAGTGTAATTTTGTAAATGTAGTAAAGAGTACATTTATATAAAATAACTATGACTAACAGATTATTAACGATCTTTCTGATAATGATTTTTCCAGCTTTAGAAGCTCAAATAGCTAAAGCTCCGGGAAAATTATTATTAAACCAGATGTCAAATGCGATTAACCAAAATGAATACAATGGAATTAATTCGGTAATCATAGCCCAAGGTTCTAAAATAGTGTATGAAAATTATTTTAATGGATACACAAAAGATTCCCTGCATGACTCCAGATCCTCCTTTAAATCGGTTACTTCACTATTGGTAGGTATTGCTATTGACAAAGGCTTTATTAAAAGTGTAAATCAAAAAGTTTATGAATTTTTCCCAAATAATCCGGTATTAAGAACTGATCCTCTTAAAAGTAAAATAACTATTAAAGACTTGCTTGAGATGAGGTCTGGAATTGATTGTGAAGAATTTAATGAAACCAAAGTATGTGAAGATGATATGAGTCTTTCTCATGACTGGTTGAAATTTTCTTTAGAGCTTCCTATGAAAGTCAAACCTGGAGAATTATGGTCGTATTCATCAATTAATACAATGATCTGTAGTGGTATTATTGCAAATGCTACGGGGATGAGTGTTCCTGAGTTTGCAAAAAAATACCTATTCGATCCTTTAGGGATGATAAATTACAAATGGACTATTGATCCGTCAGGAAACGCAATGACAGCTGGATCTTTTTATATTCTGCCAAAAGATATGTTGAAAATAGGCCAGTTGATAAAGAACAATGGAAGGTGGAAAAATAAACAAATCGTTTCTGCTAAATGGATTAATAACTCTACAAAGTGTGATATCATTATTCCTGAATTTTCTTTTATAAAATCCAGCAGAAGCAAGATAGGTATTCCACAGCCGGCGTATTATGGATTTTATTGGTACAAAGAATTGTTAAAGACAAATGATTTTGCCGAGAATTTATTGTTTGCATCGGGAAATGGAGGTCAGTATATATTTATAATCGGAGATCTAAATCTAACGGTTGTATTTACTCAGAGCAATTATGGCAGTTATAAAGCAAAACAGGCTTTTGAAATTATGGCTAAATATATATTACCAGCGGTAAGAGCTGGTAAATCTTAAATTTTTACAGAATTGTTTAAAATAAAAACCTCATAGGATTTGGGATCTCCTATGAGGTTTCATTGAATATATATGAAAAAAAGATTACTTTTTCAGTTGTGCAAAACTTCTCTGGATAAAGTCAGTAAGATCTTTTCCTTTCAATAAGTTTTGGGAAAGCTTAGCCAGATCCAAAGCCTGTTTTACCAAAGCATTTTTATCTTCAGTATTTTCAGTTTTCAGGATACCACTAGCCAGATCACTATTAGCATTTACAACAAGGTTGTACATATCCGGGAATCCTCCCATTGCAAACATTCCGCCCCCGCCAGTCATCTGCATATCTTTCATACGACGCATAAATTCTGGCTGGGTTATAATGAACGGTGCATCATCGCTGTCCAGATCTTCTAATTGTACAGTGTATGCCTGATCGTTTACGGCTTCTTCAACAGATTTTTTCAAAGTTTCCTTTTCTGTGTCATTCAATTTAGCAATTACAGGCTCATCTTTTTTAATCAAATTGTTGATATGGTCTGCATCTACTCTTGCAAAAGAGATGTTTTCTTTAGAGGATTCAAGCTTCTGGATCAAATGCGGGATAATTGGAGAGTCTAATAAAAGAACCTCGTATCCTTTAGCCTTAGCATTTTGGATATAACTATCCTGCTCGTTGGTGTTGGATGCATACAGAATAACCAGTTTTCCGTCTTTATCGGTTTGTATTGGTTTTATTTTTTCGGTTAGTTCGTCCCATAAGTAATGTTTACCATCTGTTGTCGGGTAAAGTGCAAACTTGTCAGATTTCTCATAGAATTTATCTTCGGAGATCATTCCGTATTCGATAACTACTTTTATGTCATTCCACTTCTTCTCGTAATCTTCACGGTTTTCATTAATTAATGAAACCATTTTGTCTGCCACTTTCTTTGTGATGTAAGAAGAGATTTTCTTTACAGCACCATCAGCCTGTAGGTACGAACGGGAAACATTTAACGGAATATCTGGAGAATCGATTACCCCGCGAAGTAACATCAGGAAGTCCGGAACAATACCTTTTACTTCATCTGTTACGAAAACCTGATTTTGGTATAACTGAATCTTATCTTTTTCTATATTAAGATTGTTACCCAGTTTAGGGAAGAATAAAATCCCAGTCAGGTTGAATGGATAATCAACATTTAGGTGAATATTAAATAGAGGTTCTTCAAACTGCATTGGATACAATTCGTGATAGAACTTCTGATAATCTTCATTTGTAAGCTCACTTGGAGACTTTGTCCATGCCGGACTTGGATTGTTGATGATGTTGTCTACTTCTATAGTCTCAGGTTTAGCATCTTCTGCAGCCCCTTCAGGAAGAGGTAAGGTTTCAGTTTTCATTCCGAATTTAATCGGAACAGGCATAAACTTGTTATACTTTAAAAGTAGTTCGCGAATACGGGACTCTTCTAAGAACTCAGTTGAGTCTTCAGCGATATGAAGAATAATCTCAGTTCCGCGATCTGTTTTTGCAGTTGTTTCTTCCAGTGTAAATTCAGGGCTTCCGTCGCAAGTCCAGTGTACAGCAGATTCTCCTTCTTTATATGATTTAGAAATAATTTCCACTTTGTCTGCAACCATAAATGCAGAATAGAAACCTAAACCAAAGTGTCCGATAATTCCGGAATCTTTAGCAGAATCCTTGTACTTTTCCAGGAACTCTTCTGCTCCGGAGAAGGCAACCTGGTTGATATATTTTTCTACCTCTTCAGCAGTCATACCAATTCCTTGGTCTGTGATGTGAAGTGTTTTGTTGTCTTTGTCTATTTTAACTTCAATTTTTGGATTGCCATATTCTACTTTGGCTTCACCGATAGAAGTAAGATGCTTTAGTTTTAACGTAGCATCTGTTGCATTAGAAATAAGCTCTCTTAAGAAGATTTCGTGATCACTGTAAAGAAACTTTTTGATAAGCGGGAAAATGTTTTCCACCGATACATTGATATTTCCTTTTGCCATAATTATTTAGATTTTTTTATTTATGATTTACAGACGAATTTTTTCAAAAAAAATACCATCCTGCAAAAAGTGACAGAATGGCATTTTTATGTTTTGTGAAGAAAAATGAGAGATTGTATTTCTAAATCTCAGTTTTCAGATCATACTAGTTTCCGTTGATCTTTTCTTTGATTTTTTCCTCTAATTCTTCCTGAAGCTCCGGATTGTCTTTGATAACGTCTTTTACCGCATCACGACCCTGACCTAGTTTAGTATCATTGTAGCTGAACCAAGAACCGCTTTTCTGGATCACTCCTAATTCAACACCCTGATCCAGAATTTCCCCTACTTTGGAAACTCCTTCTCCGTACATAATGTCGAATTCTGCTTGTTTGAAAGGAGGTGCTACTTTATTTTTTACAATTTTCACTTTCACACGGCTACCTACAGCCTCATCACCTTGTTTGATTGGTGCACTAGCCTTACGGATATCAATTCTTACAGATGCATAAAACTTAAGAGCATTACCACCAGTTGTAGTTTCAGGGTTACCGAACATTACACCGATTTTTTCTCTTAACTGGTTAATGAAGATTACGGTACATTTTGTTCTGGAAATAGTAGCTGTAAGCTTTCTTAGTGCCTGAGACATTAATCTTGCATGAAGACCCATTTTAGAATCTCCCATTTCTCCTTCAATTTCCGCTTTTGGTGTTAAAGCTGCTACAGAGTCTATTACAACAATGTCAATTGCCCCTGAACGGATCAGGTTATCCGCAATTTCCAAAGCCTGCTCGCCATTGTCCGGCTGAGAAATAATAAGGTCTTCTAAGTTAATTCCCAGTTTAGCTGCATAATTTCTGTCGAAGGCGTGCTCGGCATCAATAAATGCTGCAATTCCGCCTTGTTTTTGAGCTTCAGCAATTGCATGAAGCGTTAAGGTTGTTTTACCTGACGATTCAGGTCCATAGATTTCGATAATTCTTCCTTTTGGATAACCACCAACACCTAATGCAAGGTCAAGTCCTAGAGAACCTGAAGGAATAACTTCGATAGAGTGGTCTACAGAATCCTCTCCTAAAGTCATTACCGTTCCTTTTCCGTAGGTTTTATCAAGCTTTTCCAGCACAAGTGCCAGTGCTTTTTTCTTATCGTCTGTATTGCTCATCTAAAATTTAATTTTTTCAAAATTACGGAAATAAATATACTAAAACCACTCTGTGGATAAAAATTACGATGTATTTTTTAATATTGAAATTCAGCTGAATAGCGTGTCTAAAAGAAAAAAGTGTGTATTTTTTTTACGAAGTTCTTGCAAAATAGAAAATTTGTCGTAAATTTGCACCACAATAAAACAGAGACCCATGGTGTAGCGGTAACACTACTGATTTTGGTTCAGTCATCTGGGGTTCGAATCCCTGTGGGTCTACAGTTTAAGACAAGCAATCATCTGAAATTCAGTTGGTTGCTTTTTTATTTATTGCCGATTTTATAATCAGGTTGAAAGTTATATAAGGATTTTCATCTTTATTTATAAATATTACTGTTAAATATTCTGTAACTTATTATTTAATAAATATTTATGTTATGATATGTCTGGGAAATTTTTAATTTTATAGAGAAATATTATTCAGTCTCATATAAATTAAAATCTATGAAAGTAATTATTTTAGTACTGTCTCTTAGCTTTTTTAGCTTCACATTTGCACAGAACCATAATGGAGAAAAAGCTGAAATTAATAAAGTTGTTCAGCAATTTAAAGAAAGTATTATCAAAAAAGATTCAGTAACGTTTTATAGTTTGTTTCATGAAAACCCAGTTGTTTGGATTGGATTGGTGAAAGATAAGACACAGCAAAAGAGATTAGAACTAAACCCTGCAAATACCAAAAACTTCTTCAGAGATACTTATGAAATTTTCTTTCGGGGTATTCTTGAAGAAAAGGACAGTACTGAAGAGAAATTCGAAGATGTTCAGATTATTAATGATGAGGTTATTGCCAGCGTGACATTCAATTATTCATTTTGGTTTAATAATAAAATGACCAACTGGGGAAAAGAATTTTGGCACTTGATAAAAGTGGATGGCAAATGGAAAATTACAAGCGTTGTCTATTCTTATGAACTCACCAAATACTATCCAAAACCAAAATAACCTAATATATTAGGTTATTTTTATTCGATTTTTAAAACTTACCTGCTCTGTAATAATGGCAGATTTTTGCAATTAAGTGTTTGTTTGTAGCTTATTTTATATTAGTTGTTATCGCAAATATTATTAATGGCTCATCATTAATATTTTCAATTGAATGATACCCATATGAATTTATAACAGCGATATTCCCTTTTTGAAGAATCCTTTTTCTAATCGATTGATTCATACCATTTCGCTCCCGGTATTCTCCCGATCCGTGAATAACAAGGTAGATTTCTTCTTCATTTCTGTCTCCATGGGTATGAAATCCAGACTCATCTCCTTTGTTTAGTAATACCATATAAGCGCCAATACGGTTGTTTGCCAGCTCCTTTTCTCCAAACATCTGCAGCATGTATACAATGCCTTTTCCTCCATACATATTCTTACGCTCATCTATACGTACATAGCCTCTTTCGTCCTTTTGGAAAGGAATTGTATGTAAATTGATGTATTTAGAGATAGTGCTGATTAAAGTGTCGTATTTTTCTTGATTTTCCATTTGTGCTTTTATATATTGAGTTATGATTTAGCTTATAAAAATTGGTTGGAAAATTAAAGGTTTTTATTTAACCATTTAAATCAACCATATATTTATTATTCCAAACTAGAATAGTTTGATTTGGATATTGTATTAATTTATAATGTCTTTTCAAAACAAAGACTGCTTTCTACATTTTCATACTGCCCGTAGTTTGGAATTTGTTTATATCCGCTTTTACGATATAGGCCTATAGCTTCAGGCATTTTATCTCCTGTTTCTAAAATACATTTGTTGTAAGATAGCTCTTTGGCCCATTGTTCCAGATTATTTAAAATTGTTCCGGCAATATTTTTTCCACGCTGCTCTTTTAGTACAAACATTCTTTTTACTTCCATAGTATTGTTATCATATGCTTTTATTGCACCGCAGCCTACAGGAATGTTGTTGGAATAAGCAACGATAACATTTTTGATTAGATTGGTTTTATTAAATTGAGCAAAGAAATCATTTTTTTCTCCGTTTCTTTCCGCCAGATCTGTATCAAGCTTATATATTAAATCCTGAAAATCTTTATTCTCTGAATCAGTTCTGTTAATCGTTATCATATAATGTGTCTTTATAGCCTAAAACTTAAATGTTTTTTCCTGCAAACAAAAGTATAAACTTCTGATTTAGTTTTGTTATAATTTTTTATACTAAAAGCTAGTTGTTTTATAAAGTAATTTTCATTCATTGACTTATACTTTTGTCGGTTGGTTTTACCTGTCTACATAGATTTATTTCGATTATTTGAATCATTTCTTTAGAAAAAGTATATTTGTCCCAAAAAAGTGAAAAATATTTTTTCTTTAATTAAATAGCAGCAAATAATATAAAAACAGATATGAAAAAAATAATTTTATTAGCTTCTTTAACTTTAATCTTCGCAAGCTGTAGTAGAAGTAGTGATAATACAAACGAAGTCGTTGTTGATCCTCCAAAAGAAGTACCAACTTTACCAACGAAGGTATCTGGAAGTTATGGAGTGAGAACAATTAAATATAATGGAAATAAATTACTTGAAATAAGTTCATCGATATCAAAAATGACAATTGAATATACAGGAGGACTTATTACTAAAGTAACTAGTTATAATGCAAATGGAGAAAAGTACAGAACAGTCGAACTTACATATAGTAACGGAAATTTAACGAATGTATCTTCTAATGGAGGAGACTATAATGGAACCTTCAGTTATTCTTACCCAAGTACCAATGTAATTAATTGCACAGAGATAAAGAAATTTACATTTTCAGGATTGCCTAGTTATAGTAAAAGAGAAATAACTTATACGCTGAATAATGGTAATATTGTTTCTGAAGGAGTAGTTTTTTATTCTAATGATAAGCCAGATGGAAAAGCATCTATAGTTTATACTTATGATGATAAAAATAACATATTTAAAAATATTTTAGGAGTTGATAAGATTAAGGCTTTTCTTTCATCAGAAGAACTGCCGGAGAGTATAACTGGCACCAGTAATAATATTTTGACAATGGATATAACTAATATCTCGCTTGCTGGCGTGCTTACTAAATATAAATTCATTAATAATATTTCTTATTCTGCTAACAACTATCCTATACAGATTATTTCTAAGCAATATGATGCTAATCAACAACAGCATGGCAATACTATAACGGATTTTTTTGAATACAATAAATAGTAATCTCTAATACTATTTTGCTCATTACCGCAAAAATTCTCAATTTCTATTATAGCTTTAAAAATAACAATTAATGAAGAAACTATATCTATTATTTGTACCGTTGGTATTTACATTGTTTACGTCTTGTAATAATCGTGATAATAATGATTCTTCGGAACAAAAGAAAATGATGATCAGTAGAATAACGGTTACTTCTTTTGACAATCCTGCTTCTCCATATATAAGTTCAATTTTTTATAAATATAATTCTACAGGAGATGTAGTGGAAATAAGTTCCGGCAATTCTGGTGAATATGCTGCTATCACATATGCTGCTGATAAAAAAATTAGTAAAATAGATCATTATAAGAAGAATAAAGAAATTAAATATACCGAGAATTTCACGTATCTAAATGATCAGTTGATAAAAATTGTAGCGGAATATGAAAATAAAGCATTCAATAGAATTATTGATTATACATATAATAGTAATGGAAACCTGAAAACTACATCCATATGTGAGGGGCCACCTTGTGGTAATCCCTGGAAAACAACTTTTGATTATACCGGAAATAATGTTAGCAGAAAGACTGAATCAGGAGCGGGAAGTTCTAGTGTATCTGTAAATGAATATACTTATGATAGTAAATCCAATCCATCTGTTAATATGAATAAATATCTAAGAATTGTTTTTGGTTATCAGGATCTTATTGGAGCGAACAATATACTTACAGAAAAGATTTATACCAATCGAATGACTATTACCTATGCCATAGATTATAATGCAGAAGGACTGCCTGTCAAAAGTTTGGGAAAAGATGAAAAAGGCAACAATTGGGTACAGTATAATTATGAATACATAAGATTATAATATTTTCAAAATAACTAAATACCCAAAAGGCTAAATAATTCGTCTTTTTTTGTCAGTGCAATAGGAATTGTTTTACCATTATTCAGCTCTGCTGTATTTCCTGAAATGGATTTTATAGCATTTATTTTTACAATAAAAGACCTGTGTATTCTGAAATATTTTAAAGGCAACAATACATCTTCCATTGACTTCATAGTTGCTAATGTTGTAAGAGATTCCGAGGGGGTTACAATTTTCAGGTAATCTCCCAAAGCTTCTATGTAAAGAATGTCTTTCAGGATCACCTTTACAAGCTTACCATTTACTTTTACAAATATATATTCAGAGGAAGGTAGCTCTGGTTTTAAAGATTCGGTACTTGCTAAATCAGCTCTGTCTTTTGCCCTGTTTACAGCCTTCAGAAACCGGTCATATGCAACAGGCTTTACCAGGTAATCAACAACACCATTTTCAAAGCCATCCAACGCAAAATCCCGATGTGCAGTGATAAATACTATTAATGGAGGTTTGGTAAGAGAACGGATGAGGTTTATACCATTGATTTTTGGCATTTGAATATCACTAAAGATTATATCTGTTTCGTTGGACTGCAGATAGGTTAATGCTTCTATAGGATCCTCAAAGGAGGCTCTTAGTTCCAGAAAGGGTATGGTTTGTACAAAACCAACAATCAGTTCTTTCCCAATAGGTTCATCGTCAACAACGATACAGCGTAATTTATCAGCCATTTTTATTTTAAATTTATGGATAGTGAAACAGAAAAATAAGTTTCTTTATCTTCTATTTTAAATTCATGTTTGCCGGGGTAGATCAGGGCTAGCCTTTTCTCAATATTTTTAATTCCGATTCCTCCCAGAGCAGCCTTTTTGGATGGGCTTTTTTCTTTGTTATTCTCAATGAGAAAATTAAAAATATTATCCACAATATTTATATTTATTTTCACAAAATTATTTTCAGGTTCTTTCAGTCCATATTTAAAAGCATTTTCTATGAAGGTAAATGTCAGCAGAGGGGCTATCATTAGATTCTGCATTTCCTCAGGAGCATCAATATTTAATGAGATATCTTTGTTTTTGGAGTGTCGCATTTTCTCCAGGGAAAAATAATTGCGGATAAAATCTAATTCTTTTTCGAGAGCGACCTTTTCGGTGTCCGACTCATATAAAGAATAGGCCATAAGGTTTGAGATACTGATAATAGTTTGAGGAGCAGAAGGATCATTTTTAACAACCAAGCCATAAAGATTGTTCATGGTATTAAATAAAAAATGTGGATTGAGCTGAGATTTAAGAAAATCTTTTTCTATGTTTAGATTCTGAAGCTCCAAATCTAAAGTTTGTTTTTGAAAAAATATAGTTCTGCTAAAAAGCCTTGTAGCGTCAAAAAGCATTTTTGTGAAAAATAGCGGTGAAAATGAATAAATAACTTGTATCGTATTCCCCAATACAGTTTCTACTGATAAGGCTTCCGAAAGCTTTAAAGCCGCATTTTTCTTTATAATATCCTTTAGGGGCCCATTGTGAATATCAATATTAAAATAATTCAGTACAACAAGTTGTAAATGGTTAACAAATAACCATGTATAGACAGCAAGGGGCAGACATAGGATAAGAAATAAAATCCCAAAACGACCTTTAATGATATAAGGAATAACCAGATAGAAAAGCAAATAAAATACAACAATATTATTAATAGCCGCTCTGAAGGTGACTAAGAAACTAACTATTAGCGGTAGTTTTATCTCCATTATATAGTATAAAAATAATAATGTGGAAAAGAAAATCCACATGCTCATATGGCATAGGACTCTTATAAGAGGCGTATAATGCTTATCGAAATTTATATTAGAAATTCTTTCTAAAAAAGGAGTCATTTTCTGATGAGGTATGTGCATATTTTTACTTAATCATTTAGAAAGAAGCAAAAATATCATAATTATTAATCCGTGAAGTAAATTTTATCGAATAAAAAAGAAAAGCTTACAAAATAAATAATGTAAGCTCTTGGATCAAGCATACTAATCTTGTTTACAGCTGTCTTTGATTTTGGAAAGCAGTTCCTTTTCTCCCCATGTTGGATAGTTTTTGCCTGCAGGCTTAAAGCTGGCAAATGATTCTTTATTTTTCTGAAGTTTATTGCAAAGATCATTATCTTTTTTCCCCATGAAGCCATTCATTCTATCCTCAAATAAATTCAGTAGATACTGAGGTCTTGGATTCGCAGGGTTTATAGTAATTGCTTTTTGGTAATTGCTGATAACATCTTTGTAGTATATCTGTCCGTTTTTCTGTGGATCCTGAGTAATTTTGGCATAATAGTAATAACCTAATAGCGTATATAATTCAGATTTATCAGAAGCAGGATTGTCTAATAATTTTTCAATCCGTTCTTTAGCATCTGTTAGTATTGCTTCCTTTTTATCAGGATCAGTAAAGAAGGACATAGAAGTTTCCATATAACTAACATAGTATGACGGTAGCCAGTAATTGGAATCCAGAGATTCTATTCTTTTAATTTCATTAACCGAATTTTGTATGTAATTTTCTGTATGAACAGTTTTCGCCTTCTCCAGAGCCTTCTCCAGAAAGTCTTCTTGCTTTTCGGAAGACACGCTAGACTGTGCCATACAGTTAAATTGTATTAGAATAAAAACTGCAAGAGGTAATGTTTTTAGTTTCATAAGATTATTTTTTGGAGTTAAATTGATGTTTTTTATTGTTTTAAGTATTGTGTATTTATATATTGTGTAACAGGGGATTTTCAGAATAGATGATTACTAAAAGTTCGAGACATCGTATGCTGAATTATTTTTGAGTGATATGAAAATACCGATATAGAAGAATCTGTTTCTTGAGGCTGTAATAGGTTCATTGTTGTAGAATCCGTTATTATTTGGATGCTGTGCAAATCGATAAGAGAAAATATTTTCCCGTCCCAATAGATTAGATAGAGAAGTATACAGAATCACCTTTTTCCCAAGCAAAATACTTGCATTAGCATCCAAGCTGCTGTATACTGGGGTTTTCGATTGGTTGAATCCTTGTAAGCCTGGATTATTGTAAGTCCTTCCGCTGGCAAAAGTGTGAGTAATTCCGAAATAAGTTTTAATAGGTGATATGTAGTAAAGTGCATTCAGCCTGATATTATGCTTTGATGCAAAAGATGGCGTTGCGGTTTCAGTATATCTTTCATACAATCTTTTAGAATCATTGTAAGAGTATGAAAGTGAATATTTGAAATTTTTGATATTCTTATCATCCGAAAAATAAACATCAAAACCCTTACTGTCTCCAAATCCGTTAGAGGTATACTCATTATCCTTCCATAAATGTAAGTTTGAATATTTCTTGTAATAAAATTCTGTTTTCAGGCTGATACCGTGATTGTCATAACTAAAGCTGGCAATATATTGATCTGAAATTTCTTGAGACAGATTATTAGATTTGGCTAATACCACATTTCCTGGTAATTGGTAATATCTTCCATATATTAATGATGACTGGAACTTTTTATTGATATAATCCAATGATAATCTCGGATAGAAAACAGATGATTTATTGTAATCATTATATTCTGCTCTTGCTGAAATATTAGTATATAAGCCTTTATGTAACCTTAGCTGATTGTCTGCAAAGATTGCTGATATAAAATAATTGAGTTTTTGATTCTGCAATTTCTGGTCATTCAGATAATATTGATTGTCATAGTTTCTTACAAAACTTTCAGCACCAGCAGTTAATTTATAGTACTTGGAGAATGTTTTTCTAAGTCTGAATTTTGCATGGATTTCCTGTTGTGCTTCATTGTAAGCATCACCGCTAACCTGTGTATTACTGTATTTGTCATCTACTCTTGAGAAAGCCAGTCCTGCAAAATATTGTAATCCGTTTTTAGGTTTTGTTTGGTAGGTTGTGTTCAGATAATAGTTGTTTTCTGCCAGTCCCAGATCTCTGGATTGTAGAGTGTTTATATCATTGTATTCTCTGCTGAAATCAGTTCTGTTGTAGCCCCAGTAGACCTTTAGCTGTGATTTGTCTTTAAATATATTTTTAAATTGTCCTTCCCCGGAAAAGTTGCTGTAATCTTTTTTCCATGTATAGCGGTCAGGAAAAATACGGTTGTATAAACCCAGATTTGTATAATTGAGGTTAAAAGATACAGACTGATGCTCTTTTCCCAAAGTTCCGCCACCACCAACACTAAGTGGGGAGAAATTAATTCCCAGTTTAGATTCACCGGAAACATCTTTTGTTTCCATTGGTAATACTGATGACAAAGCCTGCCCATATTCTAATTCATAGCCGCCCAGAGATAAATTGATTCCCTTAAAAATGAAAGGAGAGAATCTTCCACGGGAGGGTGTGTCTTGTGCATTTGCGGTATATGGTGAAAATACGTGCATACCATCAATATAGGTTCCTAGTTCGTTACTGTCTCCACCACGAATGTAAAGCTTACCATCTTCTCCTACTTTCTGGGTTCCGGGTAGGGATTGCAGGGCGCCCATAATATCACCATTAGAACTGCCAGTCATTACAACATCCAGAGCATTCAGTTGTTCCACACCTCTGCTTTTTCCCAAACTAAAAGAATTGGCAGAAATAACTACCTCATCTATGGATTTTGCTTTTTTATCGATCAGTATATTTCCCAGATCCAAAACCGATGGTGTATTGCTATCCAGGCTAATTGATTTACTTTCATATCCTGTAGCATTTATAATTAATATTATTTTCTCAGGAGTCTGATCTTTTTCTAGATTAATTTTAAACTGTCCCTGCTCATTTGTAGTATCTCCCAGGATTGTATTTTCCAGATATATATTTGCTCCCGAAATCGGAGTTTTGCCAGTGCTCTTTACAATGCCGGTAATACTTGTCTGAGAATAGACTACCGAAAAAATAAGTATTGCAGAGATAGAGAATAATTTATTTAACATTTGACTGATTTTAATTGTTGTTGTTTAATTGATGGGTCAAATGTAGAAGAGCAGGGTAATGAATGAAATTTTTTTCGATGAGATAAGAATTTCAGCGGACGAATATGATCAGATTATCGGTGAACAATTATTAAGATAATCTTTCGTTGTATGAATCTATGAAGTATATTTACAATAGCGAATAATCGGAACAAATTACTGATATGAAATTGAAATTAAGCATTTTAGATCAGTCACCTGTGATTAAAGGAGGTACAGCTGCATTTGCACTTCGGAATAGCTTAGAGCTTGCCAGAATGGCAGATGAGTCCGGATACCACAGTATATTATATTCCGAGCATCACGGAGTCGCAGCTTACGGAAGTCCCAGCCCGGAGTTGCTAACGGCCATAGTCCTTGCAGAAACAAAAAAGATAAAAGCCGGGACAGGAGGTATTATGCTGCGGAATTATTCTGCATTTAAAATTGCCGAATGGTCCAAAATGCTTGCAACAATGTTTCCCGATAGATTTATATTAGGGTTGGGGAAAGCTCCGGGAGGTCTGAAAGATGCTGTTTTAGCATTAAATAACAACAAACCACCCGTTCTTAACGATCTGAATAAAAAACTTGAAGAGATAATAGCTTATATTACTGGACAAAACTCTGTGTATGAAGATTTAATTGCTCAGCCGGAAAAACCTTTAATCTTCCCGGAAATACTGTGGTTGGGTTCAGGAGTTGGTTCAGCAAAGGAAGCTGCAGCTAAAGGAGTAGGATATTCAATGGCTGGTTTTATTTCCGATAATTCCGGAGAAGATGCTTATAATTTGTATCATGAAGAATTTAATAATGATGGATATACAGATAAACCGGTTTTTCAGGTCGCATTATCAGTTTCAGTAGCCGCAGATACAGAGCAAGCACGGAAAAATGCCTACGGAATGGTATACCAGTTTGTACAATCCAGAAAATTATTAGCCCCGGATAAGCTTATGCCTTATGCTGAAGTAGAAGCCTTGATTGCAGGAAGTGTTGATGAGAGTTTGTTTTACTCCTTGCTGGACAAAGTTGTTATAGGTACTCCCCATACAATATCATCTCAATTAGAAAAGAAAGCAATTCAGTATAAAACCAACGATCTTATGTTGTTATGCAATATGTTTAAGGAAGAAGATCGATTATTTACTTACAAAAGCATCATAGAAAATGCTTAAAAGAAACATAATTTAGAAATGAGCCTTTGACAGTTTTTATTATTTTGTTTACTTTACATTATACAAAGTTTATAAAATCCAGTTTAACAGAAAATGAAAACAATAGTTCAAAAATTGAGAGAAGAGCAAAACCTGACTCAAACTGAACTTGCAGAGAAATCCGGGATTTCATTAAGAACTGTTCAGCGGATTGAAGCCGGGAATATTCCGAAAGGTTACACTCTAAAAGCACTCGCTTCGGCCTTGAAAGCTACTCCTGAGGATTTAATTCTCAAAAATGAAGAAACAATTAATGTTGACAGAGCTAAACTAATCAACCTTTCCGCTTTATTAGGATTAGTTATTCCACTTGGCGGAATTATCTTTCCCTTGATACTAACCTATAAAACAAAAGATATAAAGAATAGAGAATTGGGAAAATGTATTGTAAGTACCCAGATTATTCTGGCATTTATCGTTTCAGTTTCTATGATAACAAGTCCGTTTATTCAGAAAGCATTATCTGTGAAATTTCCACTTTTTATTATTCCTCTGGTTATATTAATCTGCCTGAAATTATTTGTAGTTATCCACAATGGTATCTGTCTTAATAAAAACGGCAATATTTTTATTAAGTTGAAAACCAGCTTCTTGTAGTGTTTGACGTAAAACTGGCGTAAGATTGTCATATTGTTTTTGTGGAAAAACAGATTCATAAATCCGAATCTTGTACAAAAATCTGAAATGAAAATCTTTAAAAAAATTGTACTAGCCTTTTTAGGTGTTTTAGTTCTAGCCATAATATCA
This sequence comes from Elizabethkingia occulta, assembly GCF_002023715.1. Taxonomy (GTDB): domain Bacteria; phylum Bacteroidota; class Bacteroidia; order Flavobacteriales; family Weeksellaceae; genus Elizabethkingia; species Elizabethkingia occulta. The sequence continues at coordinate 102,623 of NZ_MAHX01000013.1, forward strand.
GGCTATATTTATTTTGACCGAAAATTCACTCCGGAAGATAACTATTTAACCATAGAGAAAGAAAGCGGAAAGATTCCTATAACCTGGCTGGAAGAGAATAAAAATGTTCTGCTATTGCCAATTCATTTTTATGGTGATTCCACAGTATATTATTTACAGTTTGATACAGGATCACCCTATACTTTGTTTTATACCGGAGCTATAAAGAATATAAAAGGAATTGTAACTTCAAATGAGCGGAGTAAAGCAACATTTTATCTGGGGAATACAAAAGTTACTTCGGATAAGTTCAGAATTATAGATACCGGAGAAGATTCTCATAAGAATGATTCTTTAAAAATTATCGGTACACTGGGAGCAGATATTCTTGAAGACAGAAAAACTGTTATCAGCTTCAAAGAAAATTATATTGTTTTTAATCTAACAGACACTCCTATTGGTTTTGGGAAAAATCTGGCAGATTTTACTTTTAAGAAAAGGCATATCATTATTCCGGCAATGCTAAAAGGTAATAAAGAAAAATTTCTTTACGACTCAGGGACCAGTGCTTACGAGTTACTAACATCAAAAGAAATATGGGAAAGCCTAAAGTCAAAAGATTCAAAAGTTAATAAAGAAAAAGCCAATTCCTGGCAGAATGTTTTAATCACTTATACCGCAAAGACAGATAATCTTATAAAAATAGGAAGCAAAGATATACCACTAAACAATGTTACTTATGTAGAAGGTTTTTCACAGGCTCAGTATTCTATGATGAAATTTTCCGGAATGACAGGAATGTTGGGTAATAAAGTCTTTCTGAATAAAAGCCTGTATATTGACTGCCTTAATCATAAGCTAGGCATTGAATAAATTACATTATTTCTGTTGCATATTTAACTTTATATAGCTTTCTGAAAACTGTAAACGGATTTTATTATTATTGTTAATCCGAATCTTATTTAGCAATATTCTCTTTTGTTTTGTTTATGAATTTCGTATCTTTATTAGGTATTAAATAATTAAGCTATGAAAGAGTCTGACAGAAATATACCAAACGGACTTGTGCTTGGTGTTATTGGAGTACTTGTTGTGATGATCATTGTTTATCTCGTTATAGCTTTATTTTTTCCGGATGTTTTAACTTCTATGAGCGAAGCAAAATAATAAGGGAAAATAAATAAGTGATCGATACAACAAATACGGCCTTTACAACGTTATTAATGATGAAAATTAATAATGAGGAAATTATTTTTTGTTTTTTTAGGGGTACTGATCTGGACAGGAGGCAAGTCTCAGTCCGCTCGTTGTTATGATCTTAGTACGGTTCTTAAAGTAGAGCCAACCCCTATTTATAAACAACATCTAGATGCTTCGGCAAAGTTTAATATTAACATTCTGGAGAACACCAAGAGTATAAATAAGTACACTAAAAAAGGAAAGCTTGTTTCTATAGGAAGTCTTGGGAAAGGTTACCGGATTCAGAAACTGGATTATAGCCGGGCTTATTTGGTTCCAAAGGCCAAAACGACACTTCGGGGCATCGCTAAAAAGTTTAATGCAAATACAAAAGGGAGTACGCTTACAATTACCTCTCTTACCAGAACTCTGGAAGATCAGTGCCGCTTGCGGAGAGTAAACCCTAATGCATCTTTAGGAATCAGTTCTCATAATTATGGTAATTCTTTTGATATTTCTTATGTCCGCTTCAATGACAGACATAAGTCTAACCCCAGGCTGGACGCAGCGCTGGAAAAGGTACTGAATGTTTACAGGGATGAAGGAAAACTCTACTATATTAAAGAAAGGCAACAGAGCTGTTATCATGTAACAGTACGTAACTATTAAATGAAAGAGCCTTCACATCATCTGAAGGCTCTTTCGTGAAATTTATTTTAAAGGTTTCTTTAGCTTAATGAAATAGATTGTATTTCTGTCAATAGTGTTGGATGAAGGAAGTATCTTCTGTTCATATTTTCCACTGCCGGTTACACCGAAGTCATCATCATTGCTAATGGCTATTGTATTTTTGTCGATAACAAAAATACCTTCAGCTTTGTCATGTGGATATATGGTATTCAAATCAGTCATCAGGTCAAGAACAAGAGTTTTCTTTACCGGGACTATATTATTCTGCTGTAAACCACTTAAATTCATAAGCTGCTCCAAAGATTTTCCATTATACAGTTTCCCGTTTTCACCATTATTAGGATCAGATACATCCGTAGCACCATCTAGCTCAATCTTGTATACCTTCTTAAAAACAGAACCTTTGTTTGCTGAAGTAGCATACTCTCCGTCACGTTCCAGTACAAGGAAGCTATTGTTGTCTATAGCGGCTATCTCGCTAACTGCCTGTAGATCTTTGTTTTCTATAAGATAAACAAACTGTTGCGTTTTGCCCGAAGCAATATCAAAAGTAATGATGCGAATAATTAAAGAACCTTTCATATCAGTTGAAGATGGATTGTACAGTGGAAACTGCATGATGCCTACCAGTGTTTTACCATCCGGGGTAATACACAGGCCTTCCATACCGCGATTAGGACGTCTTTTAGCAAAAACCTTTGGGATTTTTCTCGATGTATTAAATGGATTAATCTTTTCAATAGTGTTTCCGTTTTTATCAAAATGAATAATATGCGGACCATATTCATCACTTACCCAAAATGTACCGTCCGGAGCTATAGCAAGTCCTTCTGAATCCAAGCCGTCGATGTCATTGCTCAGAACATTGCCTTTGGTATCATAAGCGATTTCTCCTGTTCCACCAGAACCTATAGGATTAGGCAGCCCTGTAAGATTTTTTCCGGCTGCATTTTTCAGCAAAATAGTACCAATTTGTACTAATTTCCCGTCTTTTAACTGAAATTTCCCGATTTGTGGTGTAAAGTCGGGGTTGGAAAATACTTTTGAATCTTTAACAGGACCATCAATATTAGGACCTCTGTCTGTCAGCATATAGAAAATGGATTTGTCCTGCGGATCCTGTACAAGTGAAGATCCGTAGCCGCCATTGTAAACCTTAACACCATTGATGTCGTTGATGATTTTTGGTTCGGAAGCCTCTGTCATATCGGGATAGCTAACAGATTTAAAAGGGTTGTCGTCGTTGTTGCAAGCGCACAAAGCTGCTAATACGACCATGGATAAAAGTTTTTTTCTCATTATAGTAGTTGATTAAGTTGCGGCAAAAATATTTTTTTAGTGTTTACAGTATTTTAATAGAATATTATCTTTTAATGAACAAAAAGAAAATCAGGGCTTTGGATAAAAAATAGATTTCCTATTTTTGCAGATTCTTAGAGAGAATCGTTTAATACAGAAAATTATTATGCTTTCAGTACAAAGTTTAGGACTGCATCATGCCGGAAATTATCTTTTCCAGAATGTGAATTTTACCATTAAGAAGAATGATAAAATTGGTTTGGTTGGTAAAAATGGTGCGGGGAAATCGACATTACTAAAAATGCTTTCCGGCGAAATTAACTTCTATGAAGGAGATGTTGTTCCGGATGGGAGTATTACTATTGGTTTTCTGAAACAGGATTTGGACTTTGTAAAAGGAAGAACAGTATGGAATGAAACTATGCAGGCTTTTGAAAGCATCAATGCCATGAAGACCGAACTGGAAGAAGTAAATGTTGGATTGGCAACGCGTACAGATTATGAAAGTGATGATTATGCGAAGCTTATTGACAGAATGACGGAACTAAACGATCTTCTTGTTCATCATGATGCATACAATCTGGATGCTGAAATGGAGAAAGTATTATTAGGTCTTGGTTTCAGAGCAAGTGACTTCGAAAAGATTACAGATGAGTTTTCAGGAGGATGGAGAATGCGTATTGAGCTAGCAAAACTTCTTCTGCAGAAAAATGATATTATGCTTCTCGATGAACCTACCAACCACTTGGATATGGAATCTATTATCTGGTTGGAAAACTTCCTGAAAGATTATCCGGGGGCTATTGTATTGGTTTCCCACGACAAGCAGTTCATGACATCAGTTTGTAACCGTACTTTTGATATCAATAACAAAAAAGTTGACGACTATAAAGCTAATTATACCAAGTACCTTGAACTAAGAAAAGACAGAAAAGAAAAGCTGATTCAGGCAAAGAAAAATCAAGACGCAGAAATCAAGCATACTGAAGATCTGATCAATAAATTCCGGGCGAGTGCTTCTAAAGCTGCTTTTGCACAATCCCTTATTAAAAAGCTGGATAAGCTGGAAAGAATTGAAGTAGAAAATGATGATGTTTCCAAATTCAATATTCGTTTCGTACAGTCTGTTGTTCCCGGGAAAGTAATTTTTGAAGCTAAAAAGCTAGGAAAGGCTTATGGTAAAAAACAGGTCTTCAATAATGTAGATTTCTTCATAGAAAGAGGAGCGAAGATTGCTTTATTAGGACAGAACGGACAGGGAAAAACAACACTGGCGAAAATTTTAGCTGGTGAAATCCGTGATTATTCCGGAGAATGGAACCTGGGACATAATGTGAATATCGGTTATTTTGCTCAGAATCAGGAAGAAGTTTTGTCACCTAATAAAACTGTTTTGGAAGAAGCCGAAGATGCCGCTACAGAAGAAACACGTCCAAGGGTTAGAGACCTGTTAGGATCTTTCCTTTTCCAGGGAGAAGATGTCCAAAAGAAAACGAAAGTGCTTTCAGGAGGAGAGAGAAACCGTCTGGCTCTTTGTAAACTATTGTTACGTCCGTTCAATACATTGATAATGGATGAACCTACCAACCACTTGGATATTCAGTCCAAGGAAATTATTAAAATAGCACTACAGAAGTTTGAAGGAACTTTGATTCTGATTTCTCACGACCGTGAATTCTTACAGGGATTATCCGATAAGATTTTCGAGTTCAGAGATGGGAATATGAAAGAGTATCTTGGAAATATTGACGAATATTTGGAGTACAGACAAAAAGAAAGTATTCGTGAAGTTTCAATTGAGAAATCTAAATTGGCAGAAGCGAAACAAGAAACTCCTGCTCCAAAGGTGAAAGAGGAACCAAAACCTGTTGAATCTAAAAAGGAATTCGTAAGCAAAGAGAAGAAAAATATTCAGAATAAGATTTCTAAAACCGAGCAGAAAATCAATGAACTTGAAAGTCAGATAGAAGCTATGGAACAGGGGTTCTCTAAAGAAAATCCTACAGAGGAACAATTAGAAAAATACCAAAAACTGAAAGAAGATCTTGATCTTGCATTACAGGAATGGGAATTTTTAGCCGCTCAGTTGGAAGCCGAATAAATGTGTATATTACTACAATTCATGATAAAAAGCAGATGCACCGCATCTGCTTTCTTTGTTTTTAATGTTGTATCTTTGGGAGGATATTTTATAAGATAAAATAATGAAACATCAGCCTATAGAAGGCTTTTCAAAGCTTAGCAAACAAAAGAAAATCGATTGGTTAGTTAGTACTTATCTGGAAGGCAACCAACAATACACAGATATATTACAGCAATACTGGAATGAGAATGCAGACCTTCAGAAACTTCATGAAGAGTTCTCAGAGAATACCATTTCCAACTTTTATATGCCCTATGGTATAGCACCTAATTTCCTGATTGATGGAGAATTAAAAGCAATTCCAATGGCTGTGGAAGAAAGTTCTGTAGTGGCGGCAGCCTCCAAGTCCGCAAAATTCTGGTTGGATAAAGGAGGTTTCAAAACGACAGTGATCAACGAAAAGAAACTGGGACATACCCACTTTACATTTAGTGGAGAAAGTGTAAAACTTCAGTCATTCTTTAACCATGTATTAAAGCAAAAATTATTTGACGATACCCAGGATATTACAAAGAATATGCGTTTACGTGGTGGCGGAATTCTGGATATTGAATTGGTGGACAAGACTGCACAAATGCAGGATTATTATCAAATAAAAGCTTCTTTCAATACCAAAGATAGTATGGGAGCTAATTTTATCAACTCGTGCCTGGAGCAGTTTGGTAAAACCCTGAAAAAAGAAGTTGAAATATCTGATAAATTTACACAGGAAGAGAAAGATTCCCTTCGTGTTATTATGAATATCCTGTCCAATTTTACACCAGACTGTGTTGTCAGAGCTGAGGTTTCTTGTAAAATTGAAGATCTTATCGATGATAGTGGAATTGCTCCGGAAGAATTTGCCTGGAAATTTAAGCAGGCTGTAAATATTGCAGAGATCGAACCTTATCGTGCTACAACCCATAATAAAGGAATTATGAATGGGGTAGATGCGGTTGTTATTGCTACCGGAAACGACTTCCGTGCAACAGAAGCTTGTGCACATACTTATGCTTCCAAAGACGGAAGATATACAAGTTTAACGCATTGTTCAACCGATAATGGTGTTTTCAGATTCTGGCTAGATCTTCCTATCTCTGTTGGAGTTGTTGGTGGGTTAACAAATCTGCACCCATTAGTGAAATTCTCATTAGCTCTTTTAGGAAAACCTTCTGCGCCAGAACTTATGAGCATTATTGCAGTTTCTGGTTTAGCCCAGAATTTTGCAGCACTTCGTTCATTGGTAACTACTGGTATACAAAAAGGGCATATGAAAATGCATTTGTTCAATATCCTGAATCAGTTCGGTGCAACAGAAGCAGAGAAACAACATTTTGTAAATTACTTCAAAGATAAAACAGTGAGTCACCATGAGGTGATTGCTGAACTGGAGAAATTGAGAAAGAAATAAATTCAATAAGAATGAAAACAATAACTTTATTTTTCGGTGCTTTTTATGGAATGCTTTCAGTAATACTGGGCGCTTTCGGGGCACATGCATTTAAGAAGATTCTTTCAGTAGAAAGACTTGAAAGTTTCGAGGTGGGAGTAAAGTACCAAATGTATGCGGCGTTATATCTCTTGATTATAGGGTTTTTCCTGAAATTTGATACCGGGATTGAAAAAAGCGCAGGTTGGTTTATGATTGCCGGAACATTCTTGTTCTCGGTAAGTATATATTTCCTTTCTTTTCAGGACGTCTGGAATACCAATCTGAAGTTTTTAGGACCAATTACACCTCTTGGCGGTTTATTTATGATCTTAAGCTGGTTGATGCTGATGATTATTATCTTTAAATCAAAATTTAACTAAACATAGAAAATGAAAAAATTACTTTTTACAGCGGCTTTAGTATTATCAGTTGGGGCTTTTGCTCAGAAAAATATTACTAAAACTGTTGGGGTACCTTTTGAAATTAGCTATCCCGATAGCTTTAAACAAGTAGAAGGAGAGCAGGAAAATGTTGTTTTCCAAATCTTTGATCAGCCAAATGATTTCACATTATATATTATTCAGGATCCGATAGAAGACTGGAGAGAGACTCCTTTGTTTGCATCGGCTGAAGATGTAATCAAACATTACAACTCTACAGCAATTGAATCTTTAGAAAGAAATTCTGCTTTAAAGATTGGTGATATTAAAACTGAAGCTAAAAACGGAATGCAGTATGCTTACCAGAATTTTGAAGGGGATTATAAGTATACCGATTACGATGATAATGGTAAGGAACAGACTAAGTTTTCCAAGTATGCTTATGTTACTGTAGGTATTAAAACAGCTAAGTCTACCTATTCTGTATATTCCTTCTGCCCGGTAAAAGATAAGGCGAAATTTGAAAAAATATTCAAAACTGTAGTAGCCTCAATTAAAGAAAAATAAACATTTCACCCTTCTTTAGTTTCGGGTCTATTTTGTACATTTGTAAATCTAAAAAATAAAAATATAATCAAAACAATATGAATCTTCACGAATATCAATCAAAAGAGATTTTAGCGAAGTACGGTGTAGCTATACAACGTGGTTTTGTAGCTAATAATGTGGATGAAGCAGTTGCTGCTGCGGAAAAACTTACTGCTGAAACCGGAGCACAAGGCTGGGTTGTAAAAGCACAAATTCACGCCGGTGGTCGTGGTAAAGGTGGTGGTGTTAAGTTCTCTCCAAACATGGATAAACTTAAAGAAAATGCAGGTAATATTATCGGTATGCAACTTATTACACCACAGACATCTGCTGAGGGTAAAAAAGTTAATTCTGTATTGGTAGCTGAAGATGTTTATTATCCGGGAGAAACAGAAACTAAAGAATTTTATGTTTCTATTCTTTTAGACAGAGCATTAGGTAAAAATACCGTAGTATATTCTACAGAAGGTGGTATGGACATCGAGCACGTAGCTGAAGTTACGCCTCATCTTATCCACAAAGAAGTTATTGATGCTGCTTACGGACTACAAGGTTTCCAGGCTAGAAAAATTGCTTTCAACCTAGGATTAGAAGGAAACGCTTTCAAAGAATTCGTTAAATTCATCGGTAGCCTTTACAATGCTTATGTAGGTATTGATGCTTCTCTTTTCGAGATCAACCCTGTATTAAAAACTTCTGATAACAAAATTATCGCTGTAGATGCTAAAGTAACTTTAGATGACAACGCATTATACCGTCACAAAGACTTGGCAGAACTAAGAGATACAAGAGAAGAAGATCCTATGGATGTTGAGGCTGGTGAAGCTGGTCTTAACTTCGTGAAGTTAGATGGTAACGTTGCTTGTATGGTAAACGGAGCTGGTTTGGCAATGGCGACTATGGATATCATTAAGCTTTCAGGAGGTAATCCTGCTAACTTCCTTGACGTTGGTGGTACTGCTGATGCTCAGAGAGTACAGACTGCTTTCGGAATTATCCTTAGAGATCCAAATGTAAAAGCTATCTTAATCAACATCTTCGGTGGTATCGTAAGATGTGACAGAGTAGCACAAGGTGTTGTAGACGCTTACAAAGCTATGGGTAGCCTACCTGTTCCATTAATCGTAAGATTACAAGGAACTAACGCTGTTGAAGCTAAGCAATTAATCGATGATTCAGGTCTTCCTGTACATTCAGCTATTACATTAGAAGAAGCTGCAAATAAAGTAAAAGAAGTTTTAGCTTCTTAATTAAATTTGCAATCACATAAAAAACAGCCACTTTATTTAAAGTGGCTGTTTTATTTATGACTCTTTTTCTATACTTATACTCATTGGGGAACTTAGCTCGATATTTTCCTGATCCAGCTTTTCTTTTATTTTTACAAGAGCATCGCTTTTGGTATCAGCCACATTAGCTCCGATAGCAATCCAGAATTTTACCTGAATATTAAAGGTTCCTTGTTTTAGTGAAGTGAAAATGACATCTGCACTTTCCAACCGGTCTGCTTTATCCATATTTTTAATAACTTCCAAAATGCTGTCTTTTGCTTTCTGTATGTCCTGGCTGGCCGGAAGATCAAAATCAAAAATAATTTTTCGCTGTGGAGAAGCAGTGATGTTATAGAATGGGGCATTGAATATTGTCTGATTAGGAATATAAACCTTTTTACCTTCATCATTGATCAATTTTGTAGTAAGGAAACCTATCTCGGTTACAGTACCCGAATGAGCGCCTAATGTAATATAATCTCCTACTTTAAAAGATTTATCTATACCTACCAGCATTCCTGAAAAAATACTGGATACAAGATCTTTTAATGCAACCCCGGCAATAACCCCGGCAACTCCTAAACTTCCGATGAATTTCCATAAGAAACCACTAAAGTTCATTATTTCCAGGGAGATAAAGGTCCCCATCAGAATAATCAGAAAGCGAAAAACACCTACTAAGGCAACGGCAGTTCCCTGTTTGCTGCTATCCGGAAAAAAGTTATTAACAAGTTTCACTGTTGCTTTACTTAGATAGCGGCTTCCTTTCAGGAATAATATAAAAACCAGTATCCCAATAATTAGTCTTGGAGATAATTCAGCAAATTTTACATACCAGCTCTTTAATACAGCCAATACAATGTCAATGTATTTCAATCCTTCGTTCATAGTTGTAAATTTATGCAAAAATAAAAATGCCAGCCGGATTAGGGCTGGCATTTTGTATTAAAATGTAAATTTTATTGAGCTCCTCTTGTGATCTGTTTTACTTTAGATGTTGGAAGGTAAATCTGGAAACCTACATTGAAGCCAATGTTAGAAGTTGTACCTCTATTTCCGAATCCGAAATCACCGTTGTATTTTACAAGGCCTTCTACGGCAACATTAGGTGTGATGAAGTAAGCATAACCTGGACCAACCCCTAGGTTAATACCTGTAGTAGAACCTCCTCCTTTAGTCTCACTTGTACCGCCGAAACCAGCATTACCTTCTACGAAGAATCTTCCGTGCTTCAATAAGCTGTCTACCTGGTCGTTATTGAAGTAGTATCTAGCCATTGGACCTACATTGTAAGTGTATTTTGTAGCAGCATCTTTTGCTCCTGCAAATCCAAAGGTTACCTGGCCTCCAAGTGCAAAGTTATCATCGATAAAATATGCAGCTTTTGGTTGCAGTGTGAAGTTGTAACCACCACCAGTGTTTAATCCAAAGCTGGAAGTGATAATGTTACCACCTACCATCCAGTTTCCTTTCTGTAGCTGAGCTTTTGTTACTGAAAATAGACCTGTTGCTAAAATAGCTGTACTTAAAATTAACTTTTTCATTTTTGTATGATTTTTTGTTATAGAAATAAATTTTGAATTTTTTTGATTTGGTCATATACCTACTTTACAGGTTAAATATCTGCAGCAAGTATATTTATAACTTTTTAACGAAAATTATAAATACAATTATTGTTCCATTGCGTTATATTTTCAATAAAATGGGTTTGGCATTATAAACAGAAAAGCAGCAAATTCTAAATTTGCTGCTTATTATAACTGAATAGAATCAGGATGTTTTTCCTAGAGTCTGTATGTTAAAGTAAAGTAATAATTTCTCGGTGCAATAGGGTTTACAGAGTAGTTTTCATGTACATTGTAATTGACCGTATCAAATAAATTGTTAACCTTCGCCTGAATAGAAAACTTCTTCCAGTCGTATCCTACAGAAAGTGCAAAAGTTGTATAATCTTTTAGCGTAAAAATTCTGGATACTCCGTTTCTGGTGTTGTTGGTTGCTTTCGTATCATTCCATCCGGCAAGTCTGTCTCCTATATAATATAAGCTTGCTCCTACTTTAAGCCCTTTGATATATTTTGGTAATGTATAGAAAGCTGAAAAGTTAGCTGTTGTAGCCGGAGTTCTTACAATTCTCTGATTTTCTACATAACCAAAAGTATCCGGAGTATCTAAATAAACAGAGTTGTTATAAGAGATTCCTCCTATTAATGAAAGATTTTTTGTCGGGTTTCCTGTAATGTCTAACTCTACACCACGGCTGCGCATTTTCCCGGCAAATTCCTTCATGTTTGGGTCACTGTTTGGTTGTCCTCCAGCAGTAAGTTCTGCCGTCTGATAATAATTTTTATACAGAATTTGATAAGCGGAAAGATTAACCGCTATTGCATTGTTCCACAAATTCTTTTTTACACCCACTTCATACTGATCGATAGTAGTAGGCTTTAGTGTAGATCTGTTAATGTCGTAGCCGGTATTTGCTGAGAAAGAATTGGTATATGTTGCAAATAATGACAGGTTATCATTTGGCATATATACTAGTCCTACTTTTGGAGATAGTGCCTGATCTGAAGTTGAAGAATTATCTACTAATTTTTTGGAATTCGTTCTGAAATTAGTATTTATGGTTGGCATATTTTGGATGTAAGACCAACGTAAACCTGCCAAAACTTTAAATTCTTTTGTCAGACTGATAAAGTCCTGTACATATACTCCAACTCTTCTTGTTCTTATACGGTTTCTGTCCTGTGTTGCAGAAGCAGGAATGCTTCCACTGCTCCAGGTAGAAGCATCATCTAAGTATAGTGCTTCATTACCCCCGCTTGTTCCATAAATATAACCAGTACCATAGGTTTTATTATTGGAAGGGTTAAAATAAGTATAAGAATCTGCCGAACCGTAATCACTGTCTGCACCAATTAGAACTTTATGATTAATTTTTCCGGTGTTAAATTCCCCATTTAGATTTGCCTGAAAAGAAGTATAATTCTGTTCGTTATATGTTTTGTTCAGAGGTCTTTTCCAGTTAAGTCTGTTATTTTTATCATATTCCCACTGTACTCTTTCAGTAGAGAAGTAATCTTTTGTGTAATTCTGATAAGAAGTAATAACGTTTAGAGACCAGTTGTTACTAATCTGGTGATTGAATGTTATATTAGTTGAAGTCTGCCTTACGTCTTGATATTGCCAGTTTGCTCCAAGAAAAGCATTTCTTGAAAGCAGATTGTTCATAGAGTAGCTACCATCTTTGTTGGTAATAGCTCCAATACCGAAATCGGGAGTGAAATTATTGATCAAGTAATCACCCTCTACAATCAACTGAGATTTTTTCCCGATGTTGAAAAGTAAAGACGGATTGAAATAGATTTTTTCTGAAGAAACCCCGTCTCTGAAGCTGTCAGCTGTTTCATAAGCTGCATTTAATCTAAAAGCCGCACTTTTGGAGATGGGACCATAAACATCAAAAGTTGGTTTATAAGTATTCCAGCTTCCGCCATTCAGGCTAAAGCTCCCACCAGTTTGAAATCTTGGCTTCTTGGTAACCATGTTAATGACCCCGCCGGCAGCAGTATTTCCGTATAGCATCGCATTAGCTCCCTTCAAAACTTCTACACGCTCCAATCCGCTTACTTCAGGGAATACACCACTATTTATTCTGGCTCCGTTTTTATAAATATTATCGTTTCCAAGGCTGAAACCTCTTCCTCCAAAACTATCCTGAGAATTTCCCCTGGATGATGTTACATAGATTCCGTTTACATTTTGCAGCACATCACTTAATTGCTTTGCCTGCTGCTGTTCTATGATTTCATGAGTGACAATGGCAATTGGTTGTGGAGTTTCCATTACCGTAAGGTTAGATTTGGTAGATAATGGTTTCGCCTTATTAGGATTTCCTGTTTTATGGAGATTAATATCTTCTATCTGCTGAACTTTAATAGTGTCAGTCTTGATGAATTTTCCTTTCTGTGCATGAGCAAAAGTAGCGCACAATAGGAGTCCCAGAGCAATAGTGCTTTTATTCATAAGTTGTTGAGTTAAATCTATTTAGACTTATTTAAAATAATTTTGCAAAAGTAAAAATTTTTAGCATCAAAGCAATGTTTTATTTAGAATTATTAAAAAAAGAATGTTTTGTTTGTATTTATCTGATTTACAATGTTATATTTTTATTTATCGATAATTTTGAATCATTCAGTAATATCAGACAGTTGAATATGTAATATCTTTGATAAAAAATTGAAATGCAATTAGTAAAAGTTGGCCTATGTGCATTCGGAATGAGTGGGAAAGTATTTCATGCACCATTTCTGAAGGAGCATCCCGGATATTTTATGTCCGCAGTAGTAGAGAGATCTAAAAACGATTCAAAAGATAAATATCCTGATGCAATTATTTACCGTTCAGTAGAAGAAATGCTGGAGAATGCGGATATTGATATGGTGGTCGTAAATACACCTGTACAGACGCATTTTGAATACGCTAAAATGGCTTTAGAAGCGGGCAAAAATGTCGTTGTGGAAAAACCTTTTACAGTAAATACTTTCGAAGCCGAAGAGTTGGTAAAACTGGCAGAAGAAAAAGGATTGTTTCTGAGTGTTTATCAGAATCGTAGATTCGACAGGGACTTTCTGCAAGTGAAAAATATTATATCTGAAGGAAAACTGGGAAATATAAAAGAGACTGAGATACGTTTTGACAGATTCCGTACTACGGCAAGCGGAAAAGTACATAAAGAAAATCCGGACTTACCTGCATCCGGAGCGTTACATGATTTAGGAGCTCATCTTGTAGATCAGGCTATTCAGCTTTTTGGAGAACCCGAAAAATTATTTGCAGATGTTTTCTCAATGAAAGGGACTGAGTATGCCAACGATTATTTTGAGATTCTTTTGTACTATCCGAATAGTCTTAGAGTTCGTGTAAAAGCTTCTGTATTTACCAAAGAAGATCATTATGCTTACAAAATTCATGGAGATAAGGGTAGCTTTCTCCAGGAAAGAACAGATGACCAGGAAGCAGAATTGGTTGCTGGGGCTATTCCTGAATTTAACAAGGACTGGCAAAAACCTCTTAACGGAGATGACAGCATACTGAATTATCTGGATGAAAATGGTGATACAATTCGTATAACACAAAGTAGTAAAGCTGGTGATTATATGGATTATTATCAGGAAATATATGAACACGTTGTATTTGGTAATCCATTGCCATCTCCTGGTAAAGAGGTTATACAGAATATGAAACTTATTGATAAAGCTCTGGAAAGTGCAAAATCCGGACAGATAATTAATTTCTGATAAAAAAATATTATTTCTTATAGAAGTGAATTAAAAATGTTTCTATTTTTATGTCAATAAATTATTGTAGTAAAAATGAAACATTTTTTTTCTGTCTCATTACTTTTTGTGATGGTTCTATGCTTTTCCCAACAGAAATTAACCGTTGTTAAGGCAAACTCCAACAAAGCCAAAATCTATGAAGAAGATAATATGACATCTGGTTGGGGTATTAATCCAAAGGTAAAGCCCGATATTCATACGACAGGTAGAATTACAAAGTGCAAAAAGGTTGTATTCAAAACCGATATAGATTCTATAGTAGTAAACCTGAAGTCCGGAGAGAAAAAAGACTTTATCGTACTTTTAAATGGTAAAGATTCATGTTATACCAGAATTCAGGCACCGGAAGTAAAAAACTTTAGCAAAACAAAACCGGAAATTCATGATACAATTCCTTTTATCGTGAACAAGTATAATACTAACCTTGTCAAGACATTCTTTAACCATAAAGATTCTCTTACGTTCAATTTTGATACCGGAGCTACAGAAATGTCTGTTACAAGAGATGCGCTGAAAAACAGAATAAAATCTAATCCTCAGCTTTATAGTACACAGTACGATATACAAATCGGTAAAAGAACTTATAAAAGTGAGATCTACGATCATGAAATGGTAGGTCAGGAGGCAGATGGTTTATTGGGATGGAATATTTTCGATGGAATGCTGGTAGAATTGAATTATGATAAAGAGAAAATGATAGTACATTCTAAGATGCCTAAGAGTATATTGAAGGATAAAGGTTATTCAAAGTTTAAAATCTGGTATTTTAACAACAAACCTTTTATTGAATGTGATATGTGGGAGAATGGTGTTTGGTATAAAGAATGGTTTCTTTTTGATTTGGGGTATCAGCGATCTGTAATGTTGGATAATGATTTGCTGAAAGAGAAAAATTTCCCTGTGGAGAATATGAAGATTATAAAGAAAACAAGTCTGCGTGGGGTTAGTGGAAAAGAAATTCCTGTAATAACAGCTAATTTGCAAAAGATAAAGATTGGGAAGGCTGAACTAAAAAATATTCCAGCCCAGCTTCTGACAGCAAACAAACCTATGGGGTCTGCTAAAATTCATATCCTGGGAAATGATATGCTAAAGCGATTCAATACAGTACTTGATTTTCAAAATAACATAATTTACCTTAAACCAAATACTTTATTCAGCAAGGAGCTAATGAACTAAGGTAAAATCTGAGATAAAAAAAGCTGCATAACTCAGTTATGCAGCTTTTTTATTGTTAGTAACTATTGATTATAGTTTGATAGCTGTTTCTAAGGCTAATTCAATCATTGGCTTTAAAGCTCTTTCTCTTTCATTTGCAGAAATCTCCTCTCTTGTAGGGATAATGTCTGAAACTGTTAATATTGTTGCAGCATTTTTTCCTAAATGTTGAGCATTGGCAAATAAAGCAAATGCTTCCATTTCTACAGCAGAACAGTTATATTTCTCTGCAACAGCAGGAACAGAAGGGTTCTTGCGGTAGAAAATATCACTTGTGTGGATATTTGTATTTTTAGTAACGATAGACTGAGCAGTAGCTGTTTCGTTTATCATATCAAAAACTTTCCCCTGATGAGAGAGGATATCTCCTTCAATTTCCCATGCGTACTTAGCATAAGTACTTTCACTTGCTGCGTTTTCAACATTAAGAATATCGAAAAGTTTCAGATCTGTGTTGTAAGCACCACAAGTTCCGATTCGGATAATAGTATCTACATCATATTCAGTAAATAGTTCATAAGAGTAGATTCCGATGCTGGCACAACCCATTCCGCTGGCACCAACTGATATTGTTTTTCCTTTATATTCTCCGGTAAAGTAGAATATGTTTCGGGTTTTACTTACCAATCTTACGTTTTCTAAAAAATTCTCCGCAATATATTGCGCACGTAGCGGATCTCCCGGTTGTAATACAACTTTTGCAATATCTCCTTTATTAGCACTAATGTGAACGCTCATAATTTTATTTTTTGAAAAGACAAATATAGTGACTTTGATCGTATTGGGCTAAACAGAACTAGTTCCCGGAAGCTTCCTGTAGCTCCAGCCAACGCAGTTCATAATTCTCTAATATTTCCGAAACTTTCTCTAAATCAGCGGATAAAACAGATATCTTTTCATAATCTGCTTCATTATTTAATTTATCTAATATGATATTTCTCTGCTTTTCCAGTTCAGGCATTTCTTTTTCTATCGTTTCCAGTTCACGCTGCTCTTTAAAAGAAAGTTTCTTTTTGGAAGAAGTCTGGTTGTTGATAACAGGCTTTGGTTCCTGAGGCTGTACTTCCGGAGTTTTGTAAGTTGTATCTTGTTTTTTATCCTGATTCTTTTTCCATTCTCTGTATTCAGAGAAATTACCAATAAAGTCTTTAATTTTTCCTTCACCCTCAAAAGCTAAAACATGATCCACAATTCTGTCCATAAAGTAACGGTCGTGGGATACGATAATTAAACTCCCTTGGAAGTTTAATAAAAAGTTTTCAAGAACAGTAAGTGTTGGTAAATCCAGATCGTTGGTAGGCTCATCAAAAATTAAGAAATTAGGATTCTGATAAAGCACATACATCAGGTGTAGTCTTCTTTTCTCTCCACCGGATAATTTAGATATTGGTGAATATTGGGTTTGATCATCGAACAAGAACAAACGTAAAAACTGAGATGCAGAAATTGTCCGGCCATTGGCAAGTGGGAAATTTTCGGATATTTCTTTAATAAAATCTATAACCCTCTCATCTTCCTTGTATTTTAAACCTTTCTGGGAGAAGTAACCGAATTTTATAGTTTCGCCAGTTTCTATTTCACCAGAATCTTTGGGCTCTAATTCCTGAATAATATTAAGTAACGTAGATTTTCCGGCACCATTCTTTCCGATAATCCCAACCTTTTCTCCACGTTGGAACTGGTAACTAAAATCTTTAAGTAAAACTTTGTCTCCGTAGCTCTTATTGATATCTCTTAGTTCAAGAATCTTTTTTCCCAAACGTTTCATATCAAAATCAAGCTCCAAAGCTTGTTTTCTGGTGTCTGTTTTTGCTACTTTTTCAGTTTCATAAAAAGAATCAATTCTGCTTTTGGACTTTGTCGTACGAGCCTTAGGCTGACGGCGCATCCATTCCAGTTCTTTTCTGTATAAGTTATTGGCCTTATCAATAGTTGCTTCCAGATTGTCTTCGCGGATCATTTTATTTTCCAGATAAGTAGCATATGAACCATTGTGAAGATATAATGCCTGATCTTCCATTTCCCAAATGGTATCGCATACACTATCCAGGAAGTAACGGTCGTGGGTTACCAAAAGTAAAGTGATTTTGGCTTTACTCAGATAATTTTCCAGCCATTCTACCATATCGACATCCAGATGGTTGGTAGGTTCATCCATTATAAGGAGAGTGTGGCGGTGCTCTGCACGGGTTTCCGTAAGCAGCTTGGCAAGTGCAACTCTTTTAATCTGTCCTCCGGATAATGTTCCCATTTTAGCATCCAGATCTGTAATCTTTAGCTGAGAAAGAATTTGTTTCATTTCGTTCTCCAGATCCCATGCTTTATGGGCTTCCATTTCAGCAAGTGCTTTTTCTATAAAATCATGATCAGTGGAATGAAGTGAAGCATGGTAATTTTTAAGAGCCATAATTGGCGCAGAATCCAGCGTCATCATAAACTCTTCTATAGTCAGATCAGATTCAAAGTCTATTTCCTGATCAAATAAGACTACCTGAATGTCTTTGTTGATAACTACATTTCCGCTGTCGGCAATTTCTTTTCCCATCAGGATTTTCAGTAATGTAGATTTTCCGCTTCCGTTTTTAGCAACAATAGCAATTTTATCCCCTTCATTGACGTTGAAAGAAATATTTTTGAATAAAACTTTAATCCCGTAAGATTTGGTAAGATTTTCTGCGGTAACGTAATTCATTCCTGATTCTAAATTTGAACTGCGAAAATACAAAAAATAGAAAGGTTCCCACGAACAGAATATTTTAACAGATATTTCTTGTATCACCTATATTTCTTTGTGAAAATTTTTCAATATTTGTTGAAATATTTAAATAAATGAAGTTTCTCAATTCTTTCTTTCTTGTGATCTTGGGAATTTATGCTCAGGCACAAACATTTGATCTCAATACAACTTTTTATCAGAAAGATGGTAAAAAGATTAGCCTGGCCAGTGGAGTTCCGAGTGAAAAATACTTTAATGGTAATTTTACAATAAGTAATGACAAGGTAAAAAATCAGAAAATTCTTTTCAAAGTAAAGAGTGCAAAAGATAAAATGATATATCCTTTTAATTTTCTTATTAACAGAAAGGATGGGTTTTATTTTTCAGAAGATTTTTATCTGGATTCCCGTGCTCAGTTTTTAACCATGGGAAATCCAAAGGATTCAACTAACTATGATGTTAAATATGCTAATGAAAACAGTTTTGTTGCTAAAGAAGTGGAGAAGTATAAAATGTTTTATAAAGATTTGCGTACCAGAAACGATTCATTGAGAGCAGAACAAAAATTAATATTTGAGAAGTATGACAGCTATGATAAAATACCTGAAGATTTTATCCGAAGATCTGAAAAGATTAGCGCTGAGATAGAAGAACAGGAGAAATTACGGCTGTTGGAGTTTATTAAAAAGAACCCCAAATCATTTGTAGGATTCTGGCAATTGGTTAAGGATTTTCAAAGTAAAGGTTATAAACCTATCTTCGAAGAAATGTACAACCATCTTTCTTCAAGTTTAAAAGAAACCTATTCAGGTAAGGCTTTAGGTAAAGGGATTTACTCGGCAAAGATTCTTGCTATAGGTCAGAAATTTCCGGATCCCAAAGTCACTTCAATCGATCAGAAGCCAGTAATCTTTAAAATGCCGGAAGCCAAGGTTATCCTGGTAGATTTTTGGTTTAGCCATTGTAAGCCTTGTAGAGAAGAAATACCTAAATTAGTGGAGCTTTATGGAAAATATAAGAGTAAAGGATTTGAAATTGTAAGTATTGCTACAGACATTATAAAGGCTCTTCCGCATTTGCAGAAAACTGTAAAAGAAGATTTTAATATGACTTGGGCCAATTATCTGGATGAGAACAGAAAACAGTCGGATGAATGGGTTGTAACTTACTTTCCAAGTAAATTTTTATTAGACAGTAATGGGATTATCGTTCAAAAGGATATTTCAGTAGAGGATCTGGAAAAATTATTAGCAGAAAAATTAAAATAATGAAGAAACGAGTTTTAGTAGATATGGACGGAGTACTGGCAGATGTGTATCACCAGTTTATAAAATATGAAGAAAGAGATTCCGGTATCAGGAAAGAGATAGAAGATTCAAAAGGGCTTGATGAAACAATTGCTTTTCCCAATGTTGATAAACATTTGCATGAGCCTGGTTTTTTTAGAAATCTGCAGGTAATGGAAGATAGTATAGAAGTAATTGAATATCTTAATTCTAAATACGAAGTTTTCATTTTATCTGCGGCGATGGAGTTTCCCAACAGTTTACGGGAGAAATATGACTGGCTCGCAGAGCACTTTCCGTTTATTACATGGGAGCAAATTATATTCTGCGGGAGTAAGAAAGCGGTAACTGGAGATTATATGATTGATGATTATCCAAAGAATTTAGATACTTTCCAGGGAGAGAAATTACTTTTCACACAACCACATAATCAGTATGTGGATAATTCTGATTATAGAAGAATAGGTTCCTGGAAAGAAATACGGACTATTTTGTAACAATTTGTTATTTTGAATAATATGGAAAATAAAAGTGAAGCTATTCAGCTTCACTTTTTTCTTTTATAAATCGATTATCTTAATCTAATGTAAGACCTTTTAGTTGCCACATATTTCCATTGAATACATTAACATCTACTTTGGTATTGATACCATTCACGATACCTTTTTCTGTAAACTGCCAGAACCTCCATTCTGCCTTATCAGATGGAACATCTACATCATTGTAATTGGCCAACCAAAGAGGATAGTCTTTAAAATCGTCCTGAAGATAATCTCTGTAAAAATAATAGTAAGTGTATATAATAGGTTTTTCACCATAGGCCTCCTCTACAATTTTCAGCCAAACTTTTAGATCGCTTCTGAATTCTTCAAGGCTCTTATTCCGGGGGATTTTTTCAATATCCAGAACAGGACGCATATCTCCGGATTCTAATTTTACAGTTTCCAGAAAATTGTTAGCTTGTTGTACCGGATCTTCTTTTGGACGGTAAAAATGATAGGCACCGCGAATGAGCTCATTCTTTTGAGAAGTTTTCCAGTATTCATCAAAATGCTGGTCTTTGCCATCTTTGCCCATTGTGGCACGAAGGAGTATAAACCTTATATCTATTGATCCGTTGGCAATAGTCAGTTTTTTCCAGTTAATATCCTCTTTCCTCTGGTAATGGGAAATATCGATACCAAAAACTTTATCCGAGTAAAGCGAAACAATTCTGTTTATTCGCTCTTCTTCCGTTTTAGAGTTCTTTAGGGAATGTTTTTCTTTGCCTTTGAAATGCATGGCATAGTAAAAAATAACCTGATCTTTCATATAGAAACCAATCCCGATAAGAGACAGAAAAAGAATCACAAATAATACCCAAAGTTTCTTTCGGGCATCTGTACGCTTTTTCGCAATAGTTTTTCTTCGCTTTTGTGTTGCTTTTTTTGGCATAAATTCTGCTGCAAAACTATTAAAAGCTTTTTGTTTTTGGAAGTCTAAATAGTGAATTATTCTTAAAAACATCCTTTTTATTTTTGTAAATTTGATGCATATAAACAGTTTTTCCCCATACTATGAGTGAAAAAATCCTTATTATAGGTGGTGGCTTTGCAGGGCTTCGTCTTGCCAGAACGCTAAACCAGAAACGAGAAAAACGTATTACGGTGATTGATAAGGTAAATCATCATATGTTTCAGCCTTTATTCTATCAGGTTGCAAGCGGGCGTATAGAACCTTCTAACATTTCGTTTCCTTTCCGAAAGATATTTCAGAAATCGAAAAATATTCAGTTTAGAATGACTGATATCTTAAAGATTGTGCCTGAAGAAAATAAGGTGATTAGTGAAGATGCGGAATTCAAGTATGATAAACTGGTTATAGCGACCGGATGCAAAACTAATTTTTATGGAAATGAAGTTTTGGAAGGAAATGCATACGGAATGAAAAATACTCAGGAAGCAATTAGTATACGGAATCATGTGCTCATGACTTTTGAACGTCTGATTATTGAAAGACAGAGAAGTGATGATGGTGACTGGAATCTGGTTATTGTAGGTGGAGGACCTACAGGAGCTGAGCTTGCAGGTGCTTTTGCAGAAATGAAACGCGATGTACTGCCACGGGATTATCCTAAAATGAGCTTTAAAAATCTGAATATTATTCTTATTAATGCTACAGACAAGCCTCTGGCATCAATGAGTACGGAAGCACAGGATAAATCCGAAGAATATCTAAAGCAACTTGGAGTAATACTAATGAATAATACCCGGGTGGATGCTTATGATGGTGAAAATGTTACCCTTCATGACGGAACTGTTATCCCATCTAACAATGTTATCTGGGCTGCTGGAGTTACCGGAAACATTATAGAAGGTATTTCGCAGGAGCATATTATGCGGAATCGTTATATCGTGGATGAATATAATAAAGTAAAAGGATACGATAATATATATGCTATCGGAGATATTGCCTATATGGAAACAGCAGAATATCCACAGGGACATGCACAGCTGGCCAGTGTGGCAATCGCTCAGGGAGAGCATCTTGGCAAAAATTTTTTAAAAACAGCTGCATGGGAACCTTTTAAATATAAAGATAAAGGCTCTATGGCAACAATAGGAAAACACAGAGCTGTAGTAGATCTCCGGAATTTTAAATTTCAGGGAAGACTGGCCTGGTATTTCTGGATGTTTCTACATCTTATGCTTATCCTGAGTGTAAGAAATAAAATTGCCATTTTTTATAACTGGGCGTGGGCTTATATAAATAAAGATTCGTCTTTAAGACTTATTATCGTTCCGCACAAAAAGAATAATACTGAACAATGAGAATTGATATAATATCTGTTTTACCAGAATTAATGGAGAGTCCTTTTAAGGCATCAATCCTTAAAAGAGCAATGCAGAAGGAAATAGCGGAAGTACATTTTCATCATTTGAGAGAATGGGGATTTGGTAAACACCGCCAAATAGATGATGAGCCTTATGGAGGAGGGGCCGGAATGGTTATGATGGTAGAACCTATAGATAACTGTATTTTATCATTAAAAGCAGAAAGAAACTATGACGAAGTTATTTATCTGACACCAGATGGTGAAACACTGAATCAGAAAATAGCCAATACACTTTCCATCCAGAAAAATCTTATTTTTCTGTGTGGACATTATAAAGGAATAGATCAGAGAGTAAGAGAGCTGCATGTAACCAAAGAAATTTCTATCGGTGATTATGTGCTTACAGGCGGTGAACTTGCTGCATGTGTACTTGCAGATTCTGTTATTCGTCTCATTCCAGGGGTACTAAATGACGAGCAGTCGGCACTTACTGACAGCTTTCAGGATGACTTACTCTCCCCGCCAATTTATACAAGACCAGAAGAGTATAAAGGATTAAAAGTTCCTGATATTTTGCTTAGTGGTCATGCCCAGGCTATAGAAGATTGGAGATATGATGAAGCGGTAAGAATTACACAGGAAAAAAGACCCGATTTATTAAACAAGTAAAAAGCATAATTTGGAATTATCCTCTGCAGTTTCAGAACTGGTAATGTTTTACAATACTGAAAACTTTTTTTCTCCGCAGGAAGAGCGGTATCATCGGAATTATATTCCCAAATCTGGTTTAAAAAACTGGAATGAAGAACGTTATCAGAATAAAATATTTAAATTTTCCAGAACTTTTGAATATATTCGTGAAGAAATTGGACAATTTCCAATGCTTATAGGTCTTGCGGAAGTCGAAAATGATAAAGTACTTCAGCATATAACAGAGCAGGAGATCTTTGAAGGGAAATACAATTTTGTACATTATGATTCACTGGACGAGCGTGGTGTAGATACTGCACTATTATACGATAAAAGTAAACTTATACTGTTGCATTCTGAAGTCTATTCCGAAATATTTGATATTGAAGACGGACTGCCCAACACATTTGACACAACAAGGGATGTTCTGTATTGTCAGTTCCGGTATGGAGTTATAGAGCTTAATGTTTATGTACTGCATTTACCTTCCAAACGGGAAAAAGATGTAAATGCACCAAAACGTAAAATTATTCTGGATAAACTGAAAAAAAAGATACAGAATAAACTCTCCCAGAACCCTCAGGAAAATATTCTGGTGATGGGAGATTTTAATGAAAATCCTGGTGATGCGAATGTTCAGAGCTTTATACATTCCAGTGAAGGAAATGAAAAAATATTAGTAAATTCTTTTGAAGAATTATATAATAAAAAAAAATATTCTACGTTTCATAGAAGCGAAGGCCTATTATTTGATCAAATAATTTTATCGCCTTCATTTTTTAACTTAGAAAGTGATGTTAAGTTTATAAACGCTCAAGTTTTTAACTCCGAACATCTTAAAGAAAGAAGCTATCAATATCGGGGTCGCCCATTTAGGACATATGTAGGAACCCGTTATCTGGGAGGATATAGTGACCATTTTCCGGTGTTGGTAGCGCTAAAGTTGACAAAACAAATAGGAAATATATGAAAAATCTAGCAAGCGCAGGATATCATCTTGATGCTATTGACAAGGAAATTATCTACTTATTGATGGATAATGCCAAAACTTCTTTGGCTCACATTTCATCTCACGTTGGAATTTCCACAACAGCAGTACATCAGAGGATAAAAAAATTAGAACAGGCAGGTGTAATCGAAAATTCGATTTCTTTCCTGAATCCGAGAAAAGTAGGGTACAAAGTAACTTCTTATATGGGAGTATATCTTGATCAGCCTAGCCACTACAATGAAATTATCAAATCATTAGAACAAATTAATGAGGTTGTGGAAGCTCATTATACAACAGGAAACTATACTGTTTTCCTTAAAGTTCTTGCAAAAGACAATGACCATTTGATGGAGATCTTAAGCAAAATTCAAAAGCTTAAAGGTGTGATGAGAACTGAGACTTTCATATCTTTGGAGCAAAGTATTTCAAGACAGCTTAAAGTATAATAACGTAATGAAGAGCATAAAAGATTATTTAGATTCCACTTATCTTAAAACACCTCAACAATCTGGTCTTACAGAAGAGCAAACACGTGAAACTGTACATAACCTTACACAAGAAGCTATAGATCATAAGCTTTTTGCAGTAATGATTCGCCCTGAATATGTGAAAGAAACAAAAGAGTTCCTTCAGCAGCAGGCAGCATCTGTGGTAGTAGGAACTGTTATTGGTTTTCATGAAGGTACAGCATCGGTTGAGGAAAAAGTAGCGGAAGCCCAAAAGGCAATTGAAGACGGGGTAGATGAGCTGGATTTTGTAATCAATTATGAAGCTTACAAAAACGGAAATATTGATTTGGTACAGGAGGAAGTAATTACTTGCACCAGATTAGCATTAGAAAATGGTAAAATCGCAAAATGGATTATAGAAATTGCTGCATTAAGCAATGATCAGATTGCAGATATTACTAAAAAAATTGCTACATGGACAGAGGAAAACTTCTCTGAAAATGCAGATAAAGTTTTTGTGAAATCCTCTACAGGTTTCTATAAGACCGAAGACGGAAAGCCTAATGGTGCAACTGTAGAAGGTATCAGGATAATGTTGGAAAATGCAGGGAGATTGCCAGTGAAAGCTGCCGGTGGAGTGAGAACTCCGGAGGAAGCAGAGAAAATGGTAGAGATGGGGGTTCAGCGAATAGGAACATCTTCAGCTTTAGCATTAATCGGAGAAAATACTTCGAAAGGAGATTATTAGTATCCGTAAAGAATAAAAAAGCCGCTTCATAGAAGCGGCTTTTTTATTCTTTCACCAGCTGAATTACCTGATCAATATTGTTGCTTAGCGTATACTTTATAAGATACTTTCCTGGCTTCAGTTGCTCTGTTGGTAATTTTACCATATTCAGATTAATATCCTTTAGTTCTATCACTGGTTTACCTATTATAGCATATATGGTAACTGATTTTAACTTTGAATGAGAATCTTCGATCTGTAAATTTAATTCATGATTGCCTGTGGGGATAAGATTAACAGGAACACTTCTTTTTGAAGAATCACTTAGTGATGATGACTGTTGTTGCTCAGGATCACTATATGCCAGGTGTGGCACAAAGGATAAAACGGCAAACAAAAATAAATAAAATAAAAATGCTCTCAAATGTCATGTTTAATTATAACGAAATTAGAAAAAACAAATCATAAAATAATAGGTTTACGGCTTCGGTATAGTTAAATTTGTATTAAATTTTAAATAATTCATTCATGAATTTTAATAGAAACAGAAGACTGCGTACAAGTCAGTCTGTTAGAGATTTAGTGCGTGAAACTACACTAACTACAAACGATTTTGTACTTCCTATTTTTGTAATGGAAGGTAGCGGAAAGAAAGAACCTATAGCTTCTATGCCTGGTGTGTTCAGGCACTCTTTAGACCTTTTAAAAGAAGAGATAAAAGATCTTTATAAGCATGGTATAAAAGCGGTTAATGTTTACGTTAAAGTAAGCGATAACCTTAAAGATAATACAGGAAAAGAATCGTGGAATCCGAATGGGTTAATGCAGGCTGCTATTAAACTTATTAAAGATACTGAGCCTAACATGATTGTTATGCCGGATGTTGCTCTGGATCCATATTCAGTTTATGGTCACGACGGAATTATAGAAAGAGGAGAGGTTATTAATGATGCTACGGTAGATGCGTTAGTAAGAATGAGTCTTTCTCATGCTGAAGCAGGTGCTGATTTTGTAGCTCCGTCCGATATGATGGATGGGCGCACTTTTGCAATACGTCAGGCTTTTGAAGAAAATGGATTTACTAATGTAGGTATTATCTCTTACGCTGCTAAATATGCAAGTGCTTTTTACGGACCGTTTAGAAGTGCTTTGGATAGCGCACCTGTAGATAATCAGGAAATTCCGAAGGATAAGAAAACTTATCAGATGGATTTTGCAAACTCTCGTGAGGCTATCCGTGAGGTTTTGGATGATGTGGATGAAGGTGCTGATATTATTATGATCAAGCCGGGAATGCCAAATCTGGATATTGTAGCAAAAGTAAGAGAGATTATTACTCAGCCAATTGCTGTATATCAGGTGAGTGGAGAGTATGCGATGTTAAAAGCTGCTTCTCAGAACGGATGGTTAGATAATGATAAAGTTATTTTGGAAAGTTTACACAGCATTAAGAGAGCTGGAGCAGATTTAATCTTCACATATTTTGCTAAAGAGGCTTCACTGCTTTTGAATAAATAGATCTGAGATTTTAAGATAAAAAAAGCTGTTTCATCCGAAACAGCTTTTTGTTTATAGGATGTTAACCTCTCTTTCTAGTTCTATTCCGAATTTTTCCTTTACGGAATTAATAATCTGTGATGAAAAATCGAATACTTCTTTTCCTGTAGCATTCCCTGTAGCATTAATAATAACCAAAGCCTGTAGCGAATGGCAGCCAACATTCTTAATTATTTTACCTTTCCAGCCGCATTGTTCAATTAACCAGCCAGCAGGTACCTTTACTTCATCTCCGTTAGGATAGTTAGGGATATTTTCAAATATTATTTTCAGACTGTTGAATTGTTCAGCCGGGATAACCGGGTTTTTGAAAAAACTTCCCGCATTTCCTGTTATAGCAGGATCCGGAAGCTTGCTCTGTCTTATAGCAATTACGGCATCCGAAATATCTTTTATAGTAATTGTAGTGATGTTATTCTTATCCAGTTCCTGCTGAATAGCTCCATAAGTTGCAGAAATTTTGTGTTCGCGGGTTGTAAGAAGGAAACTTACCTCCAGAATAATATAACGTCCTTTTGCCGTGCTTTTAAAAATAGAGTCGCGGTAACCAAAATGGCAGTCTTTCAGATTTAGTGTTTTTACGCTAAAATCTTCAGTGTCCAAAACTTTACAGGAATGGAAAGTATCTTTTATTTCAGTACCATAAGCACCGATATTCTGAATAGGTGATGTGCCTACATTACCCGGGATCAGGGAAAGATTCTCCAGCCCACCATAATTTTTAGAAATACAATGGAGAACAAACTGATGCCAGTTTTCACCTGCCTTTGCTGTAACCAGAATATGGTTTTCATCAGCTTTTTCTTCTGTAATTCCTTTCAGGCGCAAAGCAATGATCAGACCTTCATAATCCTTAGTTAAAAGCATATTACTTCCACCTCCGAGGATCAGATAGGGCATGTTTTTCTCTTTTGAAAAATGAAGCGCTTCTTTTAATTCTTCAATGCTATGTACTTCAATGAAAAATAAAGCTTCGGCTTCAACCTGAAATGTGTTGTATTGTTTTAATGAAAAGTTTTCCTGTAACTGCATTATTTTTTTTGGATTAATTCCTCTAGCTGCGAATATACTACTTCCAGAGATTTGTAATTATCTGTGTCCTTTTTTCCATTAATAACACGATAAGTACGGGTGGAAGTTTTTAT
This sequence comes from Elizabethkingia occulta, assembly GCF_002023715.1. Lineage (GTDB taxonomy): Bacteria > Bacteroidota > Bacteroidia > Flavobacteriales > Weeksellaceae > Elizabethkingia > Elizabethkingia occulta. The sequence goes on from NZ_MAHX01000013.1 coordinate 130,498, forward strand.
TTCCCATATGTCATCTATTCCGTCAAAAGGCTGATAACTTGGACCGTTTTTAATTTTTGATACTGAGGATAGATCAATTTCCGAAATTAGTTTATTCCATTCTGAGGGTGTAATTGCTCTTTTGTGAGATTTATTCAGATGGTCATTATCAGCTTGTCTCTGTATAGATGAAACAGAATCTTTATTTACCCGGATATTTCTGAAATAGCCTAAATTACCACCTTCAGTTGTAACATTTATAGATTCTATTTTCTCAGAAGGGATTGCTATATTTTTTGAAGTTTTTTCTTCCTTACATGAAAAAAATATCAGCAATAATGCCGTTAATAATATGGTTTTCCATTTATAAAGCCTTATTGCTGACATCTTAAAGTTTTATTTAAATTAGTCTTTGTAAACCTGAAGAGCATTTCTAAGAACCTCAACAGATTTTCTAAGATCTTCTTCTTTTAGCACGTATGCCATTCTTACCTGCTTTTTACCTAATGCAGGATCAGAATAGAATCCTCCGGCAGGAGCAACCATAATGGTTTCACCATTGAAGTTATAAGATTCCAGTAACCATTGTGCAAAATCGTCAGTATCCTTCACTGGAAGTTCCACCATACAATAGAAAGCTCCTTTAGGGTTAGGACAGATAACACCAGGGATACTGTTTAACAAATCAACTAAAAGGTTTCTACGTTTTGTGTATTCTTCACGAACTGAACGGATATATGCATCGTCATCAACGTGTGCAGCAGCAGCAATAATCTGACCGATAAGCACCGGGCTAAGCCTTGCCTGTGCAAATTTCATTGCCGCATCTAAAATCTTTTGTGAACGGGTAACCATGAAACCAATTCTTACACCACACATGCTGTAACGCTTGGATTCCGAATCGATAACGATACAGTTGTCTGCAAGTTCAGGGAAAGCAAGCATAGATATCTGGCTTTTTCCGTCGTATACATATTCACGATAAACTTCATCGGAGATAACTACAATATCATGTTTTAATGCAATTTCAGCAAGTTTAGCAAGCTCTTCTCTTGTATAGAGATATCCGGTAGGGTTACCAGGGTTACATATAAGAATAGCTTTGGTTTTATCAGTAATTTTCTTTTCAAATTCTTCAATAGGAGGCAATGCAAAACCTGTATCGATAGATGATGGGATAGATTTTACCACTACTCCTAATGCATTGGAAAATCCGTTATAATTTGCGTAATAAGGTTCAGGTACAATAATCTCATCATCCTGATCACAAAGTACTGAAATTGCAAAATTTAACGCTTCGGATCCACCATTGGTAACAATAAAGTTTTTAGGTGTAATGTCTGCAAAACCGATTTTATTATAATATTTTGCTAATTGTTCACGGTATTCAATATTTCCTTCGGAAAGAGAATATTCCAGAACTCTTAAATGAATATCTTTTAGAGCATCCAGCGCAGATTGAGGCGTTTCAATATCCGGTTGTCCAATATTAAGGTGATAAACTTTTATTCCTTTTTGCTTGGCCGCAATAGAGAAAGGAACTAATTTTCTGATTGGTGAAGCCGGCATATGTTCGGCTCTGTTCGATATTTTTGGCATTTCTAAGATTTATTTTTCGAGTAACAAATTTACTAAATTTTAGAGGAAAAACTTTTCATTGTTCAACGAAATAAATTTGTTTATTTTTAAGAAAAATAAATGATGATGAGTAACCTGATACAAACATATCTGGAAAAAGTCCCTGATGAGAGAAAAATAGCTTTTCATAAATTGTTCAATGCAATTCATGATAATCTGCCTAAGGGGTTTGAGTTAACTGAAGCTTACGGAATGCTTACATGGGTTGTGCCTTTGTCTAAATATCCTGCAGGTTACCATTGTGCTCCCGGTACCCCGCTCCCTTTTTTGAGCCTGGCCAGTCAGAAAAATTTTCTGGCATTTTATCATATGGGTATATATGCCGATAAAGACCTGTTGGAATGGTTTCAGGAAAGTTATACTCAACATGCAAAATATAAACTGGATATGGGGAAAAGTTGTGTTCGGTTCAAAAAAATGGATGATATTCCCTATGACATAATTGCTGAATTGAGCGCTAAAATATCACCGGAAATATGGATTGAAAAATATGAAACTGTTTTTAAAAAATAATTAAACTAAAAATAATCTTATGATTGCACTTATTGTTGTTATTGCACTTGTTGCTATCGTTTTGTTGTATGGAGTTTCTGTGTACAATAAGCTTGTTAAATTCAGAAATTTGGTTCAGGAAGCCTGGAGTAGTATTGATGTAATGCTGAAAAAGCGATATGATCTTATTCCAAATTTGGTAGAAACTGTAAAAGGATATGCTACACACGAAAGAGAAACATTAGATAGTGTAACGCAGGCGAGAACTATGGCGAAAAATGCTGGTTCTGTACAGGAGAAAGAAGCTGCTGAGAAAAATCTTAATCAGGCTATGATGAATTTATTTGCTGTGGCCGAACAATATCCGGATCTGAAGGCTAATACCAATTTTCAGCAACTGCAAAATGAACTTTCTTCTCTGGAAAGTGATATCGAAAAATCCAGAAGATATTACAATGGTACCGCGCGGGAGAATAATACACTTGTAGAATCCTTCCCAAGCAATATTATTGCTAACATGTATAAATTTGAAAAAGCACCTTTCTTCGAGTTACAGAATACCGCTGAAAGAGAAGTTCCTTCTGTAAAATTTTAAAAATTGAAGCGGTTATTTATATTTGTATTATTCTCTTTTTTTCTGCTTTTTAAAGCCCAGGAACAGGCTACAGCTGCGGCTGCAGCCGCAAATGCAGATGCAGTAGGAGATAGTATAACAACAGAAAGTACAGAACCAACTGAAAGGATTTTATCTTTTCATTCAGATATTACAGTTCATAAAAATTCATCACTTACAGTTACCGAGACTATAGTTATCAACAGTCTTGGGTATAACTTTAAAAGAGGGATTTTCAGAACATTTCCCTCTGTGAGAAATCTGAACGGGAAGACGAAAAAAGTTAAGTTTAAAATTCTTTCCGTGAAGAAAGATGGTGTGAAGGAACATTATTCTACTACATATGAGAGTAGTCAAAAGACAATATATGTAGGGAATGAAGATACTTATTTGGATCCGGGAAAATATACTTATCAGATTACATATGAGACACCAGATCAGGTAGGATTCTTTCCTAAGTATGATGAGTTGTATTGGAATGTAAATGGTATGGCCTGGGATTTTCCTATAGACAAAATTTCGGCGACAGTTCACTTGCCTCAGGGAGCTAAAATATTACAAAATGCTTGTTACTCAGGAGTAGAGGGAAGTACGGCACAAAACTGTTCGTCAAAAATTATTTCTGATAATGAAATTGAATGGCAGGGTGGAAGCCTCTTAAGTCGGGAGAACTTGACTATTGCTGTTGGATTCCCTAAAGGAATTGTAATGCCACCACCACCGCCATCATTCTTAGAAAAATATGGTATCAGTATATTTCTGTTATTGGTATTTGGAGGTTTGTTGCTATATGGATATAATTCTTGGAAGAAGTATGGAGTAGATCCGGAAAAGCCTGTAGTTTATCCACAATTTAATGTGCCGGAAGATATGTCTCCTGCAGAATTAGGATATATACATCATGAAGGCTACAATACAAATTACCTTACGGCAGCACTTGTAAACCTTGCTATAAAGAAGTTTGTTGTAATAAAAGAAACTACAAAGAAATCCATTTTAGGATTGTCTTCCGGGAAAGAATACGAAATTACCAAGCTAAAGGAACCAAGTCCGAAATTGGCAAAAGAAGAGATTGGGCTGATGAACGATCTTTTTGGTAAGTCTTCTACAGTAACTTTGGATGGCAGCTATAGTAGTAAAATAGAAAAAGCTGTGGGTAACTTTACTCACAATATGACCTTTCAGTACAAAGCCTTTATTAAAGAAGGAAATAATGCCAATAAAGTTGTACTTCCGGCTATAGTTGTTTTTGCAGTTTTTATACTGACATTTATTGTAAGTAGTATTATTGGAGATTCCACAGAGCAATTGGTAATCGGAATGTTCGGACTAATCTTCGTTGTTATTTTCTTTGTGGTTACAATGGTTCTTATCTCTAAAATGGAAGGACTGAATAAAGGATGTATTGTAGCTTTTATTGCAATATTTTTTCTCCCGTTCTTTATAAGTTTTATTATATTTTTTATTAAAGGTAATTTTGATCAGAATACAAGATCCAGTTTTCTTTTTCTGATTGCTGGTATAGGTTTTCTTTTTGTTTACCGATACCTTATCAAAAGACCTTCTGAAGAAAAATTACGTAAACAGTCACTTATAGAAGGTTTTAAAATGTATATGGGTGCAGCGGAAAACGAGGTGATTAAGTTTCATAATCCTCCACAGATGACGCCGGCTATATTTGAAACCTATCTACCATACGCAATGGTATTGGGTGTGGATAAAATTTGGGGTGAAAAATTTCAGGATATGCTGCAGCAAATGTCTGTGGATTATACCAACGATTGGTATACCGGAAGTACGATTGGGTTTGCCGGTCTGGGACATACACTTAATTCCAGCTTAACCAACTCTATCTCCTCAGGCTCAACTCCACCTTCAAGTAGTAATTCATCAGGAAGCAGCTCTAGCTTTAGCAGTGGCTCCAGTGGTGGTGGATTCTCTGGCGGCGGCGGTGGCGGCGGTGGCGGTGGCGGCTGGTAGCTTCACGTACAAAAAAAGCATTCAGAATTTTCTGAATGCTTTTTTTGTGTTATTATATTCTTTGGATGTCTGCTCCCAGAGCTTTTAATCTTCCGTCTATATTTTCGTAACCTCTGTCAATCTGTTCTATATTGTGAATAATAGATTTTCCTTCGGCTGATAAAGCTGCAATAAGCAATGCGTTTCCGGCACGAATATCCGGCGATGTCATTGTTGTACCTCTTAGTGGAGCTTCGTGGTTTAGTCCTACCACTGTTGCTCTGTGCGGGTCGCAAAGGATAATCTGTGCTCCCATGTCGATTAATTTATCCACAAAGAACAAACGGGATTCGAACATCTTCTGGTGAACCAGAACAGTTCCCTTTGCCTGAGTAGCAACAACTAAAACAATAGACAATAAATCCGGAGTGAAACCTGGCCACGGAGCATCGGTAACGGTAAGGATAGAACCGTCAATAAACTTCTGTATCTTATAGTGTTCCTGTGCAGGAATGTAGATGTCTTCTCCGCTTCTCTCCAGTTGTATTCCAAGCTTTCTGAAAGTATCAGGAATAATTCCTAATTGGTTCCAGTTAACATTTTTAATAGTGATTTCAGACTTTGTCATTGCTGCAAGTCCAATCCATGAACCTATTTCTACCATATCCGGAAGCATTGTATGCTCAGTCCCGTGAAGATGTTCAACACCTTCAATAGTTAATAAGTTTGATCCTACACCAGAAATGTTAGCTCCCATTCTGTTTAGCATCTTGCAAAGTTGCTGAAGGTAAGGTTCGCAGGCAGCATTATAAATTCTGGTTTTTCCTTTCGCCAGGACGGCAGCCATTAGAATATTAGCTGTACCAGTTACAGAAGCTTCTTCCAGTAGGATAAATTTACCGTGAAGTTCTTTAGCTTTTAATGAATAAAAATATTGCTCTTCATCATAATGAAACTCAGCTCCTAATTCAACAAATCCCTGAAAGTGAGTGTCTAATCTTCTTCTTCCGATTTTGTCACCACCCGGTGTTGGCATATAAGCCTCACCGAAACGTGCTAAAAGCGGACCTAAAAGCATAACAGAACCTCTTAGCTTTGCTCCGTTCATTTTGAATTCCGGAGATTTGATATAATCGAAGTTAATGTTATCTGCTTTGAAGGTATAGTCACCTTTACCATTTTTTGTAATAATAACGCCCAGGTCTCTTAAAATGTCAATAAGCTGATTAACATCTTTAATGTCTGGTATATTCTTAATTCTTACTTCATCACCTGTTAAAAGCACAGCGCAAAGAATCTGCAATGCTTCGTTTTTTGCACCTTGTGGAGTAATTTCTCCGGATAAAGGCTTTCCTCCTCGTATTTGAAATGCGTTACTCATTAATTCTTTCGGTTGTTTTTATGATTATTCTGGAAATTTCTTCTTTTCTGCTGGTTGTTTTTATTATTTTGATTCTGGTTCTGATTTTTGTTTCTGTGATTGTTGCCAGAATGATAAATCTTACTTTTTTCTAAAGAATCAACACCTGTAATGTCCAGCTGTTCATTAGAAAGCGTTTTTAGATGTCTGAAGATTACCTCGTCCTGTACATGCTCTTTATTATATACATTATACGACTTCTTCATATTATTTGCAATAACCTGAATCAAAGCCTCTTTTTCTTCACCTTCCGGAAGAGAAATAGCTTTATCTATAAGTTGTAAAATACTTTTGCCATAAAACTTATACTCATTATCATAAGAAGGATACTCCAGTTTTTTAGGTTTCTGTTGTAATTCTTCAGCGGTCGGAATCGGGTATGGAGAGTCTACATCCAGATTATAATCTGCAAGAATAAAAAGATGATCCCAAAGCTTATGATTATAATTTTCCTCATCACGAAGGTGTGGATTCCTTTGCCCGATAAAAGCGATGATGGCATTTGCCATTTCGTTTCGTTCTTCTTTGGTAGGAAGTGCCTTGCAATGCTCTACCAGAGATTGTATAAGGCGCCCGTATTCAGGCATATATAATGGTGTTCTTTCAGTATTGTATTCCATTGATAGACGGATGTAAAATAAGGGTCAAAGATAGTGTTTTTATTTTGGTTTTTATATTCCCAAAAGTATTCTGAATTAGGTCAGAAATGGCTCAGTTATAAACTTTTTTCTCTCCTCAATAGTCAGAATAGGGCAGGCTTCAACGTCTACTTTTTTCCGGTTTCGGGAAACAAAATCATAAATGGTATCAGAAATAAATTCGGGTATAAATTTCATCCATGATAATGGACGATATATACCACCCAGTAAAGAAAAGATCTTAAAGATTGCTTTAGATCTTACCAGATAGTATTGCTGAGGTTTTAACAGGTAAATTGTATTGAATTCGATGTGGTTCAGGTTTCTCTTTTTCAGAAAATCCTGTCCGAAATCTGATTGGAGTGCGGCAAACATAAATTTGTTTTTATCGTCGCGTTTCAGAATAAAATTTACCCAGTAATTGCACATCGGGCAATCACCATCATATAGAACAATATGTTTATTTTGTATTTGCATTTTTTGTTACGGCTGCTCCTGTTCAGTCGTGTTGTATCTTATTTCGGTATCTGTTCTGGCGTTTTTCAGATATTTGATCAGCATCTTTTTATCTGTATCACTAAGTCTGGCATTTTGATGGGCCAAAAGGTAGGTTTCCAGAGGCATTTTATCTTTTTCAATCATTTCCACAGACTCGTCCAGTTTCCGGAGTTGTCTTTCTGTGTCATAAAGTGCAAAGGTAGAAAAATTAAGATGTTTTCTACCATCAATAATATGATCTTTCATCCACCAGGATACAGGAGCAATATTACTGTACCATGGATATTTAGTTTCATTGGAATGACAGTCATAACAGGAATTTCTAATAACCTTGCTGACTTCTTCGGGAGTTTTCTTTATAGTAAGAAAATCCATCCTTTCATTCACAGGTGGGTTGACTTTATCAATCGGAAAGAACTGAATGATAATGAAAGCAACCAGTAGTATAACCAAAAATTTTTTCATTGAAAGTGAAGTTTCCTTATCAAATTTATAAAAAATATTGCTTATATGCTCATCTTCAATATATAAACTTATGTCGTTGTAAATATAAAACTGGTAACAACAAACTAAATTCGTATCTTTGCAAAAATTTTTGGGCTCGGAAAGACCGGGTAACCCATTCTTTAACGTCTTCTTTTTCGCTCAGATTATACTATACACTGAGTGAGGCCGAAGAGAAACAAAATTTTATGTCAAATATTGTTGCAATCGTTGGGCGTCCCAACGTTGGAAAATCCACCCTGTTTAACAGACTTTTAGAGAGAAGAGAAGCTATTGTAGATTCTACAGCCGGAGTAACCCGTGACCGTCATTATGGTAAATCGGAATGGAACGGAGTAGAGTTTACTGTAATCGATACGGGTGGTTATGATGTAGGTACTGATGATGTATTCGAAGAGGAGATTCGTAAGCAGGTACAGCTTGCAGTAGATGAGGCGACTTCAATTATCTTTATGATGAATGTTGAAGAAGGTCTTACAGATACAGATTATGAAATCTATCATTTGCTAAGAAGATCGAATAAACCTGTTTATATTGTTATAAACAAAGTTGATTCTTCAAGAGAAGAGCTTCCGGCAACGGAATTTTATCAATTAGGAATTGATAAGTATTTTACACTTTCATCTGCTACCGGTTCCGGTACAGGAGATTTGTTGGATGATGTAGTAAGAGATTTCCCTACAACAGAATATAAAGACCCGTTTGAAGGTCTTCCTAAAATTACAATTGTTGGTCGTCCGAATGTTGGTAAGTCTACAATGACCAATGCTCTTTTGGATAACGAGCGTAATATTGTTACTGATATTGCTGGTACCACAAGAGATAGTATCCAAAGTTTGTATAACAAATTCGGACACGAATTTGTATTGGTAGATACTGCAGGGATGCGTAAAAAGAACAGAGTTTCTGAAAACCTGGAGTTCTATTCTGTAATGCGTTCGGTAAGAGCTATTGAGAATTCGGATGTAGTAATTATTATGGTAGACGCTGAATTAGGATGGGAGGCTCAGGATATGAGCATCTTTGGTATTGCTCAGCGAAACAGAAAAGGTATTGTAATCCTTGTTAATAAATGGGATTTGGTTGAAGATAAGAAAACCAATACAATGCGTGATTTTGAACAAGCGATCCGTAATAAGATTGGTCAGTTTTCTGATGTTCCAATTCTTTTTGTTTCTGCTCTTACAAAGCAAAGAATTTTGAAATCTGTAGAAACAGCAATGGAGGTTTATGAAAACCGTCAGAAGAAAATCAAAACTTCTAAGCTTAATGAGGTGATGTTACCAATATTCGAAGGAACGCCACCGCCAGCTATAAAAGGTAAGTACATAAAAATTAAATATTGTGTACAGTTGCCAACACCTTCTCCACAGTTTGTATTTTTCTGTAATCTTCCACAATATGTGAAAGAGCCTTATAAGAGGTTTACCGAAAATCAGCTGCGTAAAGAGTTTGGCTTTACCGGAGTTCCGATAGAAGTATATTTCAGACAAAAATAATAAAGAAACCCTTGTTAAGATCACTCTTAGCAAGGGTTTTTAAAATCTGCTATATAATGGAGGTTATACTTTTTTATACCTTTATTTCTCAAAATCCACCCGAAAAAATAGATGCCTTTTTCCGTACACTTCCGGAAGAACTAAGATTGTCTATATCTCAATACCAGAGTCAGAAAGATAGACAGGCCAGGGTGTTGTCTAAATTTTTAACTGAAAAGTTATTTCATCAATTTTATCCGGATCATCAGTTAGATTGGAAAAAACTTAAAAAAGATGAAAACTTTAAACCTTATCTGGAAGGCTATCATTTTAATTTTTCATCTGCACACAGCGAAGATCTATGTCTAGTCTGTGCTTCTGTGAACGATAGATGCGGCGTTGATACGGAGATATTAAAGCCTCTGGATGTTTCAGTTTTTAAAGATTTTCTTCACTCTGAAGAGCAAGATTATCTATTGAATGGCCAGAATTCTGTGAATGATTTTTATAATATATGGATAAAAAAGGAAGCCGTGCTAAAGGCTTCTGGTTTGGGGATTTCTAAGGAGTTAAATGAAGTAAATACTTTGCCTGATTGTATACAGGTCAATGATCAGAACTTTTTTACAAACGAAGTCTTTATCTCAGAACTTTATAAAGTTTTTATAGCATCGGAAAACCCATCTGTAAAAATCAGTGTATACAACATATCAATTGGCTAAACCTTATCTGAGGTTAATTGTTATTTTCTTTTTTCAAATAACCATTTCGGAATTTCGTCATTCAGTAGGAAAGGAATCGTAATATTATTATGATTAAGATATGTGTAGGTGGTAAATAATAGATTTTTATTCCCACTGAGCTTTTTGTAAAGCACCTCGCTTCCAACATATGGATTTTCATTATCCTCACTTCCGTGGATAAGCCAAATCTTTTTGTTTCTTATTTTATTAAGGTTCGAAAAATTTGGAACAGCGGCAATAGAAACGATTGCTGCGAATGTTTCGGGAGTAATACTTAGTAAATCCTGAGCGGTAGAAGCTCCCATGGAATAACCAACCAGATATATTCTGTTCTTATCTATTTCCGGATATTCAGCTGTTGTTTTCTTAATGAGTTCTGGTAATGCCAATACATCTTCAGAAGGTTTTGAGACAAGAATTCCGTCGTTGTTTTCAGTATAATTGGATGAGCGTTCTCCAAATTGTGGCGCTATAACAAAGCAATTGTATCGACTATAAATATCGTTCCTAAGCCATATTCTTGCAAGATGTTCTAGCTGATTTTCATTGTCGTGACCAATTCTGGATGAATTATGAAATGTAATAACCAGAGGATATTTCTTTTTGTTATCAATATTTTTAGGTAACAGAAATCTGTACGGTAATTCTTTGTCTTTGTAACTGAATACTTTTTTTTGGTAATTCTCTGTAGAAAGATTATTTAATGCTTTTCTGGTATTGACAAATGTAAGACTGTCTACCTTGGTATTACTGTATAAATGCCTTTGACCCCACATTATACCTGATGTGAAGAGGCAAAGAAAAGTTATTCTCTGAATGGTTCGGGAATAAAGTTTAATCATTTTTTATGTTGTAATTATATCCATTTTTCATACAAAAGCCTTACAGGCTGATAGCCTTGTGAAGTTAACCAACGTTGCATGGTTTCGTTGTTGCATAAAGTGAATCTGTAAATTTTACGGATTTTATATTGCTCCAGATACATTTTTTCAAAAGCTTTATTTAGTGCGGTATATATTCCGTTCTTTCTGTATTCTTTTTTTACATAACCTTCAGAAACATATAGATCATCAGCGTCACCGAGCTCAAAATTACTGTCATCTTTCTCATCGATATAACCGAAAATAAAGCCTATAGCTTTGCCGTTTACTTCAGCGATAAGAAAAGAGCCGTCATTCTCATCTTCACAGTCTTCCATAAACCGCATATAATTTTTCCGGATATGTTTCCAGTCTGCAGTATGCTCGTTCATCTCTCTTTCTGAGAGATGAAGTTCACCTACCAGCTCATCTACTATAGGTAGATGCTCGCTAATTTTTATTTTCCTGATCTGATATTCCATCTTGTATTTTCCGAAATTTGTTTGGTTGAAACAGTATTATAATATTTACTTACCTCTTACAGGGCTTCCGTGCCATGATGTATTGTCGGAAAGTACTTCTCCCTTCATCACTAAAGATAAAGCATCTACATGTACATTATCTCCAATTTCAGTATCATAAAGAATAATACTTCTGGCGCTGATGGTTGTCTGATTTCCGATTTTTACACTGCCAACTTTCATAATCCGGTCTTCGAACAAGTGTGTTTGCGGTCCGCATTCTTCATTCAGCATGGATTCATCACCAATAGATACCATGTCAAATTCTGTAATGTCTGTAGTGTTCAGCCATACTCGTTTTCCGATTTTAACACCCAGAAATCTCATAAAGATTGGAAGCCACATTGTTCCGCGTAAAGCATCCAGGAAAAAAGGAATAGCCAAAGCTTCGTATAATGTAGTAATTCCCTCACTTAGCCATACTTTTAGGTTATACATAGGGATTTCTGTCTTTTTATATTTTGTTACTAAAATCCATTTAAGAAGAACTGTGAAGAAGAAAGCTGGCAGTGCAACGATTCCGAGATAATAAAATGGTGATAATAATAGTAATAATGGTATTCTGCCTTCCAGATAGACGCTTGTGTATGCTATGAAAAGTACACTGCATATAATGATAATGGTTTGTGGCAGAATGATTCTTATACCTTCAACAATAGCACGGGCAAATTTTAAAGATGCCGGCGGGTTATAGGTAAGGTTGTCATTGAAGATGTCGGACTTTTGTCGGGAAGGCAATCCGATAGGTGGAGAACCAAACCAGTCTTTCTCTACGGAATTGGCTAGTTGCTCCTCAGTTGGTGCTTTGCTTAGAACACCAATAAGCATATTATCACCCAGCTGATATCCTTGTGGTATCAGCCCACTATTGCCAACAAAGCTATTATTGCCAATTTTTGTTTTAGCCAATATTAATTGCCCATTTCTTACGTCATGTTCTCCCAGGATAACTGCATCGGCAATAAAAGAACCTTCACCAATTTCCAGTAAGTTGTGAGACACATCACTTGCAGTAGAAATCTCCGAATTTTTCCCCACTTTGGCTCCCATCATTCTGTAAAACTTAGAGATGTAGATGGATGCAAACAGAGGATGTAATACAACCAGGGATATATTGAAAATCTGATCTTTCACCCATTTTCTGTAATAAGTAAAACTGTACACCGGATATATGCCGGGTTTCATTTTGATTTGTAGTAGTCTGGTAAGGAAACTTACAACCAGAATAAATAACAAAATGTAAACGGTAGAAAGTATCGGTGCCTGCCACAAATAATAGAAATTGTAATCCGATGAACGTTCGTCCAGATAGTAAAGTGTATAAAGAGTTGGAGCCAGCGGTAATACGATAATCAACGGGAAGAAAAACAGTGATATAGCATAGAACAACGAGAATAAGCTTCTTTTTCCAGCAGAAATCAATTCAGGTTGTTGAGTTTCTTCTGTTGTTTTTGTTCTTATTTTCTGTGCCGGGCTTCCGTTCCATATTTCTCCGTAGCCTACTTTTTCGCCTTCATTCAGACAACTCAGATCCTGTAACTCTCCAAATTCCTCTATAGTAGTTTCTCCACATACCACAACGGAAGAACCTATATAGGAATGTGCCTTTAAGTGTACTTTGCGTATTTTTAATATTCCGTTTTCCACAGAAGCATTATCTATGCAGCATCCGGAACTGGTTGTTACGTTCTCATCTATGGTTACAAGATCTTCGGCTGCAATTGGTAATAAGCTTAATTGAGCTGACGGATGTACTTTTACACCTAATAAGCGCAAATATTTAGGATAAAGAGGAGTTTCTACAATAAACTCAGATGGCATTAATCTTTTTACAGTTTTCCATAACCACCATCTGAAGTAATACCATCCCCATAGCGAATAATCTCCTTCTTTTATTTTTCCGATAACCAGCCATTTGGTAATGAGTATAATTAAAGAATAGACTGGCGGAATAAGGGTATACAATAACATCGCACTTAGCAGGGCATAATGCAATCCGAACCCGTTTAGCTGGAAATAATAATAAGCGAGATATGGAAAGAATATCTGAATACTTAATAGTCCGTATACAACCAGTAAGCTTAGTGTTTGTGCTAAGTTGCAAAGATAATATTGCAAGGTGGATACCTTTTGGAAAGGTTCTTTATGCTCAGCTTTTGTATTTTGTTTTTTCTGTAGAACCTCTGTAAATGCTGCTAGCGGACGGTTTTCGTATACATCTTTAAGAGAGGCATAAGGGATTCCGGCTTTCTGTCTTAGATGTGAAACCAGAGTTGCTGCCAATAGGGAATGCCCGCCAAGGTCAGTGAAAAAATCCTGAGACAGGTTAATGTCTTTTCCTGGGAATACAATGTGGAGAACTTTTATAAGTTTTTCATCTACAGAATCATTTTCTCCAATTTCGATATGACTTGTACTTTCCTGTACTAAGAAGCTATCAGGTAAGGGTAGTTTTTTTCTGTCTATTTTGCCACTTGGCATTCGCGGCATTTCTTTCATTTTTATAATGGTGATCGGAACCATGTATGGAGCCAGAAACTTCGCCAGTTCTTTACGCATTTCGTTTTCATTAAAATCTGCATCAGATTTCATTACAGCATAGCCAACCAATTGCCCCTGTTGGTTTGCATCTTCTCTTACTGTAACCGCTGCAGAGGAAACTCCTTCCAGTTGGTTTAGGCGGGTTTCTATTTCGCCTAGTTCAATACGATAGCCTCGCAGCTTGATCTGGTCATCAATTCTTCCCTGGAAATCAATAAAGCCATCTTCTCTGAAAGCAACAGCATCACCAGTTTTATATATCGTATCCCCTGGTAATTCATGGAACGGATTGGGCAGGAACTTTTGTGCCGTGAGTTCTGGTAAATTAAAATATCCGTTACTAACACCAGGCCCGGAAATAATCATTTCGCCACGCTCACCATGCGGAACAATATTCATATTTTCATCTACAACGGCAATATGATAGTTGGGCAATGGTGGACCAATAGTAAGTTCCTGAGTGGAATTTAGTATTGCCATATTAGAAGAAACGGTGGTTTCTGTTGGTCCATAACTGTTTATAAATGTGCGGTATGGTTTTGCCCATTTTTCCTGAACCTGTTTGGTGCAAGCTTCACCACCTGCATTTACGAGGCGTAAAGCCGGAACTTCATCTATAATAGCTAAAATACTAGGAACAGCATGAAGAATTGTAATTTTATTCTCTATTAAAACAGTGCTGAGTTCGTCAATCGCTTTGACAGTGGTAGCATCTGCAATCCATATTGTAGCTCCTGCAAAAAGACTTATCCACACTTCTTCGCACCACATATCGAACGACACAGAAAAACCCTGATAAACCTTATCGGTATCTTTAATGCCAATAAAATCTTCTTCAGAACGAATCAGGTGACATATATTCCGGTGGGAAATTGGTATGCCTTTCGGATTTCCGGTACTCCCGGAGGTGAAAAGTACATATGCCCAATTATCTGGATTAATTGCAACTTCCGGAAGTGAAACTTTCTCAGTTGGTTGCTCCGGAATCGTAATGGGACTGCAATGGATGCCAGCATCTGTATCAGAAAAATAAGTTTTCACATTGATATCTGTAAATACCATTTTGATACGATCTTCAGGCATCTCTCTGTCCAGAGGTATGTAGCAGGCTCCCGCTTTCAGGATCCCTAGTATAGCAACCGGAAGTTCCATGCTTCTGGGATACCATACGCCTACACAGTCGCCTTCCTGTACGCCTTCTTCTTTTAGGCGTAAAGCTATAGCATTACTCCAGTTGTCTAATTCTTCATAAGTAAGAGTCCTGTCTTTAAAAATAAAAGCAGGTTTGGTTTTATATTTTTCAAAAGTGGGAATTAATAGCTCCGGTAAAGTTTCGTTTTTAATAAATTCCGGTGCTATTTTGCCTAAAATAAAGCTTTTGTTCATAAAGTTCTGGTGGGGAAATAATTAACTAAAGGTAATATTTTTTTGTGTCCGTAAAGCTTTTGAGTCAGTTTTTTTAATCGTATTTTTGTTTAACCCAAAATAAAAATTCATGCTATATATTTTATCAGAAAACTTTTCCCTCGTCAATTCGTGGATTAATGATTTAAGAAATGTTGATGTTCAGGGAGATAGAATGAAGTTTCGTAGAAATATGGAACGTATCGGAGAGATAGCAGCATTTGAAATCAGTAAGCAGTTTGAACAAAAAGAAGTTGAGATTGTAACACCACTGGAGACAATCACGTCAAAAGAAATAGCAGTACAGCCGGTGATTACTACAATCCTGAGAGCCGGAGTCCCATTATTTCAGGGAATTCTTAATTATTTAGACAAAGCTGATTGTGGCTTTGTGGCAGCATACAGAAAACATGATGCAAACGACTATTTTTCTATAAAGCAGGATTATCTTACTTGTCCGAATCTGACAGGTCGTCCGTTAATTATTGCGGATCCGATGTTAGCAACCGGAGCATCACTTATTGAAGCTATAAAAGATTTATTAACCCACGGAACACCATCACAAATGCATATTGTAGCGGCAATCGCAAGTAAAGAAGGAGTTGAGGTTATTCGTAAAGCTTACCCTGAAGCACATCTTTGGGTAGGTGTTGTAGATGCAGCTCTTACATCCAAAGGTTATATTACACCAGGATTAGGAGATGCAGGTGATCTTTCTTATGGAGAAAAATTACAGCGATAAGCAAATTAATCAATTGCCATAACCAAAACGCTCAGCTTATTGCCGGGCGTTTTTAGTATCTCCCAGGCGCAGGAAGCTAAGGTACTCCCGGTAGTGCATACATCATCAATAAGAAGGAAATGAATGTTTTCAACAGGATTGGGAACTGTGAATATATTGGTGTTTTCCTTTCTCTGTATCAGTTTTTTTCTGGCTTGAGCAGTGCTATAAGCTGTCCTTTTTAAATAATGATGATTATATGGAATACTCCATTCCTTAGATAATATTTCTGTAAAACGATGTAACTGATTGTAGCCTCGCTTTTTTAGTTTTTTGATATGCAGAGGAATATTAATTAGTGTATCAGGTTTTGATTTTAGATTTACTTTTTCTGATGTCCACCGGGCTAATGTTTCTCCTATAATTTCGCGATTAGCATATTTGAGATTATGAATTAATTTTCTGCTAAGACCTTCTTTCTCAAAATTCATCAAAGAGTAAGAATTTTCAACAGGGAAAAGAGAAGATAATTTCTGTTGTAATGGTGTCTCCGATAATGATTCCCAATGGGTGAAATCTATTTGATCATAGCATTCTTCACAAATAATATCTTTTCCACCAATAATGTGATTGCATTGAAGGCAACGGTTTGGAAATAATATATCTGTAAATAAATTCATAACTCGTTTTGAGTCAGTGATTTATGATTTGTTTTTCATTTCTGCCAATTTTTTTTCAACAGAGATTTGTATTTTTTCGTTAAGTTCTTGTTTTTCCAGTTTTATAGCTGGAGCTTGTCGTACTTCACAATCTTTTATAGAGCAGCTTTCACACGTAACACCTACACTTTCTCTGGATATATTCTTTAGAAATTTTAATTGTTTTGTTGTTTCGGGATTTAGTAAAATTCCCAGACAATAGCTTCTGTTATTGCCATCAGCAAAAGGATTTTTTTGAGATGTGGATATCACCAGATAATTGAGACCTGAATTTTCGTATTCCGATATCTGTATAGCTGTCAGACTCTTGGAATCGGAAAGATTCTGCATGTTTTTTATAGCAATCCATCGGCGGCAATAATGTTCGTTGGTTGTATTGGCATGCGGTGCCTGATGTCTGTTGAGGTGCAGTTCTTTCAGGATATCTATTTTATCACTGTTTTTTCTTTTTACAAAACACAGATAAAAGATGTCTTTCATCCCGAAAAATTCAGGAAGAATGTTAGTAAGTCTGTAAAAAAGAGTTTCAGGAGACTGTGTATAGTTTTCTATAAGATGATCAAACTTTTCATTGTTCCATTCTTTGTCAGAGAATATACTTTTTGTTTCCTGTATCAGCTGATCTTTTGGAATAAGAAGACAGCCTGCAAAATAAGATGCGTAAAAGTTATTAACAAGGCTATCGAAGTTGGTAAACTTTACCCAGGTATAAGTATTTGGGCGAGGTTGCAGATTTAAATACTGAAATCCGATTTCCTTTGCCAGGATAAAAAGTTTTTGCTGTTCCCCAAGTTTCTGATTAATAGAAAGAATTTTATGATCTGCAGAATATAGAGAACGCAGATGCTTTAGCTGTCCTTGTTCTTCGTAGTCTTCATAGTAAATCTGATAACCAGATTCTTGCTTCAGTATATCTTCTAAAATCTGAATATTAATTGTAGTAAGTCCATATTTTTTTTTGAATTCGATGGCTTTTTCTTCAATTTCCGGAAAGTAATTATTATAGAGCTCCTGGAAGGATCGTAGTACCGAAAGGTAGAAATGATCTTTATCAAAATTATAAGTCTGTGCAATCTCTATAAGAGTGTTGATAAAGGCATTTACTTTTTTTGGGGCTTCACTTACAATGTTGATAAGTGAATTTTTATTGATTCCGAAAAGTTCCAGAGGAAGTTCTCTAAAGAAATCTTTTTGCATCAGTTCTCCAATTGGAGCCAGATTTTTATCGAGCTGAATAGAGACCAATTCATCAAAATTGCAATCCAAAGCATCTGCCAGAGCTAATATTTTGTCGTGCTTGGGATACTTTTTTCCTTTTTCTATTTCGTTCAGGTAAGATTTGGACATACCCGTTTTTTCAGAAATTTCCTGTAGTGACCAGTTTTTCTGCTGGCGGAGCTGTCTCAGCTTTACCCCGAAAATAGTACGTATATAATCGCTCTCGATATTCATAAAATAAATATAGAAAATAAAAGCGATTATTCGCATAATAATTTATTTTTAATTTTAGCGAAAATTCGCTGTTGGTGAAAATTTATTTTTTACATTAGCAAAAAAATCAGACTCATGGAAAAATTTAGTATTCAACATTCAAAAAAGTATGAAGAGATCTACTCTGCTGAATTACAATTGTTTTTAACAGAGTTGCATGAGCATTTTAATGCTGAGAGACAAGCTCTTTTAGATAAAAGAAAGGTTTTGCAGAAGGAATTTGATCAGGGGATTTTACCTCGATTTTTGAAAGAGACCGAAGAAATCAGGAATGGAAACTGGGTATGTGAACCTCTGCCGAGTTCTTTACTGGACAGACGGGTAGAGATTACAGGTCCTGTTGACCGTAAGATGATTATTAATGCTATGAATTCCGGAGCTAATTGTTTCATGGCTGATTTTGAAGACAGCAATTCTCCTACTTGGGAGAATGTAATGGATGGACAGATGAATCTCAGAGATTTGAATAACAGAAATATTGATTTCGAAGTTAAAGGGAAACAATATATTCTGAATGAAAAGCCTGCAGTTTTGCTGGTACGCCCAAGAG
Source organism: Elizabethkingia occulta (assembly GCF_002023715.1). Taxonomy (GTDB): domain Bacteria; phylum Bacteroidota; class Bacteroidia; order Flavobacteriales; family Weeksellaceae; genus Elizabethkingia; species Elizabethkingia occulta. Next base: position 149,267 of record NZ_MAHX01000013.1, read on the forward strand.
GGCTCCATCTAAATGAAAAGCATATCCTTATTAATGGAGAGCAGGCATCGGGTTCTTTAATTGATTTTGGAATCTTCCTTTTTCTGAATGCTAAAAAGCAGTTGGAAAATGGAGTTGGACCTTATTTTTACCTTCCAAAACTGGAGAACCATCATGAATCTGCATGGTGGAATAAAGTTTTTGTATTCTCACAAAATTATCTTGGAATACCGCAAACTACGATTAAGGCGACTGTTTTAATAGAAACCATTACAGCTGCTTTTCAGATGGATGAAATTATATATTCTCTGAAAGAGCATATGGCGGGTCTGAACTGTGGGCGTTGGGATTATATTTTTTCATTTATTAAAAAGTTCAGAAAACTTCCTGAATTTATATTACCAGACAGAGATCAGGTGACGATGACTATCCATTTTATGAGCTCATACTCAAAGCTTTTGGTAAAAACCTGTCATAAAAGAGGTGTTTCTGCAATGGGAGGTATGGCTGCACAAATTCCTGTAAAATATGATGAGAATGCAAACGAAGTAGCTTTTGCAAAAGTACGCGCAGATAAAGAACGCGAAGTGAAGAACGGTCATGATGGAACATGGGTGGCACATCCGGCTTTGGTAAGTGTTGCCAAAGAAGTTTTCGATGCGGGAATGCCTACACCGAATCAGATTGATCAGAAAAAAGAAGAATACAATATTGCTGAAGCAGATCTGCTTACTGTTCCACAGGGTACAATTACCGAAGCAGGTGTACGCAAGAATATCAATGTGGGAATTCTTTATATCGAATCCTGGCTGGTAGGAGTTGGTGCTGCGGCTATTTATAATCTGATGGAAGATGCTGCAACAGCAGAGATTTCCCGAACCCAATTGTGGCAGGTATTCCATTCACAAAAACCATTAGAAGACGGACAATACCTTACAAAAGAAAATTATCTGAAATGGCAGGATGAAGAGTTAGTGAAGATAAAAGAATATGTAGGAGCTACAAGACATACCGATGGGAATTTTGCACTGGCAACACAGCTGCTGCAGGATATGGTTTTTGAAGAAAATTTTGAAGATTTTCTAACATTAAGAGCCTATAAATACATCTGAAATCAAAGAATAAATCAAACCGAAAAATAAATATTATTATGAAAACTATTCAGGAACTACAACAGGACTGGAATGAAAACCCAAGATGGAATGGTATAATTCGCCCGTATACACCGGAAGATGTACTTCGGTTACGGGGAAGTTATAAAATAGATTATACTATAGCACAGCTAATGGCAGAGAAATTTTGGAACAAACTTAATAGTCAGGAGTATGTGGCCGGATTAGGTGCATTAACCGGAAATCAGGCTGTACAGGAAGTAGATGCCGGACTGGAAGCAATTTATCTGAGTGGCTGGCAGGTTGCTGCGGATGCAAATCTTTCAGGAGAAATGTATCCGGATCAGTCATTGTACCCTTCCAATTCTGTTCCGGCAGTTGTGAAAAGAATTAATAATGCTCTTCTGCGTGCAGATCAGATTCAGTCTGTTAACAGAGTAAACGGAGATCAGACGAAGCAATACCTGGTTCCTATTGTAGCTGATGCTGAAGCAGGGTTTGGAGGGAACCTCAACGCCTATGAATTGATGAAGCAAATGATAGAAGCCGGAGCAGCAGCAGTACATTTTGAAGATCAGCTTTCTTCTGCTAAAAAATGCGGGCATTTGGGTGGTAAAGTATTGGTGCCAACTCAGGAAGCGATAAATAAGCTAATTGCAGCGAGATTGGCGGCAGATGTTTGCGGTGTATCAAGTATTATTATTGCGAGAACAGATGCTGATGCTGCAGACTTGCTCACTTCTGATATTGATGACAGAGACAAGCCTTTTATAACAGGAGAGCGTACTTCTGAGGGCTTCTTTAAAGTAAATGCAGGTGTACCGCAGGCAATCGCCAGAGGATTGACTTATGCACCATATGCTGATTTGTTGTGGATGGAAACCTCTCATCCAGATTTAGAAGAGGCACGACAGTTTGCTGAAGCTATTCATGCTGAATATCCCGGGAAATTATTGGCATATAATTGTTCTCCGTCTTTTAACTGGGCTTCCAAGCTAAGTCAGCAGGAAATGGAAACATTCCGTGAAGATTTAGCAGCGTTAGGATTCAGATTTCAATTTATTACACTTGCCGGATTCCACGCCCTTAATTATTCTATGTTTGAATTAGCAAGAGCGTATCGTGAGCATGGTATGGCAGGGTATTCCCAATTACAAGAGAAGGAATTTGCATTGCAGCAGGAAGGTTTCCGCGCTGTAAAACATCAGTCTTTTGTGGGAACAGGTTTCTTTGACGAAATTCAGACTATTGTTACAGCCGGAGAAGCAGCAACGGTAGCTCTAAAGGGTTCTACAGAAGCTGCTCAATTTTAAAAAAGATATGTGAGGGTAATGCCATCATTTCATGTAAGATAGGTTTTGTAACAAAAGCAAAAACACTATGGTTTGAATGTTAAAACAGCATAACATCTATCAGGATTGCAGAATATTTTTTACATTTGATAAACAAATATTAAAATATTAATGAAATGAAAAAATTATTCGCTGAGTTTTTTGGTACCTTTTGGTTAGTATTCGGAGGGTGCGGTAGTGCAGTATTTGCAGCCGGTGTTCCAGACATTGGTATAGGATTATTAGGTGTGGCATTAGCCTTCGGGTTAACAGTTGTTACAATGGCATATGCCGTTGGTCATATTTCCGGAGGACATTTTAATCCTGCTGTTTCTTTCGGGCTTTTAGCTGGTGGAAGATTTAGTGCAAAGGATCTTGTTCCTTATATTATTGCTCAGGTATTGGGAGCGGCAGCAGCAGCTGGTTGTCTTTACATTATCCTGAATGGTGCTGGTGCATTCTCTGCTGAAGGACCGGGAGCATTTGCAACCAACTTCTACGATATGCCAGGCTATAACGGAAGAAGCTATTCTATGGGAGCAGCTTTCCTTGCGGAGTTTTTACTAACAGCTTTCTTCCTGATTATTATTATGGGAGCAACAGATAAATGGGCTAATGGCAAGTTTGCAGGATTGGCAATTGGTTTAGGTTTAACATTAATTCACCTGATTTCAATTCCAATTACCAATACTTCTGTTAACCCGGCAAGATCTACTTCTCAGGCTTTATTTGTAGGTGGAGTAGCATTACAGCAACTATGGCTGTTCTGGGTAGCGCCAATCCTTGGTGGTATTGCCGGCGGACTGATTTATAAGTTCTTGCTTCAGCGTGATGGTGGAGAAGAAATTGCTAACTAAGCAGTAACAAAATATTGAATATAAAAAAAAGACCTTCTGAAAAGAGGGTCTTTTTTTATTATTAGAATCATAACGAATCAAATGTCTTTTAGCTTACCAAAAGGCTGCAACCTCTGATGTCTGAGTGGTCTATTCTTCCCAGAACCTGAAATTTTCTTTTACCATCCACGTCAATATCAAAACGACCTAGATCTTGTGTGGCAATAAATGCACAGCTATGCTTATTGGCTAAATCAATAATATTAATGGCTCCGGTGCGTCCCTCATCTACATACGAAAATGGATCTTCTGTATTACGGATCAGAATTCGCATCCAGTTTGGTGTTTCGTATTCATTATTCCCTTTTGAATATGCCTGCGATAATAATTCGGTCATGCTATATTCAGAGTAAATTTTCTCGGTACCAAAACCTGTTTGTAACTCCTGAAGAAGCTGATCTTTTGTGATCTCTTCTTTTCTTCCCTTCATTCCTCCGGTTTCTATAACAATACCATTGGAAATTCTAAAGTTGGTTATACTAAGTTGTTGCAGCGTGTCTAAAAAATCTAATAAAGCGAAAGAAACTCCAAATACAATGTATTTTTTCTGTTCCTTTTCCAGATGCTGAATCTGCTTTAAAAGGTCTTCGTGATTATATAAGAAGTAACCATTCTCAGGCTGATTAGAAACTTTCATCAGGTAATCGACCATATAGACCAATGAGGAGTTTTGTCTTTCCAAATAATTAGGCAGAAGCCCCAGAAAAATAAAGTCTTCAGGTTTGCCAATAAATTGTTCAAAACTTTTATAAAGACTTTCCTCGTATAGCCCGGCATCACAAATCCAATGTTTGGAAAGGTTCATTTGTGTAGTACCGCTACTTTGAAAATAAAATTGAGGTTTTTTGTTCTGATCAACTACTGTGTGATTTTTAAACATTTCTATTGGTAGAAAAGGAATGTTTTCTACCTGAGTAATTTCCTCGGGTTTGATATTCAGATAGTCTGTAAATTTTCTGTAAACTTCAATATTTTGATACTGATAACGAAATGTTTCCAGACAAGCCTGTGTGAAATCCTCTTCTGTTTTTATATTAAAAATGTCTAACTCCATAATACTAATGTCAAAAACACTGCAAATTTACGAAGTTTTTGCGGGAGCTATGAGTTTTTTAGAATTTCCTTTATTCCTTGTTTGTAGGTTGTTGGTGTAAAGTTGAATTCCTTAACGAATTTTTCACTGTTAAAGAAATAGTCTCTGTCATTCTGGTATTGCATCTCTATAAGCTCTTTTATTGTTTTAGAAAATAAGCCTGCCAGTCTTAGCATAAAAGAAGATAGCAAGGTATATCTGGGCTTTGTATTTAGTTCTGTAGTGACAAGTTCTATAAATTGTTTGCCGTTTAACCTTTCTGTAGAAGTTGGGAGATGCCAGTTTTGCCCGTATGCGGAAGCTGTATTGCCTAATAACGCAAGGCCTTTGGCTGCATCAATTGTATAGGTGAAAGAATGAATTTTGGTAGTGTCAGATTGCCATTGTGCTTTTTTACCTTTTTTAAAGTTATCTATAACTAAAAGATTCAAAATACCATTTTTTGCATCTGGTCCGTAGAAGTCAGCACTTTTAGCAATAATTAATTTTAATCCGTTATTTTTTTCTGCTTCATGGAGCTTTTTTATGAGCTGTTCCCTTATTTTTCCTTTTTTAGAAGGAGGATTAATGTGGCTGTCTTCATGCATATTTCCGATCTCTTTTGCAGAGTATGCATATACATTGTCCAGAAAAACGAGTTTTGTACCATGGGTAAGACATGCTTTTATCACATTTTGTATAATAACAGGCCATTGTTTCTCCCAAATTTTATAATCATAAGGAAGACCCACGGTAAGATAGGCTACATCTGTATTTTCCAGAGCCTGAATAACATTTTTTTCATCAAGTAAATTGGCAGCAAATAATTCATCATCCTGATTTACTTTTTTGGGATTTCGGGCAACAAGTCTGACTTTGTCAGTATATCTTCTAAGTTCTTTTGCTAATGGAGTTCCTATATCTCCGCCGGCACCAAGTATTGTCTGCATAATTTTTTTTGTAAAAATATAAGCAATGTTGTACCTAAAACGATGACTTGGGTTAAGGTTTTAGGATTGTATCAATCTTTTCCTGATTCTGCTCAGGCTTTCCGGGGCTATTCCCAGATATTGTGCAATATATCGCTGCGGAATTCTCTGTAGGATTTGTGGTTTCTCCTGTATCAGTTCCAGGAATTGTTTTTCCGGAGAAAAGGAGAGTAGTGATTTTGTTCTGCGCATACTTTCTGTAGCTACATTTTCAACAATAACTTTAAAGAAAGTTGCAATGTTCTCTGATGCTCTCATTGCATTTGCAAGATTTGTGCAGCTGGTAACAAGGCAGGTTGTTTCTTCTTGGGTAATAATAAAGGACGTGGCCGGAATCTGCCTGGAAAAACTTTCCAAATCAGTCAAAAATTCATTTTCAAATGCGAAATAACAGACTCTTTCATGCCCTTCTTCATTGATGTAGTATTGGCGTAAAGCTCCTTTAGTAACAAAAAAGGCTTCATGAGCTGTTTTTCCGGCTTCCAGCAGAAGCGTATTCTTTTTAAATTTTTTCTCTTCAAAAACAGATAAAAACAATCTGATATCTTCCTCCTCAAAAGGTGTTGTTTTGTTGATAACTTCTATGAGGGGATGATTTTCCATGTTTTATCCTTCGTAAGTTTTTAATTCAAAATGATCTCCATCGAAAACACCATAAGTGAAATAGCCAATCCAGTCACCAAGGTTAATGTATTTTGATTGTCCGGCATTCAGATTCAGTACCATTGGCAAGTGGCGGTGGCCAAAAATGAAATAATCGATCTTTTCAGTTTTTAATTTCTCCTTGGCGTAGATAATCAGAAACTCTTTGTCCTCACCCAGGAATTCTTTGTCTTCTTCACCGCTGATCATCTTATTTTTCTGAGAAAGATATAATGCTATTCTCATGGAGATATCTGGGTGCAGCCATTTGAAAAACCATTGCGCTACAGGATTGGTGAAAAGTTTTTTCATTCTTTTATAGCCTTTGTCTCCGGGGCCTAATCCATCGCCATGGGCTAAAAGAAAGTTCTTGCCTGAAACTTCGTAGTATTTTTTTGTGAAATAAACAGGAACTTCCAGTTCATCTTCAAAATAAGATTTCATCCACAGATCGTGGTTGCCTACAAAAAAGTAAAGTTCTATTCCGCTGTCTTTTAATTCGGCAAGTTTGCCTAAAAGTCTTACATAGCCTTTAGGAATTACATGTTGCCATTCGTGCCAGAAATCGAAAAGGTCACCCATCAGGAAAAGTACTTGTGCATCTTTCTTTATTTCGTCCAGCCAACGGATGAATTTTGCTTCACGGACTTTACTTTCTTTAGGAGTAGGAGCTCCAAAGTGCTGGTCCGAAGCGAAATATATTTTTTTACCTTCTTGTAAATCAATTTTCATAAAAATTAATTTTCAGATTGATCCTCAGCAAACCATTCTCCATAAGAGTTTTCGGTTTCATGAAGCTTAAGATATGCAAGAGAAATTTCCGAAGGAAGTTTTGCCTGAACTTTTGCAGCAATTTCATACAGCATATTTTCACATGTAGGCTGAAAAACACAGTAAATAACTTTATGCCCTCTTCCTTCAAGCTCATTTCCGAGTTCCTTGTGTGGAGAATTTGCATTGATTAGTACTGCATGATCCCAGATATCTACAACTTCTTCATTTACAATTTTTTTGATATCGCCGAAATCTACAACCATACCATTTTTAGGATTGTCTAAATCGTTAACAGGTTTTCCTTTTACGGTAACAAATAACTTGTAGGAATGTCCATGCATGTTTTTACACTTACCATCATAATTGTAAAGTACATGAGCAGTTTCAAACGTGAAAATCTTAGTAATACGAATCATGTGGCAAAGATACGAATATGAGTTGAGAGTTGACAGTAAAGCCTGTAAGTTACATGAAAGTGTTGCCCTGAATATAAGGGCGGGGTAATGTCATTTGATTTTTCATGTATCCGGACTCACTGTCAACATCAACTCGCTCAAACTAATAACTGAAAACTAACTTCAAAGCAAAGTTCCTTCCCATATTATAAATGCCTCTGTACCCTGTATTTATTGTTTCCTGTGGTTCGAAATATTTTAGTCTGCTAAGATGTGACTGATAGGCTCTGTCAAAAACATTGTTGACCTGTAAATTGCACATAAGACTGCTTTTATTTCCTACTTTCCATTCTGATGAGATTCCGATGTTCATCAGAAAATAAGATGGAGTATAAGATTCAGTCTGATTTAGTCCAAGATACCTGTTCTGTGCTGCATTATATTCTGCTTCTACCATCGGAGTAATATTCTTCCAGTTATTTTTCCGGAGTGTGAAATTTTTCTCCAGTTTACCCAACCATTTTAAAGGCGCTATTAATGGTAAATATTCTCCGTTTGTACCTTTGTCTTTGAATTCCGGATTTTTATTAAAACCATATACCAATGCAATGCTATTGCTTAGTGTCCATCCTTTTAAAGCTTGAGGATGCAGGGCAAAGTATGCTTCTAATCCGTATAGTCGAGCCTTTGCCTGCTGGTATTGATAAGTACGGTTTCCCTGTGCATCGGTTTGTGGTTTCCCATCTTTGTCCAATAGCATAGTAAGGTAAATAAAGTTGTCCATATTATTATTGAACGCATTAATTTCTCCTGAAAAATCACGGTAACTAGCTATAAGGCTTAGGTCCTGCTGGAATGAAAATTCTGGATCGAAGTTTTTATTTCCTAAATAAATAATGTGAGCACCCGGATCCAAGCCATTTGAGGCCATTTCTGTAATATTCGGTGCTCGGTATGCTCTTCCGATATTGGCTTTTATGTACAACTGTGAGGCCAGTTTGTAACTTGCTCCCAAACTAGCGGATACACCATTGAATTTTTTCTGGTAAGCACTAAACTGATGATTTGCGTTTGGAGTACCTGCTGAAACCTGTCTGTCAAAACCTGTAGCAGGATCAGCTGCAACGTAAAAATCGTCCCAACGAAGATTTCTATGATCATATCTAACACCGCCGCTCACATTCCAACGGTTTTTGGACCACTTTGCATAAGCAAATATACCTGTGTCTGTCAGATTATAATTGGGAATAGGAAAATCGGTTGCATCTTTATTTTTGTTATTCTGTAACATTCCGTTTGCACCGAAACTGAATTCAAAGTTTCCGGTATTGTTCGGAATAAATCTGAAACTATAATTTAAGGTGTTTAGTCTTACAAACATTCCGGCCTGGGATGTCTGAGTAGGATGGTTGTATTCTATTCTGTTATTTCTTTGGTAACCAACGTTAGCATAAAAGTCACCAATGGATGTCTCATAATGGTTATTGGTATAAATTCTCAGATGTCGTATATTTTGATGCAGTGGTGACAGGCTGTAGGAGTTCAATTCTTTGTCACTCACAATAGGTCTGCTTTCCATTACATCCTCTTCCGCTTCATGAATCTGTTTTGTGAATTGTCGTGTTTCCGGATTTCTGCTGCCATCTGGAATTCCCTGTTCATTATCATAATAGGTAATATTGAAATGAGAATAATTATTCCCTTTCTGATAACCTAATAATAAAGAAAAGTTTTTCTCATTAAACCCGGTATTGTAAACTCTTCCGTCTACACTATTTCTATAGTTTTTTGCAAATCTTAGTGAAGTTGAAGTAGCAATGATCCAGTTGTTTTTATTAGCTGCCCAACGGAAACCTGCTCCCACCATACCATTGTTGGTCTGATATTCTGATGTAGCTTTCAGGGATTCCGTATTAGGTGTAACAGGAATGTAGGGGAAGAAACTAATGATTCCGGCTATGGCATCGGATCCGTACATTAGGCTGGATGGCCCTTTGATAACTTCTGCCTGAGCAATGTTGTAAGAGTCTACTTCTATTCCGTGCTCATCTCCCCATTGTTGTCCTTCCTGTCTATGTCCATCATATAGCGTAAGTACTCTGTTATAGCCTAAACCTCTTATAAAAGGTTTTGATACATTCGGCCCGGTTTTTACGGCTACCAGTCCGGGAGTATTCTGTACCAATGCATCTATAATATTCGTCTCATTTGTTTTCTCCATCATTTTAGCCGTAATTCTTTTGATAGGTAATGGATTATCTTTTACAAATGTTTTTTTAGAGAGTCCTGTCATTACAACGGCATCTATACTATTTTCTTTAAGACTGTCTTTTATAAAGCCTTGCGAAAACACATATTGGCTGCATAATGCCAAAACTGAAACATAAAACTTCTTCATTGTTATATCTGTGTAGTTAAAAAGTTAGACAAATCTAACAAAAATATTTTAAAAGAAAAATTTATTTTTTTTTAGAATATCGAGATATGAAAAGAAGAAAACAGCTTTGAAATCTTTGTCGTATGAAACAAAAAAAAACGCTTCCGGGTGGAAGCGTTCTTTATCTGAATTCTGATCTTATATTATAAAGAAGCAGAGTGGATTAACATATCTGTTAATTTGTTAGAGTAACCAGTTTCGTTGTCATACCAAGAAACTAATTTTACGAATGTTGGAGATAACATAATACCAGCATCTTTATCGAATACTGAAGTTCTCTTTTCTCCTACGAAATCCTGAGATACAACAGCATCTTCAGTATAACCAAGGATTCCTTTTAATTCACCTTCAGCGGCAGCTTTAATAGTAGCACAAATCTCATCGTAAGTTGTAGCTTTATCTAATCTTACAGTTAAGTCTACTACAGAAACGTCAGCAGTTGGTACTCTGAAAGACATACCTGTAAGTTTTCCGTTAAGAGAAGGGATCACTTTACCTACAGCTTTAGCAGCACCAGTAGAAGAAGGGATAATGTTGTTCAGTGCAGAACGTCCACCTCTCCAGTCTTTCATTGAAGGACCGTCAACAGTTTTCTGAGTAGCAGTAGCAGCGTGAACAGTAGTCATCAGACCTTCAGCAATACCAAAGTTATCGTGGATAACTTTAGCTAAAGGAGCTAAACAGTTAGTTGTACAAGATGCGTTTGATAAGATTTTGATATCATCAGTTAGTTCGTTGTGGTTAACACCCATTACGAACATTGGAGTATCATCTTTTGGAGGTGCAGAAAGAATTACTTTTTTAGCACCAGCATTAATGTGAGCCTGTGCACTTTCTTTAGTTAAGAATAAACCAGTAGATTCTACGATATATTCAGCCCCAACTTCATTCCACTTAAGGTTGTTAGGATCTTTTTCAGCAGTTACACGAATTCTGTTTCCGTTTACAACAAGGTCGTTACCTTCTACAGAAATCTCTCCTTTAAATTGCCCGTGTACAGAGTCGTACTTTAACATGTAAGCCATGTACTCTGCATCGATAAGGTCGTTGATACCAACTACCTCAATATTGTCTCTTTCAGTCATTGCTTTGAACACAAGACGTCCGATTCTACCAAATCCGTTGATACCTACTTTGATTTTTGACATTTTAAAATAAATTTAATTGATTAGTAAATAATTTATATGGCAAGGATTTCGGCGATCTTCATTAAATCGCCATTCATTTCATTATGTTTTCTGATGGCTTCCTCTATAGGAGTATAAACCAATTCGTTGGCTCTTATACCAGCCATAACATTGGTGTATCCCTGCATAAGTCCTACTACAGCACCATATCCCAGACGACTAGCAAGAACTCTGTCTGCACAACTTGGGGAACCTCCTCTTTGGATATGTCCTAGAGTTGATACTCTTATGTCGAATTCCGGAAATTCATCTTTTGTTTTTTGGGCAAGGTCATATATGTTACCCAGTTTTTCTCCTTCAGCAACAACTACAATGCTTGAAGACTTCCCGGTACCTTCAGCTTTTCTGAAGTTTTCAAACAGATCTTCAATTTTGTCTTCTCTTTCAGGAATCAGAATATCTATAGCTCCGGTAGCAATACCACTGTTTAGCGCTATAAAACCGGCATCACGTCCCATTACTTCTACAAAGAATACTCTGTTGTGAGAAGTTGCGGTATCTCTTATCTTATCTATAGCCTCCATTGCAGTGTTTAGCGCAGTGTCATATCCTATAGTATTGTCGGTACCAAAGATATCATTGTCAATAGTTCCAGGTACACCGATTACTTTTATACCAAATTCTTCACAGAAGATTTTCGCTCCGGTAAAAGTACCGTCTCCACCGATACAGACTAATCCGTCTATACCAGCTTTCTGACATTGTTCAAAAGCTTTTTGTCTTCCTTCTTTAGTTTTAAATTCCAGAGAACGGGCAGATTTTAAAATAGTACCGCCCTGGTTGATGATATTTTTTACGGAACGGGCTCCCATCTTGGTAAGGTTACCTTCCATTAAACCTGAATAGCCTTCACGGATTCCGAAACATTCTAAATGATAATAATTAGCAGTTCTGACTACAGCACGAATAGCTGCGTTCATTCCCGGAGAATCCCCTCCGGAAGTCAATACTCCGATTTTTTTAACCTGTGATTCAGTCATAAAAAAATATATAATGCGAATTTACGGATAAAAAAGGAATTTTTTTACACATTCCTTTGTCTATTTTGATGATTGTTTCGGTAAATATAGTGAAACTTAATTTATATACAAAAATATAAAAGTTTGGGTTTTGTATTGTCTATATGGCATTTTTGGGGATTTATTTTTTGCTAAAATGCATAAAATTGGTAAAAAACAAGAATATATGAAAATTGTAATATTGTTTTTTAGTCCATTATTTCAGGGGTTTGAATTTTACTAAAACGTTTTCGTAAAAAGTTAACGTAATGTTAATATTGGGTTTCGAATTTATTTAGATTGCGTTTAAAATTAACAAACTAATTAACCTAAAATTAACGAATTATGAGAATTCACCCAATGGTGCCTTCAAATTACCTGAAGGTTGCTATCGCCTTTTTTCTCTCTACTTCAGGAGTACAAATGGCCATGGCTCAGCAAACTCCTAATCGAAAAGTAAGTACTAAGGCTGATACTATTTCAAAGTCTAAAGACATTGACGAAGTAGTTGTAGTAGGGTATGGAAAGCAGAAGAAATCTAATATGACGACTGCTGTTTCATCGATCTCCAAAGAAGTACTAGAGTCCAGACCTGTTCCTAATATTATGAACGCCATGCAGGGTGCTGCACCAGGAGTTGTGGTAACAAGAACCTCAGGTAGGCCCGGTGGACAAAATTTTAATATTGAGGTTCGTGGAGCTTCATCCATGAATGGTAGTATTCCACCATTATATGTAGTGGATGGGATTACAGTTTCAGACCAGGTATTCAATACTATTAACCCTGATGATATTGAGAATATTTCCATACTAAAAGATGGAGCGGCAGCTTCTATTTATGGAGCCCGTGCAGGAGGTGGTGTTGTTATTGTTACCACAAAAACAGGGACAAAAGGAAAGGTTAGAGTTTCTTACGGTAGTATTATTACCTCTATGAAACCTCTCAATATTCCGAAGAGAATGTCATTACTTGAAGAAGCCGAATATGCTAATATAGCTTACAATAATGCCGGACAGTCTGTTTATTATGATGATATTGATATGGGCTTTATTCGTAATGGCATCGAATGGGGAATAAATCCTAATAAAAATAAGGTTTCTTATCAAACTTACAATCAGCATGATATCTACAAACAATTGTTTCACGATAATTATTATATGATGCAAAATAATCTGAGTGTTCAAGGGGGATCTGATAAGGTTAGTTATTTTGCTTCAATGGGCTATCTGCAACAGAATGGTTTGTTTAAGGTAGGCCCGGATGCTTATGATAAATGGAATACAAGGTTAAATCTTACTGCAAAGTTATCGGATAAGATTACGATGGACGTCCGTATGGCTTATGCAAAAGAAAGTTTTGACAGATCATCCAGAACGGTAGAAAATGGGGGATCTCTTTCAACAGCATTTTCAGCACGTCAAAAGTTTCCAATTTTCAATCCTGATGGTAGCTTTTATGGAGCAGCAGGTAGTTCAGGTAACTTAACTTATATGTATCAGGCTGCTGCCGGATTTAATAAAAGAAGCAATGAAGATTTTAATAACTCCGTATCATTAACGGGTAAAGATATATTTGTTAAAGGCTTAACACTTAAAGCTGTATATGGAAGAGAGAACTATTATAGAAAGGATAAAACTTTTAACAGAACGGTAAAAACTTATGACTGGACAATTAACGGGCCAATAGCTGCTGCCCCGGTTAATTCAACAAATTCATATAGTGTTTATAATGAGAGTTATATCCAACAGAATACGCAGTTTCAGATAGATTATGATTTTGCTATAGATAAGCATAAATTTCATGTAATGGGAGGCTTTCAATGGGAAGATTATTATAAAAAGACAGAAAGTGCTTCAGCAACCAATCTAATTGTTAATGATAATCCTTCATTAAATTATGCATCGGATGCAAAATATAAATCAAATAGTGAAGGTCAAACCGGATGGGCTCAGCAGTCGTATTTTGGTCGTTTTACATATGAATATGATGGCAAATATTTACTTGAAGGTACAATCAGAAGAGATGAAAGTTCAAGATTGTCTCCAGGGTTCAGAGCCGATTGGTTCAAATCTGCCTCTGCAGGATGGAATATGCATAAAGAAGGATGGTTCAACAGTGCATTACCTTTTTTCACTGTGTTCAAGCCAAGGATATCATATGGTGAGGTTGCAAACGCCAATTCAAGAGACTTAGTTGGAGATTTTGATTTCCTAAACGGTTTAAGTTTTGGTACGAATGTAGTGCTTGGAGATAATGGTGGTGATAGAAATACCTATGTTACCCAAGGAAGATTTTCTTCGAATAGATTGAAATGGGAAAGAGTTGTATCAAAAAATTTAGGTTTAGACTTTGCCTTATTTTCTAATAAACTAACTGGTAGCTTTGATATTTATAGAAAAGATAACCGTAATAACCTGGTAAGAATAACATTGCCTAGTGTATTTGGATATCAGGAGCCATATCAGAATCAGGGGATTCTAAAAACTACTGGATGGGAATTCTCATTAGGGTATAATGGAAGAATAGGAAAAGACTTCACTTTCAATGTGTCCGGAAATATTGCAGATTCTAAAAACAAAGTCGAATATAAAGATGGAAGTTCTTACTTTGTTTACTCAGGACGGAATAATATCATAGAAGGATATGAAATGAATACAATCTGGGGTTATAAAACCAATGGATATATTCAAAATGCAGATCAGTTAAAGGGAGTTCCATATAATGGAAGTAAAACGGGTATAGGTGACGTAAGATATATAGATATGAATGGTGATGGGCAATTAAACGGTGGACTGAATACCGTTGCTGATCACGGAGATTTAGTTTATCTAGGCAGTGATAACCCGCGTTATACTTTTGGATTTAACTTCAGTTCTAAATGGAAAAATGTAGATTTTAGTTTCCGTTTACAAGGAGTAGGGAAAAGAACATTCATGTATTCTACAGATCAGTTTCAACCACTTGCAGCTGCATGGGTACAGCCAATATCAATTCATTTAGATTACTGGACTCCGGACAATCCAAACGCAGCCTTCCCAAGGCCTTTTGTTGGGGGTGGACACAACTTCTTGCCATCTGATAAATGGGTTTTGAATGGAGCTTATGTAAGATTGAAAAATGTTCAGTTGGGTTACAGTTTATCACCTGAAGCGATGAAGAATCTTCCAATTTCAAGGCTAAGATTCTATGTGACAGCAGAAGATATTTTAACATTCTCCAAACTAGGAGTATGGAAAGGTATTATCGATCCGGAACAGAAGAATCAGGCATATGCTGATTATCCACTTTCATCCAGTATCGCATTTGGGGTAAATATTGATTTTTAAAAGAGAAAACATGAACAAAGCAATTATAAAAATAGGAATTTTAGCAGGTGCATTATTCTTGACAGGCTGTAATATTGACAGAGCACCTGAAACATCATTGACAGATGAAGCTTTTTGGAATACAGCTGATGATGTGAAATATGGAGCAAATAATCTATATAATTATTTACCAACTATTAATTCCGATAGTAATATGGATCTATTGTCTGATGATCTTTATTCGGGAAGAAACTCTGTGAATGAGGGAAGCTGGAATGTATCTTATAATGATGGAACCTATAGTAGTAATTATACTTTAATACGTTATGCTAATACTGTAATTCAGAAATCAGACCAAGTCATTTCGAAAGGGGTAAGTGCTGCTGATGTTGGGAAATATCAAGGAGAAGCTTATTTTTTCAGAGCTATGGGCTATTTTGATCTCTTCAAAAGATTTGGTGGAGTACCTCTTATATTAAAAACATTATCTACAGATTCTCCTGAATTAAAGGCGCCACGAGCATCCAGAGACGAAACGATTGATCAGATTTACAAGGATTTGGATTTGGCAATAAGTCTGCTTCCGTTACCTAGTAAATCCGGAGCCGCAAATTATGGACGAATTACTAAAACCGCTGCATTGGCCTTTAAGTCGAGAGTAGCTTTGTTTGAGGGTACCAGATCTAAGTTTCATGGTTACGGCGATCCTGTAAAGCACCTGACCCTTGCCAGAGATGCTGCGAAGGCAGTAATGGATTCAAATGAACATTCGCTATTTGGAAACTACTTTAATTTATTCCAGTATGAGGGAGAAGGATTTGCCAATAAAGAAAATGTATTGGTAAGGATGTATGGACAAAATGCAGCCAATAGTATATCTACTCATGTTATTCAAAGGAATTATGAAGGAGGTTATAATCCGACTTTAGCTTTGGCTAATTCTTATTTGGCAATTGATGGTGTTCCTACAGAAAAATCGAATGAATATACAACTGCTACTGTAAGTTGGGACTTGTATAAGAACAGAGATCCAAGGATGAGTGCCACTTTCTTTAAAAAGGGTGATCCTTTTATCTCTTCGAAAAATTATGATTATCCGAGTCTTAATTTACAACAGACCGGATTTGGACTAAGAAAATATGCAAATGTTGCAGATTGGACAGCTCAAAGATCTTTTATAGATAAACCTATTATCAGATATGCTGAGGTATTACTTAATTATGCTGAATCGGTATATGAATTGAGTGGGTCTATTTCAGATGCGGATTTGGCAAAATCAATTGTTCTACTTAGAAAAAGAGCAGGTTTCCCGGATAATGATAAGGCTGGAAACAGTATTGTCTTTACTAATAGTTTTGTCTCTTCACGCGGGCTGAATATGAGAGATGAAATTAGAAGAGAGCGTAGGGTAGAATTAGCATCTGAAGGATTCAGATATTGGGATTTGATCAGATGGAAGACCGCAGAAACAGAATTGCCAAAATCTACATTAGGTAGTTTTTATTATTCAGACTGGCCGGCAAAAGGTTCTGGAGTACAACTGACACCAGACGGTTATCTATTAATACAGGATGGGTCTACAAAAAAGTTTAATGTACAAAGAGATTATATTTTCCCATTCCCAACGTATGAAATAGCACTAAATCCAAACTTAAAACAAAACCCAGGTTGGTAACATAACAAAACCGCTTCTTTTGAAGCGGTTTTTATTTTTGATGTATTTATTGATTTATAGGTTTCTTCATAACTTCATCTAAAAGGGCAGCAAGTTCTTTTACCTTTTCAGGATGATTTGCCGCAACATTTATTTTTTCTTCCTCGTCGGTTCGAAGGTCATAAAGCTGAGGCTGGGGATTGTTACCTAATTCAGTTTCCGTTTCTTTTAGATACGAACTTCTGTTATTAGGTTTAATATACTTCCATGAATCTTTGATAATAGCAATTCCATATGCATCTTCTATCAGATACGGTCTGTTTTCTTTGCTTTTTCCTAATAACTGGTTTAGCATATTGAAACTATCAAAAGCCTGTCCTTGTTTCAGGTTTTGTTTATTCAGAGATGCAAAAGATGCGAACAAATCAATCTGACTGATAAGTGTGTTGGTTTCTCCTTTTTTTATTTTTTTAGGATAATTTACAATGAAAGGAATTCGGGTTCCACCTTCGAATATACTATACTTACCACCTCTAAGGTTTCCTGCCGGGCGGTGGTTGCCTAAAAGTTGCTTTGCCTGATCATTGTATCCGTCATCTATTACAGGGCCGTTGTCACTACTAAAGACAATAATTGTATTATCTCTAATGCCTAATTTATCCAATGTTTTAATTACCTGACCTACACAATAATCTAATTCCAGAATGACGTCACCACGTGGCCCCATTCCACTTTTTCCAGCAAACTTTTTATTTGGAGTTCTGGGTACATGGATATTTGGAGTAGCATAGTACAAAAAGAAAGGTTCATCTTTGTGCTCGGTAATGAATTTGCTGGCCTTGTCGGCGAAATGCTCATTCATACTGTAATCATCCCATATTGCAGCTTTTCCTCCGGACATATAACCAATACGTCCGATTCCGTTTATAACCGAATTGTTGTGCCCGTTAGAAGAAGTCATCTCCAATAACTCCGGATGCTCTTTATAGGTTGGTATGTTGGCGTTAGGAATTGGACCTTTGTAATTAACCGTAATAGGATCGGCAGGGTCCAGATTCTCTACCTGATGTCCATCTATATACACACATGGAACACGATCCTGAGTTGCAGCCATAATGTAAGAATAATTAAAGCCCAATTCTAAAGGACCCGGTTTTAATGTTCCGCTCCAGTTTGGTCCTTCTTTGCCACCTATTCCAAGATGCCATTTGCCAATAACGCCTGTAGCATATCCTGAATCTCTGAAAAGATCGGCTAATGTATAAGTGTCCTCATTAATAATGAGAGAAGCATCACCATTTGCCACTCCGGTATCATTTCTGCGCCAGGAATATGTTCCTGTAAGAAGTGAATAACGTGATGGTGTGCAGGTAGCATTTGTAGCATAAGCATTGGTGAACTTTAGTCCATTATTTGCGAGAGCATCGATATTGGGGGTATTAATAGATTTTGCTCCATATGAGCGGAGATCTCCATAACCCAGGTCGTCCGTATAAATAATAAGGACATTTGGTTTTTTGCTTTTCTGGGCATTAATATTGGCTAGTGCCAATAAACCCAAAAGCAGAGTTAAGATTTTATTCATGGTTAATTAGTTTTATTTTTATTTGGTTTCAAGATCCTTTACCAATCTGAAACCTGTATGTACCATGCCTGTGTCTTCTGAATAAGGCATTCTTGCAGAAACCCGATAGCTGGCACAGTAAGAATCATTACACAGGAAGCTCCCGCCACGTACCACTCTTTTGTTAGCAAAAGGTTCGGATGGATAATAAGGTTTCGATGGTCCCGTAGGATTGTTGCTTATTTGATTTCCCTGCAAAGACTGATAGTAATTTTCACTAAACCAATCTGAGCATATTTCCCAAACATTCCCAGCCATATCATAAAGACCATAAGCATTTGGAGCATATGATCCAACCGGAGCAGTATAGTAATAACCGTCTTTTTCTGTGTTCTTTATTGGGAATGTTCCCGTCCAGTAATTAGCTTTCTGAGAACCATTGCCTATGTGTTCATCGCCCCATGGATAAATTTTGTTATCTAAACCACCACGTGCAGCCCATTCCCATTCAGCTTCAGTAGGAAGGCGTTTTCCTGTCCACTTTGCATAGGCAACAGCATCAAAGTAGGAAACATGTACAACCGGATGATTTTCT
Source organism: Elizabethkingia occulta (assembly GCF_002023715.1). Taxonomy (GTDB): domain Bacteria; phylum Bacteroidota; class Bacteroidia; order Flavobacteriales; family Weeksellaceae; genus Elizabethkingia; species Elizabethkingia occulta. Next base: position 168,198 of record NZ_MAHX01000013.1, read on the forward strand.
TTACCTTTTATATTACTTCCCGGACCAAGTGGATGCTGCCAGTCAGCTCCTTTTACCCAACGCCACCATTGTGAGTAATCTTCTAATCCGTTTACCGATTCAGGAGAAGCAAAAACCATAGATCCAGGCATTAGATCCTCATCTGAAGGTTTAGGAGTATCGGGCGGTAGCTCTTTTTTCAGTGCTTCCCAGTCAACAGGTTTTTCAGCAGTAGTAATATAACCTGTGGCAATTACAAATTTTTCGAATTCAGCATTGGTGACTTCATGTGTATCCATATAAAAGGACTTTACCGAAACTTTATGCTGAGGTGATTCCCAGTTACGGGACCATTCATCACCATTGGACCCCATCATATAAGTGCCGGCAGGAATTAAAACCATTTTGTTTGTTACTTCTGCGGAGATTTTATCTTTTAATGAAATTGTTGTAGCAGGTGAGTTTGTCTTTTTTTGTGTGATAATTTGCCGGGCTTTACTACCGGAAACTTCGCAGCAGGAAAGCTTTGTAGTCTTTGTTTGTCCATTCGCAATGCCGGAGTATGTAACTCCTGTCAAGCTTATGCAGACACAGATTAGCTGTTGAATAGAAGTCATGGTTTTTTTTCAAAAATAGCAAATATTCTATTAAATCTTGTTTTCCTAGTTATCCACATTTTCCGGCTGTACATACTAAATTACTGTTAAAAATGTTATTTTAGTAAAGAAATTTAAGTATGAAGAAAGGAATGCTCATCTTTTGGGGACTGTATCTTTTATTTTTTTGTATACCTTTTCCTATTATCATCTACATGGCAACTGATACATCATCAGGTACTTATATGCCGGAAAGTTCATTGTTTTGGTCATGGTTCTGGTTAGGATTATCAGTTCTTATTTGGGGATATATCCTTTGGTTTTTCATTGATCAGTCCTTAATACAGCCTGTAAAAGATAAGAAAGTGATACAGGATATCGCTAAAAACGGCATTGAAAGAAAGGCCATTATTACAAGTCAGGTTATACTGAAAAATGAAACATTAAAAAATCAACAGTTATTGCAGCTAAATCTTCGATTTAATAATCTCAATAATTATCCTATTGAAGATAGTCATTTCTTTGTGGATATTAAACCAGAAGAAAACAGATTCGCAAAAGGTAAAGAAATAGATATTCTGCTGAACAGAAATGTAGAGCATACACCTTATTTTATTCTGAAAGGACAACAAACAAAATATAACAACAGTGGTATGCTGTATAGGTTACTAGGCTTTGTCTTATTACTGGCCTATGTTGCGGGATTGTATATTTATTTTTACGACCGGGATTCAAAAGGACACGAATGGCAATTTCTTACTTTTATGCATCCGATTATTTTTACCGGTTTTATGATTTTGCTTTTTGTTGCTGTCTATCAGTTTTTGCTCAAACCTTTGATGTTTGGAAAAAAATGGAAACAAAAATTATTGTATGCCGGAAAAATGGTTTCTGCAGAAATAAGAAATGTAAGACAAACAGGGCTTTTGGTAAACGATCAGCCGGAAGTAAGATTCGATGTGTCCTATGCAAATGAAAAAGGTATTGTTTATCAGGCTATTTATAAAAAGGTTGTACAGTTAATTGATATACCTGCCCTACGTAGGGAAGGCTATATTGATATTATGTATAGTGATGAAAAACCTGAAAAAATTGTAATTCCAAATATATTTAATCATTAGATTGTTCCACAGATAGATATAACTCATATAAAGTTATTATATTTGTGCAATGCAAAAAGATTCCGGGCAATATAAAAAGCTTGTAGCAGGGATTATCGTTGGCATATATGCCTTCGTAGTTTTCTTTGCGGGATTTTTGCATACTCACAAAGCAGATGTTACGTTTGGTACAGGAACTAAAGTGAAAATGGAAAAATCTTTCCAGCCAAATGTTAATGACTGTCTTTCCTGTCATCTTATGGGAAGCCATCAGATTTATGAATCTTTTGATTTTTCATTAGAGTTATTCAGTTCTCAGATTTTTGCGGAACAGATTTATTTCTATCAGCAAAAATTCTTCTTAGAAGCAAAAACCTATTTTTCTTTACGGGGACCTCCGTTTGTTTAGTGTATATAGCGGTTTGTATTCTTTTTACAGTCGCATAAAGTAGAAACGTTGAATTGTGTATTGGTAAGATGTATTCATATCGTAGTGTATGAATATGTAGTTTGCTCATTATTTCTATGGGCATAGCAATATGGTCATATACTGTAATCTAATAAGCTATCAGCAATGCTGGCGAATTTGATGTACATTATTACAACAGACACATTCTAAAACAAATTAAGGTAAAATTATGTCAAAATATATGACGACATTCCTGCTGCTATGTGGTATGGTAATGTCTTATGCGCAAAGCAGCTTTACTGTACAGGGGACGGTAAAAGATTCAGATAATCACTCTCCGATAGCTCAGGCACAAATTAGTATTGGAGGTATTAAGGCGATATCTGATGCTAAAGGCTTTTTTTCTCTAAAAATAAATAGCGGAGAATATGCAGTGGTGGTTACACATCCAAAGTTCGATGCATTCAAGGAAAATCTGAAAATAGATAAGCATCTCAAACTTGAAATTAATCTGGAGCACAGAGCTGAAGATATAGAAACAGTAGTACTGAATGTAAAACATCGTACTCCTGGTGCTATGATTGTTAGCTCTCTGGATAAAAATATGATTTCCAGAAATGTGGCCAGTAATCTGGGGAATTTGCTAACAAATATATCCGGAGTTGAAGGATTGAAAACTGGTAATAATATTGTAAAGCCTATTATCCATGGGATGTACGGAAGCCGTGTTGCAATCCTTAATAACGGGGTAAAGATGGCTGAACAGGAATGGGGTGTAGAGCATGCTCCAAATATAGATATTAATAATTACCAGCATATAGATGTGGTAAAAGGAGCTTCGGCACTAAAGTTTGGTGGTGATGCTATTGGTGGAGTTGTATTGCTGGAACCGGCGATATATCCTAAGAAAGATACACTGGAGGGAAGTGTAACGCTGAATGGACAGTCTAACGGCCGAGGCGGTGGTGTTAATGTAAACCTTCTGAAGCTATGGAAAAATGGCTGGGCAATTAATACTAACGGAGCCTATAATAAATTAGGAGACCTTAAGGCACCTGACTACGGATTAATGAATACCGGATTGGAGTCTAGTTCTTTTAATTTTGGAGTTCAGAAGAAAAATGCACATAGAGGATTTTCTATAGATTACTATCTTACAAATCAGAATATTGGTATTCTGAGAGCTTCACATATAGGAAGCCCACAGGATTTTTATGAGGCTATCAATGCGCCTCGTCCAATCTTCGAAAGAGATTTCAGCTATGATATTGATAACCCTAAACAGGTTGTAGAACATCATCTGGTAAAGCTTAATGCTTATAATGATTTTAAAAACTTCGGTAAACTGTCTTTAACCTACAGTTTCCAGTACAATCACAGACAGGAATACGATATTCGTCGTGGAGATCTTAAAGCGTTACCAGCTTTGGATATGGAGTTGATTACAAATCAGGTTAATATTAATCATTTACTGAATAAAGATAACTGGAGTCTGGAATCCGGAATTGACGGAACCTATCAGAATAATTATTCAGATCCTGCAACTAAAGCCAGAAGACTGATTCCTAATTATGATAAATATGCTGGTGGTATTTATTCCATATTTAAATATAAATTCAATTCAAAATGGAATACAGAAGCCTCAGCCAGATACGATTTTAACAGATACGATGTAAACAAATGGTATGATACTTCTGATTGGAATAATCGTTATGCAGCTTTATATCCGGAATTTAAAGTAAAAGAAAAAGCAAACCGTACACTTACAAATCCGATTCTGAATTATCATAATTTTTCTTTCAGTGCCGGAGTAGAATATAGACCCTCTTCAGTACTTAATTTGAAATTTAATTATTCCAGAGTAAGCAGAACACCAAATATTGCAGAACTATTCTCCGATGGATTACATCATTCAGCATCGGTTATAGAAGTTGGTGATATGAGCCTGAAAAATGAAACGGGTAATCAGTTCAATTTGTTAATCGAAAGCAAAATTAATGCGCTACAAGGATTGCAAATTTCACTGAATCCATATTTCTTCTATACCAAAAACTATATCAACGAAGTTCCTACAGGAATACAGAATACAATTCGTGGTGTTTTCCCGGTATGGAGTTATCAACAAATTGATGCCAAAATGTTTGGTGCAGACTTAGATGTTAACTGGAAGCTTACTTCTAATGTAATATACAAGGGACGTGCAGCTTATTTATACGGACAGGATATGACGAATAATGTTCCACTAATCCTGATGACACCTACTAACGTTTACAATGCTATAGAGTTTAATAAACCGGAGTGGAATAATTTCTACTTCAATGTGAACAACAGACAGGTATTCCGCCAGAACAGATATCCATACAATCCTGTATATATTACTTTGTACAATGCAGAAGGAGAAGCTTATGAAGCTACATTGGATCTTTCAACTCCTCCAAAAGCATATAATCTGTGGGGGCTGCAGGCCGGAGTAGATATTTATAAAAACTTCTCTGTAGGACTTACCGTAAATAATCTTTTAAATACTAACTATAAAGATTATCTCAACAGACTGCGTTTCTTTAGTTATGAAATGGGGCGCAATTTTATCTTAAATATTAAATACAACTTTTAATCTCAGTTAAAGATTAAATATACATGGAGGTTATGTTAATTCTAACCATTTATATTTCTTTCGATAACAAAAATAAATTTATAACAAAATGAAAAATATATTCAGAATATTCAATGTCAGTGTTTTATTAGCAACTTTAAGCTTAGTGACTTTGTCATGTAACAGAGGTTCTGTGGAAGAGGATGATCTTCCTCAGGAAGAACTTTCCAATATTGTTTTGAATGTAACTGATGTTGCGGACAAAACAACTGCTGTTTACGATTATCAGGTGAACGGAACAGCTCTTCCAAATATCAAGTTACAGGATGGACATACTTATGATGTATCTGTTGTTTTCTTAAACGGGAATGAAGATGCTACTCAGGAAATCAAATCAGCTAAAGATGAACACTTCCTTGTTTATAATTTTCCAAAATCTGATATTACATTAACCAGAACAGACGATGCTTCTTCAACACGTAAGGATGGTGCAAAAGTAGGACTTAAAACACGTTGGGTAGTTAACAAAGCTCAGACTGCAGACGGCTCTCAGCTAATCTTAACATTGTATCATGAACCTAAAACAGTTGCAGAATCTAAAAACGGTACTGAATGGGGAAAACAAACCGGAGGAGAAACAGATGCTGTAGGACAATATAATATTGTAAAGTAGTTTAGTAGTAAATATATTTATGGTACAGGGTATGAAACATAGTTTCATGCCCTTACTTTTTACCAGATGTTTCAAATTCGTATCTTTGCAAACTGAAAATTGACAAATGCGGACAAAATCTTCTAACAAAAAGAAAATTAATATTGTAACACTCGGGTGTTCCAAGAATGTATATGACTCCGAAGTATTGATGGGGCAGCTTAAAGCCAATGGCAAAGAGGTGGTTCATGAAGACAAGGGAGATATTGTTGTAATTAATACCTGTGGATTTATTGATAATGCTAAAGAAGAGAGTATTAATACAATTCTGGAATATGTAGAACTTAAAAACCAGGGTGCTGTAGAAAAAGTTTTCGTTACAGGATGTCTTTCCGAAAGATATAAGCCGGATTTAGTAAGAGAAATTCCGGATGTGGATCAGTATTTTGGAACCCGCGATCTGCCAATTTTGCTAAAACATTTAGGAGCAGATTACCGTCATGAACTGGTAGGAGAGCGTCTTACCACAACGCCGAGACATTATGCTTACCTTAAAATTTCTGAAGGCTGCGACAGACCGTGTACTTTCTGTGCAATACCTTTAATGAGAGGTAATCACATTTCTACGCCGATAGAAAACTTGGTGAAAGAAGCTGAGAATTTGGCTAAGAATGGTGTAAAGGAATTAATTCTTATCGCTCAGGATCTTACCTTCTACGGATTAGATATTTATAAAAAACGTGCATTAGGTGATCTTCTGAAAGAGCTTGTAAAAGTAGAAGGAATTGAGTGGATTCGTCTGCACTATGCATTCCCTACAGGTTTCCCGGAGGATGTATTGGAAATTATAAAAGAAGAACCTAAAATCTGTAACTATATAGATATTCCGCTTCAGCATATTAATAATGATGTTCTAAAGCGTATGAAGCGTGGGACTACTTTCGAGAAGACCAATGCTTTATTGGATAAGTTCCGTGAGAAAGTTCCGGGAATGGCTATCAGAACAACTCTTATCGTAGGTTTCCCTGGTGAAACTGAAGAGCATTTTGAAGAATTGAAAAACTGGGTAAGAGATCAGCGTTTTGACAGATTAGGCTGTTTTACCTACTCTCACGAGGAAAATACTGGCGCATTTATTTATGAAGATGATGTTCCTGCAGAAGTTAAAGAACGTCGTGTAGAAGAAATTATGGAAGTTCAGCAGCAAATTTCATATGAGATAAATCAGGAAAAAGTTGGTAAGACCTTCAAATGTCTGTTCGATAGAAAAGAAGGAAACTACTTTATCGGAAGAACAGAATTCGATTCTCCGGATGTAGATAATACCGTTTTGGTACCTGCGGAAAATACGTATATCAGTGTAGGAGAGTTTGTTAATGTAAAAATTACTTCTGCCGACGATTTCGATTTATACGGAGAAGTTGTAGACTAATACATTAATTTGTATTTAAATAATAGAATCAAGGGATAACCCTTTACCATAGCCGGAAGATTAGTCTTCCGGCTTTTTTGTTTGTTGAAAATGGTGTGTTTTTTTTAATTAAAAATCTGATAATCAGTTTGTTTATATGTGGATAAGGTGCGTGAGAACCTGTCAAAATAAAAATGCTTATTTTTGGCTCCTGTATGAAATTGATAAAACGAATGAGTAGAGTTATATTTCTGTTAACCCTGCTGCCGGCAATTGCTTGTGGTACGGTTAGTAATATGAAGTCAGGCGAAGAAAAGTCAACAACAGTTTCTTATTACAGCGATACGTTTAACGGGCGCAAGACTTCCAGTGGTGAGGTTTTCGATAATGCTAAACTAACCGCTGCGCACGCAAATCTTCCTTTCGGTACCAAAGTATTGCTTACCAATGTTGCCACAGGAGACACAGTAACCGTAAAAGTAAACGACAGAGGATATCTTCATAAAGGAAGAGCCTTCGATATTACGAAGTCAGCTTTTAAGAAATTAGGAGATGTACGGAAGGGTGTACTGAAAGTCACTTATAGGGTATTAGAATAAAGAAAAGCCTCGTATACAGAGGTTTTTTATTTAATATATACTAAATCAGAACTACAAGAAAATTAAATTATATTTGCAGGAGAGACAATTTTATGAAAGGACAAAATAAACTTTTTATTTCTATTATCGCTGCCCTTGTATTGGGTGTAATTATAGGAGCCATTGTTCACTTTAACTATCCAAAGGAAACTATCGATACTTTTTCCAAAAACATTAAACTTTTAGGTAGCTTATTTATTCGTCTGGTACAGATGATTATTGCGCCATTAGTATTCTCTACATTGGTAGTAGGTATCGCTAAAATGGGGGACATGAAAATGGTTGGACGTGTTGGTGCTAAAGCAATGACATGGTTCATTACAGCATCTTTAACATCATTATTAATAGGTCTGGTACTGGTTAACATTATGAAACCGGGCGAAGGGACTGATATTGTAATGAATGTAAGCGATGCAGGAGACTTATTAAAAACACAAGGTGAATTTACATTGGAACACTTTGTTAACCATATGGTGCCAAAGAGTATTTTCGAAGCTTTTTCCACAAATGAGATTCTACAGATTGTAGTTTTCTCTGTAATTTTTGGAATTGCATTAGGTGCTTATGGTGAAAAAGGACAAATGGTAACAGACTTCCTGGACAAAATAGCTCACGTTGTATTAATCATGGTAAACTATGTTATGTGGTTTGCGCCTTTAGGAGTATTGGGAGCCGTTGCAGCAGCCGTTGCAAAATACGGTTTCGAAATATTTACCCTTTATGCCCATTACTTACTGGCATTCGTTCTGGGTATTGCAACACTATGGGCTGTACTACTTGGAGTTGGTTATCTGGTATTAGGAAAGAGACTAAAAGACTTATTAAGACATATAAAAACACCTTTATTAATTGCATTTACGACGACTAGTTCTGAAGCGGTTTTCCCAAAACTTGTAGAAGAATTAGAGAAATTCGGGGCACAGAATAAGATTATTTCATTTACACTTCCTTTGGGTTATTCCTTTAACCTGGATGGTAGTATGATGTATATGACTTTTGCATCTTTATTTATTGCTCAGGTATATGATATTCATATGCCTATTGAAAAGCAGTTACTAATGTTATTGGTATTAATGCTTACCAGTAAAGGTGTTGCTGGTGTACCAAGAGCATCGCTGATTGTAGTAGTGGCTACATGTTCAATGTTTGGTATTCCGCCAGAAGGTATTGCCTTAATTCTGCCAATCGATCACTTCTGTGATATGGCGCGTAGTATGACCAATGTATTAGGAAATGCATTAGCTACAACAGCTGTAGACAAGTGGGAAGGACACGTTGCAGTAGAGCAGGAAATTATACATTAATAAATTAAAAATAATCATGTTAACACCGAAGAAGTGGTTGCTGGGAGTTCTTGTAGTATCAGGAATGCTGGGAGCCCAAAAAACTAATGCAGTACCAAGACCTAAACTTGTGGTAGGACTGGTAGTTGATCAGATGAGATGGGATTATCTTTACCGTTATTATAGCAAGTATGGTGAAGGAGGTTTTAAAAGAATGCTGAATACTGGTTTTTCGTTAAATAATGTTCATATAGACTATGTACCTACAGTTACGGCAATCGGACATACCTCAATATTTACAGGTTCTGTTCCTTCTATCCACGGAATTGCAGGAAACGACTGGTATGATAAAGAATTAGGGAAAAGTGTTTACTGTACATCCGATGAGACAGTACAGCCGGTAGGAACTACTTCTAATGCTATGGGACAGCATTCGCCAAGAAATCTTTGGTCTACAACTGTGACAGATCAGTTGGGATTGGCAACAAACTTTACTTCTAAAGTTGTAGGTGTTTCATTGAAAGACAGAGCATCGATTCTGCCTGCAGGGCACAACCCGACAGGAGCATTTTGGTTCGATGATACTACGGGTAAATTTATTACCAGTACATACTATACTAAAGAATTACCTAAATGGGTAAATGATTTTAACAATAAAAATGTTCCGGCTCAGTTGGTAGCCAATGGCTGGAATACACTATTGCCAATTAATCAGTATACAGAAAGTTCAGAAGATAATGTAGAGTGGGAAGGTTTATTAGGAAGTAAGAAAACACCTACATTCCCTTATACAGATCTGGCTAAAGATTATGAAGCTAAAAAAGGATTAATCCGTACTACACCATTTGGAAATACTTTAACTCTTCAGATGGCAGATGCCGCTATTGATGGTAACCAAATGGGAGCTGATGACATTACTGACTTCCTTACAGTGAACCTGGCTTCAACGGATTATGTAGGACATAACTTTGGTCCAAACTCTATAGAAGTTGAGGATACTTATCTGAGATTAGACAGAGATTTGGCTGACTTCTTCAGTAACCTTGATAAAAAGGTTGGAAAAGGAAACTACCTTGTATTCCTTTCTGCCGATCACGGTGCAGCACATTCTGTAGGCTTTATGCAAGCGCATAAAATGCCGACAGGCTTCTTTGTAGAAGACATGAAAAAGGAAATGAATGTTAAGCTGAAACAAAAATTCGGCGCTGATAATCTAATTGCAGCTGCAATGAACTATCAGGTTTATTTCGATAGAAAGGTTTTAGCAGACAGCAAATTAAAGCTGGACGATGTAAGAGATTATGTAATGGAAGAGCTTAAGAAAGAGCCTTCTGTTCTGTATGTTCTTAGCACAGAAGAAATAGCAGAAGCTTCAATACCGGAACCAATAAAGTCCAGAGTAATCAACGGCTATAACTGGAAAAGAAGTGGAGATATTCAGATAATTTCTAAAGACGGATATCTTTCAGCATACTCCAAAAAAGGAACAACACACAGTGTATGGAACTCTTATGATTCACATATTCCTTTACTCTTTATGGGGTGGGGTATCAAACAGGGAGAGTCCAATCAGCCATACCATATGACGGATATTGCACCAACTGTTTCATCATTACTTAAAATTCAGTTCCCTAGTGGTGCTGTAGGTAAACCAATTACCGAAGTTATAGGAAGATAAACGACCAAAAATATTACTAAAATCCTGATGAGATATTTCTTGTCAGGATTTTTTTATATTTAAATAACCAAATAACAGATAACGATGAAATACTGGTATGTTATTACAATATTACTATTGGTCTCTTGGGCGCCGCAAGGCGAAATAAGTAATAATAAAGAGAAAGAGCAGCTGGACTGTTCCTGCTCAGAATATAATAATCGCTCAGTCATCGGAACCAATATACGCTTCGGCAAAAATGGAGTTTTATTTCAGTGTGCTACTGTTATCCGGGCTTATGTGGCAGATGAAAACGGAAAAAATGAACATGAAGAATCTCACATTAGCTGTATCGCTAAAAAAAGCAAAACCTATAAATTGGCAGACAGTATAACTTATTTTGGCAAGAACGATTGGGTGAAGGTACCCAAAGCCGTATTTCTGAAAAGGAAACAAACGATTATTGCTAAACCCGATGACGGTTTTTATCAGTTTGAATTGAATGAAAAACATCAAATAATTTCTTTAAATGAGTTTTATATCAATAAACGTTGATATATTTGGTTCTTAATTATTCCTATTTATTATCTAAAACTACACAAAAAATTATATGCAAATAAAAAGTTTATTAGCTTTTCTTATCATCACTATCATACTGGGATCATGCTCCAGTAAAGGAATTGAAGATATCGAAACAAAAGCTGATTATATCCAATCGCGCTCCGGAATGTCTCAGAGCCAGTTGAAAGAGCAGTTAGATAAAGACGCAAAGTTTATAAAAAGCGTGATAGATACGGCTAACAGTGTTGAACTTTCCGGTAGTTTCTCTATGAGTGGCAAAGTCTCCGGGTCAGGAACTGGAGCTGTCAGAGATACTGCGAAAGCTTTTGGTTTGGGCTCACCCGATTCTATCCGAAAAGATTTTAATGATATTAAAGAAGTTAATGCTATTCAGTCTTTCAGATTACCTGCTTCAGGATTTTCTTTTAATCCTTTGAAGAAAATGCAGAAAATAGATGCTTATGATATCAAATACAAAGTCAACAAAATTTTTGAAGGAAATAAAGAGATTAAACCTGAAAACCTGAAATTAAAACAACCGGACAGTATAGGGGTAACAGCCAGTTATTCTTTTCCTATAGCTTATGATACTTTGGTTATTAGCAAATCTAACCTCAAAGAGGCAACCTACAAAGGCACAAAAATTGAAATCGATAAGTTTGATGGACAGTCAGCTGAAATTAGCATTCCTATAGAAATAGGTTCTAAGATTATTGGGCAGCAAGGTGTAACATCAGATGGTGTATTGGTAGCAACCAGTAATTATTCGAGTTTCCCTTCCACAGGAATAAGCAATCAGGTGCTGGGAGAACTGCAGAAAATGCTGAATACCTTAAAGAAAGCGGGTGGAGAAGCTAACAAAGAAGCAACGGTTAAAGACCTGCAGGAGCTTTCCGAAAAAGCCTTTACTTATAAAAACAAACTTCAGCAACTTACAAAAGATATTGATGAATTTGCCAAAGCAGACGAAAAGAAGCTTTCTTTCGGAAAAATAATGCGTATTATAGAAGAATTTACAAAAAAGTATAAGGATCTGATCGCTCCAAAAACTTCCAAAATAGAATTAGGATTTCCGGCTGAAGTAGAAAAAATCTATTTTTATGTAGCTACAAAAGAAGAGATACTAAGCAAAGATTTAATGGCTTCTTCTTTGATAAAGCCTGAAGGAAATGAAGTGTTCTTTGATGAAAAATCCGATCGTTACGGAATCATAGACAAAAATTCCAATATTATAATTCCGGCAACTTACGAACAGTTAGAGCGAAAAGATAATCTGTATTTTACGAATCGTATAGATACAATAGAAACTTCTTATTTCCTGGATCTGAAAAATAAGAAACTGGAAAAACTGCCAGATGGTATGAGTTATAAAAGAACCCTGAATAATGATTTTTCGTTATTTAATAATAAAGAGGATTATACAGGAGTTCTGAAAAATAATAAAGATGAGATTATTCCTTTTAAATATGATGATATTACAATGGCCGGGAATGTTTTTATAGCAAAAGCTACAAAAAGAGGACGACCATACTACGATTTCTATTCTATAAAAGGAAAGAAACTGGAAACGCCATTTACAAAGGAAGTATCCACAACAGAAGGAAGCCCTAATATTGTAATTAAAGGGAAAGACAATAAGTATGGTGTAATAGATGAGAACGGAAAGCTGACAGTAGAAATGAAACCTAATGAATTGCGGAGTATCGGGCAAAATATGATTGCCTACAGAGAACTTCCTACCAAAGGAATGGAGTATATAGATCTCGAAAAATTAGGAATTATGACAGGTGACGGAAAAATAATTTCACAACCACAGTACTCCTATGTTGGTAACTTTTCTAGCGGGCTGGCTCCGGTAGCAATTTATGACTCAGGTAATTCTCCTTATTTCTACATTAATATCAAAGGACAGCCTGTTTTTAATTATAAATTTGATGAAGCCTATCCATTCTATAAAGGTTATGCGCTTATTTTATCTAGTGGCGAATATTATTTAATAGATACCAAAGGAAACAAGGTTTTAACCTTCCCGGGAGGAGCCGATTACAAAGCAGATATTATAAGTCATCCCACTGCACATTATAATATTAATGGTCAATACTACGATTACAAAGGCAACCCGGTTAAATTATAAAACATACTGAAAAATGAAAAAGATATTTATTATAACAGCAGCTTTATTTCTTCTTGGTTCGTGTAGTAAGGCACCAGAGTATGGGAAAAATGTTTTAGATCTTAATAATTTTGACTTTAAACTAAACCTTGATAAATTTTTCAAAGATGAAAACGTATTTCGAGGTAAAACCGATTACTCAATTTCATCGGAAGAGCAAAGTATTAAAAACAGCACCGTACAACAAGACTATATTCAGTACAGTACAGTATCCATGAGTAAAAAGCGTCCGCTAGCCTCATTTGCAGATGTAAAGTTTGAATCTTTAGGCCTATGTTCAGACGAAAATGATGAAAAGGTATTGTTAGTAAGTGCTCAAACCGATTATGCGACGTCAGCTGATATTATTAAAATTATTGACCAGTTGAACAAGGATTTTGGAGAAGCGGAGATTAAAGATATTGGTGGAAATGGTGATGAGCTGATCCTGAGATGGGCAAAAGGAGATAAAGTAAGTATTTTCTCCGTGCGTATTCCGTTTACTCTGGAAGGTGCTTCTAATGAAAATAGTACTAATGATTATTTCAGTCAGAGTAATGAAGATAAAAAGAAAGAAAAGTTCAATAATTCTTTATATCAGCAGCTAAAAGATAAAATAAAAGAAGAGAAAGAGATAAAATGTACACTTTTCTTTTCCAAGGCGGATTTTGATAAAGCTTTAGATCAGGCTTCAAGTTACTCAGGAGATTTAACTTCATACAGATAAAAAACGCCCCGGAAAACCGGGGCGTTTTTATACTCAAAAATTATGAATTATCTTTTGTTCTGCATTTGTTGCGGAGGATAATTTTTCAATACCTCAGCTACCATATTAGGAATTTGTTTAGCTTTGGTTTTAGGACTGTCTACATTCAATCCACTACCGATTCCCTGCCATACTAATTTGTTGGTACGGGAGTCAACAAAATCCATTACCAATGTACCTCTGTTATAGTAGTCTGTGTAGGTTCTGTTATATCCCCAACCCATTCCCCAGTAAGGACCTCCCCAGCCCATTCCCCAGCCGTAGCCCCAAGGTGAAGTGGTTTGGATATCCTGGATTTCTTTATGTGTAGCTTTCAGATTAATTACAAGGTCTGCAGGAGAAGCTTCTGTCATTCCTTTAGCGTTCATCTGTTGTCTGATGGAGCCAATAACACGCTCCCTGTCAATATCATTCAGTTTAAGATCGTTCTGACGGATTTCATAAGTCCGATATTGGTTGAAACTGGCACTCTGATCATAATCAGATCTTACATTGAAAGGACTACATGATCCTAAAGTAAGTATTGCTGCCAGAGCTATGATTACGTAATTTTTCATAATAGAGTCAATTATTTTTTCTTTTTGTTGAACGTATCTGTTTTTTTATCATACCCATACGGGCAGTGTTTACAACCATTCTTACAGCAATAACCACGCCTTAAATGGAATTTTTCAGTAAAAACTTTATAACCTTGTTCGTTATAATAAAAGTCTTCATTTTCTTTGATTGTATTCTCCTGCATAAGTTAAAATCTTAAATGATTTTTATCTTTGTCAAATGATTTTGGTATGTAAATCTTTACTCAAAAATACAAAAATTACGGCGATAACGTTGTTCCCTTTCATTCTGTTGAAAAAAAAAGAATTAAAGGAAGATTTTGTATTGCTCAACCATGAGAAAATTCATCTGCGGCAACAGTTAGAATTGCTGATATTGCCGTTTTATATTTTGTATATGATAGAATACGGAATCAAGTATTTTAAACTGAAAAATGCACACAAAGCTTATCTCGCTATTTCCTTCGAGCGGGAAGCTTATGCAAAAGAAGATGATTTTGATTATCTGAAAAAAAGAAAATTCTGGAATTTTATAAAATATTGGTAGCATGCTGACTCTCCCAAAAACTGAAATACCCATTCAGAAAATTAAATCCGGGGATGTGGAAATTTTTCTGAAAAGAGAAGATCTTATTCATCCTGATATTTCCGGAAATAAATACTGGAAACTATTTTATAATGTCAATCATTATTTAAATCAAAAAATAGAAAAGCTCTTTATCATTACATTTGGAGGTGCTTTCTCAAATCATATTGCTACAGTTGCAGCGTTTGGCAGGATTTTTAGTATTCCTACTATGGGGATTATCCGGGGGGAAGAACTGGAAGCCAGATTTTTAGAAAATGTTACACTGAGAAAAGCGCATGAAAATGGGATGGACTTTAGGTTTGTAAACCGAACAGACTATCGGGATAAAGATGCAATAACAGAAAAACTTCGGAAAGAGTTCCCGGAAGCACTAATTGTGCCGGAGGGAGGAAGCAATCCGCAAGCTGTTGAGGGTGTGAAGTTTATGCTGACAGAACATACAAAAGATTTTGATTACCTTTGCACGGCTGTTGGGACAGGTGGAAGTATTGCGGGGATTTCTAAGTATGCAAAAGAAAACCAGAAAGTTATCGGATTTACAGTTGTTAGAGATACTACTCTCGAGCAAAAGATCAGAGAACTGAGTACTAAGAATAACTTTAATCTGATTGAAGCAGATTACGGAGGCTATGGTAAAATATCCGACGAAATTGTACGTTTCATAAACGATTTTTGGAAGCAATACAATATCCCACTGGATCCTGTGTATACAGGTAAGATGATGATGAGACTCTTTCAGTTAGTCGAGGAAGGATTTTTTCCTGCCGGCAGCAGAATATTGGCCTTCCATACAGGAGGTTTGCAGGGAATTGAAGGAGCCAACCAATTATTAAGAAATAAAAACAGAAATACGATAGAGATTAGGTTATGAAGAAACTTTTAAGTATATGTCTTGTTGTTTCGGCATTTGCAGTAAAAGCCCAAACGTGGAATACAGAAGAGCAATATATCCAGAGATTTGCTCCTTATGCTGTAGAAGAAATGGAATTGTATAAAGTACCTGCAAGTATTACTCTTGCTCAGGGGCTTATTGAAACAGCTGGAGGGCAAAGCCGCCTGGCTCAGGAAGGGAAAAACCACTTTGGTATCAAATGTAAAGAAACCTGGACAGGAAAAACAATGTCCCATACGGATGATGCTCCAAACGAATGCTTCAGAGTTTATGAATCTCCCAAAGATTCTTACAGAGACCACTCTCTGTTTTTAACAACCAGAAAGCATTACAGTCCACTTTTCCTTTTAGATGTTAAAGATTACAAAGCTTGGGCTTACGGACTTAAAAGATCCGGATATGCAACCAACCCTAGCTATGCTCCGGCACTAATCAGAAAAATTGAACAATACAGACTTTATGAGTTCGACAATATCTCGAGTGATAAAGTTTATGCAACATTACTAAACAGATATCCTGACCTTAAAAACGATGCTGTATTCATGGCTCAGGTATCTCAGAATAAGAAAAATAAAGATATTCCTGTTCAGACAGTGGTTTATCAGGAACCTAAAAAGAAAGCTGAAGAAACAAGACTTGTTACACCTCAGGCTATTTTAGACAATATTCTGGTGAAAAATCACCCTAATGGAGATTTGAAATTCATCGTAATTCCTGAGAAAATAGATCTTTCTTTTATTTCTCAGAAATACGGAGTTTCTGTATCCAGATTAATGAAGTACAACGAATTGGATGGAACTCAGTTACAGAAAAACCAGATCGTATTTTTAGAATCTAAAAACTCTTCCGGAAATCAGAAAACTTACAATGCAAAAACAGGAGAAACGATGTATGATATCTCCCAGAAGTTTGCAATAAAACTGGCAAAACTTTATAAAAAGAACAGAATGTCTTTTGGAGAGCAGCCAGTAGCCGGTCAGTTAGTATATTTAGATTCTAAAAAACCAAGAAATTAATGTTATACCAAAGAAGTAGTGCTCTTTTCGATGAAGCACAACGTTATATTCCGGGAGGAGTTAACTCTCCCGTTAGAGCTTTCAGATCAGTAGGAGGAGTTCCGGTATTTATGAAGTCAGCAAAAGGAGCTTATCTTACGGATGCAGATAACAGACAATATGTGGATTATATCAACTCGTGGGGACCTGCAATTGTAGGACACACTCATCCTGTGGTATTAGAGGCAATTCAGAAACAAGCGGAAAGCGGTTTTTCTTTTGGAGCACCAACTGAGTTGGAAACCGAAATTGCAAAACTTATTACAAGTGTTGTTCCGAATATAGATAAAATCAGAATGGTATCTTCCGGTACAGAAGCATGTATGAGTGCTATTCGTTTAGCACGTGGCTATACCGGAAAAGATAAGTTTATAAAATTTGAAGGATGTTACCATGGTCACTCAGATTCATTCCTGATTAAAGCAGGAAGTGGAGCTGCAACCTTTGGAGATCCAAACAGTCCCGGAGTTACAAAAGGAACAGCTCAGGATACTTTACTGGCAAGATATAATGATATCGAGCAGGTAAAAGAATTATTCAGCCAGAACGAAGGCCAGATTGCTGCAGTTATTGTAGAACCTGTTGCCGGGAATATGGGTTGTGTACTTCCTGAAAATGATTTCCTGCAAAAACTAAGACAGATTTGTGATGAGCATAAGGCCCTACTTATTTTTGATGAAGTAATGACAGGATTCCGTCTAAGTATGGGGGGAGCACAAGAAGCTTTAGGTGTCAATGCAGATATCGTAACTTTTGGTAAAGTTATCGGAGGCGGGATGCCGGTAGGCGCATTTGCAGCCCGTAATGAAATTATGGATAATCTTTCTCCTTTAGGAAGTGTATATCAGGCAGGAACTTTAAGTGGTAATCCATTGGCAATGCGTGCAGGTTTAACAACATTACAATTGATTAAAGAAGACAAAGACTTCTTCAGCAGGATTAACAAAACAACAGAAACTCTGGATCAGGAGATTACCAAAATTCTTACTGAAAAAGGAATCGCACATCATATTAACCGTTTTGGAAGTATGATGTCGGTATTCTTCAATACCGATAAGGTTTCTGATTTTGATGAAGCTGCACAGGCAGATCATACTACATTTAATAAATTCTTCCACCATTTATTAGCGGAAGGTATTTACCTGCCACCAAGTGGATACGAAACATGGTTTATTTCCGATGCAATTAAAGATGTAGAAGTGGATAAAACATTGGAAGCGATCAGAAAGTTTTAAGATTAATACTTTTATAGATAATAAAAATGAGCCTCAAAAGGGCTCGTTTTATTTTTTGTTAGAATATACTCATTGCTTTTTCACATTGGATTTGCAGGGTGTCTATAAGATTCACCGGGCTATCCATTTGCTTATACAAAAGAGGGATTTCTGTACAGCCTAATATAAAGGCATCCAGATGGCTGTATTTTTCATTAAGTTTTTCAAAATAAGCTATATATTCTGGTGTTACAGGTTTTCCGGAAGAAAGCTGAATTTGTATTTTCTGGATTTCCGTTCTCTCTTCTTCGTCCGGAATTACAACATTAATACCGGCCTGAATAAGAGGTTCCTTAAAGAAATCGCTTTCCATTGTATACTTGGTACCAAGAAGTAAAACATTTTTATAGTTATTATTTAGAATATATTCTTTGGTAAGTTCTATAATATGGAATACCGGAACATTGATTTCTAATTCATGTTTTATAAGATCAAAAGCTTTATGCAAGGTATTGTTGGCAATCATTACACAAGATGGATTGCTATCCAGTAGAACATGGAGTTCTTTTTTTAATAGTTGTGGAATTACATCCCAGCCATCATTATAATTGCTTTTGATTTCATTGTAGTCAATGCTGTAGAGTAAAATCGGACACGAATGAAAAGCACCAAACTTTTGGTGGTAAAGCTTGTTGAGGGTTTCATAGTATAATATTGTAGAAGGATAACTGGTACCTCCTAATATTCCTATTTTTTTCATTACTGAAGGGTAATTTAATTTTAGGGTTAAGGTATAAAAACTTTTATAATCCGTTACTTTTCCCGAAATTCGGGCAGCAAATATAAGATTTGGAATTATCAACTCCTATAGAATACCTTAAAGGCATTGGGCCAGAGCGGGCGAAGCTCATTAAAAACGTTTTGGATCTCCATAAGGTAGAGGACTTTCTGACCTTTTATCCCATTCGTTATATCGACAAAAGTAAACTTTACAAAGTTGGTGAATTAAGAGAAATAAACAATGAAATTCCGCTGAAAGGCAGGATTACCGATATTCAGGAAGTAGCATATGCCAAGGGGAGGCGTATGGTAGCCAAATTCAGAGATGAAACCGGAACAATGGAATTGGTATGGTTTAAATATTCTAAATGGCTGAAAGAACAGATTCCACTTAATACAGAAGTTATAATCTTCGGAAGAGTGCAGATTTTTAACAATGTATTCTCTATGCCACATCCGGAAATTGAGAAAAATGAGAATAAAGAAAACTCCCCGACACTTTTGCCTGTTTATTCAAGTAGTGAAAAACTAACAAAACGTGGGATAAATAATCGATTTTTTCAACAGATTTTATTAGACATTGTACTGAATGTTCCTACGTTTATTGATGAAAATCTTCCTTCTGGTTTAATGAAAGGTCTCAAGCTGATTTCCAGAGTAGATGCCTATCAGAATATTCATTTTCCTAAAAATAATCAGTGGCAGAAAGCTGCAGACAGGAGACTAAAATTTGAGGAAGCATTCTTTTTTCAATTGGGTTATGGCTTGAAAAAGAAACATAACAAAACTTCGTCCTTGGGAAATCCTTTTCCGCTAGTTGGAGATTATTTTACCGGATTTTATGAAAATAACCTTCCGTTTGAACTCACAAATGCTCAGAAAAGAGTTCTGAAAGAAATAAGGAATGATATGAAGCTTCCGGTGCAGATGAATAGATTACTGCAGGGAGACGTTGGATCCGGAAAAACAATGGTCGCTCTTTTGTCCATGCTCATAGCATTGGATAATGGATTTCAGAGTTGTTTGATGGCTCCGACTGAGATTTTGGCTCAGCAGCATTTCAATGGTATCTCCGATCTTTTATATGGAACCGGCATCGAAGTAAAACTATTAACGGGATCTACTAAGGCATCAGAGAGAAAAGTTATCCACGAAATGCTGGAAAACGGAACCTTGCCTATTATTGTAGGTACACATGCTTTATTGGAAGATAAGGTAAAATTCAAAAAACTTGGGCTGGCTATTATCGACGAACAACACCGTTTTGGAGTAGCGCAGCGGGCGAAGCTATGGGCTAAAAATGTAATACCACCACATATTCTGGTGATGACGGCAACTCCTATTCCGAGAACCCTGGCGATGAGTTTCTATTCGGATCTTGACGTTTCGGTAATCGATGAAATGCCCGTTGGAAGGAAGCCTATTGTTACAGCACACCGCAAAGAAAAAGACCGTTTGTTTGTTTTCAATTTTGCGAAGGAAGAAATTGCTAAGGGTCGCCAAATCTATTTTGTGTATCCGCTAATTGAAGAAAGTGAAACACTGGATTATAAAAATCTGAATGAAGGGTTCGATACTGTAAAAGAATTTTTCCCTGTACCCGATTACGATGTGGTTATGCTTCATGGTAAAATGAAGCCCGATGAAAAAGATGCTGCGATGCAGTATTTTGCCAGCGGTAAAGCGCAGATTATGGTTGCCACTACTGTAATAGAGGTAGGGGTGAATGTGCCGAATGCCTCGGTAATGATTATAGAAAGTGCTGAAAGATTTGGTTTGTCTCAGTTGCATCAGCTGCGTGGCCGTGTGGGGCGTGGTGCAGAACAAAGTTATTGTATTCTGATGACGTCTGATAAAATGACACAGGAAAGCCGGAAGCGTATCAAAACGATGGTAGAAACTAATGATGGATTCAGAATTTCTGAGGTCGATATGGAACTTCGTGGACCGGGAGATATTCTGGGAACACAGCAGAGTGGGGTTATAGACTTTAAAAAACTGGACCTGATGCAAGATTCCAATATTATTAAAGCAGCAAAAGAATGTGTGGAAAAGTTATTGGAAACAGATCCTTTATTGGCTTTTCAGGAACATCAGGGAATGAAGAGTTATTATGTCCGACAGTATAAAGGAAAAAATAAATGGGCTAAGATTAGCTAATAAAATTTTAATCTATTTTACATTCTGCAGACTTTGTCTTGATTAAATAACTCTTTCAAAAGCCTTAGACAGGTTCAGTATGATATGCGGAACAGTATTTGTTATATTATATTGTCAGGCTAAACCTGTTGAACTAAACTACTAGCAAAGTATTATAAATTGAAATAAGCTCTAAAAATATGACGTTTTTGATCTTTCATCTGAATTATATTTGCTTTACCTGATCAAGATAACGTTCCTCTGGAACGCTCTGAATTTTTATAATTATAATCTATTGAGATTAAGCTCCTAAAGGAGCTCCTCAGTCATTATTTCGAACTACATTTTCTTTACTATCATAATATGAGAAATCAGCAAGATGCTCCGAAGGAGCCTTATCTGTGTAAAAAGGTATGTAAAAGAGTCAAGTACTCCAGGGGAGTACTATCTCATAATAGGAATATTTTATCTATATCTCTCCCAGAATTTGTACCTGATGTGCTTTAACTAAATTGATAAATTCATTTAAAAAAACTCAAAATGACATGCGTAATAATATTTGTTGTATTAAATTGTCAGGCTGAACTTGTCGATGCCCTGTTTATTAAAAGGGCAAAAAATATTTATTCAACTTCAAAAACAGCCTGTATTTCTACGGAAGAGTTAACTGGAAGGGAAGAAGCTCCAAGTGTGCCTCTTGCATGTTTACCTTTCTCGCCGAATACCTCAACAGTAAGATCAGATGCGATGTTCATAAGATCAGCATGTTTGGTATAATCATTTGGCGTATTAAAAATACCGGTTAGCTGTACACATTGTTTAACCTTGTTCAGATCACCGCCTGTAGCTTCTTTCAGAACTGCCAATACATTCAGCATCGTTACTTTTGTTGCCTCTTTTACCTGTTGTTCGTTTACTTCTTTTCCAAGCTTTCCGGGATTAATAATTTTTCCGTCTTTCAGAGCAACCTGATTAATGAATATTAGATTTCCTGACCGTACGTAGGGCTTATAATTTCCTGCAGGTTTTGGAACCAGTGGCAAAACAATTTGTTTTTGCTGTAATACTTTATTAACATCAGCTCTTTCCTGTGTTGGAATTATCTCTTTTTGCACAAATGTTCCTTTAAGTGCTAAAGATACTTTTGCAATTGTTTTTCCTTGTAATTCCGCTAGGTAACGTTCACCTTGACTTGGTCGTTCTGTATTTTTTACTGAATTAAGACTTGTAGTTCCTAATACAGTATTTCCCTGTGGAATGTTTTTGTCAATATTTTCATTTCCTCTTATCCCTGTAGGTACAAGGATCATTCCGTGTACAGCCAGACTATTCCAGAAAGATTGTATAGCCAGCTCCTTACCAGCTCCGCTACCTGCGGACATAAATACTGTAGCAGGGATTCCTTCCAAAGCATGGTTCGTCCAAAGGTTAACTGTTTTTGAAAGAAATTCACTCATTCCGGTGCTGATATTGCCAAAGTAAACAGGAGAGCCAAATGCAATCCCGTCATAAGATTTTAATTCATCTACTGAAGCAACAGGGATGTTTTTTAGTTTAGAGTTTGAAGATGTTTTTACCTGCTTGATTATGGCTTCTGCATTTTTTTCGCTCTCAATTCCCTTAGCAACTTCTTTTGCCAGTTCATAAGTGCCACCGTTATCAGAGTAGAATAACACAAGTATTTTGGCTTTTTTTTCCTGTGCAACAGATATATTTACGGCGAGTATTGTTAAGATACCGGCTAAAATAATATGTAGTTTTTTCATTTTTGTCTATTAAAATTACGTTGCAAAAATACTAACGTTACTTTTATTAAGTTTGACAAAAAATATATTTAAAACGACAATTTTAAAATCTGTGTAGTTTTAGAGTTTGCCTAATAAATTGAATGTTTTTATTAAATGCTCTTCGACAGGCTCAGAGTAATATTATCTGTCCTAAGTATCTTTTTAGAATTGTCAGGCTGAGCTTGTCGAAGCCACATATTTTCTTGAAATAAAACCTAAATTAATTCTATTTTACTATTAAGCATTGATTTTACATGGTTATACCATTCATCTTTAAGGATGCTTAGAACGATTACATCAATCCTTTGGCCTTCGGAGTCAAGACTAAAGTTTCTTAAAATACCCTCTTCAGTACAACCTATACTTTTCATAGCACTAATACTCTTTTTATTCGCATTATTTGCTTTAAAGCCTATACGTTCGAAACCGAGATTTTCGAATGCGAATTCCAATAATAAGTATTTGCAGTTTTTGTTTACGTGGGTTCCCTGATAATTTTTACCATACCAAGTGTAGCCTAGTTCTAGAGTTTTATTAATTGAGTTGATCGCATAGAACCGAGTACTTCCAATTAATTTCCCGAGCTGTTTATCATAAACAACAAAAGGATATTCAGTTTCTTTATATTTGTTTGAAAGGGCGGTAGAGATATATTTTTTGAGATTTTCAGGACTATCAGCACCAAATGCATTAAACTTCCATATTTCGGGTTCATCCAACGAAAATTGAAGTAACTGATCATAGTCTTCCTCTACTAATGGTCTTAATATTAGTTTGCTATTCTCTAAGATATAATCGGTTTTAAAATCCATTTATTAAACAAAAAATTCCATTAGGTAATCGTCCATTACATAACCATTTCCGATGTCGAATACTCCTTCTTCATAAACTTTGAATCCCTGAGATTCGTAAAAGTCTTTAGCGTTGTTGTATTTGTTTACATTTAGGATAATACGCTCATTGCCATTTTCAGAAACATGATTTTTTAGATAATTTAAAGCGAATTTTCCTAAACCCTTGCCTTTGGATTCCGGTACCATATATATGCGGTGAAGTTTGGTAGTTTTGGGTTCATAATTGAATTGGTATCCTATAAACCCTCCAAAGTTTCCCTCATCATCTTTTATCAGAAAGTACCGCCAGTCAGGATTTTCCATTTGGGATGAAATTTCTTTTTCAGAATACATTTCGGCCATCATATAGCTGATTTGCCCTGGGCTGAGAATTTTGGAATAAGCCATTTCCCATGATCTTTTAGCTAAATCCTGAATCAAGGGAATATCCTTTGGTGTAGCTTCTAATATTTTCATTTTGTTGTTGTTTTCTTGCGATGCGTTTTTCCCATAGAATAACAGGAATCGAAGCATAAAGATAAAAAAAAGAAAGCATCCGGTGGATGCTTTCAGATAAATGTTTTTATGACATCAGATGACTAGATTTTAGTCATTTCTGCTTTAATTTTTTGTTCTAAACTTTCAGATGCAGCTACCAGCGGTAATCTTAGGTAGTTTTTAACAATCCCCAGCTCTGCAAGTACATATTTAACTCCGGTAGGATTTCCTTCTGAAAAAATCAAACGTGTAATTTCCACAAGCTTGTTATGGATTTTATATGCTTCCTTAGCATTGCCCTCGATACCCAATTGGATCATCTGTGCAAACTCTTTTGGATAAGCCTGTCCAATTACAGAGATCACACCATCTGCACCAGCTAAAGTTACAGGTAGAGCAAACTCATCGTCTCCGGAAACAAGACTGAAGTTCTCAGGTTTTTGACGAAGGATGTCAAAATACTGGTTGATATTTGGAGCAGCTTCTTTAATCATGACAAGATTAGGGAACTCATTCGCTAAACGAAGAGTAGTTGATGCTTCAATATTTTGTCCGGTTCTTCCCGGTACATTATAAACAATAATATTTTTTCCCGTAGAAGCTAATGCTTTATAATGCTGATAAAGTCCTTCCTGATTAGGCTTGTTATAATATGGAGAAACTGAAAGGATAGCATCAAAAGCAGAAGTATCAGTTTCATTAATTTGTTTCACAACCTCTGCCGTATTGTTTCCTCCGATTCCTAAAACCAATGGTATACGACCATTGTTAACCTTTATAACGTGTTTGACTACCTTATCCTTCTCTTCATCATTAAGTGTAGCAGCTTCAGCTGTTGTTCCTAAAACTACTAAATAACTGGTTCCGTTTTCGATATTGAATTCTACTAATCTCGTTAGTGAGTCAAAATCTACGGACAAATCTTCATTGAAGGGTGTGACTAGTGCAACACCTACTCCGGATAATTTATTCATAGTACGTTAAAAATTAAGTATTCAAATGTAGGGATTTTTTCTGTGTTTTCAGGTTATGCGTGTATAAAAATCTATTATTAACTCCTATATTTGTAATCGATTACTTGATTGTAAAGTAAAGAATAATGGTACAGGAGAAGGGTTTTCTTATTTCATATCTTAAATACGGAGAAAATGATGCTGTCCTTCATATTTATACACATAATGAAGGCTACAAAAGTTATTTTCTGAAAGGAATTTATTCCAAAAGAAATAAAAAGAAAGCACTACTTCAGTTCTTGTTCGAAATACAGTTTACTACAAATCCTAAAGCATCCGGATTACCATTGATTTCGGATTTACAGGCTTACGGACAACTTCCCGAATGGAATATTAAAACGAATACTCTTCAGTTTTTTATTGCCGATATACTGAGCAATATCCTCCGGAACGAAGCTCAGAATGAGAGCATCTATTCCAAAATTTCTGGTTTTATAGATCAGTTGAAAGAGGAGAATATATCCGCACATGTTCATTTTTTAATTATTCTGACAGAAGATTTCGGAATAAAGCCACTGCTAAATGATGCAATCTATCTAAATCCTGAAAAAGGAATCTATGAGCATTTTTCTTCACATCATTGTTTTGACGATAGTACTTCCGGATTGTGGAAAAGTATTTTAGAAGAGGGATACTCTGTAAAGCTTATAAATACAGAACGAAGAAGACTTTTGGAAAGTATTCTGGTATACTATAGCATTCATATACCGGAATTTAAAAATCCGGCCTCACTGGAAGTTCTTCAGCAAATATGGGCATAAAAAAACCTGCTATATGAGCAGGTTGTATTTTAAATTTCTGATATTCATTTATTCTTCAGAAGGAGTTCTTTCTCTGGATCCATATAGCTGGAAGTTGAAGAAGAAGCTGTAATCATTAAGAGATGCTCCTACATAGTTGTAATGAGGGTCTTTTGCAAATGCTGCTCTGGAAGGTACAATAATTAACCCCTGAAGGTTATAATTAGCTGTAACATCATTTGTAAAAGATTTGAATAATTTAATAGCTTCCTGGAAACCTTCAATCTCGAAATAGCTGTTTGTGACTTTTACCGTATTATTAGTAGTGGCAGCGTCCAGTCTCTTTTGTTCAGAAGCGATTAATGCCTTTTTAGCATAGAACCATAATGGATCATCCTTTGCAACCCCGCCCTGATCTACAGTATTGAAAAAAGGAAGAGAACCTGTAAAGACAATTTTATCATCTGTACCTTTAATTGCACGGGTGGCGAAAGCAACCTGCATAATCTGCAATACATTTTTATCTTTTACATCAGTTCCATTTGTAGGTTGTGCATTTGGACGTACTACATAGATTACACCAGATGGTAATGTTTTAGCCAGTGTGGATAACTTTACATTTTTGTCATCCGGCTTATTGGTATCATCAAATGTTTTAATCTTTCCTCTGTCATCGAAGTAGTGAGTATCTAAGTAATCTTTTATCGCAGTATCATCATAGGAATTTTGCGTAGCCTGATCTACATTCGGGATAAGATTTTGATTGTAGTAATCATCTTTTCTACATGAATTTAGTACAGTAGAAGCTACCAACAAACCTAATAATAATTTTTTCATTGTATCTTTATAAAATTATTGACTATTCTTAAACGTATATAACTACGCAAAAGTATAAAAAAATATGAGAATTGATAAATTTTTATGGAGTGTAAGATTCTATAAGACCAGAAGTATTGCAACAGAGGAAATTAAAAAGAACAGAGTTAGTATTGGCGGGCAGGTTGTAAAGTCTTCTAAAGAGGTAACAGAGGGAGACGTAATCACGATCCGTAAAAACCAGATTGACTATAAAATAAAAGTAATACAGGTTCCTAAAAGTAGGATTGGGGCGAAACTAGTAACCCTGCACATCAAAGATATGACGGATTCCGAGCAATATGCACTTCTGGAATCCCGTAGACTGACTCAGGATTATTACCGTCAGAGAGGAGAGGGGAGACCTACCAAAAAAGACCGTCGGGAGATGGACGGCTTTCTTGACGTAGATGATGACGATGAAGAAGAAACAGAACCGTCAGATAAAGATTGGGACGACTTTTTTAATGATGAAGCTGAAGGTGATGAATAATCTCATTTGAGATTTCCTCATCAGTTTTATTATCTGTGTCTATAATAAACTCGGCTTCGTTATAGAAAGT
Organism: Elizabethkingia occulta; assembly: GCF_002023715.1. Taxonomy (GTDB): domain Bacteria; phylum Bacteroidota; class Bacteroidia; order Flavobacteriales; family Weeksellaceae; genus Elizabethkingia; species Elizabethkingia occulta. The sequence goes on from NZ_MAHX01000013.1 coordinate 195,510, forward strand.
ATTCCTTTCAAATAAATGCTTTGCGATAAACTCCGGAAGATCTTCTTCACTTATTCTGGCAATAAGAGGACGTTTATCTTTTTGTTTCGATAGCCTTTCTGCTAGAGTACCCACTTTAGCTCTCAAATAAAAACTTTTAGAATGTCTGGTGATGGTATCCATGTTATTATAATAAACAGGGGTACCTCCGCCAAGACTTAATATGATGTTTTCTTCCGAAGAAAGGAGTTCTTCCAGCATGTGTTTCTCTGCTTTTCTAAAACCCAGTTCCCCCATTTCCTTGAAAATTGTGGGAATGTCCTTTCCCAGGTGCAAAGAAATTTCTTTATCGAGGTCAAATAATTTAAAATTTATTTTCTGGGCGAGGGTTCTGGATATGTGAGACTTACCACTGCCCATGTAGCCTAATAGCGAAATGATCATGATTTTTTTTTAAACAAATGTCCAAAAAAATTTTGAGATATGAAAAAAAGTAGTATCTTTGCACCACTTTAGAAACAGAGATAAACACTGATTAATAAAGTGACCGACCTGGTAGCTCAGCTGGTAGAGCAATACACTTTTAATGTATGGGTCCTGGGTTCGAATCCCAGCCAGGTCACTACTCAAAAAAATGTCTCACTAGAGAAATTTTTTTGCCTGTGTGGTGAAATTGGTAGACACGCCATCTTGAGGGGGTGGTATCCAAAGGATGTGCTGGTTCGAATCCAGTCGCAGGCACACAGAGAAAAATAATTTTGAATATTAAGTCTTTAGACTTTACATTCAAGACCTGGTAGCTCAGCTGGTAGAGCAATACACTTTTAATGTATGGGTCCTGGGTTCGAATCCCAGCCAGGTCACAATTTAATTTGAATTTTTTTCATATTAATATTTTGTGATTTGGTGTTTTAAAAGCCTTTCAGTAACCTGAAGGGCTTTTAATTTTTTTATGAAGTTCTCCTTTTTATCCCTATATTTACGCTAAAGTACTCCCTATGAAAAATGTATTGAAGATTGTATTTGGTATGCTGCTCTTTGTTGCTTTTGTTGCATGCAGAGGAAATGAAGATAGTTTGCCGCCAAGTAATAAAATACAGGGAGAATGGATATTGCAGAATACAGTAGCCGGTAGGACGGTTACCTATAACTTCAGAGCGAGTGATGTAGTTATTACGGAATCGGGCATTGTAACAAGTTCAAATACCTATTCGTATTCTGTAGTCTATGAAAACTATAAAGACCCTAAAAGCCAGGATCAGAAACAAGATGTTGTCTATATTGGAGGAAACAAATTTGTATTAACCTTTGAAGGGTCCGGCCGGATGGTATTAACTAATCCTAATTCAACGCCGGCAGTGAAGCTGGAGTTTGAAAGACGAAGATAACCTGATTATAACAATAGAAAATAAAAAAAGACAAATTACACAGTAATTTGTCTTTTTGCTTTTAGAGATCTAATTCTACCATTACAGGGCAGTGATCGGAATGCATAGCCTCTGGTAGTATAATAGCTCTTTGGATTTTATCTTTCAGGGTATTGCTTACCATGTTGTAATCTAATCGCCAGCCTTTGTTATTGGCTCTTGCATTAGCACGATAGCTCCACCAGCTGTATTGTCGTGTTTCCGGATTTTTATAGCGGAAAGCATCGGTAAATTCTCCTTCGTCTAAGAACTTAGACAGATACTCTCTTTCCATAGGTAAAAAGCCAGATACACTAGCTAAACGAATCGGATCGTGAATATCGATAGCTTCGTGACATATATTGAAGTCTCCACAAACAATAAGATTAGGGATAGTTTTGCGGAGCTCCTTTAGATAGTTTAAGAAGTCATAGCAAAACTGCATTTTAAGATCCAGTCGCGAAATGTTAGTTGCCGAAGGCACGTAAACAGAGATTACTGAGAAATTATCGAAATCCAGTCTTATGACGCGGCCTTCAAAATCTATATAATCTATTCCTGTTCCGTATTCTATATGATTAGGTTTGTGCTTTGTAGCGATACCTACGCCGCTGTAACCTTTTTTCTGTGCGGAATACCAGTAACTTTCATATTGAAGATCACTGAATGCTCCTATATTGATTTGTTCCGGTTGTGCCTTGCTTTCCTGGAAGCAAATAATATCAGGATTTGCAAAAGATAACCATGTAGTAAAGTCCTTTGCAAAAGCCGCACGGATCCCGTTAACGTTATAGCTGATAATTTTCATAAATTTAATTGGAGATTTGAGGTCAGAAACAAATGTCTAACACATTTACCCTTCACAGATAAATGAATTGTTATGTCTCTGAATTAATATTTTGTGCTTTGTATCAGATTTCAATATTTTCAAACTGATTCTTAGCCTCATTAATAAGTTCATTTAGTTCAATCAGTGTCAAAGCCTGAAGGAATTTGGATTTTAATTCTTTGAAATGAGGTATTCCTTTGAAGTAGTTATTATAATGCTGGCGCATCTCTACTAATCCGGGTCTTTCCCCTTTCCATTCTACAGACCATTCTGCATGTTGCTGTACTGCAAGAAGCCTGTCTTTTACAGTTGGTTTAGGTAAGTTCTCCCCGGTTTGGAAGAAATGTTTAATCTCATTAAAGATCCAAGGATACCCGATAGCACCACGGCCTATCATAATACCGTCGCAATCGTATTTCTGCTTATATTCTAAAGCTTTTTCCGGTGAATCGATATCTCCGTTCCCGAAAATTGGAATCTCAATATTTGGATTGTTTTTTATACGGGAAATATGATTCCAGTCAGCTTCACCTTTATACATCTGTGCACGTGTTCTTGCATGGATGGTCAGTGCTTTAATTCCGGTTTCCTGTAGCCTTTCAGCTACCTCATCAATATTAATAGATTCCGTGTCCCAGCCTAGTCTTGTTTTTACGGTTACAGGTAGGTGAGTAGAATTTACAACAGCCTTGGTAAGACGTACCATCAGATCAATATCTTTCAATACTCCTGCGCCAGCACCTTTACACACCACTTTTTTTACCGGACAACCAAAGTTAATGTCTACAAGATCCGGTTCTACAGTTTCTACAATTCTGGCAGACATTGCCATTGCCTCTTCATCTCCTCCAAATATCTGGATACCTACAGGCCTTTCGTAATCGAAAATATCTAATTTTTTTCGACTCTTTATTGCATCTCTGATCAATCCTTCGGAGGAAATAAATTCAGAATACATAAGATCCGCACCATGCATTTTGCAAAGTCTGCGGAAAGGAGGATCCGAAACATCTTCCATCGGAGCTAAAAGCAGCGGGAAGTCAGGAAGCTCTATGTTACCAATTTTTACCATAAGTTGTGCAAAATTACGATTTTTAGATGAAATCAATAAATGAAACAGGTATAGTCGAAGACATAAATTTTTGAGATGTAGAGAGTAATTTCTATATTTGTTGACAGTAATTTTTACGCTACCCGACATGCAAAACTACCTTCATTTACTTCAGGATATTTTAGATAACGGATCAGATAAAACAGACAGAACAGGCACAGGAACCAGAAGTTTATTCGGGTATCAGCTGCGTTATGACCTGTCTAAAGGTTTTCCATTAGTAACTACTAAAAAGGTTCACCTTAAATCTATTGTCTATGAACTGCTTTGGTTTCTGAAGGGAGATACAAACATTAAATACCTTAAGGATAATGGTGTTTCCATATGGGATGAATGGGCAGATGAGAATGGTGATCTGGGACCTGTATACGGTGCTCAGTGGAGAAGTTGGAGAGGAGCGGATAATAAAGTTGTAGATCAGATCTCTGAAGTAATCGATCAGATTAAAAAGAATCCTGATTCCAGAAGACTTATTGTTTCTGCATGGAACGTTGCTGAAATCCCAAATATGGCATTGGCACCTTGTCATGCAATGTTTCAGTTTTATGTAGCGGATGGAAAGCTGTCTTTGCAGCTATACCAGAGAAGTGCCGATGTTTTCCTGGGAGTTCCTTTTAATATTGCAAGTTATGCTTTGCTATTAATGATGGTAGCACAAGTTACAGGACTTCAGGTTGGCGATTATGTACATAGCTTCGGAGATGTACACATTTATAATAACCACTTCGAACAGGTAAACAGACAACTGGCACGTGATCCGAAACCTTTACCGGTAATGAAGATAAATCCTGATGTAAAAGATATCTTCGATTTTAAATTTGAGGATTTCGAATTACTGAATTATGATCCGCTCCCAGGTATTAAAGCACCTGTTGCTATTTAAAATAAATAAAAAAAGTGAGACTTGTTCTCACTTTTTTTGTAACTTTTCCCTTTGTTTAAAGACAAATCCGCTAAAGTATACCCTTTGTAAATTCAATGTAAAATGAAAAAGATCTTTATTGCAGCCCTGTTTTTAGGAACGCTTTTAAATGCAAATATGGCATTTGGCCAGACAGAAACATCCGGAAGAGATGGTGTTTATAGAGCTGCCCATACAAAAATGACAGAGCTGAAACACACTAAACTAAAAGTAAATTTCGACTATCAGAAAGAGCAAATGAATGGTGAAGAATGGCTTACAGCCTCACCTTATTTTTATGCAACAGACTCTTTGGTTCTGAATGCTAAAGCTATGCTTATTCATGAAGTGGCTTTGGATAAAGGTGGTAGTAAGACTCCTCTGAAATTTGATTATAAAAATGATATCCTGAAAATTAATCTGGATAAAACTTATAACAAAAATCAGGATTATACAGTATACATTAAATATACAGCCCGTCCTGGTGAAGTAAAGCAAAAAGGAAGTTCAGCGATTAGTGACGCTAAAGGCTTGTACTTTATCAACGCTCAGGGAAAAGAAGCGGATAAACCAACGCAAATATGGACACAGGGAGAAACGGAATCTTCTTCCGCTTGGTTCCCAACAATAGATAAGACCAACCAGAAAACAACTCAGGAGATCTATATGACAGTTCCGGATAAGTATGTTACATTATCCAATGGAATCCTGAAAGAATCCAAAAAAGAAGGAAACAACCTACGTACCGATCATTGGGTGATGGAGAAAAGACATTCACCTTATTTATTCTTTATGGGGGTCGGCGATTATGCGGTTGTAAAAGATAAGTGGAGAAATATTCCGGTAGACTATTATATCGAGAAAGAATATGAGCCATATGCTAAGCAAATTTATGGTAATACTCCGGAGATGATAGAGTTTTATTCTAAATATCTTAATTATGATTATCCATGGGCTAAATATGCTCAGATATCCGGACGCGACTATGTAAGTGGTGCTATGGAAAATACAACGGCTACTTTACATGGAGATGCTGTACAGCAAAAACCGGGTCAATTAGCTGATGAAAATAGCTGGGAATCTACAATTGCTCACGAATTATTCCACCACTGGTTTGGGGATTTGGTAACCGCTGAAAGCTGGAGTAATCTTACTGTAAACGAATCTTTTGCCAACTATTCTGAGTATCTGTGGTTCGAACATAAGTATGGTAAAGATTTGGCAGACTATCATCTGATGAAGGATGTGGGTAATTACCTGCATAATCCAAATGATTATTCGAAGGATTTGGTACGCTTTAATTACGCTGATAAAGAAGATGTTTTCGATCTGGTAACTTATCAGAAAGGTGGCGGAATTCTTCATATGCTTCGCAATTATCTTGGTGAAGATGCTTTCAGACAGGGTCTTACGGATTATCTGAAAACAAATGAGTACGGAAATGGTGAAGCTCACCAATTGCGTCTTTCATTGGAAAAAGTGAGTGGAAAAGACCTTAACTGGTTCTTTAATCAGTGGTATTTCTCAAACGGTCATCCAAAATTATCTTACAACTACAATTATGAGCCTGTTAAAAAGCAGGTAACCGTTACGATTAATCAGTCACAGTCTCCTTTATTCCAATTCCCATTGGCTATAGATGTGTATGATAATGGTAAGCCAGTACGTCAGAATGTATGGGTAGATGCCAAAGCAAATAACTCATTTACATTCCCTTCATCCAAAAGTCCTGATTTAGTAAATATAAACGCAGATGGTATTTTGTTATCTGCAATTACAGAAACTAAAACACCAGAACAATATTTATTACAGTACCAGGGTTCTAAAGAATTTTATAGCCGTTACAAAGCTGTTCAGGAAGCTGCTAAAAGTGCAGATAAGAATGACGCTGCTCTGAAAACATTATTGGCTGCACTAAAAGATCCTTTCTTCAGAGTAAGAATGAAAGCCTTAAACGGATTAGACTTGTCTAAACCTAATCAGGCAAAATTGGCACTGGCTGAAGTAGAGAAATTAGCTTCGAATGATCCTAAAACATTGGTACAAGGAGAAGCAATTGCTGCATTGGCTAAAACAAAGGATAAAAAATATCAGTCCTTATATGAAAAAGGAATTACTGTAGTTTCTAATGCCGTTAGCGGAAATTCATTAGCAGCATTGGCAACTGTAGCGCCAGAGAAAATAGTCACTTATGCAGATAAAATTGACCTGAATAATGCGAGTGAAGGTTTAATCTCTACACTGTTACCAATTATTGTTAAAAATAAAATAACAAAACAAATGCCTGCAATAGCAGAAACAGCAGCATTTTATCCTTTTATAAAAATGCAGGATCCTGAAGAAGGTAAGGCTGCGGAAGATGCTTATAACTGGATTATGGGATCGGATAATTCAGAAGCGACAAAACGCCTTACAAAAGTTTTAGGTTTAGCGAAAAGTCAGGTAGGAGAAAATCCACAGGCAAAAATGATGATTGTGAATATGCTGAAAGCAGGACTTAATACAAAAATGGGAGTATTGAAAGCGGATCCGAAAAATGCGGAACTGCATAAGCAAATCGAAATGATTAATAATGCTATAGAAGTTTACAGCAAATAATTGCTGTTTGCTTATCATAAAGAAGCTGCATCAGATTTTGATGCAGCTTTTTTTATTTCTTCTATCCAGATATTAACCTCGACCAGATTTGTTATTCTTTTTTGGTATTGATTATGTTCCAAAAGGTTTTTGATTGCTACAGGTAATATTTTCGCCAGGTTTTACACCAAAATATTTACAGAAATATTGGTAATATTCATACCTGTATTGGGTTTTGGGCAATGTTTTTCCCTGTCCGCATTCGATTCCACCGTTAATGATATTAACTGTTGTTCCAAATCCGGAAACTCTTCCACTTTCAATATCTTTTTCTGTAGGTTTCCATTTGCCGGTCATTACATCGTGACAAGATGGCTTCGGGGCCTGAGCTGTCATCCAAAACCAGATTGCAGAAGCAAAAGACAGTACATTATCCTGTGCTAAAAGTCCCGGATTTTTTAAGAGTACGTTTTTATCGCCAAACCATGCTTCACTAAATTGTCCGTAATTATAATTCCAGCTAAGCTGTTTCGGACCACGGCCATAATAGGCTTGTCCGTCAGTTGGCGGATAAGCTGTTTTGGAAGGATCAGTATAATTATTTCCGTTTCCCTTATTGTTTTCTTCTATAAAATAAAGTCCCCATGCGAAATATCCGCCGGGAGCATCATTCCACCCACCACTGGTTTCCTGCGCAATGTTAGCCAGAAAAGCAGCTAATTCTCTTTTTTGGTTTTCAGCAGAACCTTCATTTAGGAAAGTAGGGAAATGTGTTGCGGCTTTTATAAAAGCCTGATAGGAATAAAAATCCTGATGTTTGCTGTCTTTTCCCTGAATGTTATTCCTGTTGGGAAATAATTTATTCCATGTTTTGGCATCTATAAGCAGGGCAATACGCTGAGAAGAATTGTTATCCACAATATGTTGTATGTTTTTACTTTGGGTTTTCTGGGCACAAGACTGTCCGGATAATAAAAAAACTAAAGAAATGCTTGTAATAAATGAGAGTTTCATATTAATTGTATTCTGTACTTTCCTTTACAAACTGGTTGAAAGGCAAAGCGATTTGGAACAGTTTACCAATTTCCTGTACAAATTTTGGCGAAGTAATTTCGGTATCTTCAAAAGAGTGAATAAGGATCATTTCTTTGTGCTTAAGATATTCAGCCATAGGATCGTCCTTTTCAAATCCCTGTGGAATTTTTTTTAGTTTTTCACCTTCAATTTTAAAACTTTTTTTGAATATTGGTTTTTCTATAATACTCAGAAATTCTTCTTTGTTATAACTGATTTCTTTTCGGAATTTTTTCAAAACATCAGAATTGGGCTGGTAGAGTCCGGCAGCAATAAAAGATTTACCAGGCTCAAAATGCATATAGTATCCCGCTTCACCAATTCCTTTGCTCTGCCCCATAAAAAATGAAGCTCCGAAATTTGTTTTATAAGGCGTTTTATCTTTTGAAAACCGGGTATCTCTGTAGATGCGGAAAACACATTTTTTTGGATCCAGTCTTTCCATTTCCGGCTCTGTTTTTGCCAGTTCAGAGATTACCTGTTCAACAAGATGTACAAAATATTCGTGTGCTTGCTGATACTGTGGTTTGTTTTCTGTAAACCATTCGCGGTTATTATTCTGAGAAAGCTGGTTTAGGAAATTTAATATGTAAGCTGTGTTTTCCATATTTGAGTGATTGTTTGTATCAAAATTAACTAAAAGTTAGTTGTAAATAGTCTTTGATCTGTACTAATTTTGTGTTAAATCTGATAGATAAAGATTATAAATATTAGCTATAGATGAAATGATCTCTATCATCTGAGATTCTGTAAATAAATGCGTAAATTTGTAATTTATTTAGAATAATTATGATTAAAAAGGAAGCTGTTCAGGATTTCTTAAAAGAAGTTGAGGTAGACGATCTTGTGAAGAATATCCAGATAATGGGTGACAGTGTTTTTATAGATATGGTAGCTCATTCTCCGGCAATGCATGAAAAGAAAAAACTGGAGGTTGCAATGAAGCAGGCTTTTACAAGCCACTTTGGAGAGAATATAGTTTTAAAACTGAAAATTGAATCTCCGGAGGCTAGTGAAGTACAACAAAATCAGATAAAAGGAAAACAAATTCCGGGAATTAAAAATATTATTGCTATTGCATCTGGTAAAGGTGGAGTAGGAAAATCTACAGTAGCTGCAAATATGGCAGTAACTTTAGCCAAAATGGGATTTTCGGTAGGTTTATTAGATGCTGATATTTACGGACCATCTGTACCAACCATGTTTGATACTGTAGGTGCAAAACCTGTTTCTGTTGAGGAAAATGGTAGAAATCTGATGAAGCCAATTGAAAGCTATGGTGTAAAACTTTTATCAATAGGATATTTCTCAGGCGCTAATCAGGCTGTAGTTTGGAGAGGTCCAATGGCTTCAAAAGCTCTAAACCAAATGTTGCGTGATGCTGCATGGGGAGAGTTGGACTTCTTGTTGTTAGACCTTCCTCCGGGAACAGGAGATATCCACCTTTCAATTATTCAGGAAGTGCCGGTAACAGGAGCTGTAATAGTAAGTACACCTCAGCATGTTGCACTTGCAGATGTTAGAAAAGGAATCGGAATGTTCCAAATGGACAGTATTAATATTCCGGTGCTTGGATTAATAGAAAATATGGCGTATTTTACACCCGAAGAATTACCTGAGAATAAATACTATATTTTCGGAAAAGAAGGTGCTAAAAACTTAGCCGAAGATCTTGGAATTCCAGTATTAGGAGAAATTCCATTGATCCAGAGTATCCGTGAAGCTGGTGATGTAGGCCGCCCGGTGGCATTACAGGAAAATACCGGAATAGCTGATATTTATACAAAAACGGCTCAGAATATGATTGAGAGCCTTGTAGAAAGAAATGAAAATCTTCCACCAACGGAAGCAGTAAAAATAACAACAATGGCGGGTTGTTCGCCAAAAAAATAAGTTGAAATATGAGTGAGACTAAACACATCGAGACGGTAACAAAAGTAATGGAAGCCTTAGAAGAAATTCGCCCGTTTTTAAATAAAGATGGTGGTGATATTGAATTGATTGATGTAAAGGAGACTACTGTAATAGTGCGTCTGCTAGGTAATTGCTCATCATGTCATATCAATACTTCAACACTGAAACTGGGTGTAGAGAATACAATTAAACAGCACGTTCCTGAAATTGTTGAAGTTATTAATATAGATTAATATATTATCAGAATAAAATTTTTTAGAACCTCCCAAGCGGGAGGTTTTTTTTATGAGTCTTATCATGTTGTTAATTAGAATAATTAAAAATAACTTTGCAGCAAATTAACACTATATGAATAAATACATTACTACTTCATTTTTTGTTCTTGGCGGATTGATGGTTAATGCGCAGACTAAAAAGACAGATACGCTGTCTTCTAACAAGCATAAGGAGATTGAGCAGGTGGAACTTTTCGGTGAAAGAAAGAAGCAGCCTGAAGGTCTGGAAGTAATTACAAGATTACCTCTAAAGACCAGAGATCAGATTCAGAGTATTTCAGTAATTTCATATAAAGCTATTGAAACTTTAGGAGGTTTATCTTTAATCGATGTTGCCAAAAATGTCCCGGGAGTTACTTTATTCTCAAGCTATGGAGGTGGAAATGAAAGCATGTCTATTCGTGGATACAGAGGTGTACCGGTACTAAAGAATGGTGTTTTATTAGACTCTGATTTCCGTACTGCTGGTATGATGACTGATATGCAGGGTGTAGAAAGTATTCAGGTAATTAAAGGTTCTGCAGCTGTAACACAAGGTATCGGAGACGGACTTGGAGCAGCAGGTGGTGTTATTAATGTAGTGACAAAAAGACCTCAGTTTGTTAACAGAACCAATGTAGGTTTCCGTTATGGCAGCTGGGATTTCTACCGTCCTACTCTAGATTTTCAGAGAGTTTTAGACAGCGAAGGTAAAGTTGCAATAAGGTTTAACGGAGCATATCAGAATAATAATTCTTTCAGATCTCATGTAAAAGGTGAAAGAATATATGTAAATCCATCTATTACTTTCCGTCCGGATAAGATGACCAATATTACGGTTGAGATGGATTATATGAATGACAGAAGAACTCCGGACAGAGGTACTATTAATCTGGCAGATGGAAGCACTGAAGCTTTATATACTATGCCAAAGGGCAAATTCTTAGGATATGATGCTGATCGTGCAAAAACTGAGTCTTACAACTTTATGACAAGCGTTGACAGAAAGATCAATGATAAATTTAAAGTAAGAGCAGCTTTCATTAATTCAGTTAGTAATACTGATAGTCAGGCAATGTCTATTGCACCAAATGGTACGAAATGGAATGAAAGAAAGCGTTACTATGGTAAGAGTATGGGGGAAGATGTGAATAAAGTATTTCAGTTTGACTTCATCGGACAAGATGTACGGACTGGCTTTATTAAGCATACCTTCCAGGTAGGTTTTGACTGGAAAGAAACAACAGTTACAACTAAGTCTTTTGAAGCATACAAAAATTCTATTGCATCGGACAATTTTATAGGTACACGTCGTGATCCAAAAACAAATAAAGTTATCTATGATAATCCATTAGATGTCATTAATGTACTAGGAGATATTTCTAATGAACTTCCTGTAAATGTTGTTTACAAACACCTCAGAACTGCTGAAGTCAAAACGCCTACAATGGGATTGATGGCTCAGGATGTAATGTCGTTTGGTAAATATGTGAAAGCACATTTAGGAATCAGATATAGTAGATTAAACGGTTCTACAAAGAATGATGTTGCTACATGGAATCCATCTTTCGGATTAATTGTTTCTCCATTGGAAAATGTTAATGTTTTCGGGTCGTATACCACAACAACTTCATTAAGATCTGCTAACAATGTATTACAAACTGGTGGTACTGTAGGCCCGTCTAAAACAGCACAATGGGAAGCAGGAATTAAATCGGACTGGTTTAATGAGAAGCTAAGGTTCAATGTTACTTTGTTTGATATTAAAACAGATAATTTAGCTTATCAGATTCTTGACCAGAATTATAACCCGGTTATTGATGCTAATAAAAATACATTATATGGTCTTGCCGGAAACCTTAGAAGAAAAGGACTTGAAGTAGAATTAATTGGTAGAATCTTACCAAACTTACAGATTATGTCTGGTTGGGCTTACTTAGATGCTCAGTATGAAGATAGCCCTGCTTATGTAAACGGCTCTGCTCCGATGAACTCTCCAAAACATACAGCAAATGCATGGTTAAATTATAAGTTTAATCAAGGGATCTTAGATGGGCTTGATGTTGGTGCTGGTATCTATTATGTAGGAAAAAGACCAGTTGATGAATGGACTCAGAAAACCTTTACTGCTGGGCATGTAAATAGTGTTCAGCCTGGCGCTAGACCATTCGATATGCCAGAATATACTACTGTAGATGCTCAGGTAGGTTATGCATTGAAAAATGGTGTAGGAGTAAGAGTATTCTTTAATAATATCTTCGATTCTGTTGGATACAGCTCTTATTTCAGAGGTGGTTACATCGATCAGATTCAGCCAAGAAACTTTGGAGTACAATTAAATTATAAGTTTTAATAACCCCAACAATATTGATATTTTACAAAAAAGAAGCGCTGATATTATCAGCGCTTCTTTTTTATTTTATTGTAAAGAGAATGGATTAAACCATCTGCAACCGAAATCTTCGGTACATAGATCTGTTTAATTTCTCCCCAGAGCATAATTTTGTTGAATATTTCCAATGCCGGAACCATTACATCGGCACGGTCTTCACGGACGTTGTATTTAATCATCCTTTCCTGTACACTAAGCGGTGCAGCTTCTTTATAATAAGTCTTCAGTAGGTTTGCAGACATCGGTTTGCCATCCTTGGTTTTACTCATCGAAAATATTTTGTTGATATTTCCTCCGGAGCCAATAGCTACAATAGGTTTTTTACCAAAAATTTCATTTTTGATCTCGGATCTCATTTCTTCCCAGCTTTCCTCTTTTACAAGGTTGTTCAGGATACGGATAGTTCCGATATTAAAAGATTTTTTATACTTAAGCTTTTTGTTCTCGTAATAGGTAAGCTCGGTACTACCACCACCGACATCGATATACAGATAACCAAAATTATGATCCATATTTTCAGCAACATGGTTTTCATAGATCAGTGTAGCTTCCTCATCTCCGGAAATTATTTCGATATTAATATTGGCTTCTTTTTTTACCGTATCTATAATATGCTTGCCATTTTTAGCATCACGCATAGCACTTGTAGCACAAGCTCTGTAGTGTTCTACACTATAAATTTCCATCAGGTCATGAAATACTTTCATAGAGCGGATGACCATTTTTTCTCTTTCAGGGCCAATTTCTCCTATCTTAAAAACATCCATACCAAGCCTCAACGGAACCCTTAGGAGGTTTAGTTTTGTAAATTCTGCCTGGCCATTTTCATTTTCTACCACTTCATTAATCAGAAGTCTTGCTGCATTACTTCCGATATCAATTGCTGCTAGCCTCATTTTCTGCTTTATGTTTTAAATAGTTATAAATTTCTATTTGGGAGCGGAAAGGTTTTCTATCGTTTTCATAATACTGGTTTTTCAGATTTTTACCAATATCACGGGCTTTTACATTATCATGCAACTGTATGTTCAGAATTTCTTTAAGTTCTTTTTTTAGATCTTTATTGTTAATTCTTACCGCGGCTTCAATTCTGTAATCCAGGTTACGCGTCATCCAGTCGGCAGAAGAAATGTACATAAGTTCTTTTCCGCCGTGGTAAAAATACATAATTCTGGAATGTTCGAGGTACTCATCGACAATACTTATAGCATGAATTTTCTTTTTGAAGGTTTTCTGATTCACGGCACAGTATATTCCACGGACAATTAATTTAATTATAACACCCGCCTCTGCAGCTTCATATAGTTTTTTAATAAGCTCTTTATCACTTAGTGAATTTACTTTAACAATGATTTCGGCTTTCCTTCCTGCAATAGCTTCTTCTATCTCTTTATCGATATAAAAAACTATTTTATTCCGCATATGTTGCGGACATACCATTAGTGTTTTGCACTTCTCTAATGCAAGAACAGGGTCTTGTTTTGGTTTCTTCAGTAAGCTGAAAACTCTGTTGATATCCGCCATTATAGTGCTATTGCTGGTCATCAGCATATTGTCACCATATACTCTGGCAGTTTTCTCATTAAAGTTTCCGGTACTTATAAAGCCATATTGTGTCATTTTGTTATGAACACGCTTTTTTATAATGCACAATTTGGCATGAACTTTCTTATTCGGGATTCCTACCAATACTTTTACGCCTTCCTCTTCCAGCCTTTCTTTCCAGAAGATATTAGCTTCCTCGTCGAAACGCGCGCGCAACTCCAGCATCACAGTTACTTCTTTTCCGTTTCTTACAGCATTGATAAGCGCATTGGCAATTTTAGAATTAGATGCCAGGCGATAGGCTGTGATATGAATTGTAGTAACATCCGGATCCATGGCGGCTTCCCGTAAAAGATCGATAACGGAGACAAAAGAGTGATAAGGGAAGTTAAGTAAAACATCTTTCTTTAAAATAACATCCGTTACCCTGCTTTTGTTATCAAAGTCAGGATGAATAAAGGATGTCCTTTCTATGGGTTTTACATAATTTTTAAAAACATCCGGAAAATCCATAAAATGTTTAAAATTGTGGATTTTCTCACCCGGAATCATACTGTCCTTCTTAGTTAAATTTAATTTTTTAGTTAAAAATTCCAGTAATTGCGGGTCTATATTTTTATCGTACACAAAACGCGTAGGTTTTCCTTTTCTTCTGTTTTTTAGCCCCTTTTCTATTTTTTCTACAAAGCTGGTTCTTACATCGTTGTCCAAATCAAATTCTGCATCTTTGGTTACTTTGAAGCAATGAGCGCTGAATTCATCATAACCAAAATAGGAGAAGATATAGGGAAGGTTTTCTATAATAACATCTTCCAGCAGGATAACATTTGTTTCACCATTAGTAGAAGGCAAAATAGTGAATCTACCAATTGTACGTGAAGGAACCTCAATAATGGCAAAATGCTTTTGCTTTTTGTCATTTTTATTCCACATGGCAATACCTATGTATAAACTTTTGTCACGTAGGAAAGGCATAGGTTTCTTCTCATCCAGCAGGATCGGGATGACATTAGATTCAACATCCTCGTCAAAGTAATTTCGAACAAAAGCCCTTTGCTGGAAGTTAAGATCAGAATTGGTACGGATAAAGACATTTTGTTCTGCCATTTCCTTCTGGATCTTTTCCCAGATAATATTAAAATCGTCCTGTTGCTGTATAACCAGTTTGTTAATCTTGTCCAGAATCTTTTGTGGTTCTTCAAAAAAAGACTCTGCAGTGATTTTGGATTTCATTTCCATAGCCCGTTTTAGTCCGGCAACACGAACCCGGAAAAATTCGTCCAGATTGTTAGAGAAAATTCCCAGAAATTTAATTCTTAATGGTAAAGGAACCTGTGGATCTGCGGCTTCCTGTAGTACTCTGGCATTAAAGGATAACCATGATATGTCTCTGGCATTAAACTGTGGCATATTTAATATTTGTGCTTCAAAAGTAGTTAAAGATAAGCCTTTTTAATGTCACTTTAATGAAAATTAATATAAAAATTTCTGTGTGTTTAAGGTTGTTTGAAGAAGTATTGTGTCAATTTGTCATAAAAATTTCATTGGTACAGATATTGAGAAATAGCACTCAAATATCAATATTAAATTTCAAGAAATAAAAAATACTAATTATGAGCAAAATAATCGGAATTGACTTAGGAACAACCAACTCTTGTGTTGCCGTAATGGAGGGGAAAGACCCTGTTGTTATTCCTAATGCAGAAGGTAAAAGAACGACTCCTTCGATCGTAGCTTTCACTGAAGATGGTGAAAGAAAAGTAGGTGATCCTGCAAAAAGACAAGCTGTAACCAACCCGGTAAATACAGTTTATTCTATCAAAAGATTCATCGGAACTCACTTTAAAGATGATAGTTCTGAAATATCAAGAGTTCCTTACAAAGTAGTAAGCGGACCAAACGATACTGTAAAAGTAAAAATTGACGACAGAGAATATACACCACAGGAGATTTCAGCAATGATCCTTCAGAAAATGAAGAAAACGGCTGAAGATTACCTTGGTCAGGAAGTAACAAGAGCTGTAATTACTGTTCCTGCTTACTTTAACGATGCACAAAGACAGGCTACTAAAGAAGCTGGAGAAATCGCAGGTCTTAAAGTGGAAAGAATTATCAACGAGCCTACAGCTGCTGCTTTGGCTTATGGATTAGATAAGAGCCACAAAGATCAGAAGATTGCTGTATATGACCTTGGTGGTGGTACTTTCGATATCTCTATTCTTGATTTAGGTGATGGTGTATTCGAAGTATTATCTACAAATGGTGATACTCACCTTGGTGGTGATGACTTCGATGATGTAATCATCAACTGGATGGCAGACGAATTCAAAGCTGAAGAAGGTGTAGATCTTAAAGCAGATGCTATCGCTCTTCAACGTTTAAAAGAAGCTGCTGAAAAAGCTAAAATCGAGTTGTCTTCTTCTTCTCAGACAGAGATCAACTTACCATATATTACTGCAACGGCTACAGGTCCTAAGCACTTGGTTAAAACTTTAACTAAAGCTAAATTCGAGCAATTATCTGCTGACCTTGTAAGACGTTCTATGGAGCCTTGTAAAAAAGCTCTTCAGGATGCAGGACTTTCAACTTCTGATATCGACGAAGTAATCTTAGTAGGTGGTTCTACACGTATCCCTATTATCCAGGAAGAAGTAGAAAAATTCTTCGGTAAAAAACCTTCTAAAGGTGTAAACCCAGATGAAGTAGTAGCTATTGGTGCTGCAATCCAGGGTGGTGTATTGACAGGTGATGTAAAAGATGTATTGCTTCTTGATGTAACTCCACTTTCTTTAGGTATCGAGACTATGGGTTCTGTATTCACTAAATTAATTGAAGCGAATACAACTATCCCGACTAAGAAATCTGAAGTATTCTCTACGGCATCTGATAATCAGCCGGCAGTAACCATCAGAGTAGGACAGGGAGAAAGACCAATGTTTAATGATAACAAAGAAATCGGTAGATTCGAATTAACAGATATTCCACCGGCTCCAAGAGGTGTTCCTCAGATCGAAGTAACTTTCGATATCGATGCTAATGGTATCTTAAGTGTATCTGCAAAAGACAAAGGAACTGGTAAAGAGCAGTCTATCAAAATTCAGGCGTCTTCTGGTCTTTCTGATGAAGAAATCGAAAGAATGAAGAAAGAAGCTCAGGAAAACGCTTCTGCTGATGCTAAGAAAAAAGAAGAAGTTGAAGTATTCAACAAAGCTGACGGATTAATCTTCCAGACTGAAAAACAATTGAAAGAGTTTGGGGATAAGCTTTCTGCTGACAAAAAATCTGCAATTGAAGCTGCAGCAGCTGAACTTAAAACTGCTTTTGATGCTAAAGACACCGAAGCTGTTAAAGCTAAAACTGAAGCACTAGACGCAGCATGGATGGCAGCATCTGAAGAAATGTATGCACAACAACAAGCTAACCCGCAAGCTGGTGCTCAGCAAAACGCAGGTGGTGGTGCAGAAGATGTACAGGACGCTGACTTCGAAGAAGTAAAGTAATTAGATATCAATAACGATTACTAAATATTAATAAATCGCGGTAAACTAGATGTTTATCGCGATTTCTCTTTTTATACGAAAAAATTATTTTATCCTTTTTTAATCATTTTATATCATATATTTGTACCATATTTGTAACGCGTCTTAAATGGTGACAATGTGCGCCTTATTATACCTTATTTTGTCTTAAATTTGTTCAAGTGATTGATTATAAGTATTTTATTTATTATGGGATTTAGTAAACTGAAAATACCTAGAATTTGTGAGCATTGTGGTAATGCTTTTGAAGCAAAAACAGTAACTACTAGTTTTTGTAGTAAGGCATGTGCAAATAAATCTGGGAAAGAACGCAGAAAGCGTGCAAAGGAAGAAGAATATAGGCTAACTATATTGCAAGAGTCCGTTGCAAAAATAGCAGATATTCAAACACGACCATATATAACAGTTAGTGAGGCGGTGGTTCTTTATGGAATATCAAGAGATACCATTCATCGTCTTATAAAAGATAAAAAGCTTCCCGCAACTAATATGGGGCAAAGGCTTACTCGAGTAAGTCGAGTTCATATAGAAGCAATGTTTTCACTTGTTCCTCTACCAGAAAAAGAGTCCATAGAACCTGTGAAAATGAATTATGAACTTAATGAATGTTATACATTAAATGAAGTTAGTGAAAAATATAATGCAAATGCATCAACTGTAAGTAAAGTAATTCGCCGATATAGTATTCCTAAACGTCAAGTTGGAAATTTTGTATATGTCCCTAAAGAACTAATTGATAAAGTATTTGCAAAAATATGAAACAGCTATCAAAAACTAAGGTTACGGTAAGGCTTCGTAAGGCGGAGAATAGGAAAGAGTGGTATGTATATTTGGAAAGTTACCCAGTATTAATTCCCGGTAGACCAATACGTGATAGAGAACCCTTAAATCGCATTGTTACAACAGTAGAATGGGATAAGAAACGTTCTGCTCGCACCGACATTAAAAGTGGGAAGCAAACTTATAAACCTAAAAGGGATGACAATGGAATTATCATTTGTAAGGGTGAAATTGATATAGAAACGATGCTATATGCTGATGGGATTCGCAAGCTTCGTCAGAGAGAATTTGATAATGCTGATTTGTATAATGATATTGAAAGTAAAGAAGTTGCAAAGAGGGAAAAGGAAGCAACAAATTTCATTAAATATTTTAGGGATCTTCAAAAAGCACGTCATTCTAATAGTTCAAAATCAATTAATACAACGTGGAATTCAACATTAGCATTTTTGCTTGAATTTGCTGGTAATGACTTAATATTTAGAGATGTGAATGTTTCCTTTGCAGAGCGTTTTCAAAGTTTCCTATTAACAGCAAAATGTAGAGGTTCTAAGTCAGGAATTATTAGCGTTAATACTGCTGGAACTTATTTTTCAGTTTTTAAAGCTGTACTTGCTCAAGCATTTATTGATGACTTTTATCAAAGTGATATATCAGATAAAATAAAAGGTATTGGTGTGGTAGAAACCCATCGTGAGCATTTGAGTATTGAGGAACTAAATAAGTTAGCTGTAACACCATGCCATGATGAAGAGCTTAAACGTGCCGCTCTTTTTTCAGCTCTTACAGGTTTAAGACATTGTGATATAAAAAAGCTGCGTTGGAAGGAGTTAGACGTACAAACTAACAGAATAAAAATACAGTTTCGACAAAGCAAGACTAAAGGAGCAGAGTATACTCCTATTTCTAAGCAGGCAATGGAATTGTGTGGAACGCCTCGACTTCCTGAACAGTTGGTTTTCGAGGATTTGATTGATACTTCCTGGATAACCCGTCCTCTTAAAAAATGGATTACTGATGCGGGTATTCAGAAACATATTACTTTTCACTGCTTCCGACATACATTTGCAACGTTGCAATTATCAAGTGGAACAGATCTTTATACCGTAAGTAAAATGTTAGGACATAAGAAAGTGACAACCACACAGATCTATGCCAAAGTAGTTGATGAATTAAAGGACAAGGCAGCTAATGCAATTCAGTTGAAATCGGTAGATTTGGAGCCACAAGATTAGTAAGTTTTATATATCGAAATTAGATGAAAGAAAAAAGCTACTTAAAGTATTTTAACAATATTGCAATGTATTTGCCCATCGTTATTTTTTCTATGATACTCGGAGTATTTGGTAGACTTGTAGTTATAAAAAAAGGAATTGACGAATATACTGGTAATGTTGTATTTTGGGTGATTTTTGGTTTATGCATAGCTGTTTACGCTAGTATTATTATTTTTTTTCATAGCATTGTTGAAATTTTCTGTAGAATTTTTAAAAAGAATAGTGGCAAAAAACTAGACAAAATCCTTGTTCCGGCTATAAGTATTGAGGAAATAAGAGAGGTAGAGAAAATCTCAACATTGGAAAAAGAACAAAATAAAAGGAATATAGCAATAAACTATACACGATTGCAGTTTGCTCCCTACACCACAGATGAAGATTTGCATTTACTTTGTAGATATATTGAACTTTACTCTGAGAGAAAATCTTTAAAGGATATTAGACCTATAAAGATAGAGAGGTTAACCTCTCTTGATCTCTATCATTTTGGATGGAATATATGGAAACATTTTGGAGTTGGAGATCAAATAGAAATTTCTTGTTTTCTTAAGAATGTGTTTGCAGATTGTTTGAGAGATGTTGAACCGGATAGTATTAAAAGTCATTTAAAAGATAATGAGACTAAGGGCTTAATAGTAATAAAAAAGGACTTAGCTATCTAATAATTACTAAATATTATTATTAATCTGTGATTTCAAAGTGTTTTCGTAGTGTACTGGTACACAGTGAAAACACTTGTTTTATTTGCAACATAACAACAATAATTGATAGTTATGGATGTAACAGAACTTTCGTTTGAAAATTTACCAAAGGCTATAGCATTTCTAATAAGTGAAGTAGCTGAGATCAAATCTTTGGTTCAATATGAACAGCCAATCTCAATTCCTGTCAAGCGTATTCCGATTGGAGTTGATGCGGTATGTGCAATCATTAATAAAGCAAAACCAACAGTTTATGCTTTGGTTCGAAAAAGAATGATCCCTTGTTATAAAAGTGGAAGGACACTCTATTTTTTTGAAGATGAAATAGTTGATTGGATTTCCAAAGGTAAACAGAAAACTTTGCAAGAGATAGCATCCGATGCAGAAACTCATTTTAAAAGAATTCCTCTGAAAAAGTAGTAATGAATCTTATCAAGACCTCACTTAGTGTTACATGTAGACATCTGATTGATGAGGAGTATATAGAATTTACTTATAGTTTTCTATAAATCCAGGATATGGATGAAGGCAAAAATTAAAGATCCGAATAATAATTCATATTATCCGGATCTTTAATTTTTTATAGTTGTTAATTAAACAAATTTATTAAATAGTGGTTTTGTTTACTACATATTGAATAAACCAGTTCGGAATTTGTTCTTGCTCAACATTAATGGTAAGTTCTCCACTATCTATTTCTGCAACCATCAACATTTCGTCGGAATTGTCAAATAAATATGCCCTATCAACAATTTTTAGAGCAGGATATAGGTTTTCGAGAGTATTGACATATCTTTTTTTTATTCTTTCAGGATCTACATTATGCCCACCTTTTTTTACCCGGTCATTAACTCTGGATATGTTAAGACTTGCTTCATCCAAACAAATAAAATATAAATAAACTCTGTATCCTTTTTTTTGGGCTTCTATAATTTCATCAAGTTTTGAGGGGTGGCTCATTACTGTTTCAAAAGCATAAGAAATTCCTTTATTTAGAAGATTCTCTCTTATAAAAGTAGTAATTAATGCAGCTTCATAGCTATGCGTATCACGAGATTTATCTACAATGATATTTTCTCTTATTTCTATATCTATTTTATGCCCTTCCTCCTCGGATTTTCGCAAAAGTGTTTTTGCATTAGGAGTTTCATAAAAGTTTAGAAGATCATCCTGCGTGAGTTCAAGACCGTACGGTAATAAATCAAGAAATCCTTTTTCAAGGATTTCTTTTTCTACAACATCGGAATTGATAAAGATTCCGGGTTTATAATTTTTTTGTTGAAAGGTCTCAAATAGAGTAGATTTGCCGGAACCATTTGGTCCCGCGAAAATTCTCAGTCTTTTTACTTCAGACATATTTTGCTTCCTTTAGTAAGACCACTTCTGTCAGATTCTATTTTTTTTAAAGAAGCTGTTTTGATCATTTCTCCGTGTTGGAATCGATAAATTGCGCCATTCTTAATGATTTCGAATGGAATATCTAAAGCAATGGATGATCTTTTAGCATTTCGTGATGCAGTAAGAGCAAAGTTTGCAAGTTGTTCCCTTCTTGCACCATTTTTGCGAGCTGTTCTCATCCTGCCTCTTAAGTTACTTCTACTTCTGCTCATTTTTATAAATTTACTTCGCTAAAATACAAAATTTATTCCTCCTTCTATTAATTTGACGAATTAAAAATCTTATCAATAAAATATAGTATTTCAATAAACATTTTATTAATTAACATTTGGTAAGTTATATTTATTTTTGTTTGATTAGCTCCTTTTATCTCCAGTAAAGATATGTATAGAAATAGTTACATGTAATTGATAATTTATTTTTATATAAAATTCAAACAGCCTATAAACTTTTTTCTTACATTGAATTACGGAAAACCGTAATGAACATAAATTGTCGTAGTTCTACGACAATTTTTCAAAAAAATACTATTTCATTTGTGGGTGAATTTTAATGATCTTATATTGGTAAAATAAAACCACAAATCATTAATGAAAAATAGTTATCCATTAAAACTCAAGACTTACTAGTTATTCAGTACTAATAGATTGAGACACGCCAATCCAAGGTAGAATAAATGAATCCTGAATCAATATTCTACACTGTTTAGATATAGAGAAGTGGCCTTCCCATTTCAAAAATATTGCAACTGTAATAAAACTCAAATTTTAGGAATTACCTGGCAATTGAGTATTTATAATAATTAATCAAGGAGGCTTATCAACATAAAGTCTCTTTAAATAAGCCAAATAAAAGCCTTTTTGTTTGGTTAAAAAATAGAAAACTTATTGAATATGAAACTGACGTATGATCGTTGGGGTAGAAATACCTACAATACGAGAGCCATTATGATCAAAAAATTTCATGAGATCGAGAGTTATATCATACGCCTGGATCAAATGGAATTCGCAGAAGTGCTTTTAGAAGATGATAAAACATCCCTGTATATTAATGGTAATGGTGAAGAATACATAATATCATTCAATACCGGTGAGGATAAATTTGACTTGGAAAATGATGAAGTTCTACATAGCTCTACCGAGAAGATTGAATTAACGATTAAAAGAGAGCTTAAAACATATCTTGCCAGAAAGGTCTTAACCATGGATCATGCCTTGAAAGCAGCACGATATTATTTTGAATTTAAGGATAAAGATGACTCTCTAAATTGGAAAGAGATTAAAAATGAAAATTAGGATGAAAATTTAATTAATATTTTTCTATACCGTATCAATAATGAAAACACTGAAAATACACAATCAATATGAAAAAGAAAAATACTCCAGAATCAGCCTTCTTTAAACCTGATGGGTACAAGGCTCCAGATAATTCCAATGCAATTAAGGAAAATAATATCATTGGAATAAACCGCATTGTTAAATTGGAAGTCGTTATAGATGGTAAAATAATTTCACATTTTAAGCATTTTAAGCTTAAACAGAGTACTAAAAGACATCATAAATTTGAACTTACACTGGCGCATGACAGCCTTGAAAACAGGCAGAGTCATACGTTGGAAAATGCCAATAAATTTCTAGGTAATCGGTTGACTGTTAAAATTTTGTATAAAGATGTTGAACAAAGCCCGGAAAGGGTTTTTGTTGGAGTGATTACCAAAGTAGGATTCAGCCAGGAACACCACAGCCTTGGAAATATTATTCTGAAAGGATTTAGCCCGACAATATTACTGGATGCCGCTCCTCATACCCAAAGCTTTGGAGGAGATCAGCCTGTGAATATGGGAATTATTGCCAATGAGGTTATCAAGCAGGGGATTGATAAAGGGAAGTTTGATTATCGTATAGATGCCAAGGCTTCTTCACAAATTCTTTATAGTACACAATATGATGAGACTCATTATAATTATCTGTGTAGAATGGCAGAAGCTTATGGTGAACAGTTCTTTTATGATGGTGAAGTACTGCATTTTGGAAATTTGCCGCCACAGAATAAAACGGTGGAACTTGTATATGGCAGTAATATCACCGGAATTAATGTGGAATTAAAAGCCGTTCATATCAATCCCAGCTATTACGGATATAATAGCAGTAGTAATGCAAAGCTTACTTCAGGAGAAACTCCGGTTGCTCATAAAGGGGACCTAGCTCAAACAGCATATAGAAATAATAAAGGAATTTTTAAAACACCATCACTTCGTATTGCCCCTCTCAAAGCGAGAACGGATATGGATGTCACCAATTCGCAAACGAGTACAGCAGGAAGTCAGGCGGTAGAGGTATTTACGGTTTCGGGAGAAACTACAGTTCCATTCCTGTATCCCGGATGTGTAGCGGATCTTAAAATGAGAAAAGAAGATAGTAATGAGACCAGCTATTTTACCAAAGTAATGGTTACTGAAGCAATCCATGAAATAGATACTTTAGGACACTATAAAGGAAGTTTTGAAGCTATTGCAGCAGATACTGGCTTTTTGCCCAAGCCTGAATTTACAGTGCCAGTAGCACAGCCACAGATTGCCACAGTGCTTTCCAATGCAGATCCTGAAGGGCAGGGTAGAGTTCAGGTAAGATTTGACTGGCAGATGAATGATACTACGAATTTTATCAGAGTGATGAGTCCGGATGCAGGTGGTACCGATCAGATCACTCAAAACCGCGGATATGTTGCCATTCCGGAAATAGGAGATCAGGTGATGGTTAATTTTGTTCACAGCCATCCTGACAGACCTTTTGTAATGGGCGGGATGTTTCATGGTGGAGTTGGTTTAGGAGGTGGGGCGAGTAACCGTGTTAAGTCTATCCAGACAAGAAGTGGCCATAGAGTAGTTTTTACAGAAGATGAAAGTATTATAATCACTGATAAAAGTGGTAACGAAATCCATCTGGATACCACAGGAAGTAATATTAATATTTCTGCACCGGAAACAATGACCTTAAATTGCAAGAATATGAATATTATTGTAAAGGAGAATATGAATACTTCTGTGGGAATGAATATTTCTGAAACAGCAGGTATGAATAAAAATACAAATATAGGTTTACTCAATACTCTTAGTGTAGGTACAAACTTTGTTACCAATGTGATGGGCAAAATGATAGAGTATATATCCGGAAATAAGGAAAGCAAAGTTGAAAAAGATACCCAAACTGTAGTGAATGGCAAAGGACAAGTTCAGACGCAAAATAATCATGAATTTCATTCCATGGAAGAAATCCAGCATAATTCAGGCGAAAAATCTAAAAGTCATTAGCTATGAGTAAAATTACAATTATAGGAGGTGATTTAATAGAGGAAGTCGGTGGAAGTTACAAGATTTATGCAAAAGGAGGTTATGAGATTACTTCCGGGAAAGAAATTATTTTTAATGCTAAAGGAGGAATTAAATATGGAACCGCTTTATCACCTCCTCCTCCAGAGGTAGAGGCTAAATGTATTGTGCACTTCCGTCCAAAAAATTGGAAAGGAGAATATGGGTTTTGTTGGTTTAGGGAGAAAAACAAAGAAATATCTGATTCTGAAGAGTATGATAAAATGGTGGGTAAATATTATCAGTTTAAGGATAGTGAACTCCTCGAAGAAAAACCGGAGAAATTTCAGAAAATACTGGAAACATATTATACATCAGATGATAGAGCTGATTTTCCTGATAAAGATACGACTGATACCTATCTTAGGTTTTACATTGGTGATGATAATAAATGGTATAAGTATAGACAAAAGGTAATAAAAAGTAAAGATAATACTGAAGAGTACGAGAAGACTGCATCTGAGACCATTCATAATTTCAAAAAAGACCCCCAATATAGAGATACTAATAACTCCCTGCAAAGGTTAAAAGATGAGTATTCATCCTTTCAGTATCCTAGAAAAGGTAAAAAAGATAGTGTTGAAACGGTTGTATATCACGGTTCCTATATTGCTTTATTTCCCCAAACAGCTAACTATGGAAAAAGTGAAGCAGATATAGATATGAAGATTAGTTTTCTGGAGGAAAAGAAACCTGATTATTTAGTTTTTAAAGTAGATGGCCAACCATTGAAAACAGACAATTCATTTATAGGAATACAGCAAGTTAAAAATGAAAAGTCCAAAAATCAAGAAGCTGCTGCACAAGGTGGTATCATAAAAATAGAGAATCCCAAGGAAAAAGAAACCATAAAAATTTCATGTAAGACAGCTGAAAATTTCACTACCGACAAAAAGATAGAAGTATATTCAGTCCAAATAAAAGAAGATAAAACGGAAATAGAAACTTTAGCAGGTTGTATAACTATGATTGCTCCTGTAATTAGAAATATTAATATAGCTATTGTAGGAGTTAAAAGTAAGATTACTGACGATGTCTCTTCTAAACAAGTCTTTGGAAGGCCAGTAGATAATTGGTTAATTTTTTTTAGAAAGGCATTGGGGCAGGCTTTAATAAAAGTAAATATAATTGATAAGCAAAACAGTAAGTTTATAGAACTAGATATTTCTAATACTCCGAAATTTTCAGCTACATTTGGAGTTACAGATGGAATAATTACTAAAACAGGAGGGTTAAAAAGATTACTTGATAAGAAATTTACAGAAGATTATTCATCAATTTCTGATACTCATTTTAAATTGTATTTTTTAGATGTTGGTTGTGGAGAGCCAGGTGAAGAAGGGGGGAGGACTTTGGGGTTCTCAAATTATGGAGCGACATCTGGTGTAATGTTTGATGGGCATAATGAAGCTACTATTGCTCATGAATGCCTTCATGCAATGGGACTGCCACATAGCTTTTTTCACCGAAATACTAGTTATGTATTTAAAGCTATGGAAACAAATAATATTATGGATTATTCTCACATGAAAGTAGATCCAGCAACTAAATCTGAGCATACTTCTAAAGCGCGATATTATATATGGAAATGGCAATGGGAAATTGTGCGTGGATATAGTTTACTTATCTAAATTTACTACTATGAAAAATATATTTTTAATTCTTGGTATATTAACATTGTTTGAGTGTTGTGCTCAACAGAAAATAATCCATAAATCTACCACCAATTCTATTAATGATTCTATTATGTTTGAAAAATTTGACTTTGATTTAGACGCAAATAATTATGCTGGTTATGAATATGCAGATGATTCATATAATAATTATGGAGCGAACGGATTTTATAAATTAGAGAACGGTGCTGTATTTAGCCCATATAATGGAAAGACAAGTATATCTTGTACTTTTATTCCGGCAGCTCCTGCATTCTATAGTATCGATTATATATACTATGAGAAAGGAAATATGAGAGCTACGGGTAAAATTGCAGGCTTTAGCAGTGGAATTAAAATTGGAAAATGGAAACTTTACGATGAAACAGGAAAGTTGACTGAGGTAGATGAGGATAAAAAATTCGGATTATGGGATTTTGATAAAGTACTTAGTGTATTAGATAAAGATGGAGTTATAAATCTAAAAACCGGGAAAAACAGAGAGTTTGAAAAATTGCAGTTTTTCTATGAAAAGGATAAAAAAGAATGGAAAGTAAAGGTCTTTAAAAAGAATATAAGTGTGCTTGTTGAAGAATATTGGGAATATCTTTTTGATGGAAATACCGGAAAATATACCCGTGATTGGTATGAGCGCTATAATAAGAATGCAGAAAAAGACATGAACCTTCCTCCTTTGAAAAACAGTAAAGCAAACAAGAAGAAGCAATAGCATGCAAAAGATAAATTATATTGTCATTCTTCTGTTAATGTGTTTGTCAAGCTGTAAAAGCAGATATTCAAAAAATTTCGTAACTGATAATAATTCTATTTTTTTTTGAAAAATTTGATTTCGATTTAGATGCAAGTAATTATGTTGGTTATGAGCATTCGTCTGATTCATATAATAATTATGGAGCAAATGGATTTTATAAATTAGAGAATGGTGGTGCCTTTTTTCCTAGCGAAGGTAAAGACTATTACAGCTATTATGTGATACCTCCTGTACCGTATTATTTTTCTTATTATTACAGATACTTTGAAAACGGTAATCTACAATTTAGTGGTAAAATAGGAGGATTCAAAAGTGGCATAGCAATAGGGAAGTGGAAATATTTTGATGAAACAGGAAAGTTGACTGAGGTAGATGAGGATAAAAAATTCGGATTATGGGATTTTGATAAAGTCCTTAGTGTATTAGATAAGGATGGAGTTATCAATCTAAAAACAGGAAAAAACCGGGAGTTCGAGAAGTTGCAGTTCTTTTTTGATAAGGATAAAAAAGAATGGAAAATAAAGATCTTTAAAAAGAATATAAGTGTGCTTGTTGAAGAATATTGGGAATATCTTTTTGATGGAAATACCGGAAAATATACCCGTGATTGGTATGAGCGCTATAATAAGAATGCAGAAAAAGATATGAATCTTCCTCCTCTGAAAAACAGTAGAGCAAACAAGAATAAGCAATAGCATGCAAAAGATAAATTATATTGTCATTCTTCTGTTAATGTGTTTGTCAAGCTGTAAAAGCAGATATTTAAAAAATTATGTAAGTGATAATAATTCTAATTTTTTTGAAAAATTTGACTTTGATTTAGATGCAAATAATTATGCTGGTTATGAATATGCAGATGATTCATATTATTATTATGGTGCAAATGGCTATTATAAATTAAAAAATAACGGAGCTTTTAATCCTGGTAACTATAAAGAGGGGCCTGGATATTATGTAATACCTCCTTCCCCTGCATTTAATAGCATATCTTATACTTATTATAAAAATGGAAAGATGAAAACTACAGGTAAGATCGCAGGATTTAATAGTGGAATTAAAATAGGTATATGGAGGTTTTATGATGAAACAGGAAAGGTTACGGAGGTTGACGAGGATAAAAAATTCGGATTTTGGGATTTTGATAAAGTCCTTAGCGTTTTAGAGAAAGATGGGGTTATCAACTTAAAAACCGGGAAAAACAGAGAGTTCGAGAAATTGCAGTTTTTCTATGATAAGGATAAAAAAGAATGGAAAGTAAAGGTCTTTAAAAAGGATATTAATGTGCTTGTTGAAGAATATTGGGAATATCTTTTTGATGGAAATACCGGAAAATATACCCGAGATTGGTATGAGCGCTATAATAGGAATGCAGAAAAAGACATGAACCTTCCTCCTTTGAAAAACAGTAAAGCAAACAAGAAGAAGCAATAGCATGCAAAAGTGCAATATGTAATAAATAACAATATATGAGGCTGTCCGAAAAATTTGGACAGCCTCATTTTTGCTGATTTTATTTCTTTTCTTTATCTCGAATGTCCTCTCAATTATGTTACTCAAAAAAAATAGGTGTGTTTTTATATTCTAAGATAATCGTTTTACCCATTTTAGGGAACTTTCGAGTTGCTTATGAAGATGAAAGTATTTAGATGCAAGTAGTGCTTTTTCAAAGGTTATTATCAAATTAGGAGGAAAACTTACAGGTTGACCTTTAATCATAAGTGTAATTTGTTCGTGAAGATCAATTTGGGTATTATTAGTCAAGTCAAATGTTTCACCATCGATTGTTATAGAAACAATGAAATTATATCTACCTCCACAGATTTTCAATTCATTATTATTATCTTTAAGAATAACTTCAGAAAATTCACTCTGATCAAGGCGAATAATATAATTTTCGAAATCTCCAAAGTTTTTAAAGGGAATTGTTTCTATTTTATTGGTGTTATTTTGATAGCGGTCAAATATAATTTTCATTGGGTATAATTGTTATTTATCTATCTACTGTTTTGTTAAAATTTTTATACTAAAATACTAATTATTCACTGTATTATGAAATAAAAACAAGGTTGTCAATAGATAAACGGAGAAGGAGACTGCATTAGTCTCCTTTTTTCCATGTTTTCAGGTAAGTGAACTATTGGTAGGAAGTCCGTGAAATACTATTTTTTCATTAAGTTCATTAGAAAAATTTCCGTTACATTTTCAAAATTAATAGTACCAAAGTCTTTTGAGTTTTTTACAATAGACGGTATATCCTTGTTAGGATTATTTCTGTCTGTATATTCTTCTCCATATTTATTTAGTAGTATTTTTCCTTTACTCCATTTGGAAACTCACTACTTTAAGTATTTCCTATAGAACCTGATTGAGCAACCTTTTGCTTTTTGACTGCTCTGGAGCAGAACAATCCATAATTGTGACATGTTTGGCCAAGATTTGAATGGTAAACTTTAAATAGAAAGTTATCTATTCTATTTTATTAAATCTATATCCTTTGTTTTGCATTTTTTCTTCCGCAGCTTTCAAGAAATTATTATACTTAAAATAGAGGGTTCCATTTACATTATATACTTTTCCAATACTATTTCCCTGTTTATCATAAATTTGATATGAATCGCTATTTATTTTTTCAGAAAATAATTTCATTTCTTTTTCTATATTTTGCCCATCAACATTCAATATATTATAATCTTTTTGAATGGTAAACGTATATAATTCGCATATTGCGAAGCCGTAATCGTTAGTAGGTGTACATAAATCTCTTTCATATTTTCCCTTCATTGCTTTGTACAAATCATTTTTAGATTTGTCGTGAGTATGTGATTTCTGTCCTGAAATAAATATTATCAAGGTACAGAATACTAATGAGTATATTTTTTTTAACATTTTATTTTAGATATTCTTTACAATTTATTGTTTTGTTTGTTGTAGAAGTTACACCTTCTTCATCTATCTCAAAAGTTTTCATAAACAATGTTCCTAATTCATCTAAATAGCCGATTTTTTTTTCAACAATGGATGGATAATTTTTGCTAGAATATACATTTAATCGTTTTACTAAATTATTTTGATCATATATTAAAACATCAATATTTTTTTCAGAAGGAGGAAAATCATAATTTGAATCATTAATAGTTTTATAATATTTTAAATAAACAATCTGTTTGTTTTCAATTGAATACGAATCGATTAGAAATAAAGAATCTATCTTTTCCTTTTTATCACTATCTAAGAGTGCTTTTTTATATGTATTATCATTAATGCTTTTTCCCTTTATATCATCAAAGAAATCCAGTTGGTCCATATTTTTTTGATAAAGAGAGTCCTCTTTTGTCATAGGCTCTCCTTCATCAAATACTTGAACAGTCCAATGTTTGGGAAAATTAAATAATGATAAATTTTTATTTCCTAATGCTCGAAATTTTAATTGTTGTTTTGTTTCATTTATCGTGTTGGAAGTGTCATTAACTTTTACATTAGTTTTGGTACATGATAAAAAAACTAATACTGTTATAAGTGCAATATAATTTCGCATAAATTTATTTTTCTTTAATTATTTTAATCTTTGTTTCATCAAAATTTCCACTATGCAAATGGTCATCATGTAAATCTCCTCCATCAGACGTATTTTTTAATTTTTTGAAATATGCGTCATTACCCACTTTTCGCTCTCCAAAATGAAAGAACATCATTGTATCAATAAATTTTTGGTCCTCTTCCAATTTCCATAAATATTTAGTATCAATACTCTCTCCATTAACGTGAAATTGACTTGGAAAACAAGACCCATATTTAAAACAAGACCCTGTTGTAAGAATTGAATATCCAGTTTTTGCTAATGCTCCTATAAATCCTGCAAAATAATTTGGTCCAGTATATTGGCGTTTTGTGCCTGAGAAGCTATATTTTACATAATTTACCTTTTCAGGCATTTTTACAAGTTCAATTTTTTCAGAAGTTGAGACATATAGTCTCCAAAAGGTATCTCCTTTATTTGAACCATACTCGGCTACATCTCCATTTTCATATATTACCCTTCTTTTTGTTTGTCCTTCATTCACAATATCATCACTTAGAACTTTTGAGTGAGTAGGTTTCGAATATAATTTTTTCTTGCTTCTAAGTTTTTTTGTTGTTATATGCCAATCTGTTATACATATGTCATGTTCTTTATTTTCTTTATCATGATAAACGTATTTGTATTTTTTTGCATATTCTGGTTTAATGATTTTAGGAATGTGTTTTTCGATTCTTCCACTATCGTAAATATGATACGTAACTATTCCTGTAGCATTAATTTTTTCATTGGAATTATTGTCTAATTGACATTCATACGTTTTAGCTTTATGTTCACTTCCTTTTTGATACCAACCTTCAATCGCTTTTTTTACTTCCCACATGTATGTTTTGGCTTCAACATTTTTATCATATCCTCTTTTATAAATCGTTCTGCCTTTTTTATCTTTTTTTCCTGTATCTACTTGATTTTCCCACTCTCCGTCTTCTTTATGAAAAGCTGGGTTATTATAATATGCTTCTCTGCTATTTGTCCATAAAACATAGTTGTCTTCATTACCTTTCCCTGTCAAATTCGGCAAAAGAATACATAAATATAAATCTGTTAAATTTTTAATTTTATCTTTTTTCAAAGCAATATGTTTCTCAACATAATCCAATTGCTGTATTGCTGTCATTTTGATAAGAGCAGATGTTGTTGTTTTTAGCGTCGATGCAGCAGAATCTCCGAACTGTATCAGTCCGTAGTAACCCATTCCGTTATCGTATTTATGGTTAAATGTGCCCATTGTTTCTAATGCCATCACTGCCATTAAACGATTTGCACCTTCATTTTTATCTTGTGGCAAACCTAGGTTTTTCGCTATTTGTACAACTTTTTTCCTAAATTCACAACTCACTTTTCCTCCCCAAATTAAGTCTTTATACTGTTCTTTACAAATACAACTATTTATAGGTTTTTTTGTTTTTTCCACAGCTGTTGCAGTATCTCCACTTGGTACTTCCGTTGGAATAGCATCTGCGCTCACAGGCATCACCGCAGATTTTACAGAAGTATCATGATGTATCACTTCTATAAAATAATCCTGTCTGCTGCTGTCAGTGCCGAAGCCTTTTGCTTTGTCAAACATCTGTTTTGTAAGCTGTACTCCTATAAAATTAGTATCACCTACTAGTACATAATCTTTTTCATAAATCAAATCATTAGTCCACTCGAAATTATCCTCTTCCCATATCTTGATCTTTACTTTTTTATTCTTCATATCTTTTGAGATAATCTTTACGACTACGATTGTTCCCACTTTGGAAGAATGAAGCCTGTTTCCTTTATCATCAACAAATTCAGCACTCAAAATCTTTCCTTGTGGATCGTCACTTTTTTTTCCTCCTGTGGTCACCGGAAACTTTGGAGAATCGGGCTTGGGTTTCGGCTTCTCTGGAGCAGGTGTCGTTTTAGGTTTTGCAGGTGAAGGTGCATTTCCTTTGGGAAGTTCTCTTTTTCTCGGGGGTGTGGGGTTATAAGCAGGATTAACTACATTTACGTTTGGACTCGCTTTTTGTATGCTTTTACTTACTACATCGGCTGTTACATAATATTCGTGGGTGGCTCCCTCACTTTTATCTCCTGGTGCTGTGCGTGCATTGGCAATCAGAACAGCCATCGTGTAAAAAGGTAACCTGAAAACAGCTTCCGCCATTCCTTTCTCATTCACTCTACTAAGTACAGGAACGGGGTTGATTTTATTCATTGCATTAACTACAGGATTGTGCCCTTCTCCCTGGGCATCATCTTCCCAAAGTGTAAAAGCAATACTCATCCCGAACATTTCCACACAATATGCCCTTGCAATAATGGTATCTTTGTAGCTGAGCTTTTTACCTTTCGGAATAGGTTTATAGTTGGCATCCAGAAGTTCTACTCTGGTTATTTTTGGTTCTTTAGCCCGTTGCGGGTGTACAACAAGTTCTCCAGAGTCTTCTCCCTGCCGTACAACGATCTTTATTCCCTTGTGCAACAAACTTTTCTGTCCGAAAATATAAGGAACTATTTGACCTTCTTTATCGCTTCCGCCTTTTCTCCAACCTGTCTTGGTTTGTACCATAACTTCCCAATGAGCTTTGGGTACTTGTAAAGGATTTTGAATAGATTTTAAAGGGCTCAACCAGTCACTAACTGAAGAAACAGAATACATTTCCTTTTTTCCTATCACTGGTTTATCGTTTCCGATAATTGTTAACTTTCCCATCTTTGTGTGCTTTTATTCGTAAATATTTAAATCATCTTCCTGCTCATCCTGAAATTCTTTATAGTCAATCAGTGGGTTTATATTTTGGTGCTCTTTTGAATCTGCATTTCTGACATTCTGCTTTGTAATCTCCGCAATTTGCCCATGTTCTTTTATTGTGATTTTCCCACCAGTTGTACACATCAATTCTGAAATTTCCGTAATACAACTTTTGTTCATGACTTTTGTTTTTTCATAAGGTTTCTGCCACTTTCCTGCGGGAGCAAATGCACAAGGCAAATACCCGCCTGAACTTGGTTTTAGCTTGCATTGTCCAAAGCTTGGACCAGGAGGGGTAAATTGTACATCATCTTCGGTAACTGCTAAATAATCAGCTTGACCTTCCTTATTATTCCAATAATGTTTCTGGTGTGAGGTTACTTTAAACTGGGGAAACTGGTTCCCCTGGTTGCACTGAGCTTTCCCTTTTTGGATCACGAAATATTTACCATCGTGTGGAGAAGTATTTTCTGACATCGTATTGTGATTTTGGTGTTTATGTATAATCAATTATTATCTTTCATTTTTTCAAGCAGGAATATTTCTTTCTCAATATTTTCTTGAACATAATTCCGGAATATTGCTTCTATTCTTTGTAATGAATTTTTTTTTCTGTTGAAAATATATTCAGCAAAATGCTCACAGTCTATAGACTTGTATGTTATTTCAGTATTACGGTATTGGGAGTCTTCAGAGTGCAGGGCTTCCTGGTTCCTGTTATCAGAAGAAGTACCTTTTTGCAGTATCTTTATCCATTCGTCATCCAATGATTCTTTAGGAAGAAGGGTATTTCGAAATTCAAACCTTACAGGCTGAGCATCAAAAAGCCAGGGATAGAAATCAGAATAAACATCCGAACTCGTCCAATTCCCTAATTTAGTTCTGTAGAATGCCCCAAACATAAAAGTGTTCAGTAAAGTATTTTTAAACTTTTCTAAAAAGGCTTTAGGATCTTTTACAATATTTTTCATTTTTTCTATATACGCTGAAGAATACTGATCCGGGAAGAAGTTCTTAACGGAGTCCAGTTCAGCAGAAATATCAGTATGGTCTTTTGTTGGTTCTATATTTTGAATTTTACCATTGGAACTTATCACTAGCCTGACAGGATAGATAATCTCCATGCACATTTTTGCTAATGTTGATACTTTATGATCTGAAATTTCATCGTTTTTCTTAAAATCAAATGCACTAAACCGGAAATAGAGGTCATTATCCTTTATGAATTCAAAAGTTAACTGAACTTTTTGTTCATAATTATTGAGTATTTCCTCATTGAAATACACAGTCCGCGTGATTTGATATTCGCCATCCCATAAATCAAAGGCAAAAGGAAATTGTCCATCAGCAGGAAAATCATAAAAGCTTTCATGATTTTCTTTTATTCTCAGGTTTATTTCTTTAATCTGTTTTGGGGAGGGAACTGAAAGTCTGGTCGCATGGACAATATCCCCTTCAATATATTCTGTAAGGGGAGAGTTTTCATTATGAAAATCGCGCAGATAATCAGGATTTTCAAGATATATTTCATCGCAAATTTCGGCAAGAGTTTGCCCAGGCTTTGCGTTGTATATCATCATTTTATTCGGTTTTTGTGATTATGTCACAAAAGTTAGAAAAAAATATTTTTTAAAAAAAATAAATTCCAAGAAATCTAAAAAAGTGTCGTAGAACTACGATTAACATAAAATCTATTTTGCGCATTAGCGTGAAAGCGTTTGCTGTATAATTAATTAGTGATTTTTATTTTTTACATATTTAATATG
The DNA here is from genome assembly GCF_002023715.1 of Elizabethkingia occulta. Classification (GTDB taxonomy): domain Bacteria; phylum Bacteroidota; class Bacteroidia; order Flavobacteriales; family Weeksellaceae; genus Elizabethkingia; species Elizabethkingia occulta. The sequence continues at coordinate 231,046 of NZ_MAHX01000013.1, forward strand.
CTTAATATCAACTATTTATAATTGCTAATTTGATTTTCAGAATATTTTGAAAATAATGAAATATAATACGTCAAGTTTTGTCGCCACGGTAGCTCATCTTTGTAATAGAAAGGAAAATGAAAAAACAAAATTCCCAATCCCTAGCTATTTAATTATTTATTAACCTTTAAAATACAAATTATGAAAGATCCACCTGCTGAAAAGAATTTCAGCCTATTAAAACATCAAAAAAACAATTTTAACAACTTTAAAAATTTACAATTATGACATCAAAAACAGAATTAAAAAGTTATTTCGAAAACGGAGATATGCCAAATCAGGAACAATTTTGGGAATGGATGGACAGTTATTGGCACAAAGAGGAAGTTATAGATCCAAGTGCAATGCAGTATACTAATGCTGTACCTTCAGTATTTAAAGTGGGAGGCATTCCAGCAGGAACGACTTTCGACAAAATGCCTATTAAAGACTTGCTAGACTATCTATTTTACGGGAAAGTAGATTTATCAAGTACCGAGATTAAGTTTAAAATCAGAACTACCCAGCCTAATGAAAGAGTACCGGTTGCCATGTTAAGAACAGCGGCAGAGGTTGCCCAGGCAAAAGTAAACTATGGCGACGGGAAAGAGGAAATGATTGTTGTACCTACTTATAATGGTTCAGAATCCTGGACAGATGGTGAAGGGAATACACACTATATTGACACTGGAAATACATTCTATCATGTATATGAAATCGCGGGTGATTATGAAATCACGATCAATGCTGAAGCTAATGTAAGTTATGCGAGGTTTTGTGAGGGACTTACAAAAAATTCACAGGGTTATTTTGAGCCAACGATAAATAATTACATCATAGAAGTTTCTAAATTTAAATCTAGTTCATTAACCAATCTTGATTATACCTTTGCTGGTCTATCGGTTGCGATTCCATCGGCTGATTTTAAATTGGAAACACCAGAGGTTACAACGATGAATTCTACGTTCTACGGCTTTGGAGAACAGAAAGAATTTGAAGCTTTCCCAGCTGATATGCTTTCTCATATTACTAAACCAACTGGACTAAGAGGAACTTTCTTTAGAGCAGGTCTTAAAAAAATCCTACCGGGATTCTTAGATAGTCTTTTCAACTTGGAAACTGTATTCGAGTGTTTCAAAAACTCTAAACTAGGTAAAGGATATTATCAGGACGTTTATCCATGGGATTATAGGGACAAGCATTCTATAGATTCTTCATATGATTTTATTCCGGTATCGCTATTCTGGAAAAACCCAAAACTAAAAGATGTATCCCATTGCTTTAATTACATCGGTGAAGGCTGGTTTGGAAATCTCACTTCAGGCTATCTGGCTTATAATATAGTTAGAAGAGAATTGTTCTGGAATGGAAAATCGTTGGGGAATACCAAAGGGACTATTGAGAATGCATTCTATATGTTTGCGAAAAATAACAGAATCCTTTGTGAGGCCAATATCCTGAAATATGCCCCTGAAATGAAACATATTGGAGGTATGTTTACGCAAACTAATCAGGTTTCTCATGCCATCAGCTGGGGAGGAATGATTCCTATTGCGAAGAATGAAACCACTTCTATTCGTTCTTATGATGGTGGGCAACCCGTTGAAGTGGAAGGAAATGGTTTGACATACGACTTAAATGTAATGTTCCCAGACACGAGTTATCCAAAAATTCTAACGCTGAATGGTGCATTTACGGTAGCTGCAACATCGGATACTTATGGATTTAATCACCATATAGATTATAATGGAAGCGCTAATCCTGTTGTTATTGATCAGAGCTTGAACGGAGCTGCATTCCTAGCGAAATTCCCGAATGCTAAATCTGGAAGTGTAGATTCGTATGCACAAATGATGCTTGGACAATCCGGAGGCTCGACAGCAGATAAAGCGGATGGTAGAAATGGTGTGTTCTTTATGCTGGATCAGGATAGCAGAATTACCGATAAACAGGAAGTTCCTGCATTAGTTTTCAATAATGCAATTCCGTATTAAAAATGCAGTAATGGGATAAGGTAACAATAAACCAAGATAGCTTATTATAGATTATCCCTCTTAGTTAATATATAAACTTTAAACAATCCTTAAAAATTGATCTTAAAAAGGTCAACAGGGAAAACTATGTCTAAAAATTAGAAAAACAATCAATAAATATTAATATTATGAGTACAAAAAGTAACAACGCAACGCAAACACTTTTTCGTTTTGCGAGTCTTAGAAACCCACAATTAGCTGAAGCTAAAAATAACGACAATTTTATTGTAAGAAGTAAGGAGTCAAAAGGTTATTTCGATTCTCTTATTCAGGAATGGTATGCTCCCCCTGTAAAAGAAACTTCTAAGCTTAATTATCTTATCGAAAAACTTAATGAAAATTCCGAAATTTCATCTATTAAAAAAACTGAAAAAGCTCTTATTCAGCTTTTAGGATATTTCTACGAAGCAGGAAAGGTTCTTGCTCAGAAAAGAGATTTTGAGAAACTTTCAGACCTTGAACAGCTTATGGCTGATATTCAGGCAAAAGTGGATATTACCAATTCTGCTGAAAGTAAATTATTAGATCCTTCTTCGGAAAATGTAAAATCGCTATGGGATAGCTTAATCTACCAGATGCTTACGCAGAAAGATTTCTATGTTAAAGAAATTATTATTCAGTCTCTGCAAGCAATTAACTGTTTTACAAAATATCAGAAATTAACGACAGAATCTGAAAAAGAGAAATTAGAATTACTTCGTAAAGCGGCGACAGCTAAAGTTGTTATTCCAGATTATCTTTTCATTGATTCAGCTAAACCAGAAGATGAAAACAATATTTTCACAGTTAATGAATCAAAAATTGGGAAATCTTATATTTTTACGGATAGATCCGGACAAAAAAATGTAGGAAGCCCTAGCTCCCAAGTTGATTATTCGGCCAAAAATGCCCGAATGGAACTGGCTATCGAATCTTATAAAAAGGTAAAATTAGAACAATTACAAAAGGAATTAGAGAAGGAGCAAAAGAATTATAAGAAGGAATATTCTAAAGCTTATGACATTGCTTTGGAAAAGTACCAGCAGGAAATTCTACCTCTGGCTCAGGAAAATAAAGGGACAATTTCCGCAGATACGGCACAAGAAATAAGCGAAGCTAGTAATAATACGCAAGCTCCTAAAGTGCCGGAATTTATTTTTGAACATAGCGAAAATATGGCGGTTATTTCACAAAAAATTTCTGCCAACTCTCGAAATACATTAATTCAGTTAATGGAACTTTCGGATCATTCTAATACTACTGAAATAGCTTCTTTTGCAGAAACACAGAAAAGTTTAGCTCCTGTACTTTCTGATGAAGCAAGTTTTTCTTTCGATGAGGTTTTTGAAATAATTGATGAAAACTTATCAGAAATTCAGGATAATATAAAGCAGCTTTCAGATGCTCAGAAGAAACAATATGTAAAAATGGGTAGTGCTTTGATCCCCGTAAATCAATCTTCTGAAGAAAATTATGCATTTTCTTTTATGGGCAAATCAGCGGTATATTCTGCCGGAATTCAGAAATGGAATTTTTATCTCACTCTGAATCTTCCCGATGATTCCTGGAATATTACTTCCATCAATTATCATATACAAACCTCTGAAGGGAATGTACAGGATGGGAGCTATTATACATTGACCAGATATAATGGGCAAATTTTTCTTGCGGACTTTTTTTATAACTATTTCACAGCAGCAGAAGCAGATTATCCGGTAAAGCTTGAGTTTGATATTGTTTTTAGTAATGGTGAAAATGCAAAGGTAATTATAGATCAGAGAATTGTTTCGGATCTGTTATATGCAGGAGTATTTAAACTGGATGAATCAGATGCTGATTCAAATAACAATATTTTTATTCCCAATGGTTTTGGTATCAAAAGGTTAGGTATTGCTGACTATATGAAGGTTGAGCAAACGCTCCATGCCTATGTACCGGGAGAAGTTTCCAATATCGAAAATGTAATGGCAAGTGAGCTAAGGCATAAAAGCTCATCAAAATTATTAAGAACAGAAGATACTGTTACTACAGCTACCTCCACCGAAGTGGAGCATATTTCAGATACAACTACAGCAAGTAGAAATGAAATGCAAACTGAGGTATCTAAAATTTTACAGCAGGATAAAAACATAGAAAGCCATACTTCTCTTAGTGGAGGAGTTTCGACAAAGTTTGAAGTCGGAGGTAGTTATGCCAATCGTACTTCCAAAGAAGATGCTACAAGACAAGCTGTGGCTAAATCTCAGGAAATTACTACGAGAGCTATGGATAGGGTTGTTAGTAAGGTCAGTGAAGAAAGGGTTAGTAAAATTATTCAGGAGTTTACAGAAAATAATGTCCACGAGTTTGATAACAGGAGCGGGTCTCAGCATATTACTGGTGTTTACCGTTGGGTAGATAAGAAAATGAAAAATCAGATCTACAACTATGGAAAAAGAATGATGCTAGAGTTTATGATTCCACAACCGGCAAAATTACATGATCTGGCTACAGATAGTATTATTAAAAATTCTCCGGTATATGAAAGGCCTGTTGATCCAAGAAAGGATGCATTTGTTCCGATGAAAGGAGCAGGCAGTGCTACAGAACAAACCATTCGTTACTGGGCAGATGCTTTTGGTGTTGAGGTCCGTGATCTTCCAAGAAAGACACTTGTTCATCATGTTCCTAATGTATTCTATGAAATAAAGGAAGATCAAAAGCAGCGAAATCAGACATTATCATTACCAGATCATTATTCAGCTAAGACAGTCACTGTGTATTGGGGATTTGAAAATGGAAGAATGCGGGTGAGTGATTTTATGGGTGGAATGATAGATCTTTTTAATAATGGTGATGGAAATTATACAGTAAACAATCTGGATATTGTAAACAATTTTGAATTTAAATTTCAAGGAATTGGGGTGGATTCATTCAATGTTTCATTTGATTTTTCGTGCGAATTATCTGATGAATATATGCTATCGTGGAAACAGGAGCATTTTACCAAAATTATTGATGCTTACAAAAAAGCATTGCAAGAATGGGAAGATAAAGTAGCTGCTTTAAAAGAAGAAGAAAAAGAGGAAAAGGAGAAATCAGATAGCTACCCATTCTACCGTCAGATTGAAGAAGTAGTGCTAAAGCATAATTGTATTGCTTATCTACTGCAAAGCTATAGTAAACTAGGAACCAAACTCTATGATGTGACAGCTGGTGAAATGAAAAGCTTCAAGATGAGATTAGGTAAGAATCTGGATGAGTATACTGCTCTTGCAAAATTTATGGAACAAGCTTTTGAATGGGAAATAATGTCCTATAATTTCTATCCATACTATTGGGGAAATAAAGATGACTGGAAAGATATGTATTTATCCGAAAGTATGGATTCACTCTTCCGTAGCTTCTTACAGGCCGGTATGGGACGAGTAATTGTAACGATTAAACCTGGTTTTGAAGATGCTGTTAATTTTTATTTGGCAACAGGTAAAATATGGAACGGTGGTGAAGTTCCGGTAATCGGAGATCCACTCTACGTATCTATTGTGGATGAATTAAAAGAACCACAAGGTGAGAAATACGGAAAGGCATGGATTACCCGTGTCCCAACAACCCTAACTATTTTACAGGCCAAAACTGTTGGATTGGAAGTTGAGGATGCATTACCTAGAACGATCGAAATACCTGAGGAATTCGAAGTGCCGGCAGATGTTGTTACTGAAAGCGATTTCCAACTGAAGGATAATCTGAAGCTGGAAGGAAGCGATAAGCCTTCTACCCTGAAATAAATATTAACAACAGGAATGGCGGTATATCTGCCGCCATTTCTTCTTACTAACCCATAAAATTTACAAAAATGAGTACAATAGAAAAATTACAGGTAGGAAGAATCTCAGCGTTAGGATTAAAAAATACAGGTGGAACATCAAGCAGTTATAAGGATTTTTTAAATAAGAAAGGAGAATACTATTCTGTAAAACAAAAGTTTCCAAATCTTGACATCGAGGATATTTCAAGGCAGGAAATTACAGGAAATATTAACATCAAATACAAATGATATGGAAGATTTATGTGCTGTTAAACGAACAAGAATTGTTGAGACTACTTCCGATCCGGATTTAACTTCAGGCAGTTTTTATTTCCTTGTTGATGCTAATTATGAGAGAGTGAAAAATACAATTAATAATGCATTTTGGTTTCTTGAAGGAGAAGATGCTAATTTAATGTTATTTCATTTTTTTTCGGATTATAAAGCAGAAAAAGTAGATTATGTAGTTTGTAATTTAGGAAGTGATATTTTTGATTGTATTAAATTGAATACCAATGTATTTCCGAGCGGTGGTTATGTCATAGAATCTAATGGAAAGAAAACTATAAATCCTGAATTAAATGAGTTCAAAAAAAGTGTTACAGAACAAGTTTTAGCAATGTATAGGCAGTCTCCCAAACTTAAAAATTACAGGTTAGAGCCTTCTCAGATTAGCAAAGCTATAGACATGGAATTTTATGCCGAAGCAACTTATCAAAAAGCAGTCGACTGGATCTTTGATAAGATTGGAGTAACCACAACCTTTAAATATTTAGTTGGGATATTAAAGGACAATGCCAAATTTATTGGTAGTTATAAATTTCAGGAATACAACTATCTGCCTTATCTATCTAATTTCGATCCGTTTATAAATGACAGCTTCCTAAAAGCTTTTGGTATTAATCCCACTGTTTTAATTGAAAGATATTCAGTTTCCAAAGAACAACTGAAATATTACAATATCAAGGAGAAAGAAGTAAATCTGGTATACGCCTTTAATGCTGAATTCTGCGGATTCTGGAATGCTCTTATTGATTCTATAGAAGGTTTATACCTTACCTTTCCAGGTATATATGAAATTTTTACGGATAGGGCTAATCTAAAAAAGTTTATTAGGATGATCATCAATATCTTTGAAAACTTCACTGAGCTCAAAGATATTATTGTACGATATGACCATGAAAATAGCCAGGGTTCTATTTATAAGTTTTGCTACCAGCAAGCTTATGAAATCACAATGCTGCTGAGTTTATTACTACCTCTGCCTAAGGCTCCACAGGGACTAAAATCATCATCTGTTTTTGAATTCTTCAGTAATGCACTGGCTAAAATATCTGCAAAAAGCGAACTGTTATTATTAGCCTATAAGTTAGGGTTAAGAGTGGAAAGGACAGCTGATGAATGGGTTTTGATCTCCGATAAAGTAGTGCTGTTTAGGGGAACCAAAGAAAAGGTACTGAAAAGAATAGAACATATTGCAGAAGTAGCAGAGAAAAATCCTAAATTCGTGATGCGCCTTCTCTCTCCAAGAAGACTGGAAGCTTTAATAGATGTGAAAAAAGGAAAAGGAGCCTTTTTAAAAGGTTTGTCAAAAGAAAGCAAATTGATTGTACAGAAGAAATTAGAAGGAGCTAATATTGCTGTTGCTAAATTTAAGGTCAGCTATAAAGGTCGGGTTAAAACAATAGAGTTGAAAGCTTATTCTAGTAGTAATGTAAAAGAGCTTAATAATTTAGGTTTTGCTAAACCTGCTAATTTAAGAAGTGGAGAGAAGATAACCCAGTTTGAAGAAATAACAGAAAAGGGAGTTACTCGGAGGTTTCAAGATACAGAGAGCAAAATCTTTCGGGAGTTTGAAGATTTACATTTAAAGGAAACTATGAATCAGTTAGGGGCAAAATCGGCAAATGATCTAAAAATTGAGGTCGAATTACAAACTATTTTAGATCCATGTAATATTTGTCAGGGACAGATGACTGTTTTTGAAGCTAAGTATAATACAAAGATTGATATTTATAGTAGTGGTGCTAAAGATGGAGAAAAATTGTATGAACTTTATCCAAATTTCAAAATAAAAAAACAATAAAAAGATTATGGAATTAAAGTATTTGAAAAAATTAGAGAATTATTATAATAGCAATCCTAAAATATCAAAAATAGGAGTGCCTGAACAAGAAATAGAAAAGTTCGAGCAAAATTTCAATGTAAAATTTCCCAAAGCTTACAAAGAGTTTCTTTCTTTAGCAGGAAACCGAGATAATATTTTAGGTGATTGGAATAGAGGATTTGAACATTTAGATTGGATACAAGAGAATCTAAAGGAAAGTATGGAAAAAGTAAACTTGCATTTAAAACCATTTTTTGTATTTGCGGAGTATGGGAGAGATCAGGCTCTGTTTTTCTTCTTAAATGATGGTGAAAACCCACCTGTTTATGCTTATTATGAGGATAAAATTGAAGAAAACAATAAAGATGTTTTTTATATTAAGTTCAGAGATTCTTTTAGTGAGTATATTGAAAGGTGTATTGATGAAGAGTTAAAGAAATAGTTCTATTGGTTGCTCTCGGGCAACCTTTTTTTATACAAGAAGCAAATTTTCAGACAGTTTGAAGATGTTTCAAATAAAGCTTGAAACAATAATAAACATTTTTCTTATATAAAATTACGGGAAACCGTAAGGACGGAAATAGTCGTAGAACTACGATTAACATAATTCAATTTTATATGATTTGCTATTTGCTATTTATTTTTTTTCTATATTTTTGAAAAAGCACCAATATTATGAAAAATTTAAAACTTAGAAATATACGAATTGACAAGGGCTATAGACAAAGAGAAATTGCTGAAATTTTGCATACAGATGTTTCCAATTATAGCCGAAAAGAAAACGGAGAAATAGTAATTTATAAGGAAGAATGGGAAAAAATAGCTGTTTTTTTAGATGTTCCCTTAGAAGATATTTATGAACCGGATAGAAAATATCAGAGACGTAAACTGACAAATAAAGACTATATTATAATACTTGAAGATCAAAATCTTTTGTTAAAAACAGAGTTAGGAAAAATAAAATCTCAAATGGAAATAATGAAAACTGAAATAGAAAAAATATTAGATTCAATGTAATTTTAAATTTACTTTCGTTAGTGATAGAAAGTGTTCCTTGCTTATTTTTAGTTTCTAATAGTCATGACATTAAAAATATCAGTTATAGACAACAGAGAAGCTTTAAGCCTCTCTGTTGTCTATTTTTCAAGTTTATTCATCTATCTTATATTTGGTAATATCAAATTCAAAATCAAATAGTTCTTTCGGAGGTATTCCAAAAGCTGATGCTATTTTGAGTAAAGTTTTGATTGTTGGGTTTCCTTTTGATTTTTCAAATTTATTATAATTACTTGCATCAATTTCGGAATTTACAGATACCTCATTCATTGTATCATATTTTTCTTTCCTCAGCCTTTTTAGATTTTCAGAAAAAGCTTCCATATATATTCTTAAAACATCTTCACTGTCCATTATCTTTAATTTTAGGGCAATTTTGTGTTTTCCATAAAAATATTCATGGTAATATATTACCATATTAAATTATATTGTTTATATTTGTAAAATAAGTTACAATAACAGTAACTTTGCGATACTTCAACGATAATAAATAGAAGCTATTGCTTAGAATCTCGATTCGAAAACTGGTAATTTTTAACATGCGAGATGATAAGTAGAAATGCTCACGACCTAGGCGTGGGCTCTCTTATCTGCATGTAAGGTATACCAGTGCCCCGAATCGGATATTGTAGAGTTCCATGCCGTTTTTATTTCTATGCTGTCCCTTTATTCTACAATTTTCTAAGACGCTCCTACAGTAAAAGTATCATTGTGGACAGTTACAATGGGTGTACAACCATTGCGGGAGCAATCCTTATTTATGAAATCTTTCTCGTCTTATCGACCAGACTTTTTGCAACTAGTAGGGGAATGTAGTTATGAGATATATTTTCCCTGCTTTTTCAAAATAAAATTACAACTACCAATGAACATTCTTGGCTTAAGGGGGAATCATGCCCATAAGTCACTTACCTTAATCAAATCTTAAAAAAGCCCTTCCTATGTTACCGTACTGTCGAATTTACTTAAGCATATAGAAGAGCTGATAATAAATTGTTTATCATTTAAAACCAGAGTAAAAGTATGAAAAATATCTTTTGCAGGGGACGTGTGCCCCTTATTTTAGCCGTAACCATAGCTACTACAACATATTCACAAAAAAAATCTTTGAAAATAGGTGATGCTGTACCAAATTCTGTTTGGACAGCCCCAATGGAGGTTGTCAATCATTCACAGAAAACTATAAAATTATCCGAAGATAAAGATAAATTGATCTTACTTGACTTCTGGAATACATGGTGCAGTGCGTGCCTTACAGGCTTTCCTAAAATGGAAGAACTTCAAAAAAAGTTTAGTGGCAAGATAAAAATACTGGCTGTCAGCAATCAGGACAAAGCCACCCTAGAAAAATTCTTTGCCTCTAAAAACGGACAAAGGTATAAGGAGATCCTTTCAGTAGCAGGAGATAAAATACTGCATTCTCAATTTCCTCATAAAGGAGTCCCTTATATTATATGGATTAAGGACGGAAAACTCCTTAATACCACCGATGGGGCTCAGGTAAATGAAAATACCATAAATGAAGTCTTAAGGGGAGAAAGCTCCAGTCTTCAGACCGTTGTATACATGAGTAGGGAAAGGCCTTTAATGTTATCAGAAAGTTTCGATCAGGAGAAAGGGACCAGCCTTACAAATTATTCACTTCTTTCAAAAGGAAGAATAAGAAGTATAGGTTTTGGTTCAGGCTTCCATAGAAATGGAAATATTGTATATGGCCGTCAGTTTACCAATCTCTCCTTACTTGAGATCTTTACCGCTATTACCGATGAAATCTTTCAACAACGAAAAGAATCTTTTAGTAATAAAAGAATAGTTATAGAAGTGAAGAATCCTACTGCACTGGATTATATAAAGAATTCCGAAGGACGTGTGGAGGATTATAACCTTTATAATTACGAATACATCGTTCCGGTATCACTATCCGATTCACTCTATCCGATGATGCTTAAAAATCTTAGCCAATTCGCAGATTATTCCGCCAGTATAGAAAAAAGAAAGGTAAAATGTCTGATTCTTAGAAGAACCTCGCAAAAAGATAGGATCGCTACCAAAGGAGGTGAAATGAAATATAGATTTTCAACCTCAGAATCAGACTTACAAAATATTTCTATGTATGCTTTTGTCAACAGTATTAATGGAATTCCTGAAATAAAACTGCCCATTATAGATGAAACAGGATATACCGGAAATGTGGATTTAAAGTTATTGGGTATTTCAGATCCTGCTTCCTTAAGTAAGGAACTTTCAAAATATGACCTTGAGATCATTGAAGCTGACAGGGATATAAATGTCCTTGTCATTAAGGATAAATCATAGAGGGATATTTATAAGATTGTACATAAATGTACAGGTTATTGATTTTTCACCATGCTTTTGCACTCAATAATAAAACTCTAATAATATACTATGAAAAAAATACTCATGCCATTGATACTATGCAGTAGTATATCACTTATGGCTCAACATACTATTTCCGGACAGGTGCTTGATCAGCTGAGTCAGTCGCCACTAAGGAATGTTACCATAGCTCTAAAAAATAGCAGTACCGCAGTAATCACAGATAGTAATGGCTTTTTCCGGCTTCAGACAAAAGAAAACAAAATTGAGCTTATGGCTTCAGTTCTGGGGTATGAATCCAAGACTATAGAATTAAACCTTCCTCAAAGCATACCCGTAAAAATTATGCTAACAGCTAAGTTTACGGACATAGAAGCTGTTAATATAGCCACCGGATATCAGAAAATTTCAAAGGAAAGAGCCACAGGATCTTATTCTCATGCAGATAACAAACTCTTAAACCAACAGGTTGGAACCAATGTTTTGGATCGTCTCTCCAATATGATAAGTGGAGTAACGATAGACAAGGGAACCTCAGGAACTGCGCAATTGATGATTCGGGGTATCAGTACAATCAATGGTCCTAAATCACCATTGATTGTCGTGGATAATTTTCCCTATGAGGGCGACATTGGTAATATCAATCCCAATATGGTTGAAAGTATTACGGTACTAAAAGATGCATCTGCGGCAAGTATTTGGGGAGCGAGAGCTGCCAATGGGGTTATTGTTATTACAACAAAGAGTGGAAAATTCAGCCAGCCACAGTCACTAGAGTTCACGGCTAATACAAGTATAAGCCCAAAACCTGATTTCAATTACCTAAAGACCATTTCATCATCTGATTTTATAGATGTTGAAACGGAACTCTTTAAAAGAGGTTACTATGATAGTGATATTAACTCTTCATCACATCCGGCTTTATCTCCCGTGGTAGATCTACTGAATAAACAAAAGAAAGGGTTTATGAGTGAGGATGAAGTTAACCGTCAGATTGGGGCTTTAAGGAATATTGATGCCAGAGACCAGTACAGGCGGTATATGTATCTGCCCTCTGAAAAAAGGCAGTACTTTTTAAACATTGCAGGTGGAGTCCCAAAATTTTCGTGGACATCCGGAATTGGATATGATGATAACAAAGGAAATCTCGGAGAGAAATATACCAGAACCAACCTTCGCTTTCAGAATACGTGGCGTGTGATAAAACAATTAACTGTAAATACCGGAATATATTATACAGATACCCGCACAGAAAGTGGGCGCATAAGCTATGGTGGGATTACAATGGCAAGAAACTCATCAGTGCCTTATATGCAGTTGGCAGACAGCGAAGGTAATCCGAGTATAGTGACAAAGGGCTATGATCAGAATTATAAAGATAGTTTTGGATCAGGAAAACTTTTAGATTGGAACTATTATCCACTTTTAGACTGGCAGAATGACCGTACAAAGACTAATGGAACGGAAGTGATGATTAATGCTTCTGTTAATTATAAAATTATAAGAGGATTTGAAGCTGAATTTAAATACCAATATCAGAGACAGAATGATATTACGGAAAACCTTCATAATTCACAAAGTTACTTTGCCAGAAATTATGTAAACAGTTTTGCACAGGTGGATACCAACGGAAATACAAATTTCATTGTTCCAAAGGGCGGGATTTTAGACAAGTCAGGAGCATTAACTATTATCAATAATGTAAGAGGACAACTAAACTATACAGGTAAATGGCATAAACACGGAGTCACAGCAATTGCAGGAGCAGAGAGCCGTGATGCGGTAAGAAGCTATGAATATAACCGTTACTATGGGTATAATGAAAATAGTATGGCTTCCGGTAATGTTGATTATACCCGGCAGTATACACTTCTTCCTACGGGTAATATGGAATTTATCCAGAGAGGGCAATCCCTTGGAAAGAGAACAACTCGTTTTGTTTCTCTGTTTGCAAATGCTGCCTATACTTTTGATAGCAAGTACACTATTTCGGGAAGCTTTCGCAGGGATGCCAGTAATTTGTTTGGGTTAAATACCAATGACCAGTGGAATCCCTTTTGGTCAGTGGGAACGCTATGGGAAATTTCCAAAGAGAATTTTTATCACGTAGAATGGCTTCCTTATTTAAAATTGAGAGCATCTTATGGGTTTAATGGAAATATAGATCCGGCAATGGTTGCTGTAAGTACCATCGCTTTTGATACGGATAAATCCCGTTATACCGGAACATCAGTGGCTCGTTTTGACAATTATTTTAATCCAAGGCTACGTTGGGAAACTTCCAGAATGATTAATGCAGGTGTAGATTTCTCTTCTCGAAACAGCAGAATAAGTGGCTCTGTTGAATATTTTACCAAAAAAGGAACCAACCTTTTTGGCCCCAGACAAATGGATTACACAACAGGTATAGACTATATGCTTTCCAATGTAGCAGAGACAAGCGGACATGGAATAGACGTTGAACTAAAGACCATGAATATTGACAGAGCAGTAAAATGGAATACTATTCTCAATTTCAGTACATACAGGGATAAAGTCACAAAATATTATCTGGCAGATCCTCTGGCAAGCCAATTCATAGGGAATGGCTCTTCTGTACCCATATCAGGAGTAGAGGGATTACCTGTCTATTCCATATTTGCGTATAAATGGGCTGGATTAGATTCTAAAACCGGAGACCCGCAAGGGTATCTTAACGGACAGGTTAGTAAGGATTATTCTCAAATGGTAGGTGTAGGTACTTCAGTTCAGGATTTAGAGTTCTACGGCTCAGCGGTTCCTACGGTCTATGGCTCATTTGTGAACTCCTTTAGCTACAAAAACTTGAGTATGGATATAGGTATTTCTTACAAGTTTGGATACTGGTTTAGAAGAAATTCAATAAACTATACCAACTTATTTACCAGCTGGGCTGGACATAGTGATTATGCCTTCAGGTGGCAAAAAGAGGGTGATGAAGCCTTTACCAATGTTCCATCCAATAATTATCAGAGTGATGCAAACAGGGATGCGTTCTACGGAGGATCAAGCGTACTTGTTGAAAAAGGAGACCATATAAGATTACAATATATCAACCTCACATATACTTTTGATAAGGCTCTTTTTGGGTCCCCTGTTTTTGAAAGTCTGAGTTTATTTGTGAACCTAAGCAATCTGGGCATTTTATGGAGGGCTAATAAAAGTGGAATTGACCCGGATTATAACCTTGGAATTAGCGGATTAAGACCTCCGGGTGTTTATACAATAGGGCTTCGTGCCAAATTCTAACCTGATTATTTCAATACTATATTATTATGTTATGAAAGAAACATTGAAAAAAATATTTAGATTTTTATCTGTATTAGTAGTGTTAACGAGTTGTAGCAGATTTTTAGATGAAAAGTCTGACTCGCAGTTGGCTACTCCCCAAACCCTTGAAGATAATCAGGCATTATTGGATAGAATAACAGATGTACTGGGAGATTTTGCTTCCAGCGGGATGACCTCCTCTGATGAATTTTATTTATCAGATAGCGATTATAATTCCTTGGAATATAATGAAGATAAAAGATTGTATACGTGGCAGCCCGATTATGTATCCACCAATCAAGGGGTAGGAAATGATTGGTATTCTTGTTACAAGGCTATTTATGTAAGTAATGCAGTGCTTGACAATCTGGAAACCTATCATATTTCAGGAGCTGAGAATGTAAAAGGTCAGGCATTAGCACTGCGTGCCATACGCTATCTTGATGCTGCACAGATATGGTGTGTGGCTTATAATGAGGCAACAGGAGGACAGGATTTAGGTTTACCACTCCGGTTAGATTCTGATATGAACCAGACTTCGGTAAGGTCTTCGGTTAAACAGACTTATGATCAGATTCTAAGGGATTTAACTCAGGCTGTGGAATTACTGCCTGTAAAGCAGGTCGCTGCCAGCAGACCTTCGAAGATTACAGCACTTGGGTATTTGGCAAGAACTTATTTATATATAGGAGATTATGAAAAAGCTTTACAATATGCACTATGGGCATTAGAACTGCAAAATACTTTAATGGATTTTAATACGCTGAAATCATCAGATACTTATCCTATTAAAGATATGAACGCTGAAGTTTTATTAAGAACTACGATGCGTATTTCAGGACCTGTGCGTTTTGCGGTAGCTAAGGTTCCATTAAATTTATTTCAATTATATCATGAGAATGATCTTAGAAAACTGATTTACTTTAGGGTAAACCCTAATGGGGATATTATATTTAAAGGAAACTATACAGGAGGTTCTTCGGGGAAAATGACCAGTGTTGCAGTGGATGAGCTATATTTGATCGCAGCAGAATCTTATGCTCAGACTGGTGATGTTACCAAATCTATGAAAATGCTTAATGATCTTCTAATCACCAGATGGAAAGCTGAAACATTTATACCTTTTATAGCTAATTCCAAAGAAGAGGCATTACAGCTTATTAGGAAAGAAAGACAAAAGGAGCTATTGTTCAGAGGAATTCGCTGGCCGGATTTGAAAAGATACAACCGTGATGGCGCTAATATTACCTTAACAAGAACTATTGAAAATAAATTATATTCTTTGCCTCCTAATGATCCTCGCTATGCTATAGCTATTCCAGAGGATATTATTAAATTGTCGGGGATGCCACAGAATCGTAGATAGAATAATAAATTGCCATTAAGTATAATAAACTGGCTTGAAAAATTAAAGGTTGGCAATTTTGCCAACCTTTGTTATAAATTAAGGTCTACGATCCATACTGATCGAAAGTACCTGAGCATTTGTCTTACCGGAAAGTACGGCATTGATAGAAGAACCATCGGGAACTATTATTTTACAGGGTCTTTCTCCTTCAGTTTCACAACCTGGAAGTTCTGTAGCTTGCCAATGGCTTGGATCAGCAAATGCACCAGCTGAAGTTAAAGAGCTGTTATAAAAATAGGTTACAGGAGCTGCTTTCTTTTCAGCCAATTTGAATGACATTGTAGTTCCAGCAAAGATGATAGCAGCAATAGCTAAAGCATTAGTTTTAAAAAATTGGTTAATTTTCATAATTCAGGTCTTTTTTAAGATCAAAAAAGATTACCGTAAAAACTTTAGAAATTTGCCTGGTAAGCAGTGAGATAATAAACTGGATATATCCTTTGTATCTATAGGCTATAAATAAACCTTGCTATACCAAATATTATTTATTCCTCAGACTTTTCAAACAAATTGTGGTTAATAAATACATTTTAGTTTTTCAAGTTTAAGCAGTTTTCGACTGCCTAATTTTAAGGTTAAACAATAAATTTAAGTACACATATAAAATCTTACTGTAACTCTTATCATAGAATAGTTTCAATAAGATTTTAAATTATTTTTATTTATTACCAGTAGAGCGCCACTGGCTAATATTACGCTCACAATATTAAAATATAGATGCTCAGTCCATCCCATTTTTTCTAAAATTCCCCCGCAGGAACAAGGAATGTGTTCTTTAAAATTTAGGATTACAAATATGTAACAGGTAAAGGCTATCATTAATATGAGGCTAAATACTAAACCAGTTTTTCGAGTTCTTCGGTAGCAAAGTAGCCCGGCAATTAGTAATTCCAGTATAATTATATTATAGGAGATGGCAACAGCATAATTATGAGATGAAAACACTTGCTCCAACTGCGTCTGGAATTTAGAAAAATCCATGAGTTTACTAATAGCTGCATATATAAACAGCAATATGAAAAAATAAGTTGTAAACTGTATAAGCCTTGTTTTGATTCTATTTGTTTCCATTATCAAAAAAATTATCCTTTTCTAACTAAAATCCATTTTACATTCTTACCGCAATATGTTGGCATTATTTCTCCTTTTGAGATATAAACGACCGTGCTGATTTTTCCTTCAGTTTCCCATTCCCCGCTAACCGTACATTTCTTTCCAGTGCTTAGTGATATTTCTTTGTTTTCCACTCCTATGGTTTTAAAGGTTGAGTACATTAAAATGTATTACCTGACGGTATCCTTTTTAATCCTCCAATGCTGTTTGTCCCTTTTAGGCTCCTCATCATCTTTTGCTGCCTGATCCTGATCTGTTTCTTCAGAAGCACTGTTTTTATTTTGGGCTGATATTTTTTGGCTTTGCAATTTTGTACTTTGTTCTTTCTGCTGCGGATTATTCAAATCTGAAACATCTCTTTCACATGAGTACATAAATATTACGGAAGCTAAACTTAAAATTGAGATATACTTTTTCATGATTATTAATGATGGTTTAAAAGTTATCCCGGCCGGTTTTATGAGTAGAATTCTGAGGCTAAATTAGAATGACTAAGCATTTGAAAAAAGCAATAGTGGGTAGAAAGGATACTTTATGACGTCATAAAGTATCCTTTCTACCCACTAAATATTGTTTTACATGACTGAATATCAGGTTGTAATAAATATCTTTTGTTTTTGAACTGAAAATAAGTCTCCAAATGATGATTTTAATTAATTTAGTGGACATTTTTTCGATATGTCCACTAATAATAAAATATTGTTACTAATTTTTAATTGCCTATTGATGTTATTACAAGGGCAAAAACCTATTGAAAAATATCAGGTAGAATCTTATAAGAAAATTTCGGGCTTAATTGATGCTTATTCTGAAAATGATGAAAGGGCCTTAGAATTTGTGAGAATGTATATTGAGAAAGCGAAGGAAGAGTGTAATTATAAAGAACTGATCCAGGGGTATGAAGAGGCAATTTATTATAGTAAGGATATTGATGTTAAGCTAATTTATGCAGATAGCGCCATTATAGCAGCTAAAAAATATAATAATCCTGATCAGATTTCTAGGTCTTATCTGGGTAAAGGTATTATTTACTATTATAACAAAAGGCATTATAAACCTGCTCTTGAACAGTATTTACTGGCTTTTAAGTTTTCAAAAGACTCGAAGGATAATTATCTTAAAAACAAAATCATTTATCATTTAGGAATGGTGAAAAGCTATTTAGGATATTATAAAGAGGCAGCTGAACTTTTTGAATTATCTGCCCAATATTTTGAAAAAAATATGGTAAAAAATCTTCATCCGAATCTTAAGCTTAATAATGAATCCGGATATTTTAACAGTATTTACCGCTTAAGCAGTTGTTACAAAAACCTACAGTTATTCCATAAGGAGGATTCTCTCATTCATATTGGTTTGGAAAGGCTGTATAATACCAAACAACTGTCCTTAGAGTATGGCTATTTTCAAAAAGGTAAAGGAATTCAGCTCCTAAGAGAAAATAAATTAGATGAATCATTAAAATATTTAAAGCTTTCTAAAAATATCCTAAGTCATAATCAGGATTATGCATCATTAACTACAGTTTATTTTTATATAGGTAAAGCTTATTGGTTGAATGATAAGAGGGGAGAATCACTACTTTACTTAAATAAGGTTGACTCACTGGTGAATCGATTCTGGGTTATTACCCCTGAAATTAGAGGTGGCTATGAATATTTAATTCATGATGCCAAGCAAAACAGGGACTCTAAAAAACAACTGTATTATACCAATCAATTATTGAAGGCAGATTCCATCATTAATACTGATTTTGCAATGCTTTCATCAAAAATTCATCGTGAATATGATACAGATACTTTACTGAAAGAAAAAAATAGTCTTGAGAGGAAAAAAAATATCAGTGTTATCATACTTTGCCTTTCTATAATTACAGGTTCGATTATACTGTATTTTTTAGTTGTGAGATTTCGGAAGAAGGAGAAAGAACTTAATGCCAGGTATCAGGAATTATCAGAAAGATTCAATAATTATTCAGAGACAACTGATCCGTTTAATAGGTCTTTACAGGTTTCTTTAACTGAAAAAAATGAATATAGCTTTGAAGCCATTGAAGAGGTCAAGTTAAAACTTGAAAATTTTGAAAAGAGTAAGCAATTTCTCCAAGGTAGTCTGACACTACCGATTGTTGCTAAAATGATTGATAGTCATCGAACTCTTTTATCTTATGTTCTCAACGAACACTATAATCTTACTTTTACGATGTATCTGAAAACTTTGCGTATTAGATATGTTACCAATCTTTTGCTTGAAGATCCTAAATACCTTAATTACAGTACAGATGGGTTGACACAGATATGTGGAATGGCCAACCGACAGGTTTTTTCGGAACATTTTATGGAGATCAATGGTATGAGACCTACTGACTTTATAAGGAAAAGAAAAGAAGAATTAAAGAAAATTTAAGATTTATTTTAGCCCGATTTTTACGTCAGAATTTAAAAAAATAACGTATGAATCGACAAAATTTCAGAAAAAAAATTGATGAGCTTTGGAAAAATTTGCAGACATCTGTGGATCAGATTAACAGAGGGGATAATGATATTGTTCTTAAGTCTGAGGAAATACTGATGGAAACGGACACTGCTATTCGAGAGCTAAAGAATCTTCTGAAGCAATACCATTTTTCAGATTGGAGTGATGAGATCCATTTCTTTAAGAACACCAAACCGCAATTTACCGCAATTTATATTTACTATTCCAAAATCCTGGCAATAGAAGCCTCAAAACCTTATGCTGATTCTCATGCATTAAAATTATATTATGAAAACGAGAGATCTAATCTTCTATACTTTTATAATGAGCAAAAAGAATTCATCAGTTATTACCGCCGGAAATCTACTTATTTGGATAAAAAATACTTTGTCCGTTTTAAATTTGACTTTAAATTAAAGCTTAGTCCGGAGTTATACAGCTATGATGAGGAATTTTCTACATCTCATGATCATATTGTTTCTCAGATTCTTGCCAATGACCTTTTAGATTATTATTTGACAAGTAAAATTAATACAGGGCAGAGCGAAGAGAAATCAATCAGTCAAATTAAAAATCTGGAATGGACGGCTCCTAAAGTAGCGCTTATTGAACTATTATATGCACTTCATCAGACCAGGTGTTTTAATGGAGGGCATTCTGATTTAGCGGAGCTTTTCCGTTGGGCAGAGAATTCATTAAATATCAATTTGGGAAATTATCATAAAATTTTAGGTGAAATACGACTGAGAAAAACCGATAGAACTAAATTTTTGCTGCTACTGAGGAATAATTTAGAGCGGTATCTGGATGATATGGACATTTAGATTATTTTATTTTTTAGAGATAATACACATTTCATTGTTTCCTTCTCCTCTTTACTGGTGATGTATAGGATGGAATCTTTCGGTAGTACCGAAAAACTACCGAAAGAAATTCCGCCTGATTCCGAAAATTTGCCTCAATAAATAATTTTTGAAATCATGGCAATATCGATCATCACTAAAGAAGATCTTCAGCAGTTTAAAATAGAACTGCTGGAAGGTATTAAAGAGCTACTTCAGGTAAGAACGACAGAGCAGAAACTATGGGTTCGGACTGCTGAAGTTAAAGAGCTACTTAATATTTCTTCGGGAACACTACAGAATCTCAGGATCAATGGAACCCTTTCTTATACGAAAGTAGTGGGGCTTTTGTATTACAATTACAAAGACATTGAGAAGCTTCTTATGAAATCCAAATAATATCTAAAAAGGCAATCATGAACCAAACTAAAGATATTATCAATTTTTTTGAGCATGTCATTAAGGACAATAGGCTATGTCCTTCCCATATCAGTATATATGTTGCGCTTTTTCAGTTTTGGAGTAAAAGCGGGTTTCAAAATCCTTTTCGTATCTGCCGTTCGGAGGTCATGAAATTAGGTAAGATAAAATCTTTCGGAACTTACCACAGGTGTATCAAAGAACTACATTTGGCAGGATTCATTGTTTATTCTCCCAGTTATGACGCTTATAAAGGAAGTCTTGTTGAGATTATTGATTTTGACGACCCTGAAATTTTTTCAAATACAGCATTATGCGAGCAGGAATTATCGATACAAAAGGAAAATCATTTTTGTATACCTGAATTTTATGAAGTAGAGTTGTATTTTAAAGAACGTGATTTACTTTCCACCCAGGCAAATAAGTTCTATTCTTTTTATAATTCTCGGGATTGGAAATTAAGTGGGGGGAAATTAATGAACAGCTGGCAGGCTGCTGCAAGGAACTGGATTGCTAAAGAGGGAAGATTAGGGAGCTAAAATTCAAAACTTTCAGTAAAATAAAAGAGAATGAAAAAGATAGATCCACAAACACCTATTTGGAAACTGACCGTTGAGGAATTTTTGGAAATAGCTAAAAGTCTTGGTTTAGAGAGTAGATATGAATACGGACTGAAAGGATTGGCAAAGGTTCTTGGATGTTCTGTATCAAAAGCTTCTGAAATAAAATCTTCAGGAATTCTGGATGAAGCTATTATTCAAAAAGGGAAGATTATCATTATTGATAAGCAAAAAGTATTGGAGCTTTTAGCCAGGAAGTAATGATGTATTATTTGGAGCTCATACAAAGGTTTTGGGAATTTGGTCCAAAAGCAAGGCTCAGTACTACTGCTATTGTGATATACCTGTATCTTCTGAAGCTGGCCAGTGATAATAACGGATACAATGTCGCTATTTCCGATGTAATGCTGAGTGAAACGTTAGGTTTAACGAGAAAAACGATAAAACCTGCCAAAGAAGCGCTAAGGAATTTGGGACTAATTCAGTATGAAAGTAGAAAAGGACTTTCCTGTTCTTACAGAATCGTACTAGATTATCCTTTACAAGTTCCCGGTCAAGAAAAAGTTCAACAGGCAGAAAAGAACCTCCAGGCATCAATTGTGGAAAAAAGTGAGAATTCACCTCTGGTAGAGCTATCTGGTATACCTATTCCCGAAACTACAGAGCAAAAAGAGAATACACTCTTATACAATAATGATGCTGAGTCTTTTAAAACAATCAAGGGACCTTCTTTGGAAGAGTTTATGGCGTATGCACATACATTAGATTGTTACGAGGGCTCTATGGATTTAGATATTGAGGAGAAATACGCTTTATGGGCGGGTAATGGCTGGCGAAATAATTTGGGGAAACCCATAACCAACTGGAAATCCTCATTGAAAAATATTTTACCCTATATGAAAAACAAAACTGATAACGGACTGTTTTCCGTAGAGTCAATACCTAATATTAAACACCCAAAGTAACCCTTAAACAGTAAAATTACAAATGTTTATCTATTAAAATTTAAAAAAATAATAAAATGAAATTATCAGATTTAAAACTCGGGCAAAAAGTAAGCGTAAATGGTATTCCCTCTGAGTATCAGGGAATCCGCAAAGTTAAAATTCCAAACTTCGGGAAAGTAGAAAAAAGAGTTTTCAGAGCAGATGAAACAGGAGAGTATATATATTATAATATCATTGATGGAGCAAAAACACTCAAAAGTTTGGGTATTAAATTGTTATAGAACCCCATGCAAATAACGTTCTGCAAAGAAAACAATATTAATGCACATAAATATAGATTATGGCTGTTTTGGAAAAAGATTTGAGGCTTGTCAGGAAGAAATTTGAAGATAAAGGCGAAAAAAATCCCGATAGAATACGCCTTGGAAATCATTTTGTAGACGATTTTATTTTTGAAGACCAGGAGGCTGCTGATATTCCTATTAATGCACTTCGTGTTATTTTTAATATTATTTCTATTATCAGTAGTGAACAGTTCCGGCCTGAAGACCGCCCGAAGCAGCTTTCTCTGTTTGACGAGGAGTTTGAAACTGAAAATAATATTTTTGCATCTATTAAGATCAGGAATAATAAAATATCTCCAAGTGGCTCGACAAAACAAGTTATAGAAGCGTATGAGTTTTTGGCCCGATTTAAGATGGGCTGGTATAAATCACTAAACTCCGGGGGAAGGGAGATTAAAACCTTTGGAGGGCTTATTTCCACACCAAGTTATGATCAGCGTGGATATACAAGCTTTCTGATCAGTAGCTATTGGCTGAAGAAGCTAATGATTATTCCAGAGTATAATTATATCCTTTATAATCTGGTTTATAATATCAGAAACAACAAACATATTATTTTTGCCATCTGGCTTTCAAAGCTTCCTGAAGGAGGGACAATGATGAAACTTTCTTCACTGAATAAAAAGTTTGGACTGAACTATAAAAGTGCTAATGATTTTTGTTTCAAGTTTCTTAAAACTGCAAAAATAAATTTCAACAAATACAATAACCTTTCATTCAACTATCATTATAAAGGGGATTCTATTTTCATTCATCCTTTTTATATCAGAATGATAACTGATAAAGATATACTGGAGAATACACCAGAAAAGTCAAAAATTACAAGAAGGTTATATTATTTCAGAAAAAGATATAGTTTACAGGAGCAAGAAATGCTTCAGTTTACTTACCAATACAAAACGATACCACAAACCCGTAAGCTCATAGAAAAGGCTTTCAGTGAATTCATAAGAATTAACAGGCTGAAAGGGATACAATCTACACATTTTCAGGGAGTGGCTTTTTTGAGCAAAATACAGGAACATATTATACAATTATATGGAGAAACGAAGATGGCGGAAATACTGCCAAACGGTTATCCTGTTATTCTCTGATTTCGGAATTGCACTCATGTAGGTATTGTAAATCCTATAAAAATTGTAGATAAGGTAAAAATAGCAGAAGAAAACAAAATCAGATTCGGAATTGTACTCATCTGGTAAAAGCTGTTTTTTCGGAATTACACTCATTTTTGTTTCGGAATTGTACTCATGGGGTATTCGGAATTGTACTCATTCCGGATTGAAGATGGATGCTTTGTCATAGGACAGTGTGGCTAATCACTAAAAGTATATTAAAAGTAATTAAAAGTCTTTTTTTATTTAAAAGGAAAAGAGACGAGAAAATTTGCATTGAAAAAAAAAATGAACTGTGAAGAAATAAAAAAGAATATCGGAATCAAAAGGGTTTTGGAATCCTTCAATCTGTTTCCGACAAAGGAGAACCTTCGGACAGCTTTCTATTTTGCATTGGATCGGGAAGAAAAAACGCCCAGTCTTTCTGTCGATTTTATGAAAAATAGAGCATTTGACTTTGGAACAGGGAAGAGCTATGATGTAATCTCAATTGTCCAGGCTATCAATAAATGCTCAGTGTCTGATGCCTTAAAATATCTTGAAAGGCTGGATTTTACACAATGTAAAATTGAAGAGAAAGAAAAAGAAACTCAAGGGACAAGGACCTATGAAATCTCTAAAATACAAGAGATTATTCACCCCGCTTTAGTCAGGTATTTGAAAGAGAGAAATGTTTATGAGCAGAGACACTTAGTAAAGGAAATTCATTTTCGGTTAAAATCGAAAAATTATTTTGCAGTCGGTTTTACCAATGATTCCGGAGGGATTGAAATCAGAAATCAGTACTTTAAAATCTGCCTGGGGGATAAAGATGTAACAATGATTAAGAATAACGCCAATGATATTGCTGTATTTGAAGGCTTCTTTGATTTTCTGACTTATATGAATATGAAAAATAAAGACAGTCATCTTTCAGATTATCTTATCTTAAATTCTACAGCAATGCTTTTTAAAATTGAAAAAAAGTTAAGTGAGTATCATAAAATTTCACTTTTCCTTGATAATGATGCTAACGGAAAACAGATCACGGAAAAAATAATAATGAAATATGAAAATGCAGAAGACTGCTCTCTAATTTACAGTGATTTTAAGGATCTTAATGAGTGGTTTTGCCAAAAAGAATATTGAATCATTCATTTAAGAATGCCCAAGTGTATATCAAAAATAAAGCTCCCAAAATTTTTTCGGGAGCTTTTAACTATTTCTTACTTTCTTCAACAGAAATTTTTCTAAAATCCTTTAAAAGTTTACTTAATTCCAAAGCTGCTTTTCTAGCCCTCATTCCGGCTGCCTTATTTCCTTTTTCAGACTGAAGATCTGAATCCGCTTTAAAAGTTTCGAATTCTGCATTGATTTTTTCTAATAGTTCTTTCATAAAAGATCGTTTTTTAAGCCTGCAAATTTAAAATAATAGATTTTATAGGCAAGTATTATTTAAAAATCGTTTACAGAATATCTTTCCCAAAGTAAAAACCCTATTTCAAAATTAATTATAGAAATGGGCGGTATTTATTATTGATTTTCCATATTTCCGTTGATGACACAACGTTGCTCAATTTAAGTTTTGCCTGAGATTCTGGCTTTTTTACTATTGCAAATGTAGTACAGCGTCAGGCACTCAAAAAAATCTTTTTGGGTTTCTACAAAAATTCTTTTCGCTTCACTCCAATAATTTTTCCAGACACTCCTAAATCCTGCGGACAAAAAGATTTCGGAGCCTCCATTTCAATGCTTTCAATTCCGGTTTTGAGTGCCTGATACTATACTATGATCATGGGCAAAGAAAAAAGCCGGAACCTCAGTTAAACCAATCAATTAGATCGCAGACGTTCTTTGACATCAACGGAGAAATAAATAAAAACAAGGATAAATACTGCCTTTTCTATTTAGAATAAAGAATTAGAAAAGCCAAGTTTCCTCGATACCCAATCAATTAACCTAGAAATCTCAACAATTAAAACAAAATATTATGAACACAATTATCGGTAGAATTACCAAAAACGCAGAAATCAACATATTGAAAAACGACAGACAGGTTGTGAACTTTTCAGTAGCCATCAATGACAGCTACAGGACCAAACAGGGAGAGCGCAGGGATCTAACTACCTATTATAGTTGTTCCTACTGGGTAAGTTCAAATGTAGCCAAAATCCTTACTAAAGGGACTTTGGTAGAGTTATCAGGAAGAATAAGCTCAAGTGCATGGATAGGCAAAGACGGAGAAATCCGTTCAGGGCTGAATTTTCATACATCAACAATTAAGCTTCATAGCAGTGGTAAAAATTTTGAAAGTGAGCCGAAACAAAATACAGGGGAGGAAACAATCCATCCTTTTGCAGGCGATACAGATGATGATCTACCATTTTAATGTTTACCTCAATATTAATTAAAAAAAGCATTTATGGAATCACAATATAATTTTCAAATGAAATCCTGTAGTGACCGAAAAGAATGGGAGCAGGTAAAAGTATACCTAGAAATCCATTGTAACAGGACAACAGCGGTACATTATGCAAGAAGCTTATCAAAGAAATTCGACATGGAAATAAGAATGACACAGGGAACTGATCCCTTCAAAAGTAGCGGAACATACATCTATGAAAAATCCTGATTATGAAAACACCATCAAGAACCGAAGCTAATAAGTTAGCAAAGGCATATAGTAATAATAAAGATTACATGGGTATGCCTGTGTATATCATTTATTGTAGCAGGTCAGAAAATTACTATGTAGATACCAACGGTTTAATACGGCTTTGGGAAATTCTCATAGGCTACTATATCAATGGAGTTTTTACTCCTGAAAAATAATCACTCATAATATAAAAAAATAAAGAATGAAACGATCAGATAAACCAACATCATATTTAATGATAAAAGCCAACACCAACAGCGAATGGGACTGTTGTGATTTTGCCATCATTGCTCTTTCTGAGGACTGGAAACA
The DNA here is from genome assembly GCF_002023715.1 of Elizabethkingia occulta. Taxonomy (GTDB): domain Bacteria; phylum Bacteroidota; class Bacteroidia; order Flavobacteriales; family Weeksellaceae; genus Elizabethkingia; species Elizabethkingia occulta. Next base: position 257,822 of record NZ_MAHX01000013.1, read on the forward strand.
AGAACAACAAAAACGGATTGATAAAATTAAACCCTTTTCTAAAGACTATATGCTTCTTTCGATGATGTACTCAGATGCATCTATTACATTTTATAAAGATGATGATAAGATATGCCCCGATTCCACAGAGTTATTGGAAGGTAGAATATGGTCTTTTGTGAAACTGGACGAAGAAGCACTTACAGAATTATCCATACCTGAAAACAAGCTTACTTCCCATACACTCCACATATTTAAAAGTGGATATGCCTTGTATCAGACTTATGGTAAACACACGGGTGAAGATTTCTGGACAGAAGATTTTCCACTCGAAGAACTTATAAAATACTCTATCACACTTACAAATTAATAAGTTATGCAAACCAATTTTTTCAGACAACTTACAAAATTAAACCTTGTCGGAGATTTACAATTGATACTCCGACAGTCAAGTGAAAACAGTTTTGTCCTTTCTGTAATGCTCAATAATGTGCAGTGCGGTGACGAAGCTAGAAAAGCTATTCCTCCTCTTAATTTAAGGGGAACAGCAGAAGAATTAGACAACGGCTTTTTTGACAGCGTTGCTACACCATTGCAAACAGCATCAGGATTAATGGTAGATATGGAAAATTTTATGAAGCAGTTAGAAGAAGCCAGAAAAAAATCTGCAATGGAAAAAGAAAAGACAGAGCAGGAAAAGAAGGAAAAAGAAGCCAAAGAGAAAAAATATAAGGAAGCTTTACAGAAAGCCGAAGATCTTGAAAAAGAGGGGAAATATAAAGAAGCGTGGTCAGCATTGCCAAAAGCTTCTGAATATCCTAATTACGCAGAAATTATTCGTAAGAAACAGGATGAGTATGAACGGCATTTTGCGCCAAGTCTGTTTCATACAGAAAGTGTGGGAAATACTGAACAACAATCAAATTGTCAACTCTAAAATCAACAATTATGTTATTAGCAACCCAATTACAAAGAATCTTTATCCTCATAGATAACGGACAGGAGATTCGATTAACAGACCCTGAACCTAAATGGAGCGTGGAAGTTGTCATGAACTTTTATGCAAATACCTATCCAATATTAACTACATCAAAGGTATCAGCACCAAAAATCAAAGATGATGCGGTGGAATACCGATTTGAAAGTGTGATGGGGACGAAAGGATAAAAAATCATCATAAGAGGTAATTAGTCCCATTATTGGTGTTAATCACCATTAATCAATAATCAATAACAAAATAAAAATGAATGAAACGAAAAATAATATCGGGAATTATTCTGCCACCCGCAGAAAAAAAGCAAAAACAACTACACCGACAACTTATGGAATTTGTAGAATGGATGAAGTGGGAAAAAGACAGTTCGGAAATAAGGAAAGACAAGCGGAGATCGGTTCCGGTATCGGAACTTCCCATGCTTTTCTGAAAACCTGTTTTATGCCAAAACTAAAAGAAGATAAAATATTTTCTTGGGAAAACAAAGTACATATAACTAAAATAGAAAGGGGGTTTTATAAATCCCTTTCTCTATTAACTAAGCATTACGGTATTAGTCTATTGTCTACACATGATTTTAATTATCCTTATAATATTAGCCTTTGTCTTTGGGATATTCAAAAGCAGTTGAAAAGTAAAGTCCAAAATTGTGAAAGTATCCGTTTGATAGAAAAAGAGGATGAAATTTTTTTTGCGGCTGAGGAGCGTTATAATACAGGAGCAACACTTTATTACATTCCTGTTATACCACTTTACCAGATGCTTAGAAATAAGAATAGAAAGAAAACAGGGCTTCTACTCTTATCAGTTTGCACCTATCTCTATAAAATAGCTGATATTCCATACTATAGACAGGAAGATTCTTATCTCTATTGGATATACGAAATGCTTACAGAGTGGCTTGAACAGGATGAAGAAGTGGATGATAATCATATCAGTAAAAAAGAGCTTCAAAAAGCTGAGATTATTGGGGATATTATGGAACAAAAGATAGCCTGCAAAGAAAATCTACTCTTTTTTGAAAAGCGTTTGAAGCAGTTTAAGCCGAAAGACAATTTTGACAAAGAATGCTTTCTACTGGCTGAAAAAACCTTTAAACTTTACGGAGAATATGCTGAAGCAAGTGTTTTTAGAAATACATACTATAATAATGTGGTAAGACCTGAAGAAGCGGACAACGATGAGTATTATAATGAGGAGAAGGTCATTACAATGGATAAATACATTTCTTTTTTTGCAGAGAGTGATGGGCTTATTTATGACAATCTTATGGATTGTGTTAATAACGAATTTAATGAATACGGGGAAGCGCAGGAACCGATGATTTTTAAAACTTTTGACGGAAGTAATGTCACGGATGAAAATCTTGATTTTGAGAGTAGGTTATTTGGAATTTTAAATGAATTATGCAGACTGCTTAACTAACCTATTATATTGAATAAATAATAAATCACAGAAAAGCTATGAGAAATACTATAAATGAAAACAAGGAAATTGATATTACCCGTAATTTTGGTACGTTATATCATCCTAAATCGGCATTACTGATCTATCAGACAGAAGGACATCATTCCGATATGTATGTAGAGCATTTTGATATTGATAGTAATGGAAATCCTATAAATGCCCACCCCTTAACCGTAAGGGAAGCACAACGACTAGCTAAAACACTTACCATCCATAATAAAAAAGACAAAGATTTTTTAAAACCAAGTGGTATTATTTCTCCAAATGTGCTTTTTATTGATGGTGCTGAAAACGGAAAAGTAATTTGGTACACTAAAGCACAGGAAAGACAAATGTTCTTTACAGAAAGATTGTCTATCCCAAGTGGGGTAGCAAAAGTACCTGCATTATTGTGGTGTGCCAATAAGCAGACAATAAAAATATTTGCACTTAAAACCGACAAACGTCCTACTGAAAAAACAGCACTTTTCCACGCTCCGTTTTTTAATGTGTATGAAACAGGTAGTGTATGCATGGGGTCAGTTGATATTAATATTAAAAATTCTGCCTCGCTGGAAGAGTTTATGAAGAAATGGGAAGAATATTTTTTCAATTCTTATTTCAGCCACCTGATTGGAAGTCATAATCCAGTAAAAGGGAACTGTGTGAATCTGTGGAAAAAGCACATGGAAACAAAAGAAGTTTTTCCGATAGAAGTATTAATCAATTCAAATATAACTTTAAAACATCTAATCTAAATAATAATGAAAGCTATAGAAAAATTAAAAGTCCATTTTACAGATGAAAGCCTTATATACCCTACGAATCCTGTAACGGTAAATCTTATAGGAGCAGGAGGTACAGGTTCAAAAATGCTGACAGCATTAATGGAAATGAACCATTCTTTAATTGAATTGGGGCACGCAGGATTACTAGTGCGGTTGTGGGATGATGATATTATCACCCATGCAAATGAAGGGAGACAGCGTTTTGCACAGTGTGAAGTGGGTTTGCCAAAAGCAGTAGCTCTTATAAATAGGGCAAATCGTTGGTCGGGTACGAATTGGAAGGCAGAAGTCAGAAAGTTTGAGAGAGATTCTTTAGGCAGAATTCAGGAGAATATGCAGTCCTCAATTTATATATCATGTACTGATAATGTAAAATCCCGATTTGAAATAGCAGATATTCTGGATGAATTAAAAGGAAGGAGAAGAATGTACAGAAACAGTCCAAAATATTGGATTGACACAGGTAATAACTTAAATTTAGGTCAGGCATTGCTTGCCACGATTGGTGATATTTCCCAACCTGATTCTGAAAAATACGAAACAGTATCACATCTGCCGTATGTTACACAGGAATTTGAAGAACTATTACGTCAGTCAGAAATAGGGGAGGGTATACCAAGCTGTTCCCTTGCAGAAGCACTAGAGAAGCAGGATTTGTTTATCAACTCAACTCTGGCACAAATGGGTAGTTCCCTGCTTTGGAATTTATTCCGAAATGGGTTAACCGAAAACAGGGGATTTTTCCTAAATCTTAAGAACTTTCATTCCCAACCTATAAAGGTTGCATAATTTCTGCCGTCTGAAAAATATCAGGCGGCAAAAATGCATTTCCTCCCTTTGGTCGGAAACACATTTTTGCGAAAAGCGGAGCAACCATATTATAAAAGCATATCCGTGCTTTGGCTTTCAATGCTTTTTAAAAAAGGTTGCGGGATTGATTTATAATGATTAATTGCAAATTAATAAACTATTCTTTCAATTTGCATGTTTTTGCGAATAGGTTAAAACGTTTCTTAACTCCATTGGATTTTCAATAGAATACAAGTGGGTTACGCCTCCGGTAGTTACAATTAAAGATCCGAAATTTAGCATCTTTCCTAAAAAACTTTGATGTACCCACATTCCTTCAAGTTTATTTAATGAAATATCGGAAAATGTTTTTCCTAATATGCCAGTGGAAAGCGTAAGATAATTGTCCGTAACATAAATTTTTGTGTTTTTATTCCGGATTACTTTAAGGATACCTTTAATAAAAAGAAAGATAAGAAATAAGGAAATGATGCCCATAAATCCGAACATAAATGCGTATCCGAGCAATAGAAAATAGAGAACACCTATAGAACCGATTGCTATAAAGATAATAGGAATAACATAAGAAAACCAATGGATTTTGGCTTCATATTTTATAGGTTCGGAAGATGTTTTGAAATCGGTAAGTAAGTCTTCCATAATCAATTATTTATAATCCCAATTTAGTGAAAAATAGTGAAATTAACTAAAGAAATGTCTGAAATTTAATTAAAAAAATAGGGTGATAAAAAAAGCACTTTCTTGCTTTGGTCGAAAACGCATTTTTTTCGAAAATAGGAGAAACCCCATTGAAAAACAATCAGTACTCTTGCCTTGTGTTTTTAAAAGAGGTTGCGGGTTTATTTTATTTTTTCTTTAGTTCTTTAAAACATTTAAGACAGGCTGGCCTATTAAAATTTGTATTATTTTCTTTTCCACACGAAATACAAAATTTTTCTTTGTAAAAAGGATCTTCATACACTGACCAGATTTTATAGCAGTCCCAGCATAAGGGTTTTTCCAAATCTAATTTTATAGAGGTTCTGCATCTAATACAATATCCTTTACTGTGAATAATTTTATTTTGCTTATCGACATTTTTGGTTTGATATTCCTCTCTTGATTTCCTTTGATCTTTTAAAGCGCTATTTACATACTTTTCATTTGTAAAATCTGATAACTTCCTTTTGTTAACCTGTCCAAATTTTATTAAATCATCAATATAGTTTAATTCTTCTTCTGAGCCCACATAGTTTTTTACAAATATTGATTTCTTTTCATATTTAGGTCTTTTAACAAAAATTGTATAACCTTCCTCTTCAACAATACTAAAGCACTTTTTGACTGCGGATTCGAAAAATGGATTCTGGTTGATGGATATTAGTTTTTTTTCGGAATAGACACCAAATTCAATATTATTTATAAAAGAGTAATCTATTAAATTCATAGACGTTACCACCGACTTATTTTCATTTCCATAATACTTGGCATGTAGTTTAGGTATATAAACTATTGTAATATTGGGAAATTGCATAAAATAATCAAAATCTTCTTTTTTAAAACTTTTACTTACATCATTTTCATTTTTCCCAAAACCTATGATGATATGGACACTGGAATTATTTAAATGCGTTTTGAAAACCTCATTTTTAAAATATGGGTCTAATTGAATAAATGGTGATAGAATTAAGAGATATTTTTCGGAGTTATAGATTATATCATATATTTTTTCACTTAACTCTTTTCCGGTTAAAAAATTCATTTTAATGTTTTTGTGATTTTTAAGATATAAAACATTTTTTAGAGGGCAAATGTTAATATCATGTGGGTATTAAAGGTAATACTTTAATCTTAAATTGCTCTATAAATTTTGAAAATTATAGGGTAGAATCATCTGAGATCGTGAAAAATAAATGTAGTCGAAGTCAAATTTTCTATACCAAACCTGCGTAAAAATCACCCATGTTTTCTTCTGACCTGTGTAAAATTTACTCACCTTATGATAATACCTGTGTAGAATAGTATCGGGTGTATTCTCACAATTTGTTAATATTTAACCTGCGTAAAAATCACCCATGTTTTCTTCTGACCTGCGTAAAATTTACTCACCTTATGATAATACCTGTGTAGAATAGTATCGGGTGTATTCTCACAATTTGTTAATATTTAACCTGCGTAAAAATTACCCATGTTTTCTTTCTACCTGAGTAAAATTTACCCACCTTATTGTAAAACGTGAGTAAAAACAACACAAGTTGTAGATAAAGGTGAGTAGAATAGATACACCCCAATGAAAAACCTGTGTAAAAATGACGCAGGTCTTCTTTTCATGATTCACCATGTTTTTTCTTTCAATAGCAGAAAATCTCATCATATGGTTTAATTTATTGAATTTCATTTGGTTATTTATTTTTTTTTGAGCTGCAAAAAAGTAAATGATTTTCCGGAGCAAGATGTGTCTTTGTATATACAAACTTTTCAAGTTGTATGATCCAAAGACGATCTTGCCTTTTTTGCAAAAAGGAGAAAAAACTTCGGAACTCGTTTTTTTATTTTGAGAAAATCAGGTACAATCTTCCAGAATAGCCCATTACATTCTTTTTTAATCTCCAGATCATCCAGATAAGTCCAGCGTGTTCTTTTTTAGCCCACGCCCCATGAATACTATTGCTTTCAGTGTTTTTATGCCCCAATTTTGCAAAAGAAATTTTAATCAAAATGAAATGAAAACACTGATTTATTTTTCTGTCATTTATTTTGGGGACGACATCAGTCCTTACTTACCAAGAAGCGAAGAGCTATTTTAATTAGATTGAACCTCGACTATTTATTTACCATAGAAAAACTGGAAATGGAGAAAAATGGAAAAGAAGATCTAATTATCATAAGAATCCAAAAATCCAGAAAAGAAAACTGGAAAAGGATCTGCTCAGAAAAGCAAATTTCCCTGACTAGCCTAATTATCCATTCAGTAGAGAACAGGATTCTGAATGATGAAAGGAGAAATGTAATGGCTTTCATTGAAAAACAGGACAATATCTTTATTAAGATAGAAACCAATATCAATCAGGTTGCAAGAATCGTAAATGGACAAAAGTTTATTTCTGAGGGGGAAGTGAAGAATTTCTTGGATAAGCTTTCTGAAATTGAAAAATTGAAGAGAGAGCAGAATATGATTTTTTCCAAAATTTATTCAATGCTTGCAAGATGATTGTGAAGATCATGGAACCTGCGGGATCAGGTTTTCCCGGAGTTCAGTATAATGACAAAAAAGTAGAGAAAGGCTCCGGAGAACTGATGCTGATGAAAAATTTTCCTTGTTTCATTAACGAAAACAGCAGCCAGCAGGATGTTCGTGACTATTTGAAATCTGTTTCAAATAATGAAAGGGTAAAGAAGCCCCAGTTTCATGCTGCTATTTCCACGAAGTTTAGAGAGCATACCAAAGAAGAGCTCACGAAAATTGCGGAAAATTTTATGAATGAGCTGGGATATGGGCAGCAGCCCTATATAGTAGTTTTCCATAATGATACAGAAAATAATCATATACACATTGTTTCAACCCGTGTAGACAAGAAAACAAGTAAGAAAATTAATGACAGCTATGAAAAGCTTAAAGCCCAGAAAGCATTAAGCCTGACAATGGAGAAGCTGTATGGATTAAATACGCAGGAGCAAATAGAAAAATTACTAGGTTACCGATATAGTTCTCTTAAGCAACTGGAACTGCTTTTGGAAAGAAGTGGATTTAAGCTTATTCAAAATAAGAATGATGAGAATGCTCTGGATGTTTTGAAAAATGGAGTTCGGGAGAAAACAATTAAAGCAGGTGAGCTAAATTTTAGTAGTCATAAGCATGATTCCAGAGCGAAGCAGCTTCGGGCGATTCTCTCAAAATACAAAGAATTGTATTCGTGCAAAGTGTTCAAAATTGAAGACAATAGGGTACAAGAGGCTATGTTACCGGAAGAAAAACAAAACGAAAACCGGAAGCCAAAAATTGAATTTGAGAGTGAATTTCAGAAAAAAATAAGAGATGTCTTTGGGATTGATATTGTATTCCATATTTCTGACAAAGAGAGATCAGCTACTGATCTTAAACCTTTCGGATATAGTTTGACTGACCATAAAACAGGAGCGGTGTATAAAGGAAGCGATATTTTGAAAATGAATGAGCTATTTGAATTTACCGCTGAAGTCATTGATAAAAGGCTTTTTGAAGGACTAAAGGATTACAATATAGCTGATGAAGTTTCTAAACAAATCCTAATTGAGTATTTAAAATTCCAAAATCCTGACCATGTGCCAAAAGACTTTATGCTTTTTGAAACTAAGAAAAGGAAGAATAGAGAAGTATTTGGCTCTGTTAGGAGGGAAGTAAAGCAATATGTTAAAACACAAAGTCCGAAAGATGTTCATATTATAAAGTCTGAGGACGGTAAATTTTATGCTGTTCACTCAAAGTTACACTATGTAGGAGAGCTGGAACAGCTGATAGGGGAGAAAGACTATCAAAAGTTTTTAAATCCAAATCTAAACCAGCAGCAGGTCTCAGTAAGTCAAAATGAAAAGCTTACTAAGGAGCTAAGTCAAAGCATTAATGATTTGATTTTTCAATTCAGTAAATCTTCAGGAGGATCTGGAAAAGATCCTGCGGAGGAGGAGCTTAAGAAAAGGCGTAAAAAGAAAAATCGATAGGCCAGCCGGCCGACGTTCGGCTTCCAATAAAAAATAAATCAGCAACAACTATAAACAAGCAACAGACAATTATACTTATGATTATCACGTTCGCAACCCAAAAGGGCGGAGCGGGGAAAACCACGCTTGCCTTAGCATTTGCCAATTATCTATCCATAGTATCTGAAAGAAAGATCAATGTGTTTGATTTTGATTATCAGAAGTCCTTTTTTAATAAATGGAAAGAAGATGAATATTCTGTTTTGCCCAAGCTGTATGATGTGGAAGTTATCGGAGATGAGGATGAAGAACAGCCTTTTGCTGATTTAGAAAAAATTATTGACTTAAAGGAGAGCAAAGAGATATATCTGTTTGATTTGGCGGGAACCCTTGATCAGAAATACAGTGATTTACTCATTTACAGCGATTTTATCATCATTCCCTTTGAGTACTCTGATGTATCTGTAAAATCTACTCTGGTATTCAAAAACCTGCTGGGACTTCTTGAAAGTGAGGCAGAGCGGATCTTTATCCGTTCCAAATATGACAAAGGCTATAAATATCTCAACCAAAAGGAGATGGATATAGAAATTTCAAAATACGGAACCCTGATTGAAAGCCCGGTGTATAAAAGAAACTGTCTACAGACCATTGATACCCGAAAGCTGACTTATGAACAAAAAAATGCTATAAAAAGACCATTCAATGAAATCATAGAAGAGATTAATGAAGCACTACAAATTACCCTTTAAGGCTAGACATCTATTAAGAACAAAATCAAAAATAAGAAATGATAAAGTATTCACTAATTCTATTGGGACTTTATTTCCTGTACTATGCCGGAAATATTCTGTATGATCTGTTTTTAAGGAAAGAGAAAATCATACATATAGATTTAACTGAGGAATTTTCACTTGGTGATTTTTCCAAGACTCGGGACCAGGTTCCGACTTCCATCGGAATTGAAGATGTTGAGAACATCCGAACTCCCCAATCCTTTTTGAAAAGGGAACTTAATGTTCCAACACAATCCTCCAGTGAGCAGCAACCGGATTTGGAAGACTTAAGGAAAAGATTTGAAGCTGAACAGGATATTGATGATATGCCTTTACCAGCAAAAAACAATAGTGCGTCGGCAGTAGAAGAAAAGAATCAGCCAGATTACACCAACCAATCTCAGCCTGTATCTAATATGCCAGATCAGGATTCTAAGAGCGAAAAAACGGGGAAAACCAAATCCCACTGGAAAGAGCTCCTGAATTTATCGGAGACAACTGTTCAAATGGTCGCTAACTACGATGGACAGAAAGTCTACCACTCTATAATTTAAGTAACACATACACTTCAAAAATTACCCTGTATGATCCTTAACCAATAAGGATAGCATACCCCTTATGCCCAATTCTAAGCATAAAATCTAACTCTGATAATAAAAATTTAATCATTATGAATCACAAATTTAAATGCCATCAAGTGGTAAAAAAGTTATTGACTGCCTGTGTAATTCTTCTCGCTATCACTCCTGTATTTGCCCAAGGAGGAGCAACGGCTATTTCAAATGCTGCCAGTGATATTAAGGACTATTGGGACCCCATTAAGCTGATTTTAAAAGCCGTGGGCGGATTAGTAGGCTTCATCGGAGGTCTTAGAGTATATAACAAATGGACCAATGGAGATCAGGATGTGAACAAAGAAATCCTTGGTTATGGTGGAGCGATGATCTTTCTGATAGTAGTTCCGGAATTCGTAACCTCATTCTTTGCATAAGTCATGGGATTCTACCTATACAAGGGGCTGAAAAAGCCTCTTGTATTCTTCGGGCTGAAGGGCAAATATATTTTTTATGCCGTGGGTGTTATCGGAGGCGGAGTCATTGCAGCTCTCATATTGTCCAAGTTCGGACTACTAGGCTCTCTACTAGGACTTTTAGCGACCGGAGGTGGTGTTTATCTGATCTTCAGAAGACAGGACAAATACGGACTGTACGATAAGACTAAAAATAGTAATCAAATTTTCATTTTTCCCAAAAGGATAAGCAATAAAAAGCTTTTCCAGAAAGGTGGAACCAAAAGGCCATACAATAAATCAAAAAATAAATAATTCCGTATGAAAACCAAAAAACAAGCATTTACTATTCCTTTCATCGGCTATGATTATGGGGAAAATTATGATTGGGGTTTTGATGTTCTTTTCGGGCAGTATGGAAATCCTATTATAGGTATCAGGCTTAGAAATATGGTGGAACAGTACTCCGCTGATCCGGATCATTATCTCCATTTCCATACGGTTTTGAATCAGGTAGTATCCATTATCGGAGAAGGAAGAATTGTTCAAAAGCTTGATATTTTCGCCAAAAAAAGATACACAGCTGAGAAATCTAATCAGTTTTTGCAACAGAAATACTCTGAGCATTTTGACGGCAGACTTTTCAAAACCATTGAAACTGTACTTCTGTTTACAGATATTATTAATGACAAAATAAAGAAAAATGGAAGCCGAATCTCAGCGTTCTCAGAAAAAAGCTATAAAGAGCTTCGGGATAAATGTCAAAAGGTCTATATGCTTTTAAAGCAAAATAACTGTGAACCTGAGTTCCTATTTGAAAAAGATTTTGAATATTACCTGTCCGGAGTTCTAACCATGCAGCCTACAGATACTCCGACTTATGATAATATTAAAAGTACTGAGGAGTATTTGCAAATAGGAAGCAGGTTTGTTAAGAATATTTCTTATGTCGATGTTGAAAAGATTGATTTACCCTCTGAAATAGAACCTTTTTCCATACTGGGAGGAAACGGAGCTGCCGGAGAAACGGCAGTAGATAATTTCACTTTTATAGGTGAGTTGGAAGATTACGAAACGATTATCTACAACCAGGTCATTACCATTCCACATCAGGCACAGCAGCAAAGGGAACTTGATAAAAAGAAGAAAAAGCACGAAGGTGCTGCTAACAATTCTCCTTCCAACGCCATTATTGCTGATGAGATTCAGACTTTGCTTCATAATATAGCTATAGATGGGCAGTTAGTTGTCAATGCCCATTTTTCCATTTTGTTTTCTGCGCCTACGCTGGAAAAAATGGAAAATATCCAGTCCATGATTGAGAATAGACTATTCACCAAGGGGATTATTGTTTCGAAAAATGCCTACAATCAGCTTGAGCTTTTCAGGGCAGCTCTTCCAGGTAATGCTACAGAGCTTAGGGAATATGATCTGTTTATGACGACAAGCGAAGCTGCGCTTTGTTTTTTTTTAAAAGAAAGCTACCCTTTGAGTGAAGAAAGTAGCTTCTACCTAAGATTTACCGACAGACAGGGGGTTCCCATAAAAGTTGATCCTGCGGATTTACCGATGAAGATCGGAAGAATCAATAACCGAAATAAGTTTGTGCTGGGACCCAGCGGATCAGGCAAGAGTTTTTTGATGAATAATATCGTGGAGCAGTATCTCACCTATAATTATGATGTTGTGATCGTAGATACAGGAGATTCCTACTCGGGAACATGTATGTACAAAGGTGGTCGATACATTCAGTATACCGAGGAAAAGCCGATTACGATGAATCCTTTTCTGATGGATAAGAAAGAATTCAATATTGAAAAAATAGAATTTTTGACCAATCTGATCTTTCTAATCTGGCAAGGACCGGATGCCATGATGACCTCTGCACAGAAATCGATATTGGACAATGTCCTGATGTCTTATTATCATACTTATTTCAACTCCGGTACAGAGTGGTATAAGCATAAAAGTTCTGAAGAATTAATGCTCTACTTAAGTAAATATAATATTCATGAAGAAGATATTCTTGCAGAGTATGAGGAAGGAATGGCGGAGAGACATAGCTATTATGATGTACTGGGAATAACTTTCGATTCCGATTCAGATGAAATCAAAGAAGCTTTTAGAAAACTGGCGATTGAATATCATCCGGATAAAAACATGAATAATCCTGATTATGACAGTGAAAAATTCTATAAAGTCTATGAGGCTTATGAAACTTTGAGTAGTGAAGAAAAGCGCAGAGCTTATAATGAAACCCTGATGATGATTCTTCAGGCACATGAAATTATAAACAAGCCTAAAGATCCGAAGGAGTGGAATGAATCTTTTAAAAATACTCTCATTAGAAAGATTAAAGAATTGGAAGAAAGGCTCAATACAAGAGAGCTTTCCTTTAATGGATTCTATGAGTATTGCGATAAATTTCTACCTCTTTACCTTGGTAATAAAAAGCACAGAATTACGGAAAGAGAATTTAATTTAAGGACCTTCCTGTTTGTTCTAAGGGATTTTTACAAAGGTGGAAGATATGAAACCACACTCAATGAAAGTGCAGACAATACGCTATTTGATGAGCCTTTTATTGTATTCGAAATTGATAATGTGAAAGATAATCCCAAGCTTTTTCCCATTGTAACACTTATCATTATGGATACTTTCATCCAGAAAATGCGACTCAGGAAAGATCGTCGTAAAGCCCTTATAATCGAAGAAGCGTGGAAGGCGATTGCATCAAAATTAATGGGTGGATATATTTTATATCTCTACAAAACTGTAAGGAAATTCTGGGGAGAAGCGGTAGTGGTCACCCAGGAACTGGATGATATTATCGGAAATGCTGTTGTAAAAGACAGTATTATCAATAATTCAGATACGTTTATCCTTCTGGATCAGACCAAGTTCAAGGACAATTTTGATCGTATAGCGGCTTTATTATCCTTGAATAAAGTAGAGCAGAACAAAATTTTTACCATTAACAACTTAAATAATAAGCAGGGACGAAGCCGTTTCAAGGAATTTTATTTGAAACGAGGTTCTAAAGGAGAAGTATATGGCAACGAGGTATCCCTTGAGCAGTATTTAACCTACACTACAGAAAAGCCTGAAAAATCTGCTGTTGAATACTATGTGCAAAAGTATGAGAACTATGATAAAGCTCTGGAGATTTTTGTAGAACAGGTGAAAAACTTCGGGGATGATATGGGAAGTATGGTTTCTTTAGTAAATCTGTATAAAAGACCTTTAGATCAGAAGGTTCTTAGGTTCTATCATGAGTTTAAGAACAGGAAGGAAAATATCGGTAAAAATATCTTCAAAATCATTTCTCAGGAATTAGAAGATGATGACATCAGTTTTTCAGAATTAGTTAACAGAGAAGTCTATGAGTATGAAAAAGTTTAGTTTATTTTTTTTAGGATTCGGAAGCTTACTATATGCCCAAAATACTTATATAGATCCTACGGTAACAGCAGCGATGATCCTATATTCAGAAAACCTGAAAGCCAAACAGAATGAAGTCATAGAGGAAACTTCCAAGTTGAAAGATGCACAAATGTGGGTAGGAACCCAGATAGTGGCAGCTAATGATATTCAGAATAGAATACTTAAAGGCTTAAAAGAAGTTTCAGGGACCTTACAAAATGGACTTCAGGTAAAAGAAATTTATTCAGAACTAAATAAGTGCTATAAATATTCTTCTGATGTGGTGCAACTGGCTTCCGCACATCCTCAATATGCCATTTTTGGAACTAAAGCATCTCAAAAAACGTATGAGCAAAGTTTGAAAATCGTAACAGATGTATCGGATATTCTTTCTTCGGGAGAGCTTAATCTTGCTACTGCAGGTGATCGCTATAAAATTCTGCATAATATTTCGGGAAATGTAAAAAGTCTAAAGCTGTGGCTTCTGGCCATAAAGCTGAGACTAGAAAAGGCCAATAGACTGGGCTTTTGGAATTCCATTAATCCTTTTGCCGGATATATCAATACGGATAAGGCTATTGTTGAAGACATTATGAACCGATACAAACGGAATTTTTAAAAACCATACAATGAAAAAGAAAATTTTTCTAAGCTTATTTATTTCGACGGTTTACATCATAATTACTTCTTCCGGTGGGAGCTCAACACCTGCCTGGCAGAAAGAAAATGTTTCTTTTCCGATGATGAATATAGAAATTAATGCTACGATGAAAGAGCATGACAGACAAAAGGAAATGCGAAAGAATCAGGCTTTGAATGCTGGTATTGAGAGTACCAACAGAAATGAATGGAATAGCTTTAAGGATAAGGTTACTAAAATACAGGATAGGCTAAGGGTTGTTTCATTTGCTCTTCAGGCCATTCCAACCGGAGTAGCGATGAGCAGGGAGGTTAAGAAAATTACTCAAAACCAGACTTTAATTATTGATGAATTGAGTACAGCACCTTATTCCATAATAACGGTTTTACCTTCCGGAGTACAGTATGTGGATGATCTGCAAATGGTGACCCGCCTGATTACAGGAATTATCCTCTCTTACGGAGCGATCAATCAAATGGAAAAATCGGAACGTAAAATTTTATTGGACTATGCTTTAGGAGAGGTGAAAACCCTTAGCAGGAATTCTACCCACATGCTTTTAAAAATACGTGACATTAAGGCTAAAGTCCTAAGAAACAAGAGAGCTTTCCAATATTATGTCAACAGGGACAGGCAGGTTGTGGAAAATATCATGAAAAATATCAAATCCTTTTAAATAAGAAAGAGATGAATAGAAGAATATTTATTTTAGGAATTCTGGCATTTTCTTCCACTATGGTAAGAAGTCAGCAAATAGTTATCAATGATAAACTTTTATCCCAACTGACGGTAAATCATGGTGTTCGATTGGGAAGTGAACAGGTGTTTTTAGACTCTTATGAAAAGCAGAATGAGCTCTATAATGAGATTAAAAATAAGACCGCACAAGTGATCGCCATTCAAGAGTACATCTATCAGCAGCTGAAAAATGTTAATTCAGCCCTTACTCAGAGTAAAAAACTCATCTATCTCTATCAGTATTTAGGAAAAATAGGGAACAATTCTAACAAAATGCTGGATTTATCGATACAACACCCTGAATACGCGGTTTTAGTTTCAAAATATTATAGCGCAATAGGAGAACAGTTGCTAAAGCTTAAGCAGGAAATATCGGCGGATATATTAAATGAAAACAAAGACTTTTTGATGGATGCTATGGATCGAGAAATGCTATTGGAAAAGGTATTTACAAGGGTTAGAAACATCAATGGTAATATTCTCTATATCATTTTACGCTTAGAGAATGCTAAGAAGATCCCTTATCTCTATCAGGTCCCTGTCCTTAGGAATTACATTAATGTCGACAGAGCGATTGTGGGAGATATTATTCAAAAATATAAATACATATTTAATTAAACGATGAAATATCAATTCAGAAAATTAATAGGCTTTTCATTCTTGTTTATAACTATGGGCGTTTTTGCACAAGTAAGCGTAAAGCGTCTGAATGATCCGGCCATTGTTGCCCAGCATAAAAGAATGGTTTTTGAAAGCTGGGGAGACTGGCGCCCCTATCCTAAATATTTTTTAGGGATTCAAACCAATTTTGCTTATGCCACGGTATGGGGTATGTGGGCTCCTAATATCAATAGAGATTATAAGGATGGAGAGGACATAAGACCATTAAAGCCTACAGGAGTACAGAATCAGCGATTTGCTCAATTGAAATACGAAGAAGAAGAGGCTAAAAAAATAAAGGCAGCCTCCGATACCATTTACAAAAGGAGCGTTCAGGATTTTGCGCATTGGACAAGTGTTACTGTAGATGCTGATCCGTTATGGCTCTTGTATTACAAGCGGATGTTAAAGCCAATCACAGAATTTCCTGATACGCCACAAAATTTTATGCAGTGGCGGTTGAAAAATCAGGAGGCTTACCTGGCACTTCATACTACAGGAACATTAAAAAGGCTTCAGGAGGAACTTGATCTTATTAAAGAGAAATATGCTATGTCCCGGTCTATGGATATGCCAAGGGGGAAACGCTTTATGATGTACCACGAAACACTCTTACGGTGGAGGAAATTTGTGCAGGAATTAAGAAAGCAAAATAATAAGACGACCCTGCTTCTGGACTATAAAAATATTTTGAAAGATTATTCTCCTTCTGCATTGCCTTCGAGCTGGACTCCGGTATCAGATAAGCAGCGTGCTGAGCGTATAATGCAACAATACAAACACCGATATTAAATATGAATAGAAAGCTAACCTTATTTTGTTGTTTACTGGCAATAGTACTACCAGTAATGGGCTTTGCTCAAACAGACAGTGATTACAGTAATTTACTTCAGTTTTTAAAAGGTGATGGTGCTTTTGAAAAATGGTTTATGGAAGTGTTTACAAAGCTCGATACCAGTGTTCAGGATAGTGCAAATGATGCTGCACTGGTTGGAAAGGCTATAGGCGGACTAGGTGCTTTGATGTATCTGGGGTATATGGGATGGCAAATGGCCGCCGGAGACAGGGAATGGGAAATTACGCCTATGCTAAAACCTGTTTTGATTGGATTTACCCTAATCTACTGGACAGGATTTGTGAATTTGATTCAAGCTCCCTTTGAAGCTATTGCAGAACCGGGAGTCGCTATTTTTAGTGATATAGAATCTGAGGTCAATGACTTAAGAGTTGAAAGGTTCAAGAAGCAGCAGCAATTATTGGATGCTGTAATAAAACTCAAAGCCAGTGAAGATGCCAAGCAGGAGGTTATTGAAAATGCCGGTAAAGATGCAGATGATTCCTGGTTTGATATTAGTGACGGATTGGATAAACTGATCCAGCCTATTAAGGAATGGCAGATCAGAATGCAATTTCAGATGCAAAAATTAGTAGCTGAAGTCATTGAGTTTATATGCCTCTCCATTCTTCGGATTTGTGTCTACCTTATTTTCTTTATTCAGAAGATCTGGGCTTATATACTCATTATTTTAGGACCTATTGCTGTGGGAATGGCTCTTGTTCCGGGATTTGAAAACTCTTTATACAGTTGGGTTTCTAAATTCATCAACATTAATCTATACACTTTCGTTGCTTATACTATTATCAATATAGGTCAGCAACTCATTGCTTCCGGTTATACTATGGAAATAGACCGCTACAATACGCTTTTAACAGATGGTACTGTTACCAATTTAGATGCCCTAATGGTTTACATTAATAATTCAGGAATGATCTATAATCAGCTTTTTACATGTGTCGCCTACATCGTTACGGGAATTGGTGTTTTAATGACTCCGACAATTGCTGATACGATTGTAACGGCGGGAGGAGCAGGGGTAATGACCAAAATGAAAAATGCAGCTGGTAAAATGGTAAGTACTGTAAAAACGGCAATACTAGCTGCTAAAACGGGAGGTGTAGCGGCTGCAAAATCTGCTGCGGCAGGCTCTGCATCCGGTAGAGTAAACAGAGCCATGAAAAGTGGAAAATAAATAAAATCCTTAGTGTCTAATTTCTAATTCCTAAAATAAAAATGCTTATCAAAAATATTGAACAAAGAATAAAGATTAACAAGATTGTTTCTCTGGCGAGTATTGCTTTTGCTGTTTTCATTGTTATAGGAGGTTTTTTCTTTGCTTATAGAATCATTGAAGATTCCAGAAAATCCATTTACATACTGGATAATGGCGTTCCGGTTTTGGCCAAGCAAACCGATGTTTTGCTCAACAGACCCGTTGAATATAAAGCTCAGATCGAACTTTTTCACAGATTATTTTTCACGTTGGCTCCTGACGATGCCTATATCAAGGACAATATTCAGAAATCCCTTTATCTGATTGATGACAGTGGAAAGAAAGAATACACCAATTTAAGGGAAAAAGGTTTTTATAACCAGATTATAGCTTCGAGTTCAATGGTTAGTATCCATACGGATTCGATAACCCTAAATCCGGAGCAAAAGAAATTCATTTTTTTTGGAAAACAGATGATTACCAGAAAGTCATCTATTATTACCCGAAAATTAATCACTGAGGGTTTTTTTGAAGATCTCATCCGCAGTCCTAACAACCCACATGGTGTGATCCTCAGAAACTGGCGTATCATCGATAATGAAGACATTTCTAATCAAACTAAAAATTCGTATTAGCCATGAACTCTTTATTTAAACAAACAAGGCAGAAATGCCTGGACTGGATAGTCCATCATCCTAAAAAGTTTTTTACCTATTCGATGATTTTTCTCTCAGTGTCCTTTGTAGGTTCTCTGATTCAGGGCATTTTCTTTCCCTTGGGGGGAACGGTATTTAAAATTAAGCCTCCCTCTCTTTATTCCAAAAGTCAGATGCCCCAGAATCCTAATGTAAACAATGAAAAAGAAATGAAAAAGATTGTGGAAGAGCTTAAAATTTTAAAAGTGAAAAGAGACGGGAAACAACTGCAAAAACAGGACAGCCTGAGAATTGAATATTTGTTTAACCAATATCAGCAATTAAAAAATGACCGGTAGCACCGGGGGCAATTTATCTAAAAATCGAAACTCAATGAAAAAACTGAATTTTAAGGAAAAAAAATATGTGCTGCCTCTTTTGGCTTTGCCATTCCTACTTCTTTTTGCTTATGTGGGAGCTGGGTTTACCCAAAAGGAGCCTCCTAAGGATAAACCCAAAGAGCTTTCTCTTTCCCTTGGTGAATCTAAGGATTCTATTATGAGTAAAAATGATGCTTATGATGCATTTTTCAAAAAAGAGGATAACAGAACAATGCTGGAAGGGCTTGACAAAGAGAAGGATAGTCTATTACACTATGAAGACCAGTTATCATTAGCTCAAAAAAGAAAAATAGATTCACTTAAAAGCTTATCTAAAAGACAAAACGAGTACTCATCCAAAGGAAATTCATCCTCTTACGATAATCCCAAGCAAGAGCAAAATAATGACAGAGACTATAAAAGGTCTTCGGAAATTATCCGAATGCTGAACGATAAATCCTATGGAAGAGGAGAAAGCAGTAGTCCTATGGAAAGTACTGGAACAAAACCCTTAAATAGAGCACAGGCTCCTGATCCGGCTAAATACCTGAAACAACAGATGCTGGTGATGGATTCTTTAGAAAAATCACGAGATCCTGAATATCAAAATAAGCTGATGGCTGAAGAAAAGCTAAAAGCTAGTAAGGAAAAGCTTGAAGAATTCCTTAATTCAACATTCAATGTCAGCAAATCAGGGATAAACAGTGAGTTCAATGCTTTTTATAGAGAAAGAGAAAACAGTTTTATCAAAGCTGTCATTGACGAAAATAACAAAGGTTATTTAGGCAGCAGAATCCGGCTGAGACTTTTAGAGGATATTTTCGTTGGAAATAAAAGACTAGAGAAAGGTTCTATACTGTATGGCCAAATCTCAGGATTCTCAATGCAAAGGGTGAATCTTACTATAGTTTCTGCATTCATTAAAGGAGAAATTTATCCTGTCAATTTATCTATTTACGATGTTGATGGAATGAAAGGTCTGTATGTACCGGAGAGCGTTTTCCGGGATATGATCCGGGAAATGGGAAGTAACTCTGTACAAGGAACACAGATGGATATGGGCGGACAGGGATTTTTCACCAGTATAGGCTCCAAGTTATTTACCTCTACTTCAAAGTCCATTGCCAATCTGATTAAAACCAATAAAGCCAAATTAAAATATGGCTCACAGGTATTTCTGATTGATGAAAAACAAATGAAAGATTCACAAAATCAACAAAAAAAATAAACAGATGAAAGCTCTATTATATACGTTACTTATTTTCATAGCTCAATTTTTTACTGCACAAACCGCTACAAAGCAGCAGATTATTTCAGATTTACCGGAAATAGACATTACCGAAGGAATCAGTCTTCATCTAATTTCTCCGGAACCCATCCAATATGTTGATCTTTCCACTCAGCAGCTGACAGGTGATTTACCATTGAGTCATATTGCCAGAGTCAAAATTACAGATAAGTCAAATGCGACCGATAAAGAGGGAAATAAAGACCTATCTGTACACAGTAATGGAGATCAAATTGGTATTGTCACGGTAGTAGCACAGTCTTTTATTGCCCAATATAAAGCAGTTTACAAGAATTCTGAAACTAGGAGCACTGTTACCAATGTTCATATTCAACCTGAGGCAATGCAGCCTATAGAGTTCAATAAAATGATGTTTTCCAATTTTGAGCTTAGAAAATTTGCGTTGAATATTATTCAGACAAAATCAGAAAAAGATCCGATTCGGGAAGAGAAAAACCTTAGGCTCAGTGTCCAGCTCAATAATGTCTATGTTATGAGTGATTACATTTTCTTGGATATGACCCTTAAAAACAACTCCAATTTGGGCTATGACATTGAAGCTTTGAAATTTTCTGTAGAAGATAAGCAGATTCATAAGGCTACCAATAATCAGAGCATTGAACTGACTCCGATTTTTCAGCTGAATACCCAAAAATATTTTAGGAAAAATTTCCGGAATATTTATGTGTTTAAAAAATTTACTTACCCGAATTCTAAAGTGATGATGATTCGCCTGGTAGAAGAGCAGCTTTCTGGAAGAACTCTGGAAATGAAAATCAACTACTCGGATATTCTTAAAGCCGACACCTTCTAAGCTGAAGTTCGGCCTCCAGCGGAAGTTCCGCTTCCATTTAGAATAAATAATAATATTCAAAAATAGTATAAATGCAAGAACAGCAGCATCAGATTAAAATATATGGATTTCTGCAAAAAGTAGTATATGCCATAGTTGCGTTGGATTGTGCATCACTATTTTATCTGCACGCAGATATTCCTGTACTCTCAAATTTGCTCAGGAACTTTTCTAAGATGAGCTTTATTTATCCTCCTGTCAATGCCAAATTTGCCACACTTATTCTGATAGGATTGGTAGCCATCGGTACAAAAGCCAAGAAAAAGAAAGATTTAAATATTGCTATAGAGATAGTTGCTCCTATGGTGCTGGGTCTTGTGATGATGTTTTCTTCTTTGGTTTGGCAAAAAGAAGCTAGAGATTCTGCACTACCTAAAATCTTTCCCGGAATGAATCTTTATCAGGTTGTTTATGCTTTTCTTTCTTTTCTCGGAGCAGTGATCCTTCAGATGGGAGCCGATAGTATTTCCAAACTGATGCAGCAGAAAATGGGAAAAGATAGATGGAATGTGGAAGAAGAGTCTTTTGATCAAAATCAAGAGCTTGTACAATCCGATACCAGTGTCAATATTCCCTATATATTTTGGTATGGAGGCAAAAAGCATGAGGGATGGATAAATATCGATCCATTTCGCGGGACAATGGTAATTGGCGTTCCTGGCTCAGGTAAATCTTTTGGCGTAATCAATCCCGCTATCAGACAGATGATAGCCAAAGGATTTTGTCTTATGATTTATGATTTTAAGTTTCCTGATCTGGGACAGATTGCCTATTACCATTATCTGCTTAAGAAGAGTAAAGATTCTGGTTATAATTATAGTTTTCACGTTATCAATCTTAATGAAGTTGAAAAATCAAGAAGGGCTAACCCTTTTAAAAAAGAATATATAAAAACCTTGGCTGAAGCTCAGGAAATGGCAGAAGCGATGGTATCTTCTTTACAAAAAGGAAATACAAGTTCCGGAGGTGGTTCGGATGCTTTCTTCACACAATCAGCCATTAATTTTCTTTCCTCCTGTATTTATTTTTTTGCTACTTACGAAAACGGAAAGTATTCGGATCTACCTCATATTCTTTCTTTTATGAACCGTAGTTATAAGGAAATTTTTGATACGCTTTTCACCCATGAAGAACTGTATTCTTTGCTCTCACCTTTTAAGTCAGCTTATGAAAATAAGGCTTTTGATCAATTGGAAGGGCAGGTGGGAACATTGAAGATATTTTTATCCAGATTGGCTACCAAAGAGAGTTTTTGGGTGTTTTCAGGTGATGAAGTGGAATTAAAAATGACAGACAGGAATAATCCTTCCATTATTATTCTGGCTTCAGATCCGGGAACTCAGGATATTAATTCAGCCTTGTATTCTTCGGTACTCAACAGGACACTACGTTTAATAAACTCCAAAAACAATCTACCGGGAGGTATTATTGCTGATGAGTTTCCGACGATTTACATTCATAAAATTGATAATGTGGTTGCCACAGCAAGAAGTAACAGGGTTGCTGTAATGCTAGGTCTTCAGGAACTTCCACAGCTTCGCCAGTTTTACAAGAAGGAAGTAGCAGATACTATTTCTGCCATTGTCGGAAATATTCTCTCAGGTTCCGTAAGGGATAAAAATACATTGGACTGGCTTGAAAAGCTTTTTGGTAAAATAAAACAGAAATCATACTCCCAATCAATCTCTCAACAAGGAACAACCACCAGTATCAATGAGAAAATGGATTTTATGATTCCCGCAGGAAAAATAGCAACACTTAAAACCGGGGAAATGGTTGGGATTATTGCTCAGGGTGAAGAAAATAATACCGAAGAATACAAAACTTCTGCGGTGAATGGCAAAATTAACCTGGATATGAAAAGTATTAAAAAAGAGGAAGCGGAACTTCCGCCTATGCCGACTTACTATTCTTTTGTAGATAAAGCAGGAGTTAACCGTAAAGAGGAGGTCCTGATGACCAATTTTAGAAAAATCAATAAAGAAGTGGAATTAATCGTCAGAGAATTAGTAAAAGCATAATTATGGTACAGACTAAAATAATAAGTGGCAGACGTTACAAGATGGTTTTACCCATTTTCCTGTTAATAAGCAGCTTTATGTTTGCCCAATTTAACACACTTTCACCTTCACAGCCTAGGAAGCCTGAAAGCCCGAAGATGACTGAAACGGAAAAAGAGGATGAGCAGCTAAATAAAAAAAATGGAAAAAGCTTTTGGAAAAACATCTTCAATACGACAACCAAATCGGATCTGAAGAATGAACTCGATTCTTTAAAAATACTGTTGAAAGAATACAGCCACATAAACAATTCCAGAAGAGACATTCAAAGGATAAAAGATTCTTTACTTCTGGTGACTCAGCTTAGATATGAGAAAAAAAGAGAGGATTTAAAAAATCACTCCCCCGGTGCTTTATATGACTTTGTGGAAGAGCCTAAAGAACAATTATCAAAAATTGTAATGCCTCTGCGTAATACAATGAGTATCACATCTCCTTATGGAACAAGGGTACATCCTATTTTCGGTACGAAGAGAATGCATGGAGGCATTGATTTAAAAGCTTATTATGAAAATATATATGCTGTAATGGATGGAGTTGTAACGGCCAGTGGCTGGGACCCTGGTGGCGGTGGTAACTATATTAAGATACGGCACTTTAACCGCTTTGAAACGGCTTATCTGCACTTATCGGAAGTCTATTACAAAGTCGGAGAGCCCGTGAAAGCCGGATTTATCATTGGAAAGAGTGGAAATACCGGAAATTCTACAGGCCCACATTTACATTTTTCGGTAAAAGAATTCGGGCAAAGTATCAACCCAGCTGATTTTCTAAATGATTTAATAAAAGTCAATAACCTTATGATAACCTATCCTAATACCAGTACAGCATTATACAAACCCTACTAAATAGATTAAAAATGAAAAATAATAATTTACCCACAGATGAACTCAAGAAATATGGAATTATTGACCAGGACAATACATTTTCCAAAAAATTAAGTCCTGAAGATATTCAGAGGTTTTTACAAGGATATACGATCGTTGCAGACAATGATAAAAAAAGAGCCACTTTTCAGCTCGTTGAGAATAATAGTAGGCTTAATGTCATTTTTTTAGAACGTGATAAAAATCTTTCGGAACTCCTTAAAAACAGTGAAAAGAGAATTGAATACACTGATATAAAGGAAGTCTCAAATAAATTGCCTTTGGGGTTTCTGGGACTTGAAAAGAAGGCTTTTGTCTTTGATGAAGAAACAGATAAAGTATTTGAGTTTGATTTGATTGGACATGCTACTGAGCTTACTGCCATTATTGCAGATAAAAAGGATGCTCAGGAACTTGGTCGCTACAAAAATGAGTTATTAAAGCTTAAAGCATTTATTCAGGATAAGTTAGAACTAGGATTTCCACCTGAAATCGCAAAAGAGATTTCCCGTGATCTGAATATAGTATCAAGAGAGATAGATATTGTTGATGGGATTTTTCAAAAACAGGAAAAATCGGATGTTCAGTTGAATGTAAACGATCCTGATCTCTACCAGGATGGTAACCGAATGAGAGAAGAACAGCAGCAGGAGAGGGATGAAAAAAGGGGTTTTAGAAGATAAAACTCTGTTGATAAGCCTAATATATAGTAGAATCTCAAAGTAAATAAAATTTAAGAATGGATTTATTTGAAGATTATGAGCTTATTCCTGAAGAACTGAAGGCCGTATGTGATAAATGGCAGCAAAAGGCAATGTACGAGGGACTTGACTATAATGATTGCGCCATTTTTCAGGAAGAATGCGAAGCTATCGGTTATACGTTTGATTACGGGCTGGATGCAGATCCTTTTGATTTACGTGCCATTGATCCGAAAGAGCAAAAATTAGAAAATCTGACTATTAATAATCAAAAAAATATGGAATTGGTCAATGATTTAAGCTGGTATGATAAGAATATTACTCCGATAACTAGAGCTTATAAAAATTTTGTAAAAGAGATGAAAAATACGTCTCCGGAACAATGGTTTAAGGATGGAGAACGGAAGTTTTCCGGTCAGGAAAAAAAGTTCATCGCTATTTATCAATTTAAGAATAAAGCTAAAATGTCTCATTCTGTAAATACTCATCCTTATTCTGTAAATGAATTAATTGGTAATAGTTTTCAGGAAAAATTCAGAAATATAACGGCAAAATATGCGGTAGAAGTTCTAAATAATTACGATGATGATAAAATCCTACAGTTTGTAGATAACAAAAGAAATACAATAGTCAGAATAGATAATCCGTCAGATAGGCACAATTTACTTTTCGATTTATGGGCAAAAGAATTTCAGAATAGGACTGATTTAAGCTCAGGATTAGACAATAGACAGATTGAGGAACGAATGGCTTACCATTACCACAAATACGAAAGAGTAGAGAATAACTTTAATACTGAAGTCAATCAACTCATCAAAGATTCACCTGAAAGCAGGAAAAGTACACGTGATCTTGATTGGGAAGAAAACAATCTTGGATTTGAAGATCTGTTTTTAAAAGAAGATTTTGAAGAAAATCTGGTTCCCGCATCCGGTCTTCCGCAAGGATGGATCTGGCGGGAATATGATGATGGTAGCGGTTCGTTGATAAGCCCGAGTGAAAATAGCTACTACAGCTATGATCTTCAAACTCAAGAATACAGATTACCCGATGGCAGTGGATGGAGAACTCTGAGAGATCATTATAACCATCCACAAACATTATTCGACTTTAGAATATTTGCGGAACAGAACTTAAAAGAAAAGGCGGCAAAAAATGATCTTTCCCCGAAACTTTCAGTAGAGGAAAAAAAAGATCTGCTCAACTACAGAACCTTTATGAAAGAAAATGAATTCATACTTGAAAAATTACAGATTACTGAGAATCAAAGAGCAGCTTATGCGCAAAAAACTGAATTTGGAACAACAGACGATGATTATTCTTTGACAAAGCAACAATTGGATCAAATACCTGATGTTCTTGATGGACACCAACTATCGAAGAATGATAAATACGCATTAGTTTTTGGCTTATTGGAAAAGCAGGAGTACGGCGAATCTTATGAATTATTAGGAAATGGCGAAATTTTAAAAAACTATCTAAACGAAGATAACTTGCCTTCCTTTAAAATATTAACAATAAATGATATAAAGTTTAACAACCCAAATTCTAACATTATGGAAACAACAAAAGAATTTAATCAGGTACAATACCTAAAAGACCAGATGAAATATCTTGGTTTTGGAGAAGATGAAAAGCTTCACAAAGATTTGGAAAAAGGAATTAAATTAAAGAAAAATGAATTTGAAATTAAAGCTTCTTCCGATAAAACTTTGCCCGGAAATAAGGTAGATTTTATTTTGAAATTCAATAAAACTGAAAGTGGTGGTGTTTTCCTTAATTCTTATCACGCAAAATTAGCAAATGATAAAAATGAAGAGATATCCCATAATTTTCCGGTAAACCGTGAAAATACTTTTACGGCTAAAGAGGCTGTAAACCTTCTGGAAGGGCGCAGTGTGAAAATAGAGTTTCTTAATCCCAAGACTGATCAAAAGGAGCCTGCCTTTGTGAGATTCGATTTTAGTGAACCCAAAACTGAAAAAGGAAATTACAAATTCCAGAATTTTTATAAAAACTATGGTATTGATACTGCTGAGATTGTCGAAAAATCCAACTTGATATTTGATAAGCCGGAGTATAAAGACAGCACAATCAAATCTCTGGAAAAAGGGAATATAGTAAAAGTAAAGATAAAAGAGAATGATCAGGTGGTTGAAGCAAAAGCGGTTTTAAACGCACAATACAAGAATTTGAACCTTTATGATCAGGATATGACCAGGATCAATACCAATAAACCTTTGCAGGGGATGGAGGATGAGAGAGGACATGATAAGGCCAATGTAAAGGAGCAAAGCATTAAACGATAAAATTATACCTGTCCATTATTTTAAAGCGGTAAGTCTAATGGTGATTTACCGCTTTTTAAAAATTTAATAATATGAAGATAAATTTAATATTGGTGTACCTGGTTTTTCTTTTTACCAATAGTTCATGCCATAAAGAAATCAAATCTGATAAAGGCGGAATTGATGTTATTTCAAACGTTTATTTTGATGCATCCAAGGGACTCAATAAGATGCAGAGTTTTCATGTATCAAGAATAAATTATTCTCATGATCAGCTGATAGAGCTGGTTCCGGATCTTTCCTTTCCTGAGATTAATAAGCAGTGCTATTACATGAAGGATTCTTTATGCTATCCAATAGATTTGTCCGAGCGTAATATTATCCTTTCGGATATTTCTACGAGGCAGCAACCTTTACTAGTTTGGGAAAAGAAAGAGGGAGCTGTGTTTTCAAAAGAATGGATTTCCAACTACAGGAACAGAAAAAACCTTTCTGATACCGTTTTATTTCATAAAAAATATAAACGTTTTGAGATTAATTCTCCGTGGACTTATACGAGATTCTATATCTATCCCACAGATACTATTTTACCTTATTCACTGTATAAGCATGCAGAAAAGGATTATAAAGGGAGGTTAGAGCGTATAGATTCTTACAGTAAAAAGGATGATCTGTTTGTGACCTTACAGTTACTACCCAGAAAGAACTGGGACGATGTTGCCAAAGATATTTTTGAATTTAATCATTTTGTAAAAATCCGGAAAAGTGAGTGAAAATCAGCTAGTATATAAAGAAGATGAGATTTCAGTAATAGAAGGGAGTAAGAATGAAATGGTTGTTTTTAGCAGCAGCAAGGACAGACTTTCATTTTTAGAGCTTCTGAAATTAAATAATCAGATTAACAACAGAACACTTGTTGCGATTCATTCTGGTATAAATACCAAAAAGCTTATTAACAGGTATCAGAATTATGAGGGCAAAATATTTCTTTGTCTTAATGGAGACCGTGAGGGAAATATTATAACACTCAAAATCCTTAGAGAGCTGAATGATAAAAATATCAAGGATATCCGTCCACTATATGGCATATCAGAAACCGGGAATGAAAATCTCAGTGAATATTTAGAAAACAAAGTAGGTCTTCAAAATAAAAATATTACTTTAGTCGAACCAAAAACCTCAGAAGATGCAAACGATAATATTAAACGAAACGGAATTTCCAACGCTCAGCACGTGGGAACCGAATTTTCTGAACGAGATTCTGGAAAATCTCTCCAAAGAAGCCAATCCGAGCAAAACGGAAATAACCAAGGAGGACAAGATATGGGCAGCAACCATGCTGGAAATGGACTTGCAGGCACAAGGCGGAGCGATCTGGGAAACAGAGAAAGAGGAAGATCCAATGGTGGAGCACAATCGCAGCATGATGAAGAAAATGAAGGAAGAAAATATTCCGTGGGCGGAATCATATCCGGGAGAACTTTATCCGACAGATCAGGATCAGAATTAAATACATCCCATAAAAATAATGAGGATGTAGAGATTCTTATTTCAAAATATAAAGGGCAGAAAGTTAATAATGAGCAAGTTGCAGAAATTGTTTCTGCAACTTGCTTTGTTTCAAGGGACAGCAAAATCATTCTAAAAGAAAATCTTAATCTTACAAATGATCTGAAAGATTTCTGTGGACAGTTCAAAAGTGGCGGTACAGCAAAAGAGGGTAGGGGGATATTAGATGAATACTACACCGATTCAAAGATTGTAGATGCTATCCGCAATTTAATCAAAGATCAGTTTAAAAACCGACAGGAAATTTTGGTATTAGAGCCTAGTGTAGGAACAGGAAACTTTCTCTATGCTGCAAAAGAGCTGGGAGTAAAGACAAATGTTACAGCCTTTGAAATCAACGAAACTACAGCAAAAATTGCAAAAGTTTTTCATCCTGAAGCTGATATTCATCTCCGTTCCTTTGAAACCGAATTTATTGATGAAAAGGGTAATAAAAAGGAATTCTCTGAAAAATATGATTTGGTTATTGGTAATCCACCCTACGGGGAACATCGGGGACTTTACAAAGGCTTGGGGGAAGAACCCAAAATCTCAAAATATGAGGATTACTTTGTCAAACGCTCTTTAGATTCTTTAAAAGCAGATGGCATTTTGGCAATGGTACTCCCATCGGGTTGGCTAAACAGGCAAAGCCAGTTAAAAAATGCTCAATTAATAGAAGGCTTTCGTTTACCTAGTGGAGTTTTTGCCGGAACTGGTATTGGTACGGATATTATTATTCTAAAAAAGGATTCGCAGAAAATTTCCAGAGATATTTCCGATTATTTTGAAATTAATCCTGAAAAAATTCTAGGCGAAACCCGTGAAAAAACCAATCGTTTTGGGCGAAAAGAAAACTATGTTCATGGAAATTTAGAGGATGCTTTATTAAAAATAGAACGGCAAAGGGGCAAAAAGGAAGTTGAAAGAATCGGGAATCTTTTTGAAGATTTATTTCTGGAAGCTGAAGAACCTAAGATCATCTTAAAAAATAAGGATTCGGTGGCTCAAACGGAAAAAATTATAGCTAGTGAACCTGCTGCTGTAGATCTTACTGAAGTACAAGAAAAGGTTGAACAGGTACTTTCAGTACTTGGTGCTATAAAATTCAAATCTCCAGCTGTCGTAAAGGAGATTGATAAGTACGCGAAAATTCAATCTCAAATTGCGAGTGAACCAAAGAAATTTGATCAAAACCGAACTAATGAAATTCTTCAAAAATCGGATAAGATTCTTCAGTCCCAAAATGAAAAGAATACTGAATATAGAATTCAGACTAAACCAGAGATTAAAAAAGGAATTTTAAAATATCAATTTTTTAAATGTGATGATATTGTAAATACATCGCTTCAAAATAGCTTGGAGCTTTCTAATGCAGAGATTGAGGCTTTTAGAGATACAAATTATGAAGGAGTTTTAAATAAGAATGGTAAGCACAAGGAATACGCTAATTTTATTGATGGAAAATGGGTGCATGATTTTTATTATGTTGAAGGTAATATTTATAAAAAATTAGAGCAATTAGAAATTGATTTTAAAGCTTCTTTTTCGGAAGGATATTCTGAAGCTCAATATTCAAAACAAAAGGCACTCTTAGAAAGTGTTTTGCCTAAGCCAAAGTTATTGGATGAGATTTTTATTAGTCCCAATCACGAATTTATACATCAATTTGGGTTAGGTTATGTAGAGAAAGACCAGTGGAATTCCAGTACAAGACAAACAGAAAAGGCTATGGTATCATACAATCTTGCTGAAAAGTTTACAGATTTTGTTGGAACATTATCCAGTGATGCTTTTGCTGGTTCCTCAGCATGGGAAGTAAGAAGTTTTGTAGATAATGAAACTGTTACGGGAAGTGATAGAGAAAGAAATGCTCTTGTCCGAGAAAGGAGGAAGGCAGCAGCCAATGATTTATTTTATAAATTTTTAAGGCAAGAATTATCAGATGAGCTAAAGGAACGCTTTGTAAAAGACTTCAACCGAAATTATAATAATATCCATGTTCCGGATTATTCAAAATTTCCATTATTTTCTAAGATTCATCGTAATTTTAAAGGAAAGGAGTTAAGATTAACCGAGGTTCAAAAAGCAGGAATCGGAAGACAGACCACAAAAGGTGTTGGATTATTGGCGCATGAGGTTGGATTTGGGAAGACTTTATCCGGAATTCTCTCCATGCATGAAGCAATGGAACGTGGAAACGCAAAAAGGCCTTTAATTGTTGTTCCTAACGATAGTATTCTGAAGCAATGGGTGGAAACTATTTTTGAAACGATTCCAAATGCCAAAGTGAATGTATTAGGAAATCTTGGTAAAGATTATGATCTATCAAAATTTGATAACATAGACGGAGAGATTACCATAGTTACTTATGAAGGTTTTAATAATATCGGATTTTCCGAAAATATTACCCAGGAGTTAGCTTCCAAATTTTCTTATATATCAGAAAGTGAACTGAAAAGTGTAAACTCTATCAGCGAAAGGGATCAGCAAATTGAATTACAGAAAGAGATGGAAATCGAAGGAAAGATGAAGCGAGGTAAAATCTATGATTGGGAAGATTTTGGATTTGATCATCTTACTTATGATGAAGTACATAATGCCAATCATATTGTAGGAAAGGTTAGAATTGAAGACCGTGGGTTTGCTTCAGATTTTAGAAGCCAAAACCAGCAGACTTCCAAACTGGGAATCAATACCTGGATGAGTGCACAGTATATTCAGGATAAAAATAATGGGAGAAATATAACCCTATTATCCGCTACACCTTTTACCAATAAGCCTTTGGAGTATTATTCGATTCTATCTCTGATTGCTAATAAACGTTTGGAAGAGTCTGGCTACTTCAATGTCAATACATTTTTTGAAACCTTTATGGAGGCTGATAACGATATGGAAATCGATGCCAAAGGTGATGTGAAATTTAAGGCTAATGTCCGAAGGTTTAAGAATAATTCTCTTTTCCAACAATTGCTTTCTGAATTCATTGATATTAAAGGAGAAGAGGATAATTCTGAATTGAAGAGACCCAATAAAATCAACAAAGAATATAAAATTGAACAAAATGATCTGACAAAAGAGCAATATGATTTACTTAATGAAAGTTTTAGTGAAACGCAGAAAGGAGCAATTCTAACCCATATTCTTAATGCCAGATTGATTGCCATATCACCATATTTGTCGATTTATTATGATGGGGAAGTACCTTCTATACAGGAATTCATAGAAAATTCTCCAAAGTTAAAACAGACTATGGAGCTGATTCGACAGAATAAAAAAGACATTCCGGACTTAGGGCAAATTATTTATTCTGAATTGGCAGTTGCAGAGTTTCCAAAGCTGAAAGAATATCTTGTTAATGAAATTGGCTATAAACCGGAAGAAATTGGAATTATCACCGGAGCCACGAGTAAGCCTAATAGGCTAAAGATTCAAGATGAATTCAACTCCGGGAAAATAAAAGTAATCATTGGAAGTGAAGCCATTCAAGAGGGAATGAATCTTCAGGAAAATACAACTGATGTATATCTCTTGTCTTTACCTTATAATTTTACTGCTTTACGACAAGTTGAAGGGCGGGCATGGAGGCAAGGAAATAAAAACGAAAATGTGAGAATCAATTTTATGCTGACAAATGATAGTATTGATGTTTTTATGCTTCAGAAACTGCAATCCAAACAAGCCCGTTATCTGGAAGCAATGAAGAAAGGAGCTGATGTCCTGGATATTTCCGATATAAGTACGCAGGAATTAAAAACTGCTATTATTACCAATCCGGAAACAAGGGCTAATATTGAGATTGAGCTTATGAAAAAGCGAATTGAAAATGAAAAAGATAGGTTCAATGCTGATAGAGCCTTTGTATTAAGAAAATATGAGGATTTTATCAAAGTTCAAGAAGAGGTGACCAAAGCAGAACATAATTATAATAGAATTTTAGGATACTCTAAAGAAGAAAAAGATGGAGAGTATTGGAAAAATCAACTTTCCTCTTATCAGAAAACAATTGATCTTACAAAATTAGAAGTTCAGAAAACAATCCAAAATTTAGCTGAAAAAGGAGTGAATGTTACAGAAATTGAGAATCAGTCAAAAACTACAGAAGAAAAAATTACTGAGTTGGATAAGAGATTGGAAGAACTTCCTGAAATAAAAGACAAATTAGTAGAGCAATATCAAAAAGAAAAAGAAGAAAGTTTAAAAAGGAACAAAAACGTGGATTTGATTAAGGAGAGATCTGTTGAAAATAGGATTTTATATAAAAATTCAGTAAAATCTATTGATAATGCGGAATTCAAAAATAAAGTAAATATAATATCGGATCAGGAAAAAAATATCAGTGTAGATAATGTAGTGGCAGTAATGAGAAGAAGATAATTGGTATTTCTTATTTTTAATGA
This sequence comes from Elizabethkingia occulta, assembly GCF_002023715.1. Taxonomy (GTDB): domain Bacteria; phylum Bacteroidota; class Bacteroidia; order Flavobacteriales; family Weeksellaceae; genus Elizabethkingia; species Elizabethkingia occulta. Next base: position 290,811 of record NZ_MAHX01000013.1, read on the forward strand.
ACAACTCCTATTGATAATTAGAATATAAAAACACTCATGAAATTTATTTAAAGCGTTTTTGTGTATTTGTTATTTAATTATAATATTATCAAACTACGCAAAAAGAATGCGCAATAAGTTGTTTATTTTGTATTATGAAAATAGGAACCTAACCAATTAATGCTTAAAAAATACTCAAATATGGATATAAATTTGCAGGAAATCTATTCAACAATCTACAAGAACGCAGTTCTATTTTTAAAACGTGGAATTAAAGAAATTATACAGAATGATAAAGAAGTTTTTGATCCGGAAATAGCAATTATATCCTGTCTTTATATCCAGACATCAATAGAATTATCGCTAAAGGCTTACTTAATAAAAGAAGTTGACATTAATGCTATTTTAAAAAATAACATGGCTTTTTCTAGCGAAACCCTTTTGGAAAAGTTTAAACAAAATCATTTAAAGACTAAGACATATGAAGAGCTAAAGAATATTTTTAAAGACAATAGCGATTTGGTCTTTTTTACGGATCTCCATTTTGATCACCTTACTAAATTTCAATTGTATAGAAATAAACTCATACATTTAAATTTATTTTTGTCCGAAGACGAAATCATTAATCTCAAAAAAGAATTAATTTTTGCTGTAACGCATTTACTGATGCCTTTACTGACAGATATCAGTTTTGAATTTGAAAGCCCCTCAGAATTTTATGAGGAGCATTTGGATAGAAAAGATTTTAACGAGTTGATATCATTTCAACCTTATGTTGATGAAATGCGTAGAATGGCAGTCGAATATTCCGGTTTAGCATACGAATGCATAAATTGTTGTAAAAAGACATTTTCTCCAAATAATGAAATATGTTATTGTTGTAATTTAAATCTAGAATACGCAGCAGGTTATATTGACTGCGAAGATTGTGAAGCTAAAAAAGCAATCGTTTACGATACATTAAATATTCATGAAGAAGGTAATGAACATAGTATAATGGGAGTCTGCATGAACTGTGGTGACAAGATGAACGTCTACGAATGTCCCGACTGTGAAATTAGATTTACCTTTTATGGTCAGCCAGATTTTGAAGAGAAAATTTGTAAATGTTAAAATATTAATATGGATAAAGCTAAAAAAATTGAAAAGTGGAAATATAAGAATAGTGTTTTGAATTCCTTTAAAAACGATGATAAGGAATTTGAGAAGTTATCAGAAATTATTGACGCTGCTAATAAAACAGATCTTAAAGAGATTTTTAGTAATGGCCTGGAATCTAGATATGAGCAGTATAAAAAGTATTTGTATGTAGATAATTTGTTTTTGTTCAGGGATCTGGAACAGCATATTAAGGATTCAGTCTATTGCTTGATTATTAATGCTTATATCCCTAGTATTACTAATACAAATCTACTTCTTGAAAGAGCATTAAAGCTTACTTTAATACAATTTGAGGTTGGTACTGTTGCAGATTATGGTGATGAAGAAATAATAAAAAAATATATTCAGGCTGATAAGATGTACGCTGGGAGAAGTATGGACAAAAATATTCAGAGATGTAAAAAATACAAAATACTTAGTGAAGAGGAAGCAAATGAATTAAATAAATATAAGCTAAAATTCAGAGATGGATTTTCCCATTTTACGCCAGCGAATATATTAGGCGGAGAAGAGAAACTGATAAGTATTCCTTTAGGACAAAATGACCCTGATTTTGAAAGAAAGTTAAAAATGCCTTCATATCAATCAATGCAAGTGATACATTTTGCAACAATGAATGCTGAAAAACATCTCGCTTATGTTCTTGATATCCTGAATCATTTACAATACAAAGTTTTAGAACAATTTAGTAAGAAATAGGAATTTTATAGCTTTTTAACTGTACTGTAATTTAATTAATCTTTATAAAACAAGACATTATTTAACATTTATTTTAAATAATTTTTTGAAACTGTAGTAATGATAACAATTGAGAATTTAACAAATGTGGTAAGTGGCTCACTGAAGATAATCCATATTTTGAATAAGAGTTGTAAAAAAGTAAATGTCAAAGATGTTTACCTTCTTAATGAAGATACCCTTTGCTGCGACTTTTATGCTGTTGCAAGAAATTCATATGATATAAAATTGGAAATGACCGCAATTATGGGGTGCTTTAATGGTATCTTCAGAAACAATCAATATGATAATGTTGATTTGAAAAATTATGCAGTCCGAGCCTTTGATGAAGACGATAATGAAATTTTATATGCTTTATCGACTAAAGCTACAGCAGAATTTATTGGAACCGGAAGATCCATTGAATGGCTTACATCAACTTTTTTTCAGGAAAATACAGAAGACTATCGCCTTGCTCAAGCTAAGCAGATAATTTCTGAAATTGAGAATGGATTGAGAGAAATTGTAAAATTAAAGTTCAAAGATAAATTTGGTGATGAGTGGTGGGATAATGAAATTGATAATAAAATAAAAAGGGATGTTAAGAAAATCTATTTTAACAATTTTGGAGTAGATTGTAATGAGGGTAATATTTTGATTGCTTATACTTTTACATTACAAGTGAAAGAAATTATCTTATCTAACTTTAATCTATTCGCAAATTATTTCCAAAGCCCTGCACAATTTGAAAGTTCGATGGATACTTTAAATAAATTAAGAAGGGAAGAAGCTCATAATAGACCCATTTCACATCTAGATTTGGAAAATTTAAAACATCTTCACCAAGATTTACTGTCTGTTGTTCTGCTTGATCTAAAATCATTTCAATCTGTTTTTTTAACTGAGAACTGGAGAAGTAAAATAAAAAAAATAATGAAAGAGTGGAAGTATAAACCTGTATATCATAATAAGGATATTGATGCCGAATTTGATGAGGTACAAAAGCTTTTTAAGATTAAAGATAATCTATCTTATCTCATCTCAAATTTGGATGATACAATTATTAAATTAGAATCAATAACGGTACCTATTCATAAGAAAAGTATTCATTTAGAATTATTGAACTGTTTTGAAGATTATAAGGATCTCCAAAAATCTTTATTTAATGAAACTTTAACCTTAGATAATGAAAGAATAGATTTTGTGAAAAATCAAATAAAAGCGCAAGAATCTAAGATGGATGTGTTCGCAGAAAAGTTTCTGCTAAATGAAAACTAGAAATGAACAATATTTAAATAGGAATTAAAAATAAACACGCTTATCTCTGAGAAAAATTATAACCAAGGCGTAAATTAAAATTACCATAGAGAAAATAGAAGATTATAGAAGTATATTGTAGAAAATTAATTACCATGAAAAAAAGCGTTAGAGGTAAAAACCATATAGGTATCCAGCCGATAAGAGTACTAAAACACAATTTAACTACACGTTTACTTGAGAGAAATGAGGAATTTATAAAGTTATTACAAATAAGCTCAAAGCTAAGTGATAGTATTAGTTATGTAGGTAAAGAATTACCTCTCAGGAACAAACAAACACCCCGTGTTGATAAAGATGGAATGATATATATTCACGAAACATATCTGTCTTACCTTTGGATGATCAGCTTTTCGATGTTTGTTCTTTATGAGGAGGGAATCGTAATTCCTGATCAAGTTAAAAGAGGTATTCCTACTCACAAAAATCAAAATATAGAATTAATAAAACTTACGGAAGAATTATTTGATTATGCCAAATCATTAGTGAGAGTTTATTCAAAGTGGGATACAGAATATTTTCCTAATCCTGAGATTTTTGATGAAAAGACGGATGAAGGTTTTTATATTCCTAGAGCTAATGATCTGTATGTAGAAGCAATTAACTTTATTCTATTCCACGAAATAGCACACGCAGAATTAGAACATATAAAAAAAAGAGTTGAAAATAATCTGGAAGGAGAAAGTGTCAAAACATTAGAAATTGAAGCAGATTCGCGAGCAATATCTTTACTCTTGGGAAATTGCAGAGAGCCACTTGTAAGTCATTTAGCGATAGTTGTAGGTTTGGCCTCGATGCTTTTTGTTAGCCAAGATCTATCGGGCGGAAATGATCATCCAGATGTTGATGTTAGAATTGAAAATGCTTTAGATTTAATTAACCCATCCGAAGATAGTTCTGTATGGGCATTTTTGGTGTTATTTTTAAAATTGTGGGACAAACAGTTTTCTCACAACTTTGTTACAGATACACATTATCGTAATTTTAAAGAGTTATACTATGAGCTTTTAGAACAAGCTAAACAGGTAAGTAAAAAGCCATAAACTGGTTCATAAATTAGTGATTCAAAATTATTAAAGTAATATTTATATGAGTACCAAAATTCAATGGCTTATTCCCTGCTATTTCGATGCAGATGATAGTTCTGATGAGGAAATAATTCTTGATATTACCGACAATGTAAAGCATATTCTTACATTAAATATTTCAGAAAAAAAAATAGAATATGGGTTTAACTATGGTCTGAAAACTTTTGTTTCTGATGAGGTTGAAAAAGTTTTGATTAAAATTCTGCCAAAATTTAGGAGTGGTTTTGTTGAAACAAATCGTGTCCAAAATTATGTTTTTAATAATCTAGGAATGATTTATTCATATTTTAATGTTGATAATAATTATAAGAACTGGCATTATTCAACAGGAATAGCCATAATAGAAACTCAATTAACCCGAAAAACAATAATACCTTCCAGAGATCAAATTAAAAATCTGAATTCAATTCCTTATGATTTTATTCAGAGTTATAATCAATATAAGGCACTACAGAAAGAGATTTCATTTCTATTTTTATCTGCATTGCACTTAACTTTCCCAACAACTTCCGTGATGGGATTGAATAACGTTTTTAATGGTGGGATTATTCACTTCAAGTCAAAGAAGAGAAACTTTTACGAAGATCTGAAAACAGATGTTTTCATGCATCATGTCTTAATTACTAAATCACGAATAATAAATCTGAAAGACAATTTATCAGGAATTGCTAAAGTATGGGATTGTAATTTATGGTCTTTAAAAAGATATTTAATAAGTGTTGAATCTCATGTTGAGGATATGGATAAGCTCCTGGATTTGGTTTATGCAATGGAGGGATTATTTGAAAAAAATGCATCATCTGATTTTATGAAATTGTTTTGTATAATTCATTTGACACAAAATAAGAACGATGCTAAAAAAATGAAAGGAATTTTAGATGCTGTTTTTAAAATTAGGAATGAAATAGCGCATGGAGGATCTTACTACAGAGGATATGAATATATAAAACTTAATGGGAAAGACGTGCTTTCACAAGATATTTACTGGGAGATGAAAGTGATTGTTTCTCAATTAATCATATTGGGGATTAATAAGATATTGAACAATAAGGAGGTTAGAAATCTTAATTTCAAAATTGATGATTTGTATGACAAGATTTATACATAATTACAGAAACTATATTCTTAAAAAAGCAAAAAAAAATAAATTTAGAAATCAGTGTAATTTATTTTATGACTTCTAATCATAAGCAAGTCTATTTTTATAATTTTATACTTACTAATAACTATAAAACTTAAAAATGCCAGGATACAATATTGAAGGTAAAAGGATTGTTATTTCAGATGATAAATACAAGGATATTTACTGGCCTGAACTCTCTGAGCTTTTAGAAGAGAAATTTTTTCAAACAGAAGTTGAAATTACTGACCCTAAAACAGTAGGTGAAATTCTTAAATTCAGCTTTACATTTTTCTGTAAAAAACTGGAAGACAAGATTCAAAGTGAAAAAAGATTTTCATTTTACTTATTTTGTCATAATCTACATGAAGATTCAATTGAGCTGCATCAAAAACAAATTGAAGGGTATCGGCTAAGTATTAATGAAGAAAAATTTGCGGGATCACGCCGAATTTTAAAGATTATACTTGAACAGTCTACAAAATATAACCTTAAAGGTGCTCCTATTTTTTTTAATGAAATGCAGGATAATATGTTAGATTATTGCACGTTTCTTGAAGAATTAATTTATATTGGTGAGTGGGCATTTATTTCCAGCGAATATTTAGCAAGAGTTCAATTATTTCCAAAAGCAATAGGTGTTAAATATGAAAGGAAAGAAAAAGAAATTGCTTTTCTAACCTATCAGCCTTACCCATTATTCTTTTCGTATATTTTCAATGATTTAAACAATCATAATTCAGAAGTTGCTCTCTCGGATTGCCTTCATGATTTTAAACATTTAGTTGAAGATAAATATTCTATTAAATATGATAATCTATGTTACTTTGTTGCAGAAAATTTACAAAAACCTGAGAACCGATTAGGTGTTACACATTTTCCTGAAATTGTTAAAAGGATTAAGGCTAATACTGCTGTTGATCATACATTTCTTGATAGTTTCTATGAAGGTTTGACCATTAAAAAGCAAAATGCTTTAAGTATAGAAGAGTGCTTTTATAAAAACCAAGATATATATAGACATATGTATCGACCTATTTTAGAATATACCATTGATGATAAACAATACCATATTATTGGTGTTAACAAATGGATGGAAAGTATTTCACAGCTATCAACAAATTGCTTTCCATTTGGAATTTTTCCTCCAGAATGGAAGGTTAATAATGATTTAAAGAAATTTATTGAAAAAGTTGATAATACGCACGATAAAGTTCTTCAAAACCCTATATCTGAAATAATCAGATCGAAAAAGTTTCCGTTTGAAATTGATATTAAGAGCTTTCAGACTCATAAGAAGCAATTTATTAATATTGATAGTACAATTGGTGATATTGATATTCTTTTTCTCGATTTAAATAACAAAAAAATATATGTTTCAGAATGTAAACATAATCGATCCCGATTTGATTATAATAACTGGAAAAGAGACTACAGTAATTTTAAAGATAAATACGAAAACCAGTTGAAAAGAAAAACGGACTGGGTAAAGGATAATATTGTTGTTATTCAAAACCATTTTAAATTAAGAGTCACTGATCCAATTGAAGTGGATTTAAATGATTTTGAAGTTGTAGGCATTTTTATTATTAATGCCCCAACTTTGTATATGTACAATAGCCAAAGCAAGTGTTATACTATTCACGATTTTTGTAGACTTCTTAATAATGAAAATCCTTATCCAGATTTTGTTGTAACATCAGAATGTACAGGTACTGTAAACACAATAAAACATCCTTATTTTGACGATATTGAAAAACAAATTTAAGAATGTCTATTAATGGTGAGCATGATACGTAGTTAAAATTTAAAAAATAATGTGATAAGACTTTACTTAAGTTAACTTAGTTAGTCAACACTTAATCTGACAGTTATAATCAAATTAAATAACTTTGAAAAACAGATTAAGTGTTGACTAATTAAACTAAACATAGGTTCGATTTCTCCTTATTGGAAATCTAGGTCATATTAACTCATTGGAAAATCCATTTCGCATAGTACGAGTTGTGATTCTATTGGCTATCGAATGTTAATTTTAAATTCATGATAATCACCTCTGTTAGAAATAGATAAATCTCGTGAAACGGTAAAGGTATGAGTGTGGTCAAAATTACAAATTCCTATTCCTGGTTCTGGAACAGTTTGTTTGGAAAGTGAATCCCAAATAGGTGACGGGCGTCTAATATTGACTTTACCATTACATCCAGTAAAAATACAATTTCCTTTATATAGGATCTCGTTCGGCTTTTGCTTTATCTCTTTTATTGCTTTGATTATATATAATAGACTGAAAGAAATTAAGATAATGCATAGAAAGATCGATGAATCAAGTTTTTTATCATCTATATATGTTACATAAAGTAATGATACAATGATCATTATTGTTGAAATAAGAATAGATACATAGGATTTTAGAGGATTAAATTTTTTCTCAATAGGATAATAGGTAATATGCGGATATTTTGCAAATTTTCCTCTTCCTATTGGAAAGGGATGGTAAGTCCCGGTTAATGTGTCTCTCACATGTCTTTCATGATTCACTTTTATTGCTTGAAGTTCTTCCAAAGAGTAATACTTAGTTTCTTCATGACATGTAGGATGTAGAAGAAAATGATTTTCGTACCTGTCTTTTTCTTGCAAAGGAATGTCTCTGTAGCTAGGCAAGCTTTTATCACTTCTAGCTATTACATGTGCTTGATGTACAATATATGTCAAATTTTCCATATCAATAAATGGAATTTTGCAATAAGCACAAATACCACCTGATAGTCCCCATAGAAGTTTTAAATCTCTATTCCGAAGCCTATTTCTGTGAACTTTTTCCGTTTTATTTTTTTTCATAAATATTTAAATATATATTTGATAATAAATCATTTGAAATATACACTTTAATTGCATATTAATACTTGATGTGCAATTTCTAAATAAGGAAATACTATAGTATTTTACTGATTATTAGTAATTTTTTGTGCTAAATATTATACATTTATTTGTATCATATTTGTACCATTTTTATTTAACTAATTGATTATCATATATTGTTATGTTATATAAAGTTCGTTAACAACGATTAATAACAATCTCTAAATATTAAAAAACCGTGGTAAAACCACGGTTTTTGCTATTTGAATGAGATTGTTTTTAATTGTTATTAATCGTTTTTAATCGTTTTTAATTATCTATTTGTACCATATTTGTAACGCGTCTTAATTGGCGATAATATGCGTCTTATCATGTCTTAATTTTGTTAATTATCTGGTTTTTAGATTCTTTTTATTGGGAGTTAAAATATTGAAAATTGTAAGCAGAATAGCGCCTTTTTTTAGGTAAATACTATGACGAAGCCTATATTTAATGTAGTAACTTTTTAGTTTTCAAAAATTATGGTGATCATCTAGGTTAAGTTATTTTTATTTATGTATATTTTGCTACCTTTAGTAAGCCCTTTTTTATTAGCTTTTACTCTGTTAAGAGAAGTGATTTTAATCATTTTTCCATGTAGGGATTGATAAATTTCTTCGTCTTTTATTATTTCAAATGGGATATCTAGAGCAATTGAAATTCTTTTAGCATTTTGTGATGCATAGAGAGCAAGGTTAATAAGTTTTTTTCGTGTATAATTTCGGTAAGCTATTTTCATTCTCTTGCGTAAATTTTTGCTGTTCATTTTTATATATTTACCATACTAAAATACACACATTGTACTATTCAAACGTTCTATTTGCTAATGGAAAAGTCAAAAATTTTATTTCCGGCTCAAATTTATAGTGTTGATCCCTTGCTGGATAACATTTTACTGATTATTAGTAATAAATATTTTAAATATTTGTACTATTTTTTTTTAAAACTGGTTGAGTATCATGATTTGTTTTGTTGAAATAAAAGATTTGTGACAGAAATTATTGGCTGAGGATCTAATTTTTTATTATAAGCCAATTCATGCTTCATAGAGATTATTTTTTCAAAATGATTAAAATCCTATGGTAATAATTGAATAATTATCTTGTGCCTCTTTAAGAAATTGACTTTTTAATTCTTGTAATCCATTTCTTTTCTTAATATATTCAAGGATCTGTTCAACGGAAACCGTATTATGAACTCCATCCGAACAAATAATAAATGAGTCATCTTCTGAAAATTGAATAGATTGATATCCGATACTGGATTCAGAAGCTTTTCCAGATATAGATCTGGTTACGATGTGCTTATATCTCTCTAAAGATTTCTCTTCTTTTATACTTTCGGATTCTAAAAGGCTATTTACCAATGTATGGCTTTTGGTCTGAAACAAAACATTCTCTTTATTTATTTGGTAAATCATCACGTCGCCAACCCAAAAAACATGAACAGTATTTTCCTCTACAATGATTCCACCTATTGTAGCGCCCGATTTGATGTTATTTTTATTATTGAATTGTTTGATAGCCAAATTGGCTTTCTGAACAGCTTTTTGAATATTTTGTTCGTTGATATTCTCAACAAAATTAAGGAAGGTGAAAATGTTTTCAGTAACAATTCTTGCCGCTTCATCTCCTTTTTTATAACCTCCCATACCGTCAGCAATCAGAAAAAAAGAAGTACCAGATTCTAATCTATCCATGTAGATGAAATCTTGATTGCTTTCTCTTTTCCCTGTTCCTGTTAACTGTTTTACTTCCATTAGTTTCCTGTTGCTTTTTTTGTTGCTCCTCCGTGATTCGTAACTCTTGGTCTTGTACTTATTTTTACTGGTTTTGTTGTTATACTTTGTTCTGATGCTTTAGAAGCCCAAAGAAAACCTTCTCCTGGTTTTAAAATACTCATATCTGCAGCAGTCAAGCTATTTAACTGGGTCAAGGATTTTTGAATATGCTTTAACCATTGAGGTGAATTAAATTTATGAAGTAACACCATACTACTCAATTCGATAATTTCGTTGGGTAAACTTGGCGGATCCTGACTTGCAATCATGATGCTTACTCCTTTATGTCTCATTTCTCGAATTGCAGTAACTATATTATTTGTCAAATCTTTATTGTCCATGTATTTATGAGCTTCATCAAAAACTATAAACTTATTAAAGTGCTTACCATTAAAGGTTTTGACTCCTGAAAAGATATTAAGCATAATCACAAATAATCCTAGAGCTTCATCCTTAACAATAAACTCATCGCGTAAATCTACAATGACCAATCGCCCTGGTTTTAATACTTCTTTTAAGAAAAACATATCGTCAATATATTCTTGAGCAAAACTAAGTTTCTGCCTGGCTAAAGATTTTTGTGTATTGGAAAGTAATTCTGATACTTCCACGCTTTCCCTTAATCCATCCAACGTTATGTTTCTTCGCTGTTCTTTCATCATAAATTTCAACTGTTTGATATACGATGAGTCGTTTCCAACTGCGCCTAATAAAAACATCCAATCTTGAACATTAAGTTCTTTAGAATTAAAAGCTATTGACTCAACTTGTATAGATGGAAATTCCTCTCTACGCTCTTCAACCTTATCAGAAGGAGTTAATATTATAACATCTTCAATAGCATCTGGTTCAGCACCATATAATTCCTTTAGCTTTTCTAATTCTGTAAGATTCGTATTAGCATTAATCATCGAAGTGAATTCCGGTTCATAATCCATACTTTCACTATAATGGAATATAACGCCTGCTAAAGGAGCGGGAAGTTTATTGATATTTGAGAATTGTTTCAATACCATTTCGCTAATTGTACCGATAGTATAACTTTTTCCACCACCTTGTACACCGAATAAACTTATAGTATTGGTTTCAGACAAATCAATTGCGATTTTTTTATTGTGTATTGACGTACCGATAATGCCAAATTGGTCAGAAATACTATTCTTCCCTACAATAATATCAAATTCTGGAATGGTATGAGTTTCTGTATTATTTTCAGGTACAGATTGATGATTATTATATTCCTCTTCTTTGGATTCTTCTACTTCAGTATTTTTAAGTTGTTCGCTAACATACACTCCAACTAAACTTGTCGTTTCCTTTTCAGGTAAATCTTGAATTTCACTCGTCAAATCTTCTTCTTCTTCCTCATTATTAGATGGTTTAAGCTTTGACTTAAACTTTTGTATAAATGGTTTTAATTTGTTATTCGATTCAAAAGCAGAAACCAATTCTTTATTAAGCTCTGTATCTTCCAATCTTTTGGTATTCAGATCAGAATCTGGATCTAAGATATCGCAGATTAATTTATGTCCAAAAGTAAAAATGGTCGTCTTATCATCAAAGTTTTGCTTCTGATGCTTTTTTTCAAAAGAAAAGTCAAAAATAAATCCTAATCGTATAAATTTAAACTCAAACCCATTATTGAGAGTTTGAATAAAATCTATATAGCTATTATAAGCATTTTCAGATAAGTAATTATATCTGTACGCTCGTTCGATATAGAAACTGAATAATGATTTTAATTCCTTGTTTTTGATTTCTCGATCTAAACGATCGTTGCTTTTATAGTCGTTAGGATCAAAATGATGTTTGATGGCAGCAATCGTATTATCAATTTGCTCAATCATTCTCGTCTTTAATTCATCTCGTTCTGCTGTTCCTAAAGAACTTCTACATTTTATTTCTAAAACAGCTATTTTTATTTCTCTTTTTTCCTTGTTTATCGTAACAAACAAATTGTCTGCACGACTTTTAGAGTTTGTATTTAGGTTCTCGAAAAGATTTTGATGCAAATCTATCGGAATAAGAAATGCATTCTCCAACAACCCTTTTTTCTCCAAAACTCTTTTAGAAAAAGCGGTACCTATAGCTTCAAAAGCTTTGTTTTTTGAAGAGTTTAGTTGTAATACCAAAGAACTACTGATTGCTCTTAAATCTTCAAGAATAGTTTGGATTTTACTTCGGTTTTCAGCACTTTCGATATTTAATCCAAAAGATTCAAAATGAGGACTTAATAATCCTATTATCTCACTTGAAGGCTTAGTGGTAAGATAAGAAGAAATACCCGATACTTCTTCGCCAGGAACATAGTCTAATAGAAATGGAATTTTTCCATTTTCAGAAGGCTGATCAAAAACTTGGGGACCTAAGTTTTTATCAAATGTAATTACCCAATCCGAATATTCGTGTAAATGTGCTAATAACACTTGATCTCTGTTCGTCAAACTTAGCTGCGTAGCCGGAACAGCCTCTGTAGCATGGAAAGCTAAAGAACCTGAAGTAAAAACCTGATACGAATTGTAAAGTTTACTAATCAGATTTTCTTTTGTATTTTCAATTTTAACATAATTATTCCAAGTTATTTTTTCAGGCTCCTGAATGATTTCAACATCAGTTGCTGGGTCAATAATTAAGCTGTTCAAATAAGTAGATTTATAGAATCTGTGCGGTTTATATAAAGTGATTTTTGCTGCAAATGGATTGACCAAAAAACTAATGTGAGCATTGTAAATCTCTGAATTTTGCACAAAATCATTGATATTGTTAATAGAAAACCTCAATTTAGGAAATAATCTATTTTTAGAAGGTTGAGAAAACACTTCTGCTTCTTCACTAATATTTGTTTCAGGATTAAGTAAAGCTTTTAAAGCCAACCCGTGTTCAATCAATAATTCTTGCCCTACGAAAATTCGAATTTCAAATTTGGTATTGCAGTATTCAGGATGCTTACTTACATCTACAAATGCTTCTGAAAACACCTCAGCATCACCAACATTAAATAAATTTATGATCAGTGTATCTGTATATGGATGTTGTATTAAAAAATTCTTTAGATGTTTAATTATTAATGTTTTACTAACATCATTATGAACGATATTTCCAGAATCAATATTAAATAAATGTTTAAAATAGTGTTTTAATTGATGTGAGATAGGAACAAGCGAATCATTTGGATTGGGCGTAAATACATTAATATAAATTCCCCAGCCGAAACTTAATTCTCCAAGATATTCATAGTTTATTAATTGACTGGGATCAACTAATACCAATGGATTGTTGCTTGGAATCAATTCTCCTAAAAATAGGTTTTCCAAAGATTGCCATTCCCTGATATGGTCATTATATTGAAGTGTTTTATTAAACCATTCTTCAAATTGGTCAATAAGATTCATAAACCAAGTCAACCGAAGTGGGTGAAGTGGCGATAATAAAACCGCAGAAACAGAGCCTTCAGTTGGTAATTTTGTTTTAATTTTTACCGTATCTAAAAACTGCACTTCTGCGTAAAGAAGTTTGACATTTTCCTTGTCTTCTTCCGAAACTTCGGATTTTTCAATCTTTTTGTTAAGATTTACTAACCAATTATTGTAATGTTCTAAATAGGTTTTAATATCCTCTTTCAAATCGTAAAGATTTGTAGTTTCAAACACGCCATTTTCAGAACTATTTGAGTTTTTGATTTTCTCAAAAACAACTTTACGTGATTCTAATAATTTTTTGGGAGCTATATCTGTTAAACTACTAATCCTGTATTCAATATTTTGTAATCCCAGCGTAGTGTTGTTATTACTAATGTTTACATTCGTAAAACCAAAGTGATGACTATTATTCAAAATCTCATTTTCTATCAACCTTAGCTTTGATGACAACATAATTTGATAATTATGCTTGTTTGAATAATTGATATGAAAAACAGATGATAATTTAAGTTTATCATCATTTAGCCAGGTGTTAGATCGGTCGCTTGGAGTAGGACTATTTATAACTGTGTCTTGTCTTAAACCATCAATATTATATTTGAAAAATGCTTGAAGAACATTGTTCAACTTGTCTTTACGTATTGTTTCTTCTTTTTCGGTATTAATGTCAACTGCATAATCAAAATCCTCTGAATCGCATTTCAATTTATAATGAAGATCTCTTTTACTTTCAGGAGAAAATTCATTTTCTTCCCACTCTCGTTGTATCGAATCTTCATAAAAATCATCGTTTACGTTTAAAACATTCCCCAATTCATCTTCCGCTAATACTTTAAAAAAGTACGAACCTTCTTCAATATTATTCGCATTGAGTTCTATTTTAGCTTCTCGATAGACTTGTTTAGCATTTGTATTTTTTAATTTTCTAAGCGTGATTATTTCTTGACCTGAAAAACCATCCACAGCCATTAAAACAACCCTGAAGTATTTCAACTCTTGAATGTCTTTTGGTTCAGGTGTAGTTTTAAAACGAATGGTAACTTTGGGGCTAGAAGTCCCATCAGATAAAAGAACTTTTTTACCTTCCTCAATAGTAAAATCTGTTGATCGAATTTCAACAATTTCCAATTTTACTTCTTTAAAATTCAGACTTGGAATTTCCCATTTATCAAACCATAATTCAGGGTATTGCTCTCCAATTATCGCTACAAGTCCATCTAATGAAGTAATATTCTCTTCATCTCTGAATAGTTGGATAAAATCCTTTTGAAGTGAATCTTTTTTTATTTGAAGCTCATTCACTCGGTCATAAACAGGTCTATTAAAAGATGCCAATATATTACAACTTGTAATGTTTAGATTAAGTCTTGAACGAATCAGATTCTCATCTTCAATCAACTTAAGGTCTGGCAACAGGTTTAAATAAAACAGATTTCGCCCAATACTTTCTTTTGTAAATGATTCTTCTTCCAATGCTAAAAGATAGCTCAATAAACTTGTTCGATTAGGATTACCAATATAGTTAATCACCGTACGAACAAATGCCGACAGATCCTCTGGAAGTTCATTCTGAAGTTTGGTAACTAAAATAGGCTCTATGTGTTCCAAAGAAATTTCTTTAAACGTAGCATTGCCATAAGAATCTTCTGCAGCGGTTCTGCTATTTGAAGGAACAAGAATAAGCAACGGTCTTTTCTGCTGATTTCGCAATTCGATTAGCTTTGTTGCAGAAATATAATAAATACCTTGTTGTGTTTCATCAACAATATAAGTATCTAAGTTCTTGAAATGTGTTGTAATAACTTCCCAAAGCGAAAATAATTGCTCATTTCCCAGACCTGTAATTTTCATACAATGTCCCGGTTTAGCATTCTCGAGCTCATTTCTGTATAGTTCTACAATTAGTTCGATGATGTATTGATAGTAACGTGTTAAAATATTGACGTCCATTATTTTTTAATTATGATAGTTCGTAACGTGGTCTTATTTTCTGCAAGATATATGCATCACTTAAATCATTATAAAAGCCTATCTGTCTCAATTTTATCTTAAAAGCTTCTACATTTTCTTTAAAGGCTAAGTGAGTATGAAGATCCGTGTTTTGAAAACGTTTTTCCTCCAATCCATTTATAATTAACCCGTAACGGTCTTTCAGATTACGCATCAATTCTTCAATAGACAAGCTTTGAGTAATAAACTTATCGCCTTCCAAATGCAAAACCTGTATTTGAACCAAAGCTTCTAATAATCTGGTGCCAAGCATATATCTTCTAGGATGTTTTTTACTTCTTCCTTGAGCTAAAAATCCTCTTTCGCTATTTTTTTGTGACAAACTGTCTAATAATTCTATGTGATCCTTATGTAATCGTTTTCCTCTCACTTTTAAAAGTAACTCAACATATCTGTCAAAGTAGGTTGTTTCATATTTTACCATTTCGGTGAGTAAGTCTTTATCATCTTCGTCCTGCTCATTATAGACGACATCCCAATACGCCTCAAACTTCGTTTCGTATTGATTCAACTCATTTTTAAGAACTTCCAATGCTCTTCCTATGCTATCCGAATTGGATTCGTCTAACTTTAGTTTTTGGATAATACTATTAATTTTAAATGTAGCTTTGACGTATTTGTATAGTGAATTATATGTTTTTTCCGCTTCAGCTATAGCAATAGAAGAAACTTTACTTTCAAAATCGTCTGTAGTATCGATCACAATACTCCAATCATCAACAACATCTTTTGTTCCCGCCTCAATCATTTTTGGCAATAAATAAATGACTTTATGTATATACAAAGCGAGGTGAAATGAAGTAATTGTTTTCAGATAATCAATCAAAACATTTCTTGGGATTTTGGATTTATACACCAACAATCTTCGAACATCATCGCAGAATAATTCTGCTTGTTCTATTAAAATAGGTTTTACTTTATTGAGCGTTGTGTTGCTTTCCATAAAGCCAGGATTCACATTTTTTATCAAATATAAAATTCCTAGACTATCTACATCCAATTCTTTTGATTGAAGTAATGTGTTGGTTGTTTTATCCCATCCATCAGCTAAAAAATTCCGGAGATTCTCTTTTACAATTGGGTTTTGTCCTAACATCAGGTAAACTTGATCTGCTGTAAAATAATCTCGTGTATTGGGAACATTTCTTACCCGATAACTTTCAAGATGGATAGGTCTTAACGAAGATATTTTTTCTTTTTCAGAATTTCCACGGTTTACCATATTGACAAGATTGGTACGCAGCCAAAGCTCTACCGCTTCGGGATTTTCTTTAAAACCATCCAATTCATTACCTTCTTCCAGTTTTTGGAAAATGTTTTTTAGTTTATCGAGTTCAATAAAAACACTGTCACCTCTTCTTGTTCGTTGTTTAGGACGAATGCCTTCATGCTTTAAAAGCATAAAAAGATTGACCAAGGTATTATCAATTCTAATCGTTTTGGCATCAGCCGTAAAAAGGAGCTCATTTCTAAATGTACTTTCCTGTTTGTTAAGTTTGATTGCCATAGTTAATAGGTTAATTTTTTAATAGCAATTTTGTTATGATTCTTTTTGATAGAATAAAACATACGATTATCTGTTGTTACTACAATCTCATCATAATTCAGATTCTCTAATAGGTTTTTAAACACAATCAATTCAATAAATTTACCTCGTAAATCATTTAACGACGGACTAAAGCCTTTTTTAATAAAGTAAAGCATTTCATACAAATCCAATGAAATAGCCAACTCGATATGTTTATTTATTTTATGCCTAAAAATTAAGCTATCCGGTTCGTATTCCAGATATTTAATCAAATGGTCTGTGCGATTTACTATCAATTCAAAATCTTCTAAGGGAAACATTTTAAATGATTTTCCTCGAACATCTTTTACATCGGTCGAAGCAAGAATTAGATTTTCTTTATCCAGCGAATCATTATCACACCCTTCGTTTAAAGAGACCGCTCTTGAAATTATCTGTTTTGTTGTTTCTTCGATTGTAGATTGGGACAATATAGAAACGAAATCAAAAATAGATTTGTAAGGCAAGCGTAATAAATAAGAAGGCTTTAGACCTTTATTAGTCGGTTTTTCAGTAGTTTCTTCTGTAGAGATGTCTTCCTTGAACCAACTTGTTTTTCCTTCAAAATAATGATGTCTAACAAACGCTTTATGGTTTTCTCTTATCGTTTGAATCAACTCTGGAGTCTGCTCATGTGCTGGAATAAAGGTTTTTTGTTCGTTAAAACTATCTAATAAATTAGATTCTCTTTCCGCAAATACAACATAGTCTTTTGGATTATGATTACTAAAAAACAACTCTCTGTCCAAATGTGGAATCGCAACTTCGCCAACATCTGTTTCTCTTAAAAGTTTTATTAGGCGATCCTTATTTCCACTGTCTTCCGAAATAGGATTGGTGATATTGAAATAATAATATTGCCAATATTTTTCAGGGTTTGTATCTTTTAACAATTCTGTCTGTGATATTTCTTCACAAGAAACATCATGAGTAAGCATAAAGGCAATAAAAGAACGTATATCACGCATTGTGATATGCAATTCACGTTTTAAACTAACGGTTCTGATTAACCATTCTAAACGATTAATAACTGTTTCTCCAGAAGCCGAATCGTTTAAAGTATCAACATTGTACTTAATAAAACAGTTTTTTGCCAATTCACAACTTTCGCATTTTTCCCAAAGTGATTTTTGTGTCAATGCTTTTACCTGATTTTTAAATAAACTTCCTTCTCCCGAATCATCTGCAACCACAGAGCGAAGATTCAAATTAACAATCATTACGCCTTCCGGAAGTTGGGTATGCCCCTCTTCGTAAAAGTAATCTTCGATTAATTTTGCTAATTTATGATGCTTATTTGAAGTCTTTAGAAACTCAACCAACCGTCCTTCATTTATCGCAATGATACGTCCTTCTGCTGCTTGAGTATATTGTTTAATATCTTCAAAAGGGTAGAAAAATTTTTCTAAAACGTCATTGTTTATCTTATTTTCTTCATCTTGAGAACCATCATAGTTACTTTCATAACTTACGCCGTTTATTTTAAATCTCGCTCCATTATGATGCGCAAAATGTTCGACATGTTTAACAGATGTGTGTTGTTCAATCTTTTTGATAAATGCTGTTTTTCCATCACCTGCATTTCCGGTAATAATAAGCAGTTTGTACTGTCCATCTACAATAGCTGGAATAAGACTTTTATCCAGCTTGGTAGGTGTGTACGTCTGTTCATCCAATTGATGCGCATTGCTGTTTACCCTTGTTCCAAAATTTCCATATTTTGATTGGCTATACAATGAGTTTATATATTGAATAATACCAACATCGGTTGTTATAGTCGTCGTATCTTTTGATTTCGTTTCCGGTGCAATATCTTCTAAAATCTGATCTTCAATAGCAATTAATGCATCAAACATTTCCTGTGCATTTTGAAAGCGTTGAGAAGCATCGGTAGCAATAGCTTTCAATAAAAAGGAGGCAAACTTATCCGATATTCGATGTTCAATTTCTTTAGGATTATTTGATTGTCTGCTACTCATCGGCATTTTAGATGGATGCCACGGATATTGTTTACAAACTAATTCATACAAAGTTACTCCGAGAGCAAAAGTATCAGCCGATAAATCCCAGTTTATCTTATAATTGTCAGCAATTATATCGGGAGCTAAATACGGATTTGTACCAACAAAATCTTTATTGGTTTGGTTAGAGGATGCCACATTAAAATCAATCAGCACAAAACGTTCTCCTTTGTCCCAAATAATGTTTTGTGGTTTAATGTCTCGGTGCAAAACAGGTTTTTCTTTGGACTGCATTGCTATCAAAGCCGAAAGAATTTCCTTACCTACTTGAAATATCTTATGAATAGGCAATTTGGCATCTGTACGTGTGTAAATGCTTAAATTCTCCCCATCTAAGAATTCCATTACTGTAAAAAACTGCCCCGAAGCCGCTTCATCATTCCATTTGAATTGAACAATGTTGGGATGATTTAAATTGATTAATGCATCGTATTCGTCTTTTACAGAACTAAAATTTACACTTTCATTGAATAATTTCAAAGCATAAAAAGTGTCTTGAATACGGTGTTTTACTTTGAATACTTTGGAATAACCGCCTTTGCCTAATGTTTTATGAATTGAATACGTTCCGATAGAATCGCCTTCTTTTAATTCTTCAAAAGTGGATGATTTTACAACAGGTGCAAGTACAGGAGCTACTTCTGCAATAGATTTGCTCTCTATGGCATTGGCAATAAAATCTTGTAAGGTTTCTATACTTTCTATTCGCTTAAAATCATCTGTTAAAATGGTTTGTGAGCAGACCTCATCAATCCATTTAGGCAAATTGGAATTGATATGTGTTGGGAGTAAATCTGCTTTCAGTTTACCTCCCATTTTATCCAAATCATAAGGCGTTTTGAATGGTTCTTTGTCTGTAAATAACCAATAGATTAATACGCCTAATGAATAAATATCCGAAACTGCACTAGCATCATTCACCGTCAATTCCAAAGGGTGATAAGCTGTTGCGTTATTTTGATTGATGGTCGGCATAACGGTATATCCTTCCTCACTGTGATCAATGAAATAAGATTTACCAAAATTACCCAGATAAGCATATCCACTGCTCAAATAAATATTATCCGGATTGATATCTCTATGAAAAATACTTTCTTTATGTGCTTCTTTCAGTGCCACAATTACATTGTTAATGATATCAATCTTTTCTTTGAATGTAAAGGTTTTGACACGACCTTCTGAACGTAAGGAGTTTTCTTCTAAAAAGTCAGAAATTTCATAGAAGAGATGATTGACCTCGTCGATACGAAACTCTACATTTAAGATAAATGGTTTCGCTTTTAACTTATTGAGTGCGTGATATTGGTTCTTGACTTTATCTTCCCGTTTCTTCAGTTCTTCCGCAGATAAACCGCTTACTTGCAAAGCATATTCCTTAATTCTACGACGTACCGAAGTAACACCTTTGGGCTTTACTAGATATTCCGTAAAATTTGGTTCTTGCTGAATGATTTCCAACACTTCATAGCCCTCAATTTCTCTTTTTTGTTCGGGAGATTTCTTGGATTGCCGACCGATTAAGAATTGCATTATAGCTTGTTGAATTTCAGCAATATCATCTTCTAATTTCCCAATGCTGTACGGATCAGTAATAAAATCAATCAGTTTATTATTCAGTCCGAAGGTAAGCTTTTGTGCTTCGTGCGAGATAACAGGCGGATAAGTATTCTCGTAAGAAAGCGTAAGCATATTTTGGATCCACGCTTTTCCCCAAGCAAAGTTGGCTTCTTTGAGTTTGGATGCTAATATCGCTGTTTTTTGTCGGCCGGTCTTAAGCGGATTAGGCATTTGCCTATCATTGAGATACCAGTAATGGTCATCGCCCTCAATACGTCCCTTCCAATCTTTGTTTTCAATATTATAAATTCCGTGTGGAGCTACGCAAATTAAATCGTATTCCCAGTATTGGGTACGATTGTTTTTGGGATTGGTAGAAGCAATCTCCACATTAGGAATTAAATAGTAATTATCGGGAAGATTTATCTCCAGATAATCCAACAATCTCTTTTCTCCGGCATTGACAACCGATTCGAAATAAGGTGGTTTTATGATACTTGCCATAGGTCAATTTCTTTTTCTATTAAAGCAATGGCTTGACTTTCAAGTTTAAAAGCGGCATCAAATTTAGTAGCAACAATTCTTGCAGTATTACCTATACTGTTACCGAGATCATCTGGTATAGGTACTAAAATTGAACAGAAATTATTCCAGTTTGCCCATTCGATAACAGATCCTGTTTTAAATTTTTGAATTAATTCTTGTCCGACCTTCGATTTAAGAAAAACATATAAATAACCTTCATCAATCTTACTCTTATTAACACGAATCCTTACAATCTGTTGACTGGCGAAAACTCCTGTGTAAAAATTTTTATAACAGTATTCGGTTTTGCCTAATGTTCCAAAAGCTGAAACTAATACATCTCCATCTTTTGTTAAATTCTGTTCAATATTACGGGTTAAAGTTCGGCTCAATTGCTTTGTCAAATCCGGTTTTAACAATCCCAATGATTGACCTGTAAATAAAGTTATACCTTTATTTACAAATGTTCTAGCCCTTAAATTTGAAATATTAACACTCTCACAAAGATCACCTAATAATGCATTATTTTTTGTTCTAATTTGGGATTCGATAAAGGTTTTATTGGGTAGATAGTAATCTGCTTCAAGTCTATTTTCATTAGTATATTTATCTCCATTTTTAATTGTTGAAATGTTGACTTTAAATGTTTTGGGAGCAGTCCTAAAATTATACTGATTTTCAATGTAATTTATCGCTTGCTTTAACAATCTATTTGCTTCAACTCTTAATTTAGATGCCTCCACAATATAATCATGTATTTTTTGCTGTTGAATCTTAGATAAATTAGGTACAGGTAAATTTGCTAAAGTTTTAGGTTCAATTCTAGGAACAACTGTTCCATAAATATAGGATTGAATATAATTATATGCTGTCGGAGAAGCTAGAAAAGCATAAATGTATCCATAGGGAAACTTAGAATTATCTGAAATTACCCTTATAATATCTTGCGAACCTATAATTCCATCAAGGTCTTCATCTATTAATCTTACATTACCAACTGTACCTGCACAACTTACAAGGATTTGATTTGTCCTAAGTGTCATATCTTCCTGTCTAGGTGTATGTTTTTTGGATATGACTTTAGCTATTTCTAAAGGATTAGAATTCATCATATGTTGAGCAGAAATATAAGGTAGACCAAACTCCTCTCTCTCAACAAATAACCGTCTGAATATTCCTCCGGTGTAAATGTCTTGAACAGCATGTTTCAATTCTACAAAAGGTCTTTTATTTTGGATAGCTTTATCTATCCTTTTTTTACCATAGTTTAGATGGTAATTAGGTTTCATTATTTTGGAACCATTTACAATATTCTTATTTGATACAGTTGCTATTTTCATTATATTTTGTATCGTTTAAAAAATTAAAGTAAGCTTGTGTGATCTTTGGCAAGTCATCATCTAATAGACGCTGTTTTTCAGTACGAGATTTTACAACTGGTTTTCCGTCCTCTGGTCGGTATGCTACATATTTATTCTCTACTGGAAATATAACTTCAGCGCCATCTTCATCTCGTAAATATATCGGATTCCCTCTTCGGTCTTTGCCTAATTTTTCGGCAATTGCCATAAACACATCATAATCTTCTTCTCCTTCGTGGGCAATGTTACGCTCATTGGCAGATTTCTTTTGTAGGAACAAAAGCGAAGCTTGTACACCCACTTGTGGCATAAAAGCTTCAACTGCTAAATCTACTGAAGCCAATATTTTAAACTTATCTAATATCCATTCTCTAACAGGTAAGGTATTGGGATTACCTAAAATACCGTCAGGTAATACAATAGCCATTTTTCCGTCTTCTTTCAGAAAATTATAACAAGCTTCGATAAACAGTACTTCGGGAGCGTTTGAATACTTGGATAATTCATAATTAACAGCAATATCTTCATCTACTTTTACTTTAGCTCCAAAAGGAGGATTGGTAAATATGATGTCGAATTTCTCTCTCGCACTGTTACCATACATTCCCTCATCATCTTTCATTGCTTTTAAACTCCTATTGATTGCTTTTTCAATTTTTTCAATTTCGGTAGGATGCTCCCAGTTAGGGTAAGCCAAAGAATTGACGTGAAAGATATTTGCGTGTCCGTCACCTGCCATGACCATATTCATTCGAGCCGCTTTCTTTAAATCAGGGTCAAAATCAAAACCGAATATGCTGTTTTTTGCATATTCACGAACTCTTTCGTTTACTTCATAGGTATTATATTTTGCAGCAAGTAAAACTTCATCCGTAATTTCCGGATATAGCTTTTCTGCTATTTGTTTGCGAACATGATCCAACACCATCACCAAAAATCCTCCCGACCCACAGGCAGGGTCAAGCACTCGGGTATTTTCAGTTGGATTCATCATTTCTACCATCGCTTTGATGATGTTGCGAGGAGTAAAGAATTGACCAGCCTCTTGTTTCAGGGTATTACTTACAATGGTTTCATAAGCCAAGCCTTTTACATCTACAGAAGCATCAAGAAAGGAGTATTTTGCCAATTCCCCTGCAATAAATGCAATTCCTTTGTCGGTTAATTCTATTGCTTCATTCCCATCAAATACATCAGAGAACGTTCCTTCTGTTTTTAGCTCTTCAAATATTTTCTTAATTCTATCAGCAACAGCTTTTCTACCTTCAGCGGTGTTTTGTTCTTTTACACCAACCCAAAAATAACGACGATAAGAAATACCATCTGGCTGAGGCATAAAACGCCTTTTCTCATCATACAATTTACAGAAAATAAGATAAAGCAGTTGCCAAAACGCATCTTTCTTTCGACCTTCATTTCCATAAATATAATCGTGAGAACGTTTAAAAACTTTGATTAAGGAATCGTTGGCAGGTTTACGGCTATGTGAGCGATCACCACGATTTAAATCATCTAAAGTTTCTCCAAACCCTGGAAAGTCGGATAAATCAGAAAAACTATCATAGCCAAAATCATCTTCCTCCCGTTGTAAATATTTGATATCTGTGCCGTTTGTCCATAAACCAAACTCACAACTAGCAACAGCTGCAAGTGTATTTTCTAAGGTGATGATTACGCCTTTTTTCTTGTCGTTTTCTTTTATCTTTTCATCCTGCACGATAGCAATTCGAATAATAAAATCCTGATCGTGCGATTGACCTTTTTCAAAAATAGCTAGATCAATCTTTTGTTTTTTATTTTTCCCAGTGTCTGGATCAGTATAAATAATATTAAAATCCCGTTCCATATCAGTCAGATCAAAACCATACTCTTCGTTGAGCATACGGATTATAGACTGTAGATTATTTTCTTGTGATGTAGCTTTTCGTGGTTTTTCTGTAAGAATGCACATCACTTGATTGTCTTCTAATATTTGTTCTTTTGTATTATTAGTTGTCATTATTATATTTTTTGGTTGAGGATTTGAAAACAATCCTGTATATCATCAAATTTTATATGATTTGTTTCTAGTATTTGGTTGAATAAAATACTGTTTTCAGCTGCTTGAAGTTCGGCTTCTATGATCGCTTTTAGCTTTGCTTTATTGACTTCATTGTCAGATAAGAGAATATTGATATCAACACCTAACAGGGCTGCACCAGCTTTTGTAGTGGTAAAGTCTTCTATTTCATATACCTCTTTATAATGTTCTATAGCTGCTCTTTCTTCGTGAATATTTAGATAGTTTAAAAGAATAAACCCCATATCATCTGCATCTTTATTGCCTTTATGATGCCTGTCTTTCCAAGCAACCAATTTCAAAATAAAAATTCCTGCTAATGAAACAATATCAATTTCCAATGTGTCATCTATCTTAACCCTAACCAAATCCTTTTCTGCTTCTTCAAACCCCAATACGGTCATTGCAAAAGACTGATCAGGTGGCCAGAAGATTTTATCTTCAGCAGTTGTAATCCCGCCATAAGGAACTATATCCAACTGAAAATCTCTTAGATATAAAAATCGCTGCTGCTGCTTTGGATCTTTTTCAAAATCAGGAAGTTGTATTATTTCGTTTTCAATAGTTTTAAATTCCTCCCATTTATCCACAGCTATAGCAATATCTATGTCTTGAGTTCTTCTACCGGACTTTTCTCCGTGAAGCTCCATAATGATATCCCGCGCTGTTGCCCCAATGACAAAAAATTTGATTCCCAATTTTTGAAATACAGGAATTAGCTCATCCAATAGTTTTTTTAATAATGGATGTTCCAGTTTTTCACTTGATATGTTATAATCCATTTTCTAGGATGATTTTAGCTGTTTCTATATTTCTATTGTTTCCGGTTCCTAATAAATCAGCATATATGACTAAGGGAGGGGCAGTATATTCATTCTTCAAATGAAGGCTATCTGTCCAGAATTTATTATACAATTCAATATTTCCTTCTTCGTCTGGGACAAGTTTCAGTTCTTTTGCAATTTTGCTTGTCTCTTCGTCCGTATATATGATATAATCTTTTGGTTTTAAATGACTAGTCAGAAGTTCTCCTCCTGGCTCTCCTCCGAAATAGAGTTTTAAATTTGTATTATTTATGATGCCATTGACATTAAATTCATTTCCTAGAGATCTCATCTTCCTCCTTAAAGAGCGGGGTTTTAATAATTCATTGTAGGCAATTACCCAGCGTTCAATGATTTCATCTTGATTTTTTAAAACTCTTTTGTTTCTTGTTTTTAACAAATAGTGATTTTCTTCCAGCTCCTTAAAGATATTACTTACAGATCCCAAAGCAATTCTTGTTTTTTCTGCCAATTCTCTATAAGAAAATTGCAACGTTTCAGGATTAGAAATAAGCAATAGAAGTAATTTTAGACCTGCTTCCTGAAATGCTCTGGTTTGGTTCGTTTTTTTATTGATTTTTGCTTTTCTGCCTTCTATGTATACAAAAAAATCCTTGGTCTTAATAAAGGCATTTCCAGATGCATCAAGATAATTGATGCTATTTTGTTTAAGCTCTTCTGTTGTTTTTTTAGTTAAATAATCAGCAATGACAATATTATTCTTTGAACTACTAATGTCCTTCAAAGCAGACATAATGATGCCGTAATTTGCATTTTTTGCATTCTTTTTAGCAATGCAATAAAAGGTCTCATTGTTAATTTGAAGCATCACATCATAGGTTTCCCTAACACTTGCAATAGTGATAGGAATCCCTGTTGTGTCTTCTAGGGAAGCAATAGCTTCATAAACAAAATCATTGTCTCTATACATTTCTTTGTTCAATAAAATTAAGTGTTCAGCAGGAATGAACATTCAAAAATAATGAACAAAAATAGATTGAACAAATTTTTAGAAAAAAAATATGATGTTTAATATTATAGCTGTTATTTAAATTAACCTTCTTAACCCTCCTCTTTTCTCAGGTTCTTTCCGTTTTATTTTTTTTCATAAATATTTAAGTATGTATTTGATAATAAATCATTTGAAATATACACTTTAATTGCATATTAATACTTGAAGTGCAATTTCTAAAGAATGGAATAGATAACATTTACTGATTTTTAGTAAAAAATACTATATACTCATTTGTAACATATTTGTACCATTTTTATCTAACTGATTGATTATCACATTTAGTTATCTTCGAAGAAGTAAAATAATTATTGACGACTCAATAATAAACAATAGAGGACCGCTGTAAATTAATATTTTACAGCGGTTTTTTGATATAGTAATTTTAGTTAGTGCTTGATTTTAATTAAATTTTATCAACATTTGAACTTTCTGATTGTGCGAAAGTGTTTATTGATAAAATTAGCAGAATGATTAGATTTAGTTTTTTTCATTTAGAATAATTGATTTCTAATTAATAAGACAGCTCAGAAAAATGTTTGTTACATCCAGTGACGTATTATTTCCCAATTTCTTTTTCGATTTTATTAAGCATTTCTTTGGCATTATCGTTATTGGGATTCAGTTCAAGCGTTTTCTGATAATTCTTTTTAGAGGCGTTGTAATCTTTTTTTATAAAATAAATCTCACCTCGCGTATCATAAATATTGAATGAATTGGGGAATTCCGAGACCGCATAATCAATGACTTTCAAAGCTTCATCAGTTTTTCCTTCACCTAAAAATTTGTAAGATAATCTATTGAGTTCATTTTCAAAACTATTAAAGTTATAAGAATCGAATTTGTTTTTCTTTAGGTCTTTCAAATAAGCAATTCCTTTTTCTACAGATTCCGATTTCATTTTTCTGTAAACTTCGAAGATGATTAATGGTTTCGGGACATCCACTTTTGCATTGTATAAAACACCAAAAATATCATCAATAATAGCTTCCAATTGTCCGCCTCTTTTACCAGCTCTGGTATTATCAAGTAAAATGACATATATTTTGTCCTCTGGAATTCTTGCAATATTGCAGGAAAAACCGTTGATTCCGCCACTGTGAGCCATTGTCGTAATATTTCTTCCCGAACCTAAAAAATTCTGATGTTTCTGAACAACCAATCCGTAAGCATAATTCCCTAAATTGGGTGTGAAATATATCTTCATGTTTTCGTCATTCAATAAAATATTCGTGTACAAAGCATCATCCCATTTTCGCATATCATTTGCTGTGCTGTACATTCCGCCGGCAGAAAAAACAGAAGTTTTGATATTGATGTAATCTGTTTTTTGATAGCCATCGTAATCAAAATCATAACCCTGTGCAAAATTTGAAATGATATCTTTAGGGTTTTCAATGCCTGTATTTTTCATTCCAATGACATCAAATATTTTTTCCTTGAGAACTTCTTCGTAAGGTTTTCCGGTAATTTCTTCAATAATTAATCCTAACAGATAATATCCTGTGTTGCAATAATTTTGTTTTGTTCCGGGTTCAAATCCTAGATTATCCTTGAAATATTTAACGGCAAATTCTTTTCCCGATAAATTTTCGAAAACCATTTTAGTTTTAAATTCCGGAAAATCAGTATAATTTGGTAAGCCGGAAGTATGCGTTAATAATTGATGAATGGTAATTTTACTTCCAATATTTTTGCTAAACCAAGGCAGATAATCAGCTATTTTATCATCAAGTTTGATTTTTCCTTCCTTTTTCAATTGCATAATCAGCATTGCTGTAAATTGTTTGGTTATGGAACCAATTCTGAATTTAGTGTCAGAAGTTGCCCCGATGTTCCAGCTCATATCTGCTTTTCCATAATTTTTCTGCAGGATGATTTCGCCGTTTTGGACAACCAGCGCACTTCCATTAAAAAGATTATAATCGTGATATTTATTAATTATCAAATCGATTTTCTTAGCTTTTTCTTTGGTTGAATTAGATACTGTTTTTTGTGCAAAAAAATTTAGAGGTAAAAGCATCAGTAATGCAAATAGGAAATTTTTCATAATCGATTTTGATTTTATAATTCGATGCAAAAATGAGTCTGAGCGCTTAAATACACGACCGATTAAAAAAAGTCGAACTCATTTTTCAATAAATTCGATGTTTAAAGTGAATTTTTTCTAAAATCTGTAGGTGTTGTTCCTGTATGTTTTTTAAAAGAAGTTCTGAATGAAGATTTGGAATTAAAACTAACCTGATAGTGTATTTCCAAAATTGTCAGGCTTTTTTGCGAGGAATCCTTCAATATTTCCTTCGCTTTTTCAATTCAGTATTCATTGATGAAATCAAAGAAATGTTTGTTCATATATAAGTTAATCATTGCAGATAAATCTTTGACTGGTATTTTCACTTGCTCTGCCAAATCTTGAATCGTCAATGATGAATCCAAATAAGGCTCTTTTGAAATCATAAAATTTTTCAAAAATTCTATCTGTAGATTTTGATACAAAGCTTAAGATTGAAACGTAAAGAGTATTTTTGAAAGATTTGTTACAGGTTATATATGATTAAAAATCTTTTGAAAGAAGAGGCTTCAGATTCTATTATTGCCAGAGTTAAAAATTTATCTGCAACTCACCAGCCCCAATGGGGAGAAATGACTGTTAGTGAAATGCTCCTTCATTGTAATTCCTGCAACAGACAAATTCTGGAAGAGAGCAGAGGAAATAAAAGAACAACTATAAAACAATATCTACTGAGGATCCTTGCGCTTTATATAGCTCCCAATTTTAAAAAGAATATTAAAGGCGATCTCAGGCATAGTACAAAAGGTAAAGTTAATATTTCTGATTTTGAGAAACAGAGAAATGAATTTATTCTATTAATTGGTGAATTTCCGGCGAACGATCATCCTCTTACTCTTTCCCATCCTGCTTTTGGAAATATTTCAACAAATGAATGGGGAATAGCAGCCTATAAACATATGGATCATCATTTAAGGCAATTTGGGGTATAACTGTTCTTGCTGGAGTACACTAAAAGTTATCAACAAAAGCTACTATCAAAAAGCATAAATTCAAATTTTTGTGAATAAATATTATTAAAATAATCATTTATGTTTGTGATTATGAGTAACTTCATCTTCTAAATTATAATGTCATGCGAAAATTAAAACTGCAAATGCACATTTCTCTGGATGGTTATGCAGCAGGGGTTAATGGTGAAACAGACTGGATATTTTTATCAGGTAAACAGGACCCGGCTGCATTTCAATTTATTGTAGACCTTGCGGAGACTAGTGATACGCTCTTACTTGGTCGCAAAATGACCCCGGGATTTATTCAGCATTGGGAAAATGTATTCGATAACCAGGCTGATAGTCCTGCATATGCAATGGCCAAACCTATAGTCAATATGAGAAAAATAGTTTTTAGTCGCAGTGAAAATACTATTACAGGACGTAATATTGAACTGGAAAATGGAGATTTGGAAAGAGTTGTGAAAACGCTTAAAAGTCAGCCGGGAAAAGATATTCTCGTATATGGTGGCTGCAACTTTGTAAGTTCTCTTATCAGCCTAAACCTTATTGATGAATATTATTTGATTATCAATCCTATTGCCCTTGGCAGTGGCTTGCCTATTTTTAAAAATCAAAAATCATTGGAATTACAAAGCTCAACAGCTTTCAGTCATGGAAAGGTGATTAATAAGTATATTCCAATATAATTTATCCTTTACAAAAAATACCCCGGAGAAGCTCCGGGGTATTTTTATATTATTTTTTCTGAATGATGATTTCATCTTTTCGGATCTGTTCCAGATATATTTCCTGAAATTTTACCGGCATGTATTCGTACAGTTTGTCCCAATGCTGATCTTCCGATATTCTTTTCATACTTTCAAATGATCTTACAAAAAGACTTTCAATAATATATTTTATATAATTATTCCCGTTTCTGTAAAGCCATTCCATAGATTTTATATGGTAGGAAATCATGTTGATTTTAGCTTCCTGTAAAAGTAGTTTCAGATGATTGATAACTGCCTGTATAATACCTGCAAAATTATTTTGAGCAGATAACTGGGTAATTTCATTCCGAATGGAAGGATAAGATATTTTTAAATATTCTGTAGCTATTTTCTTATTGATCGTTTGCATTTTGTCGTTCATCATAATCTTTAAGTTTTTTAAAGCAATTTAAGTGTCGCGAAAATTATGCCATTGTTAAATATAGGTGGCAAAGGCAAAGATGCCTACAATTGCAGCAATGTGGACTGCCAGAATTTCAATGTTATGTCTGGTGTTAGAAGACTTCCATTCTTCTATGTCAAATTTTCTTCTCGTCTTTCTTTTCATAATTTTAGATGTTAGTGATAGTAGTTAAACGGCGATGTCAATCATAATATTTGTTAAAGAATAAAATTACATTCCCGGTTTGTAAATCTGCCGGAAGTATATCTTTTGCAAATCCGGAGAAATATTGCAAAAAATTACCCTTTTGTATTCTTTGTTACAGGACGCAGTTAAATAATCCAGAGAATAAATAAAAATATTTTCTACAGCATTTTTTAGTGCGATATCTCCTTTTTTGTAAATATGATCCATTTTCTCCAGGCTCTTGAATAAAAGTCGATTTTCATTTTTACGAATCATCTCCCTTATTCTGTCTGTGAATATCTGAATAATACCAGAAGTATTCTGATCGGAGAGTTCACTTTTTATCTCCGGAATAATGGCTGTAATTTCCTGTGTCGCTTCTAAATGATTCATTTTTTTGAATTTTGAACGAGATATGCCAAATAATGTTCCTTTAGAATTAATTTTGTTCCAATAATTTGTAAATCTGCTTGTTATATTTATATTGGTTATTTTTTAATAAATTAAATTCCTCTCAATCTGATAGATTTTTATCAAAACGAGAGCACAGTTTTTAAAATGAAAAAAATAATTTAATGAACAATATTTTTTTCATTTTTTTTAAGATTATTTGTTATATTCAGGGTTGTTAAACTGATAATATGGTAATAAATTTAGATTGTTCAAAATATTTAAAGAAAATAAATAAAAAAGAGGTAATTAAAAATCTATTTGACTTTAATTTAGGTTCAGTATTAGCTGAAGTGGTTGATTTTGAAATGAGTATAGAGACCAAAGCTTTTTACTTTTATTTAATGCTTCACGGTCTACAAACGAACAAATGGCCAAGGCTTATGGTAGAGAACAGCTTAATTCTACATTTGATCTGGTATTGATTTCTAAACAGATGCAAAAAGAATATAAAGATTTTTTAGAGCAAAATGTTGTCTTAAAAAAGAGTTTCTTTGAAAATATTTTGCAAGCGGATAATAGTTATTTAATTGCTTCGTATAATTTATTTAAAAAATTTTCAGAAAATATAGAGATTCCTCTTCCATTAGATATTAGAAGTATTTATTATATAAATTATAGAGAAAATATTAAAAATGAATATCAGAATAATAAAGATAGATATCAAGAGTTGGTAAATTTTTTTGATAATCCCTTATCACTACAGAGTGATAAATTAGCATTGCTTCTATCAAAATATGATGAATTCAAAAATTTTTATACTATTCCACTACAACAAAATTCTGAATGTAAAGAGACTCTTGAAGATTTATATATAGAGCCTTTGTTTTCAGTGTTTGAGAATAATTTAGTAAGTATTAAAGAAGATGATCACTTCAATAAATTTCATCTTTACTCAGAAAAGAAAACTATTCATGATTTTTTTTCTGAATATTTTTTGAAAGGAAATAAAAATAATAAATTAAAGGAAAATTATGATATGGCTTTTGTTCTTGGGCAACCAGGGCAAGGGAAAACCTCCTTTTGTTATAAACTTATACATGACTATTTAGAATCTCATTCTGATTTGCCTCCAGTTCCAATAA
This sequence comes from Elizabethkingia occulta, assembly GCF_002023715.1. Taxonomy (GTDB): domain Bacteria; phylum Bacteroidota; class Bacteroidia; order Flavobacteriales; family Weeksellaceae; genus Elizabethkingia; species Elizabethkingia occulta. The sequence continues at coordinate 323,129 of NZ_MAHX01000013.1, forward strand.
TTTTTTTGAAAATTAGAGAATTAGTCGCTAAGGACTTTATTAATAATCCGTTTGAAGAGATTGGGCGTCGCTTTCATTTTATGGATTTTAATGAAGACGAATTTATATTAATAATAGATGGGTTAGATGAAGCTTATATGAGTGGGGGTATCACAGATAGTGATTTGCGGAATTTATATGAACGATTAAAAAAGAGAGTAAATAAGAAAATAAAAATTGTTTTGACATCTAGATTTAATTACTTAAACACTGGTGATTCTTGTTTAGATGGAACATTAATATTACAATTGAACGAATTAACGGATAAACAGATAATAAATTATTGCTCTAATTTTAAAAAATTTCACCCAGAAAATCTTCTGATTAATAAAATTGAATTAATTATAGGAAATGAGCAATATAGACATATTAGAGAATTATTGAGACAGGCTGTGCTAATTTATTTCATTGCAATTTCTAATATTGATATAGATGAGAGAGATTCAAAGACAAAAATATATGATAAGATATTTGATTCACTAGCACAAAGAAGTTGGGATTCTAATGGACAATTAGATTATTTTAATTCAAGGATAAAATCTGATGTTAACCTTTATAAAAGATATTTAAAGGAATATATTAGAAATATTGCTTTTGAAATTTATCAATCACCAAAGTTATTTATAACCGTTAAAAAGCTATTAGAGTTAGAATCGACTAAATTGTTTGTCAAGAGATGTTTCCAAAAAGATTTATTTAGCTCAGAAGAACAACTTCAGGAAATATCAAAGTATCTTTTAATAAGTTTTTATTTTCAACAAACTAATAAAAGTAGCTCAGAAACAGCATTAGAGTTTTTTCATAATTCTTTATGGGAATATTTAACAGCAGAATTTTTCTGGGAAGAAAATAAAAAAATATTATTACAAAAAGATGAGTATGAAGAATTAAAAACTATTTGTAAAGAAGATTATTTTGTTTTTTTAAATAAAATTGTAGGAAATAAAGCCTTTGGGAGTATTTCTTCTATATCACAAAATTTGATAGAAATTATTGAGGTTGAAGATAATGATATCAAAAGAGAAGTATATGAACAGTCTAAGGATTGTTTCTATGAATTGCTTAAAGTCGATTTTTTATTAGAATTTCAATATAAAAAAGATGGATTAACTGCAATAGAAAAATCACAGCAATTGTTTAATGTTTTTTGGTCTTTTATTCATGAATGTTGTGTTAACTGTCAAGAACTGTCATTCGTTTTTTTTGATGAAAATTTAAATTATTTATTTGATAATAGTGGTGGTTTTTTGATTTTTGAAAGACTATTTAATACTGTAATAGCCGAATCTTCAATGAATTCTAAAATTTTCGTTGATAGTTATTTATATAATGTATTATTTGATAGCGGTATATGTGTCTTCGATATTTCGCATAGTTATTTTGTGAATATTTGTTTTAAAAATATTTATTTAACTAGGAGCCTTATTCAAGATAATGATTTTGAAAATATTGTATTTGAAGAATGTCAAATTAAAGAGCTAGTAAGCTTTGCTGATAATGATTTTAGAGATATAAAAATGAATAATGTTGAAATTCTAGATAAATCATGGTATAATGAATTTATTAAGCATAATAATTTTGATAAACCTTTTGAGGAAAATCACAAAATTGAAACTAGAATTGAAGAAAATCATAATAAAGAGAAAGTGAAAAAATTTTATATTGTATATGAAGAATAAGCATAATAGAAATAGAATTATCTTTGCATCTCTCAAAAAATAAAAATATGAACGAAGATAATATCCGCAGACTGGAACATATTTCTATACATTATGTACGCAATAAAATGAATGGTGAAGGGATGGTGCTGTCAGAAAGTGAACTGGAACTGGATCCTGACATGACAATTTTGCTGAAAGATTTTTTTCTTACTCCATTTAAGTCGGATGTATATTACCAATTTTATGATGAAGATGCACTTGAGAATAATGCTGTATTTTCAATAGCCAGTAAAATCTTCGAAAAACCAGAGTTTTGCCATGAGGAATCCAAAAATCTGGCAGAACATCTTCATAATAAAACTTTACATAGTAATATTAAAGATGGCGAGTTTTATGTCACGTATTTCAGAGACTATGTTGTAGAAGGTAAAATTGTAGATGCTATTGGTCTGTTTAAAACAGAAAATAAAGAAACTTTCCTGAAGGTACTTCCCGAAGATGAAGGTTTTCAGATTCAGAAAGATCAGGGAATTAATCTGAGAAAACTGGATAAAGGTTGTCTTATTTTCAATACTGAACAGGAAGAAGGTTACATGGTTTCCGTAATCGATACGACTAAAGCTGGTGTAGAAGCGCGCTATTGGGTAGATGATTTTTTACAACTTCAGCAGCGTAAAGATGAGTATTTCAATACTGAGCATACACTGTCTATGTACAAAAGTTATGTTACAGAACAATTACCACAGGAATATGAGGTAAGCAGAGTAGATCAGGCTGATTATCTGAATAAATCAATCAACTTCTTTAAAGACAAAGAGGAATTCGAGATTGAAGAATTTAAAAAACAGGTTTTGGTACATCCGGAAGTTATTGAAAGCTTTGATGAATATAAGAAGCAGTTCGAAGAAGAAAGAGATATTAAACTGGAAGATAACTTTACAATTGCTACAGGTGCTGTAAAGAAGCAGCAAAGACACTTTAAAAGTGTGATAAAACTTGATAAGAATTTCCATATCTATGTTCATGGTGATCGCCAGAAACTAGAGACGGGAGAAGATGATAAAGGGAAATATTACCGTTTGTATTTCGAAGAGGAACAATAATCAGAAGACAACTGTGTTTGTGTTTAGAAAAAGTTATCCACAATCTTTTCTCTGTTGTGGATTATGAAATAATAAAAAATGGCCGGATATTTTTCGGTCATTTTTTATGTCCTTTCCGAAAGTGTTTTTGTGAGTAAATCAGGTCTTAATTCTTTTTGTTCATCAGATAATTTATTATATTTGGTAGAATCATTAAAATACAAAAATATGAAAGTAACCGTAGTTGGAGCAGGAGCTGTTGGAGCAAGCTGTGCAGAATATATAGCTATGAAAAATTTTGCTGCCGAAGTAGTTTTGGTAGACATCAAAGAGGGATTTGCAGAAGGAAAGGCTATGGACCTTATGCAGACAGCTTCCTTGAATGGTTTCGATACCAAAATTACAGGAACAACAAACGATTATACAAAAACAGCAGGTTCTAAAGTAGCTGTTATAACCTCCGGTATTCCAAGAAAGCCGGGAATGACCCGTGAAGAGCTTATCGGGATCAATGCAGGTATTGTAAAAGAAGTTGCACAAAATATATTAAAACATTCGCCAGAAGCTATTATCATTGTGGTAAGTAACCCTATGGATACAATGGCATATCTGGTACATAAAGTAACAGGCTTACCAAAAAACAGAATTATTGGTATGGGAGGAGCTCTGGATAGCGCTCGTTTCAAATACAGACTGGCAGAAGCATTGGAATGTCCGATTTCGGATGTTGACGGAATGGTTATCGCTGCACACAGCGATACAGGAATGCTTCCTTTAACGCGTATGGCTACAAGAAACGGAGTTCCGGTAACAACATTTCTAAATGAAGAAAAGATACAGTATGTTACTGAAGAAACAAAAGTTGGTGGTGCTACCCTTACTAAATTGTTAGGAACTTCAGCATGGTATGCTCCTGGAGCAGCCGTATCGGTAATGGTACAGTCAATTTTGAATGATCAGAAAAAAATGATTCCATGTTCTGTTCTTTTGGAAGGAGAGTATGGACAACAGGATATCTGTTTAGGTGTTCCGTGTATTATTGGTAAAGACGGAATCGAAAGTATTGTAGCTTTAGACCTTAATGATGCTGAGAAAGAAAAATTCCAGACAGCTGCGGCAGCGGTGAGAGATGTAAACGGAGACCTGAAATTGTAAAACAGCATATCAAACATAATGAAGAAAGCAACCCGGAAGGGTTGCTTTCTTGTTAGTTGAAATAATATAAGTTAATATGAATGTTGATATCTATATGTCAAATAGAATGCCAAACTGAATCATTTTATCGTCCTTGAAAGTCTGATCCTTGAAGTAGTTGCTAAAGTCCTTTTTAATAAAGAAATTGAACTTGTTATAGGAAATATAAAACTGAGCTCCGTATACAAAAGGATTGACATTGAATTCCTCCCTGTGGCGGTATTTTACACCATCACCTTTTACGATGTTATTAGTAGACATCTGGATTCCGCCATATAATCCTGCGCCTACTTTGAACCCCTTGAAATAGCTTCGGTATCTTACATCTTCACCTGCGTTTTTAAGCGGAGAAAAATTATACTGCAAGCCAATCGGAACCATAATGTAGCCGGTTCTTAATTTACTTTTCTGAAGATCCCGTTCGCTTTGTGCTATAATAATATTATTGTTGGCATCTTTTGCAAAGAATTTATCATTTTCAAGACGTAATGTCCTCCATGAAAAACCTAATCCCGATACAAGTCCCCATGGACTGGTCATACTAAACTGACGGTTGTATTTTATACCAAATTCAAAATTGTTGGAGAAGGTTTTATTATTATCGAGATCATTGTTGGGAAGATTGTTAGTAAGTCCCATTACACCAAATGAAAGATACAAGGTTAGGCTTCGCTCGGCACGGAACTTATACATAAGCTTTTGATGTAGATCTTTCACACTTGTGGCATCGGTATTAAGCAAGGAATATTTTACCTGTTTCTGAATGATTTCATCAACATTAAAGCCCAAATCATTAATGCGTTTGTCAATCTTTTCAGAATATGAATCTGCTATTTTAGCCTTTTGTTCAGCTATTTCCTGATTGGATAAACCATTTTGTTCAGCTTCCTGAGTTGCCTTCTTTATCTCATTTTCCATTTTTATTTTTTCTTCCTGGATAATGGTATTGATCTGTCGGGCATACTGTTCGATATTTTCTTTTACAATGGGGCTTACAGCAGTATCTTCTTTGGAAGGGAAATTCAGCTTAAAAGTTTTTTGTGCAAAATAAGAATTGGAAAAAAGACACAATACTCCTGCTATAATAATTTTCTTTATCATAATTTTTCTTTTTTATAAAATGATGGTTTATCTGCGGATTTCAACAGATGCTACGTTCGATCCGTCTTTTGTCTTTTCTATAGCTTCTCTGTTCTCCACAGAGAACAAAAGAATTTTAGGATCTACATATTTTTTCTTCTTTAATGTCTGTTCCTTGGCTTCCTCTGTTTTTACAAGTTGATTTTGAGGCGCAGGAATGACTGCATCAATTTTTTCAGTAGGTGTAATAACTGTTTTAGGCAGGGCCTCCTGTTTTTGTATTTTCTGAACTTTAGCCGGAGATAGCTGCTGCTGTGCCAGATTTTTCACAGGGCTTTCTTTTTTTAGTACAGAGTCTGTTTTTATATTGGTTTCAGGTGTACTTATTTCCTTAGGTTCCGAACTATTTACAGACTGAGTCTGCTTTGCAATGATAGGATTGCTATTTTGTTTGTCATTTTTGAAAACAAAAATACCTGCAAGACTGCATAACAGGATAACGGAAGCAGCAGCCAACCATATAGCAATATAGTTTTTACGCTTTCTAGGAGTCTCCTCCAGGTCCAACCGGATATCAGCCCAAAGATTTCTGGATGGAGTTATTTCTCTTTCCTCCAGCTGATTTTTTATATAGTTGTCCAGTTTATCGGATTTCATTTGTAATTAATTTTTGTTGTATAAATATTTCTTTCAGTTTTGCTTTTGCACGGAAAAGCTGTGTTTTGCTTGTCGATACAGATATATTTAGCATCTCTGCGATTTCCTGATGTGGATAACTTTCCAGAACATAGAGATTAAAAACAAGTCTGTAATTTTCAGGTAACTGATCCAATAGTTCCTGTACATTGAAATCCTCATAGATATTAACTTCTTCATGATCTTCTGCTGCATCGGCTATTTGGTTTTCGTCCAGATAAAAAATCGTTTTTTGTGACTTTAAAAAGCTTAAACATTCATTTACAACAATACGTCGTGCCCATGCATTTATACTGCCATCGTTCCGGAAACTTTCAATATTTTTAAAAATCTTGCAGAAAGCTTTTATCAGACAGTCTTCGGCATGGTATATATCCCGTATATAGGTACGGCTTACACTTAGCAACTTTGGTGAATGCTCTTCGTAAAACCTTCGCTGCGCTACCGGATCCTGCTTTTTTAGCAACGTTACAAGGTCGTCTTTATGTTTAGATAATATTCTCACGGAAATGTTTTCTATTAACAAGACTACAAAAAAACGAAAAGGTTACACTCTTCGATTATTTTTTTAAAAAAATATGAAAAATTATTAACCAGCATTTTAAAGTCAGGAAATATGGGAGTGGAGATACTTTGTTTTATTATTTATAAAATAAGATAATAAATAATAAGAATTTTATTTTTCCCGGTGAAGCCGAAAGCTAAATAAAAATTGACAAAAAAATAAAAAAGCAACAATGCCGAAGCAAGTTGCTTTTTTACTAGTTAAAAAAATCTGTTAATATGAAGTATTTTATAATTCGCAAATAAGATGCCAAAAAATAAAAAATTAACAATTTTTAAGTAAGATTTATTTCATGTTATGAAAGCTTAACAAAATCAAAAATTTGTAAGCCTTTGTTTAACAAAATGTTTGGATAGATATTCAATAAAAAAGCCCCGGAATTTCCGGGGCATTATGAACAAAAATTTATTTTTATTGTTTTACTTCAAAGTCAGCTTTTATTCTTACAATGTCACTTAGCATGGCATCCGGGAATTTCCCGCCAATTCCAAAGTCAGATCTTTTTACATCTCCATATACCTGCAAACCTTTTGTTACTTTGCCTGTCTTTTTATCTGTAAGCTCACCACGGTATACCATAGTCATTGTTACAGGCTTTGTTACACCATGCATAGTAAGGTTTCCTTTAAGAGTATAAGTGTTATTCTTATCCGCTTTTAGAGAGGTACTATTGAAAGTGATTTTGTCAAACTGAGCTGCATCGAAAAAGTCAGGACTTTTTAAATGATTATCACGAGCATCAACATTGGTGTCAATAGAGTTAACATCTACACTGAAATTTACTTTGGCATCGCTGAAATCTTTAGCTTGAGATGCAACAGCCAGATCGAAATTTTTAAAAATTCCGGATACGTCTGAAATTCCCATGTGTACTACTGTAAATGCCACATGTGAATGTGCAGGATCAGCCTTCCATGCAGTTTGAGCAAAAATGAATGTACTAGCTACTAAAAAACTAAGAATTGAAAATAACTTTTTCATATTTATTGGTTTAAATTGATGTCTGCGAAGTTACATGATCATTGAAAGCCAGACATAGACATATGATAAGAAATGCTTCTTATTATAAATTTATAATTCTATGAAATTGCCGCTTCATAAGCCTGCCATCCTCTTGTTCTGTAGGTTAATGCAGCTTGCTCTATATCGTCAGCTTTATAAATACCACGACCTACAATGATGAAATCGGTATGCAGATTCTTGAATACATGCTCTGGTGTGTTGTATTGCTGTCCTTTACTATCTCCTTCAGCAGAGATGTTAACGCCAGGAGTAAACAATAACAGATCATCCTGAATCTTGTTTTGTGCTACACAACCCATAACATTTGGCTCGTTGATAATAATCTTCATAGCCTCTTCACGATAATGGGCGTCGGTAAGTGTTCCTTGAGAAGACATTCCCAGGATTGTGATAATCCCAGCATTGTGGAAACCTTCTAATGCTTTGCTGCCTCCAATGGCATGTGCAGTAACCATATCTGCCCAGTTTGCTATCTTGTATACACCATGTGAAAACTGTAATTCCTGAGTATTTCCGATATCCCCGAATTTCCGGTCTTCCATTAGTAAGAAATTGTGTTTTGCCGCAATATCTTTTAGAGGAATGATTGTTTGATCATAATCGAAGTCAGAAATAATATCGATATGTGTTTTTAATGCAGCAATATGTGGCCCTGCAACTTCAGCAAAGTCCAAAAGTTCCTGCGTTGTAATAACATCTGCAGAAGCAATAAGGTTACTGCGTTTTTGCAATGCTATTTCCAATAATTTTGTTGCTACAGGGTGGTCTATATTCTTAAGCTTCTCCTCGTAACGAACTTTTTTCTTTTCTTCGAAAGTAACAGTATTTCCGTTTAAGAAGTCATTGATTCTTTCTACTTCATCATCGGTTAGCTGATTTTCTTCCTTAAGGATTTCAACAACTTCAGAGATTGTGAATAGCGTGTGTACGTTGTAGCCTTTTTCCTGTAACTTTTCGCGTCCTCCCTGTTGTCTGTCTAGTACAACTACAATGTCGGATACATTTAAACCTTCATTTTCTACCTCATCAATAGTTTCTAAAAGAGATTTTCCGGAAGTAATAACGTCTTCTACCAAAAGACAGTTTTGCCCTTTTTGGAAGATACCTTCAATCAGTTTTTTGGTACCATAAGCTTTGGCCTCTTTTCTTTTAATAATTAAAGGGATATAGCTTTCTAATGACATTGCTGTCGCCATAGGAAGAGCTGCATAAGGTACACCGCAGATCAGATCAAAATTATCCAAAGGAAGCATTTCCAGAAGATAGTTAGAAAGATGCTTTAGGATTTTAGGATCGGATGCCAAAGGACGAAGATCTACATAAAAAGGGCTTTCAATACCACTTTTCAGGGTGAATCTTCCGAATTTAATAATGCCTAGTTTGTAGGCCTCAAGAAAAAATGCTCTTTTAGTTTCCATTTACTTTTTTAGATTTCCGCAAAGATACGATTTAGTTGGCAGTTGTTCCGCATCGTACATTATTCCCCCATGTATTCAGCGTTTAGACGTTGGTTGAGACTGACAACTAATTCTTATCTTTAAGCTCAAAATAAATTTCATGAAAAATAAATTCTCTTTCTTCTTTTTTGTGGTGTCTGTCGTTTTTATCAATGCACAGGTGCCAGATGCAAAACTCGATGAATTGGTAAAAAATACGCTGAAGACTTTTGATGTACCCGGAATGTCTGTAGGTGTTGTAAAGGATGGTAAACTAATCTATGCAAAAGGATTCGGAGTAAGATCTCTGAATACAAAGGCTGCTATGGACGAGAATACACTTGTCGGAATAGCTTCTAACTCCAAAGGTTTTACCGCAACAGCATTGGCGATATTGGCAGATGAGGGGAAACTAAATTGGAATGACAAAGTGACAAAGTTTATTCCGGAATTCAGAATGTATGATCCTTATGTTTCTCAGGAAGTGACTATAAAAGATCTTATTACCCATCGTGCCGGCTTAGGTTTGGGACAGGGAGATTTAATGTTCTTTCCGGAGGGTGGAAATTTTACAGTGAACGATATTGTACATAATGTACGCTATCTAAAGCCGGCAAATCCTTTCAGAACCAAGCTGGATTATAATAATATTATGTTTATTGTAGCTGGGGAAGTTATTCATAGAGTTTCAGGATTAAGCTGGGCAGAGTTTATTGAACAGAGAATTATGAAGCCTGTAGGAATGTCAAATAGTTTTGGATCTTATAACAGAGCAAAAGCGGTAACGAATAAAATTGATGCACATGCTCCTGTAAATGGCAAAGCTGTAGCTGTTCCGCATGACTGGAATGAAACAGCAAATGCAGCAGGCGGAATTATGAGTAATATTCCGGATATGACAACATGGGCCAATTTTCTAATCAATGGTTTTGTAACCAAAGACGGAAAGCGTCTTGTTTCTGAAAAAAATGCACACGAACTATGGAGTTTGCAAATACCAGAAAGCATAGCGGCTAAAAATCCATATGACTCTAATTTTTATGGATACGGAATGGGATGGTTCCTTAGCGATGTAAAAGGCCATCTGCAGGTTCAGCATACTGGCGGGCTTATTGGTACCGTTACCCAGTTTACTTTGATTCCGGATCTTAAATTAGGAATAGTTGTACTAACTAATCAACAGTCCGGCGCAGCATTTAATACAATTACCAATACTGTTAAAGATTCTTATCTTGGAGTTCAGGGTAGAGACTGGCTGAAAAATTATGGTGATCGTATGGCAAAAATAAATGCTAATTACGACAAAGAGAAAAATGATGTGTATGCAAAGGTAGAAGCTGCACAGAAAAATAGTCAGCAGTTAGCAAAACCGGAACAATTCACCGGAACATATAACGATGTTTGGTTTGGTGATGTAATCGTGAAGCAGGAAGGGAAAAAGTACTTTATTTCCTGTGTAAACTCTCCAAGACTAAAAGGTGAGTTATTACCTTATTCTTATAATACATTTGTGGCAAAATGGGATGACAGAAGCTACGATGCGGATGCTTTTGTAATTTTTAATTTTGATGAAACAGGAAAGGCACAATCTGCAAGACTAAAACCTATTTCGGGAGTAACAGACTTCAGTTTTGATTTTGAAGATCTGGATCTGAAAAGAAAGTAATCTAAAAGCTGTAGCAATTAACTGCACTTTTGTGCCTTTTGCGTTTTATATATGCGGTTTACAATTAGCTAAGATTATTATCTAATTGTAAACCGTTTTTTTTATCGCTTAGATTAGTCCAGTTCTTTTGGACTATAGAAATATTTTAGCTGGCATTTCTCTTCGTCAAAATGACTCCAGGAATCAATGTCTATTTCGATACCTGCAACACCACATGTCGGAAAACTAATGATATCATTGCCGGAAAAAAGATTAGTAAAATTAGAAATTCCATTATTGTGGGAGAAAAGGGCTACACTGTTGTGTACATCATCGATCTGATTGATAACGGAGATGAAGTCATTTTCACGGGCATTATAAAGTGCAGATGCAGTACTCATTTCTGCATTTTTGTAAGTCTTGTGGAAAAAAAGACACGTACTGTAAGCTCTGTTTGCGGGGCTGGATATTAGCGCATCGATGCCTATTCCTTTCTCGTTGAGAAACTCAGCCATTCTTGGGGCATCCTCTTTTCCGCGTTCTGCGAGGGGCCTATTGAAATCGTCTATACCCTCGGGCCAGTCACTTTTTGCATGACGAACCAAAATTAATTTTTTCATATTAAATAATTGTACTGGTGGTGTAAAATAATGGTTAAGTTTTTTTGAGAAATTAAAGGTAGAAAAAAAATACAAATCCTGATGCAAAACTATATATGATAATTATGCAGGTATTAGGAGTTGGTCTCCATATTATTTGTTAAAAAATATATACAAATGGATTTTAGCTGTTAGCATTCTTTTCGGCTATCTGCTTTTGTATTTTTGTTCTTACTTGCTCCCATTCATCATCTAATATACTGTAATAGGCAGCATTTCTTGTCGTTCCGTCGCTTACTATTTTATCTTTTCTCAGGATACCCTCAAATACTCCACCTATTTTTTCTATAGCTTTTCTGGACCGGAAGTTGGTGTCCTTGGTCTTCAGTTGTACTCTGTTTGTTTTTAGAGTTTCGAAGCAGTAGGTTAGCAATAACAGTTTGCACTCCAGATTTATTGTTGTTCCCCAATAATCTTTTGTAATCCATGTCCAGCCAATTTCAAGTTTTTTGTCTGCCGGATAAATTTCAAAAAGCCGGGTAGAGCCAATTATTTTATTTGTATCCTTATGTATTATGACAAAAGGATATTGGTTACCGGCAGTTCTTTCACTGATAGCAAATTCATAAGTTTTATAAAAAATATCTCTTTCCGAGCAATCCGTCGGAATAAGTGCCCAGAGTTCTTTATCAGCAGCGGCTGTATATAATTCTTCAAGATGTTTTTCTTCTAATGGTACCAGATTTATGCTTGTTCCCTGCAGAATTACAGGATGATTTATCCAGGTGTTTTTCATGAGTAGGTTATTAGATAAGTGCTAATGATAGAACTAAGCTAAGAAAATTGATCGATGAAAAAGCATTAAATTAGGCAAAATACAATGTCTTAGCTTTTAAATATTTTACTAAACATTATCTTATTGTCTTCAGATAAGTTTCTGGTGTCATTACAGATAAACTACTTGTTTTATAATCTTTAATATTTCTGGTAATAATTATATTAATATCCTTTTTATCTAGTGCAGAAAAGTTTTGTAAGGCATCTTCAAAATCTTTGAAATTAGAGTTTAAAGCATCAACTATAGTGTTTTTAGTAATGACTGCAACATCAACTATATCCATTAGAGATTTCAATCCTTCAATAACTTTTTCATGTTTTGCCGTTTTTCTTAAAATATAGTAGATATTACTAATCATAATAGGAGTTACAAAGCCGTTAAGCTTTTTGCTTTCACACAGGCTTAAGATTTGTGATGCTTCTTCTGAAAAGGGTTGTCTATCAAAAAAGAAATCAAGAATCACATCTGTATCAATTAGTATTTTGCCCATCATAGATATTTTTCGGATAAACGATCAGTCAGCTCTTTTTTATAATCAAAATTTTTGGGCATACTAAATGAGCCTTTTAATGATTTAACGGTAGGAGTCAAATCATTTTCATTCTTAGAGTCATCGTTTGTTAATGCTTTTAAATAATTTTCAATAAGATCGGAGAGACTTCGTTCTCTCTTGTGTGCATATTTTTTTGCCTTTTCAATTACCGATTTCTCTATAGTTAAAGTTAATTTTGTATTCATAATCAGTATTTTATATGCAAATATACATAATTTTATTTTTAAATACGTGTATTTTTATTTTATTTAATACGTGTAAATATGCTGTAGCCAGTTATCAATATGCTTTAATTAAAGATTTAAGGAAATTCCGTTATTAGTGCTATCCAGAATAAAACGTTTAAGTAAAATAATTACATCATTTAAAACTTAAAAAAAACACTAAATTTGCAAAATGGGACAAATAATGGCTGTTGATTATGGAAAAGCCCGTACAGGATTAGCTGTAACGGATGATATGCAGATTATAGCTTCAGCACTACAAACGGTTGAAACACCGAAGCTCATGGATTTTCTAGGAACTTATTTTCAGCAAAATAAAGTGGATGAGATTGTAGTAGGGCTTCCTACAGATTTAAAAGGCAATATGTCTGAGATAGAAACCGAAATTCAGAAATTTCTGGAACAGTTTCAGATAACATTTCCGCAAATAAAAATTAACCGCTTCGATGAGAGATTTACCAGTAAAATGGCTTCTTTCTTTATCAGTCAAAGTGGTAAAAGTAAAAAAGAAAGACAACAGAAAGGTTTAATCGATAAAATAAGTGCAACACTTATTTTACAGAATTTTTTAGAGACAAGATGATATTACCAATTCGCGCCTATGGCGATCCTGTTTTAAGGAAAAAAGCACACGATATTACAAAGGATTATCCGGAACTAAACCAGTTAATCGATAATATGTTCGAAACGATGTATCAGGCGCATGGCATAGGACTTGCAGCTCCACAAATCGGATTAGATGTTCGTTTATTTGTAATCGATGTTCGTCCTTTAGCAGAAGATGAAGATTATCTGGATATTCGTGAAGAATTAAAAGATTTTAAAAAAGTATTTATCAATGCAAAAATATTAGAATACGATGGAGAACCATGGAAATTTAACGAAGGTTGTCTTAGTATTCCGGATGTTCGGGAAGATGTAAGCAGACCAGAAACCATCACAATGGAATATTATGATGAAAATTTTGTGAAACATACCGAAACTTTTTCGGATATTCGTGCCCGCGTAATTCAACATGAATATGATCATATTGACGGAGTTTTATTTACGGATAAACTAAGCGCACTAAAAAAGAAAATAATAAAAGGGAAGCTAACCAAGATCACTGCAGGTGATGTATCTGTAGATTATAAGATGAGGTTTCCTAAATAAAACAGAATATTAACTAAGATAAAAAAATAAAAATGCAGTTAGAAAGAATCATCTCGATTTCGGGTAAACCGGGACTTTTTAGACTTGTTTCTCAGCTAAGAACAGGTTTTATTGTGGAAGATATCACAACAGGAAAAAAAGCTAACATTTCCAATACAAGCCAGGTAAGCCTTTTGGATAACATCTCTATGTTTACTTTTGATAGCGAAGTTCCTTTATTTGAAGTGTTTCATAATATTGCAAAAAAAGAAGATTTCAAACCAACCATCAACCACAAATCTTCAGCTGATGAGCTTAGAACATTTATGGCTGAGGTACTTCCTAACTATGATGTAGAAAGAGTTTACGAATCTGATATCAAAAAACTTGTGCAATGGTATAATACACTTCAGAAAGGAGGGTATATTACACCAGAAAGTTTTGTAACTCCTGCTGCTGAGGAAACAGCTGAGGCTTCTGCTGAAGTTACTGAAGAGGTAAAAGAAAAGAAAGCTCCTGCTAAAAAAGCAGCTAAGAAAGAAGATGCTGCGGAGGAAGAAAAGCCTGCCAAAAAAACAGCTAAAAAGAAAACTGAAGAGGAATAATATCTTCTTTCATACAATAAAAAAACTCTGCTCTTATGGGGCAGAGTTTTCTATTGCAGTAAGTTTAAATTAACTTTGTCTCTCCTGAAAATTGATAAATATGAATACAAGAGCTGAAAAACTGGAAGCATTTGGCCGACTTCTGGATATTATGGATGATCTACGTGAGAAATGCCCATGGGACCAAAAACAGACCCTACAGTCTTTGCGCCATCTGACATTGGAAGAGGTTTATGAACTTTCGGATGCTTTGCTGGAAGAAGATCTGCAGGAAATAAAGAAAGAACTGGGAGATGTATTGCTACATTTAGTTTTTTACGCAAAAATAGGATCGGAAAAACAGAGTTTTGATATTGCAGATGTAATCAACAGTCTGAATGAAAAACTTATTTTCCGCCACCCACATATTTACGGAGATACCGAAGTTAAAGATGAGGAAGAAGTAAAGCAGAATTGGGAGAAATTGAAACTGAAAGAAGGGAATAAATCTATTTTGTCGGGGGTTCCAAATGGTTTACCTCCAATGATCAAAGCTTATCGTATTCAGGATAAAGTCAAAGGAATAGGTTTCGATTTTCCTACGGCAGAAGAGGCCTGGAAGAAAGTTGAAGAAGAACTTTCTGAATTTCATGCGGAAAGAGATGCGGATAAGAAGGAAGCAGAACTGGGAGATCTTATTTTTTCTATTATCAATTATTCCCGTATTGCAGGCGTAAATGCAGATACGGCACTGGAACGTACTAACCAGAAGTTTATCGCCCGCTTCAAGGCTATGGAAGAACTGGCTCACGAAAGGAGTCTTGTCCTTTCAGAAATGAGTCTGGAAAAAATGGATCAGCTCTGGGATGAAGTAAAGAAAAAGCTCGAATATTAATTATATTTCTATATTTGTAGAATATTTATTCACCAAATATAGAAATATAATTATGAAAAAAGTTATAATCTTTTTTATAGCTGTCTCTAGCATTGTCTATGGACA
The DNA here is from genome assembly GCF_002023715.1 of Elizabethkingia occulta. Taxonomy (GTDB): domain Bacteria; phylum Bacteroidota; class Bacteroidia; order Flavobacteriales; family Weeksellaceae; genus Elizabethkingia; species Elizabethkingia occulta. The sequence goes on from NZ_MAHX01000013.1 coordinate 338,479, forward strand.
AAAAGAGAAGAAGTTAGACAGTCTGTTTACCTCACTATACACTGCCAAAGAATTTAACGGGAACGTTCTCGTTGCAGAAAAGGGGAAAGTCGTCTATGAAAAAAGCTTTGGGTTGGCTAATGAAAAAACAAAGCAGAAGCTGGATAAAAATACGGTTTTCGAGTTAGCATCGGTTTCGAAACAATTTACAGCTATGGGAATTGTCCAGCTGGAGAAAGAAGGTAAACTTAGCTATAACGATCCTCTTACTAGATATTTCCCGGAACTAGGTTTTTATAAACCTATTACCATAGATAATCTGCTTCGTCATACATCCGGACTACCTGATTATATGAGGCTGTTTAATAAAAACTGGGATAAGACAAAATTTGCGACAAATAAAGATATCGTAGAGATGTTGGTGAAATATAAACCAGAGCTTTTATTCTCACCCGGAGATAAATATGAATACAGCAATACAGGATATGCTTTATTAGGCTTAATTATCGAGAAGGTATCGAAACAGTCTTATGGTGATTACTTGAGCAAAAAAATATTCAAACCTTTTGGGATGACTAATACCAGGGTTTATAGAAGTCGGTATAAACCGGAACAAATTTCCAATTATGCATTAGGCTATGTTATAGACAGCCTTGGAAATAAAAAATTGTTGGATGATCTGGGGAAGCAATATTATACTTATTATCTGGATGGTATTGTAGGTGATGGCATGGTGAATTCTACAACAGGAGATCTGCTGAAATGGGACAGAGCTTTGTATGGAGACAAACTGGTTAATAAGAAAGATAAAGATCTGATCTTTAGTTCTATAGTGACCAGAGATAACAAAGATAACCGATATGGGTATGGTTGGGCCATTGATACAAAAGATACATTTGGGAAGATAGCAAGTCACTCTGGAGGTTGGGCAGGATATATAACCTATATCGAAAGAGATTTAGATAATGATAAAACGATTGTTATTCTGCAAAATAACGATTTGGAAGTTGCATCTTCACCGGTGAAACAGTTAAGAAATATTCTATATGACATAAAACCAATTAAAATAGATCTTGCGACATTGCAAAAGTACGCCGGGAAATACATCAAGAAGAATAGTAAAACATTTGAAGTGTTTTTTGAGTATAATAAATTGTATGTTCCTTTGAATCCACAGGTGAAATTAGAACTAGAGGCTATCACTACTAACAGATTTAAAGTTAGAGATTTTAGCCCGGATGTTTTTTATGAATTTAAAATTCTGGAGGATGGTACTGTAAAATGTAATATGTCGCAGCCTGCGCATAATATGAATGAAGAAGGAATAAAAAAAATATAATAAAATAAGCCGGTATTATTCCGGCTTATTTCTTTTTAAATTATGTAAATTTGGTAGGCTGTTACAGCGCTATTACTAGGTACAGAAAACTAAATTAACATGAAGAAACGATTCCTTTTGGCCATAGCTATGGCCGGCACAGCTGTGGTATTTTCACAATCACGGAAAGAAGATTCTATTTACGTTCGCGAAAACTATACGAAAGTTGAAAAGCTTATTCCCATGCGGGATGGCAAAAAACTGTTTACGGCGATCTATATGCCTAAAGATCAGAAACAGAAGTACCCGGTGTTGCTTAACCGTACACCTTATACTGTAGCACCTTACGGGCAGGATCAGTATAAACTGTCTTTAGGTAATTTTCCTGCAGAAATGCGTGAAGGTTTTATTTTTGTTTATCAGGATGTCCGTGGTAAGTGGATGAGTGAAGGGGAATTTGAGGATGTGCGCCCAGCACTGAAGCCGGGCCAAAAGGGTATTGATGAAAGTACAGATACCTATGATACACTGGAATGGCTTTCTAAAAATCTGAAGAATTACAACCAGAAAGCTGGTGTATATGGTATTTCTTATCCCGGATTCTATTCTACAACAACATTGGTTAACTCTCATCCGACGTTAAAAGCTGTTTCACCACAGGCTCCTGTTACCAACTGGTATTTAGGTGACGATTTTCATCATAAAGGTGCTATGTTCCTGAATGATGCATTCATGTTTATGACTTCTTTTGGAGTACCAAGACCAGAACCAATCACTCCAGACAAAGGGCCAAAGCGTTTTGTACCACCAGCTAAAGAAATGTATAAATTCTTTTTAGAAGCAGGATCTAATAAGGAACTGAAAGATAAATATATGGGGACAAACATTAAGTTTTTCAACGATATGTATGCACATCCGGATTATGATCAGTTCTGGAAAGAACGCAATATATTACCTCATCTTACACAGGTAAAACCTGCTGTAATGGTGGTTGGAGGATTCTTTGATGCGGAAGATGCTTATGGAACTTTCGAAACTTATAAAGCTATTGAAAAACAAAATCCTAAAGCTAACAATATTCTTGTTGCAGGTCCATGGTTCCATGGAGGATGGGTAAGAGGTGATGGCAGACAATTCGGAGATATTAAGTTTGACCATCCGACAAGTATAGATTATCAGCAAAACCTGGAACTTCCATTCTTCAATTATTACCTGAAAGGGAAGGGGCAATTCAAGGGTGGAGAGGCTAATATCTTTATTACAGGAAGTAACCAATGGAAAACTTTTGATACATGGCCGCCGAAGAATACGGAAACAAAACAACTTTACTTCCAGCCAAATGGTAAGCTGGGTTTTGATAAGGTGCAAAGAACAGATTCGTGGGACGAATATGTTAGTGATCCGAATAAACCAGTACCACATCAGGATGGGGTACAAACCAGCAGAACTCGTGAATATATGATAGATGACCAACGTTTTGCTTCCAAGAGACCCGATGTTATGGTATATCAGACAGATGCACTGCAGGAAGATATTACTTTGACAGGTCCGGTTATTAACCATTTATTTGTATCGACTACCGGAACAGATGCTGATTATGTTGTAAAGGTTATCGATGTTTATCCGGAAACGGAAGCTGACTTCAACGGAAAAACAATGGCCGGATATCAGATGTTGGTAAGAGGTGAGATTATGAGAGGAAAGTACAGAAATGGATTTGATAAACCTGAAGCCTTTCAGCCGGGATTTGTTACAAAGGTAGATTATGAAATGCCGGACATTGCACATACCTTTAAAAAAGGACACCGCATTATGATTCAGGTACAAAACTCATGGTTCCCATTGGCAGATCGTAACCCACAGAAATTTATGAATATTTATGAAGCTACTTCATCTGATTTTCAGAAGGCCACACACCGGATTTTCCATGATGTGAATAACCCGACTTCTGTAGAAGTAAGTGTTCTGAAAGAAAAATAAAAACTTTTAAAAAGCTGAATCTGATTCAGCTTTTTTTATTCTCTGTTGGCGTGATCATTGCTACTGAAAATACTTACATTTGTTTATAAATAACGAGTTATGCTACGTAAATTACTATATACACCTCTACTTTTTATTCTTATTTTTTGTACCCCAAAAGCACAGGAATCAAAAATATCTTATGATACTCCTTTACATACAGTATTTAGATTTCCTAAAAAAATAAAAGAAGTTTCGGGAATACAAATTTCGCCAGATGGTAAGGAATTTTACGTTCATGAAGACCAGGGAAACAGCAATGAGATTTTTGCTATAGATATGACTGGAAACAATACCCGGACTATTACCATTGAAGGTGTAGAGAATAATGACTGGGAAGATATTACACAGGATAAAAATGGCTTTACCTATATTGGTGATTTCGGAAATAATGATAATATCCGTAAAAATTTAGCGATCTATAAAGTGAAAATCGGCAAAGAAAATAGCACGCCTGTTTTGCAAACGACAAGATTTTCTTATCCTGAGCAGACAGAATTTCCACCTAAAAAGAAGGACTTGCTATACGACTGTGAAGCGTTTATAGAACATAACGATTACTTTTATCTTTTTACTAAAAACAGAAGTAAAAAATCTGATGGTACTTCGCTGGTATATAAGATCCCAAATAAACCAGGTGAATATAAAGCTCAGTTAGTCGGAAAACTAAAAATGCCGGAGAAATACCATGATGGAGCTGTTACGGGAGCTGATATAAGTCCGAATGGAAAAAAAATAGCATTAATAACGCATAAAAATGTCTTTATCCTGGAAAACTTTGAAGGAGATAACTTTACAAACGCTAAAATGACCCAAATAGATTTGCATAGTAACTCGCAAAAAGAAGGAATTTGTTTTGCAACCGATACAATACTTTATATCGGTGAGGAAAGAAACAATAAAGATGAAGGCATACTTTATTCGATGGAATTGAAGTAGATTTTCTGAATATATATTATGATCATATATTAAACTCCCGGATTAAATATTCGGGAGTTTTCTAATAATTATTTCTTCCTGAATTACAGGCTGAAGTTCGGGAAAGTTTTTTTTAAGTTTTTTCACAGAAAGAGAAGTCATAACATTCCACATGAAACGTGGTTTGTCAAAGAAATAAAAAGTTTCATTACTGGTTTTTATTTCGAAAAAGTAGATCATTACTTTACCAATCAATGGGTTGTAATATAATGGCGTAATTGACATTATTTCTGTTAGTGGCAGTTTTTTTTTGTTATTGATATAGAGTCCACCCTCTCTTATAAAAAGCGCTGACATTTTTGACTTCTTCTTTATAGAGAGATATTCATGAAAAGAAATAATCAGGAATATGGCTAGTATAAAAGTGAAAATAATAGCATAAAAAAATAGCGGGTATTGTTCTTTTTTCCGTACAATATAGCTAATAATGCATATGATTATTATAGGAATCAATGCATACTGAAAATATGCCCTCAGAAAATAATTAACCGGACCAGAATCAATCCTCATTTTAATATTACAGTTTTACATTTTTAGAATCTTAGTCCTATACCTGCAGAAAATCTTCCACCGTCGGTTCCTGTAAAATAAGTAGCCCGCGCAGAGAATGCTTCGAGAATACTTACCCATATTCCGCCACCTACAGACTGATGCCATTTTCTGGAATATTCACCATCCAACCATACACGTCCGTAGTCATAGCCAGCTAAGATACCAAAATTTACCGGGATTACGCGATTCCGCACTCTGCCAAAGTTCCAACGGATGTCATTACTCTGAAATAATGAAGAGTTACCCAAAAATCTGTTGTTTCTGAAAGATCTGAGATCATTGTTTCCACCTAAATCAGCGCCCTGAAAAAATTCGAAATATCGGTTGTTAATATATACGCCTTGTATTTTGGTTGCAAAGACAAATTTTCCATCATCATCTATCCGATGTGTAACATTCAGACGTGCATCATAAGTCATGAAATTACGATTAGGGTTATCAATATTCATTCTCCATGCGGCAGAAACAGAGAAACCAAATGCCATGGTTGGGAAAGCTGCATTGTCGCTATGGTCGTAGCTGAAATTATATTTGGCACCTAAAAATTGCTGATTATCGAACACTTCGGGATTAATCTGACCAGACTGTGTAATAAAACGATTCTGATTGTGATGTACCTTATAATCCTCATAACCTAACTGAAATGTCTGAACGAATCCCATAAAGCTTTTTTTGGATATGGAAGGCGCTATCTGCAGCTGTTGTATGTTTACTCTGTTGTAATTTCTGCCCAGTTCATCATCGTAATTAGCGGTATTATTACCAAAGCCAAAATAGTTTTGTGCAAAATCCGGAGTGGTAAAACGTCCGTCTAAATGCAGTGTCCATTTTCCGATGGCATTAGGAAATATACCATTATATACGAATTCTACTCCGCTTGTAGCAAACGAATAATTAGTTTTGAAAGTGTGTCTGGATGTGTAAGGATCTCTATCGAAACCATTATGCGTATAGTTAACAACAGCACCGACCTTAACGCCTTCATCGGGGTTATATCCTATACTTGGATACCCGGCCCAGAAGTTGTACTGAGGTTTTTCAAAATTATAAGTATTGATATCGTAATCGTCCTTAATTTGTTTCGCTACATATCCGGTAATATTATATGTGTTTTTCTGGGATTTAAAATCATACAACTTAACATTTCTGCCGTCTTTAATGTTATATACATCATGATTAAGCCCGCCGATAAGTCTTATTTTTATTCCTGAATTTTCAGAACCTGATACGTCAAATATATCGTCATCATCAAGCCCATAAATCCAGATTTCTTTGGTGTCATGTTTAGAATATTCACGTTTGAAGACCAATTCGTTTCCTTCTTTCTTTACGCGGTATTGTAAAACACTTACTTTATGTTTTTCCTTTTTGATAACAAATCTGTCAACCTTGTTGGTACCGGTAATCATTACTGTCTTTTGCAAGGTTTTATAGTATTCTGCAGCATACTGAGGCATTTTATCTCTTCTTATTTTAAGATTCTGCTTTATGTGCTCTATGGTGCCGTCTTGTACTTCTTTTGGCAGATTATGGAAAGCATTGTCTATAACCTCATCGGTCATATTCTGCTGTATGTATTCTGCTTCTTTTTTCCAATCTTCTTCTGTAGCATTTTTCAGGAAAGCCAGATCTAATGGATAAGGCTCTCTATTTAGCCATTTTATATTACGGATATCTTCTTTGAAGCTCTGCATGTGGCGTAATGGAGGCATCTGCATAATGAACTTAAATAAAAGTCCGTCGTATTTACTGAATGCCTGATCCCTGTCTTTTGGGATGGCTTTATACACAAAAGAGTTTCCATCTTTGTATTCTGCCCAGCGCCATTGGTCGTAATGCCTGTCCCAATCTCCAAGAAGCATGTCGAAAATACGGGCACGGATATAGCTCTGCTGGTCTACAGAATACTTTTCAGACTTCTGAAGATTCTTCATCATGTCCAAGGTATTCATTGTTGTGGTAGCTCCATTCAGCATTTTAAGATCATCAGGGCTATCCGAGAATCGTTCCTCAATCATATAGAGTTCATCACCATAGTCGTAATTAAAATCACCTAATGTCTTTTGTCTCGGAATATAATAAAGTAGCGGATCCGAATGGAAGACATTGATACTTTCTGCAAGATTGCCTACAGCAAACGGGGTATACGGATGTGTTGTTGTGTAAAAGTCGAGTAGGAATTTTTCGGCAAAAGTTCCTTCCAGTTCATGACCAAAACTTTCATTTTTAAACGCAACAGCATTTAGAAAACGGATGGCACTTTTCTTTACACCTCGCATCGCATATTCCTGTTTGTTTGGTGCTACCAAACGTAGTGAATTGGATTGATGCCCGCCACCAGCCCGAAGGGGGCTAAGCCCGCCTTTTAGCGTATCCAGAGTTGCAACCTTGGCTTCTATAGGCATACTGTAGTATTTCCTGTAATGGTCTCCCCAAAGCCAGGTATAAACTTTTGATTTCTGAGTAAGACTTTCCGGATATACTGAAGTTTTTATTGAATCAGAAAATGTATCAGGATATTTTCCGGGAGCAGGTCTCTGTAGGTTTTCCAAAACCTTGATCCGGGATAAGAAATTTTCTGTATTATTTTCTGTGCTGTAATAAGAGACATTCGCACTACCATCCTGGTTGATATCTAAAATAGCATAACCGTTCCCGCCAAAAGTAAAATCTTTTGTGGTCGTTGCTTTTGCTGCTTCATTTTTAGAACCTGATCCACTGATAATCTGACGGATATTTCTTTCCTCAAGGTATTGCAGATTATGATCGTGACCGGATACAAAAATTATATTTTGATTATCTTGTGCAAGACTTTTCAGCCGCTTTACCAACGCTGTATATCTGGCATTATTAAGATCCTGAGGGCTCATACCCGATGTCGCACGAATTACATTGATGAATGAGCCTATAACAGGAAGCGGAACTTTATCACCAATAGGATAAAGCTGCTTTTTTAATGAAAAATATCCGGCATGGCTACCACTACTGATTAGAGGGTGGTGTAATGCAACCACAATAGGTTTATTCTGATTTTTATTCAGTAAACTTTCGAATTCATCAAAAAAATCATCCCGCGTTTTTATGCTGCAATCTGCATTTATCCCCGGGTTTTCATCCCAGTTTTGAAGATACCATTCACTGTCAATAGTAATAAGGGTAAGATCATTATTTAGCTTTACCTTGTCTATAGGGCATCCCTTCTTAGGTAGAAAAGCTTTTTTATCATCTAAATATTTTGTAACCGCTTTTTCCTGAGCTTTTAAGCCATTCAAGCCATGATGCCAGTCATGATTTCCGGGTATTACAATTGTATTCCCTTTGTAATCTTTAGCTATTTTTAGCTGATTTTCCAGTTTAAGCTTTGCCAGGTCATAACCCGGATCTTTTTCATCGGGCATTCCCAAAGGATAAATATTGTCTCCAAGAAATAAGAGCGTAGAATTAGGAGAAGCCTCTTTAAGCCTTTTCTGAAGAATATTTAATGTATTCTGTGCCTGAGGCTCGTCTGCATTTCCAGCATCACCAATCAGGAAAAACCGGTGGGCAACTTTAGAAGAATCCTGTACAGGTATCTCGGCAAGATTTTTCCCCTTTTGTACAGTGTATGTGGCACATGACTGCAGTGTAATTCCAAAGATTGAAACTTTTAAAAAATTGGAAAGCGTATTTTTTAGCATATAAACTTTGAAATGCATAATTTTATCTAATCAAATTCGACAAAATGACTCTAGTTCAAAAAGCAGGTTTCTTTATCGAAAACTTATTCAAAGATAAGTTATCTCCGGCATTTCTATATCATAATTATAAGCATACGCAGGAAGTTGTTGCAAATGCTGAAATTCTTGCCAATGCGGATAATCTGAATGAGGAAGAGAAAGAAATATTGCTGGTTGCGTGTTGGTTTCACGACAGTGGGTATACAGAAGATATTATGCTGCATGAAGAGAAAAGTTGTGAGATTGCAGCAGAATTTTTAAAAAAAGAAGGTGTAAACGATGACTTTATCCGGAGGGTAAAGGAATTGATTATGTCCACAAAAGTCTGTTGTAAACCGGATAACCGAATTGAAAATATTATCCGTGATGCAGACAGTAGTCATCTGGCAAGTGAAGATTATTTCACTTACTCGGATAATCTGAGAAAAGAGTGGGAGCAAACGCTGGGGAAAGACTTCAGTAAAAAGAAATGGAATTTAGATAATTTACGTTTTTTCAGGTTTCATCAGTTCAATACAGATTATGCAAAGCAGAATTGGAACCCTATAAAAGAAAAAAACCTTCAGAAGATTGAAAATATGTTACAGGAGCAGGAAAATATAAAGAAAGATAAAAATAAAAAAGAACCTAAAAAGGAAGCTAAAGCAGACAGAAGTATAGATACAATGTTCAGGATTACACTGAGCAATCATACAAGGCTAAGTGATATTGCGGACAGTAAAGCCAATATATTACTTTCGGTAAATGCTATTATTATTTCTATTGCATTATCTACACTCTTACCCAAACTGGGATCTGAGAAGAATGAGTATTTAGTAATGCCAACTTTTATTATGCTGCTGTTTAGTGTTATCACAATTATATTCGCAATACTTTCCACAAAACCTAAAGTTACCAGTGGTGAGTTTACGAAGGAAGATCTGAAAAACAGAAAGGTGAATCTTCTATTCTTTGGTAACTTCTACAAAATGAATCTGGACGATTATACACCAGCTGTACGGGAGATGATGGAGGACCGCGATTATCTGTATGATTCTATGATCAGAGATTTATATTATCTTGGAGTTGTTTTAAACAGAAAATACAGATTGCTTAGTATTACCTACCAGATCTTCATGGTTGGAATTATTATTTCTGTAATCGCTTTTGTTTTGGCTTTCTGGACGAGTTAATGTATTATGGCATGCTTATTAAAATATGATGCGAGGCTAACCGCTCGCTCTTTATCCATATGATTGATGTATTGAAGAAAAATTTGTTCTGAAGAATGGCCAGTGGCTCCCATTAATAAAGGGGTAGGTATTTTTCCGTAAAAATTAGTTGCAAAACTTCTTCTACCTATATGACTGGATATAGCTTGCCATTTTTCTAGGAATAATTGTTTTGTTCTGAAGCCAATTCTTTTTTTTACATTTAGTATAGTATTAATGCCAGCATATTTGGCAATTAACCGAATATCTCTGTTGTAATCTCCAATATTCATATGTCTGGGGAAACAATTTCCGTTTTGTTGCAGAATATTAATAATTGCAGGATGAAGAGGAAGTAAGATTTCTTTTTTTGTTTTTTGCTGTATAAATTTAATACATATTATATCCTCTATTTTGGTTATTTTCTCCTTTGAAAAAGCCATGAAGTCAGAAAATCTTTGTCCGGAATAACAACTGATTATAAGCCAGTTTCTGGCTGGTATTAAAGCATCAGGGAGTGTTGTTTGTTTTATTTTTTTAATTTCTTGTTCTGTAAGGAACAGTACTTCTTTAGATACTTTTTTTTGTTTCAATTCAAGCTCTCTTACAGCAGTTTTTATTCCCTTTTTTTCTACAAAATTCAGAATAGTTTTTACAAAATTTAATGTTCTTAAAATAGTACTTTCACTATAGGCTTCATTTCTTCCATATATAATGAATCTGTTAATGAATTCCGGATTTATATCTTCAATGGATTGTTGTTTAATAATAAAACCTTCAAACTTGCGGATTAGATTAAAAAAGACCATGTATCGTTTATAAGTGGAATGACTTATAGATACTTTCTTGTTTTGAATATAAATCAACATAAAGTATAATAATGAGTTTTCAGGATAATGAGTATGGTTTTCCGAACAAATATTCAAAACTATTTTAGAAATGCTATACTTACTAAATGATTTTTTATTTTGAATTCTTTCATTTAGATATTTTGAAAGCTCAATTTTCAAAAAGTCAAGTTTATAGTTAAGTTCTTTATATTTCTTTATGTAAATATTTTTGGGGCGGGATTTATCATGATTCCATTCTTCTTTACAAATACTGAATGGTGTTCTCAGTTTAAAAAATTGGTTATTGAAGGTAGTGATTGTTAAGTTTATATTTTTAACTAATCCTGTATTTGTTAATTGAAAATTAAATTCCATTAGTGTGAGTTTTAGTTTTATTCGGAATTAATTTACAACTAATAAATTAAAAAAAAGTAGTCTTTATTAGACTACCTTATACTGTAAATATAAATCTTTTTTATCAATATACAAGTAAATGATTAAAAATTGTAAATCAGTATGATACTGCTTTTTGAAGTTTCATTTTTTATGATATCAATAATATTTGGAATAAAGTATTATTCTTGGTGCTTTCTAATATTTTCTTGAATTAATTTATTGTATTGCAAATCAATAAATTATAAAAGTAGTCTAATAAAGACTACTTGTAAAACACAAATATAATCTGTTGAATTAAGGACTTGGTGAAAAAGCGATATAGAATAATAAATACTATATAAAATAAAATCATCATTTGTTTATGTTAAAAATTGCTATGGCAATTTTTAGGCGGGTAATTAATTTTTGCCCGCTTTTTTCAGATTATATGTAAGCAAGAAAACCAATTAAAATTAAATACTATGATTGAAAAAAAAGAAATTGTAAAGAAAGATTATGTACCACCAGAAATTCTTGAAATTAGATTTATAGAGACAGAACAAGGTGTAGCCAATAGTTCCTCACAAATAATTCCGGGAGGTTCGGGTAATCAGCCTGCTGTTACAGATTGGGTCGAAAAAAAAGATGAAGAAAGCTGGGAATTTTAAAAATTAATTAATTATGGAAAAAAATTATATTAATAAAGGAATATTATCAATACTTTCTATGGGTTTGTTGTTCTCAGTGCTGATTGTATTTGTCAGATGTTCAGCAGACAACAGTATAGTTCCTAATGAAGGAGTTGGTATGAAGATGGTAATAAAAGTAGATGGCGTAACAGGAGATGTGATTCAGCCATTGGGTAAATCTGCAGTGGCTTCTGCTACTAGCTCTTTAAGCATTGTAAAAAACATTAACATGTCTGGTACATCGGGCAATAATATTGGTTTTGTAACAGAAGTACAGGCACAGCAATCTCCAATGGTAGCTAATGATAATTCTAGACTTATGCAATCGGCAATAGCTACGGATGGTAAACTTATCAGTAACCTTATTGCAGCTACACAAAACATGACGACTACCTATACTTACCGTATACTTATTTATGATAATAATACTGGTGAGCTATGGAATACTGTACAAGCCACGGTAGGTACGGAGATAAGACTAGATGTTGCAAAGGGAGGATCTTATACATGGTATGCATATTCTTATAATGATACAAGTAATATTCCTGCACCGGCAAATACCGCAAACCCTACAATAGATACGGCAATAGACAAAGATCTGTTGTATGCTACAGGGAGCATTAATATACCTGTTACCCCTTCGGGGCAATATCAGGCATATCCTGTAAATATTCTTTTTAATCATAAAGTAGCACAGGTAAAAGTAAGAATAGACGCTACTGTATTAGCTCAATATGCTACGATAAACGGTATTAAAGCAAGCTTCGTAGAGAATAATTACATAAAAACAGGAACATTTGATATCAAAGGAAACAGTATGGGCAATTTACAGGTTGTTCCTACGACAGATATTTTTACAACGACATCCCCAACTAATATTTGGGAGGCTGTTTATTATACAGCAGATCCGGTATCTCTAGCATCATATAAAATAAATATCACGGATTTGCCCGTTACTTTTAAAGATGTTGATGCCAGTATGGCAAACAGAAATCTTGCAACCTATAACGGAAATGGTCCAGCGGTTACGCCTACTTTTACCTTTAATTTTACAGGTCCCACAGCCGGACAAACCCTGCTGGGAGTTGCCAATCTTAAGTATACTCCAACTCTGAAAAGAATTGTACACTATTCAGGGGGATCAGCAGCGGTTGGCTATGCTAGTCAATCGGGTACCGGTTGGAAGTTTTTACAATCAGACTATAACTTCGGTACTTCTGCTAATAGTTTAGTTAATGTAGCAAAACCATGGCCTGGAACAACAGCTAGTTCCACTACGGCTGCGCCGGCTAACTATACTTCTTCTGAGACTACTTTTAGAGGATATTTAACGGCTGCGAATAAACCAGATATTGTAATAATGGGTGTTTTAGGAGATATAACATTGGCCAGTACACGGACAGCTCTAGTAAATTATATTAATGGTGGTGGTGTAGTTATAATGCTGTACGAAAATACTAGTTACGCGAGTAGTTTTCTAAATGAACTTTTAGGAGTAACTAATATTACTCAGAGAACTTTATCTGGAGCGGGTTCTATGTATCCTACTAATAATACAAATGATGAAATACTGAATGGTATATTTGGAGATGCACGCTTACAATATTGGGGAGAAGATGCCAATTTTTCACAAGGAATATTAAATCTGCCTACCACCGAAGCTACAATTTATGCCTATGGTCAGGCTATTAACGCTACTTCGAATGCGAATAATGCTAATGCTGTTAGTATGTTTAAGTTAAAGAATAAAAGTCTGTTTTTTGTAGGCGATGGTGGCTTCACTTCTAATATAGAGGGAAATGCTAGCTCCATTATTTGTCCGTTCAGAACCGATTATACCAATACTTACCGACCCGTACCTAAGCCTTATGGTGGTGCCGGAGCTGGTTATACAGCACAAAGTAAAAGTGCTTATAATAGCATCATATTTGGTAATGTAATGCAATGGGCTATAAAGCGAGCCGAATACTATGGGTACAATCAGTGGAAATATAAAAATCCACCAACACCATGATATTAAGAAAATGAATTTATAATATTTTCTAAACAATCATCATCATTTTGTTTTTCCAAAACTACAATGTTTTGCAGGATATCTGAAAAGGTATCCTGTTTTTATTTATAAAATCTATATGTGGACGAGTTAATCCGGAAGCTGACAAGTCATTTCTACAACCTTATTTCTATTAATACCTACCCGTATCGCTTTTAATCCACTTGCTCCTGGTAATTCTTCTACTTCCAGTTTTTCAACCTGGGAAGTCAGGTATCCTTTTTCCTGTAGTCTTTGTATATAGGAATAGTATTCCTTTTCATCCTCGTTAGAAGAATATACAATACAGATTTTTCCGGGTTGTGTAATTCTTTCGGTTGTATTTTTAATATAAGCTTTGTCAATACGTTTCTTGATGACTTCGTAACGCGAATTGTATGCGCCGTCTACATCAAAACGTTTTTCATCCATACGGAAGCGTATAGATAGTGAAACGTTGAATACCAATATAAGAGAATGCACATCCAGATTATAAGGCAGACAGGATTTTATGGATTCATGGGATAATTCCATTTCACATAATGTTTCCAGTTGCCAGAATCTTAACTGATGCAAAATTTCTTTGGAGTAATGCTGGGTAGGATGTATGGATTGGCCTACATATATATTATGCTCTACACCATCGGTTTTGAAAAGTTCAAAATAATGCGGGAAAATAAGCTGAGCTTCCTGTTCTCTTTTTTCCAGAAGACTGGCGAAATTTTTATTAACAGCACTAACTGTTTCATCAAAAGCCTTTCTTCTTTTATAAAGAAGTTGTCCGTTTGAATCCATCAGGCTGAAATAATTTTTTATTTCAGGGGAATCATTTCCTTCCAGTTCAGGATGTACTTTATTGGCCAGAAAGCGTATAACCCTCTGCTCTGTATCTGTTTTTAAACCTATTTCAACCTCTTCTGCAAGAATTTTCAGTCCAAATGAGATTTTCTCATTGACTGCTTTTTCATCTTTCAGATTTTCATAAATAGAGATAAGTCTGTTCAGCTGCTCCAGGAGATCTTCCTGCTGTGCCTTGTTTCGTATGCTGGAAGAAGATTTGATGTCAGTTTGTCCGTATAAAGGATAAACATGATCGAAAGATATTTCTTTCAGACTATATTCCTCATTTCGTAAGTTTCCAAAGAATGCATTTTGTGCTTCATCACGGAATTTCCAGGCAACACTAGGGTGAAGGGAAGTATATTCCTGCTGAATGATAGCATCCAGTTTTGTTTGCCATTCATAATGGAACCTACTGATAGAAAATAGCAAGAAAGGAGTAATAAAGTCCAGCTTTTTTACTTTCAGACTGTTAAATGCACCTTTAATACCTGATGACATTTCCAGAATGGCAAGTAGCTGATTGTCCTTTACCACAGGGATCATAATGAAGCTATGTACATTATGCTCTATAAAATAACTGGAGATAAACTGAAATTTTTCTGAATCGGCGTATTTGTAAACATCAGAAACAACAATAGGTTTGTTGCTTTGTGCTAAAGCCTCATAAGCTTCTTTACCAATTGCATCGAAGCCTAGTTTATCGTAAAGAAACTCTAAAATGGAGCTGGAGAAAAGAGCACGATTATTTTGCAGTTTTTCCAGTCTGTTTTGTTCATGATTAAAGAACATAAATCCGGTACGAAGATCCGGAATCTCGAAATAAGAACGCAGGATAGGCTCGAAGCTATTGTCCAGAGCTCCTGTTTCTGGATCTATACTTAGCAGATTCGACTTTAATTCGGAAAGAGAAAAATCTGGTGTTACATCTGTCAGGCTGATAATAAAGAAGCCTTTTAGTATCCAGCTTCCGGGTGGGAATTTGGTTTTCCAGAGATCTGTATTTTCATAATTGTCCAGAAGAAGTTCAATTTCATCATCATTCAGAAAATGCGCTTTTTCTGTAGGAATAGTCTCCGTGAAATCAGCATTTATGGTTAGACGATAGTGTCTTACAATTCCCAATTTATCCGGGATATCGAAATACAGAGGAGTTGTAGTCTTTATTTCTTTTTTGAAGTATGTATGAATAATTACAACACAATTCATAATGTAGAAATAATCATCATCCAAATCCCGAATTTTGATTTCGAAACTCTGGCCGGCATCTGATAATAGTGTTTTAAACCTTTCTGTGTAGTTAAATGTAAGATTGAAGAAAGGAATACTGGCTGCTTTTATTTCATTGTTGGTTAAAGCAGTTGGAAATAGATTGGCAAGGAGTTGGTGTATAAGTTCTTCATTATTACGAATAACATTTACATCATCGAAGCCTTCTCTTAGTTCAGGAACCTTATCTACCTTTTCTAAAAGCGCACGGGCGTATTCGGATCTGTAAGATTCCGGATCCTGATCCCGTATTTTTTCAAGCACCTCAATATATTTATGAAATGCAATACGCAGTATAAAAGGTGATTCTTTCTCCTGAAACATAGCATGCAAATTTAAACAATAATAGGTAATTTAGGAACTAAACGGTTGTTTAATTTTGGGAATTATGTTATAGATAAAAGCATTTGCAATTCAATTACAAACCCTGTAGGTATCAGGGATTTATAGGCTATTTGGTCTTGTTTGAAACCCTGGTAATCAAGTATAATTCAGGAAAATAATCTGGAATTATAATTAGTCTGAAGAGAAAATAACCAATCTCCGGACTTGTTTTATATATTTTTTGGATTTTATGTTATAAAAATATTTTAAATCGGGAAATATCTTATTGTTTGATAATATTTTGCATTGATTTTTTCTGCCCGGAATCCTTTCATAAAAATATTTATTATATTAATACTAGGTGAAAAGTCTTTTGTTGTGCGGTTTTACAAATATTTGTATTGATTAATAATGAAAAGAATAAAAAATATTTGTTTTTAATAATTTTTATTTAATTTTATATAAAACTAAATCACAAAAATTAATTAGATGAAAACCGCAAATTTTTCTTTTGCATTATGCCTTTCTGTGGTTATAATGTTATTTATCAAATGTACAAGAAGCGAACAAGATCTGTCAGTAACTAAGGATGCCTCTGCGCAGAAATCAGGAGTTACAGTATCAGCACTTAATCTAAGCAATCTTATTGCTTACAAAAACAGTGATCACCAGATTTCGGCTGGTTATTACAGAACATGGAGAGACAGCGCTACAGCAAGTGGAAATCTCCCGAGTATGAGATGGTTGCCGGATAGCCTGGATATGGTAATGGTATTTCCGGATTATACACCTCCGGAAAATGCATACTGGAATACTTTGAAAACTAATTACGTTCCTTATCTTCATAAACGGGGAACTAAAGTTATTATAACATTGGGAGACCTGAACAGTGCAACAACTACGGGTGGGCAAGACTCTATAGGCTATTCTTCATGGGCTAAAGGAATTTATGATAAATGGGTTGGAGAGTATAACCTGGATGGAATCGATATTGATATAGAAAGTAGCCCAAGCGGAGCAACGCTGACTAAATTTGTTGCGGCAACCAAAGCATTGTCTAAATATTTCGGTCCTAAATCGGGTACAGGAAAAACATTTGTATACGATACCAATCAGAATCCTACTAACTTCTTTATTCAGACTGCTCCGCGATACAACTATGTATTCCTTCAGGCATACGGTAGAAGCACAACTAACCTTACAACAGTTTCCGGACTTTATGCACCATACATCAGCATGAAACAATTTTTACCTGGTTTCTCTTTCTATGAAGAAAATGGATATCCTGGAAATTACTGGAATGATGTAAGGTATCCTCAGAACGGAACTGGCCGTGCATACGGTTATGCCCGTTGGCAGCCTGCAACAGGTAAGAAAGGTGGAGTATTCTCTTATGCTATAGAAAGAGATGCACCACTAATGTCTTCCAACGACAACACTCTCCGTGCACCAAACTTCCGAGTGACAAAGGATCTGATCAAAATTATGAATCCTTAATAAGTTTTATACGAACCCCGGAACAATACTGATTTCATAAATTTTGCATTGAATTATTTTCATTGCAGTATGGGATGGTTTCTATTGTAACACTAATTATTAAATAAAAACAGACTATGAAAAAAATCTTTTTTACCCAGTGCTCAATACTTCTATTGATACTGGGATCATGTTCCAAGATGACAGAGGATATGACACCTGAGTCAGTTAATAAAGAAGCATCGGTTAAAAATGCTGCTGCTTTGGCGGGCTCTAATGGTGTCTGTATTGCTTATTATATTACTGATGGAAGAAATCCGACATTCAAACTGAAAGATATACCGGATAAAGTAGATATGGTAATACTTTTTGGACTGAAGTACTGGAGCCTGCAGGATACTACCAAACTACCGGCAGGTACTGGAATGATGGGTAGTTTTAAATCTTATAAAGACTTGGAAACTCAGATACGTTCTCTTCAAAGCAGAGGTATTAAAGTATTACAGAATATAGATGATGATGTAAGCTGGCAGTCTACTAAGCCGGGAGGTTTTGCCTCCGCTGCTGCATACGGAGATGCTATAAAATCAATTGTTATTGACAAGTGGAAACTGGACGGGATAAGCCTGGATGTAGAACATACCGGAGCAAAGCCTAATCCAATACCAGCATTTCCGGGTTATGCAGCAACAGGTTATAACGGCTGGTATTCCGGAAGTATGGCAGCAACACCTGCATTTCTGAATGTAATAAGTGAACTGACTAAATATTTCGGTACTACTGCACCAAATAATAAACAATTACAAATCGCTTCAGGTATCGATGTATATGCATGGAATAAGATTATGGAAAATTTCCGCAATAATTTTAATTATATTCAGCTACAATCTTATGGTGCTAACGTAAGCAGAACACAGCTAATGATGAATTATGCTACCGGTACCAATAAAATCCCGGCCAGTAAAATGGTTTTTGGCGCTTATGCTGAAGGCGGAACAAATCTGGCTGCTGATGTTGAGGTTGCTAAATGGACACCTACGCAGGGAGCTAAAGGTGGAATGATGATTTATACTTATAATTCTAATGTTAGCTATGCCAATGCTGTAAAAGATGCAGTGAAGAACTAATGCCCATAAATAAAACTGGTTAACCAAACAGGTTAACACATAGAGCCAATACAATAATTCGTGAGTTTGTTAATAGAGTGGGGCTTCAGAATTTCTGAAGCCTTACTTGTTTATAATTATTAAGAAGAGGCTAATAAAAAAGGCTGTCTTATTATAAGACAGCCTTTTTTATTAGATAAGAATGGATTGATTATCCTCCAAACTGTATATTAAAAAGATCAGGATAAACTCCTAATACGATAATTGCAATTGTAATAACTACTGCCAGGATGTTGTAAGTAAGACTTACTTTTTCGCTGGTTTTGAAAGTTGTTTCTTTAAAGAAGAACATCGCAATAATAGGTCTCAGGTAGTAAGCGATACTTAACGCAGAACCCAGGATTGCTACTAATACTAAGAATGCAGCACCATTCATTGCCTGACTGAATAAACTGAATTTCCCAACGAAACCTGCCGTTAATGGAATACCAGCCATAGATAATAATGAAACTGTAGCTACAATAGCCAGTAAAGGTTCTGTTTTAGCAAGACCTTTGAATGCATTGTAAGATACTTCTCTTTTTACTTTTTCTACCCAGATTAGTGTTAAGAAAGCACCAATAGTAGATAGAGAATATGCTAAAAGATAGAAAGCCATTTTCTCTAAAGAGTTTTCATTCATTCCGAAGAATATCAAACCGATATATCCGGCATGCGAAACACTGGAGTAAGCAAGCATTCTCTTCATGTTAGTCTGAGCAAGTCCCATACAGTTAGCCAATAGCAATGTAATGATTACAAAGCTTCCCATAATGTTTAACCAGTTACCATAGGTTCCTGCGAAACCAATAACCATTAACTTGAATAGTGCACCGAAAGCTGAAATTTTAACTACGGTTGCCATAAAAGAGGTAATGATAGATGGTGCTCCCTGATATACATCCGGGCTCCACATATGGAATGGTGCCAAAGAAGTTTTAAACGCCATTGCACAAAGCATAAGGATAAAACCTAAAATAAACATTGGGTTTTTCCCGGACTGAAGGCTGAATTTGTGAATCTCTGTAAGATCAAATGATCCAGTACTTCCGTAGATCATAGCAATACCGAAAAGTAAGAATCCGGTAGCAAATGCACCTGTTAAGAAATACTTCATAGAAGCTTCAATAGAGCGAAGATCTGTTTTATTAGCTCCTGCCATTACATATAAAGGAATAGAAAGAATCTCAATTCCTAAGAATAATGTAACAAGGTTTTTGAATCCAAATAATGTAATACCTCCACATAATGATAAAAGCATTAATGCATATAATTCGGACTGGTGACTTCTGTGATTGTTGAATGCAAATCCTCCAAGAAAGAAGATAAGCAGTGTAACAACAATAGAAATCTGTGTTAATAGTCTTGCAGGTTTATCATACAAGTACATGTTATCGTACTTCAGGAAAAAGCTACAGTCTGGCATATAGCTTACATAGAAAGCTATTAAAAGCCCTAAAATACCAATATATCTTGAGAATTTGCTTTGGTTGAATACCCCGGCAAAAAGCGATAATACTGCTGTTATGAAAATTATAATAAATACCGTCATTTTCCTTTCAATTAATTATTCATTGATTTGAAGATAAACTCCAACGAACTATGTACCATCTCCAGAATACTATTTGGGAAGATCCCGAAAAGTATTACAAATACAACCAGCGAAGCCAGTACAGAGAATTCTACTCCCGAAACATCTTTCATGTTAGCAAGAAGAACTTCGTCTCCTTTTCCAAACATTGCTTTTCCGTACATTCTAAGCATATATACAGCACAAAGTATAACAGTAAGACCTGATATAATAACCGCTGTTGTATTATAATCTGAAATAGACTTTAATAAGATAAATTCACCGATGAAACCATTAGTTAACGGAACTGCCATAGATCCGAATACAATGATCAGGAACAGAACTGCAAACTTAGGTGCTACCTTAGCAAGTCCACCCATTTGTCTGATATCTCTTGTTTTGAATCTTCTGTATAAGATATCCGCACAGTAGAATAAACCAACGATATTTATACCGTGGGCGAAAGCTTGTATAACAGCACCTTCAGCACCTTCGGTAGTGAAGCGTCCGTTAAGGGTAAGAATTGCAGAAGCAAAAATACCCGCTACAATTAGTCCAATGTGAGAAAGAGAAGAATAAGTGATGATTCTTTTAATATCGTTTTTAACAATAGCGATTAATGCACCGTAAACGATACCTATAATAGCCAATGTTAATACAATCTGACCTGAAATTCCCAGAATAGCTCCAGGTGCAATCGGAAGAAGATATCTTAAAACTCCGAAGATTGCCATTTTCAGCATGATACCGGAAAGAAGCATTGTTCCTTCGGTAGGAGAGTAAGTATAAGTATCCGGCTGCCATGTATGGAACGGAAATACGGGTAATTTTACAGCGAATGCTACAAAAATAAACCAGAAAACTATAGTTTGTTGGGTAACGTTAAGATCTGAGTTATACATATCCAGTAGTGCAAAAGATGCAGAGTGGTTGTATACGTAGATAAGACCACCTAACATGAATAATGAACCGATAAATGTATACACGAAGAACTTAGTCGTGAAACGAAGCTTCTGATCTTCCTGACCCCATAGTCCACAAATGAACCAAATCGGGATAAGAGTTACTTCCCAGAAAGCATAGAACATTAAACCATCTAACGAAGTAAATACTCCGATAAGACCGAACTGCATTAATAAGATTAATCCGTAGAAAGAATTCTTATATTTTACAGTCTGACTAAAAGAAGACAGTATAATTAATGAAGTTAATATAGTGGTTAATAAAATAAACAGCATTGATAAACCATCAACACCCAAATGTAAAGAAGTCTTCAGGAATGAAGATTCCGGGGTGTTGATTTGATACTGTAAGTTCTGGCTGTCTATAGTTGCTGCAAAGTCTAGTCCTGAAAGCATATAGAATGACAAAGCCATTTCTAAAAATGCCAGTACTAAAGCTATGTACTTAGCGCTTGGACTTTTCCATGCAAAAACCAGAGCAGATCCAATAACTGGTATTAGTAATAGTGCTAATAACATCTTATGAATTCAATAAAAAGTTAACAATTAATATAATCCCTACTGCCAATGACATAATCAGCACATAAGTTTCTACATTTCCATTCTGAAGGCGCTTGAAAGATTTTCCAGAATCTTCAGCTCCGTTTGCAATAAAGTTTACAATACGATCGAGTACAGCTTTATCAAACATTGATGCTGCTTTACCCATTCCTTCAATAGGCTTTACAATCATTGCATTATAAATCTCATCAATTTTTAACTTCTGAGCAGAAAGTCTTTCCCATCCAACATATTTGCTGTCTGGTAATGCCATTTTCTTTTTGTTTACATAAGTATTTCTTACAATAAACCATACAATAAAGAACATGGCAACAGTAATGGCTAATAAAATCCATTCTGTAGCTACGCTTACTTCCGGTAATTCGATCGGAGAGATGATTATTTTGTTTAGCCAGTGTGCCAGTTTTTGGGAATGGTCATGGGAAACAAAGTGCGGAAGGTTGAAGAAACCACCAACAACTGAAAGAATAGCCAGTACAATTAGTGGTAAAGTCATATTCAGCGGACTTTCATGTAAATGATGTTCTTGTTCTTTTGATCCTCTGAACTCTCCAAAGAAAGTAAGGTATAAAAGACGGAACATATAGATAGCAGTCATGGCAGCACTTACAAAAGTAAAGAACCATACTACAGGGTTTTTAGCAAATGCAGTTACAAGGATTTCATCTTTAGAAATCATCCCCGATAAGAATGGGAAACCTGTAATAGCAAGGGTACCGATAAGGAATGTCCAGTAAGTTACCGGGATTTTCTTTCTCAGTCCACCCATATGTCTCATATCCTGCTCTCCGCTCATGGCGTGGATTACAGAACCCGATCCTAAGAATAATAAAGCTTTGAAGAAAGCATGTGTCATCAGATGGAACATTGCCGTTGTATAAGATCCGGCACCTAAAGCGATGAACATAAAACCTAACTGTGATACAGTAGAGTATGCCAATACCTTTTTAATGTCGTTCTGTCTTAGCGCAATGAACGATGCAATTAAAGAAGTTGCTAAACCGATGTACATAATGAACTCCATTGTACTAGGTGCCAACGTATATAAGAAGTTAGAACGTACAACCAAGTAGATACCAGCTGTAACCATAGTTGCAGCGTGGATTAGTGCAGATACCGGTGTTGGACCTGCCATTGCATCCGGTAACCATGTGAATAACGGAATCTGTGCAGATTTACCCATTGCTCCGATAAACAGAGATACAGTGATGAAAAGAATAATACCACCATTAT
This sequence comes from Elizabethkingia occulta, assembly GCF_002023715.1. GTDB lineage: Bacteria > Bacteroidota > Bacteroidia > Flavobacteriales > Weeksellaceae > Elizabethkingia > Elizabethkingia occulta. Next base: position 361,537 of record NZ_MAHX01000013.1, read on the forward strand.
ACTCGAACTTAGAAGCATTCTGAGCAACTGTCAGATAATCGATTGCGTTAAGCTGGTAAGCGATAGCGAAGATACCAATTAGTAAACCAAGGTCACCAATACGGTTCATGATGAAAGCTTTTCTTGCAGCTTTTCCATATTCTACGTTATCATACCAGAAACCGATTAGTAAGTAAGAACAAACTCCTACACCTTCCCATCCTATGAAAAGGATTAGATAGTTACTTCCCATTACTAATAAAAGCATGGAGAAGATAAACAGGTTAAGGTAAGTGAAGAATTTGTAGAAACCTGCATCATGGCTCATATAACCGATAGAGTACAGGTGTATTAAAGAACCAATTCCGGTGATGATTAATACCATCATCAGTGATAACTGGTCTATTTGTAATGAAAAGTTAATTGGAACTCCGTCAATCTGAAACCACTTGAACAAACGTACAATAGTAACAGAAGAGTCCGCAGTGTAATCGGAGAAAATTGAAGCAGCCAGAACAAACGAAACAAAAACAACAAGAGTTGCTAGTCCGCCTACTACTACTTTAGGCAAATGCTTTCCGAATAAGCCGTTAATCAGAAACCCTATTAACGGTAAAATAAGTATAGCTATAATCAAATTATCCATCAGCAATTATCCTTTTAATTTGTTAAATACACTTACATCCACAGAGCGGGTATTTCTGTACATCATCGTTAAGATTGCCAATCCTACAGCAACTTCGGCTGCAGCAACCACCATGATGAAGAATACCAGTACCTGAGCATGTCCATCTCCTTTGTATGCTGAAAAAGCAGCTAACAGTAGGTTTACCGAGTTCAGCATTAGCTCAACACATCCAAGAATAATAATCGCATTTTTACGGATTAATACTCCTAAAACACCTAAACTGAACAACAGACTGCATAGAATAATATAATGTTCTATCGGAACAGCCTGTAACATCGAATTAGTTACTTCTCCCATTTTATATATCTTTTTTACCGATTAATACTGCACTGATAATTGCGGTAAGAATTAATACACTCGCAAGCTCAAATGGCAATACATACTCGTTAAACAATAATTTTCCTAGGTTTTTGGTAAGACCTACACCATTGTCGGAAACAGCTACTTTAGCAGTCCCCTGGATACCTCTGTAGGCTCCTAATAATCCTGTTAATAATATTCCTGCGGAAATAATTCCGATGAATTTCATATAGTTCTTCTTGCTGGATTCGTCTTTTGCATTCAGATTCAACATCATCAGGATGTATAAGAAAAGTACCATGATGGCACCTGCATATACAATGATCTGTACAATTCCTAAAAACTGGGCATTCAACAAAATATACATTCCTGCAATAGAGAAGAATGTAATAACAAGAGATAAGATGCTATATAACGGGTTTCTTGCAAAAACCATATAAACAGCGCTGGCTAACGCTAACAGTGCTACAAAATAAAAAATATACTGCTCCATTATTCCGGTTGGTTATAAGATTTCTTTTGACGATCAGAAATATCGATACGGTTGTTCATATCTTCTACCAATTTGTCCTTTCCGTATACAAAAGAACCTCTGTTAGTTTCTACATCTACCAATCTGTCTGTTAAATAAATTGCTGATTTTGGACATGCATCTTCACACAACCCACAGAAAATACATCTCAGCATATTGATTTCGTATACTGAAGCATATTTTTCCTCGCGGTATAGATGCTTTTCCTCTTTTGTTCTTTCTGCAGCAGTCATTGTAATGGCTTCTGCAGGGCAAGCTACAGCACAAAGACCGCAGGCCGTACAACGTTCTCTGCCTTCATCGTCTCTTTTCAGGACATGCTGACCACGCCATACTTTTGCAAAAATCCTTCTTTCTTCAGGATAGCTGAAAGTATTATTTTTCTGGAAAGCGTGCTTCAGCGTAATCCCCATACCTTTGAAAATGGCAGGCAGATAGCTTCTTTCGGCTAAAGTCATCTCTTTATTGGAGACTACTTTTGATCTGTTCGTTAGTTTCATCTTATTGTAATTATCAGATGTCAGAGATTAATTTTCAGAGTTCAGAGCTGAGTCTGCTTTCTTTCTATTTATTTCCTTCACCACTAATTCAAAATTTAATAATTCAAAATCCAAAATTGTTTTATACAAACAATAATATTGCACCAGTTACCAATAAGTTAATTAGCGCTAACGGGATAAAAGATTTCCATCCTAAGTGCATTAACTGGTCGTAACGGAACCTTGGTAAAGTCCATCTTATCCACATAAAAATGAATACAAATAAGAAAGCTTTTGCTAAGAAGGCTACGATACTGATAATTCCGGCAGCATTTTCTCCCCAGTTTTCACCAACCCACTGAATTCCCGGATAGTTATAGCCACCAAAGAAAAGGGTAGTAATAAGTGCTGAAGAAATAAACATGTTAACATATTCCGCAAAAAGGAATAATCCAAATTTCATAGAAGAATATTCTGTGTGGAATCCGTTAATAAGCTCTGATTCACATTCTGCTAAGTCAAAAGGTGCACGGTTACATTCTGCAAGAGAGCAAACAAAGAAAATTAGGAATGCTACAGGTTGAAGAACAATATTCCACTTCATACCTCCCCATCCGGCTTGGTTTTCTGTAATAACACGAAGATCCAGAGATCCATTCATTAATACAATAGAAAGAAGTGAAAGACCCATTGCCAATTCGTAAGAAATCATCTGTGAAGATGCCCTTACCGCAGAGATCAATGAAAATTTGTTATTGGAAGCCCATCCACCAATCATAATTGCATACACACTGGTAGATGCCATACCGATAAGGAAAAGAACACCAACATCTATATTTGCTACCTGTACAGGCAAAGATTCACCTCCGATGTTTAACGTTTTCCCCCATGGAATAACAGCTCCTGTAAGTAGAGAAATAAACATCAGGATACCCGGTGCAAGGATAAATAAAAATTTCTCGGCATTTTTAGGAATAAACTCTTCCTTGAAGAAAAGTTTACCACCATCTGCCAATGGCTGCAAAAGACCAAATGGTCCTGCACGGTTAGGTCCGATTCTGTCCTGCATAATTGCGGCAACTTTACGCTCTGCCCATGTTGAGTAAGCAGCAACTGCGATGCATAACACAAACAGGATAACGATAAGTATTGTTGTAAAAAGAATATTTGTCATGATCTATTTTTCGTGTTTGCTATCTATCTCGATTACAGTTTCAGAATCAATGCGCTTATATGAATTTTGCAATGTTCCGTACTTGTTTGTTGAAATTACAGAATGACGGTCGATATGTCTAGGTCCTTCTATAGTCCAATCCTTGGTGTCTTTTCTTTCGAAACGACAGTCGTTACATATAAATTCTTCTACTTCTCCGTAGATATCTTTTCTTGCTGTAACACGAAGAATTTCGTCTCCTTTCATCCAAAGAACAGCTTTTCCGCTACATTTCTCACACTTACAAGTTGCGTTTATCGGTTTGGTGTACCATACACGGCTTGCAAAACGGAACGTTCTGTCTGTTAATGCTCCTACAGGACATACATCGATAACGTTTCCGATAAAGTCATTGTCCAAAGCTTTGTTCAGGTAAGTAGAGATCTCAGCATGGTCTCCTCTGAAGAGGATTCCGTGTTCTCTTTCCGGAGTTAACTGATCAGCTAACAGAACGCAACGTGCACAAAGAATGCAACGGTTCATATTCAGCTTTATATATGGGCCGATATCATCGGCGTCAAAAGTTCTTCTTTCAAACTCAGTACGAGTTTGCTGAAGACCATTTTCGTAACTTAAATCCTGTAAATGACATTCTCCTGCCTGATCACAGATAGGGCAGTCTAATGGGTGATTTACCAATAAAAATTCGGTTACAGCATGTCTTGCTTCCTGTGTTTTAGGAGATTCAAGATTCTTCACTTCCATACCATCCATTACAGTTGTACGGCAGCTTGCTACTAGCTTAGGCATCGGTCTTGGATCTGCTTCAGAACCTTTAGATACCTCTACAAGACAAGTTCTGCAACGTCCACCACTTTTTTCCAGTTTGCTGTAATAGCACATTGCTGGCGGAACAGACTTTCCTCCGATTTGTCTGGCCGCTTCCAAAATAGTAGTGCCCGGAGCAACCTCAGTCGTTTGTCCGTCGATGGTTATTTTGAATTTTTTTATTTCTTCGCTCATATTATATGCTTTAAGCTATATGCATGAAGCAATAGGCTTTGTTATTTATTCTTCTTTGTATTAAATGTATAACCTATTCCGGCAAGAACCTGTCCGAAAACAAAATCCTGTTGAGCCTTGTCTGGTTTATTATTTAATGTTGTCTTAATATCCCACATGTTGATATAACCGGCTTTTCCTTCTAAACGAAGCATCCAGTGTTTAGCAAAAACAAGGTTAATACTCGCTCTGGCATCTGTACCTATCCCTGCTACATGGAAACGGTCACTTCTCTCATTTCCGAATAGTTTTACATTACTTTTCGGGAACATAAAACCTGCTCCAACTCCATAAGACCATACGATATCCCAGTTTTTGCTGGTACTTATCTTTTGGTATTTCTCAATACCTAAGTTTTCGTAATTAAGACCATCTGTATGTTCAAAAGTCAGGAATTGTTCATCCTGTAAATTTACTTGTCCGTTTTGTACCATTCCTGCATATTTCGGATCGGAAATGTGTCCGGAGAAATTTACAGTTTGGTTTTGGTCCATCACATATTTCATGTGATCAATTCCTAAAACAATCGCTAAATTGTCTTTAATAAAATAACCTGCTCTGAAATTATACTGTACTACAGTAAACCATCCCGGGTTAAAATAAACGATTCCGAATTTAGTTGGTCTATCCTGTGCTGATACATTGTTCAGTTGGAAATTATAACCATTTCCTGAAAAATGAATATCAGAATTACTAAAAGCAGCTCTGTTCCATCCAAAGAAAACAAACATTTGTCCTTTCTTTGTTAGTGGAGTGGGCTTTTCTACAATACCTGTATTGCTGTCAAGACTTTGAGCAAAACCCAAACCCGTTCCTAAAAATAGTACTGCAAGCGCAAAAAACTTCTTCATTATCTTTCTAGCAATTTATTAATTTGTAACAGCTGGTGCTGGTAACGGATCAGCATAATGTGCAAGTCCGTAGTTTTGGGTTAAACAAAGTTCAGGGTTTTTCACATGCCATTCGAATTCGTCTCTGAAGTGACGAATAGCTGCTGCTACAGGCCAAGCTGCTGCATCTCCTAACGGACAAATAGTGTTTCCTTCAATCTTACGTTGGATATCCCAAAGCAGATCGATATCTTCCATTGTTCCTTTTCCGCTGTCAATTTTCTTTAATATTCTGTACATCCAGCCAGTTCCTTCACGGCAAGGTGTACATTGTCCACAACTTTCGTGGTTATAGAATCTTGCTAATGTAAGGGTATGTTTTACAACGCACTGATCTTCATCCAGTACAATAAAACCACCAGACCCCATCATTGTTCCTGTTGCAAAACCTCCGTCAGCTAAACTCTCGTAATTCATATAACGAGGTTCACCGTTGATGGTTTTTAATAAAAGATTTGCCGGAACAATTGGAACTGATGATCCTCCGGGAATACAAGCCTTAAGCTTTTTTCCGTTTGGAATACCACCACAGTATTCGTCAGAGTAAATAAATTCTTCTACTGTAATGGTCATATCAATTTCGTAAACACCAGGTTTGTTGATATTACCACATGCAGAAATTAGTTTTGTACCTGTAGAACGGCCAACACCAATTTTAGAATATTCTGCTCCGCTGATATTGATAATTGGAACGATTGCTGCGATAGATTCCACATTGTTCACCACTGTTGGTCTTTCCCACAGACCTTTTACAGCCGGGAATGGTGGTTTCAAACGAGGATTTCCACGCTTACCTTCAAGAGATTCAAGAAGAGCAGTCTCTTCTCCGCAGATATATGCACCTGCACCTCTTTGTACATAGATTTCTAAATCGTAACCTGTTCCTAAAATATTTTTACCTAAGAATCCTTCTTTTTTAGCTTCCTCGATTGCCTCTTCAAGAATATCAGGAATCCATGAATATTCTCCACGGATATAGATATAAGAAGCATTGGAACCTAAACAGAAAGATGAAATAATCATACCCTCTATTAATAAGTGAGGAATGAATTCCATTAAATAACGGTCCTTGAAAGTTCCCGGTTCAGATTCGTCAGCATTTACAACTAAGTGTCTAGGAACACCATCTGGCTTAGCCAGGAAGCTCCACTTCATCCCTGTAGGGAAACCTGCTCCACCACGACCTCTAAGTCCGGAAGCTTTTACTTCCTCCAGAATTTCGTCCGGTGTCATTTTTAAGGCTTTTTCTACTGCATCGTAACCACCTTGCTTTCTGTAGGTGTCGAAGTAGCGAATACCTTCTATATGAGCGTCTTTAAGTAAAAGTTTCTTACTCATTTTATTATTTTTAATCTAAGGCAACAGCTCCCTGACGGCAAAGTTCAAGAATTTCGTCTACCTTTTCTTTTGTTAAATTTTCATGATAAAATTTCCCTAACTGCATCATTGGCGCATAACCACAAGCCCCCAGACATTCTGCCGGCTTTAAGGTAAACAGACCGTCTTCGGTTGTTTCTCCGTCCTTTATGTTCAGTGTTGTACGGATATGATCTAATATATCATCACTTCCTTTCAACATACAAGGACCTGTTCTGCATACTTCCAGTACATATTTACCAACAGGCTTCATATTGAACATTGTATAGAAAGTTGCTACTTCGTAAACCTCGATTGGTCTTATATTAAGCAGCTCTGCAACGTAATCCATTACCGGTACATCCAGCCAGCCGCCAAACTCTTTTTGTGCAACATGCAACAAAGGAATAAGAGCTGATTTTTGTCTGCCCTCCGGATATCTTGCGATAATTTTATTTACCTGTTCTATAACTTCAGGTTTAAAAGCAATTGTTTCGCTCATTTTTGAAATTTTAGATTTTAGATTTTAAATTCTGAAATGAATTCAGCAGTCTAAAAATCAATTTATAATTTATAATTCAAAATTTATAATTCTTCTATGCATCCAATTCTCCTGCAATTACATTAAGGCTACTTAATGTTACAACTGCGTCAGAAATTAAAGAGCCACGTATCATTTCAGGGTATGCCTGGTAATAAATGAAACATGGTCTTCTAAAGTGTAATCTGTAAGGTGTACGGCCTCCGTCGCTAATCATATAGAAACCAAGTTCTCCGTTTCCACCTTCTACACTGTGGTATACTTCTCCTACAGGAATATCCTGCTCACCCATAACAATCTTGAAGTGATAAATAAGAGCTTCCATCTTGGTGTACACATCTGCCTTTTCTGGTAAGTAGAAATCTGGTACATCTGCGTGGTAAGATCCCTGAGGAAGATTTTCATAAGCGTTTTTAATAAGCTTATAACTTTCCATAATCTCAGTCTGGCGAACCATGAATCTGTCGTATGTATCTCCGGCAGTACCAATTGGTACGATGAAGTCGAAGTCGTCATATGAAGAATATGGTTGTGCTACTCTTACATCATAGTCAACACCTGCAGCACGTAAGTTTGGTCCTGTGAAGCTGTAGCTTAGTGCTCTTTCTGCACTAATTGCTCCTGTACCAATAGTACGATCCATGAAAATTCTGTTTCTTTCCATTAAGCTCTGATATTCACCAAATTTCTTAGGGAAAGTTTTAAGGAAATCTCTTAGCAGTTCATGGAATTTTGGACTGAAGTCTCTTTCGAAACCTCCAATTCTTCCCATGTTAGTTGTCATTCTGGCACCGCAGATCTGCTCGTATATATCATAAATTTGTTCACGTACCTGGAACAAATAAGTAAATCCTGTTAAAGCACCGGTATCTACACCAATAACACCGTTACATACCATGTGGTCTGCAATTCTGGAAAGTTCCATCATAATAATACGCATATAGTCTACACGCTTAGGAACTTCGCAACCGATTAATTTCTCAACTGTCATATGCCATCCAAAATTATTGATGGGAGCAGAACAGTAATTTAATCTGTCTGTTAGAGTTGTGATCTGGCCATAAGGTCTTCTTTCAGCAATTTTTTCAAAAGCTCTGTGAATATAACCAACAGTCTGCTCTGAATGAAGAATTCTTTCTCCGTCCATAGTCAGTACGTTTTGGAAAATACCGTGTGTCGCCGGGTGGGTTGGTCCCAGGTTTAGCGTATAAAGCTGTTGGTCGATTTGCTCTTTCGACTCGTATTGGCTAAGTATATTTGATAAATTGTTATCTTTCATTTCGCTATAATTGATGGGCGATAATTGATAATTGATTTTTGGATCAGCAATCAATCATCATTAATCATTTATAAATTATCTTCCGAACATTGAATCGTTCTTGTCTGTACGTGTTCCGTCTTCAAGGCGATATTCTTTCAGCATAGGGTGATAACCCAGATCTTCCATATTTAGAATAGGACGCATATCGGGATGTCCTTTAAAGTCTATTCCATAGAAATCAAAAGTTTCTCTTTCCATCCAGTTGGCTCCGGAATAAAGATCGCTGATGGTTTCTATAGTAGCACTTTCTCTTGGCATGAAAGTTTTCAGTCTCAATCTGAAGTTATTTACCAAACTGTGTAGGTGGTAAACTACTCCTAATTCTTTTTCCTGATTATCCGGGTAATGAACTCCACAGATATCGGTAAGGAATATAAATTCGTATGAAGATTCTTTAAGATAGTGGATAACCTTTTTAGTCTCTTCTTTCTTTAGCTCGATTGTCAGAAGCCCGTAAGGTTCTGATGAGTTTAGAACAGCTTCAGGAAACTCTCTTGAAATGGCTTCAAGTACTAATTCATTTGTTAGTTCCATGGGCTTATTTAATGTTATAAGATTCTAATAGTTCTTTGTACTCCGGAAGATCACGTCTTCTAAGGCTTTCGCTTTTGGCAATTGCCTGTACCTGCATAAAGCCTTCTAAGATCTGTTCAGGTCTTGGAGGACATCCAGGAACATAAACATCTACAGGTATTACTTTGTCGATTCCCTGAAGAACAGAATAAGTATCGAATATCCCACCACTTGAAGCACAAGCGCCTACAGCTACTACCCAACGAGGCTCTGCCATCTGGCTGTAAACTGTTTTTAAAATTGGAGCCAATTTTTTTGAAATGGTTCCGCATACCAATAATATGTCAGCCTGACGAGGGGAGAATACCATACGCTCACCACCAAAACGGGCAAGGTCATAAGTGGGGTTCATCATCGCCATAAACTCGATTCCGCAACAAGATGTAGCAAACGGAAGCGGCCAAAGAGAATTTGCTCTGGCCATACCAATAAGGCTGTCTAGTTTCGTTGCAAAAAAACCTTCTCCGGCATGACCTGGAGGAGGAGTTTCTAATATTTTAACTTCTTTTGACATCTCTTTTTTGTTTTAATCTTCTGATTAAAAATTTAATTATTTATCCCAGTCCAATGCGCCTCTTTTCAATACATAGAAAAATGCAATGAAGAAGATCGCCACAAACGTTACAATGGCCATAAAGCCTTCCACGCCAAACTCTCTGAAATTAACGGCATAAGGATAGAAGAATACTATCTCGATATCGAATAGTACGAAAAGGATTGCAGTAAGAAAATATTTTACAGAAAAAGGCGTTCTTGCATCACCTACAGACGTATAACCACTTTCAAAAGCTTTATCTTTTACTTCTCCTTTTACTTTAGGTCCCAATAAGCTGGATGCGATAATGGTAACTATCACAAAGCCAAGTGCTACAGCAGCTTGTATTAATATTGGGATATAATTTTCTGGCAAGTTCATAATATCTTAATTACTAACTTGCAATAATACTAAAATTATAGGTAAAATTGAAATTACAAAGGCAATGTTTCTCGCTGAAAGCCAGAGGAAAAGGTAATTTAGAATGATTAAAAATAAATTATTTTTTACCTTTTAATCGCTTCAAAATCACAAAGGCAATATATGCGATGTATAGGAATAAAAAACTGGAAAAAACAATATTAATTAAATCATTAAGCTGATCGTCTTTTACACGGAAAAATTGGTTGTAAGCAAAGAAGATAACAATAAGTATAGCGTATATGATAAGTTGCTTTTTCATGTCTTTTGTCTTGTAAGATTAATAGATTAAAATTCTTTGCTGTAAGTTCTTCTTCTTTTATGATTTACTGGACTGTAATCCTGCCATAGAAGTTGGATGTTTTTGTTCTCTTCAAGTTCGGGATTTGTTTCCAGAAACTTCACACCTTTTTTCTTGAAAATTTCATAAATTTCTTTGAAGATAATAGCAGTTACTCCGCGGCGTTGATATTCCGGGTGTATGCCTATCAGGTAGAAATTGGCACGGTCATTTTTTTTGCCTGCCTGTAAAAAATGCCACCATCCAAAAGGGAATAGCTTTCCGTTGGCTTTTTGTAAGGCCTTTGAATATGAAGGCATAGTGATAGCAAAAGAAATAAGTTTGTCATTGGCATCGGTAATGCAAACAATGAAATCTTTATCTATGAAACCAAAATATTTCTCCTTATACGTTTGGATCTGTTGCTGGGTGATAGGGGTATAGGTAGATAGTCCTTTGTAGGTTTCGTCCAGAAGTTGGAACATAGGTTCTACTAAAGGAAGTATTTCTTTTTTGTTATTAAATTTCAGAACCTTTAGCTGATATTTTTCTTTAATGAGATCGTTGAACTTAATCACCTTTTCGCTCAAAACTTCAGGGAAAGCAAGTTCAAATTCAACCCATTCTTTCTCTTTTACCAGTCCCAGCTGCTCCAGATGTTGTGGGTAATAATCGAAGTTATAGATGCCAATCATAGTGGCTAGTTTGTCAAAACCCATTGTCAGCATTCCCGCTTTATCCAGATTGGTAAAGCCCATAGGGCCTTCAATTTTATTTATATTGTGCTGCTTGGCATATTCTATAGCTTTTTCTATAAGCGCTTTTGAAACATTGATATCGTCAATAAAGTCTATCCATCCAAAGCGTACTTTATGAATATCCAGCTCTTTGCCTTCTTTGTGGTTAATCATCACGGCTATTCTACCAACAACCTGATTGTTTTTGTATGCAAGATATAGCTCGGCTTCACTATAAGCGAGTGCCGGGTTTTCTTTTGGATCCCATATTTGTTTCTCATCATTTATTAATGCAGGAACATAATTTGGGTTGTTTTTGTATAGTGTCATCGGAAACTGAATAAAATCTGTAAGCATTTTATCATTAATGACTTTTCTAAGGGAGATTTCCGACATGTTTATTTTAATTTTCTGCAAATATAAAGAATTGCATTTTTTTACCTTGTTTTTGGCATGGTTTTTTCCTTCATAGGATGTAAGATTTAGACAGAAATTACACAAATGTTTAGTTATTATTTTATATTATTAATCATATTTATAGCCAGCGTAATTGTGCAAAACAGGCTCAGATCGAAGTTTGATTATTATTCAAAACTGAGATTGCGCAATCATATGTCGGGCAAAGAAATTGCTGAAAAAATGCTGGCGGAGAATGGGATTCGGGATGTCGTTGTAACTTCGGTTCCCGGACAGTTGACGGATCACTATGATCCCACTAATAAAACAGTAAATTTATCAGAAGCGGTATACATGCAGAGAAATGCAGCAGCGGCAGCTGTAGCAGCTCATGAATGTGGGCATGCAATACAACATGCGGAGGGTTACTCCATGTTGAGGCTGCGGTCCAAACTTGTTCCTGTAGTGAATATTAGTTCCAGATTATTACAGTTTGTTTTATTTGCAGGGATTATTGTAATGGCTTCCAGTGGGAACAAAACATTGTTAGCGCTGGGTGTTATATTATTTGCTGTAACAACGATGTTTGCATTTGTTACATTGCCAGTAGAGTATGACGCAAGTAACAGAGCTTTGAAATGGCTTGAAAAGAGTGGAACAGTAACTGTAGATGAACAGGATGCTGCTCAGGATTCTTTAAAATGGGCAGCAAGAACTTATGTGGTTGCAGCTTTGGGATCTCTGGCTCAGTTGCTGTACTTTGCTTCTATGCTTTCGGGTGGACGAAGAGATTAAAATCATATTTATCAATACAATAAAGAAAAGACTGTTTCAGAAGAAGCAGTCTTTTCTTTATTGTAAATCTTAATTTTATTTTCGGTGGGTAAACCTTTTCGTGATTCCTAATTAAGCCTTATGGTAATTTTGATAAGGTTGCATTGTGTTTTTAGTATCTCTTTTTGATAATATAAAATATGATTTTCTTCTGTCTTTTTTATCAGAATAGGAAGTTAAAAAATAAAATAGCATCTTTGCGGCTATGAAAAATAAGGTTTCGCAAAGCTTATTGTTATTTGTTTTGTTTTTAGTTTTTAGTGCGGCTGCTTTTGGTGTTAATTTTTTGTTGATACAACAAGGTATAACTGTATCTTATAAACTGCATTTCCTGTTTTTCTTTCTTCATTTTCTTAGTTTGGCTAGTATTATAGGTGTTAGCCTTATTAAAAAAGAGCTTATTGCTTATGTGTATGTAGCTTTTCTTATTGTGAAAATGGGTGGAGTTATATTTTTAGCATACAAGTTTCCGGAGATGAAGCAAAACCTGATGTTGTATTTTGGTTTTTACTGGTATTATCTGCTTGTAGAAACAGCTTTGGTTGTTGCTTTAATCAGAATACAGGATAAAAATCATAAAATAAATAAATCTGACACGCTTTGATATGTCATTTAAATCCTTATTTTTGCAAAAAATTTAGAATTCTGGTATGAATGTAAAGAAGATCCTTTATTTGCTTACGTTTTTAGTCGCAGGACTTGTATTTGCCTCTTCCACAGAGGGTCAGCAAAAGCCTGAGAAGTATAACCCTGTGCCAGATATTATGCACCATATCTCGGATTCTCACTCTTGGCATTTCTGGGGAGAAGGTGAAAAATCAGTAAGCCTTTCGCTTCCGATAATTTTGTTAGATAACGGACTAAAAGTCTTCTCTTCTGCAAAATTCGGTCATCATGAAGATGAAGTAGCTGAAGTAGATGGTAACTATTATAAGCTTTACCATAATAAAATTTATAAAACTGATGCTGCGGGGACGCTTAACATGCATGAAGACCACCCTACAAATGCAAAACCTCTGGATTTTTCAATCACAAAAGTTGTTGCGCAGATGTTATTAGCGGCAGTTATCCTTATATTGATTGCATTTGCAACAAGAGGTAGTTATAAGAAGTCTCAGGTTCCTTCAGGAATTGCAAGATTTATTGAGCCACTTATTATTTTTGTACGTGATGAAATCGCTTTACAAAACATTGGTTCTGTTAAATATAAGAGATTTGTTCCTTATTTAGTTACGCTTTTCCTTTTCATCTGGCTGATGAATATCTTAGGATTACTTCCGGGATCAGCTAACGTAACAGGGAATATCGCTTTCACTATGGTAATGGCAGTTCTTACTTTCATTATAGTGAATGTTAACGGTAGAAAAACTTACTGGTCTCACATCTTTGACCCGTTAGGGAATAATATGCCATGGGCAGGTAAGTTATTAGTATATGTAATTCTTGTTCCTGTGGAGATCTTAGGTATGTTTACTAAGCCGATTGCACTAATGATTCGTCTTTTTGCTAACATGACTGCAGGGCACATTGTAATCCTGAGTTTAGTATCATTAATCTTCATTATGCAGTCTTACGCTGTAGCTCCGGTATCAGTAGCACTAACATTGTTCATCAACGTACTGGAAGTATTAGTAGCAGCATTACAGGCTTACATCTTTACATTGTTAACAGCATTGTTTATCGGTATGGCAGTTGAAGAGCCTCACCACGCACACTAAGATTTTAGAAATAAGAAATAAATTATAAAACAACCATTTTAATTATAAAGTTATGACAGGTAGTATCGCAGCAATCGGAGCTGGATTAGCAGTTCTAGGAGTTGGATTAGGTATTGGTAAAATCGGTGGTCACGCAATGGACGCTATTGCAAGACAGCCAGAACAATCAGGAAAAATCCAAACTGCAATGATTATCGCAGCAGCTCTTATCGAGGGTGCTGGTCTATTCGGTATCGTAGTAGCAATGCTAGGTAACGGATAAGAAAAATCTAGAAATTCTGTAAACGGTTGGTTTGCAGAATTTCTTTTACTTTTGAAAAATTAAACTGAATAGTATAAAAATATTATAAATGGATTTATTAACTCCTTCAATCGGTAACATATTCTGGACTACAGTAGTTTTCTTAATTTTAGTAATCTTACTAGGTAAGTTTGCATGGAAGCCAATTCTTTCTGCAATCAATACAAGAGAAACGAATATCGTAGATGCTCTTAACCAGGTTAAATTAGCTAAGGCTGAAATGGAAAACCTAAAAGCAGACAACGAAAGAATTATTCGTGAAGCTAAAATCGAAAGAGACGCTATCCTTAAAGAAGCAAGAGAGATTAAAGACAAAATCGTTGGTGAAGCCAAGGATGCTGCAAAAACTGAAGGTGATAAAATGATTGAGCAGGCTAGACAAACCATTACTGCTGAGAAAAATGCTGCTATGGCAGATATCAAATCTCAGATTGGTGAACTTTCTGTAAATATTGCTGAGTCTATCCTTAAGCAAAAGCTTGATAACAATGATGCTCAGAACCAATTAGTAGAAAATATTCTTAATAAATCTAACTTAAACTAAGATGCGTATATCCAAAGTAGCAAAGAGATACGCAAAAGGTCTGTTAGACTTTACTCAGGAAACAGGAAATACAGCTTCTGTTTTTGCTGAAATGAAGGATGTTGTGAAAATTTTAGATGCTTCTTCGGAACTTAATAAATTCTTCGCAAGCCCTTTTATCGAGGCAAAAAAGAAAATTAGTATTACTGAACAGATTTTTGCACAGTTTTCTCAAACCAGCAGAAATATTATTGCATTAGCTATTAAGCAAGGCAGAGAAAGCCAGATTAAAGGTATTGCACAGGAATATATAAACAATGTAGAAGATCTGAATGGTGTACAAAGAATTTCTTTGGTTACAGCAACTCAGCTTACACAACAAAATATCGAAGATATCCTGAAAGGATCTTCATTGGTAGATCACTCTAAAACTTTTGATATTGAAACAAGTATCAAACCAGAAATTCTGGGAGGTTATGTCCTAAGAGTAGGTGACCAGCAAGTAGACGCTTCTGTAAGAACGAAGCTATCTAACATTAGAAAAGAATTTGAACTTAACTAAGATAATCAGACCAAAATGGCAGAAATAAATCCGGCAGAAGTATCTGCAATCTTAAAACAACAATTGGCAAACTTTGATACTCAAAGTGATGTCCAGGAAGTAGGAACCGTACTTCAGATCGGTGACGGTATCGCACGTGTTTACGGGTTAGAAAACGTACAATATGGTGAGCTTGTAAGATTTGAAAGCGGTGTTGAAGGGATGGTACTTAACCTTGAAGAAGATAACGTTGGTGTAGCTCTTCTTGGACAATCTAAAGCAGTAAAAGAAGGTGATACTGTAAAAAGAACCAACACTATTGCTTCTATTAAAGTTGGTGAAGGTTTATTAGGTCGTGTAGTAGATACATTAGGTAATCCGGTGGACGGTAAAGGTGCTGTTGCTGGTGATCTATACGAAATGCCTTTGGAAAGAAAAGCTCCTGGAGTAATCTACCGTCAGCCTGTAACCGAGCCTTTACAAACAGGTATCGTTGCAATTGACTCTATGATCCCTGTAGGTAGAGGACAAAGAGAGCTTATTATCGGTGACCGTCAGACAGGTAAAACTACTGTGGCTATCGATACTATTCTTAACCAAAAAGAATTTTATGATGCAGGTCAGCCTGTATATTGTATATATGTTGCTGTAGGGCAAAAAGCTTCTACTGTAGCACAAATTGTAAAAACTCTTGAAGATAAAGGAGCTATGGCTTATACGGTAATCGTTACAGCTAATGCTTCCGATCCGGTTCCAATGCAGGTATATGCACCATTAGCCGGAGCTTCAATTGGTGAGTACTTCAGAGACACTGGTCGTCCTGCATTAATTATCTATGATGACCTTTCTAAGCAAGCTGTAGCATACCGTGAGCTTTCTCTACTTTTAAGAAGACCACCAGGTCGTGAAGCTTATCCAGGTGACGTATTCTACCTTCACTCAAGATTATTAGAAAGAGCTGCAAAAATTATCGGTGACGATGAAATCGCTAAGCAAATGAACGACTTACCAGAGTCTTTAAAGCCTCTAGTAAAAGGAGGAGGTTCATTAACTGCTCTTCCAATTATCGAGACTCAGGCGGGTGACGTTTCTGCATATATCCCGACTAACGTAATTTCTATTACAGACGGCCAGATTTTCTTGGAGTCTGACTTATTCAACTCTGGTGTACGTCCGGCTATTAACGTAGGTATCTCCGTATCTCGTGTAGGGGGTAACGCTCAGATCAAGTCTATGAAAAAAGTATCTGGTACCCTAAAATTAGACCAGGCACAATATAAAGAACTAGAAGCGTTTGCTAAATTCGGTTCTGACCTTGATGCTGCTACTTTAGCAGTAATCTCTAAAGGGGAAAGAAACGTAGAAGTATTGAAGCAAGGTGTTAACTCTCCGCTTCCTGTTGAAGAGCAGATTGCTATGATCTATGCTGGTACTGAAAACTTAATGAGAAAAGTGCCGATCAACAAAGTAAAAGAGTTCTTAAGAGATTACGTAGATTTCTTAAAAGCAAAACACGCTGATACTTTAGCGGCTTTAAAAGCAGGTAAATACGATAATAACCTAACTTCTGTTCTGAAGCAGGTTGCTGACGATATCGCTGCAAAATACAACTAAGATTTAGTTGATGGTTTCTGGTTGACAGTTATAAGCTGGCAACCAGAAACCAATAACCAACAACTATATAAAAGAGAATGGCAAACTTAAAAGAAATACGAGGAAGGATTTCATCCATTTCATCTACAATGCAAATTACCAGTGCTATGAAAATGGTTTCGGCAGCGAAACTAAAGAAAGCACAGGATGCTATTGTGATGCTTCGCCCTTACTCCGAAAAACTTCAGGAAATAATAGAAAACGTTAGTTCTACACTAGATCAGGAAACGCTTTCGGTTTATGCACAACCAAGAGAAGTTAAAAGAATCCTGTTCATTGCAGTTACTTCTAACAGAGGTCTTGCAGGAGCTTTCAACTCTTCTGTTATCAAAGAAGTTAATGCTCAGTATCAGCAAAATTCAGCTTTTGAAGTTGAAGTGTTGACTATTGGTAAAAAAGCGTTTGATGCTTTCAGAGCTTCTAAGAAAATCTATGATAACCACAGCGATCTTTACGATTCTTTAACTTTTGAAGGCGTAGCACATGTAGCTGAGGATATCATGAGAGATTTCCGTCAGGGAGTGTTTGATGAAGTATATCTGGTGTACAACAAATTCCTTAATGCGGCAACGCAGGAAGTACAGACAGAAAAACTTCTTCCTATTACAATGCCTGAAAAGAAAGAAGCTGAGAAGAGTGCAATCGAAACCGATTATATCTTCGAACCAAACCGCACCGAAATTCTGGAAACTTTAATTCCTAAATCTATCAAGACTCAGGTTTATAAAGCAATCCTAGATTCAGTAGCTTCTGAGCATGGTGCAAGGATGACTGCAATGCACAAAGCAACAGATAATGCACAGGCATTGAAAAATGACCTGGTTATCTTCTACAACAAAGCACGTCAGGCTGCGATTACCAACGAAATCTTGGAAATTGTATCCGGAGCAGAAGCTTTGAAAAACAGCTAAAAAATTTCAACAAAATAATTAAAAGCGCTTATCCTTTGGGTAAGCGCTTTTTTGTATTTTTATATATGTTTATTCAAATTGTTGAAAAGAAAGATAAAGACTATTCCGTTATACAGGGAATTTATAATATGGTACAGAATGAAATGCCTTTTCTTTCTGAAATACCCGACTTAAAAAATGCGTTGGCTGGTGAAGTTGTTTACGAAGCCATTGCGGAAGAAGATGTAATAGCTTTTATATCCTTGTGGGAGCCGGATAATTTTATTCATTATTTATTTGTTAACCCTTTATATCAAAGTAAAGGAATAGGTTTACAATTGATTACCCTTCTTTCAGAAGTATATGGGAGGCCTTTAGGACTAAAATGCTTGTCAGCGAATGCAAATGCAATTCGTTTCTATAAAAAAAATGGTTTTCATGAAATATACCGTGGAATATCTGCTGAAGGCGAATATATTTACTTTGAACTCCAATAATAATAAAAAGTTAACACAGGAAGTACAGGAATTAAAAATGTGTATTAAAAAATAATACATATCTTTGCATTTGATTATATTATTAACAAATTAAATGGACCCCGATAGTTTTGTCAAACTTCTTATTGCCCTTTTCCTAGTATTACTTAATGGCTTCTTCGTAGCCGCCGAATTTTCAATCGTAAAAGTAAGATATTCACAAATTCAGATAAAAGCTGCAGAAGGCAATGCACTTGCTAAGAAAGCAGAATACATTATTAAGCATCTTGATGCATACCTTTCCGCTACACAGTTAGGGATTACCCTTGCCAGTCTTGCTTTAGGTTGGGTTGGTGAAAGCGCATTACATCATGTTTTCGAAGATCTGTTTCACCGCTTTGGTTTTGCCGTTGCAGACTCTACCATTACTACTGTTTCTGTAGTATGTAGTTTTCTGATCATTACAATTATGCACATTGTATTTGGTGAATTAGTTCCCAAATCTATTGCAATACGTAAATCGGAATCCACAACTTTCTTTGTGGCTTACCCGATGATTTTATTCTATAATGTTTTTAGACCATTTATTTGGTTAATGAATTCTATTTCCAACGCGTTTTTAAGGCTAATTAAAATTAATCCGGCTTCTGAAAATGAAATCCACTCTACAGAAGAACTACAACTTTTAGTAAAGCAGAGTGCAGATAGTGGGGAAATTGAAGAAGAGAACTACGAGATCATTAAAAACGCATTTGACTTTACAGATCATAATGCAAAACAGATTATGGTACCGCGCCAGAATATCTTTTCTATAAACATCAATGATGATAAGAAGGATATTGTCGAAAAAATGCTGGAAAGTGGTTACTCCAGAATACCTGTATATGATGGATCTATAGACAATGTTGTTGGTATTTTTTATACCAAAGAATTTATCCGGGAATACATTAAGAATTTTGATGAATGGGATGAGTTCGATATCAGAACACTTTTACATGAGCCTACGTTTGTTGTTGGAAGTAAAAAGATATCAGATCTTATGAAGGTTTTCCAGACTAAAAAGCAGCATTTAGCTATCGTTATCGATGAGTTTGGTGGTACTGAAGGTATTATTTCTCTAGAAGATATTCTTGAAGAACTTGTAGGAGAAATCCAGGATGAGGAAGACGAGGAAGAAAAGATTGTAGAGAAAGTAGGGGAGAATGTTTATTGGGTACAGGCATCTCAGCCACTGGAAGAAATAAATGAGCACCTTCCGGTAGACTTGCCAGAAAATCCGGAACAATATAACACACTGGCTGGTTTTATTTTACATGAGCTTAGTGATATTCCTGAAGAAAATCAAGAGTTTGACCTCAACGGCTATCATTTTAAAATTCTTAAAATGCAGAACCGTGGTGTAGAGATGGTGGAGATGATATATTTGGAACCTGTAATTGAAGAAAGACTTGCAGATGAAATGGGAGAAGCTTAATTCACAGAATTATGACAGTCCAAAACGAGAGTACGAAGAAGAAGTATTGGTTTTGGATCAGACGGATGATGTATATAAATTAGTTCTGCATAATGATGATGTCAATACTTTTGACTTTGTTATTGAATGCTTGATAGAGATTTGTAAACATACGCCGGAACAGGCAGAACAATGTACCCTTTTGGTACATTATAAAGGTAAATGTACCGTAAAAACAGGTGCAATGGATTTACTGAAGCCTATGCATCAGAAATTATTATCCAGAGGTCTGACTTCTGAGATTGTATAAAATAAAAAAGAAAGGCTTTCCCAACGGAAAGCTTTTCTTTTTAGTTCGCTTTTAAAGTCAATGTTTTTCCTTTCGGAACTTCATAAACATAGACAGAATTATTTTGTTGGATGAGATTGCCAGATCCTGATGTAGTAAACAACCCTTCAAAATTTGGTTTTATTTTTATTTGACCACCTTTTTCACTGTATATACTTACTTCGGTATTTTTACCATTCTTTCTTATAGCAGAAATTAGAAATGCACCGCTGGTTCTAAGATTTTTAAAGGATATATCTTTCCAATCTTCCGGTACTGCAGGAAATACGCGGGTAATTCCATTCCAATATTGTAGATAAAGCTCCTGGATACTCTGCATTCCCGCAAGAGGTGTTTCTATTACAGGACCGCTTTCTGCATATAATGTATTAGGTTTTACAAACTTTTGGATAAATGTTTTCATAATATCCCGGGATTCATTTCCACGTCCCATCATGGCTTTCATAGAGGCATGTCCTGTCAACGAATATCCTTGTAATGCTTCTGGCTTGCTTTGCCATGTATTAATGGATTTTTCAATGATATTATGATTTTCTGTCTGATCCCAGTTGATTTCGTAAAAAGGATATATCATCAATAAATGTGAATAATGACGATGAGATTCGGTATAAGGTACATCCTGAGCGATCATATAACCGCCTTCATTTACCGGGAAAGGAATAAGGTTTTGTAATATGTCCTGCCACTGTGGGTGAAGCTTATCTTTTTTCCCTTTTTTATCATCCATTTCGATAAGAGTCTTTAATCCCCACCGAAGTATAGAAAGATCATAATTAGTATTGAAGGCATATCCTCTAGAATATTCAGGAGAGTAAGTCCTGGCTTCCAGTTGGTATTTTCCATTTTTATTTTTTCCAAGAAGATGAAGGTAATAGTTAATGCTCTTTTTCAGCAAATCATATACTTTATTTCCCAATGCTTCATCTCGGGTAAAATCATAATGTTGATAATAATAGTATAAAAGCCACGTAAGATTTCCTGTCTCTGCTTCGGAATTGGTAATGGATTCATTACTGCCTTTTATGACGTTGACAGGAGCATACATATCAGGACCTCCGCTTCTCCCCAATGCTATAGAATTATATTGGTATTCTTTAGGAACATTTTTTATCAGGCTATTGTAATTCCGGTCTATTGCTTTGACCAAAGATTCTGCTAATTCCAGATGGTTGGCCATATAAAGAGAGGAATATGTCAGCTGCATATTGAGGTTATACCAATACCCCGGCCACGGTGTTTTATCGGTCCACGGACCTTGTAGATCTATTACCGGTTTATTTGCTCTGGTTGCTGATGCCAGTTTATAGAGCTGATAGTTGTAAAAATCCTGTAGCTCCTGATCTGGAATATTGAAAGATGACTTCGTATAATATTGATGCCACCAGGTCTGATGATTTTTTAATTTAGAAGAAAGTTTGTCCCATTTAAAGGTGGCTAATCTCTTTTCAGCATTTCTTCCTGCTTCATTATTATTGAGCTGATAATCGGTAGCAATCAAGATATACTTTAGATTATTCAATCTCCTTTCTGTATAAGCTACACTGTAGCCACCGCCGGCTAGCATAGGCTGGTAACTGGTAATTATACTATTGTGATTGGTTATCTTTGCTGTTGGATTAGGTAAGTAATTTTCAGGTTGTTTTGCGTAGGAGAAATTCTTTCTCGGGCTTTCAGATTTTTCAGGAACCCAGATAATTTCATATTTATTTTTATAATTCTGGTCGTCAACCTGCAATAAGATATAATCCTCTTCAGAAAAAGTAATAGCATTGATACGGATAATCCCTGAATTGGTTTTTATTTCTGCAGAGCTTTCAGCATTGTATAAATCGATATTGCCTACCGCATCAGTAATATTGTCCGAAAGTTTTACTTCAAAATATCCTAACGGAATACGGGGTCTTTCAAACAGATTTTCTTCACCATTGCGGTGGTCATATACATCCGTTCTTCCAATATTAATTTTGCATGAGGAAGAATCTTTCAGATAAGTCATTGTTCCCAACAGACCATTTCCGGTAAATACTCCCTGATAAATGGTCTTGCCTAAAGGAATAGTTTTATGGGCACTGGTATTCCGGATACTTTGAATAAATAGCTCCTGTGGAGAATTGTTATTTGTGGTCTGACTGTTATAGGTTGTAATGAAGCATAAAAATAAGATGAGTTTTAGACATTTGATCATGGTTATATAGTTATGGTAGTTTTTCTAGAACGGATAACCAAATGCAAAGTTAAAGGTTGGTTGTAGCGGTTTTATCCTTTTGAAATTCCAACGATCTCCTTCGGGCATATTGGGATCAAATATTTTATAAGCAAGATCCAGCCTCAGGGTAACATAAGCAATATTAAATCTGAATCCGAATCCGGATCCAATACCCAATTGCTTATAAAACTTATTGAACTTGAATTCATCCCCAATTCCTGTATTCTTCAAACTCCAGATATTTCCGGCATCGGTAAATAGTGCACCTTCTACAATTTTGGAAATAGGAAAACGATATTCGATATTTGTGGTTAGTTTTACATTATCCAGCATATAAGAACGTACATTCTGGTCAACCTGAATATCTGCAGGACCTAGTCCTCCAAATGCAAGCCAAGCTCTGATATCACTGGATCCTCCATTGAAATAAGATCTCATATAAGGCATAACATGAGAGTTTCCATATGGAATGCCAACTCCGATGAATTGTCTGAAAACTAATGTCCTTCTGCTATTAGAGAAA
The DNA here is from genome assembly GCF_002023715.1 of Elizabethkingia occulta. Taxonomy (GTDB): domain Bacteria; phylum Bacteroidota; class Bacteroidia; order Flavobacteriales; family Weeksellaceae; genus Elizabethkingia; species Elizabethkingia occulta. The sequence continues at coordinate 384,246 of NZ_MAHX01000013.1, forward strand.
CTAAAATATTTTCGGGCATCTATATCAAACTTCATGAACTGTGCATAAGGTACTCCAAATAGTCCTTTTTCTGAATTTTCACCTGCTATACCAGTAGTAAAGCTTTTGAAACTCTTATCTATAAGACTTAAGAAATTACCTGCTGTTTCAAATTTGAAACTAAAATAAGACGGATTAGGATATGCCTTGTTACCAATCTCATTATAGGTGAAATTATAGATCATGGAATTGATCACTACATCCTGAGTCTGTCGCTCTTTGTTAAGCAATGATTGCTGAAAGTTTGTGAAAATAGGATCGTTTTTAGCATCAATAGAATTCTGATAAGCGACATCACTCATAATAATTTTACTTACCTCATCCGTTGTTATTCTTCCGGTAGAATATTGCTCAGCAAGTGCCAGATTTTGCGCAAAGTATTTTCCGAACATTAAAGATCTATAGACATCATCCCTCGGGAACAGTTCGTAATATTTATCTTTATTACGGGTAAAGTTAAACTGGGTGTTGAAAAGTGTTAAACGATGTGTAATAATATCATTAACTGCAGCATTGTAGTTAAGCCCCATATTAAAGCTTATTCTGCCCAGACCAATATTGTTTTGTATAGAGGATCCTACAACAATAGATGAAGTCGGAGTGTATCTCTTGGGAATAAATTTGTAGTATTTAAACGGAACCAATAACCTTGGAACATTCAGAGCAACCTGTGCAGAAAGTTCGTAAGCATTAAAATAGGTGTTTGGGTTTGTAGCATTGTTGGTGGTTCCTATAATTCCTGAAAAACTTGTACTAAGGTTTTCTGCTCCGCCAAATATATTACGTGTAGTAAGTTCTACACTCGGAGAGAAACCTAAGTTAAGAATCTGAGAATAGTGAACATCCGTTGCAATTTTAAACTCATATTTTGGTAGCGGTGTTAGGTAGATATCGGTTTTTAATAAACTATCCTGTTCCTGTACAATCTCGAACCTGTTGATGTTGAAGTTATTCATCCCCACAAGATTCCTTTTTGTAAGGTCTATCTCCCTCTGGTTATATTTATCTCCTTCCCTTAGGACAACAGCAGTCCACAAGGCTCTGTTTTTATATTTTTTATCAGGATTGTAGAAATTTATCTTTCTCAGCGTTTCGTAATTTTCAGGTTTCAGCTCACCTTTATTTACCTGATCATCGGAGATATAAACATTAACATCTGAAAATTTGCTGATTACGTAAGGATTTTTTTGTTTTCCATCCTGTGCACTGTCTCTTTTGAATTCCAGAGTAAGAGGGACTTCTTTTCTGCTTTTCAGTGAATCCGCCGTAAAGAAGATCTCTTCATTAGAACCATTAAAATTATAATAGCCATTACTCCGCATAATATCGTTAATACGGGCAACTTCTTTTTCCAGATCTTCCTGATCCAGTACCTTGCCTGTTTTTATAAAACTCTTGGAATAATTTTGTTCATAAAGCAAACGTATAGGCTCTTCCGGAATATTATAATAGTAATCCTTAATCAGAGTAGGATCTTTATGTTCTATCTGATAGAGTGCAGATGCTTTTTTTCCTGTAGAATCTATTTTGTTAGTTCCGGTTACTTTAGCATCCCAATAGCCTTTATATACAAAGAATTTTCTGATTTTATCAGCACTTTTTTCTGTCGCAGCCTCATTTAATATAACAGGTTGCTGTCCTACATTATGCAGGAACCTATCCCAGAAAAGATTTTTACCAACAAGATTAGGGCGATTGTATTTTAAGGCAATAGAGTCCCTCAGTTTTTGTGTCCTCATTTGGCTAGGGTAGGTCATATACTCATTGAGTATAGTGTCCAGCTTCGGGTTAGCCATATTGTAAGCCCATAAACCAATAGGAGCGACAAAAAGAAATTTTTTATTAGGTTTCTGATTGACAAAATCCGGAACCTTATCCTCGAATAATTTTCCGTCTTTGTACTGAAATTTATTAGAGGTCAGTAAATAGGAGTCTTCAGGTACTTTTCGGGTAGAACATGCGTTGAGCAAAAAAAATGCAATTGCAGGTGCCGAAAATAAGTAATATTTTTGAAAATATTTTGAAGAATGCTTACCCATAATACCATTAAAACTTTACAATCTCTAGATAAAAAGAAATTCAGACAAAAATACAATTTGTTTTTAGTTGAAGGTAATAAAATCATTAGAGAATTACCAAATTCAGCATTCAAAATTCAGACCGTTTACTCCGTAAATCCCAATGAATTAGCTTTTAAAGATGTAGAGGTTTATCAAATTACTGAACCTGAGTTAAAAAAAATAAGTTTCCTTCAACATCCGAAAGACTCTGTAGCAGTGTGTATTCCTGTAGAACAAAAACTAAATAAGGAAAAGAAAATACGCCTGGTTTTAGATGGTATTCAGGATCCCGGAAATATGGGAACTATTATTCGTCTTGCTGACTGGTTCGGGATTGAAGAGATTGTGTGCAGCGATGATACGGTAGATTTTTATAATCCGAAAGTAATACAAGCCTCCATGGGATCGTTTACCCGAGTAAATATTGTATATACAACTCTTTCAGAGTTTTTACAAGATAAAAGTATACCTAATTATATTACTGATATGGATGGAGAAAATGTTTTCCAATCAGATTTTCCGGAAGCATTTAATCTTATTTTAGGAAATGAAGGAAACGGAATCCGTCCTGTAACAGAAGAACTCGCTGATAAAAAGATTAGCATTCCGCGTTTTGGCAGCAAACAGAATACTGAAAGTTTAAATGTAGCAATGGCTACAGGGATTATATTGGGTCAGATTTTTGGAGCAAAGTAAGGTGAATTCAACAAAAGTTCATTCAAATATTGGTCAACATATTTAAAATAGGCCCCCCCCCAAAAAAAAACATATACATTGTATTGTTTTTTCTTTTCAGTTAGTTTATGCCAAGTTCACGTTAAAATAGAAGACCCTAAATCAGAGAATCCTTACTGCCTTCTTGCTGCTGAGCTTCTTTTTCCTGCCAGTCCTCTATTAAAGAAGTTACTTTTCTCAATAAAATAGGAGCTCCATAGATAATAGCAAGTCCCAGAACTTTCTTCTTCCAACTGCTGTGGTAAAGGTTTTTCTTTGCAAAATTAGTAACCAAAGCAACTGTTCCAAGACGTATTGCATTGTCAACCATCGAATCTTTAATCGATTCGGCGTTTAGCTTGATACCTGTTTTTTGAGTGGTTTCTCCTTTAGAGTTTATGATAGGTTTTTCAATAAGAAATTTATCGGTAATACCACCAGTAATTACACTAAGTGATTCTTTTACATTATTAAAGCGGAGAAGATTTTCCATGTCTTTTATCTCTCCCCTCATAATTGCTTTTTTCTTTGCTAATTCATCAAGACTGTTATACTTAGCTCCCATTTTTTAATCGTTAAAAGATTTTAAAATAAAATTGGCAACGGTTCTTTTTATATTGTTTCTGAAGATGACAATTAATATAAGGCATAGCAGATAAAAACCAGAAACAGCAAAAAAGCCGTAAGAATAATTTCCCATCATTTTGCCCAGCCAGAAGGCCAGCCCAATGTTAAACAGAACCACGAAGAAGATAAGAGCGATCAGAGCACATGTCAGAAAGGTTAGAAAGCCTGCCGAAATGACTGTTTTTTCACTTACTTCTAACTTTAAGAGGTCAATTTTTTTCTCTATATAGTCGAAAATAATGTCGAACATAAGGAAGTGTTTTGTGTAAATATACAAAAAGATAATAAAAAAGGGACTTGAAAAAGTCCCTTTATATTTTAAAATTCAGGTTATTTCAGACCATCTAATTCAGTTTCAATGTCTTTTGCTACTTCTTTAGCTTTATCTGCAGCCTGAGTTTTGTATTTATCTAAACCCTCTTTTACGCTTTCTGTTACTTTGTTATAAGTATCTTTAGCCTGAGAAGCGAAAGTATTGTACTGATCTTTTACTTTCTCAGATACATCTCCGTATTTATCTTTAGCCTGATCTTTCAGATCGTTTGCTTTAGATCTTATTTTTTTACGTGTTGCTTTTCCTTCTTCTGGTGCGTATAGCATGCCTAAAACAACTCCTGCTGCTGCACCTGCTAATAATCCTGCTAATATTCCTGCTGTGTTCTTTCCTTTTGCCATTTTAAATAATTTTTAGAGTTAGTATTTTGTTGTATGGTTGAAAAATTAATTTGATAAAGATATTTAAACAATTAATATACCAAAGAAAGTATTGGGATCTTAAATTTTGTTAAATGTTATTAATAAGTCAAATAAATAATCTTTCTGTTTAAAGGTAAGAAATTTATCGGATATAAGATAATATTAAAGCAATAGTTTCTTCTTTGTTCAAATAGGTGTTATCTATAAGAATAGCATCGTCAGCCTGCTTCAATGGTGAAGTTTCGCGTTCACTGTCAATTTTGTCACGCATCAGCAAATTAGCTTTTACTTCTTCCAGGTGGGCTTCTGTCCCACCTGCCAATAATTCCTTATATCTGCGCATGGCACGTTCGTCTGGACTTGCTGTCATAAAAAATTTGTAATCAGCATCAGGCAATACCACAGTACCAATATCTCTTCCATCCATTACAATTCCGCCATTTTCGGCCATTTGTCTTTGCATCGACAACAAGAAAGCTCTTATTTCAGGCTGTTTTGCAACCTCACTTACATAATCGGATACTTTCGGATCTCTTATTTCAGCGTCAATATTCTTGTTGTTTAAGAATAACTGAAGATTTCCGTCGATATTTCTGAACTCTAAGCTGATATCATTAAGATGACTGATAAGTAAAGGAATATTAATGTTGTTGTTTTCCAGATAATGCTGAATAGCGAATACTGTAATACCACGATAAAGAGCGCCGGTATCCATGTGGATAATTCCTAATTCTCTGGCGATAATTTTGGAAATTGAACTTTTTCCGGTGGATGAAAATCCGTCTATGGCAATTACAGGTTTCTTCGTCATAAGTTTGTGTAAATATTAATAAAAGAACTTTAAAAGTTCTCAGACAATCCTTTTCTCTGGTACAAAAATAAATTATTTTGAAGCTTCTTCAAATAAATAATTTTACCTGTTGCATTTCGTGAGATTTCATTAAATTTGCTACCGAAAAAATAAAAATGAAATTTCTGTGTTTTTATTTATAGTAATGATCCGCACAGGGGTTACATTTTAATGAAATACAGGCTGCTAAAGAGCAGTAAAATAAAATCTTAACGAATGAAATATAAAAGAATTCTCCTAAAACTAAGCGGCGAAGCCCTTATGGGAAATCAGGAATATGGTATCGATAGCCAGAGACTGAAAGATTACGCAACGGAAATTAAGAAAGTAGTAGATTTAGGTTGCGAGGTTGCAATTGTAATAGGAGGAGGAAATATTTTCAGAGGTGTATCTGGTGCGGCAGCAGGAATGGACAGAGTACAAGGTGACTATATGGGAATGCTGGCAACTGTTATCAACGGAATGGCGTTACAGGGAGCTTTGGAAGACCAGGGGATTAAAACACGTCTTCAGTCTGCTATTGAGATGGATAAGGTTGCAGAACCATTCATCAAAAGAAGAGCAGTAAGACACCTTGAAAAAGGAAGAGTTGTAATCTTCGGTGCCGGAACTGGTAACCCTTACTTTACAACTGATACAGCTGCAACATTGCGTGCTATCGAAATCAATGCAGATGTTATTCTTAAAGGTACACGTGTAGATGGTATCTACGATAAGGATCCTGAGAAAAATGAAAACGCTGTTAAATTTGAAAACCTTAGCTTCGAAGAAGTTTTTGCAAAAAATCTTAAAGTAATGGATATGACAGCATTTACTTTAAGCCATGAAAATAAATTGCCTATCATTGTATTCGATATGAATAAAGAAGGTAACCTTACACGTTTGGTAGAAGGTGAAAATGTAGGAACACTAGTAAACTAAACAAATCGGATATTAAAATTATTAGCGGTTAGTGATTACCGTAAACTATTAAACTAAATAATAATATTATGGAAGAATTAGAACTCATCGTAGCATCGGTAAAGCAGGAAATGGATGCTGCAATCAAGCACTTGGACTATGCTTTTCAGAAAATCAGAGCGGGTAGAGCTTCTACTGCTATGGTACAGGATGTTATGGTAGAGTACTATGGTGCTCCGACTCCTCTTAATCAGGTTGCTAACGTTTCTGTTCCGGATGCAATGACTATTGCAATCCAGCCTTGGGACAGAACAGCAATTAATGCTATTGAAAAAGGAATCATTGTTTCCAACTTAGGTTTTGCACCTTCTAACAATGGTGAAATGATTATCCTGAATGTTCCGCCTTTAACAGAGGAAAGAAGAAAGGAACTTGCAAAGCAGGCTAAATCTGAAATGGAGTCTACAAAAGTTACTATCCGTAATGCACGTCAGGACGGAAATAAAGAACTAAAAAGACTTGAAGGTGTTTCTGAAGATATTATTAAGAGTACTGAAGCTGAAATTCAGGATCTTACTGATGCCTACATTAAAAAAGCTGAAGAGTTATTAAAAGTGAAAGAAGCTGAAATTATGAAAGTATAATCATAATTGCTATTCTTATAAAATAAAACCTTCCATCCGGAAGGTTTTTTTATTGCTTTTGATTTACTTATTTTGTTAAAAATTATAACCATGAATATAAATGTTAATCGGATCATACTGGGACTTGTGCTCTTTGCCGCAAGTGTACACGGGCAGGATAAGAATAATGTAGGCAGTAAGGAACAGAAACCGAATATTATTTTTATAATGACAGATGATCATTCTAAAAGAGCTATGAGTGCTTATTCACATGATCTTATAGAGACACCTCATCTGGATAAGATAGCAGAGAAGGGAATCAAATTTAACAATGCATTTGTAACCAATTCTATATGCGGACCATCAAGAGCTGTTTTTTTAACTGGAAAATTCAGCCATATCAATGGCTTTAAGTCCAATGATGAGGATGTCTTCGACGGAAGCCAGCCAACGCTGCCGAAATACCTGAAAGAAGCCGGTTATTATACTTCAATTATTGGAAAATGGCATTTGGGATCAGTACCTCAGGGATTTGATAAGTTTGATATACTTATTGATCAGGGAGAATATTATTCGCCACGTTTCTTTAACGGAAAAGATACAGTGGCCGTTCCGGGCTATGCAACTGAGTTGATTACTGAAAAGGCAATTCAGCTTTTTGAAGAACAAAAGAATTCAGGTAAGCCTATATTTTTGATGTTACATGAAAAAGCACCACACCGCAACTGGTTGCCTAATACAAAAGATCTGAACAATGTAAAAGATAAGGAATTTCCTTTGCCAGAAACTTTTTTTGATGATTACAGAACACGTTCTCAGGCTGCATTTAAGCAGGATATGAGAATTGAAAATATGTTTTTGGGATACGACCTTAAAGTTTATTTGAAACAGGCAAAAGATGAAACCGGAACGGGCGGAGATTCGCGTAATAATTCTTTTACATGGTTGGGAGCGGATTTATCCAGAATGAACAAAGAACAACGAGCAGCGTGGGATCAGTATTATAAGCCAATTTCAGATGCTTATTACAGTAATAAACCTATTGGAACAGATTTACTCAAATGGAAATACAACAGGTATATGAATGATTATTTGAAAACTGTGAAATCTGTTGATGACAATGTAGGGGAGCTAATGGAGTATCTGAAAAAGAATGGATTGGATAAAAATACATTGATTATTTATACATCAGACCAGGGCTTTTTCCTTGGGGAACATGGTTGGTATGATAAACGATTTATGTACGAACCTTCGCTTCAGATTCCTTTGGTGATGAGCTATCCTGGGCACATTAAAGAAAATATAACAGAAAATGCTTTGGTACAGAATGTAGATCTGGCGCCCACTATACTGAAGGCTGCAGGTTTACCTGTTCCGAATGATATGCAGGGAAACTCCCTGACGCCATTCTTTTCAGGACAGAAAGTAAAGAAGTGGAAAGATAAACTGTATTACCACTATTACGAGAATACGGTTCATCATGTTGAAAAGCATCTTGGAATCCGGACAAAACAATATAAACTTATCTATTTTTATGATATTAAAGACTGGGAGCTTTATGACCTGAGTAAAGATCCTAATGAGGTTAAAAACCTGTATCATGATCCGCAATATAAAAAGACTGCAGATAAGCTAAAGCTGGAATTAAAGGAACTAATCAAAAAGTATAAGGACACTACAGCTGTTGAGTTTTAATCAGTAATATCTGTTATAGCGGAATATGGGTTCCGCCATTAGGATTATGGCTGCATTTGCCTACGCATAAAACCGTTAAACTGGAGGATTTTGCACTACAGTATTCGCAATGGTACTGGGTTTTCTGTCCGCCTTCATAAAGCAAATGTCTTTTTTCTGAAGGATTGCTGTCGCAACGTCTGGAAAGCAGAGATGATATACTATTGGCTTTGGTACCGCAACATTTACAAAAATAATTTGCCATAACTGATTTAGATTTGGGTGTTGATTTATACGAGCAAAAATATTAGCGATGAACGACAAAACATGTCGTTCATTTTTTTATTTTTGGTTTTTATAAAAAAATGGCAAAACGGGAACAAATGCTTCGGCTGAAGCTGATAGAAGAATTTATACGAAGGAAGAAGGGAGCTTCTTTCCAGGATATTTATGAATTTCTGAATGAAAAGTTTCAGGAAAAGGATTTGGAACTAAGTTTTACCGAGCGTACTTTTCAGCGGGATAAAAAACTTATTGGTGAGATATCCGGAAAGGAAATACGCTATAATAAGGCTCGTAATATTTATTTTCTGGAAGATTCGTCCGAAGAAGATATATTCGATACCATATTGCTGATGGAAGCTTATCGGGAAACAGAAGGGAAAGCAGATATCATGTTGTTCGAGAAAAGAAAATCCCGTGGGCTGCATAATCTTCAGGACCTGGTACAGGCTATAAAGCTGCATAAATGTGTAAGCTTTACTTATCGGAAGTTCAATGATGATAAAGGAACTAAAAAGCTGGTCCAGCCTTATGCACTGAAAGAATTTAAAAACCGTTGGTATCTTCTGGGAAATGAAACCAGTGGAAAAAACTTTTTTATAAAAACATATGGTCTGGACAGGATGACAGACCTGCAAATTACCTCAACGGGCTTCAGTAAGAAGGACTGCGATCTTGAGGCAGCCTTTGAGAATTCGTTTGGCATTATCTCCAGTCTGGGAAAAGAGCCTGAAAATATTATTTTGTCTATGGATGCTGTTCAGGGAAATTTTCTAAAATCATTGCCTATACACCATTCCCAGAAAATAATTTTGGATAATCGTGAAGAAGTAAGAATAAGTCTTACGCTTGTTCCCAGCTATGATTTCATTCAGGAGCTTCTTACACTTACAGGATTAGTGAAAATACTAGAACCTGAGAGTTTAAAGGTGAAGATGAATGAATTATTGAAAACGGATTTTTAAATATTCTAAATAGTGGCATTGTTTGTACTTATATATATGATAATTAATTATATATAGTATCTGATTGCTTGCGTGATAAAGAATTAATTATGTTTTTTGTCACGATTTTGAACATTTTAAATCTATTTTTTGATATATAAAACGTTAGATTTCTTTCTACTTTTACATCGCTAATGAAGAGCCTTAAAAAATTACATTTATCCTTTTTTATCGTGTTTTTTTTCACGATGCTGTGTTCCGGTCAGGTACATAAGGGGAATGCTCTTGTTCATTTCAAAACTTCTGGTAAAAACTTCCAGAAAACAGACAAAATCTCTCAAAGTTCATTTGATCTTTATAACTTATCAGATGATGATCATGATGAATCATTACTGGATGAAGTAGAGAAAGTAAAATTAGATCTTGACCATGTAGTCGAAAACTGGATCAGCATCCTTTACAATACTTTTTATACTTCTGATAAACCGGTAGTAGCCCATCACCATCCGTATATAGATATACCAAAGTATATCCTATATCATTCTTTGCAGATTGCATACTGCTAATAATTTTCATTTTACAGATTTCCTGAAGAACCCTGATTTGTATTTATAATCTATGGGGTTCCGGCGGAATAATTTCCGGAATTTAAATTTCGTATAAGACAATATTTGCCCTTCGGGAAAGGGCAGGTTATAGATCTATGTCTAATTTTTAACAAGAAAACAATGCATTTAACACCGAGAGAAACCGAGAAGCTTATGCTGTTCATGGCAGGAGAGCTTGCACTAAAAAGAAAGGCCAGAGGCCTGAAACTAAATTATCCAGAATCAATAGCTCTTATCAGCCATTTCTTACTGGAGGGAGCACGAGATGGGAAAAAAGTAGCTGAACTGATGCAGGAAGGAGCACAGATTCTTACCAAAGATGATGTGATGCCAGGAGTGGCCGAAATGATCCACGATGTGCAGATCGAAGCAACATTCCCGGACGGGACAAAGTTGGTAACCGTACATAATCCAATCCGTTAAAAACCAGTATCATGATACCAGGAGAAATTTTTGTAAAAGAAGGGACTATCATCTGCAATGAAGGCAGAGAGACCGTAAAAATAAAAGTGATCAACACAGGTGACCGACCTATACAGGTTGGTTCTCATTACCATTTTTTTGAAGTAAATAAAGCGATGAGCTTCGATCGTGAAAATGCTTTTGGCAAAAGACTAAACATTGTGGCCAGCACAGCTGTTCGTTTTGAACCGGGAGAAGAAAAAGAAGTAGAGCTTGTAGAAATCGGCGGAACCAAAAAAGCGATGGGCTTCAATAACCTTGTAGACGGTTCTGTAGATTCAGCAACTCAGAAAGAAGAAAGCTTAGCTAAAGCAAGTCAATTAAATTTTAAAAACCTGTAACAATGAGCTTAAACGTAGACAGAAAGCAATATGCTAATATATTAGGCCCTACAACCGGAGACAGAATCCGTTTAGGGGATACAGAAATGATCATTGAGATCGAAAAAGATTTTACCCATTATGGAGACGAAGCCGTATTTGGCGGTGGTAAAACCGTACGTGATGGTATGGGGCAAAATGTAACCAATAAAAGAGATGAGGGTGTACTGGATCTTTGTATTACCGGAGCAACAATCATCGATCACTGGGGAATTGTAAAAGCAGATATCGGTATTAAAGATGGTAAAATCGTAGGCATTGGTAAAGCCGGAAACCCGGATACAATGGACGGTGTAACACCAAATTTAATTATCGGAGCTTCTACCGAAGTCCATGGAGGAAAAGGATATATTGTAACTGCAGGAGGTATTGATACACACATCCACTATATCTGCCCACAGCAAATAGAAACTGCTTTGTATAGTGGTGTTACAACAATGATTGGTGGCGGAACGGGTCCTAATGACGGAACCAATGCAACAACGGTTACTCCGGGGAAATTCAATATTCAGAAAATGCTGGAAGCTGCTGAGGAATATCCAATGAATTTAGGATTCTTTGGTAAAGGAAACTGCTCTGCAGAAGATCCAATTGCAGAACAAGTAGAAGCAGGTGCATTAGGAGTGAAGATTCATGAAGACTGGGGTGCAACACCGGCAACTATAGATGCAGCACTTAAAGTAGCAGACAAATATGATGTACAGGTAGCAATCCACACAGATACATTAAATGAAGCTGGTTTCCTGGAAGATACCATGAGAGCTATTGACGGAAGAGTTATCCACACTTTCCATACAGAAGGTGCAGGAGGTGGACACGCTCCGGATATTATAAAAGCAGCGATGTATCCTAATGTATTGCCAGCATCTACTAACCCAACGCGTCCATATACCATTAATACAATTGATGAGCACCTGGATATGTTGATGGTTTGCCACCACCTTAGCAAAAATATTCCTGAAGATGTGGCGTTCGCAGATTCACGTATCCGTCCGGAAACTATTGCTGCAGAAGATATTCTGCACGATATGGGCGTATTCAGTATCATGAGTTCCGACTCTCAGGCGATGGGAAGAGTAGGTGAAGTAATCACCAGAACATGGCAGACTGCCAGCAAAATGAAGGATCAGAGAGGTCAGCTGGAAGAAGATAAAAATACAGAAAGCGATAACTACCGTGCGAAGCGTTATGTAGCAAAATATACGATTAATCCTGCAATCGCACATGGTATTTCTGAATATGTAGGATCTATTGAAGAAGGGAAATTAGCCGATTTAGTAATCTGGAAGCCTGCATTATTCGGTGTTAAGCCAGAAATGATTTTCAAAGGCGGAATGGTAGTTGCAAGTAAAATGGGAGATGCTAATGCCTCTATCCCTACACCTCAGCCTATTATTTACAAAAATATGTTTGGGTCTCACGGTCGTGCAAAATTTGGTACTTGTGCAACTTTTGTTTCTCAGGCTTCTATTGAAAACGGATCTATCGCTGAATATAAACTAGAGAAAATAATTCTTCCGGTGAAAAACTGCCGTAACATTTCCAAGGCAGATCTTATTCATAATAATAAGACTCCAGTTATTGAAGTAAACCCTGAAAACTATAAAGTAACAGTAGACGGTGTGCATGTAACCTGCGAACCAGCAGAAAAACTTCCTTTAACACAGTTGTATTATCTGTTTTAATCCGTGAGGATCAATTTTTCATCAATTCTATATAGTGTTAATGAAGAGCCTGGTGAAGGCCAGGCTCTTTTAAAAAAAGTAAAGTTTAAAATGAAATTTCTGAATAAAATAATTTTCCCTTTAGCTGTCGCTGGTGCTTCCTTGTTTTCTACAATGGCACATGCACAATTTCTAGGAGGAAGAAGATTAAAAAATGATGAAGACGGTCCAAAAGGACAATGGATGATTTATGGTTCACTGGATTATTCTAAAACAAACAGTCCCACGGGTAGCACCAGTTCTTTCGGAACAAGCTCTAATGCAGGAGTGCCGATAGGAGTGGGATATTTTATTAACAATAACGATGTAATTGGAGTTAACTATGCTTATGCCAGCGATCGTGTAAACGGAAATACCGTATACAAACAAAACGAAACCGGTTTATGGTACAGTCCTTCTGTAACCTTGGGGAAATATTTTGCTCTTATAGCACAGGTAGATGCCCACTATGTATGGGGACAGAAGATGGCAGAAAACGGAATGGCAAATCCCGGGATGGAAGCCTTTAACGGATTTCGTCTGAGAGCTTATCCTATGCTTGCGATCTTCTTAGGCGGTGGCTGGGCACTGAAATTCAAGTTTGCTGAACTGTCTATGCTGCAGACAAAAGCTAAAGGCGAAGGTTGGACAAAGAGCTATGTTACGGGAATCAGCGGTTCTACATTTGGCGTAGGTATTTCCAAGAACATCGATTTTAGAAAAAAAGCACCTAAAGATGATAATTAATGAATGTGTAGGAAATATTAAAGATATTTCTGTTGCCGGTAAAACAATTGACTATCTGGATCTGGAATGGTTTGAAACGACTAAAAGGATTCAGCGCAAAAAAACCAGACAAGGAGTTGATGTTGCGATCAAATTTCTTCGTGAAGGACAAAGACTTCGTGAAGGAGATATCTTATATGAAGATAGTGAAAAGGCAATTGTAGTAAATGTACTGGAAACTGAAGCTATCGTTATTACTCCTACGTCCATGCTGGAAATGGGGACCGTATGCTATGAAATTGGTAATAAGCATATCCCGTTATTTATTCAGGAAGATAAAGTACTACTGCCTTTTGAAATGCCAATGTACAGATGGCTGGAAGCAAGTAATTTCCGTCCGGAGAGACAAACCGTGAAATTGCTGAACCTTCTGAAATCTAATGTAGAGCCACACGGACATGGCAGTATAGGATCTTCTTTATTTACTAAAATTTTAAAAATGGCAGCCCCAAAAGATGAATAATAAGAATCTTAGCTACTTAGCCAGTTTACTGCATATTGCAGATCCTACATTGCCTATCGGTGGTTATACCCATTCCAACGGGCTGGAAACTTATGTGCAAAACAGAATTGTGCATAACGTGACAACAGCACGGGAGTTTGTGGAAAACATGCTGAAATATAATCTGAAATACAATGACGGAGCATTTGTGAAACTGGCTTATGAAGCAACTCAGAAAGAAGATCTGGATGCTTTATTGCAACTGGATCAGGAGTGTAATGCACTGAAGTGTCCTAAAGAGATTCGGCAGGCAAGCCAAAAACTTGGATTACGTCTTATTAAGATTTTCAAAAGAAAAAAACAGTCTTCTTTTATGGAAGCTTATGAAGAAGCAATCCGAAACCGTAAGGCAACCTCACACTACAGCTTAGTATTCGGGATTTATACTTGCCTTTTGGATATTCCGCTATACGAAGCCCTTTTCGGGTTTTATTATACTTCTGTTGCAGGGATGATTACCAATGCCGTGAAGCTGGTTCCGCTGGGTCAGTTGGACGGACAGGATATACTATTCGATCTTTATCCTGTAATAGACAAAACAGTTCAGGAAACTATAGAACTGGAAAGAGACTATGTCGGGCTGTGCAATACCTCATTCGATATCAGATGTATGCAGCATGAAAGACTTTATTCCAGACTTTATATGTCTTAACTCAATTCTCAATATTTAAAATTATACAAAAATGGAAAACAGAAAATATATCAAAGTAGGAGTTGCAGGACCTGTAGGTTCTGGTAAAACTGCTTTATTAGAACGTTTAAGCAGAAAATTATATGGTACTTATGATCTTGGTGTAATTACCAATGATATTTATACCAAGGAAGATGCCGAATTTATGGCTAAAAACAGCCTTCTTCCTAATGACAGAATTATTGGTGTGGAAACCGGAGGATGCCCGCATACAGCTATCCGTGAGGATGCAAGTATGAATCTGGAAGCCGTAGATGAATTGGCAGCACGTTTTCCGGATATCGAACTGGTACTAATCGAAAGTGGAGGTGATAACCTTTCAGCGACTTTCAGCCCGGATCTTGCGGATGTTACGATCTTTATTATCGACGTAGCAGAAGGAGAAAAGATTCCAAGAAAAGGAGGACCTGGTATTACAAGATCCGATTTGTTAATCATCAACAAAATAGATCTTGCTCCGCATGTAGGTGCAAGTCTTGAGGTAATGGAAAGAGATGCCAGAAGAATGAGAAACGGAAATCCTTTCGTATTTACAAACCTGAAAACAGATGAAGGTCTGGATAAAGTAATCGGCTGGATTAAAAAATATGCATTACTGGAAGAGTGCGAAGAACCGAACCTGGTAAGATAAATGGATAGTAGTTTAAGCATTATTGCAGGATACAAGCAGGGCGCTTCTTATGTAAAAGACCTCTATGTGTCACTCCCTTTTCGGGTAGTGTCTGTGGGGCAACGTAAGAATGATAACAAGCTTTACCAGATGGTAATGTCCTCTTCACCCGGAATTCTGGATGGAGACCGTTACCATTTGGAAATCTCCCTGGAAGAGGGCGCCGCTTTACAGCTTCAGTCGCAGTCTTATCAGAGACTCTTCAATATGGAAGATAAAGCGACCCAGCAGCTGAATATCACTATGCAGAATAATACCTCTTTCGCTTATGTACCTCATCCTGTTGTACCTCATGAAGATTCCAATTTTCAGAGCAAGGCAAATATCCGTATCGGTAAGAACAGTCAGGTTATTATCAGTGAAATTATTACCTGCGGAAGGAAACATTACGGAGAAGTTTTCAAACTGAAACGCTTCCAGAACCTCACCGAAATCTATCATGAAGATAAACTGGTTGTAAAGGATAATGTACTGATCCAGCCGGATCTTATTCCGATTAACAGTATCGGAAATCTGGAGCAGTATACCCATCAGGGAACACTGATCTTTTACAGTACAAAAGAAAATACAGACAGAGACGGACTGTTAGAAACTGTTGTAGAACTTGCTGAAGGCAAAAAAGAGGATTTGGAAATTGGCGTATCGGCAATGGAAGGCAACGGGTTTATTGTAAGAGCATTAGGCCATGGCGGAGAGTCGATGTATAATTTCTTTCTCAGCGTTCAGGACTTACTCTGGGAATCAGAATAAAAAAGTAATAAAATGAATACCACTATTTGGGCACTTATGCTAAGTGCTGTATCTATAAGTTTTATCCATACAGCTTCGGGACCAGATCATTATCTTCCCTTTATTGTGCTGTCAAAATCCAAACGATGGAGCAGAGGTAAAACCATTATGCTGACGATTGCCTGCGGATTTGGACATGTTCTGAGCTCTCTGGCTATTGGTGCTGCCGGTGTTTTTTTAGGATGGCAGCTTAATAGATTTTCCTGGTTTCAGGAGTTAAGGGGCAATATTTCCGGATGGGCGTTACTTATTTTTGGATGTGCATATCTTATTTATGGACTGATACAGGCTGTAAGAAATAAACCACACAAGCATTTTGATGTGATGGGTGATGATGTCTATGTTTATGAGCATAATCACACCGAAGTGGTGATGCCACAGACCCGTATAAAAGTAACGCCCTTCGTGTTGTTTATGATTTTTGTAATGGGGCCTAGTGAGCCACTAACGCCATTACTTTTCTATTCCGGACTGAACAGGTCTGTTGCCGAAATCCTGGCTCTTGTTGTTCCGTTTACGCTTACAACAGTAGCTACAATGCTGGGAATGGTACTATTGGGACGTTATGGATATTCAACTTTATTCAATACCGAAAAACTGGAGCGCTATATGGGCGTAGTAAGTGGTGCGGTTGTAACAGTATGTGGTATTGGAATGGTGTTTTTAGGATGGTAAAATAATTAAACTGTTAATTTATGGATAAACTTTTTGCAAAAATTCCTTTTGTAGACAATATATTAAAAGGAGTAGGGCAGATTATGCTTCAGGAGAACCGCTGGACAGGACTTCTGTTTCTTGTTGGACTTTTTCTTGGAAGCTGGCAATGCGGAGTTGCTGCTATTCTGGCAACGGCAGCCGGTACCTTTACTGCCATGAAATTAAATTATGATAAATCGCAGATTAATGCAGGGTTATATGGCTTTAGCGCTGCTTTAGTAGGAGTTGCATTGACCTTTATATTTCAGGCAACGATTCTTATATGGGTTCTGATTATACTGGGAGGTGCATTAGCCGGCATTATCCAGCATTTCTTTATTCAGAAAAAAATCCCGGTATTTACCTTTCCATTTATTATCATTACCTGGGTACTGGTATTTCTATTACATCAGTTTACTCATATTCAGCCATCGGATCTTATCAGTGCAGAAATTGTACATACGGATTATGATGACTTCTTAACCTGTACCAATGGTTTCGGGGAGGTCATTTTTCAAGGAGGTGTACTTTCCGGTATTATTTTCTTTGTGGCTGTATTTATAAGTTCACCTGTTGCAGCCTTATACGGGCTTACAGCTTCTATTTTGGGAGCCGGATTATCACAGCTGAATGGAGAGCCTATTCAGGAAGTACATATGGGGCTATTCGGTTTTAACGCAGTTCTTTCTGCAATTGTTTTTTCCGGTGTTAAAAAAACGGACGGATTATGGGTGCTGATAGCTGTTGTACTAACCGTAGTTATCGATGATATCCTTGTAGATAATAATATACTTAATGTTGTAGGCGGGGTATTTACATTCCCTTTTGTAGTCGGTACGTGGATAACTTTACTTATCCAAAAAATATTTGTAAAGAAGGCTCAGTAATTTTCTCTGAGCCTGCTAATTGTAATAAATGCTCTGTACTTCTACAGAGCCAGAGAATATATTAAAAAATGAAGAAATCGAAAATGATGGTTGCCCTACTGGCAATGGTAGTCAGCGGACTAGCCCATGCACAGGAGACGGCAACCGAAAAAAAGATGCTTGTAAAAGATGTAGACGATAAATATCCTATCAGAGATGCATTGATTAAGTTTAACAGAGGTGAAAGTCATACTCATTCCAGCGCAGACGGTTCTTTTGTAGTAGGGATAAAATCTTATCCTGACACACTGAGTATAAGCCATAATGGGTATGATGAAGTGAAGTTTGTAATCAACGGAACAGAAGATAAAAACAATATTATCCTGCTTCAGCACAAGCCATTACAGATTTCGGAAGTTGCTATTAATCATAGTTCTTTCCTTTCGGCAATGACAAAAGTAGACCTGAATAAATTTCCGGTTAACTCTGCTCAGGATTTGCTGCGCAAAGTTCCGGGCTTATTTATTGCCCAGCATGCTGGTGGCGGAAAGGCTGAACAATTGTTTTTAAGAGGCTTTGATGCGGATCATGGTACAGATGTAAGTGTAAATGTAGACGGAATGCCGGTGAACATTGTTTCCCATGCCCATGGACAGGGATATTCGGATCTGCATTTTGTGATTCCGGAAACGGTGAATAATATCGACTTTGGTAAGGGAGCTTATTATATTGACAGAGGTGATTTTAATACAGCAGGATATGTTGATTTTAAGACCTTTGATCATCTTAATAACAGCATGATAAAGCTGGAAGGAGGCTCTTTCAATACCAAAAGGATTATGGGGATGTTCAACATTATCAATGACCCTACCAACCGTAAAAATGCATATGTAGCAGCAGAATATAACTACACAGACGGGCCTTTTGATGTAAAGCAGAACTTTAACAGAGTTAATATTTTTGCGAAATACAATCAGTGGTTAACGGATAACGATTATTTCAATATTCAGTTTTCAACATTTAATTCTTCATGGAATGCGTCCGGACAAATTCCTGAGCGGGCAGTAGATGAAGGAATTATCGGACGTTGGGGGAGTATAGATCCTACCGAAGGTGGTAAGACTTCCAGAACGAATCTTCAGATGAATTATAAGCATATTATTTCCTCTTCGGAGCAAATTGATGCTATGGCCTGGTATTCCCGTTATAACTTCAACTTATATTCGGACTTTACATTCTATCTGAAAGATAAGGATCATGGTGATGAAATCCAGCAGAAAGATGGCAGAAATGTTTATGGTACCGAAATTAAATATACCAAGACATTCAGTTTGCCAAACGGAACAATGGATTGGATTTCGGGAATAGGCTTCCGTAATGACGATATAGGAACATTGCAGCTAAATCATGTATATCACAGAGATTTGCTTTTGAATCAGTTATCCGATGTTACCGGTACAGAAACAAATCTTCACGCATATTCCGGTTTGGTATGGAAAACCGGAAAATGGACAATTAATCCGGGATTGAGAGTTGATCATTTTATTTTCAATATGCACAACTTACTGGATTATGAGACGCTTCCTTCCGGTCAGTCTACCGAGGCAACAAGAGTAAGTCCAAAGCTTAATTTCTCTTATGCAGCAAGTGATAAAGTAATGTGGTTCCTGAAAACCGGGATGGGCTTCCATTCCAATGATATGAGGGTAGCTGTAGTACAAAAAGGTCAGAAGACTTTACCGTATTCCATAGGCGGAGATTTGGGTGTAAGATTGCACCCTTTCAGATCATTGATTATTACCCCTACACTTTGGTATCTTCAGTTGCAACAGGAATTTGTGTATGTAGGAGATGATGCGGTAGTAGAACCTTCCGGAAAGTCCAGACGTTACGGATTCGATTTGGGTATCCGCTACCAGCCGATGGATAATCTTTACCTGAATGCTGATATCAATTATTCTCATGCGAGATTTGTAGATGAGGCAAAAGGAGAAGATTATATACCACTGGCTCCTATAGTAACGAGTACAGGATCTGTAAACTGGGATTTTCTTAATGGTTTTTCACTGGGACTTCAGTACAGGTATTTGGGTGGAAGACCAGCCGTAGAGGATAACAGCATTAGAGCAAAATCTTATTTTGTAAACGATCTTATATTGTCTTATAACCGTGCAAAATGGGGAGCAAATTTCCAGATTAGTAACCTGTTTAACGTAAAATGGAATGAAGCGCAGTTCGCTACTGAAACCCAATTGAGAAACGAACCTAATCCAATTACGGATCTTACCTATACTCCGGGAACACCGTTCGGTGTGAAAGTGGGAGTTTATTATAAATTTTAAAAAAAAATAATGCAGGGAATATGTGCTCTGCATTATTTTTGTATAATTCATAAATGAATATTCATAGAATAAATGGAAGTATTATCTAGTTTTCAGTATAAAAAGCAGTTTCTTCCGAATATTACGGAAAAGATTCTGGAAAACAACGCTGATATACAGCTTTACAGAATTGAAGACTATCTGAAAGGAATTCTCATGCCGGTTATACCTTACCGCACGACATTTAATTTTATGATATTCGTTACCAATGGCCGCATCAAGCAATATCTGGATACAACCGAATATGTAGCAGAAAAAGGAGAGGTTATCTTTATAAAACAAGGAACTATTACCGCAACTATAGAGCTTTCCGATGATATTGAAGGTTTCTTTCTGGCTTATGAAAACAGTATCCTGTCCGAGCAGGAACTGCCCAAACATAAGACCAGTATATTCTTTATGACACCGTTTCTACATCTGGATAATCTTACCTATACCACTATTACCCAGCTTCTGGTTATTCTGGAACAGGAGCTTTTGCTGAATAACCTGGATGTAAATGATATTACCATAACCATGCTTCACCTTATTCTGGTAAAAATGCTAAGCTCAGATTCTGGCAGCCATCACAAAATGGCGACAAGACCCATGGAACTATCACTCCAGTTCCGGGATTTACTGTTCAAACATCATATCACCGAAAAGCGTGTTGTATTTTATGCCAATAAGCTTTCTGTTACCGAAAACTATCTGAATAAGTGCATTAAAAGCGTTACCCGAAAGTCGCCGAAACAATGGATTAATGAAATTGATATTAACTACGGAAAAGCATTGCTATACTCTACAAGAGATATTGCAGAAATAGCCTATGAGCTTAATTTTCAAACGGCCTCACATTTTACCCAGCTTTTTAAAAAGATTACAGGAATCACACCTAAAGAGTACAGAACGTTATTTCTGAAGGATAGAACTGCTGTAGATTGATTTTAAAATTCGGTATGGGCTAATTTGAAAATTATAAATGACCTTCATTCATCTTCATCACCGAAAGCCATTTCGATAGCGATATACTGAACAACCAGTTCGCAGATATTTCCGTTTTCGTCATAGCCAAAGTACGCAGGATAGACGCCATCTCCAAAGCCTGTTTGTATCATAGGAACGCTAAGATCGGTACCAGGGATTTTGAAATTGATCCAGTCCCCGTCTGTTCTTTGGAATTCCGGATTATTTTCGTAACTTTTCTTAAATTCCTGAGCAAAGAAATTGTCGTAGATATTTCCTTCCGGATTTTCTTTTTCCCACTTATCCACAAAGCTGCAATAAAGGTCTCTAGTTTCGGTATCTACAATTGTAGCAAGACCGGCATCGACATTGAAACCAAAATATTCTCCCGAATTAAGGGTGCTTAAATCTTCATTGCCGATTAAGGCTTCTGTATAAGATACAGCTTTTTTTTCTGTAAATTTTACACGTGTAGCAACATATCTGTGGTGTCCTTCGTCTACCTCTACCACCAAAGTAGTTAAAGGAAACGTTCCTGTTGGTACTTTAATGAAGTACGGAAGTTCTTCCTGATGTAGGTATACCAAAGGATCTCTTACCATAATATTGCCGGTTGGAATAACTATTTCTCCCATATCCAAACGATGTAGTTTTTTATTACTAATCTCATCCTGAGTGAAATACTCATTGAAGTCACTGACAGGAGATAATAATATTTTTTTTTCGTCGTAATTGTATAGCCATTCTTGGGTTGGTGTAAAATTCATGTGATTTGTTTGTGATGTTGTTTAATATTTCTTTTGTTAAATATATATATTTAATCTAGTTTTCGGGGAATAATTATGTTAATCTTTCATTAATCTTTCATTCAGGTTTGGTGAATAATCATATGTAAATTACGGATTATTATAAATATAAATTCGAATTTTTCTTTTATGATAAAAATATAATTTACCGACGCTTTTTTGTCTGTATTTCACAGGTGTAAAAAGATAAAAATACATAATATATTATTTGTCCGAAAAATTATTGTTTTAGTGCATTATTTTATTAATATACTCCGAATTATTATGCATAGCTCAATATAATACTTTGAAACTTGGATTATTAACATTGTTTTAATTAGAATTAATATACATTACTCAATTTGTTAAAATTTTATTAAAACCGGGTATTGTTTTTTTGCTGAATTTTGACAGAATAAAAAAACATAACCATGAACTCCCTGAAGAGCTGTTTATTTATTCTTATTTCTTTTTTTAGCTGTGGTATTTCTGCCCAGAAAAAAACATCACCAAAAAAAGTAGTTTTTATTATTGTAGACGGTATTGCGGAGGATATGCTGGATAAAGCAGAAATTCCCAGCCTCAACAGAATTAAAAAAGACGGTGCTATGCTGAAAGCTTATGTTGGAGGAGAAAAAGGAGGCTATAGTGAAACGCCTACTATTTCCGCAGTGGGGTATAATAGTCTTTTAACAGGAACATGGGTGAATAAACACAATGTTTTTGGTAACGATATTAAAGCACCTAACTATAATTATCCAACAATTTTCAGGCTTTTCAAAAATCAGTTTCCGAATAAAAAGACAGCAGTATTTTCTACATGGGAAGATAACCGGACAAAGCTTATAGGTGAAAATCTGGATGCTACAGGGAAAATAAAAATGGATTTTGCCTTTGACGGAATGGAAAAAGATACAATGCGTTTTCCACATGATAAGCAGAGTGGATATATCCGTAAAATTGATAGTGTAGTTGCGGGGAAAGCTGCCAGCTATATCAGACAAAATGCTCCGGATGTATCCTGGGTATATTTAGAGTTTTCAGATGATATGGGACACCGCCATGGTGATGGTGATATTCTGTATAAAGCTATTTCTTTTGAGGACAGATTAATCGGACAGATTTATGACTCTGTAAAAGAGCGTGAAGCAAAGTATGGAGAGGATTGGTTGGTTGTTGTAACAACGGATCACGGAAGAACTGCAAATAACGGAAAAGGACATGGAGGCCAAAGCGACAGAGAGCGCAATACATGGATAGCGGTTAATAAACCCAATATTAATACTTATGCGAAGAACAATCGTGTAGCGATTACGGATATACTACCAACGATGACAGATTTCCTGAATCTGAAAGTACCTGTGGATGTCCAGCAGGAAATTGACGGTGTAGATTTACTGAAAAAGATAACAGCTTATCATCTTAAAGCCAGCCTGTCATCCGATAATACACTGGAGGTTAGCTGGAAGACAACAGAGCCGTCTAAAGAAATAGGTGAGGTATATATTGCCGATACCAACAACTTCAAAAACGGAGATAAAGACTCCTATCAGTTACTGGGCAAAGTGAACCTCAGCAATGGAAAGTTTATGTCTAAACTCATGACTGCTAATTCCAATATTTATAAAATAGTTCTGAAGACCAAGGCTGGTTTTCTGAATACATGGATCAGAAGATAAAACACACTAAATAAGAATCTATTCATGAAGTTACAACTTTTAATTGCACTGGGGCTGGTCTCCGGTCTGGAAGCGTATGCTCAAAATGTACCCAGGACAAGTGGTACGGACACTCTGAAAACAGGAGAGAAAAAAATTGATGAGGTTGTTATTACAGCTTTGGGAATCAAAAAAGAAAAGAAAGCATTAGGTTATGCTGTTCAGGAAGTAAAAGGCGATGTCTTTGAGAAGGCGAAAGAACCGAATTTCATTAATTCCCTTTCGGGACGTGTTGCGGGATTGAACATCCGAAACAGTACCGATCTTTTTCAGGATCCGGGGATTAATCTGAGAGGTGCAAAGCCACTGATTGTAATAGATGGTGTGCCGGACAGAACCGCCGATTTATGGAGAGTTAATGCGGATGATATTGACAATATCAGTGTCCTGAAAGGACCAACTGCTTCTGCACTTTATGGTTCTGTGGGTAAAGACGGAGCGATTATGATTACCACTAAAAAAGGTAAGAAAGGAAAGCTAACGGTTTCTTTTAATAATTCCACCATGTTTCAGACTTCCTTTATCCGCATTCCCGAAGTTCAGACGGTTTATGGAGGTGGGAATAATGGAAAGTATGCATATATCAATGGTCAGGGATCGGGTAGTGAAGGTGGCGGATGGATTTGGGGTCCCAAGCTGGATCAGAAAGATCCGAATACTCCCAGTGGATTTTTCGAAACTCCTCAGTATAACAGCATTTTAGACCCGGTTACCGGAAAATTGATTCCGTTACCCTGGATTTCCCGGGGTAAAAACAATATTAAAAATTTCTTTGAAACAGGTCTTATCCAATCCAATAATGTAAGTGTAGACTGGGGGAGTGAGAAAGCAACTTTCAGACTTTCACTTTCCAATATTTATCAGAAAGGTATTGTTCCGAACACGAATCTGAAGACAACATCTATCAGTTTGGCAGGATCTGTAAATCCGGTTAAAAATCTGACAATTAACTCAGCTTTAACTTATAATAAAACATATACTTCCAATTTTCCGGAAGTAGGATACGGACCCACTAACTATCTTTATAATCTTGTTTTGTGGACAGGAGCAGATGTGGATGTAAGGGATCTGAGAAATTACTGGGTACCTGGCAAAGAAGGTTATCAGCAGAGACATTACAATGTGTCTTATTACAATAACCCGTATTTCCAGGCTTATGAATACCAAAGGCCTTACTACAAAGATAATATCATGGGGAACGTAAATCTGGAATATCAGATTGTGCCAAAATTAACTGCTAAGGCACGTGTCGGCGTTAATGTTTATAGCCTGAACCGTGAGTACCGTGAGCCTAAGAGTTATATAGGCTATGGAAATAAATCATTAGGAAACTATAGTCAGGTTAATAATAATTATTTTGATATCACTTCGGAATTAGGTCTGAAATATCAAAACAACTATTCGGATAATTTTACACTGAGTGCGGAAGCTTATGTAGCGAATTATTACAGAGAAATGAAAAATAGTGAAATACGGACTGATGGTTTGGTGACTCCGGGCTGGTATAATCTTTTTAATAGTATTGGTCCGTTATTTATTCCTACAGACGGAAACAGAAACAGGAAAGAATATGAACAAATCAATAGTGTGTACGGTTATGTAGATATGGAGTTTTACAAAACATTCTTCCTGAATATGACAGCTCGGTACGATAAAGTATCAACATTGCCAAAAGGGAATAATGAGTATTTCTATCCATCGGTTTCCGGATCATTATTGCTGAATCAATTGTTTAATCTTCCTTCGTGGATTAATCTGGCAAAAGTACGGGGATCATATGCAAGTGTAACATCCGGAAAAATTGGGAATGACACTTATGGTTATATTTCTGCGTTTGAAAAAAGAGCAGGATGGAATGGGCAGCCAGCATTTGCTTTTGGTAATTCATTGATCGACCAGAATATAAAACCTGAGACAACAGATTCGTGGGAAATAGGAACTAATCTTGTTTTCCTTAGAAACAGAATTAATTTTGATGTCGCTTACTTTAATGCCAGAGATTACAATCAACTGGAAGAAGTTCCATTGTCTGAAGGTTCCGGTTATAAGAGTTTTTTAACCAATGGAAATGTATATAAAAGAAAAGGTATAGAATTTACACTAAGTGCAGATGTAATTAAAAAGACAGATTTCAGATGGAGTACACAAGTTAATTTTAGTCAGTATCGTAAATATCTGACCGAAGCATATGGAGGAAAACCCTATACTACAATTTACAATCAATCCAACGGAAGAAATAATATTGTTATGGTGGGAGAGCGTGCTGATAAGCTGACGGCTGTAGCGTACGAAACCTCACCAGACGGTCAGTTAGTATTGAAAAACGGATACCCGGTGTCTTCTTTAGCACCAATGGAAGCAAATATGGGCTACTCCAATCCGGACTGGACGTATGGCTTCTCTCATAATTTTAGTTATAAAAATTTCTCACTTTCACTATTATTTGACGGTAGAATTGGCGGAATGATGTATTCTACAACCAACCAGAAAATGTGGTGGGGAGGTATTGCACCGGAAACAGTTAATCAGTTCCGGGATGATGCCAATGCCGGAAAAAACACCTACATCGCTCCGGGAGTCAGAGTTACAGAGGGTTTTATCACCTATGATAAAAATGGGAATGTGGTCTCAGATACCCGAAAATTTGCACCAAATGATGTTGCCGTGAATTACAATGCTTATATGCAGAGTACAAGTAATGCCTTTGAAAGCAATTACCATTACTATAAGCAAACGTTTATTAAGCTGAGAGAAGTAACGTTGACTTATAACTTCGGAAAATCTTTTGTTGACAAGCTAAACTTGTCTTCAGCTAGTATTTCTTTGGTAGGCAGAAACCTTTGGTTGTCATCAAAAATTAAGAATGTAGATCCGGATTCAGGATTAGATAATCTTCAGACACCAGCAACGAGGAGCTTTGGGGTAAACATCAACGTGAAATTCTAATTAAAAACACAAAAGAAATGAAATCAACAAAAATATATTTTTTAACAATAATCACGGTATTAGGTTTGTCGGGCTGTAGTAAAGTTGAAGATTATCAGGATGATCCTAATCGCCCGACACGGGTTGGACCTGAATCTTTGCTTCCGGACATCGAAATAAATGCGTTTAAAACTATTGATGCAAGTGCTGCTTTAGCCTCCAGACAGCTGACTTATATTAACGGTGTGAATAGAGAACAGTATTATGACTGGCAACGAAGCTCCAGTTCTTTTGGAAATTATGATAATATCAAGCAGGTACAGAAAATGATAGGTGAAGCCGACAGAACGGGAAGTCCTGTTTATAAGTCTTTGGCCCGCTTTTTTAGATCTTACTTTTTTATCTCACTTACCGAAGCCTATGGTGATATCCCATATAGTGAAGCAGTGAAGGAAGGTGTTTTCTATCCAAAATATGATGATCAAAAAAATATTTATAAAGATGTGCTTAATGAATTGGCTTTAGCCAATACAGAGCTTTCTAAATTCAATACAAATATTAGCGGTGATCTTATCTATAATGGTGATCTGCTTAAATGGAGAAAATTGATTAATTCTTACAGGTTAAGAATTCTAATGGATCTATCTAAAAGAGCTGATGATTCGGATCTGAATGTAAAACAAACTTTCGCTGATATTGTGAATAATCCGTCTCAGAATCCTATTATGGAAGGAAGTGCAGATAGTGGTGCTTTGCCGTTTTATAATCTAGTGAATAACCGTTATCCTTATTTTAACAGCAATGATCTGAAAACAGCCTATTATATGGAGGAGAGTTTCGTGAAAAAACTTAGAGATACAAATGATCCAAGGTTGTTTAAAATGGCCGAGAAGAAAACAAGTAGTGTAAACACAGATCCTGGTAACCCCTTTAGTTATTATGATGGCCTTTATGGTAGTGGTGATTTAGGGGAAAACTCTAAAAGGGCATCTGATGGTCTGGCATCGAGAATTAATCCAAGATATTTTGACGACCCGATTAATGAACCGACGCTTTTGATGGGATATGCCGAATTACAGTTTATTTTGGCCGAAGCTGCTGTAAGAGGCTGGATTGGCGGGAATGCAAATGCTTTCTATACAAAAGGGATTAGCGCTTCTATGGATTTCTATAAAATCAGTAATACAGATGCTGCAACTTATCTGGCACAGTCGGAATTGCAATTGAAAACCGGTAGTGAAATAGAACAGATTATGAACCAAAAGCATACTGCCTTATTCTTTAATACCGGATGGAGAATTTTCTATGACCAGAGAAGAACAGGATATCCCAAGTTTAATACTGATGGAAAAGGTATTCTGAATGACGGAAAAATTCCTAAAAGAAGAATGTATCCTTCTTCAGAAATTACTAACAATAATACAAACCTTACCAATGCTGTTAACAGACAATATCCTGGTGGTGATAATATTAATGGTGTTATGTGGCTGATCAAGTAGCATACATTTTAATGAAAATATACAAGCCTGAATATTATATTCGGGCTTGATTTTTTTTTAACTAAAGCGTTCTTTCTTTTTGCTTTAATAATGAGTTTTAACTAAAGTGTTTAAAAATTCAGAGCCTATTTGGATTTTAATTCAAGAAAGCATTAGGCTCCGATAGATTAGTTCGTCAGGCTTACCATGAACTAAGCTCACTATACACTTAGATCAGCCTGAGATCATTCAATATGAAAATGTTTTGGGAGAACAATGTCACTCTGAGCTTGTCGAAGAGTATTAACTATAAAATTTAAACAGGTTCTTAGAATAAATAGTTGCAGATAATAACAAAACCTGACTAATTAGGATAATGTATTGCCTTGTTTAGCTCAGCAGGATTGTTGTATTTTTTAATAAGCTCCTGCATATTCTTCGTCTGTGTGTTTAGTTCGTCCAGGGTTTGTATTTCTCTTCCGTTGATGTTAATCTTCCAGTCTGCATTTGTTTTTGCAAAATTATTTCTTTCATAGGCAAACGGGTCATTGTAGTATTCCATAAACAACTTTTGTTTCTGTTGCTCGGTAATCGGGACAGCTTTGTTTCCAAAAAATGATTCAACAAAATCCTGGGTGGGATAGGTCTCTTTTAGATTCTGGCTTTTCACAAGCGTGTAAATAAAGTTTTGTTTATCATCCTGAATTTCAAAAATAAGCCCGGGTAATCCGCGGAACTTAAAAGGACCTTCGTTAAAAGGAATATCTTTGCAAAACCACGCGGTCCAGTTTCTGCCACCAAATCCGGTAGTCGCTTTCTGCAGTGTGTAATTCTGAACTTTTTTAGTTTCATTAGAGATTTTCCAGTCTACTTTATCATTTGTTTTATAGGTGTAATAGCCAAATTTAATTGTAGTGAAATTCTCGTTTTCAAAAGAGTTTATTTTACGTTTTACAATTTGTCCGGACATATCGACAAATTTATTATCGCCTCCCGTTTTTTTGTTAATGGAGTCAGTTGTTAGTAGATCTCTTCCATAAAATTTCACTTCTTTGGGGTTGATATCCAGAACCATATTGAGCTTGGCGCGGTCGGTTTCTGTAGAATCATATTTGAATTGTAGCTCGTAAATGTATCGATGTGTTTGCGATTTAGCAAAAGATATAATAAATAAAATTGCTAAAAAAATAGTGTTTTTCATACGATATAAAGCATTAGTGTTGATTAAAAATATTATAAATCATTATGATTCATCTTTATTTACTAAATTATGAAAAATGCTAATATGAAAAAGAATCGTATTAAATAAATAATACGATTCCCAAAAACACACTTGATGAAATGATTATTCATTATTATGAATAATCGATATATAAAAATATATCATTGTAAATTTATAAAAAAATAATGATCTTAACTAATATTTTATGTGTGAAAAAAATCATTATAATGCTAAATAATCTGTTTTTTTACTTTTTTCCTCTTCAATCTTTAATTTTTTTCCATTCATAAAGCTTGGAATCAGATTGTTATCCTTATTCATTGTTAAACGTGTTCCGAAATCAAAAAGTATTTCGGTAAAGTAAATTAGACTAATTCTTAAATGCCAACCACGATTTTTCCAACTGTTGTCCCGCTTTCTATCTGCTGGTGGGCTTCTTTTATTTCGTCCAGCGCATACACTTTATAAATATGCGGCTTTATAATTTCTCTTTCCAGTAAGCCGGCAATATGCTGCATGTCGGTTCCGCTGGAATATACTTTCATATAAAAACTGGCGTGCAGATGTTTGGAGCGTGCTGCCTTCTCATCTTCTTCTTTGTATCCCGAAGGAAGTCCAATAATAGTTCCAAAATGTTTAAGAACCTGTATAGATTTAGCAAAATTATCACCACTAATGGCATCCAATACAAAATCCAGGTCGTGCAAAACCTCCTCAAACTTTACCGATTTGTAGTCTATATGTTCATCTGCTCCTAATCCAAGTACAAAATCTTTATTTTTAGCCGATGAGGTTCCGATAACATAAGCGCCTAAATGTTTGGCTATTTGTACGGCAAAGTGACCAACACCTCCGGAAGCAGCGTGAATAAGTGTTTTGTCATTTGGGCGAAGTTTACCATAACTATTGAAAGCCTGCCATGCGGTAAGTGCTGCAAGAGTACTGGCTGCCGCCTCTTCATGGGATATATTTCGGGGCTTTTTTGCAAGATGTGCAGCAGGAGCAGCAACATATTCTGCATAGGCCTTACCATGTCCGGTAAAGTTAACCATTCCGAAAACTTCATCTCCGGTTTTAAACTGTGTTACTTTTGTACCAACAGCTTCTACAATTCCGGATACATCCCAGCCTAAAATAATTGGATCATAAGCCAATAATTCTGGAGCCCAGCCGATACCTTTGCGGATTTTAGAATCCACAGGATTGATGCTGATCGCTTTAGCCCTGATCAGTACTTCATCCTCTCCGATAGAAGGGACAGGAGTATCTTTGATTTCCAGTTGATCGATATCTCCAAAAGCGTTCAGTACAACAGCTTTCATTGGCTGGTTAAATTTATAAGGATTGATAAATTGGGTAGAAAGTTATTTGCTTTTCAGATTTACCTGAGGAATGTTGAAAGCAGAAACAGCATTCAGGCTTGTCTGAATGTTGGATTTAAGATCCGTCAGAAATTTTTCGATGTCCGGAGCGTATCCTCTTTCACTAAGTCCGAATAAAACTATACCAGGATTACCAGAACTATCGGTAACACTACGGTAACGGTAAATATTGCGCTCGATAATAGCGACACTGCCTTTATTATCATTAGCACTTAGTAAAAAGTCTAAAATAATCTCGCCATTGTTTTCATACATCTGAAACTGAACAATAGGATTGGTTTCCTTTAGTTTTTTCAGTTCATTCAGTTTTAGACCTGCGATATCTTTTACAGCGTAATTGCCAGCGATATAATCTATCATCAGCATTTTTTTGTATTTGTCTGTCTGTTCTCCGGAAGTCAGATATTCCTGTTTGTAATAATTGGCATTCGGATGAGAAGACCAGTTAAGTTTCCATGAGGCATTGTTGAATTGTACAGGCCCGGGAATACTCAGGAAATCTGTCGCCTTTTGCTGCGCTTTTACAGACATGCTGAAGAGTATAGCGATCAGTGCCGGAGCAAAGAGTCTAAATAATTTCATACTAATTGTGTGAGTGGTGTTTTACAAAAATATCGAATTATTATCATCAAACGGTTATTTTATTCATAATTTTTTAAAGCATTTTTCAGATGTGCTGTAATCTGTTCTGAGAGGCATACAGGCTCCAATATTACGGCTTCCTGACCAAATGATAAAACTTCCTGCATAAAATCGTAAGTAGGATGCAGGAAAAACTCGAACCATATATGTTGTGGTGTTTCTCTGAAGCTTTTTTGTGAAGTATGCAGCGGAAAGCTACGGATATACTCACCTTGATGGCGGGAACATTTCAGTACAATGCGTTCAGGTTTTTGTTCCGCAAGATTCATCACACCAAAGGCATTCTGAAAATGTTCTTTAAAATTCAGATTGTACTTTTCACGATATTTTCCATTGCTTACCTCCAGATAATTAATTCTGTCCAGTCCAAAAGATTTCAAGGCTTTGTCTTTGGTATCTACAGCAATCAGGTACCATCTGTTTTTGGATTCTTTTAGAGCTAAGGGTTGTACCTTGCGGGAAGTCATCAGTCGGGTCTGATAGCTGAAATGCTCGAATGTTACCACTCTTTTATTACGAATGGCAAAAAACAGATCGTAGAAATGCTCGAGTCCGGTAGGTTTACGGGTTTCGAAGAATACAAAAGAAGAGAAGTCGGGATGTAGATTCAGAGCATTACTGATCTGAAAAGATTCCAGAAGTTTTTGGTTGTACTCGTCGATTTCCATTACCGGTCGACTCTCTATGTAATAACGGTTGTCGCCTTTCTTTTTGTTATGGATATTAAGGTTGAAAAGGCTGGCGATTTCTTTAATATCCCTTTGCAGGGTTCGGATAGAGTAGCCGGTGATCTTGGCATCCTGAAATTCGAAGGAGCCCAACAGATACTCTTCCAGTTGTGCATAAGTTGCAGGAGAGCTTTCTAATCTCTTAATGATAAGAGCATAGCGGGTAAGATAGAAATCTTTTTTCATGGGGTTATGTTTGTTTTATGGTCACTCTCAACCTCCATGATCACTGAAATCAAGTAGGTTTCGTAGCCATTAATCTTAGATAACAAAGATAAAAGAGTAGAGCGACAAGATGTGTCGTTCTATATTTTGTGGATAACTTTTTTGGAAAAAAGAGGTTTATTTTAACCCGGTCTTGAACTCAGAAAATCGATTATATTTCAATTGTTTTTTCTTTTAGAAAAGCTGTATTGATGTGAGCGTTTCGTTCGTATTAATGAGAATATAGTCTTTTAATAAAATAAGCTGCCTGAAAAGGCAACTTTTTAGATATTTTATTAGTTGTAAACTAGAGGCTCACATGGGCAATTTAGCTTTAGACTTATATTTATCCAGGGATGTTAGATACTAATTTTTTCTTATTTCATATAATAAATATAAGGATAGAATAAAATTACCTATAATAAATATAATAATAGCATAAAAAAATATACTTCCCTTTTTATTTACTCTTTCTGGTAATTGATCAAATTTTTTAATATAATCTTTCCATATACCATTATTATCAAAGGTAAAATAACTAAGTAAAAGGACTAAAATACCTAATATAATAAAATGTATTTTTTTTACTATGAAATTTTCATCAATTAAAATTGTATAGTAATTAAAAAGAGAAGCTACAAACCATACTTCAAGTGCGATCATAGCAAGACTTGCTTTAAAATCTGTTAAAAAAACTCCACCAGATATTGCGGAAGTATAATCTATTAACTTATACATTTTGTAAAAAAAATAATAATAAGCGCGTTTTATATTTGTCATAATTACAATTTTATTGCCGAGTTATTAATATATAACCCCGCCGATGAGAGCGTCTCGCTCGTATCAATGTAAATATACTATGTTTAATAAAACAAGCTGCCTAAAAAGGCAGCTTTTAAATGTTTTATTAGTCATGAGCAAGATGTTTCTGCTAGCGGGGAGCTACTAGTTTGGATATATCAAATTTTATAGGATGAATAAAAAGTATTACCTAAAGGTGTAAAGTAAATACATTCTAATTTTTCATGAGAGATTAATATTGGACAATCGTCATATAATTCTAAAAAATTAAAAATATTTTCTAAAAAGACATGATAAAGGGTTGTTATAATGGTATTCTTATTTATACAGAAGAATACTAGCTCCTCTTTTTCCCAATTTAATATCGATTTTAAAAATTTTTGTAAACCTAAAATATTATTAGAGTCATAATAATTCCTCCAATCTCCTATGTTTTTTGAATTATAAATTATTGGATTATCATCATTTATTTTATAAAAATTATTTGAACTTTTATCAATTTTATCACTCCATAATTTTGAAGCTTCGTCTTCATCTAGTAGATAAATATTTTCGATTTTCTCATCAAAATACTCACTATAAAAAGTTTTCTTAATAATAGTATTACTCATCTTTTAATTTGGTTTGTTATAAAAAATATGGCCTGAGGATTTTCCATCTTTCCATTTTATATGTTGTTTATCATTACCAACTTGTAATTCTCTTTTGTTTTGAACATTATGAGTTTCATAACCTTTCTTATATTGCTTATTTGTATAGTTTTTATACCTATTTATATCACCTTTTGCTTCTTTTAATAAATTTTTAGCATCAGTTGCGGTGTTAGTTAGAATATCAATTTTTTTACTAGTTTTTATACTTTGAATTGCCTTATCCCATGCTTGAGTTCCTTTCTCAACAACATCCATTTTTGTTGTTTTTTTTAACTCTTCCGCAATTTTTATAGCAGGAGCTTTTCCTCCTTGACTCATTAACATCCCCTCTGGTCCACCTAAAGTGGCTAAACCAATGGTTGCTAAATCACTAACTGTGTTAATCAATTTTTCTTTCCCCGACTCTTTAGGAGTACCTGTAACAAGAACTAAAGAACCGTCGTTGACTTCATATTTATTATTAATTCTATCGTTTGTTACCCAATTTATAGCACGGCCCACAAGGTTTGACACAGAAGCTCTAACACTATTAATTCCTCCTCCAATCATTTCAGCAAATTCTATAGGATCACTAGGCAAATTACTTTTATTAATATCTACAGGTTCCAACCCTTCTAATTCTCTAGCATTTACAACTCTATTTCCACTGAATGAATATGGTGTCCATATCTCATAATCTTCGGTTAATGGATCGATGTTAAAGAACCTTCCCAGTTCTGGTATATAGTTTCTCCACTTAAAACTATACCATCCATTCTCCTGTAATTCTTGTCCCTGATATTTGTACTGATAAGCATTATTGGCTAAAGAACTCGAGTTATATCCCTGATGTTTTAAACCAAACGGGTAATAATTATTTTCTTCAATGATCTCCGCTCCTCCGGAAGCACCTTTAGTGTAGCTCAACCTTACATTTCCAAGGTGATCCGTATAATTGTAAATATACTTATTTTTCACTACATCATAATACCCCTCCGAAGTCGGCACAAACTGTAACACACCATTCTCATACTGGAACCCATCCAGGTAATCCGTAGTTTTACCCCCAAATACCTTTCTTACCTTAGTCCCATCCGCGCGGTATACATAATCTGTATTCCCCATAGAAGCTGTAATACTACTCGGTAAATTCAGATAATTGTAAGCAATATTCGAAATCCCCTTATCCAGATGATTCACCATATTACCATTGATATCATAACCAATCGTATTTCCACCTATTGGATAACCCGCTGCATTTCCAGAAGCATCATTCACCCTTATCAGTTTATTACTATTCCCCGATTGATCATACGTATAACTCAGCTGATCCATTACCCCGGCACCCAGACCCGTTCTTTGCAATCCGGTGATATTTCCGTTCAGATCATAATTTAACTTCTCTGCATAAGATCCACTAGCAGCTCCGGCATTATCCCAATAGTTTCCTTCTTTTAATCGGTTTACCCCATCATATTGGTAACTATAACGTCTTAGTGTTCCGTCACTTTGTGTTGCCCAGTCAGTTTCCGCAATATTGCCATTGTACTTTTTAGAAGTTCCCGAAGGATTAATATACTTCAGCTCAAATCCGAAAAGCTTATTCAGCAAATTCTTTGGATCA
The DNA here is from genome assembly GCF_002023715.1 of Elizabethkingia occulta. Classification (GTDB taxonomy): domain Bacteria; phylum Bacteroidota; class Bacteroidia; order Flavobacteriales; family Weeksellaceae; genus Elizabethkingia; species Elizabethkingia occulta. The sequence goes on from NZ_MAHX01000013.1 coordinate 419,275, forward strand.
TTCATTTTGGTTAAAGCCCCACGAATATTGTATTCGTTTTTGATGGACTGAATACCATTTCCAATGTTTCGGGCTTCCAACTGTCCAAGCTCATTGTAGATATTCTCCGTCAAAACTTCCACCGGGCCACCATTTAGCTGATGGGTATGTTTTACCAGACGGTTCTGATGATCGTAAGAAAAATCTTCTTTTATGACCATTTCCCCTGATGAAGCATCCCTTTTGTGATAGGTTGTAGTACTGGTAGGTACTCCGGAGAAAGCTAATACAGAACTTGTCCTTGTATAACCGCCAAGATGGTTCTGAGATTCTGTGGCTACAGGTCTTGCTTTATCATCATACCAGGTATAAGATTTTGTCCAGCCATTATCCTCAATATTCTTCACCATAGAAGCGACTGGAAGTCCTTTTGTACTTCTTCCATTTACCGGAGAAGAGCCCAGAACCGAAGCACCATTAAATACAGCCGGACTTCCCGGTGGATATTCATCATAATAATTAACGGTTAACAGAGTAAAGTTAGCAACAGGATAGGCTGAACTGCTGTAATAAACAGTTGCTCCGTTTTGTGCAAAACCGGAAGCACTTCTTTCTTCGTTATTAACGCCAAAATTAACCATATTGCTTTGTTGGGCATCTCTTCCCGGAGCACTATCCAGTAATCCTGTGTAAGCCACTCTTCCGAATTTATCATACTTGGTAAAGAGCCATTTATTCTGCTGGCGGAGTTTTCCGTCCTGGGTTAATACCAGTCTGTCTTGCTTGTCATAGACCATATATTCCCAGTCTTTCCCCGGAAGCTTCTTTTCCACCAGTCTGTTCTGACCGTCATAACGGTACTGATAAGCCAGTTCATTAAGGAGTGTAGCATCAACACCTTTGTGAATGGCTAAAGGCGGAATAACAAAAGCAAGCTGATTGTACTCGTTGTATACATAATAAGTATCCATATCATGGGAGCCATCATTCTTGCGAACCAGAAGAGTTTGTCCCTGTCCGTTTTTAAATTCTATTGTTAAGTTTCCGTCTTCATCGGTAACGACATTCTTGTACAAACTATTGGCTCCATAGGTACCACTCAGTCCTAGAACAGAAACTGTTGCATTATTACTCCAGGAAGTACTGGTGGTATAACGGTAGACTTCACCATCGGCATTAGCAGCATATTGGTATTGTACTTTTTTGCCATCCCAGTCAGAACCCGGAGCAGCCTGAGCGAGAACTCTGTCCAGAGGAGAGTTTTCGAGTGTTTTCTCTCCATAAGCCAGAGGATCTGTAGATCCGTCAGCTTTTTTGTAATGATTTCGGGCTGCAGCCTGAACTCCCGATTGGATATTTCCGTTTAGAGAGTTCATTGGAACCGGAAGCCAGGACTGCACCTGACGCCCGAAGCTGTCATACGGAATGTCAGTAACCAAGTCATTCCCATTTGGTGTAGACTTAATAGAAAGCTCCTGTTTGGGTCTGCCGAGTCCGTCAAAATAGGAGATACTCTGCTGCTGAGGGGCAGCAGGATCCGAAGAAGAGCGCGGAGCCAGATAAGTACGCGAGTAGATGTAATTCTCATTCACCGAAATAGAAGCCGTCGGATCAGGAGCATAATTATTAGGCGTAGGGTTGGGGTTTGAAGACGCCCCCAGAGAAGCCCTGAAGCTATTGACGGCAGGCGAAGCGGCATTGAACCCTGGCAGGAGCCTGATGCTGTAAGGATCCGTAACAGACTTGTTTTGTTCTGTAACCGGATTGGTAAGAATAATTTGGGCATGGGATGAGAGAGTCCCTGCCATGAGAATTCCCATGGTATAAAAATGTTTGAACTTAAACATAACGATTTGGTTTTTAAAGATTAATAATTACTTTTTGCGATTTTTTGTGTTTTTGTTTTTCAATTATAAGTTTCACCAGCTATAAGGTTATAGAAGTTATGGAGGTTAGAAAGGAAGCTATAAGTTATAAGGCCGGACATTGAATGTCTAACTTCTAAAGTCTAACCCCTAACTTCTTTTGTTAAAGCAAAGATCCTAGCTGGTGACGCCAAAACTTGACGTATTAAAAAAGAGTTTTTGCTTTTTGTTTTTTTGGAAAGATCATAATAAAGATTATCAGATATTCAGTTATAAGACTATAAGGGCTAACCTCTAACCTCTAACGTCTAATCTCTAATTTCTAAGTAGAAGAGAGAACAGGTGATGAAAGCACCAACCTGCTTTTCTCTCTTAATTTCAGTATTTTGCACCTCGTAATTCTAACTTCCGACTTCGTACTTAATTCTTATCATATTCAAATGATAGAGATACTTGTTTGCTAAATGTTCCGCTAATGAAGCGTACGCTAACTTCACCGCTTGGATGAATATATACTCTCCATGTATTCCCATTTGAAGAAGCCAGAACTTGTTTTTCACTAGTTGTAGGGCTACACGAACTACCTATATATCCTAGAACGACTGTACTAAATTGGTTTACAGAATCCGAGAATCGTGCACCTATGGTGCCTCTAAAGCGTCCGGGAGTAGTTTCTGCAAATCTGGAACTGATAGAAACAACATCATATGCATTCTCAGAATTAATTTCACATTCTCCTGCAATACAGCTTGCATACATATCCGCAGAATTTTGTCCGTTCTGGTTGATATCATTTTGAGCCTTTTGATCAGCATCTTCTTGGCTAATATTGGAATAATATTTACCTGCAGGGACTGTATAATAATATGTTCCGGGAGTTGTATCATTCGGACAGTTGGATCTGGTAAAAGTTGCTCCTTTTATTACATTATAAAATCCATTAATTCGACATGATGCATTTTGATTAGCTGCATTTTGGCCATTTTGATCAATGTCATCTTGAGCTTTTTGATTGGCATCTTCCTGACTGATTGTTGAAAAGTATTTTCCATTTGGTACAATATAAATGTATGTTCCACCAGTTTCGTTACTTTGACAATTATTTCGGGTAAACATTTTATCGAATTGAGCGTTAAAATATCCTGTACATGATGCATTTTGATTGGTAATATTCTGCCCGTTCTGATTAATGTCATTTTCAGCTTTTTGATCAGCATCCGCCTGACTAATAATTGAATAATATTTACCGACTGGTACTACATAGTTATATGTACCAGGAATAAATCTGTCAGGGCAATTATTTTTAGTGAAAACTTTGTTTTTCTCTGAACTATAATAAGTATGCGGATAATGATACTGATATTCTTTTAAAATCTTATTATTGACATCAGAAACTAGCTCTAACCTATTGGTTATATTGTTGTATTTGTAATTCTCACGAATCCCAGAAGGTGGAGTAATGCTACTAACACCAGCTAAAGGATCATAGGTATAGGTAGTAATCTTATATTCTGAGAGTTCAGCCCGGTTTCTGAATGTATCCAATGCATTAATTAAAGTTTGCTCAGATATCGTACTTCCTTCTGCTTGATCAATATCTGATGCAAATATAATAGGTGCTATATATGCAGAAACTTGATCGTAAGAGGTTCCTTCAATTCTTGCAATTGGCAAAGTCTGATTATATCCCCAAATAACAGTTGTTGTATTTGATCCCTTTTCAGTAAACTGTATAATATTTCCTTTATTATCGTAACGATCATAAGCTATTTCATTTTTTGCAACTGCGGGATTTTGAAGGTCGAAAATCTGAGAAAGGGTTGGCAATATCAAATTATTTGTTTGGGTGTTTTTCAGATAATCTGTAAATGTTTTTGAAACTAATTTATTATTAAATTTGGTTTCTGTTCTTAAAGGAATACTTACCATATTAGCATTAATCATATCAGTTTTGCCTTCTTCTTCAGCATATGTATAAGTTGTTTCACTAACATTTCCGTCTGGAAAAGTTATTTTTTGAGACTTAAGCTGATTACTACCTGTTTCATCATAGCTATAGCTAGTATTGGTTATAAGTGATTTGTCGTCAAGCCATTCTATAAGTGTTTCGGCCGTTTTATATACAGAACCAGAAACTAGTAAATTGATATGAGTTGTAAATTTAGCTTCAGGTTGATAAGGAGTTATAAAAGAAATATCTGGAGTATGATTCTGAAATTTCACCTCGGGATTTATTAATGAAATAAAATAATTAACAAAGTATCCCTGATTTTTATTAACTGATGGAAGTGCTGAGCCTAGTGTTAAATTTGAATAATCAAGATTTAAATCTCCAAATTTGTATGTATTCATTATACTTTTTATTGGTGTTATGAAATCTCCGGCTTTGAAAGTTGTAGTAGATTTCAAAAGTCCCCTTTTCCAACTGTTATCTGTGAGAGGTATTGTAAAATGATGAGAACCATAGCTGCTATACTCCGGATCTTTTTCATAAGTAAAACGATACTTGGTCATACCTTTATTATTATTATCCTTGTCATAGGAATATTCTTCTACTGTTTCATAAAAATTTGGAAATCCATTAAAAGCGATTAACTGATTGATTGCACTGGAAGAATAAGATGTAAAAGAATAAGATCTTACAGCATCTCGTAGGCTTAATGGTATTCCTTCATACTCACCTTTAAATACATTTGCAAAAACAATGTTTGAATATTTTGGCTCAATACTATGACTGTCATAATATTTGAATTTTTTATAAGAGCTGGGTATTGTGTTGTTAATATTTTCATATGTTTTTATTGATTCTATATTCAGCCCTCCGCTGGTACCTAATGCATAGATAAATTCATCTTTGCTTTTAGTAGGATATTCAATAGATTTGAGTACGGTTAGTTGAGAAGTTTCCAGATTTGATGATTTATATGGAGCTGTTGCCATTTCATAAACTTCATCTTTGGTTTTGTATGCTGTATAAAAATGACTTTGATTATTAAAATAACCTAAATGATCCTTTTTATCCGCGGCATTTTTATCTGGTAAAGTAATATTGTTGTCCTCGTAATAGTTAAAATTGTACAAAGCTCCATCATTAAAAGCTACGGAGTTTAGCTTTAATCTGTACTTTTTTGAAGTAATAACGTTATCATTGGGATTGTTAACCCCTGTCTTACCAAAATAATCATAGTCTAAATTACAGATGATTTTTCTACTCCCTTCAGTAATAGTAATTTCTTCTATACTTCTTGGCTTTTGATTCTCTGGTACAGCTACGATATTTTCAGGTGGAATACCTAGTTCAAGATGTGAATGATTTAAATCTTTCCGGGCTTCAGCACTATATTTTAGGTTTACAATTTCTTTTCCATTTACAGTTATTTTATCAAGCCTGTTAGTTGTAATAACAGTTCTTCCCCAAACCTTTGAATCTCTATAAGTACTATTAATTTGTGAAAAATCATCCATGGATGATATTCCAATTCTAGGATCAGAATTGACACTGGTTATATAATTGAAAACTTCAGGATGCTCTATTCTGTAAGTAACAGGACTGTAATTAAAAGAGATAATATCTCCATTACTCGTTTCTATTTTCTTTAAAAAATATTTGGCTACTCCTGCAGTAGGATTTCGGGGAATACCTTCATTATGTTCTGTACCATTTGAATAATATGTTGCCATAGAAAATGCATCTTGCCATTCCGGATTTTCAGTTTTAGAAAAATAGTATTTATTACCTTTGGAATCTTTCATTATATAAAATTCGGATGTGTGCTCTATTTCATTTCTTGTATAAGGAATTGTGAGATACTTCTTTTTATTAGAATCATAAAAGAATTTTCCGGATTCACCAGGAAAAGAATAATAGAATATATCTTGTTCTGTTTTAAGGTCATAGGTAAGGGTAGGTAAAAATGATTTTCTTGTTACATAACCATCAATTGGATTCCCAGTTCTTAACTGTGACGCATATAACGTATAATTTTGATTACCACCAAAGGCAGAATTCATTACCCATTCGTAATCTGAATTTGAACACCTAGCCTGTACTAGTGGATTAGAATCATCTCCATTACATCTTGGATCGAGAATTCGATTTTCATCGAAATTAATTCGGTTTTCAGGGCCACTACCTTGTTTTTTTGTTTGGGTAATTGATCCTCCTATTTCTAAATCCCAACCCAGTCCTACAGATGTGGCATTTTCATTGATCTGAAATCCTGAACTTCGGTAGTTCAGCTGAATAGGGATTTCAATGTTTTTTAACTTTATGGTATAAATAGGTAATGAATAATTGATTCCTCCTGTTGAATAGTTTACAGGAATATCTACTTTTTGAAATAGTTTACTAGTTTCCGGAGATGTTTTGAATAAATTCATCTTTTCAACGGAAGTTGTTTGCCCTTTAATATTGTCAAGTTTCAACAAAGGAGCAAATATGGATAGTAATATTATTGTTTTGTAAAATTTATAATATCGTTTCATAATATATATTATTAAGTAATGTTATTAATATTTGATTGAGTTAGTAAGAAGGCTCCTAAGGCGACCTGCTTTTGTGTTTTTTTAGTGGTTTCATAATATTTTATTTTTTTAGTGTTTTTCTTTCTGGGACAAAGATCATAGCCCGTGGCGACAGAACTTGACGCATTATATTTTTATTTTAAAAATTTTTAAATAATTAGAAATATTGGGATGAGAAGCCCTAGGCATACCGGATTTTCGGTATGCTAAAAAGGGAGCGAAAAATTGAAGAAGCTTATAGAGAGGTAATCCGAAGTGTTTTTTGTCGGATTCGTTTCAGGTGTCTATGTGGCTGTCAAAATTTTGAAAAAGCTTTATTTTTTAATCACTTTAATCTCATTTCGCAAATCCTGAATTTCCTGTTGCTGCTGACGCAGTAATTCTGATTGCTCTTTATTCAGCTTATTTTGCTCAATAGAATAAAGCGTCAGTTCCTCTATTTTCTGTAAAAGTAATTTCTGACTTTCTCCAAGTGATATACCATTTTCGGTGACTTCTTTGGTATTGGGAATGTTAGGCAAATGTCCTTTTTCATGGATATGCTGTTCTACCTCATCCAGTGTTGGAAGCTGATAATCTTTCTCGAATACAAAGTCAGCCCATCCGGTCATATCTACTTTTACTTCTTTGGCATGCACCGTTCCGTTTACATCCAGTTTGTTTTGCGGATTGGTTGTGCCAATGCCGACATTACCATCTGTGGCAATCGTCATTTTAGGTGTTTTATTTGTGACTAAACTATAAGGATGATTGGTAGATGTTCCTGCCATTCCGCCTGCTGGAGAACCATAAAAACCATAGTCATGAGACCAAATTCCTGTAGTGATCATAGAAGTAGAATTAATAAACTTGGAAGTCTCATTTCCTTTTACCTCCAAAACTTTATTCCAGCTTTCTGAGTTTTCAGGATTAGTGGTGCCAATTCCAATATTTCCATCCGCAGAAATAGTCATTTTAGGTGTTTTATTTGTGATTAAGCTATATGGATGGTTTGTAGAAGTTCCTGCCAGGCCACCAATTGGAGAATCGTGATAGCCAACCTCGTGAGACCATATACCTGTTGTAATATTTGCAGAAGATGTAATTATTTTTGAATGTATATTCCCTTTTACTTCTAAAACTTTATCCCAGCTTTCTGAATTTTCAGGATTTAATGTACCAATGCCAATATTCCCATTTTTACTGGAAATTGATGAGCTATATGAAGGCAGTGTACTGCATATAATCCACCATTGTGTTCCCGTTGATTTATATTTGTCAAATTCTTCCTGGCTTGTGACAACGGAACTGTAGCCTGTAAAATTAGAATCATCAAAAGACTGATTGAAATATTGTCCTTTTACAGCTGCTTGTGCATGCCAACTTATGTTAATCTTATTATTAGCATTTTGTTCAAGACTATTGATGCCATCCCAAGGAATTACATAAATAGAAAAATCGACTCCTGGGTTTTTAGCAGCTACGATAGCATAACCGGTAGCTCTTGCATTTTGCATTTGGGTTTCACTTAGTGTTTGGGACTTCAATACAAATGCACATGATAAGGTTAGTAATAATAATATTTTTTTCATTTTTTCTCTAATTTTAAAATACGTTTCTCTAGTTTTTTATTTGTTTCAGAATATTCCTTTATCAGCTTGTTTTGCTCAATAGAATAAAGCGTGAGTTCTTCAATTTTCTGTAAAAGTAATTTCTGGCTTTCTCCAAGTGATAGACCATTTTCTGTTACTTCTTTGGCATTGGGGATATTAGGTAAATGTCCTTTTTCATGGATATGCTGCTCTACCTCATCCAGTGTTGGAAGATGATAATCTTTTTCGAATACAAAGTCAGCCCATTCAGTCATATCTACTTTTACTTCTTTGGCATGCACCGTTCCGTTTACATCAAGCTTGTTTTTAGGATCTGTTACCCCAATCCCTACATTATCATTGTAATAAACACTATGCCTGTTATTACCATTCAAAGGATTGGTATAAATGTTACTAAGGACTGCTGTACTAATAGTAGTACTTTCCGCTGAATGTTGAGTGAGCCTGATATTATAAGGGTTGGCATTAGGTGAGGTATGATAAATCGTTAATTTGTATTGATTGATTGCAGGATCCCATACGATGTCACCAATATAAATATTGTCTAATATTGGACCGGCAGCTTCTACAATTCTGGATGTCGGGGGATACCATATAAAATTAGAGGGACTGACTCCGATTTGGAATAGTTTTTTGATAATCCCAACACTATTTTGATAGATATATGTTCCTGTAATATCAACTTCGATCCAGCCGTTGATATAGCTATTTCCGAATAATATATCAACAGCTTGATTAGGTTGTTCATGTGGAAATCCCACACTGAAATCTTTTTGCTGGAATGTTTGTGCATTCAATGAAACGGCAAAAAGTAAAAAAAGAATGTATATGCTATTTTTCATGATTATTAATTTTTTTGGTTATTGTTTTCGAGATTTTGGAGGCGTTGTTCCAGTGTTTTATTAATCTGGATTTGTTGATGCAGTAATTCTGATTGCTCTTTATTCAGCTTATTCTGTTCAATAGAATAAAGTGTCAGTTCTTCAATTTTCTGTAAAAGTTTAATCTGAAAATCACCGATGCTTACCCCATCTTTTTGCATTTCGGCAGCTGAGGCAATCTCCGGTAAATGTTTCTTTTCTTTAATGTGTTTTTCCACACTTTCCAGATCGGGAAGCTGATAAGAATCTTCAAACACAAAATCAGCAGTTGGAGTAGTGGTCACTTTAATTTCTTTGGCTTCGAGTTTGCCATCTAAAAGAGCATTTCCGTTGCTATTTAATAACAGTAGTCTTTTTCTTTGCCCTTCATTGGTATAATCATAAAAATCAAAACCACCAGCACTTCCTTTTCCTCTGTTAGCTATGAAATTAGTTTCCCCACCTCCTCCGGATAGGTTCCAACCAATAGCAAGTTTGCCCGTATTTTTAAGCATATCCAAACTATTAGGTAAGCTGGTTATATCAAGATTTCCAGTATCTCCACCGACCATTATAGTTCCATTAATATCTAATTTGGATTGTGGGGAATTGTTACCAATTCCGATATTTCCATTTTTGCTATACAGATTGTTTATATTCATACTTTGTGTATGAGCATTAATTTCCCAATTGGAAACATATACTCCTGGAGGAATATTAAAGTTAGGTTCAGTGATAGGAACAGCTGAAAGGTTTATTTGACTCCCCGCAGTTGCTGTATAGGTGCCATCATTTTTTTTAATAATTCCATCTGTATTATAAGTAGTACCTCCCCGTAGATAAACAATAATACCAGACTCTGCCCATTCGGCTAGTACTTTCCCTATGTAGCTGTATACTCCACCTGTATAGTCACTATTTTTCATTCCATAAGTATAGTTTTCCAGTTTAATCATGGTGTTGCCAGAACCCCAGGCATAACCAATTCCGTTAATCGTTGCTGTGCCGTAGGCCAGCCAATCCCGGTTATCATGTATCATTGGTCGGGAGATTGAAAAAGGTTTATTGTTGAAGCTGAATAGTACCGGAACATACTGGTCTTGGGTTCCTGCTGAGGTAAATGTTTGAACGGTTTGAGCTTTCAATAAGCTGACAAATGCTACTGAAGCCAATAGTAAAAGGTTAATAAGATTTTTCATGATTTTGAATTTTTTGTAGTGTTTCTTTTAATTGTATATTTTCCTGCTTAAGGTTTGTGACCTCTTTGTTGAGCTGTATCTGATAAAGAGTGAGCTCTTCAATTTTTTGTAAAAGCTTAATCTGAAAATCTCCGATGTTTACACCCTCTTTCTGCATTTCCGCTGCGGAAGCTATTTCAGGTAAATGTTTCTTTTCTTTAATGTGTTTTTCCACACTTTCCAGATTAGGAAGCTGATAAGAATCTTCAAAAACAAAATCAGCAGTCGGAGTAGTGGTCACTTTAATTTCCCTGGCTTCGAGTTTGCCATTTAACCTTGCATCATCACCTTTTACTAAAAAAGAAGTTCCTAGCAAAGTTCCGCCGGAAAAATCATTTGCATAATTTAGTGTTAGCGTATTGTTATTGTCATGTACGATAGCTCTTCCTCCTGAACCTCTTCCCAAGTATCTCAAGAAAATATCAGCACCACCATTGTAACTGAAAAAATTATCTAGCCCAACCCTGAAGCTGCCATTGACATCAAGTTTGTATTGAGGGGACGCATTGCCAATTCCTACATTACCGTTATCATTTAGTTGCAATGCAATATCACATATGCCTCCTTCACAGCGATTTACGGCGTCGTATCTCATAAAACTTAGCCCCTTTGAAAAAGTATTTCCTTTCCAGATTGCCCATTCTTTTACCTGTCCGGGTTGAGTATAAGAATCATCAATGAAGCGCAATCCGGAAGATATGTAACTATCACTCCCACGTATAATTGGTGAGCTTATTCCTCCACCAACTTTAAGATCTATATCTAGTTTGCTTAAAGGGTTGGTAGTACCAATTCCGATAAATCCAGTGTTTGGATTTTCGGTTGCTAACATTTGTCCCTGGGGTGTTGCCAGTTGGGCAAAATAAAAACCGGGAATTGTGAGTAGTAGTATGCTTATTTTTTTCATAATATTTTATTTTTAAGGTTAGTAATGAATTGATTTTTGTAATTGCCTGTTACGGCGGTTTCGTGATGTTCATAGGTGTAAGGTTTTAAATGAGAAGGGGAGTGAGTTGTTGGTTATCAGTTGCCAGCTGTCAACCATCAACAGGACAAAGATCCTGACCCGTGGCGACAGAACTTGACGCATTAAAAATTATTTTCAATTTTTTTGCTTTTCTGTGTTCTTAAGGGATAATAAATGGGAAGATTTCAATTCCGGCAACCAACAACCAACAACTATTCACCATTAGCCCGTTTTATTCCGGATGAGTTTCTGTACAATCTGATTCAGCATTTCTTTGTTCTCGTCAATATAAGCAAGACCCGCCTGAATAAGATTTTCAATGTTTTCTTCCCTTACATTGTCCATAGATGGAGACGCGTTTTTCAGAGAAGGATTAATCCGATAGTAATTTTTCTGATTACGGCTTCCCAATGTCTGAAACATCTGAGAAAGCTGATAATCTACAGTTTCCGCGTTGGCAGAAAGAAGAATGTCTATTAAAGGTCCTATCCATGCCAGTTTTCCTGCATTTTCCATTTTCTTGAATGGATAAGATTTCGCTTCAGATCCTGTTCCGATAGAAATAATTATCATATCATTTACTGTAGGATAATCTGGCTTTTGATCGGTTTTAAAAATTTGGCCGAATGGCATTTTCCGGGCTTCGGCATAAGCACATAAAGCCGGATTATTAGCGTAAACACCACCATCGATAAGACTGAAATTCTGTCCATATTGCGACTGAATTCTTGCCGGACTAAAATAGGTAGGTGCTGCAGATGTAGCACGACAGATATCTTTCACCAGAAAATTATCTGTGCTAATGCTTGCATCGGCAGAGTTAAAAAGCTTTGCCCTTCTGTTTTCGATGTCGTAACTTGTAATCAGGCAAGGTTTTATCAGTTCTTTTAATTCCAGTTTTCCGAAGAAGTCGTTGAGGTTTTTTTCCAGGGCTTCCTGCGAGATCTTTTCATTGAAAAGCCCAAAAGGGTTGATTAGCCGTTTAAAAAAAGAAACCTGAAAGATATCTTCTCCTTTTTCCGAATACAGTTCCAGGCCTTTTTGTATGGAATATCGTGCATTCCGGTTTTCATCCGGATAAAGCATAATCGATGTAATCAGGCCACCGGTGCTGCTTCCGGCTACCAAGTCGAAATAATCACCCAGTTTATTTTGGGAGTTGTCTTGCTTCTGAAGCTGTTCCTCAATATATCTGAGGATAATACAGGAGATAATTCCCCTTATGCCTCCCCCGTCAAGGGAGAGGATACAAATCTTTTTCATAATGTTTTGTTTGATGTTTGTTTTAAAAATGGGTGTATGAAACGCTGTCTGGTTTCATTAATTTGAATGCAAGATCATTCGGGAATTTCCAGAATATCATGCATAAAGGAAAAATCAGAGATTTTTCTGGTCATACATTGAGTCATTATCTGACGATAAAACTTTTGTGTGGGAGTCAGGAGAGAGGGCAGTGTATTTTATGCCCTAGCTATCGATTAATTTAAATAAGGATATATCCTGATTTATCTTTAGGCATTTTTGAAAGTACTTTCCAGTCTGTGGAAATGATACCATATCTGGTGCGTAGATTTTTCTTTTCAAAATGTGGATAATCCTTAAAAGTCTTCCAGTTACCTCCCCATTCCCAGCCATAGCGGGCGAAAATCTTTACACATTCCTGCCAGTCGGCAATACGATCGCCATCCCAATCCTTTGCAATATCCCAGCTTGCTGTTTTGCCATCAATAATCAGACAGATATCCACAGCCAGACCATAATTGTGAATACTTTGTCCAGGTCTTGCATTGGTTACTTTTAGCCCTGGTGCAGTTCTGCCTTGTGCATATAGTTTAGCCTGTTCTGCATGAGTTCTGAGCCCCTGTGTAATTCTTATTTTTGCCCTTCCGGTCAATGCCGCATCGCAATCCCTGATAATCTGCATGACTTCCTCCCTTATCGCGGGGTGAAGTTTTCCAATGTGTGTTTGTGTAATCTTATCCATAATGTTGGTTATTTTGGTTATGGAGCAAATGTAATCGGGGGTGGCGTCAAAACTTGACGCATTATATTTTATCTTTAATTTTTTATAAAAAACCCCGCTGAATAATTATTCAGCGGGGTTTTAACTTGGAACAAGATTAGGAATGGTTTTTATGAGGTGTGTATAGTAATAATAATTTAATGGTCATCTTTATTCTGAGATAGTATTCCTCCAGAATACACACTTTCCTATATCCATGTTTTCTCAGAGTGACATTGTTTTCTCAAAATATTTTCATGTTTAAAGATGTCAGACTGAGCTTATAGAAGTCTAATTTTTTTTTGAATTAAGATTTAAACAACTCTGATATTTTTGGAGTTTTATACAGAAAATATAATTTATCAAAGTAAAGACAAGTTCCTTTAGGAACTTTATCTCCATAGAACCTATAGTCACTATAATCCAGAGCGTTCCGGAGGAGCGTTATCTTGGTGCTTTCGGGAATATCAATTTTTACAAGTCATTTAGTCGGAAGAGCTAAAACCTGAGTTTAATCAATCTTTAGTATTAGAATTAATTCTAGTTTTAATAGATTTTGATCTAATGTTTCATGGACTATGATCTGAAATTTGCTTCGGTAAAAATTTTTCAGAATTTAACCTTGACAAAGTTGATTATTACATTATTTAACGGGTTTTCCGTCTTCACCGAGAAGTTCTATTTTGGCTTCATTATTTTTATCAACATATATTTTTATTCTTGGTTTTCCTTGCTGGTCTTTTATAAACAAGCCAACATCCTTGTTGAAGTTTTTACCAATGAAAAGGCGGTCTTCCATTAGAAGGCTGTCTGCTTTCATTTTCTTTAGAGCTCGTTGCTGCTCTTCTTTATTCTTGAGCTTATCCAATGCGTTGAATCTCTTCATTCTTTCACTGAATGTTTTTTCTTTCGGATAATCCCAGATCTGCAATCCATATTTCCGGTCATAATTCTTAGTGTTTTCCATATATTGGAGCTGCATAATCTGATCGTCCCTAAACTTATCCACAGAAAGTACCATTCCGGCATCTTTTTCATTGCCATCATAGACCAGTCCTCCGCATTCGTCACCCGAAGAGTTGAAAAAAATAATTCCTGAAGATCGTTCCCTGTCCGGAAGTTTTTCACCATTCATAATTCCCGGATGTTGGCGGTGTTCGTTACTAATTACCATACGCAGATCTCCCTTTTCACTTACTATATTAATCTTCTTTACAGTTAGTTCATCAAAGTTTTCTTTTTTCTCTTTGTCTCTGAAGCCACTGAGTATGAAAATAATAAATGCCAGTGAGCTAACTATTACATAAGTGGTTAGGAAGTCTAGTTTCCTTTTCATTGATTTTTCTGTCATGATACTATAGTTTAAAGATATTTGTAAATAGGACGTTTTCATTGATGAAATGTTACAGTAATCAAATAAAATCACTTGAAAGTGAAAAGTATTATTAGAATTATTTAAAGAAAAAATATGATTTTAGACATATGTATTAATTTAGAATAATTTAAAATAATAAATTTGCAAAAAATCTTGATAAAGTTTAAAGCGATAATACATGGATTCGGATGACATAAACGAGTATATAGCATCCGTAATGTTTACTTGTTATAAGTTTTGTAAAAGGCTTATTTCTGATTTTTTTAGAAAATAAAAGATTTAAAGAAGCTATTACTTGTATTTGTACAGATCTGGTAGAATTTCTGATATTTCTTTTATCCCGGAATGTAAAACAACATTATAAATAAAAAAGACCGTATAATATGAAGAAGTTAATACTAAGTGCATCTGTACTTTCCGGTATTATGATTTTTGCACAGCAAAAAGATTCAGCGAATGCAAAAAAAATCGATGAGGTAATAATTAAAGCCTATATTAAAAAAGATAGTGATTACACAAACAAAATGCCATTGCGGGCTATTGAGAATCCGCAGGTTTATTCCTCGGTGGACAGAATTGCGCTGGAAAATCAGATGGTATTTACTGTAGACGATGCCTTCAGAAATGTAACAGGTCTACAAAAAATGTGGAATGCAACAGGTCGTGCAGGAGATGGTGGAGCTTATGTTAACCTGAGAGGTTTTATCTCCAATAACTCGCTTAGAAATGGACTTGTAGCGCCGGTAAACGGAACAATGGACGCTATTAATATTGAAAAAATTGAGGTATTAAAAGGTCCTTCTGCCACATTATATGGAAGTAATGTAACGTCTTACGGGGGTGTAATCAACAGGATTACCAAAAAACCGTATGAAACTTTTGGCGGAAGTCTTTTGGTTACAGGTGGAAGTTATGATTTTTACAGAGCACAAGCCGATATTAATACACCGCTTACAAAAGATAAAAAATTGCTCTTCCGTGTGAATACTGCCTATACTACAGAAGGAAACTTCCAGAATAAGAAAGTACAAAATACTTACCTGGCATTTACCCCTAGTTTAACATGGAAAATAAATAATAAGCTGGATGTAAATGTAGAATATGAAATGTATGATAACAGAACACAGGCAGAGCAGAACTTCTTCTTTATAGGATCTCCCACTCAGTCTGGTTACTCCAATATGAAAGATCTGGAAAGAGCAGGACTTAATTATAAGAACCCTTATATAGGCTCCGGATTGTATAATACAGGGCGTACACGCAATATTTTCGGACAAGTCAATTACAAGATTAATGAGCATATAAAATCGTCTACATCAATAAACAGTGCTTACAATTATTCTAATGGGTATAATCCTTATTTTTATATTACAACCAAGTCTTATGGTGCAGATCCTAATGATAAAGCAATAGGTTTACACAGAGGAGATCAGTCTACCCGGGATAGCAACCAGCGCTACTTACAGGTACAACAGAATTTTAATTTTGATTTCCATATTGGGAGTATGAGAAACCGTACTGTTGTAGGGGCAGATTTTCTTAGAACGCGCAATGATCAGTTCTTTTATTCCGGAGTAATAGATTTTGTTCCTTTTACCGGTGGAGTAGATTATTCTAATTTCAATGCAGATTATGTTACAGCATACTATGATGCAAACAAAGCTACATTGTCCACATGGCCGTTGAAAAATAAATCGAATACCTACAGTGCCTATATTTCCAATGTATTGACATTGATACCAGGGCTCAATGTAATGACTTCCATCCGTTATGAGAGTATAGACTTTAAAGGTGGAGTAAGAGGAAGTAATGATACACCAGCTTATACACAGGGAGCCTGGTCACCTAAGCTGGGAATTGTATATGAAATTATCAAAGATAAGTTTTCGGTATTTGGTAATTATCAAAACAGTTTTACCAGCAATGGATATTATATTGCCGATAAAGCATCGAATTTGAAGCTTTCAGATCCGGAAAAAGCAAATCAATGGGAAGGCGGTTTTAAAGCGAATCTACTGAATGGAAAAATAAATGCAACAGTAAATTACTATAATATCAATGTTCGAAACTCTCTGCAAATTATAGATTATACACCAGCACCAGAAGTAAGAGCAATCGAGCAACAAATGGGGAAACGCAATAGTAAAGGAGTTGAGCTGGAAATCAATGCTTATCTTGTAAAAGGATTTTCATTAATTGCGGGAGTAAGTTACAATGACTCCAAGTTTACAGAAACAACCGATGCCAGTGTATTAGGAAGAAGACCAAATACAGCTTCATCTCCATGGCTGGCAAACTTCAATGCAAGTTATCAGTTTTCAGAAGGAAATCTTAAAGGTCTAGGTTTCGGAATAGGGGGTAATTATGCGAGTGCCAACAGAATTATTAATACAACTGCAGGTGTTTTCGAATTGCCGAAGTATTTTGTAATGAATGCGAATGTGTTCTATGATACCCGAAAATTCAGAATTGGATTTAAAGCAGATAACCTGACGAATGAACATTACTGGATTGGGTATACAACAGCTAATCCGCAGAGATTATTAAGCATAGCAGGAAGCTTTACTTATAAATTGTAGAGAAATCATCCGATCCGGATGATTAACAATTACAGATGTCAAAAATCCGGCTGCTATATGCGGCCGGATTTTTTTAGATTTTGATGTATGAATTACTGATAAGTTATTTTCAGAACAGAAGAAACCTGTGGTACCGGGTAAGTGTTATCAACCTTAATAATATTTTTATCCTCAGGAGCTGGAGTTCCGCCAAATAAAGCCTGCTTATTTCCGGCACCAGGATACTGATCTACACCAGTTCCGTCATCGAATAATGCTGTCTTGGCAGTTAGATCTCCTTTTGTATTTGCTGTAACCTCGCTTTCATTAGCATAGAACCAGTCATTTGAATAGCCAAACATCGTTACATAGGCAATTTTATCTCCGGGAGTTGTGGTAATATTCGCAGAAACTTTTGCACCAGGGGCTATAGGAGCATTTCCTAATACATAAACGCTTACTCCAGGTCTGGTTAAAGCATCTTTTAGTTTTGTAGCATCACCTTTCTGGGCAATATCTTTTAGCCCCATTCCCATATCCTTCGCTCCAACTTTGTATATAGGATTTGTATCTCCTTTGTAAACTACCACTAATACGGGCGAAAGTCCTGTAATAATTCCGGTATTGCTCTTAGTTTTGCTTGCCAGAGAAGCGTTGTTTCCGCTTTCCGCAATAGCTGTAATCTCAGGATTGGATTTCTCTCCGGCTTTATAGAAAGGCATTTCATTTAATAATTTTCCGCCTAATATATTGGATACAGCCCAAACACCTGGAGAGAAAGGCGTTTCGTTCATGGTACCTCCCGAAGTATTGGTAATGCTAAGGGTAAATTCAGATGCTGTATCATCATAAGTCAGATTCAGTTTCATCAGTTTAGATGCATCAACATTCGGAACCATGGCAACAGGATTAGATTCCGGATTCCCGGTAATATTATCTTTGCTGCCATTATCCCACAGTTTGATCTGTGCAGAAATGTCTCCGGTTACAGGAGTTCCGTTGTCGTTATACAGCTTTATTCCAGGATTTTCAGGTGCAAAGAACCAGTCCTTAGAAGCACCATACATCGTCGCAAACATCAGTCGCTGGCCTTTTCCTGCATTGAATTTAAAGCTGATGCTTTGTCCCGGTAGTACAACCGGTAATTGGACTGTTGCACTTCCTGTTCCCCGGAAGTCACCACTTTGTACAAAATCTTTGGTTTGTACTACATTTTCTACTGTGAATGTACCTTGCTGTGGCTGAGGTGTCACGTCGTTGGTGCTGTCGTTGCAGGAAGATAATATTCCCGCAGTACCAGCCATTAGAATGGCTGAAAGAAATACTTTTTTCATAAGTGTTGCTTTTGGTTTGTGCTTATTTTTTTATTGGTTTTATTAATGAAAGGTATTTTCCATACCCTTGTTTTTCCATTTCATTTTTCGGAATAAATTTTAATGATGCACTGTTGATGCAGTATCTTAGACCACCCTTGTCCTGAGGACCATCATTGAAGACGTGGCCTAAATGCGCATTTCCGGTTTTGCTTCTTACTTCGGTACGTTCCATTCCATGAGAGTTATCTGTTTTTTCCTGAACAAGAGCCTCACTAATGGGGCGCGAAAAACTTGGCCAGCCACAGCCTGATTCATATTTGTCTGTGGAAACAAACAATGGTTCTCCGGTGGTAATGTCCACATAAATTCCTTCCCGAAACTCGTTCCAGTACTGGTTTTTGAATGCCTGTTCAGTGGCATTGTGCTGGGTTACTTCATATTGCTCGGCCGTTAGCTTATTGCGTAGTGTTTTGTCATCCGGTTTCTGATAGCTGTGAGGAGGATTGGCTTTTCTTGCCAATTCAAATAATCCGGGTTCTATATGGCAATAGCCGCCGGGATTTTTCCCCAGATAATCCTGATGATAATCTTCCGCTTTATAGAAATTTTTCAATGGCTTTACTTCTACAACAACAGGCTTTTTATAGGCTTTTGATAATTTATTCACATCAGACTGTATTGTGGATAAGTCATTTTTATTGTTGTAATAGATTCCCGTTCTGTAACGTGTGCCCATGTCATTTCCCTGCTTATTCATACTGGTAGGATCTATTGTTTTGAAGTACAATTCTATTAGCAGATCCAGACTGATAATATCAGGATTGTAGGTTACCTTTACTGTTTCTGCAAAGCCAGTGTCATCCGACGAAACTGTTTTATAATCAGGGTTCTTTATGTTTCCATTGGCGTAGCCCGTTTCAGTTCTTGTTACACCTCTTACCTGTTTAAAGAAATGTTCGGTTCCCCAGAAGCAGCCTCCGGCAAAATAAATGTCCGCAGACGGCATTTTGGGATCAGTCATTGTTTTAGCTTTTTGAGCTGGTTTGTCCTGCTTCCAGCTGATGAGTAATATAAGTCCTGTTATAAGGATCAGGAAACCTGTTGCTATTTTTTTCATTTTGATGTGTATATTGGGAATTGTAAAATCATAAGTCCGAATCCTAGAGAAACAAGGTCTTTCAGGATAAAAAAGTCAGTTACCGGAATTCCGTCTACAATCCTCCATGTTCCCGGAGTTGTAAACAGAAAGCTAAGGGTGGTAATGAACGTGATCAGTATTCCTGCAGAAGCAATTAATCTGAAAAAATGTCTGTAAGGAGCAAATAGAATTGCCAGCGCTGTCAGAATTTCGACAATACCGATGAGGTTAGATACTCCCCGAATGCTGAATATATGGTATAGCCATCCCATTAACGGATGATTCTCTACTAATGGTTTTATAGCGGCAGCTTCAGTAGGAGTAAATTTGAAAATTCCTATCCATAATAAGACAAGTGCTACTCCGTAGAGTGAGATGTAATAACCAGTTAAAAAATTGCGGTTAGATGAAGAAGGTACTTTGGTCAGCATATTCGTTGTGTTTTTTGCGGTTTATATTCCTTTTGGAACTATAGTCGGCAGAAAAACAAAATCCTGACAGCAGAAAGTAATTATTTTTTTATTTTTTTTAGTACTTCTTCTTTAAGTTGTTTATTATCAATGGTATAAATTGCTGCTTCAGATTCTTTTTTTCTGATCATATTGCGGAGTGCCACATGAATAAACTGTGCTTTTTTCTCATAAACCATACACCATTTGCATAAAAATAAATGAGCATTCAACTGAGTTTTTTCAGAAAAAGTCAATGGCGAATGCATCCTTTTTTCTATTAAAAAAGTTGCTTTACTGCAAGGCAGTATCAGGACATGTAATATTTTCTTTAAGGTGCTCATTTTCCTTTTCCGAACCAGTTAAATTGTAAACACTCCCGAAGCTGGAGTCGGCTGCGTTGTAATATTTTCCAATAATTAGTCGGAGAAACATTGGTTTCCTGACAAATTTCTGTTGATTTTTTTTCCTGTAGATAAGTAAGCTTTACCAATGTAAGCCATCTGTCCGGCAATTCTTCCAGACATTTTTTCAGATAGGCATTAAAAGCTTCGTTATCCAGAAGTGAAGTTTCATTCATATCCCATTGCAGGAGAACGCCGTCGGGATCTTTCCAGAATTCATGGTTGTCAAAAAAATGATCAAGACTTACCTGTGGATTTCCTTTATACTTCTTTCTGTAGAGGTCTGTAATTTTATGGTGTAAAATGCCCATAAGCCATGTAAGCGGAGCACTTTTTTCCTGAAAACCATCCATTGCTGAATAGGCTGCGACATAAACTTCCTGAACGGCATCTTCGGCATCTTCCCGGTTAGACAATAAATAGAAAGCACGGTCAAAAAGCTTCTGACCATACATATCGATCCATTCTTCCAGTTTTTTTGTTGTGTGCATTAAAATTACCGGGTTCTAAATTAGTAAAATTAGAACGGAGCATACTATTATTTACCCAGAATTTTATTTTTAATCCGGGATGCAGGCCTTTCAATAACATAGCGATAGAGAATTCCGGTCAGGATACAACCTGCCAGACAGATAGAAAGCATCAGTATTCCGGAGGTAGGAATTATAGAACTTTCAGCAAGGTTTTGAATGATATGAATAATCCCTTTATGAGAAAGATAAACAGCATAGGACAGGCTGGCAAGCTGAACTGTAATCCATGAATGAGAACGGTAAAGAAATGAAGATTCCGAAATTGCTGATAGTAGAATGATACCAAAACTAATGGCTACAGCCGTAAAACCAAAAATGGAAGCATGCATGGAAGCCTGATCACTGCAGAACAAAAGTGATAGCCCGAGAAGTATAGCTCCACTAAAGAAAAGAATATTTCCGTTTGAATGGATAAATCTTTTGAATGTAGCTGAATGATGGTGAAGATAGCCGATAAGTACGCCGATTGCTAAGCTATCCAGTCGGGTGTAAGTCGGGTAATAAATTTTCATATACCACTCTAACCAGAATTTATCGGAATTGAGATGTGGAATAATGTATTCATTCCATGCTATAAAACGAAGAATAATTGAAATAATGATCAGAAGCGGAGCAAGCCACATTATCCACGGTAGTTTCTTTGTTTTTATTAACAATAAAAGAGAGAAAGGCAGGAATAAATAAAACTGTTCTTCGATACACAAAGACCACGCATGTGAAAAAGTACCACGGTTAATAACGTCCAGTCCATAATTCTGAGTGAAAGTAACAAACTTCCATAAAGGTGATAATGCTTCTCTTTCCCGGAAGACAGGGATGCAGAAATAAAGAAACAGTGTGAAAAAATACGGCGGAATAATCCTGAAAAATCGTTTGATAAAAAAAGACCGGAGAGGAATGTTGTTGTATTTTTTTATGCTGTCAAATAGCTGGCCGGATATAAGAAAACCACTCAGGACAAAGAATAGATCGACCCCAATCCAGCCAAATCTTCCAATAGTGTCTATCCAGTCAGGATGATCAAAGGCCCGGTAATGATACATAAGCACTAGTACAATGGCTAATGCCCGCAGATGGTCTAGCCCGTTTAATCTTTCAGATGGAGTAGTATTCATTGTTTTTTTAGCAAAGATTTAGAAATAGAAGACAGAATTTTGTCTATGCAGACAGACAGCACCAATTCTAATGTGGATAACTTTAAAAATCGTTTGACATTTTATTTGCGTTGTCTATCCTTAATTATTCAGATTTTATCACAGCAGTGTTGATTGTAGGGGCGGAATTTTTAATTTTGAGTATGGTAAAAATATTATCCGGAAAACCTGTCAGGCAATCTCTATATTTTCAGGTATTCTTTTGGGTTGCTTTATTTCTGCTTGTTACAGCCAGAAATTATGGTGAGCACGAGAATCCTGATTTCCGTGAAATGATTATCTATGATTTCTGCCATTGGATTTTTCAGATTATAGGTGCCAATTTTATTTATTACATTCTGGTCCGGAAGTATTTTGACAACAGAAGATATGTTGAATTCTCAGTATATCTGCTATTGTCATTATATGGTATATCGGTAATTAACCGGTTATTTATTATATATGTAGCCGAGCCTTTCTTTGTGAGTTATCCACAGGATAGATTGCTCAGCATTTTTACAGATTTAAAATATCTTTTTTTCCATTATACACTTCCTATTATTACCGGATCTTTTATTTTTATTTCCATCATGTTTATGCTGAGGTATCGTAATGAGAAGCAGAATCATGAAAAGTTATTAAAGGAAAAAGCAGAACTGGAGCTTCAGGCATTAAAATCCCGGTTGAATCCCCATTTTCTGTTTAATACTCTGAACAATATTTATTCATTGTCATTGTTAGACCCGGAGAAAACTTCGGAATCCATTAGCCGCCTTTCGGATATTCTGGATTATATTTTATACAAAGGTCAGGATAAAATGACCACTGTTTCCGATGAACTGACGATTGTAAATAACTATATCGAACTGGAGAGACTGCGTTATGACGAAAGACTTCAGCTGAATTTGCATACACAACTGGAGAGTCCGAATGTTATTCCGCCCCTGATTTATCTTTCACTTGTAGAAAATGCTTTCAAACACGGAGCCGGCAAAATGAGTGAAGGAGCAGAAATTTATATTGATATAAAAACAACTCCGGAACAGTCCGTTTTGAGAGTTGAAAATACATGTCCCCCAAATATTGAAAGTAATGCTGGCGGGATAGGACTGGATAATATGAAGGAACAACTGAAATTGTATTATAAAAATAATTTTACATTTAGTATTTTGCATAGGCAGAACAGATTTATTGTAGAATTGATTACTCCGGCCTTTCATGATTAATTGTATTGTTGTAGATGATGAGCCTTTGGCAATAAAACTTTTGGAAAATCATATTTCCAAAATCGAAAACCTCTGTATTGTTGGTACCGCCAGAAATGCAATGGAAGCATATCGGTTGTTGCAAACCCAAGCAGTCGATCTTATGTTTCTGGATATTCATATGCCGGATCTGAATGGAATAGAGTTTTTAAAATCTTTATCACAGAGACCTAAAACAATTTTTACAACGGCATATCGTGAGTTTGCATTAGAAGGTTTCGAACTGGAAGCTGTGGATTATCTTCTGAAGCCCGTAACCTTTGAACGCTTTTTCCGTTCTGTAGAGAGAGTACTCAGAAATAACCAGAAAGAAGAAACTGCAGAATTTATCATTCTGAAATCTGAAGGCTTGCAAAGAAAAGTAATATTGGCAGATATAGTTTGTCTGGAGAGTCAGGGGAACGATATCAAGGTCATTCTGAAAAATAAAACAGAGATTATTACAAAAAGTACAATGACAGAGATGGAAATGTACTTGTCTGGCGAAGGTTTTATCAGGATTCATCGGTCTTTCATGATCAATTCAGAATATATTACAGCATTTGGCCCTGATGAGGTTGTGGTAGATGTACAATCTGTCCCGATAGGAAGGAGCTATAAAAAAGCTTTTGACGATTTTATTCAGAACCTTTTTTCAAAAGGACTTCGTGGATAACTTTTAAAGATGTTTTCCAATCCAGCTGATAATGTCTTTGTAGACATCCTGTTTATCAGTTTCATTAAGTATTTCGTGGCGCATTCCGGTATACAGTTTCATGCTAATATTTTTAAAACCGTCTTGTTCCAAATATGAAACGGTTTGTTGAATACCCTTGCCGAAATTACCAATCGGATCGTCGCTGCCACTAATAAATAGCATAGGAAATGTTTGGGGTAAAGTTCTCGCCCAGACTCTGTCTGTAGCTTTTACATTAACCGATAACAGCGTGTAAAATCCATTGATACTGAAAGGAATACCACATAATTCATCCTGTAAAAACACTTGTCGGTTGTTTCTGTCAACACTAAGCCAGTTAGTGCCGTTTTCTGCGGGCTCATTTTTGAAACGCAGGTTATTTTGTTTATTGAAGAAAGTGTTGATAAAATTACTGCGGTAATGAGGTGTGATTTTATTTAACAATGCGGAAATAGCCTTTCCAAATTTTGCACCGGGAACTTTGCCTCCTGTTCCTACAATAATGGCTCCGCTGAATCTGGAATATGCCTGTTGCAATAAGCAGCGTGCAATAAAAGATCCCATGGAATGTCCTAAGAGAAAATGTGGAACGTCGGGATATAATTTCTCCAGATAATCGGCTATATTTTCAGCATCATTTACCACCTGCTGTGCCGGATTGCTGATCTGGAAGAAGCCCAGGTCTTCACGGTTTTTGGCTGTTTTGCCATGCCCGAGATGATCGTAAGTGATAACAGCTAATCCCTGTTCAGCCAGATATTGAGCAAATTCGGTATAACGTCCGCTGTGCTCCTGCATGCCATGCAAAATAAGGAGCGTTGCTTTTATATTTCTACCTTCCGGACGAAACAATGTATAGAAAGATTCTGTAGCTTTCGATTGTGATATTCCGTTGTGCTGAATATAATCTGAAGTTTGTGTAACCATATCAGGGATTAGCTGTTATAAAATATTCTGAAGCTAATTTACTTTAAAAAATCATCTTTTTTATAAGCAGGATTCGGATAAGTATAAAAACCTTCACCGGTTGAAACACCAAGCTTATTTTTATCGATAAAGTTTGTTTTCAGATATTCCACTGTTTTTATTTTTAACGGATCATTTGTAGCATCTGCCGCCATTTTGTTGATGTTGTATGCAGTAGTAATTCCTACAATATCCAGAATTCCGAAAGGTCCTGTCGGAGCTCCGGTAGCTACCATCCATGTTTTGTCTATTGTTTCCGCATCAGCTACTTCATTTACAAGTAGATTAGTTGCGGCACTTAGTAAAGGAACGAGCAAGGAGTTTACAATGTATCCGGGCTGTTCTTTTTGTAACGGAAGCGCAACCATACCTATGGCTTTTGAAAAAGCGACAACATCATTAAATACATTTTTATCTGTACCCGGATGTCCCATAATTTCGGCGGTATTGTGTTTCCAGATTTCGTTGGCAAAATGCAGTGCCAGAAATTTCTCCGGCCGTCCGGTGCTTTCTGCAAACTGACTTGGTAGCATCGTAGAAGAATTGGTCGCGAAAATTGTTTTCTCTGGTGCTACACTTTTTAGCTTTTCGTAGAAGTCTATCTTTATCTGTGGACTCTCCGGTACAGCTTCAATTAATAGATCAGCATTTTTTACCGCTTCAGCCAGGTTTGCTGTATACTGTAGATTTTTAAAAGTAGCATCTAACTGCTCCGGTGTTGCTTTCAAGTCTGTTTTATAGGCTTCACTCAGAATGTTGAATTTGGCTTTTGCTTTTTCCAGCACCTCGTCGTTAATATCATAAACGGTTACATTAAATCCGTGAAATGCGGTTTGAAAAGCAATCTGATAGCCCAATACACCGCTTCCTGCTACGGTTATGTTTTGAAAGTTCATATTAAATGTTTTTTATAATTTGTTTTTAATGCAAATATTCAGAAGCGGTAATTAATCTATTACCGCCTCTGAAAGTATTTATTATCCTCTTATTCCTTTTACCCATTCTCTGAACTTATTTACATGTTCAGCAATGAAGGATTCGTGTTCTTCTTCCTCTTCTGCGCCTGCAGGAAGTACATGCTCAAAATAAGTTCCTTTAAGGACTTTTTTCAACAAGCCTTCACCTACAAATGGTTTGTCATCATTCAGTGTTTTTGCAGCTTTCAGCAGATGTCGGATGTCGTACTGAAGCGGATTAATGTCCGGAACCTGTTTGTTGAGGTTTAGTAATTTGTATACGGCAATTCTTGCTGTTCTTACAGAGCTTTCCATGGTGAAAACTACATCATTGTTGGTTTCTACAAACTGACCTACCAGTCCCAGGTTTTTACAGCCTTCAGGAACTACTCTTGGACGATCGCCTTTGGCTCTTGGCATAAACATAGAAGTTATATAAGGCATGAATGCCGTTCTTACAATTGTATTTTCCTGTACATTTTCTAGCTGATCCTCGATTCCTAAATGGTAACATAACTCAGCAAGGATTTCGTCTCCGGTACATTCCGGCATTGACTTTTTAATATAATTTCCTTCTTTGTCCATGAATAATGCATAAACCCAAAGTACCAGTACATCATCCGGTTGTTCCGGGAAGTGTGGCTGTCTGTTGCATGTAAAGCTCATTAACCAGTTGGAATCTGTAATCGTAATAATCCCACCAGTAACGGTTTTTCCGGAATAAGGATCATTAACAGAGTATTCTTTCAGTTTGTCGATAAGTGCTGAGGGTTTACAGGTAAGCGTTGCAGATTCCCATGCAGACTTCTCGATATTGCTACAGAACTTCTCCGGTTTACCGAAAATTTCTGATTTTGCAGCCAGGTTTTTCCACAATTTCCATCCGGCACTTTGTCCGCTTGTACTATTATCTATACCAATAATAGGGGCTGTTTTATTATTTCCGTAGAAAGTATCTTCCGTCATAGAACCTGTGGTTACAATTACATAGTCATTCTTACCAACAGGAATTTTTACTTCCTTACCATCTTGCTCGGTGATAATTCCTTCTACAACTTTTCCTTCGGTATTGATGTGGATGTCCAAATCTTTTACCAGGGTATTCAGATGAATATTAACACCTTTCTCCTGAAGAAATTTACGAAGAGGAGTTACAAAAGTATCGTACTGATTGTATTTAGGGAATACCAGTGAAGATAAATCGTTTAGTCCGTCTATAGCATGAAGGAATCGGTGCATATACAGCTTTAGTTCCAGTAAACTGTGCCAGTTTTCAAAGGCAAACATCGTTCTCCAGAAAGTCCAGAAATTACTTTTCAGGAAGGATTCACTAAAATAATCTTCGATTGCTAAATCGTCCAGCTCTTCTTTATTTTTTAGTAACAATCTTATAATAGCTAACTGATCCATTTTGTTCAGTCCAAACTTACTAAAGTCTTTTATTTCGCCTTTGTTGTTGATTAACCGGGCTTTGGAATAGTTGGAGTCGTTATCGTTTATTAATCTGTACTCGTCCAGTACGCTGTAAGGAGCCGGCATTTCTAATGCTGGAATATCCTGGAAAATGTCCCAAAGATTTTCGTACGTCATATCCATTTCACGGCCTCCACGGATAATATAACCGTCTGTTGGATTTCCGGCACCGTCCAATGAGCCGCCATCAATATGCAATTGCTCCAGGAAGGTGATGTTTTTTGCAGGAACATGCCCATCGCGTATAAAATAATAAGCTGCAGACATTCCGGCGATACCACTTCCTATAATATAGATCTTACTGTTGTCATATGATTGTACAGGGATACCCTTGTTTCTTTGATAATTTCCGATCTGATCAGAAAAAGGCATAGACTTTTGTGGCGTGTTGCGTTGCTGTTCTTTGCTGGAATCCGGTTCGTGGTTCACATGTCCGTATTCAGGAGAAGCATTTAGTACTTTGTCGAATTTTGAAGTTATTGGGTTCATATTGCAGTTGTTTGTAATTCTTGTAACGAAGTTACTGCCATATCAGGCTTTCACTGCAAGCCAAAGTTCGCCAAAGTTGTACTCAATTTCCTTACCTATAAATTTTGCTGTTTTCTATATTCCGTAGGGGAAAGTGAGGAATAACGCTTAAAGAATCTTCCGAAGGCGGAAACTGAACTGAAGTTGAGCTGATAAGCTATTTCGGTGAAAGTAATTCCGGGGTTATTCAGCAATATAAAAGCTTCTTTTAGCAAGGCTTCATTGATGATTTCGTGGGGCGTTTTTCCGGAAGCTCTTTTTACTAATTTAATAAGATGCTTCCCGGTAACAAATAACTGGTCTGCGTAATACTGAATATCTTTATGCCGGATTACATTATTCTGCACCAGTTGTGTGAATTTAAGGAACAGATTATTCCCTTCAGAGAAGATTTCTTCAGAAGTATTTTCTTTTTCTGAATTAATAATTTCTGCGGTTTCTAATAACAAATTGAATATTATAGTACGAACAATATCTTCAGAAAAGCGCCCGTTTATTCCGGTTTTATCCTGCAAATATTTTAATAATCGGAGCAACTTGAACGCCTGATCCTGGTCCGGACTGATAATACTGAACGTTAAACTTCTGAATAAGCCCAGTTTTTCAATGAAAAAAGGATCTATAATATTTTTAAGTAGAAAGTTCTTGTCAAAAAACAAAAGCTTCATCCTGAAATCTTTGCTTGTGTGCAGAAACTTAATAACTGTGGATGGTGCCGAAATAAGAAAACTATTCTGGGTTATATTGTACTTCTGATTGTCTATTTCTACATCAGTATTGCCTTCAGTACAAATACAGAAAGCATAAAAATCTATACGGAAAGGTCTTTTCGGAAACTGGAAAATAGGATTCCCTGAAGAAATATAATAAGGCTTATGACAATTAATACCATAAAATGAGAGTGTTTCCTGAAGGTTCTCGTACATTTTTGTTTCCATATTGTATAAGTCAGGCACAAGCCAGAAATGGTGAGAGGATATAATTAGTTTTCAAAAACTACTAATTTACGTTTTTTTAGAGTTATCACGGAATATTTTATATGTGATATTCCGCATGGATAATGCTTTTGTGAAAAATAAGATGAGGTTTTATGAAAAAAAGCTGCTATTACTTCATGAAGTAATAGCAGCTATAAAATGCTAATATGTGAATGTTGTTTTATTAAGGCAGTGTGGAGAAATCTATATCAGGTGCCTGCGTAGGTGCCGTAACAGAAAACTGAGTGCCTGGAGCTACGATAGTACTAAAGAAACCTCCGTTTTGTAAAAAGAAACTGTTTCCGTTTGTTCCGCCCATAGCATCAATTCTTTGCTGTGCATTATAAGTAGCATCTACAGTAAACTTAGCTGCAGATACAGCCTGCCAGTTTCCTGCTGATGTTCTTACCCATTGGTTTTTAAATTTAGCCTTTCTTCCCATGTATCCGTTTTCAGGATTGAAGTTTTCCACAAAACTATAGAAACCTTTCAGGTAAGTACTGGTTTGTGGTCTCTTCCAGCTGGCGATAAGCTTCCATGTTGTTGTATCCGGAGAAAGGAACCATGCTGTATAATCCGTTTTTCCAGTTCCGTCTGGTTCACCTTTTAATAAGAATTTATAGGTTTGTCCGGCTGTCCAGTTGTATTTATAATAACTCTGTCCTCCGGAGCCTTCGTTACCAAACTCGCCAATTGTAACACCACTTCCGGCTTTGTTTAATATTATTTTGTGGTCCGGTGGAATATTGTTAGGATCATCCGTAGGGAAGGGGCTCCATACTGAGAACAAGACTCTTCTTTCTGTAGCCGAATTTACCTGAATACCAAAATAACCCTCACCAAAACCATTGGCCATAAAGTAAGAACCGATTTTGTCTTCTCCAACCGGAACAGTTACTTCATTATAATAATAGCTTACATTGCTGCTTGTAGGGATTGTATAACCTAAGTGACATGAAGGTCCTCTGCGTGCCCAGTAATAATAAGATGTATCATTACTAAAGATGTTGGTTCCCGAGGCTGCGGTACCACCGAATGTAATGTCGGTTACATCGGCAAAGTAACCTCCGGTTTTAGAAACTCCTTGTAAATCTACTTTTACATATCCCGGAGAAGAAATGTTGAAATCTCCTGCAGTGTAGCTGGTATTGGCAGATCCGGTTAAAGTAACATTTTTTGAAACATTTCCCACAGTTACTTTTACAACACTGGTTCCGGACGGAACAGATGCTTTTAGTCCGATACTTATGGTTCCGGGATTGCTCACCCTGAAATATGTACTGATAACAGTGTTGGAATTGGTCCAGTTACCCAGCTTGGTGGAAGTAATCACCTCATTGGCTCCGGAAGGTTTTACTGTTAGGAATGAATTCCCTGCGACAGGTACGCTGAATGTAGAACCAGTGACAGCGGAAGCTTTAGCTTGTGGTGAAACAGACTCTTCTGCTGTGATGTTGTTTTCTCTGCACGATTGTAAAGCAAATAGTGCAATACCCAAAAAGGTACCGGTTAATAGTTTAGATCTCATAATTTATTTGTGATTTAGTTTACTGATACTAAAATAACTATTTTTTTGAATGAAACGAAAGTTTATTCTGTTAAATGTTGATTTAATGATAATTAAAAGCTTTTAGTTGTTACGAAAAGTTAAATGAACAAACGCGGAATAATGGTGGGAAATGTGGAAATATAGAAAAATAGGATTGGGGTAGATTACTGTGCCGCAAGGGCTAAGAGTTATTTTATACCTTTAACTTCTAATTTAGAATCAATTTAATTATATTGTTGTCGAATATTTATTAATTTTAGTTAATTTATTGAAATAATATACATAATAAAAGTTATTAGCTATGTAATAAATCATATGTCGACCTGAAATATAACAGGTCGATATGCTTGAAAAAGGAGAAGGAAAATCGGAACTTTAAACAACAGAAATAACAAATGATTAGCCCGCTAATCTCAAAAATTGCTATATGAGTAATAGGAAGTATCGAAAATTTATTTTTATTCCCTTATTATTGGGAGCGCTTTTCAGTAATGCACAAACCAAAGATTCAGTAAAGGTTCCTGTAAAGGATTCATTAACTGCTAAGAAACAAGAAGTAGCTGAAGTAAAATATCCTCAGTTTCAATTCAAAGGTCTTTTTCAGGGACGTTACCTGGTAGGTATGACAAAAGATGTAGACGTAAATGGTCTTCATCATAGCGACCACAGCGGTACCAGTAATAATTTTATGATTAAGTACATGCGGGTGCAGATGAAAGCACAGATCAGTAAACGTACTGAGGTGGTTGCACTTGCGAACCTGGCCGATTTCAAAAATGATCCTAAAGGCCGTGTATTGGAGAATGCTTACATTAAGTATACCTTCAATCCTAAAATAGCTATTACCGTGGGGCAGTTCCGTCCATGGTTTGGTATAGAAGAAACTTATCCGGTAGATATTATTAAATCACTGGATTGGTCCAATCAGTACACAGAATTCGGAAAACTGGGATGGACCAGTTTCCAGATAGGGGCCTCAGTCGGCGGACAGGTACAGCTTGGTAAAATGCCTTTGCAGTACGCGGTGTCCGTAGTTAACGGAAACGGAAAGAATCAGATCAATGACAATGATAATGGCAAACAATATTCAACACGTTTGGTATTGGGATTGTCTCCTAAATACAATTTCAATCTTGGTTTAAATGGTGGTGTAGGTGAAGTTTTTAGCAAAAAAGTATATGCTGTTGGCGTAGACGTTACCGGAGATATTAAGTTTGATTCCCGCTGGAGTCTGGATATGCAGCTGGAAGCTAAGCAGGCAACCAATCATATATTATACAATTCTCTTGCTGAAGACGTAAGAACTTCTAATCCGGATGACTATCTGGTACGGGGTGTTTACTTTCTTCCCAATTTCAGATACGAGATTAACCATAAAAATCTAAGCGCTTTAGAATTCTCTTGCCGCTACGAATATCTGGATAACAATTTCCGCCGGGATTCTAATCCACGACAAACTATTACTCCAATGTTCGGACTGGAGTTTCTGAAAAACTACGGAGCAAGAATACAGCTGGGGATGCAGATAGACCGTTATAAAAAACAGGTAGAAAATACCAATCAATATAATAACAACTTATTTATTGTTCAGGTACAGAGCCGGTTTTAGTCAGAAAATATCACTTATTTAAAATAATAAACAAAAATATACTCATGAAAGAGATTAATATCAGGAACATTGCATTCACTTTTGCAATTGCGGTAGTCATCTGGTTTATTCCGGTTCCGGATGGTGTAACTCCGGATGCATGGCATTTGTTTGCCATCTTTGCGGCAACAATTTTAGGAATTATTCTAAAAGCTGCTCCAATGGGAACAATGTGTATGATGGCTATAGGCTTTACTGCACTTACACAGGTGTTGGCTCCCGGAGATGCAGGTAAGTCAATTACAAAAGCACTTACCGGATTTGGAGACAAAGTAATTTGGCTAATAGGGATATCCTTCTTTATTGCCCGCGGATTTATCAAGACCGGATTAGGTAATCGTATTGCCTTTTTATTCATTCGGGTTTTTGGGAAAAGCTCTCTTGGACTTGCTTATGGATTAGGTCTTGCAGATATGTGTCTGGCACCTGCTATTCCAAGTAATACAGCCAGAGGTGGCGGAATTATTTACCCTATTATGAAATCTATGGCGATTAGTTTTGGTTCCGTACCGGATCAGCCGGAAACTCATAGAAAACTGGGTTCTTTTCTTACATTGAACAGTTATTACATGAATCTGATAGCATCTTCAATGTTCCTTACCGGTACAGCGAGTAATCCGATGTGTCAGAAATTTGCAGCCAATCTGGGAATCGATATTACATGGATGTCATGGGCTGTCGCAGGTTTTGTGCCAGGATTAGTCGCATTCTTTGTCGTTCCTTTGGTGCTTTACAAATTGTATCCGCCTGAATTAAAGAAAACTGATGGTGCTCAGAAAATGGCTGCCGAAAAGCTTAAAAAAATGGGAGCTGTTTCCCGCCATGAATGGTTAATGTTATTGGCTTTCTTTATTTTATTGTTCTTGTGGATTTTTGGAGGTTCTCTTTCTATAGACGCTACAACCACTGCATTTATCGGGCTTACATTGCTTTTACTAACTTCTGTATTGACATGGGAAGATGTGAAATCTGAAAAAGGAGCATGGGATACCATTGTATGGTTCGCAGTGTTGGTGATGATGGCCAGTTCTCTTAACGAGTTAGGATTTATTGGTTGGTTTAGCGACCTGATTAAAGTGAAAATTGGAGGATTGAGCTGGCAGGTAGCTTTCCCGGTTATTATACTGGTTTATTTCTTCAGTCACTACATTTTTGCCAGTGCTACAGCTCACGTAGCTGCTATGTATGCAGCCTTGCTGGGAGTGGGTGTTTCTTTAGGAATTCCACCAATGTTATTGGCTATGATGCTTGGTTTCATGGGATCTATATATGGTGTGCTTACACATTACGGACATGGCCCGGCACCGGTATACTTCGGTAGTGGCTATGTTGAACTAAAAGCATGGTGGCTGAGAGGTTTGGAAATAGGAATAGTTTTACTCATCATCTATATGGTCATAGGAGGTCTGTGGATGAAGGTACTGGGATATTATTAATCAATTAATTATAATTATGCTGAATACACTTTCAAGAAAAATGCTGATGTGCCTTACAGGGCTGTTCCTGGGTTTCTTTTTACTGATTCACTTTTTAGGAAATTTACAACTCTTCCTTCCGCAGGAACAAGCACACTTACAGTTTAATGCTTATTCTCACTTTTTGTCCGGAAATATTGTTATAAAAATTGTTTCATTGGTTCTGTATACCAGTATTCTTTTACATGCAATAGACGGCCTGGTGATTACAATAAAAAATAAAAAATCAGGCGGTACATATCAGTCCGACCGAAGAGGAAGAGCCAGTAAATGGTACTCCCGTAATATGGGAATATTGGGAACGCTGATTCTTATTTTTCTGGTGATTCACTTTCAGAATTTCTGGTATGTATACAAATTCGGAAGCCTTCCGTTGGATGATAAAGGAAATAAAGATCTGTATATTCTGGTGATCACAGTTTTTAAAGAATGGTGGTATGTGGTCATCTATGTGATTTCTATGATTGCACTTTGTTACCACCTTATTCATGGGATTTACAGTGCCGTAAGAACATTGGGATTATTCCATCCTAAATATGTAAAATGGATTAAAATAGCAGGAATTGCCTACTCGGTAGTTATCAGTGTCGGATTTGCGCTGATGCCTGTTTATGTATTTCTTACCGTTAAATAAAAATATGATAACATTCAAACCACATAGCGTTTTATGATTAGAAAAGATTCTTCTTTAGGAATACATAGATTTAAGAAGCAAAGCTTCTTGCTGCTGTTCTGGGAATTTATTTCCCTATGTAACCTTCGTAGAATATCCTATTGTATCTATGTGGTAAAAGATGATGAATGTGTTTGATATTAATTAAATAATAAAAGAGCAAATGATGTTAGATTCTAAAATACCAAAAGGCCCGTTAGAAGAAAAATGGGAAAACTATAAAAAAACAGCTAAGCTGGTTAATCCTGCCAACCGAAAAAAACTTGACGTTATTGTGGTTGGGACAGGATTGGCAGGAAGTTCGATTGCTGCATCCCTTGGCGAGCTGGGATATAATGTAAAAGCTTTTTGCTTTCAGGATAGTCCGAGGAGAGCACACTCAGTAGCTGCACAGGGAGGAGTGAATGCTGCTAAAAACTATAAAAATGATGGTGATAGTGTATACCGGATGTTTGTAGATACCTTAAAAGGAGGTGACTTTAGAGCACGCGAAGCCAATGTTTACCGTATGGCGGAATGCTCTCTTAATCTTATAGATCAGGCGGTAGCACAAGGTGTTCCGTTTGGTAGGGAGTATGGTGGTTATCTGAATAACCGTTCATTTGGTGGTGTACAGGTGAGCCGTACGTTCTATGCCAGAGGACAAACGGGTCAGCAGTTGCTGCTGGGGGCTTATCAGGCGTTGATGAGGCAAGTAGGTAAGGGAAGTGTAGAATTGTTTTCCCGTCACGAAATGTTGGATTTGGTAGTGATTGACGGAAAAGCACGCGGGATTATTGTACGTAATCTGGATACCGGAGAAATAGAGCGGCATGCAGCACATACCGTTGTATTGGCAACCGGAGGTTACGGAAAGATTTACTATCTCTCCACTTTGGCAATGGGCTGTAATGGCTCAGCGATATGGCGGGCGCATAAAAAGGGTGCATTAATGGCTTCTCCAAGCTGGATACAGATTCACCCGACTTCATTACCGCAATCGGGAGATTATCAGTCAAAATTAACGCTGATGTCTGAATCTTTGAGAAATGACGGAAGAATCTGGGTTCCGCTTAAAGAAAATGAAACCAGAAAACCTAATGATATTCCGGAAGAGGAAAGGGATTATTATCTGGAAAGAAGATATCCTGCATTTGGGAATCTGGCGCCAAGAGATATATCATCGCGGGCTGCAAAAGAGCGGATTGATGCAGGTTTCGGAATCGGACCACTAAAAAACGCAGTTTACCTGGATTTTTCCAAAGCTATAAGAGAACAGGGTAAAGATAAAATCAAAGAGAAATACGGAAACCTGTTCGATATGTATCTTAAAATTACGGGTTATGATGCTTATAAAGAACCGATGATGATTTCTCCTTCCGCCCACTTTTCAATGGGAGGTTTGTGGGTAGATTATGAACTCATGACAACAATTCCGGGATTGTTTGCATTGGGGGAGGCTAACTTTGCAGATCACGGAGCCAATCGTTTAGGAGCTAATTCGCTTCTTCAGGCTTCTGTGGATGGTTACTTTATAGCTCCTTATACAATTGCTAATTATCTTTCCGGAGAAATTCATATCGGAAAAATATCGACCGAACATCCTGAATTTGAAAAAGCTGAAAAAGAAGTGAAAGATCAGATTCAGAAATTTATGGAAGTTAAAGGAAATAAAACAGTAGACTACTATCATAAAACCTTGGGTAAAGTCTTATATGATTATTGTGGATTGGCCAGAAATGAAGAGGGATTAAAATATGCAATTGAAGAGATCAGAAAGCTGAAAAACGAGTTTTATCAGAATATTACAATTCCGGGATCCGGGGACCGTATGAACGGAGAGCTGGAGAAAGCAGGAAGAGTTGCTGATTATTTTGAGATCGGAGAACTGATGTGCTACGACGCACTTACCCGTAAGGAATCCTGTGGAGCACATTTCCGGGAAGAATATCAGACTCCGGATGGTGAAGCACTTAGAAATGACACTGAATTTCAGTTTATTTCTGCCTGGGGCTGGAAAGGAGAGGGGCAGGAACCGGAGCTGGTAAAAGAACCTCTTGTTTTTGAAGAAATACAGCCTGTAGTACGTAGTTACAAATAATTTAAATCTAAAAAACTATGCAATTATACCTTAAAATATGGAGACAGAAAGACAGAAATACTGAAGGAAAGCTGGAAGAATATAAACTGGATCAGCTTAATTCTCATAT
This sequence comes from Elizabethkingia occulta, assembly GCF_002023715.1. Taxonomy (GTDB): domain Bacteria; phylum Bacteroidota; class Bacteroidia; order Flavobacteriales; family Weeksellaceae; genus Elizabethkingia; species Elizabethkingia occulta. The sequence goes on from NZ_MAHX01000013.1 coordinate 455,583, forward strand.
GTCATTTCTGGAAATGCTGGATACTCTGAATGAAAAACTTATTCTGGAAGGAAAAGAACCTGTAGAATTCGATCATGACTGTCGGGAGGGAATCTGTGGACAATGTGGAATGATGATTAACGGGATTGCTCATGGACCGTTGAAAAATACGACTACCTGCCAGTTGCATCTCAGATCTTTTAAAGATGGTGATACTATTGTGATCGAACCATTCCGTGCGACAGCTTTTCCTGTGAAAAAGGACCTTAAAGTGGATCGGTCGGCATTAGACAGAATTATTGCTTCCGGCGGATTTGTATCTGTGAATACCGGGCAGGCACCTGATGCAAAGACAATTGCTATTACTCATCAGCTGGCAGAAGAAGCTTTTGATGCGGCTGCATGTATTGGTTGTGGTGCATGTGTTGCTACCTGTAAAAATGCAAGTGCAGCATTGTTTACTTCTGCAAAGATCTCTCACATGGCTCTTTTACCACAAGGAAAAGAGGAGCGAAATGAAAGAGTTGTAAGTATGGTAAAGCAAATGGATGAAGAACTTTTCGGTCATTGCTCCAATACAGAAGCTTGCGAGGTAGAATGTCCACAAGGAATATCTGTTCTGAATATTGCCCGTATGAACTATGAATACAGCAGAGCATTGTTTTATAAGAAGAACTAACAAGTACCGGATAATACTGTAAACCCTCAGAAATGAGGGTTTTGTTATTTAGATATTAAAGTGCAAAGAAGCCTTATCAAGATTTACAACCTTGATAAGGCAAAAGTTAATTATTTGTGATTTAATTGGTAACTAAGAAAGCTAAGTTCGTATAACAAATATAGGTTTAGTATATTTGTATAAACACAAGCACGCTTGAAGCTGAAAATAAATAAAAAGAAACTTTTAAAACGTATTGTTATAACCATTATTTCAATAGTGGTTTTTCTCAGTTTACTGATATTCAGTTTAAGACTTCCGGTTGTTCAAAACTTTATCAAAGACAGGCTTATTGTTTATCTGGAAAAGAAAATAAAAACAAAAGTAAGCCTTGAAAAAGTTTATGTAGCATTTCCGAATAGTCTGCAAATACAGAATCTTTATCTGAAAGGTCAGGATGTGGATACGCTTCTGGCAGTTAAGAAACTGGATGTGGGATTGAATATGTTGAAACTCATGAATTCTACAGCAGATATTACGTCTGTTGATTTAGAAGGAGTTCAGGCCAATGTGGTTCGTAATCCTGAAGGAAAGTTCAACTTCGATTATATTATCAATGCTTTTGCATCCAGTGATAAGGAAGAAAGCTCCTCGAAGCCATTTATTATTTCACTCAATAAGATAAATCTTAAAGACATTGGGGTTACATTCAAAGATCAGCAGTCTAAGAATGATATTAAACTGTATTTTAAGTCTTTTGATACCCGTGTGAAAACTTTCGATTTACAGAAAAATAACTATGCTGTAAACGATATTAATCTGGATGGTTTAAAGCTGAAACTAAAGCAAGACTTAGTTGCAGAAGTTTCTGAAAAAGTAGCAAAAAAAGTAGATTCACTGAACAAACAGCAACCAATGAAAATTGGTCTTCAGGGAATTAAATTAACCAATTTCAATATTGACTATGGTGATGAGAATACCAAAACTTTTGCAAAAGTTCTGTTTAAAGAACTAAGTACTAAAGTCAATCAGCTTGATCTGGAAAACAATGCCTACAATATAGACAATGTTTTACTTTCCGGGGCGGACATCCGTGCAGACCTTTATCTTCCGACAAAAAAAGCAGATTCTAAAAAAGAAAAGGAGGATCCTGCTGTTTCCGGAAAAGAAAAAGCAATGAAAGTATTATTGGGTAATCTTAATTTTAATGATGTAAAGGTTGTTTATAATAATACAGCTGTTGCTCCAAGTAAGCTGGGCATGGATTACAATCATCTGAATTTTTCCAGAATGAATGTAGATGTCCGCAGCTTTAAAATGGAGAATAATGAATTTGCGGGAACTGTGAAATCTGCTGAGATCAAAGAGAGCAGAGGATTGGACATTCAGCGTCTGACGACCAATTTTACATACGGTGCGAAAGAAGCGTATCTTAAAAACCTGTATCTGCAAACGCCAAAAACAGTTCTGAGAGATGAGGTTATTTTAGGTTATGACTCTGTTGAGCAATTAACAGCCAATCCCGGAGCGATAAAGGTATCGGCAATGATCCGTGATTCTAAAGTTGGTTTTTCGGACATCCTGAATTTGGTTCCGACACTTAGAAATATAGTGCCTTTCAATAAATACCCCAACGCAGTATTGTTAGTAAATGCTAATGCAAAGGGAAGTGTTAATGATCTAATGATTCAGAATTTTAAACTTTCAGGTATTGATCAGCTAAAAGTTGCAGCTTCCGGCCGGATAAAAAATGCTATGAAGCCGGATCAGTTGTATTATGATCTGAAGATTGGAGAACTTTCTTCGTCTGATAAAACTATTTTTAATCTGGTTCCTAAAAATACAATTCCTTCAAATATCTCCTTGCCATCATTTTTCAGTGTGAAAGGTATAGCAAAAGGTACCACGAAGAATGTAAATACCAATCTCAACCTTACTTCTACACTCGGAAATGCTGAGGTAATTGCACAGGTAGATATGCGCCGTAAAAATCATGAATTATATAATGTAAAGGCCGAAATTCATAATCTGCAAATCGGTAAAATTATTCAGAATAAAGATGTTGGAGCAATTACAGCACGAATTGCAGCTAATGGTGAAGGTTTTGATCCTAAGATAGCAAAGGCTGATGTAAAAGGTTATGTACATTCGGCTGTCTATAAGGCTTATCATTACCATGATATGGATCTTACCGGAAAGATAAATCACGGTGCTTACAATGTTGTTTTAGATTCCAAAGATCCGAATGCCAACATGAAATTGGCAGCTTCTGGTGTTTATAATGAGAAGAATCCTACCGTAAAAGTAAATGGAGCTATTACCAAGCTGGATCTGAATAAACTGGGATTCTATGAGAAGCCTATGATTATTGCAGGAAAACTGGATGGTGATTTTAGCAACCTTAATCCGGATGAACTAAATGGCTCTCTGAATCTTCAGAACTTTGCGATTTCAGATACAAAAGAAATTTTTCCGATTCAGGAAATTAATTTCAAAGCGACATCTTCAGGCGATTCCAACGAACTGAATCTCAATTCACAAATTGCAGATGTAAAGCTTACCGGAAAATATAAACTGACACAAATCTTTGGTGCTTTGCAACAGACACTCAATCAGTATTATCAGTTTCAAAAGCCAACCAAAGGTCAGAAAATTCAGCCTGGGCAGCATTTTACCTTCAATGCAAAAATTAAAAACGATAATCTGATCCGTAAGTTTGTTCCGGATCTCAAAGATTTTGAAACAATTACACTGAATGGTAATTATGATGCTGACTCTCAGAAAATAGAAGTAGATGGAAGAATCCCACAGCTGCAATATGGAGAGAACAGTATCCAGAATGCGGCACTTAAAATTACCAATGAGAATCAGGCATTACAATATAATCTGGGTGTAAAGACATTGAAAAGTTCGAGTCTGGCTCTGAATAAAATCAATGTTAATGGTGATGTAGCCAATAATACAATCAATTATAATATCACCACAAAAGACGAAAAAGATAAAACACAGTTCCTGATTGCAGGTAAAGCGAAATCACTAAATGATATTATAGAAATATCGCTTAATCCAAATGGTTTAAAGCTGAACTATGATGACTGGACAGTAGCAGAGAATAATAAAATCCAAATCAGTAATAAAGGAATCTTAGCAGATAATTTCAGGCTTTCAAATTCAGGAAGTGAGATTTTGTTACAGTCAGAAAACAGCTCTCCCAATAGCCCTTTAAATGTTTCGCTAAAGGATTTTAAAATTGAAACCATTACAGAAGTCATAAAGAAAGATTCTCTTCTGGCTAAAGGAACAATTAACGGAACAGCACAGCTGCGCGATCTGACGAAAAAAATGACCTTTACTTCGGATCTTAATATTTCGGATCTTATGGTATATGGAAGTCCGGTTGGAAATGTAGCGGTGAAAGTGAAAAATAATTCGGCTAATATTCTGAATGCCGATGTTGTACTTTCCGGAAATGATAACGATGTAAAAGTACTGGGAGATTATAATATTTCAGCGGGCACATTCGATTTGAATATGGCAATTAACCAGCTTCAAATGAAGACCGTTCAAGGGCTCTCCATGAATGCAATTCATCATACAGAAGGCTATTTATCAGGAAACCTTAAGCTGACAGGAAGTGCGGATAAACCGAATATTTTAGGAAAAGTAAAATTCAATAAAGTAGGATTGGAAATCGCAAAAACAGGAAGTGATTTCAGAAATATAGACGATGAAATTGATTTTACTAACAGAGGAATAGAATTTAATCGTTTCAAAATTAAAGACAAGGACGGAAATGCTCTGACTGTAAACGGACAGGTGCTTACCCAGACTTACAGAGATTTTGCGTTCAACCTGAATGTGAATGCAAAAGATTTTAAAGTTGTAAACTCCGAAAAGACCAATGATGCTATGATGTACGGAATTCTGGCAATTGATGCCGGATTGCGTATCCGTGGAAATCTGGATTTACCGAAGGTTGAAGGAAGGCTGGCTGTTGCCGAAAATACTGACTTTACATTTGTACTGCCACAGTCATCACCTGCATTACAGGAAAGAGACGGAATTGTAGAATTCGTAGATCAGGATCAGGTGGTACTGAATAAAACAATAAAAACAGATTCTCTGAATGCCCAAAGCCGGATTAAGGGAATGGATGTAAGCGTGAATATCGAAGTGAATAAAGAAGCGAAAATGTCTATTGTAATTGATAAAGCCAATGGAGACTTTGTTAAACTTCAGGGTGAGGCACAGCTGACAGGCGGTATTGATCCATCCGGAAAAACAACTCTGGTAGGAGTATATGAAGTTGAGAAAGGAGCCTATGAACTTTCTGTAAGTATGCTGAAACGTAAATTCGATATTCAGAAAGGAAGTACAATAACCTGGACCGGAGAACCAACGGCAGCTATTATGGATCTTACAGCTGTTTATAAAACAGAAACAGCACCAATTGACCTTGTTGAGCAGCAGATTAATCAGGGAGAAACCAATCTCTTTAAACAAAGAATGCCATTTAATGCGTTATTAAAGATGAAGGGTGAACTTCTGAAACCGATATTGTCTTTTGATATTACAACAGATGAAAACAACAATTCCGTTGCTACAAATGTAAAACAGCTGGTAGATGCAAAACTGGCACAGCTGAGACAACAGGAACCGGAAATGAATAAGCAGGTTTTTGCGTTATTATTACTGAACCGTTTTATAGGCGAGAATCCATTCCAAAGCAGCGCCGGACTTTCAGCAGAGACAATGGCCAGACAGAGTGTGAGTAAAATTCTTTCTCAGCAGCTGAATAATCTTGCTTCTGATCTGATAAAAGGAGTTGATTTAAATTTCGGTCTGGAATCAACAGATGATTATTCTACCGGAAATAAAAATACAAGAACAGATCTGAATGTGGATATCAGTAAAAAGTTATTAAATGACCGTCTGAAGGTAACGGTAGGCAGTAACTTCGGATTGGAAGGGCAGGCCCGTCAGAATGAAAATATGACCAATATTGCAGGCGATGTAACAGTAGATTACAGTTTGTCCAGAGATGGCAGATATATGTTGCGTGCTTATCGCAAAAATGACTATCAGGTAGCTTTGCAGGGACAAATTGTAGAAACCGGAATCGGATTTATTATCACGCTGGATTATGATAAGTTCCGTGAGATTTTTCAGAAATCCAAGAAAGAGAAAAGCAAAAAAATAAGAGATAAGAAAAACCAAGTCGTAGAATTTAAATAATGAAAAAAAATAAATTCCATATTTATTATAAATACTGGCTTATTTCGGGGCTGGCTCTATCTCTGCTTTCATGTAGTGGTACAGGTTACCTTAGGGAAGGACAGAACCTTTATACGGGAGGTAGTGTTAAGATTGAAAGTAAGACGATCTCAAAGAATGATAAAAAAGAGCTGCTGACAGCACTTGAAAGTAATCTTACGCCTAAGCCTAATCCTTCCATATTAGGGATGCGTCCTAAATTATTTTTCTATAATATTACAAAAGAGCCTAAAACGGATAAAGGATTCCGTTACTGGATGAAATATAAACTGGGACAGAAGCCTGTGTTGCTAGGGGATGTCGACAGAGAATTCAATAAAGATATTATTGAAAACTATTCAGAGAATAAAGGCTATTTCAATGTAAAGGCCACAGACAGTGTTATTGTTAAAAGCAAAAAAGCACAGGTAATTTACACCGTAAAGCCGGGAGAAAGATATCTGATTAGTCAGGTGAAGTTTCAGAAAGATTCCAGCCTGATTAACAAGGAAATTCAGAATACGACAAAACGAACATTGCTGAAATCCGGAAATCCCTTTGATCTGGATGTTATAAAAGCAGAAAGAGAACGTATAGATAACCGACTGAAAGAAAAAGGTTTCTATTATTTTCATCCGGATAATATCATTGTTCAGGCCGACACCACAGTTAGTAAAAACCATCAGGTAGAGCTTAATGTAAAACTAAAGGATGATACTCCGAAATTGTCGAAAGAGCAGTTTACAATAGATAAAGTTGTCGTTTTTCCTAACTACAATCTGCAGGATGTAAGAAAGGGGATGTATAAAATCCCGATGAGTGAGGACTCGCTGACTCCTTATGCGTATAAAAACATATATGTAATCGATCCTCAGCATAAATTTAAACCTAAAGTTTTTGACAGGGCTTTGTATTTTGAAAAAGGCGATTTGTATAACCGAACCAATCATAACCTGTCTTTAAACCGTTTAATCAATCTGGGGATATTCAAATTTGTGAAAAATGAATTTGTTGTTTCCGATTCGCTGAAAAATAAGTTTGATGCTTATTATTTGCTGACACCAAGGCAAATGCAGTCTTTGCGTTTAGAAGCTCTGGGGCGTACTAATTCTGCAAACTATGGTGGTAGTGAGCTAAATCTGAACTGGACACACCGGAATATTTTCCGTGGTGCAGAACAGTTTAAAGCAGCTGTTTATGGAGCTTTTGATATTCAAATGGGTGGAGGAGATGGTGCTAAAAATATGTTTCGTGCCGGGGTGAATACTCAGCTTTCTATTCCGCGTATCGTAGCTCCTTTCCGTTTCCATTCTTCCAGTGAATTTGTGCCGAGGACCAACATTACTCTTGGATATGAATTCCAAAACCGTAGACAATATTATACACTCAATAATTTTAATGCCTCTTTTGGTTATAGCTGGAAAGAAAATGCCAGAAAGGAACACGAGTTAAAAGTTTTTGACGCTACCTATGTTTCACCGACAAATGTTACGGCAACATATGATTCATTAACAGTGGTAAATCCTGAATTGAGGAGAGCTATTGAAAGGCAATTGGTTTTTGGGCCAACCTATACTTATACCTATACCAATACTATGCAGCCAAAGACCAATACGATCTATTACCGTGGTATGGTGGATTTGGCTGGTACTCTTACAGGTTTGTTTTCCGGGGCTAATGCTAAGGCAGGAAAAGAAAAGAAGATTTTTGGAATACCTTTCAGTCAGTATGTAAAAGTAGAAAACGATTTCAGGTTTTATCACAAATTCGGAGAGAAAAGCTCATTTGCATCCAGATTCATTGCCGGGATAGCTTATCCATATGGAAACTCAGTAACAGTACCGTTCTCCCGTCAGTTTTTTGTGGGTGGAAGTAACAGTATTCGTGCTTTCCGTGCACGTGCTCTTGGGCCGGGTAGTTTTGATCCGAGAAGAAATAACCCGAATGGTCAATTCTTCTTCGATCAGTCCGGAGATATTAAATTGGAAATGAATGCAGAATATAGAGCAAATCTGTATAAATTTATTAATGTGGCAGCTTTTGTGGATGCCGGGAATGTTTGGCTGGTGAACAGCAATCCGGATTTACCGGGTGGGAAATTTTCAAAAGATTTTTTAAGTGAAATAGCAGTAGGCGCAGGTGTTGGTCTCAGACTGGATTTTTCTATTCTGGTACTTAGACTCGATCTGGCAATGCCACTGAGAGTTCCTTACTATGAGAAAGGAAATAGATGGACTTTCGACAGGATTAATTTCGGAGACAGCCAATGGCGTAAAGATAATCTTGTATTCAATATAGCAATCGGATATCCGTTTTAAAATGCTCAAACATATCAAGTTTTTCTGGGAAGTTCTGAGGGACACCTTTACAGAGTGGAATGATTCTTCTGCGATGAAAGATTCTGCGAGTCTGGCCTATTATGCAATATTTTCTATTCCCGGTCTTCTGATCATTATTATCTGGATTGCCGGAAACTTCTTCGGTGAAGAGGCTATTCGTGGAGAGATAAGTGAACAGATCAGCGGATTTATGGGAAAAGATGTAGCCAAAAGCGTGGAAAGTCTGATAGCAGGAGCACTCATAGATAAGCAGAATATTTTTATGAAAGTTGTTGGTGTCGGTGCGCTGGTATTTGGTTCTACAACTTTATTTTTCCAGCTGCAGCATTCTCTGAATACACTTTGGGATATCCAATCGGCACCTAAAAAGGCTTTGCTGAAGTTTCTTCTGGATAGAGCTAATTCACTGGGAATGATCCTTATACTTGGGTTTTTACTCATGATTACCATGATCCTGTCTTCATTGATCAGTTTATTTAACAACTGGATCACTCAGTATTTTGGCTTCGAAACTTATATGTTGGTAGAGTTGGTAAACTTTGCAATTGGTTTCGGGCTGGTAATGCTTCTGTTTGCTCTGATGTTTAAAGTTCTTCCCGATGTACAGGTAAGCTGGAAACCTGTATGGAAAGGAGCTTTATTAACTACTATACTCTTTACACTGGGTAAATTTTTACTAAGCCTTTATTTCGGAAAAGTAAAACCTACATCAGCATTCGGAACAGCCGGAACGGTTATTCTGATTATGATGTGGATCAATTATACCTGTATGCTTATTTTCTTCGGTGCAAAGTTCACCAAAGTATATGCTTATAAAAAAGGTTATAAAATTATTCCTTCCAAGCACGCCAAATGGAGTCAGGCGAAACTCTATGCTGAAAGCCTGAAACCGGAAGACTAATATTTGGTATTGAATTAATAGTAAAAATAAAGCTTCGGTTTAAATTTAATCTCAGTAGCCTTATAATTGTCCATTGTTACTTTTGGAAACTTATAAGTATAGGTTTCAAATGAGCTTACATTCTTTTTAGGATCTTCAATATCATCACAGCTGCCTGTATCTTTTGTAATATTAATTTTCTGGGTAGAGAAATTGATGTCATAAGTATAATCGAAGTCACAGGTATCCCAATATCTGTATTTAGAACCAATCAGATACCAGTCATTACTCTGGTATCTGAATATTTGTTTATAGCTCTCAGTTCTTCTGGAATTGTTATGGGTTTCCTGCTCAATAATAAGAGTGTTGTTCTTGATGCTGATACTAACCAAGGGATCCGAAGTTTCTTCGAAACAGAATCCGCACTCTTTACTGCCCCATAAAATATTTGTATTCTTTTTGAATAGCTGATATTGGTTGCTGTTGTCCTGTTTTAGAATATAAAGAACTCTGGAATAATTTTTTTTAGGATCCTTTGTCTGGTTGAGGTTGCAAACAATTACTTTTTCATCTTTTCCGTCTCTATCCAAATCACCATATACTGTTTCTACTACTGTACAGTTTTTCGGTAATTGAAAATGTTGTGCAGAATACATGGGAAGTGATAAGGTAAATATGAGTACTGAGAAGTAATATTTCATTATTTGGATTTATTGATCACAAATATACATTATTCCGGGATCTGCTTTTTACGAACTGATTACAGAGATACCGGCATCAACTGCTAATTCTGCTCCATGGATATAAGAAGCTTCCTGTGAAGCCAGAAAAAGCACCGCGTTGGCTATTTCAGATGGTTCACCCTGTCTCTTAAAGGGAATTGTCGGGATAAGATTTTGTACAGCTTCATCAATCTGTTCTTTGTTCAGGCCTGTATTGCTGAATATATTGGTTTTAATATGTCCGGGACTAATACCATTTACACGAATGCCTTTTTCTGTGAACTCAGCAGCAAAGGTCTTGATAAAAGATTGTACCGCCGATTTAGCCGCTGAATAAACGGAAAAATATGGGGTTCCGATCTCAGTAACAAAAGAAGTGTTTAAAACAACAGAACTACCTGATTTCATCAGTGGAAGTATTTGTTGGACTGTAAAGAAAACACCTTTTACCAACATATTGAATAACTCGTCAAAATGTGCTTCGTCGGCTTGTGCTACAGATGCAAACTGTCCATAACCAGCATTTACGAACAGCAAATCGATGGTGTTGGTATACTGTTTTATGTTTTCCTGCAAAGCGAAAACATCTTTCATATTTCCGGCATCCGATACGATTCCGAAAGCTCTCTCTCCTAATCTATTTACTGCATTATGCACCGTAGCAGTACTTCGGCCTGTAATAATGGCAAATCCACCTTCCTCTATAAATTTTTGTGCGGTAGCATAACCCATTCCGTTAGTTCCGCCTGTAATAAGGGCAAACTTATTTTTAAATCTTTGCATGATATTTTGTTTATAATAGTATTGCAAAGATTGATATTAATGTAGGCGAATAAAACCCGAAACTTGCTGAGTTAATTATAAGTAATGAGTAATGTTTAGTGATACAGGACTTTAATATGTATAAGCCTTAAATCTAACCTCTAATTTCTAACTTCTAACTTCGTACTTTAAAGATCATTTAACCTTTTCCCCTGATAGCTTATAAACCTTGAATGCTTAGGCTCACCAATCATCTGTTTGCCATAAATACTGTTATTACCAGATAATAAGTAGGCAACAACACAAGCAATAGCGACATAAACACCGCATTCACTTCCAAAGAGTTCGATAGCCATGATCATACAAGCAATAGGAGTATTGGTTGCTCCGGCAAATACCGCTACAAATCCCATTCCTGCCAAAAGTCCGGGCGGAAGCGGAATGAAATAGCTTAATGCATTTCCCAGTGTAGCGCCAATAAAGAACAATGGAGTTACTTCGCCTCCTTTGAATCCTGCGGATAAAGTCACAATGGTGAAAATCATTTTCAGTGCAAAATCATACGCTGGCAATTGCTGATCGAAAGAAGCTACAATAGTCGGAATTCCCAGTCCTATATATTTTGTAGTTCCTATAGCCCATACTGCAGAAGCCACAATAATACCACCAACAAAAGGTCTTAACGGTGGATAAGATATTTTAGATTTAAAAATTCTTCCAGCGAAATGTATAGCTTTACTGAAGGCAGAAGCACATAATCCGAAGAAAATTCCGGCAATAATAGCATAGATAATATTCAGGAAAGAAACATCAGGAATGATGTTGATATGATAGTGGGTATGGTGTGTCTGCCATAATTTGGTTACCAAATCTGCAATAATAGCAGCCGAAAATGCAGGAAAGATAGCATTGTATCTTATTCTGCCGATCAGAAATACTTCCAGTCCAAAGATAGCACCTGCTAAAGGTGTACCGAAAACCGAACCAAATCCGGCAGCTATAGCAGCAATAATTAAAATAGCCCGCTCACCAGAATTGAGCCTGAAAGGTTTACTGAATTGGTATGCAATAGCACCTGCCATTTGTAATGCAGTACCCTCGCGTCCTGCAGAACCTCCAAAGAAGTGTGTGGCAATGGTTCCTATATATACAAATGGTGCCATCCGGAAAGGGATAATCTGTTTAGGATCGTGGATAGTGTCTATTAGTAGATTGTTTCCGGCTTCTATATCTTTGCCCAGATAGTAATACAGTAATCCTATAAGGAAACCCCCTATTGGTAAAAGAGCGATTAACCATAAATGATTTTCCCTGAAATTAGTGGCCCAGTCCAGTGTTTGTAAAAAGAATGCCGAAGCAGATCCTATTAAAGTACCTATAAACAGAGTGATGAGTAACCATCTGAAAATATAAAGGGTAGAAGGGTAGCGTCTGAAAAATACCTGTAAGGACAAATTGAATTTTCTGCTGGTTGTTTTTTCTTTTTTTGTTGACATAATGTACCTGATAAAATGTTAGACATTTAATTTAATCAGGCGTCATCAGCTCCTCAGAAGCGGTTGGGTGAGGAAGAACACCATTTCCTTTTTTTTGTATGACACAAATTTAGAGATATTTATTTATTTATCCACAACAAATTTTAATTCATTTTTTGCAAACGCTGTTTCATCGTCAGATTTTATAAATTAATTCGATCCCCATGAGACTTAGGTTCAGAAATTACCAAAAATTCTAAATCTTCAGATGATTTATTCAGAATATGATGCTTTAATTCCGGTTCAATATGAAAACTTTGTCTTTCGTGGACAGTGAAAGTTCCGTTTTCGGTTTCAAAAGTAGCTGTTCCCTTCAGAATGTAAAAAAGCTGTTGTGTCTTAGTGTGATAGTGGTAAGATTCTTCTGTGCCTGCAGGCATTTTTTCCTGAATAACACTTAGTGAATCAGTTTTCAAAAGGTGCCATCCGTCACAGGCTTCTCCCCAATTATAATGTTCTGTATTGTTGATGTCCCTGATGCTCATTCAATTTAATTTTATATTCTGGCTAATAAAAAAACTTCACCACTTGCAGGAGATAATCCGTCAGTTCGGTTCTTAAAGTACAAATCCCTCATATCCTGCGTATAAATAAGTTTGGTATCGTTAAGGCCGGATTCTTTTGCTATTGCTATTATTTCTTCCGGAGAAAAAAAGCTGATGAAAGGCGTCCCTGCTCGCTGAGCTCCTTTATTGGCCATCTCCTGCATAGGTTGGTCTTCTTTTTCCAGTAATTCCAAAGGTAAATAGAAGCTGATAGCAATGACAGATCCGGTTGCAAGGCTTGCCATATGATTTAGCGTCTTTATAATGGCAGCTCTGGTAAGGTATAATGTAACTCCGGTACAGGCAATAACGGAAGGTTTGTGAATGTTGAACCCTGTTTTCAGTAGTTGTTCCCACCACGATGATTTTTCAAAATTTACGGGTACAAAATGTAGATTTTCCGGAATATGAAATCCTGTTTCAAGTAATCTTTTTTGTTTCCATGCAAGAGTTTCTGGCTGATCTATTTCGAAAATCTGAATCTTGGATGCTATATCCGGATTTCGCTGTGCAAATGTATCGAGGCCGGAGCCTAAAATTACATATTGATCTGTTCCTTTTTTACTTTCAGTTATGATCAGATCTTCAATATAACGGGAACGCGCTACAACAGAGGCACGGAGTCGCTGTGTATATTTTATATCAGGCCGTTCCTGCCATTTCTCTTCAGGAGCAATCAGCTGTAATCCTACAGTGTCTTCAAGAATATAAGGTTCCGCATCTGCCTGTATATGAAAAGCTCTCCATAATGCAGTTCTTACAGCTGTGTTATCCGGCTGCTGTTCCATAATACTGTTTTTTTAGATTTACCTAATATAAAATTACAGCTAACCCAGGATATGAACAATAGGATTCTTAGATTTATTATTGTGTATAAATAACAAAACCTCCTGAGCAATCAGGAGGTTTTTATTGTGGATAAGTTTTTTATTTTGATACTTTCAGATACACTTGCTGTGTAGCTCCATCAATGGTAATATTAGGGAACTTCTTATCGTAGTCGATAACGATATCGCCTTTTTCCTCTTTTCCGTTACCATCAGAATCCCAAGTGATCGCTACATAATATTTTACAGGTTCTCCTTCTTTTACAGCAGGCTTAATAAGGCTTGCAGGATTAGCAGGAACCGGAAGATCTATTGTAAATGGAACTGTCTTTTGTTCAATTTCTTTTTCAGTAATCAGTGTAGCCGGAACATCAGCAATGTTAGCTGAAATTCCGTATAAACTTATTTTAAGTTTTGCATTTGTAATTTTAAATGTATCCGTTCCTGTGAATTCAATTTTAACATTTTTCTGCTCAGAAGATGTTTTTTCCGTCGAAGACGTTGTGTCTGTCATGGTTTGTTTTGGAGAATTGCAGCTGCTTACTAATAGCAAAGCTCCAATACCAATAATACTTGCAATACGATTCATAGTAGATATTTTAGGTTTATAAATGATTGTTTATTTAATAGAGACTGTTTAAATTTTATAGTTAATACTCTTCGATAGTTCGTCAAGCTCACTATAGACTTAACTCAGAGTGACATTGTTCATTTAGAATATCTTCCTTTTGTAGGTGTCAGGCTGAGCCTGTCGAAGCCTTATATTTTATTGAATTAAAATTTAAATAGGCCCTAGCCTCATAAAGTTACCCAAATTTATGCCAAAAGCCAAAATGCTAAAAAACCTTGTTATGAAAGCTTGAAAATCATATTCAGTTTTTCTGTTATCAGATTACTAGGTAAAGCTGTATCAATAAAATATTCCAATTGCCATTTTTGAGTTTTTTCGGCCTGTTTATTTTGTGGAATATCCCATACAGGATATACCCTGAATCCTCGTTTCCCTTCTTTGGAATCAGATGTCAGAATTTGTTTTTCGGCCAGTAAAGATTTTGGAAAAATAAAATAACCGGACTTGTCACTATGTTCTCCTGCGATAATATAGAAATTGAATTGATCATTATGGTTAAATGGTTCTGTCTGTCCTTTAATATTTCTTTTCCATAAAGTTACAAACAGTCCGTTCTTTTTGGGAGTTACTTTCGCTTTTCTGTATTTTATATTTAATTGCTGCAGCTGAAAATTATAACCAGAGTATTCTTCACAGTCAGTGTCCTGGGTTATAGCTGATATCTTAAGATCAATGTTTTTTAATAGTCTATTTTCGAGTTTTTGGAGTTCTTTGTTCATTGTTGATATTTTAAAATAACCTTGGATCTGGTCTTTCATAAGTGAAATTCAATACCTTTTCACTTTTCTCAGAGCTGATAATCCTTTGCTGTTTAATTTCAGATACAGTTTTGCAGACCCGATTGTTCTGCATGCTGATAACTTCCTCTTTTGTGGGATGCTGAGGTGCTACAATATTAAATATTTCGGAAGATATATTTTTATTAATCATTGTTTCGATAACCCTGCAGATATCGTGATAATGAATATGATTAACAACTTGCTCCGGATCTGTTATTTTATAATTCTTTAGCTGTCTGTTATCTCCCATTAGTCCACCAAGCCGAAGAATATTGACTTGTGGAAAACTTTTTTTAATCAGGTTTTCAATGAATACCATATTGGAGCTAAGTTCTGAATCGGTATAAGTTGTTTCATCAATGTTATTTGGATCCTGAGGATATATTCCGGTAGAACTGGTTAGAAAAATAGAACCACTATAATCACCAATATATTGGCTTACCCGGTTAAAGCGTCGATTCAATATTTCCAAAGCTGTCCGTTGTGAAAAGGGGAGGCATATAATAATTGCGTCTGCAAGATTAATATCCGGGTTATTTTCAATGATTTCATCAGAATCGAAATCGATATTGAAGTGCAGTGAATCTCCTTTATTATTGGAGCTTCTGTTGATTGTATAGATTTTGTAATGGTCAGAAAAATAATCAGCCAGACGTTTCCCTAACCAGCCATAGCCAATAATTGCCAGCTTTTTCATGTAAAGCTTTTCTAGAGATAAGCTTTCTGTTTCTATGTACTCCGGATTCATTACTTCTAAAATTGATGATCAAAGATACACAATAAACATAGTGATATCCGTCCTCTGTAAAACAAAACCACCCCGGAACAAATCCCGGAGTGGCCATTAGAAATAAAAACAGAAAATATAAGCTATTGTTTATTATTGCCATCCGCCTCCCAAAGCACGATATAGGGAGGTGGTAGCATTAAGTTGCTGGGTTTTTATATTGGCCAGATCCAGCTCGGCCTGAAGCTTGTTGGTTTGTGCTACTAACATTTCAAGGTAAGATGCTTCACTATATTTAAATAAAGTTTCAGCATTTTTTACCGTTTCATTCGATCTTTTTACCAATGCTTCTGCGATAGAACGTTGCTCTTTTAATTTATCAGCCTGAACCAGAACATCCGATACTTCACCTACAGCCTGGATTACACTTTGCTTGAATTGTAATTCCGCCTGTTGAGAAGAAATTTTTGACTGTTCATACTGTGTTTTTAGCTGTTTCCCTTGTAATAAAGGCTGTACTAATGATCCTGCAGCCATTCCAAACAAAGATCCAGGAATGCTAAACCAGTCACTTGCTTTGAAGGCATTAAGACCACCTTGTGCTGTAATATTAAGTACAGGGTACATATTAGCTTTTGCAATATTGATAGAAGCTACACTTCGTCTGAAATTAAGTTCCTGGGTTTTAATATCCGGACGGTAGCTCAGCAGCTCTGAAGGAATTCCTGTGGATAAACCAGCTGGTGCTTCTACGGAGTCCAGACTAATATTGCGTTCAACTCTGGAAGGAAAAGAACCTGTCAGGATATTTAGTGCATGTTCCTGTGTGCTTATAGCACTTTCAATTACAGGAATACTTTTTCTAATTTGGTCCATATTGGTTTCTTGTTGCTGAACCGCAAGTGCAGTCCCAATACCCACTTCAAACTGTTTTTTTATCAGTGCCAAAGTTTTATCACTTAATGCCAGGTTAGATTTTGTAATCTCCAATTGCTTATCCAGCATCAGAAGATTATAGTAACCCTGGGCTACTTCTGCAACCAATCTTGTTTTTACAGCTTTTGCTGCTTCCTGAGTTTGCAGATAGCTTGCTAAAGCTTCCTCTTTGGTACTTTTAATTTTTCCCCAAATATCTGCTTCCCAGGAAATAGATACAGCAGAGGTATAATCCTCGGTATATCTTTTACCTAAGAATTGACTTGCACTAATACCATTAATACTGTTATCCGAGGGTCTGTTAATACCTGCATTCGCAATACTCAGACTTACTTTAGGAACATTTCCCCATTTAGACTGCTGGAATCCTAAAGATGCCAGTTCTATTTGTTTTAATGCTACCTGCAGATCATTGTTTCCAGCTAAAGCTTTGTCAATCAGCGCAACCAGTACAGGGTCCTTATAGAAATCCCTGTAACTGATTTTTGCAATATTCTGAAAGTCTTCAATATTAGTTTGCTGGCTGCTATAGCTTTCTGGTACCGTAAGTTTAGGCTGTTCATACTTCTGAACTTTACAAGAAGTAACTAATCCGGATGCCAGGGCTATTCCCGCTGTTATATAGATGATTCTTTTTGAATTCATTTTTTCTAAAATTTTAATTATACTCCCAGTCTGCTTCCGAAATTTGTTTACCGCTGATACGTTCGTGCAGGTATTGGAAAATAACAAACAGAACTGGTGTAATAAATACGCCTAATACGGTTCCGAATAACATACCGAAGATGGCTGCATATCCGATAGAGTGGTTACCTAAAGCTGATGGTCCTACTACGAAAAGTAGAGGTGTAAGTCCTGCAATAAAGGCGATAGAAGTCATTAAGATCGGTCTTAATCTGGCTTTAGCACCTTCTACAGCTGCAGCAACAAGGCTTTTTCCAACTCTTCTTCTCTGTATCGCGAATTCCACGATAAGAATACCATTTTTCGCGAGGAGACCAATAAGCATTACCATGGCAATCTGCACATAGATGTTGTTGGAAATATCAGCAAATGTAATTCCGATAAATACCCCGGATAAACCAACCGGAATCGCTAATAATACGGATAACGGAAGGATGTAACTGTCATACTGTGCCGATAACAGGAAGTATACAAACACAATACATAAACCAAAGATTAGTGTAGATTGTGATCCTGATTGTGATTCCTCACGGCTCATCCCTTTATAATCATAGGTATATCCCTGCGGAAGTAGCTTTTCACTTACTTCTTCAACAGCTTTCATTGCCTGCCCTGTACTATATCCCTGCTTGGCCATTACCGTTAGATTGGATGCGTTGAAAAGGTTAAAACGGTCTACGATTTCAGCACCAGTTGTTGGCTTCAGAGTTACCAATGTATTAATTGGTACCATTCCGCCTGTATTATTTTTTACAAAAACACCATCCAGAGATCGTTGATCTTTTCTGGCATCGAATGCAGATTGTATCTGTACTCTGTAGTATTTCCCAAATCTGTTGAAGTCGGAAGATTGAATACTACCGTAATATCCCTGCATAACACCCATAACATCTGCAAGGCTTACACCAAGCTGTGCTGCTTTAGCTTCGTCTACCAATAGCTCGAACTGAGGGAATGATACATCGAAAGTTGTAAAGGCTACAGCAATTTCAGGTCTCTGCATCAAGGCACCCATCATTTGATAGGAAACCTGTCCCAGTTTCTGAAGCTCACCATTGGTACGGTCCTGAAGCACAAGCTCCATACCACTCGTATTACCAAAACCGTCTACAGTAGGCATATTCAGTACAAGGAAATTAGCACGCTTATCTTCTGCAAGTTTCGCCTGGAATTGTCCGATAATGGCGTCTATTTTCTTTACATCTCCACGATCTTTAAGGTGCTTCAGCTTAATCCATATAGCACCTGCGGAAGCCGATGAGGTGGAGCTAAACATGTTGAATCCATCTACTGTCATTACATTTTCTACAGCAGGATGTCCTGATAAATAATGTTCTGCAGTTTTTATAACCTCAATAGTTCTGGCTTTTGAAGCTCCCGGCGGAAGATTCACTGTAATAGCCAGGAAATTCTGATCTTCATCCGGAATAAAGCCTTTTGGTGTAGTCATAGACATCCATACGAATAGTCCTCCGAATACAGCCATGATAGCAAAGGCGATCCATCTTTTCTTAATAAGGAAGAGAATAGATTTCCCGTAACGGTTAGTTATGGCGTTGAATGCAGCATTGAATCCTGCAAAGAAACGGTCTTTAAAGTTTTTCTTCTCATGGTGATCACCTTCATGTGGCTTTAAGAATAAAGCTGTAAGCGCAGGGCTTAGTGTCAAAGCATTGATTGCAGAAATAATAATTGCAATAGCAAGGGTTAAGGCAAACTGTTGGTAAAATAAACCTGTAGATCCTTTCATAAAAGCTACCGGAACGAATACAGCAGACATTACCAATGTAATCGATACAATTGCACCGGATATCTCATGCATTGCAGACATTGTTGCCGCACGTGCGTTCAGTTTTCGGTGTTCCATCTTAGCATGGACAGCTTCTACAACTACTATGGCGTCATCCACAACAATACCAATTGCCAATACAAGGGCAAACAGGGTAAGAATGTTAATAGAGAATCCAAAGAGATTCATAAAGAAGAATGTACCAATAATGGATACCGGAACTGCGATTGCCGGAATCAGTGTTGAACGGAAATCCTGAAGGAAAATATATACAACAATAAATACAAGGATAAATGCCTCAATAAGTGTAGATATTACCTGGCTAATAGATTGGTCCAAAGATTCCTTTGTAGCATACGGAATACGGTATTCTACTCCCGGAGGGAAAGATTTTTCCAACTGCTTCATTTTTTCGTTAATGGCAATCTGCACCTCGTTGGCATTGGATCCTGCCATCTGGAATACAGCCATCATTGGCCCCCCCTTTCTATCGAATTTAGAAGAGCTACCATAACTGTAAGCACCAAATTCTACTTTGGCGACATCCTTTAATCTAAGTATAGAGCCATCATTCTGAGCTTTAATAATAATGTTCTCATATTGTTCAGGCTCGGTATATTTTCCTTTGTAACGCATAACATACTCCATAGCCTCGTTGCTGTTTTCCCCGAATTTACCCGGAGCAGCTTCAATATTCTGAGACTGGATGGCGTTGGAAATATCTATAGGTGCAAGTCCGTATGAATTTAGTTTTTCAGGATCTAACCATACACGCATAGAGTAGTCCTTATTACCCCATACCATTGCATCACCAACTCCTTTTACCCTTTTTAATTCCGGAATAATGTTGATTTTGGCATAGTTTTCCAGAAACAGTTCGTCTATTTTACCATCCTTACTTGTTAAAGAAAGCATGGAAATCATACTGTTCTGACGCTTGATCGTTGTAATACCAGCACGTACAACCTCTACAGGTAATTGATTGGTTACCTGAGCAACACGGTTTTGTACGTTTACAGCTGCCTGATCGGGATTGGTTCCCAGTTTAAAAATTACGGTAATGGAAAGTGTACCATCGTTACTGGCTGTGGAAGTAATATAGTCCATATTTTCCACGCCATTGATGGCATTTTCTATAGGTGGTGCTACCGAACGTGCGATGGTTTCGGCATTAGCACCCGGATATACCGCTGTAACCATTACGGTTGGTGGCGCAATCTCCGGAAATTTTGTAATGGGAAGGTTGAGCATTCCCACTATCCCCAGTATTACCATCAGTATGGATATAACTGTGGCCAGTACGGGTCTTTTTATAATATTTTTAAGCATAACTTACTTTTAAAAAACGATTTACTGAGCTTTTTTCTGTTCTTTATTTTGCTCTTTTTGCGGAACAACAGTTGTTCCTGGCTGTAATCTCTCGAATCCGGTAACAATGTAACGGTCTCCTGCCTTAAGCCCGCCGGTAACAATGTAATTGGTTCCGGCTTTACCGGCCACTTCTACAGGGATCTGGATAGCTTTATTTTGCTTGTCTAAAGAGAAAACATATACTTTATCCTGGATCATCATTGTAGAACCTACAGGAAGCAATGTAGCATTGTCATATTTCTGCTCCAACAGGACTTTTCCGGTATTACCACTTCTCAGGGTTGCTTTGGAATTATCAAATACAGCACGCAGGGTAATGGCTCCCGTCATTTTGTTGAACTGTCCTTCCACTGCATTGATTTTACCAGACGTTTCATACTGCTCGCCGTTGCTCATGATAAGGTTAACCGGAGGTGTATTCTTCAACTTTTCCTCAATAGAATTTCCGGCATATCGATTTTGAAAGTTAACAAAATCATTTTCGCTTAAACTGAAATAAGCATATACCTGATGGATATCCGACAGTATTGTGATAGGATCCGCATTTGTTGGAGCTAATAAACTTCCGATGCGGTATTTGAAGCGTCCGATATAGCCACTTACAGGCGCCTTAATTGTGGAGAAATTAAGGTTTATTTTCGCAGATTCTATTGCTGCCTGTGCCTGACTTACACTACCTCTGGCTGAATTATATGCTGTCTCAGCTTCTTTTACCTGAATAGGAGAGATCATGTTGTTTTTAGCAAGCTCCCTTTTACGGTTCAGCTCTATATTAGCATTTGCAAGAGTTGCATTAGCCGAAATAAGTGTAGCTTGTGCGCTTCTCAGTTGTTCCTGAAAAATGCGGTCTTCAATTTTGAAAAGTGCCTGTCCTGCTCTTACATAATCACCTTCATCCACAAAAATCCTGCTAAGATAACCTGATACCTGCGGACGGATTTCCACAGTGGAAACGCCTTCTATTGCTGCAGCATATTCTCTTGGAATTGTTACATTCTGCTGAGAGATAACGGCTACAGGTAGTTCTGGTGGTTGCTGATTGTATGCTTGATTATCGCCGCCTTTGCTGCAGCTGCTCAGGATAAGAGCCACAGAAACGATGAAGGACGACTTTAAAATAAAATTCTTATACATAATGTTTTTTTTACGTGTGCAAAATTCGACTTAAAAAAGGCTTAAAAAAAGGTGCAAAAAGCGACTAAATTTGTCAAAAAGACGCCTGGTAATTGCTCCGATAAATATTATCGATTATTCTAATTAATTGTTTTTATAGTGCTTTGGCGTTATTTATTATTTAGACTTGTTTTAAACTCTGTCAAAAAAGTACCATCACTGATTTTTTTGTACAAACGAAATAAAGGACATGGAAAAGTGTCAAAAAATAAGATGTTTTCATAAATAAAAAGTTTTATTGAGCGGCTAAATTAGATGCAGGACGTGACAACCTTATGTCAGTAAGAAAAAGATGACAGAAAATTAACTGATAACAAAGGCTTATTTACAGATTTAGCTTTTTTGAAATTTTTCCGGAATGATTTGTTAGCGGGGTATAGAGTAAGGTCGTGGTAGAGTATCAGTTAAAAAGTTTTATCATCTATTTTATATTCAGAAGGAGATTTTCCTTCCTGCTTCTTGAAGAATTTACTAAACATTGCCTGATCGTTAAAGCCAAGTAGGGCTGCCACTTCACTGATGTTGGCATTGGTTCTTTTTAACAAAAGCTTGGCCTCTATAATAATCGTTTGATTAATGATGTCTTTAGGCGTTTTGTTCATTGTTTTTTTTATGACCTTGCTTAGATATTTTCTTGTGATAAATAGCTGCTCTGCATAAAACTGTACACTATGCTCGAATCTGTGTTTTTCTTTTACCAGTGTAAAAAAATTTGTTGTAATTTCTTCATCTCTGGACAGCAGGTTTTTGGTGTATCCGTCTTTTTTGATGTAATTGGACAATTCATACAGCAGCAATGAAAAATGATGCGAAATCATATCTTCCATAAAGTATTCCTGCAGTGTATTGCTGTTCAGCCGTTTTAGTTCTCTGATATGAAAATTCATCCGGGTAAACAGTTCAGGCTGCTCATTGATGATTAGAGATTCTCCCTGTCTGAGTTGTTTTAGCAGATTGTGATAGTTGAAACCAGCTTGTGTAATTGGTTTTTCCGTAAACAAAACATAAGAAGCAACATAGTCGTCGGATAGATATTCAATAGAGAAAGTTTCTAATATTGGGGAAAATAATATATCTCCGGCATACAGTGTAAGATATTCGCCATTCGAAATATAACTGACAACACCAGATTTTACGAGTATTACACAGAAAGAATCGGACCTGTATAATGAATTTTCTTCCAGATGGTAATCCTTTTTGGTCAGGTCATAAGTGAGGATATCTTTGTTGATAACCTGTAGCTTTAATACATCTAGTGCATCCTGTAACGTTAAAAATGAAATGAAATCCCTTCCCATACGGAAAACTTAGAATTACAAAAATATTTATTTATTTTCAGAAAATCAGCTAAATACATTTTTATTATTCCTGTTTGTGTGATTTTTTTATAAGATAATACTAATTATTTGCTCTTTTCGTCACAATAAAAGTAAGCCCCCAAAGCTACTACTATCAGAAAAATATATACGGTTTTTCGTTATATGCTTTTAGTATCAAAAAAATGTCTAACAATTTACAACTTTTCAAAAGTATATTATTAATAAAGTTTATTGTTATTCCGGATAATTTATGTTCTACGTCTTTAGTTGTATGTCCAAAAAAGCTTTCTGTTTTCCGAATTATGATATTTTATACGGATTGCGATGTAATACTTTTCATTTTTTCTTTTTCAAATATTTAAAACTCTGTTTATCAGTTGTTTGTAGTGCTTTATAGTATTACCGTTTTGCGCATTATGATAATACTAATGCTTCTTTAAAGGAATAGCTCATTCTAGTTTTGTAAGGCAGGGATAGTGCTTAAAACACATTTTAAACACTTTCTGTTTTACAAACAACTGAATTTAATGAATCAAACCAAATCCGAATGAGAAAAAAAACTTTACAAAATGAAGCTGCTATTATCTATGAAAAAGCACGCTATGTTCATCCTGAACTGAAAGTCGTTTATGTTGAAATGGAAACAGGAGTTGCAGCGAGTTCTGCAACATTAAGTCCGGGAGATACAACATCACCTGGGACACCTCAGATTGATGACTGGTACGACAGTGGGAATATAGGTGATAAGAATTATGATCTTTAAATACACTTTATAAAAAATACACTCTTGCAGTGATGAAGTTAACAATTATTAGAATTCTAAAACATACACCAAACAATATGAAAAATATTTATACTCTAAAAAATATAAACAGACTAACCGTATTAACTATAATTACCACTTTTTTTATCTCTTGCTCTTCCAGAGATGAGAGTCCTGCCAATCCTGCACCCAACCCTGCAGATGGTACAGTGCTAACCTTTAATATTACCGGCATTGCAGAAGAAGGTAATGTGACCAATATAGCCACGGCTTCTGTAAATAATAAATTAACAGGAGTGTCTCCAATGGGGGTAATGGCTAAAAATGAAATAGTATCTGCAGGAGGTTTTGATGTAATTACAAATACGGAAGGTCTTTCTACTTCAAGAAATACAGGGCTTATGCCTTCTGCATCAGCTTTTTCTTCTGGCACAGCAGCTGTGGCAGCGAGTACTCCGATGCAAAACGGAATTAAATACCGATTGTTAATTTATGATGCCGTAAGCAATGCACTCGTAAAAGATGTAGACGGTACAGTAGGAATAGTTCCTAATATCCAGGTAGACGGAGGTAAGCAATACAAATGGTATATTATTTCTACTAATTCTACCATATCTCCTACAGTAAACACAACTACAGGAGTAGTTTCCGGAAGTTCGCTGGCTAACAAGGATATATTGTACAATCAGGGTGTTGTAACCACCCAATACGGACAGAATAATCTAAATATAGCATTCAGACATTACACAGCCCGTATCGATGTAAAGTTAGATACAAGAGGAATGTTTGGTTCCATAAACAATACATCCACTTTGGAAGTGGGAACAGGTACAGGGAGTAGTTTTGCCAGTATAATAAAGACAGGAGATCTTAACCTGTTTACAGCTACTTATACCAATTTGCAGGATGTTCCTGCAGTTACAGGTGCCAATATGGTGAATGCAACCGGAGCCGGAGGTGCTGCAGGTGCAACTAAAATTGCGACTTTCTATACAGTAAGCAGTACTACTGTTCCTGCCAATAATCTTAGGCTTAGAATGGGTACGCTTGATCTTACAATGGATAACAATACAACCAGAAGCTTTACCAATAGTATTGTACCCTATAGTAATACTTCATTCACGCCAATTTTAACAAGCAAATATAATATTAGCGCTCAGTTAGTGGAGTCCGGAGTAAGAGTAAAGGGGCTACTGTGGGCAAGGACTAACCTTACCTACAATACATCTCAGGCAGACCAGTACAGATTCAAGGTTAATAATGAATATGCAGACCCGGATAAAGATCTTGATTATTGGAACTGGATGTCTGCAACGCCTACAGGTTCTTCTTCTGATAATGTAGATCCTTGTTCCAGAGTTTATCCGGAAAATACATGGAGAATGCCAACAAGTGCTGAATTTAGTTCTCTCGGGGATCCGGACCAGAAAAATGAAAACTATGGTTTGCTGGTAGGTGCTGTTTATAGTGCTGTTTGGAATCTGGATACAGGTAATAATGTTAATTTGGCCTATCCGGAAAAATCTCAGAATCTTTTCATACCTCTGTATGGTTACCGTTCTACACCGGGAATTCTTGGTTCTTCTATTAATGATTCTCCGGTAGGATTAGTAGCCGGTTTATTGGGGGCTGGTTCTGCTTATTACGGAACAAATACTGCAACAAATGCTTCCAATGCAAATTTCTATTACATAAGATACTTCAGGCTTGCATTTTTGGTTGGCTGGAGTAATTCGGAAATAAAAAATGCTGCAAAAACAGAGGGACGTTCCGTACGTTGTGTCAGAAGTATATCTGTAGCTAACACCTGATCAAGAAAACACAATTAATTATATCAATTAATAATTCATCATCATTTGTTTATAAACTGTGTAGCAGTTTCAGCGGGCAACCAGAATTTTATCAGGTTGTCCCGTTTTTACAATTGTTGGTATGAATATCGCGGGAAAATAACTAGTAACCGAAAACTATTGTTATTAGGCTACTGAACAGGGATATATATTCTTTTAAAAACTTTATTTATTAGAATGATCAGATTGGAATAATTCTGTTTTTTATCCTGAAATTTTAATTTTTTGTAATTATTAAATATAAATGGATTATTTTTCTGAATATTATAATTTCTAGATTTATTGTGTTACATCTATAGCAGGCTTAGATTTTGAGTTATACTATTTATTATAAAGATTAAAAAATGCCTTTTTGGCTAATAGTTCTAAAATCTTTGGTTTGGTAATAATATTCTTTTCAATTTTCTCATGTATGTAGAATACTGTCCTGTAAGGTAATGAGTGCTGTTATTTTATCAATAATAATTTCTTATTCGTCTGAATTTAAATTTAAAATGCTAATTGACTAAATATGAGGAAGGTTGTTTTAGCAGTTTTCTATTTCTTAATAGTTTTATCGTATGCCCAAAATAAAAATGGCAGTGCGATTGTATATGATAAAACAATTCTGATGACATCACAAAATCAGAATGAGTTCCTGAAAGCATTAAAGGCGGCGGATTCTTTGTATGTAAAAGCAGGAACGCCATTGTTGAAAACAAAAAGCCTTATGCTTTCTGCTCTTCTTTATCATCGGTCAGGAGACATTGGTAAATGTATTGAATATGCTGTAAAGGCAGAAGAAACTGTAGAACAGACAAATCTGGTTGAATGGAAGGCTCAGGTTTACATTTTTCTGGCCGCGCAATACCGTATTCTAAAGCTTTACGGTCATTCAAAAAAATACATGAATAAAGCTTTTAATACTACCAAATTAGTTCAAAATAAAAATATTACAGGTTCTATAAATGGACTGATGTGGCAGGAAATCGCCTATTACGAAATAGAAAAAAAAGATTACAGAAAATCAATTGAGAGTGTAATGAAATCACAGCATTTCTTCAACATATCTGGATATCATGATGATTTTTCGGAGGCCAGCAACGAACATATTTTAGGGCTTAACTATTATCATCTGAATAATATGGATGCCTCACTCCGGCATTATCTGAAAGCATTAAATATTGCGAAGAGCATGCCTGGTTACTGTATTAAAGGCTTTATATACAATGGCCTGGCAAAGGTATATTTAAGTAAAGATAATCTCAGGCAGGCTAAAAAGTATGCAGAACTTGCTTCAGGAATAGCTAATAAATCGAACTGCCTACAGCTAAAAAATGAAGTATATGATACATTTCACAGGTATTATACCATTATTCAGGATGTTGAAGAGCTTGCGGTGATACAGGAGAAGAGAGATTCAATAACCGATCTTTTGGCGAGCAGATCGACTTTGTTTATCAACGATTTTTATCAGAAGATGGATAAGAAGAATAATATTCTCCAACAGAAGAATCATATTAAAAATTGGATTATCATCGTTATTTGTTTGATCCTGATGATTAATATAATCTATTTTACACAGTACAGGGAAAATTTTAAAATGACATTTAACAGAATTAATCGCATTTTGAAAAAGAGAGTTTCTGAAAAGAAGAGCCCGAAAGATATTTATAATAATTATTCTGCTGTAAAAATAGCAGATCTGGAGGATGATGAAGTACAAGATAATGAAGCCGGGGTCATGATGACGCAGGCTACAGAACAGAAGTTGCTGCTGCGTCTGCGGGAATTCGAAAATTCTACATTATTTACCAAAAAAAATATTTCGCTCTCTTACCTGGCCACTTATTGTGGAGCTAATACGCGCTATATTTCCTATATCATTAATACCTATAAGAAAAAGGACTTTAACAATTATATCAATGAATTACGGATAAAATATATAGTGTTTAAGCTGGAAAAAATGCCGCAATACAGAAAATATAAAGTAGCTACACTGGCAGAGGAAGCAGGTTTTTCTTCCCCGAATAAATTTGCAACGGTATTTAAAAAAGAAGTATCTGTTTCGCCTTCCCTATATATAAAGCATCTGGATGATGTAGCGGCAGGATAAAATACAGTTTAACCTGCCCGTTTCTTAAAACTACAGAATATAAAATTCTGAGATGTATCGAATGGGGTTATATGTTCTTCTGTAATACACTTGAGTTTATCAAACTTATCTTCCAGTTTTAGAGATAAAGATTGCTCATCATATTGGATAATCTCAAGACCACTGCATTTGGTTGGCCCGTCAACAGAAAATGTTCCGATAGTCATATAACCAGTAACATATTGTTCAGCAATGCTGATGTATTTTGCAATTTGTTCCGGTGTTGTCAGAAAATGGAAAGTAGCTCTGTCATGCCAGATTTCGTAATGGTTTTCAGGTTCAAAGCTGGTAATATCACTTACAATCCATTTTACTTTTTCGGCATCTTTTCCCAGACGTTTTTTTGCTCTTTCCAGTGCTTTTGCTGAAATATCCAGTACAGAGATGTTTTCATAGCCTTCGCGAAGAAGAAAGTCAACTAAATTACTGTCCCCGCCACCAATATCAATTATTGATGCAGTTTTATCCGATCCAAATGAATGTATAAAATCCAATGATGTTTTCGGGATTTCCTGTGTCCAGCTTACCTGATCCGGATTTTTGGTTTCATAAACAGTTTCCCAGTGATTTTTTCTTGTTGAATCTTCCATATCATCTAATCTTGATAAATCAAATGTACGGAATCCAATAAAAGTATAAACTAAAAAAGTGATTGTTCTCCTCTTTCCAGTTCCAGAAGATATTTCTTTCGCCAGATACCGCTGCCATAACCAGTGAGGCTTCCGTCTCTTGCCAAAGCTATATTATTAATAAAGAGTCTAGTGTTTACCGGTAAAGCATTTTAGCGCGACCTCGCCATTAGCCAACGGGATTATTCCTGAAAAAAAGAATTCCTGTCTGTCATAATTCCCTTTAAATAACGGAATACCATCTCCTAAAATTACGGGATATAAAATAATGTGGTATTCATCTATAAGATCAAATGGTAATATAGACTGAAACAGTGCCGGACTTCCGAATATAACGATAGATTTACCCTTTTTCTGTTTTAGTTTTCTAATATACTCCGGTATATCCTTATGAATAATTGCTGTACTCTTATCGGGAGCTTCTATTGTTGTTGAAGCAATTACTTTTCGGGTAGAGTTGTACCAGGTAGAATAGCGAACTTCGGATGGGCTGGCTTCCGGATTTTTGAAAGCATATGGCCAGTAAGTATTCAGCAACTGAAAGGTTGTTCGTCCTGCAAGGATTGTATCAGCATCTTCGGCAATACTGCAAACATAATCCAGGTTATTACTTCCGGGATTTAAACCATCAAAACTTCCGT
The DNA here is from genome assembly GCF_002023715.1 of Elizabethkingia occulta. Lineage (GTDB taxonomy): Bacteria > Bacteroidota > Bacteroidia > Flavobacteriales > Weeksellaceae > Elizabethkingia > Elizabethkingia occulta. The sequence continues at coordinate 484,509 of NZ_MAHX01000013.1, forward strand.
CTGTATTAGCAATGTAGCCATCCAGCGATGTGTGAACAATGAAAATTAACTTACGCATAACAGATATTTTTTTGAGATAATAGAGTCTGTTCAAATTTTATAGTTATTACTCTTCGATAGTTCGTCAAGCTCACTATAGACTTAGCTCAGAGTGACATTATCTATCTAAAACATTTTTCTTTTAGAGGTGTCAGACTGAGCCTGTCGAAGTCTAATATTATTTTGAATTAGAATCTAAACAGGCTATAAAATTATTCAATATCAGATTCAACTTATATTGTCCTATGACAAGAATTTAATTTTGTTTGCTGATTTACAATAGATAACCTGTCTTAATCAAAGAAATATTAAATAATCATTTTAAAATATACCAATTGGTATATTTTGTTTGTATATTTGTCTTACAATTTTGAGGGGAGATGAATAAAGCTGAAAAAACAAAACTATTTATTATCGAAAAAACAGCTCCGGTGTTTAATACAAAGGGATATGCCGCTACATCGTTATCGGATATCACGGAAGTTACCGGATTGTCTAAAGGTAGTATTTACGGAAATTTTGATAGTAAGGATGAGGTAGTAACTGAAGCATTTAAATACAATGCTGCACTTTTATATAAAGGATTTGAAGAGGCTATGAGTACTGCAGAAAATGCTTACCTGCGGTTGCGTGCTTTTGTTAATTTCTACAGGGACAATTGGAGCCAGATATACAGTATCGGTGGATGTCCAATGCTGAATGCTGCTACGGAAGCAGACGATCATTTGTTATTTCTCCAGGAAATTGTAAAGAAATATTTTATGATCTGGCACAAAAGAATTGTTCGTGTTATAGAAGAAGGAAAGACTGAGGCAACTTTCAGAGCAGATACCAATGCAGAACAGTATGCTTACACTATTATGATGCTGATAGAAGGCGGTGTATTATTGTCCAGAACTCTGGGAACTACTGCGCAGCTGAATATTGCACTGGACCGTATTTTGAAAATTATTGATGAAGAAATAAAGGTTTAATTTTTTTAATTTAAAATATACCGATTGGTATATTTTGGAAATTTGATATGGAAAATGTTTTTATTGTAGCAGCTAAACGTACTCCTGTTGGCGGACTGCTTGGTAGTCTGGCATCTTACACTGCTACTCAGTTAGGCGCTTTGGTTATCAAAGCCATTTATAATGAAGTACAAATACCCGAATCTGCTGTAGATAGTGTGTATTTAGGAAACGTTCTGAGTGCAGGAGTCGGTCAGTCTCCGGCACGTCAGGCCGCTCGTTTTGCTGGTGTTCCGGATGATAGAGATGCAACAACTATTAATAAAGTATGTGCTGCAGGTCTAAAAGCTGTTATTTCAGGAGCTCAACAAATTCAGTTGGGCATTGACGAAGTTGTATTGGCAGGGGGAATGGAAAGTATGAGCAATACGCCGCATTATGTCTTCATGCGAAACGGAAACAAACTTGGCCATGCGGTACTTACAGATGGAATGATTAAAGATGGGTTGTGGGATGTCTACCACGATTTCCATATGGGGAATGCAGCGGAGATTGGTATCAGGCATTTTGGATTTACAAGGGAAGAGTTGGATGATTATGCGCTAAGTTCTTATCAGCGCGCGCAGGATGCTACACAAAATGGGAAATTTAAAAATGAAATAGTACCTGTACCTGTCCAGCATAAAAAAGAGAAAAGCCTGTTTACAGAAGATGAAGACATTTATAAAGTAATTCCCGAAAAAATAAAAGGACTGCCTCCAGTATTTGAAAAAGAAGGATTATTAACAGCTGCTAATTCCAGTAATCTGAATGATGGTGCATCGGTGCTTCTATTGGCTTCGGAAGTTGCTGTAGCAAAATATAACCTGAAACCTTTGGCTAAAATAATTGGTTATGCAGATGCCGCGCAAGCTCCGGAATGGTTTACCACTACACCGGCAGTAGCAATACCTAAAGCTCTGAAAAGAGCCGGATTGCAATTAGAGGATATCGATTATTATGAAATTAATGAAGCTTATGCTTCAGTAATTCTTTCTATGCAGGAAATGCTGGGGATTTCTCCGGACAAAATTAATGTTTATGGTGGTGCAGTCGCAATAGGGCATCCAATAGGTGCTTCAGGAGCAAGAATACTAACTACTCTTACTCACGTTTTACAACAGGAAAACGGAAAATATGGTGTAGCTGCTATCTGTAATGGTGGTGGTGGAGCAAGTGCTATAGTAATAGAGAAAATGTAAAAAAGAAGTAAAATAAATTGGATATGGAAAGTTATGATGTTACCGTTATTGGATCAGGTCCCGGAGGATATGTTGCAGCTATAAGAAGTGCACAACTGGGATACCGGACATTACTGGTAGAAAAATATAATACTCTGGGTGGAACTTGTACCAATGTAGGTTGTATTCCTACAAAAGCTTTGCTGGATAGTACCCATCATTATTCTGATGCATTAAAGAAATTCAGTCAGCATGGAATTAATATAGAAACTATCGGACTGGATTTTGAGCAAATGTTCCGAAGAAAAGCAGATGTTGTACAAAAAAACACTGAAGGCTTGGAATTTCTGATGAAAAAAAATAGTATTACCCGAGTAACAGGTACAGCTAATTTTGTGGATAACTCAACTATCGAAATTCTGCATGAAGGTAATAAGCAAAAAGTAAACTCTAAAAATTTTATTATTGCTACAGGTTCCAAACCGTCGGCTTTACCGGGTATTAGTATAGATAAAGAAAGAATTATCACTTCTACAGAGGCCTTGTCCCTGAAAGAGCTTCCTAAAAGTATGGTAATTATAGGTGGTGGGGTAATCGGTGTAGAAATGGCTTCTATTTTTAACAGATTAGGCACCGAAGTGAGTATTCTGGAATATGCAGATCATCTTATTTCTGCAATGGATCATGAACTTGGGAAAGTTTTACAAAAAATATTGAAAAAAGACGGGATAGATATCCGCTTGCAGCAAGCTGTTTATAAAGCTGAGAACCTTGGTAATCATACAAAAGTATATTTCAGAGACAAAAACGGAGTGGAAAATTCTCTGGAAGCAGATTATATATTAGTGGCGGTAGGAAGAAGACCATACACGGAAAATCTTGGACTTGAAAACACTGGAGTGAAGCTGGATGAACGAGGTTTTATTGTAACCGACGAAAAGTTGCAAAGCTCTGCTCCCGGGATATATGCTATAGGTGATGTAATTGGTGGTGCAATGTTGGCACACAAGGCAGAGGAAGAAGGTGTTTTTGTCGCAGAAACCATCGATGGGCAGAAGCCTCATATTCATTATGGACGTATTCCTTCCGTTGTTTATACATGGCCTGAGGTAGCATCTGTAGGTGCTACAGAAGAAGAGCTGAAGAAAAATAATATAGATTATCAAGCTGGAAAATTTCCATTCTCGGCCAGTGCAAGAGCCAGAGCTTCTATGGATATGGAAGGTTTTGCAAAAGTATTGGTAGATCCTAAATATGGTGAAATTCTTGGCGTGCATATTATTGGCCCACGGGCAGCCGACAGTATAGCTCAGGCAGTAGTGGCTTTGGAATACGAAGTAACGGCAAAAGATATGTTCAGTATTTCATATGCGCATCCAACTTATACAGAAGTACTAAAAGAAGCTTATATGTTGGCTTACGGCCAGCCGGCAATCAATATCTAAAAGACCGAAGGCCAATGCATTTATTAATTTTTGAAATGAATATTAGTCAAGTTCCAAATTACCCGGCTATTTTAAATGCAAAGCAAAAGAATAATAGTAGTAAGTTAAAGTAGATTAAATTGTAAAAAAGAGAGACTGTTCACAGCCTCTCTTTTATTTATCTTTTAATAAGAAATTATTTTTCAATAATCATGGTTACTCCCTGCCCGCGGGCTGCACAAATAGAAATAAATCCTTTCCCGCTACCTTTCTCATTCAGGAGTTTGGCCAGAGTCGCAATGATTCGTCCTCCGGTAGCTGCAAATGGGTGAGCTGTTGCAAGGCTTCCACCTTTTACATTCAGTTTTTCAGGATCAACTTTTCCTAAAGCATCTTGTAAGCCAAACTGTAGCGCCAATTCTTTTGTTTCCCATATTTTGAGTGTTGCCAGAATTTGAGCTGCAAAAGCTTCATGAATTTCATAATAATCAAAGTCTTCAAGTTGCATATCAGCTTTCCTCAGCATTCTGTCTGCAGCAAATACAGGTGCTAAAAGTAGATTCTGTCTGTTTTGCACATATTCAATTCCGGCAAGTTCTGCATGAGTGATATAGGCAAGAATCGGAAGTCCGTTTGCTTCTGCCCATTCTTCGCTGGCTAATAGTACTGCTGATGCTCCATCGGTAAACGGAGTAGAATTACCGGCAGTGAGTGTTCCATCTTTTTTATCGAAAGCTGGTTTTAGTGTTGCGAGTTTTTCCAGACTGGTATCTCTGCGCAGATTGTTATCTTCTTTTACGTTCAGATAAGGAGTGATCATATCTTCATAAAATCCTTCATCATAGGCTTTAGCCAATTTTTGATGACTGTTGAAAGATAAAGCATCCTGTTCCTGTCGGGAAATCTGATAATATTTTGCAGTTAATTCAGTATGCTCTCCCATTACCAGCCCGGTTTCGGGTTCCTGTCCTTTGTATGGAATAGGGAACCAGTCTTTTATTGATGGTTTTAATAATTGTTTTATTTTACCAAAAGCGCTTTTCTCCTTATTAGCATTCAATAAAGCTTTTCTTAGCCGAAGACTGCTTTCAAACGGGATATTACTCATCGCCTCTACGCCACAGGCTATACCACATTCTATTTGCCCCAAGGCGATTTTATTAGCGATATATATAGCTGCCTCAATTCCGGTATCACAGGCCTGTTGGAGATCGCAGCCAGGAGTTGCCGGATCCAGATTTGTTTTCATTACAGTTTCCCGGATAAGATTACTCTCGGATATATGTTTGATAACAGCACCGCCGGCAACTTCTCCTAGTAATTTTCCCTGAAGATGGTATTTATTGATAAGCCCCTGAAGAGCAGAAAGAAGCAGGTCCTGATTGGTTGCATCGGAGAAAACAGTATTATATCTTGCAAACGGAGTTCTGTTATAGCCGATTATTGCAACTTTTTTAGCATTCATTTTATTCTTTTTGATACGTAATAAAGTTACGAAAAAAAATACCAACCGGTATTTTTTTTATATTGTTTTATCCGTTTAGTACAGCAAAAGAAACACAGCTTCCACCAATAACTTTCAGCTGATTGTCTATATTTTTCCATAAGCGGATATAGCGGAATTTTTCTTCAAAATATACTCCTCGGAATTTTCCTTTTAGTATTATGGTTAGTGTAATTACAGCTGTATCTTCTATAATGTTCAAACTTTCTGTTTTCGGAATAAGTTCTTCGACTTCCATTATCCCGTCCTTATAATTTTTTAAGTCCTGTTCTTTTGTTATAATCTCTCCATTGGGAAGAATGAATAACAAATCATCATGTAGGAGCAGATCGAGCATCTGGATATCACTTTCTTTTATGGCTTTGTATAATTGGTTTTCACATGCTATTATATTTTCTTTCGAAAGCTCAGAAGAAAATGTAGTATTACAAATAAAAGATACAAGGCTAAGCATATGTGATAATAGTAGTTAGGTTATAATATTTGTTGCAGTTTAATATACTGAAGCAGCATGATGGTTTTAGCATCTTTTATCTCTCCGGTTGTTATCATATCCATTGCTCTATCAATACCTGTTTCGAGTACCTCAATATTTTCTTCCTCTTCTTCCAGACCGCCACCATCGGCAACTTTCATGTCTTTTGAATATTCAGCAATGAAAAAATATAGAATTTCTGTAACCGATCCTGGCGACATATAGGCTTCAAAAACTTTGCGTACATCTTTTACTTTGTAACCTGTTTCTTCTTCTGTTTCTCTACGGATGCAATCTTCAGGATTATCCTGATCTAAAAGTCCTGCACAGGCTTCAATGAGCATGCCGGTTTTATTTCCGTTGAGGTAGGTAGGAAGTCTGAATTGTCTTGTCAGAATAACAGTTCTTGTATCTTTATTATAAAGGAGAATTGTTGCACCATTTCCCCTGTCATAGGCTTCTCTGCTTTGGGTCTGGATACTGCCATCTTCTTTGGTGTATTCAAAGGTTACTTTTTTTAGTATGTACCAATTATCAGATAAAATCTCGGTGTTAGTAATCTTTACGTCCGGAGTCATTTTTTTGTGTTGTTTAGATGGAGCTAACATACAAAGAAATAAAGAATTAGAGGGCTTTTGAGAAGGATATTTTTTTGTAAAATTCATCCTGTATTTTATGCATTATATCCTGTTGGGAATACAATTGATCAAAAAAATAACCGGGAGAAAAATGATTATTCATTTTTCTCCCGGTTAATCCTCTTTATTTCTTCTCCCAAAAACGTGGTTGAAAGACGTTTTTTTCCTTAGTCTATAATTCCGAAATGTTTCAGCGCTTTCAGGATGCCATCATTATCCACATCATCTGTTATATAATTTGCAATTGCTTTTACCTCAGGATTGGCATTTCCCATAGCAACTCCCAGGGCAACATGCTTCAGCATAGTAATGTCGTTTCCACCATCACCAAACGCCATTGTTTGAGAAACATCTATTCCGTAATGTTTACAAAATACTTCTATGCCAACTTGCTTGCTTTGTCCACTAGGGTTAACGTCTGCAAATAGGGGAGACCATCTGGAAGCAATTGAATCCGGCATTACCTGAGCCATAAATGCAGGCTCTTCTTCAGAAGAGATGAAAATATTACCCTGAAGTACATTTTCAGTGTCCGTATTGGACATATCTACCAAAGGTGGTATTGGAAGGTTTAAATGGGCATACATACCGGCTATTTCAGGAGTTACATCATGAATGAAATTTCCGTGTTCAGACATTAGGGAAAAGCTTAAAGGATTGTTATCTGCATAATCCAGTAATGCTTTTACATCATTGGGATTAATACATTTTTTGAACAATACTTCGCCTTCTTTGGTAATACAATAGCCACCATTATAGGTAATAAAACCATCGAAATCCAGATATCTGATGTGTCCAATATCGTTATAAGAGCGTCCGGTAGAAACAAAGACATGAATGCCTTTTTCTTTCAGAATTTGGATAGCTTCTTCTGTGGAGGTCGAAACTTTGTGCGTTTTAAAGCTTAGCAAGGTTCCGTCAATATCGAAGAAAACGGCTTTAATATTTGTATTCTTTTCTTGCGTCATTTTTATAGTGTTTTATAATGTTCGTTACACGTATTTTTTTATAATATCAATTTTTCTTAGTAAGATGCTTGTTCCCATACTCATTAATAAGGCAGTAATTAGAACAATGGAAAATTTAATAATAGCCGGAATATCAATGTCTAATAACATAAATTGTACCCATACAACAAAAATATAATGAATGAGATATATCATATAAGCATTATCTGAAAGTGAATTCCACCATTTCTGAGAATCTTTAACCAGATATCTGAAAATACTTATAAATGTAATACAGCTTACAGTACAGATAGCTGTATAGAGACTCAGATAGATCATCCATGCATTAAAAGAGGACATTGTCTTTTGATTGACAAGGTCTTCCAGTATCCGGTATTCATTGTTAATAGTAAGAGCTGCATACAACAGAACCGTTGTTAGTATCCAGTATTTTGTATTCCTTATAATTGCAAATTTTTTAGAAAAAATACCATTGCTAAAATCTGAATTCCCAACGATAGCACCAAAAACGAAATATCCGAAATAAGCGAGTATCCTGCTAAGCTGAAAATCGAATGGTCCCCAACCTGTCCATGTACCTTGTCCAATACTGTATGATATCGGAACGTATGTGATCCAAGTAAGAGCAAATAAAATTATAAAAAATACGAAAGGTTTTCCGGAGAAATGATTGATATAATTTGATGCTTTTTCAAGAGCTTCTTTGCATAATGGGTAGAAGGCAGCGAAAATAAAATTAAACACAAATAATACCCATATAAACCAAGGTGGTCCTACTGGCCATTGCTCGACAGAAAAGAAATCGAAGATATAATTCACAATATTGGCATTATGATGAAGAGTATAATAGGCCGGAAAATAAGCGAGTAGCATTGCAGGTACTCCCAATAGCCAAAAAGGAATAAACAATCTGTAAAACCTGTCTTTTATAAAAGAAGAAGTGTCCTTACTTTTAATGCTTTTAATTACAAATAATCCGCTGATGAAAAACATCAGGAACATAAAGAAAATATCGTTGAAGTTCTCGAAGATATCTAATCCTATCCATCTTTTAGAATCTATTATAGGTGCTGTAGAATTGATATAAATTTTGTCATCAGCCTTCGCAAATGTAGTATAGGCTAACGATGAATGATGGGCAACCACCAGAACTGTAATAGATGACCGTAAATAATCAACCCAGAGAATTTTCCCTGTTTTTTTTAATGTTGTCATGATAGGCTTTTGTTTTGTGCCTCCGGATGTAATTATTTCCGAATGATTTTTGGCTTATTAATTTGGTAAAGGACTGCCTGTAAAGACTCTCCTTAATAATAAGACACTATATCAGGTTAAAAGTTACACTGCAGATAAAGAATACTGGTTTCTGTGCTTATCCTGTGCAATATCTAAATACAAAATCTGGTATTTATATAAATAAGTCAGAGCCTAATACTTCCAATTCCTGTGGAGTAGGCTGATTTTTAGGATCGATGAATCCTTTAAAATCAGGTGTGTCATCACAGAAAATAATATCGAAAGAAAAACGATTTCTGCCATATAAACCTCTGTGAATCATATTTGCAGAAAATACCAATAAATCCCCGCGATCCAGGCTTATTACTTTTCCTCTTTCCAGGCCATCGCCTGGTTTTCGACCGTTCAACGATAATCTGGTTTCTGATTCTTCCGGCAGATCCCAATTTTTATGAGTTCCGGGAACGAGTTCAATACCTAATTCAGGTTTAAACGGAATTCTGAAATGTACAACGTTTTGGTGTCGGATAGCTTCTTTTTGATCATCAATGCTAAGCCCGGTATACTGAATGTCACGGTGCCAGTAGTTTTGCTGTAGCGGATTGAACGGATCAAAAAATAGTTGAGTATTCAGGAATACAGCTTTTGCAGGAAAAATAGAGCTAACAATGTTTTTAATTTTTTCCTGAGTGATAAAACGAAAAAGTGCAAGGCGTTCCTGTTCGCTGATAAACTCACCGGATGTTATACTATGGCTGTTGATAGATCCATTTTTATAACCTTCGGCATTGACTGCCAGCCAGCTTTTATGGAATTTTTTCAGAATACGCTCTGTCTCTTGCAGCTTGGTTTCTGCAAAAAAGTTTTCAAAATGAATATAACCGGACTCATTGTAATCGTTATGCTGCATTGTGGTATTGTGATTTTGAATGAAGTAAAAGTTATGCAAAAATCTAACCTCTTTCAAATATACAACAATTCTTTTCCTTATACAGGCATAGCGTTTTAAGTTATGTTAATTTAACAAGTAACTGGTTGTCAGGTGTCAATTGCCAGATGTTAGTTGTCGGTTATCAGTTGTTAGTTATCAGCCATCAACCATCAACCATCAACCATCAACCATCATATATAGCTATTCTGCATGTGCATATTTTTCAATAATCATTTCAGTAACGGGACGGAGTGTAGCCCCATTCTTAGGATTGGTCCCTTTTCTATTATTAGTGGTAAAAAAGTCAACCTTGTTCCAACGTTTGGAATACCAGATTTTACCCAGCGCATTCTCCGAAGTTAAAGTATCGGGTCTTGTAATTTTTTTAAAATAGTCAAGTTCTGTAGAATCTATAGGAATAATGATACGGTGAGGGTTTTTATCTTCACATACAGTAGTGGTATAAGTGCTGTCATTCCAATACATGCACTTCTTTTCTTTCAGAAGAAATCCTGTTGTAGTTGTAATACCGGAATTAGGTTTGTCCTTATCATACATAGTACCACCGATGAGTGATCCGGCAAGAATAACTCCTATAATTCCCATATTGGCTTTGTTGTTTTGTAAGAACTCCGACAGATTGAAAACCGGAGCATTGGTAATCGTAACAAATATATTGGAAAGCCTTGCCGATAAAGATTCTTCATCCTCGTTAATACTTATTTTTACAGTAGTATCACCTTTTTCTTTTTCAATGCTAATGTTTTGGCAGAAGTCTTCAAAGTTTTGATAGCCCAGAAACTGACTTAGATGTCTCAGCATTACGTCATCGATATTATAATTCTCATTCTGCTCAATCAATCTTCTATGATATCGAGCATATGTTGCAGTATCTCTTGACAAATTAAATCTCTCCTCGAAATGTGTACTTAAATATTCTGCAATAGAATTTTTGGTATTTCTTTGAGTTTCATTTTTTACTTTTTCGAATACTTTTTGCACTAAAATTCTCTTACGTTGGTAGTTTTCTCCCATAGAATTATCATTAAGAATTAATAACGTGTCCAAATTAGACAGATAGCTGTCCAAAAAAATACGGTTTCCCATAATAATACCCATTTCTCTGTCTATTTGCTGTCCATCGCCTGTCTGGGATTATGGTTTGTTGCTGGTCTATATTTGTCATAACAAAATCGGTGATAAACAAATACTTATAAAAACAAAAGTACAAAACTGATTTTTAAAATAGCCGGATAAAACGGAGTGTAAATCTCTGGGTTGGGAAGCAGAATTTGCTCCTCCGTTTTTGAAAGCCTACTTCCCAAAAATTTAAGAAGCGCTTCTTTTTTAAACAATGTGTAACACCGCCTGTGATCTGTTTCGCAGGGAAGAACACTTATGCAAAACTTTAAATTTTTGAAACAATGATTAACTTGATTTTAATGCTACTAGGCTTAGCATTTCCAAATAATAATACACCAGCACCAGTAAACCATCCAACTACTATTTCTACATATAGTATGGACTCGGGAGATCCGGGAGATCCGGGAGATACAGTAGGAGATATCGGCGGAGATACGAGTGGAGATAATGGACAAATTCCAAGAAAATAATTTAAAGGAAAGGCGGCAGAAATGCTGCCTTTCTCTTTGCTATGTAGAAGATACGGGGAAGTATTGTTTGGATTCGTATAAAAGAAAATATTTATGAATGTATTAATGCTATAAAAAATAAAGAACGAATATTTTACGCATTATTTTTTTAACTTAGGCTGAAAATATAATAATCTTGAGAATACTCTATTTTTTATTATTTGTCTTGATGGTTTCATGTACAAAAATTAAAGAAAGTACTGTTAATAAACCTGAGAAAGTAGATAATCCTTACTATGAAAAAGCTTGGTCATATCTGGATAAGAAAGATCCCATTAATGCTTTTCAAAATTTTAATAAAGCAAAAGAAATCTATTTGAAGAATAATGACAGTTTGGGTGTTGGAAAATGCCTGATGAATATGGGCATTATTTTAACCGATCAGGGTGATTATTTTGGAGCACAGGAAACTTCTTTAGAGGCTATTAAGTATTTTAATGAGAATGAAGTAGAGGAATGTAATTATATAAATTCTAATTATAATAACTTAGGAGTTGTTACTTATAATTTAAAAGAATATACTAATTCAATTAAATTTTATAATTTGGCAACCAAATTTTCAAAAAATTCTCTAGATACTAAAGTGTTTTTGAACAATAAAGCAAATGTTTATAGAGAAAATGAAGAATTTGATAAAGCTTTAAAAATATATAGTCAAATATTAAAAGAAGGTAGTAGGAATAAAAGTGAATATTCAAGAGCACTTACAAACTTAGCAAAGACTAAATGGCTTCAAAATTCTGATTATAATCCGGTTTCGGAATTTAAAAAAGCTTTGAATATTCGATTAGAGGAGAAAGATATTTTTGGTCAGAATTCCAGTTATGCGCATTTAGCGGACTATTATATAAACGAAAAGTCTGATTCTGCCTTAATATATGCTAATAAGATGTATGTAACGGCTAGGCAAATAAATAATCCTAATGATCAAATAGAAGCCCTTCAGAAATTAATTATTCTTGAAAATCCTGAAAAATCTAAACAATACTTTCTGACCTATCAAAAACTAAATGACAGTTTGCAGACTGCCAGAAATAAGGCAAAAAATCAATTTGCCTTAATCCGTTACGAAACAGAAAAGAATAAAGCTAACTTTCTGAAGGCTCAGGCAGATAATGTGAAGAAGCAAAATCAGATATTAAAACAGTATGCAGGTTTAGGAATCTTGGGGCTTGTATTAATAGGCGGTGGAGTTTGGTACAGAAGAAGAAAGAAAATTTTACAACAGGAAAAAGAGCTGGAAGTAAAAAAGACAGAACTTAGATATTCTAAAAAAGTTCATGATGTTGTCGCCAACGGAATTCACAGGGTAATGACAAAGCTCGAAAATCAGGAGCATATTGATAAAGATACCATGCTGGACGATTTGGAAATTGTATATGAGAAATCACGGGATATTTCTTATGATCATGAAAAAAATAATGACCTTCCGTTTGGAGAAAAGTTAACAGAAATGCTGAAATCTTATTCTTCCGATGACTTGCAGCTGGTTATTATTGGAAATGAGGAGATACATTGGGATAAACTGAATAAAAACACTCAGGCTGAAATATTTTATGTATTACAGGAGCTTATGACCAATATGAAGAAGCATAGCAAAGCGACACGTGTTGTAATTAGAATGCACCGCATAAATGAAGAAATTACGATCCGTTATACAGATAATGGTGTAGGATGTGACAAACTCTCTCCTAAAAACGGAATTAAAAATACGGGAAACCGTATGGAATCTATTGGCGGGACAATTAATTTTGACGCAGTAAGTGGAGAAGGCTTTAAAGCCGAGTTAAAATTTTCTGTTCAATAAAAATACCAATTCAAGATGTTTAAAAAAATCCTTGTTGCTGAAGATTATGAAAGTTCTAATATTTCTGTAGAGAAAGCATTGGAAGACCTGAAAATAGAAGAATCTAAATATGTTTATTATTGTGATGATGCATTGCAACGTGTACAGATGGCTATACACGAAAAACAGCCTTTTGAACTACTGATCACTGATCTGTCTTTTGACGAGGATCATCGGGAACAAAATATTAAAAGTGGTTCCGAGCTTATCGAAGCTGTGAAAAAAATACAACCGGATATAAAGGTTATTGTTTTCTCTATTGAGAAAAAACCGAATATAATAGATGACCTTTTCCGTAAATATGAAATCAACGGTTATGTGTCCAAAGGCAGAGAAGATACAAAGGAACTGAAGAAAGCCATAAAAGCTGTTTTCAATAATGAGAAACATATTTCGTTGAATCTGAAAAAGTCTATAAAAGATAAAAACTCATATGAATTTACTTCATACGATATCACCTTGGTGGATTTGCTTTGTCAGGGAATGCGACAACAAGCTATATCGGATCATCTTAAAGATAGTGGAGTCCGCCCTTCCAGTTTAAGCAGCGTGGAAAAAAGGCTAAATGGTCTGAAAGAATCTTTGAATGTAAATACTACCGAACAAGTCGTTGCTATTTTTAAAGATATGGGATTGATATGAGCCAGAAGTTAGAAATTAGAAGTGGGAAGTTAGAAAACTGATATCGCAGATTAGTAATCAGTTCTTTTAATCGAAACGAAATTAGAATGCCGATGTATAACTAGCTGTCAGTCTGAGCCATTGTTCTTTACTTTAAGGAAAGAATAATGAAGTCGAAGACTAAAATATAGTTAAAATAGCCTTGACAGGGCTTCTTTATTACAGATTTGTAAATCATAACTATTAATCAACAGAAGTTAGAATCCCGATGTGTAATTAGCTGTCAGTCTGAGCCATTGTTCTTTACTTTAAGGAAAGAATAATGAAGTCGAAGACTAAAAATATAATTAAAATAGCCTTGACAGGGCTTCTTTATTATAAACCTTTCAAAGTTGATTTGAAAGGTTTTTTATTTTACGGGTTTCCGTAAGGAAAGCTTTTGCTGGCGATCTACTTTTGGAGTGTTAAACCAATTAAAAATAACACTATGGGAAAATTTGTAATTACTAAAAGAGTAAATGGCGAATATCAGTTTAATCTGAAAGCAGGGAACGGCGAGATTATTTTAACCAGTGAAGGTTATAATCAGAAAGCATCTTGTCATAAGGGAATATCATCTGTGAAGGTTAATTCTCAGGACGACTCCAAATATGATAGAAGAGTGGCTAAAAATGATAAAGACTATTTCGTGCTAAAAGCGGGTAATGGTGAAATTATCGGAATGAGCCAGTATTACGCAACAAAAAACTCTATGGAAAGCGGAATAGCATCGGTAAAGCATAATGCTCCGGATGCTGAAGTTGTAGATGAAACTATTTAATACCAGTAATAATGGAACTCAAATTAAAACTAGAGCAGCTAACTCAGAGAATTCATGGAATAAAAGAGCAGGTACAAACCGAAGAAGCAACAAAGAATGCTTTTGTAATGCCTTTTATTCAGATGTTGGGTTATGATATTTTTAATCCTACAGAAGTAATTCCGGAATATATTGCGGATATCGGAACTAAGAAAGGTGAGAAGGTGGATTATCTGATTAAAAATAATCAGGAACCAATTCTGATTATAGAATGCAAAAACTGGAAGGAAAATGCCGATGCTCATAATTCGCAGCTTCACAGATATTATCATGTTTCTAAAGCCAGGTTTGGTGTATTGACTAATGGTATTGTGTATAACTTTTATGCAGATCTGGAAAAACCGAATATTATGGATGATAAACCATTCCTTACGGTTAATCTGGAAGATCTAAAAGATAGTGCTGTAAAAGTGCTGGAAAGTTTTACCAAGCAGAGTTATAATTTGGAATCTATCCTGGATTCTGCTGAGGCATTGAAGTATATAAGAGCCATTAGAAAAGAATTCGAGAAAGAAATAGAAAATCCTTCTGATGATCTGGTGCGTTTGTTAGTAAATAAATTTTTTGAACGGCCACTTACTGCAAATCGCATGCAGTCTTTTAAAGAATATACCAAAAGAGCACTAAGCATCTCTATCACGGAATCTATCAGCTCTCGTCTGAAATCGGCTTTAGTGATTAACGAAACACTCGATACTAATACTCCGAAACCTGTTGCTGTTGATGAGCATAGTGAAACTTCTAAAATTGTAACTACAGAAGAAGAACTGGAGGCTTTTCAAATTGTAAAAGCTATTCTGAGAGAAAAGATCCCAGCGGAAAGAATTGCCCACAGAGATACTCAATCTTATTTTGGAGTTCTATTGGACGATAATAACCGAAAACCTGTTTGTCGTTTTCATTTTGGAACATCCAAAAAGCAGATCGAACTTTTCCACAATGGTAAAGATGCCGGAGAAAGAATTCTTTTGGAATCATTGGAAGATATTTACAAACATCGTGATTCATTGCATCAGACACTTGAAAATTATATAATATGATAAAAATGTTACTTTCTCTATTTACAGGTGCTGGATTATTAATTGCGTCCTATAATCCGGTTTCATTGCATGCAGATAGTCATAACAGAGGCTGTACAGGATCTGCAAATTGTACGGCATGCTCCAATTGTTCGGGTTGCGCTCATTGTAATTCAGGTGGTACATGTGGTGTGTGCAGCGGTGGCTCTTCTAAGAAAAAAACTTACTCTTTCGGAAACTATTCAAAAAAGAAATCTTCAGGAAATAGCAATAATCTGAAATCAGGTTATTCAAAAACAAACTTTAGGGAAAGTAAAAACCCAGTATATTATTACAGCAGTAAAATGGCACTTACCGAAGACAATTTTCTGTTTACGATAGACAAGAAAGTTGAAGTGAAGAAAGCACCCGGAGATCAGTTTAAAGTTTTGGAAACTTTACAGCCAAATTCAAAACTTATTTTTCTGAACAAAGAAGAAAAATGGTATAAAATACGAGTATACAAAAGTGGTACAGAAGGATTTGTTCATTCCAAAAATGTGAAGTAAATGAAGTATTTCTTTCTCTTCTGTGCACTATGCTGCTTTATAGCGGTATTGCGGCTGCCCATTGATTATTATACCTTTTTACGCATTGTAATTTTTATTGGAGCCGGTGTAGCATTATATCATCTGTTTAGAAATAAAATCTACTACTGGACAACGGTGTTCGGATTTATTCTCATTCTTTTTAATCCCGTGTTTCCGATATATCTGCATAAAAAGTCATTATGGCTGCCGCTGGATATTATTACAGGAATTCTTTTTCTGTGTCTGAATTTTATCAAAAAGAAACAGGAAGAAAAAAAAGATACACTTCCGTTACCTAAAGAACCTGTTACTCATACGCGTGACAGAATCATGAACCAACAACCATTAAAACAAAAGAAATAAAAATGAATATTCAGATCTCCGAAAATCTAAAAGCGCATTTTCTCAGGCTTTATCAGATGGCCATATGCGATGATAATTTTAGTAAGCTTGAATTGAAAATGTTGTACCGTTTTGCTGAAGAAAGAGGCGTTACAGCTAAGAATCTGGACGAAGTTCTGCTAAGTCCTGTAGATACCAAAAATGCGCTTCCCCAAACATTGGAAGATAAAATAGAGTACTTGTATGATCTTGTACTCATGATTTGGGCGGATGACCATGTAGACGATAACGAAAGATCGGCATTGGAAAAGTATATAAAGCTTTTTGGCTTTGTAGAAGAAAATGTATCTGCAATTGCCAATTACCTTTTAGAAGCCGTAAAAAGCGGAAAAACAAAGAGCGATATATTGTATGAACTTCAAAATTAAAGCATCATGACAACTCAAATCAAAAACCTGTTCCGGTTAAAGCCATCCGGATTAATTAATGGTAATCATAACAAAGATATAAATCCGGAAGAATCTACTGAAGATAAAGAAGAAGTAAGAAAGAGAACCTATCATGAAGCCGGACACAGAGAAGGCGGACGAAATATAGGCAGCCCCAGAGCACTGTCTATATCCCTAAATGCTATTTATGCCAAGTTTCAGAATGAAGAAAAAGAAAAGGTAGAAAAGCAAAGGGCAATAAAAGAGCCTTATTACAATGAACAAAAAAATAAAGAAACTGAGATAAAAGCATTACAGGTCAGTCAGGAGAATAAAGAAGAACAAACTTCCAGAGTTGAAGAGCAAATAAAGAAAATAAAAGATATAGTGGAGGGTATAAAGTTTGAAATCAATGACCTGGCCCGCAATCCTGAAAAATACCATATAAAGGCTACAAAAGGTGCTTCTACAAAATTTTGGATAGGTTTTATTATCCTTATTCCAATTAGCCTGTACCTGTTTACATTTTATATTTCTACTTCTTATTCAGCATTTTTCAAAACATTTGATCCGGATAGTAATCTTATCATGAATATGCTCGACCCTAAAGCTTTTGAAGTGGCATGGAAAGATGGTACATTGGAAGGGGCTTTTGTTACGCTCATTCCGTTTGTGTTTTTAGGATTAGGTTATTTAATTCATATGTATGGGGAGAATAAAACAAAACTCAACTATTTTAAAGTAGGTGTTTTGTTTCTTACGACTTTTGTATTTGATGTAATCTTAGCCTACCAGATAGAAGAAAAAATCTATAACCTGAATAAAACTTTTGATTCTCCACCATTCGACTTGTCTATAGCATTTACAAAAATCCAGTTCTGGGGGATTATATTTGCTGGTTTTGTTGTTTATATCATTTGGGGGTTGGTGTTCGATTTTATTATGAAAGAACATAAAGAAAAAGATAAGATTAAGCATGAACAGGAAAAACGTGAGCAGGATATCCGAATTCATCAGGAAAGAATTACAGAACTAGATCAGCAGAAAGAAACGCTTGTAAAAGAGCAACATGATATTCGGGAACGTATTGTAAATGCACAAGGGAGGATTGCAGAACTGCAAAGAATAATAGATGCCGTGATTATTCCGACTAAAGAATATGTGCTTTATGCATCTGAATATACACAAGGCTGGACCACTTTTATTTATGAGAAGCTTTTCCTTCCTAATCACGAAAAGCAGGAATTGGTAGATGAATGTCTTAAAACTTATGATGACCACATGGAAAACGTTGGTGCTAAGCATGAAACTCAAAACTCTGTATACTTACCCGTATTATAAAAATATCTGCTATGAAAATTAAATTTATATTTTTAATACTTACAACCTCTCTATTACAAAATTGTGGTAAAGAAAACATTCCTCAAAAGGAAAATAATTCTACGGCAAGTGCTGAAAACATAACTAATGTGGCAGATAAAAATCTTAATATTAGTTTTTTGTTGGACTTATCGGACAGAATAGATCCGGTGAAGTATCCGAATGCTTCCATGCCTTACTATCAGCGGGATTTATATTATATAAAAAGTGTAGAGCAAGCCTTTGTTGATCATATCAAACATAAGAAGATACTCCAGTTGAATGATCAGATGCAGGTTTTCTTTGATCCTGAGCCTCAGAATCCACAAATGAACAAGCTTAGTCAGCAACTTAGGGTAAGATTTGACAAGAATTCTACAAAAGATCAAATAACGGGAGTAGATAAGGTTTTTACAGAGATTCCACCTCAAATTTATCAATCGGCTATTCGTGGGAAACAATATACAGGCGCAGACATCTGGCGGTTTTTTAAAAATAAAGTAAAGGATTACTGTATAAAAGATAAGCACCGCAATATTCTGGTTATTATTACGGATGGCTATATGTATCATAAAGACAGCAAGTTTACTGAGGGTAATAAAAGCTCTTTTCTTACCCCTGAATTTATACGAAGTAAAAAGCTAACGACTTCAAATTATAAAGAATTGATTGCTAAAAATAGGTTAGGTTTTATCCCTGCTACCGAAGGACTTCAGAATCTTGAAGTATTGGTAGTAGGTATTAATCCTGCAAAAAACAGCCCATACGAAGAAGATGTTATCCACCAGTACTGGGCAGATTGGTTAAATGCAATGGGTGTAAAGAAATTTGAGATTAAAAATGCAGACCTTCCAAGTAATCTTGATCCTGTAATCCGTAAGATTATCCAGAAATAAGTCTTATTTGTTTTGAAGATGAAGCCTTGAATATATTTTATTCAGGGCTTTGCCGGAATAAATGTAAAGAATTGAGAGTATTATGGAGTTCCTTAATTTTCTTAAACCCTTAATGGTAAAATGAATCGCTAAGATATTTAATTGATTAAGAAAAATGTAATGATAATATATTTAAGGGGGCACCAAAGTATTAAGAATTTAAATTTCAAATTAAAACCTTTGTGTAAAGCATACTAAAAAATAAATGATTGATTATTTAGGGAATTGGCTTTTGTCAGGGAGGTTTCCCTTCGAATACTTTTGTAATTATCTATCAATATGGTAGAATTTAATTTAGGGTTAACATTAAAGCTTTCTTTTTTTCATAAATTGTAGAGAATTAAGGCAGTTTTTGAAAAAAGACTGTATTCGCTAAATCCCAAACACATTAAATTTTTACCAATGAAAAAAAGATTTCAACCCCCAAGTGTAGGAAAATTATACACAATTGTATTCTTTTCTTTGTTCTTATCATTCGTTTTAAGCTCTTGCTCACGAGATGATACAACCGGAAATAAACTTCCGGAAAGTTCTGCAAATAACAGTGGTTATAAAACTTATGGCGATCTTGTTTTACAAAAAAATGTAATCGTCCTGAATGATGCATCTGTACAAGCTATTACAGATAATGACCAGCAAATAAGCTTTAATTATACTACAAACCAGACGGATAGTATAAAAGAAGGAACTGTTATTGTAGCGACTAAGATAGAAAACGATAAGATCAGAAATATTTTGGCTAAAGTAGTCTCTGTATCCGGAACGGGTAGTCAACCCGTTTTCAGAACAACCAGCGCGAAACTTGAAGAAGTTATATACAGTGGCAATATCAGCGGTGTATATGATCCTTCACAACAGGCCTCATTGCAGGTTAATGGTCAACAAGCCGGTTATGTACCTATACAAGGATTGATTCCACAGGCAACTAATGCTAAGATTAGTAATCTGGAAGCCAAAGCAATTAACATACAAAAGAGTGCTAATATTGACAAAAGTGCCATTAGCAATACAATTAACTTCAAGTATTTTAGCTTTGATAAAACTATTCCTTTACCATCACAGCAAGTAGGACCGGTTACTGCAACAGCGGATATTAATGTAAAAGGTGGATTTACACCAAAGATAAAGTACAATATTTCCTTTTCTTTAGGGCATCTGTCCAGTTATTATGTAGACTTTATCATGGATGACATCAGTCTGCAGGCTTTAGCAAATATCCAGGGGAAATTAGGATATACTTTAAGTGTCACAGATTATATTAATATTCCTATTGTACCAATCGTATTGGGACCTACAGGGCTTATAATAAGTCCGACGATAGCTGCCGGGCCTTATGTAGGAGCAAGCGCAACCGGAAGAGCACAATTACAGCTCTTTGCTCTTACAGGAAAAGCTAATTTTTTAGTAGGTGTCAAACCAGATCTGAATGTTAATTTGCAGACTATTGCTGGTCCAAAAATTACAAAAGTTGAAGGTGAGTTGTCTGCTGAGGTTGGAGTAGAAGTAAAAGGAGCAGTAGGGTTACAGTTTTTAACGGCTTCTATTGCCAATTCTGGGCTTAGAGGAAGAGTAGCTGCTGTTCCGTCTTTAAAGCTAGAGTTAATCCCGAACAAAAGTATGCCTTTCGAGCTAAAAGCTAAAATACAGGCTGATATGTTTTATGGATTCGGAATCTCACCATTGAGATACGAAGGGACTTTCCCGTTACTGAACAAAGAAATTCCTATTTATAAAACAAACCTATTTTAAAATATTAATACATTTACTAAGTTGTGCCGGGTTTACTATCCGGCACTTTTTATAATAAATAATATAGGTTATTTTCTAATTAAATAGTATTTATTCTATATTTTGATTTGCTTTTTATTTCATTTACCTCCACAAAAATACATGAGATGATATAGGGTTTATGTTATAGTTATCTCTTTTACTGTTAGATATAAGCTTTTTTGTCCTAAAGGAGTAATATACTATTCTCTGTCTTTTTTGACTTTGTGGTTAAAGATCTTCCGGTAATTTTTTTGTACCTTTTATCTGTAAAAATCACTAAACACATTCTTATGTCAAATATTTTCGCCAATATCCGGCAAGCCATAGCCTTATTTAAATCTGTTGATTTTGAAAAGCTAAGTAAGATTTCACAAAAAGTAGATATCCCGAAGCTTATGGATAACTTCTCTAAGCTGGATGATAAGCAGATAAATGGACTGATGAAAATGATGGATCAGGACAGACCTAAAAGAGAACTTCCTCCTGTAGATGGAGATTTTTATGATATATACCATACACTGACTCCCGAACAAAGGGAAGTTCAGTTAAAGGTTCGGGATTTTATGGAAAAAGAAGTAAAACCATTAGTAAATAACTACTGGCTGCACGATGAATTCCCATTTGAGTTGATTCCGAAATTTAAAGAACTGAATATATGCGGTGTTACCTATGAAGGTTATGGATGTCCGGGAATGCCTTTTCTTATGGAAGGTGTAATTGCGATGGAAATGGCGAGAATAGATGCTTCTATAGCAACATTCTTTGGAGTACAGTCGGGGCTGGCAATGGGTTCCATATATATTTGTGGTTCCGAAGAGCAAAAACTAAAATGGCTTCCGCAGATGCAGAAGTTTGATAAGATAGGAGCTTTTGGCCTTACAGAACCAGAAGTAGGATCCGGCGCTGCTGGTGGATTAACAGCAACTTGTAAAAAGACAGCAGAAGGTTGGGTACTGAACGGGGAGAAAAAGTGGATTGGCAATGCCACATTTGCAGATATCATTATTATCTGGGCAAGAGACTTGGATGATGGTGAGGTAAAGGGCTTTATTGTGGAAAGAGATAATCCTGGTTTTTCTGTAGAAAAGATCAAAGGAAAAATGGCACTAAGGATTGTGCAAAACGGATTGATTACATTAAAGGATTGTCTGGTAACAGAAGAAAATCGGTTACAAAAAGCCAACTCATTTAAAGATACAGCAAAAGTATTGCGAATGACAAGGGCTGGAGTTGCATGGATGGCGACAGGTTGTGCAAGGGGAGCTTATGAAAGTGCATTGGATTATACGCGGAAGCGTAAGCAATTTGGAAAGCCTATTGCTTCTTTCCAGATGATTCAGGGGCATCTTGTGGAAATGCTGTCTAACCTTACCGCTATGCAAACATTAGTATTCCGGCTTTCCGAAATGCAGGATGAAGGCATACTAAAAGATGAACATGCTTCTCTGGCGAAAGTATTCTGTACCATGAGAACCCGCGACATTGTTTCGCGTGCTCGTGAAGTAATGGGAGGTAATGGTATTCTGTTGGAATATGATGTTGCCCGTTTCGTTGCGGATGCAGAAGCTATTTATTCTTATGAGGGTACTAAGGAAATCAACTCTCTTATTGTCGGCAGATCTATTACAGGCTTTAGTGCATTTGTGTAATATTCTAGGTTGGACAATTAAAGTTTCTAAGGCTGATATAAACTAAAATCTGATGGCGTACCGTATAGAATTAGCAGATCGGGTCAGGGAAAAGCTGGCTGAAGTCCCAAATATAGAAATTGAAGAAAAGAAAATGTTCAGAGGCTTGTCCTTCCTGATTAATGGGAAAATGTGCATTAATATAAGTGGTGATAATCTGATGTGCCGCTATCATCCGGATCTTGAAGATGAGGTTGTGGAAAAGACAGGCTTTATTCCAATGATTATGAGAGGTAAGCAGCTTAAAGGTTATTGTTATGTCGAACCCGAAGGCTTTCGAAAAGCAGACTATTTTAATTATTGGATTAATATATGTCTGGATTATAACAGTGTTGCAAAAGCATCTAAAAAAAATAGTTCTGTTAAGTAGTCTTTCCTATATAAAAAATACCTCATAGGTTTCTAAAACCTATGAGGTGTGAAAATTCAAAAGAGAACAAATTATTTATACAGTTTCTTCCGTATTTCTACCAATAAACCTTCTGTCCTTTGTATCTCTGGATATTCCGGAAGAGAAGAAGTGGTGTAATGATTCTCGATAGCCCAAATAAGGTTTTCTGCTTTTTGCATGATCATATCATATGGCCACTTACCTGATTTAATATCCAGCAATTCATCACGGTTATCCACACGTACCTGTAAAGAACCAGTTCTGAAGATTTGTTCACAGGACTGCAACAACCGTATAGTATGCATCATATTTTTACTGTCATAGTTTTGTCCATGTTTCCGGTTCACGTTATAACGATCTTCGTTGCGTTCAGAAATCCACTTCCAGTATTCACGGTATTCTTTACAATAAACAGAATAAGCATCCAGATTACAGAAAAGATAAGCTATGGATTTTTCTTCCTTTGGGATGGATGATACTTAAACCTGATTAGCTTCTTCAGTATGTATAATCCCTTTATAGCCTAATGTTCCGGCTTCATCATAGAATACTGCATAGATTCCGCGGGTATTATCTATGCTGACCAGACCACATTTATTCTGAACTTTTCCCTGATCCGTTAACCATTTTTTTAAAGGAACAGAAAGATGATCTTTAAGTATATAGCAAAAATCAAGGACAGATTTTCTTTCTTTTTCTACAGGATTCAATATTTTTTTATTCAACCCCTTAGCCTTTTTTATCTGAGATATGGCGTAGCCGGCAAAGGTATCTTTACATTGTTTCGAAAGAAATTCTCTTGAATTTACCAGATCCATAAGCGAGTGTTTGTATAGAATACAGTCATCCGGGCTGGCCAGAATTTCTAAAATATTCGGGTTGTTTTTTTGCAGAAGTTCCATAAAACGACCTATTTCGTAATAGATAATATCGTTGGTTTCGTTGGATATCTGTGGGATATAATTGAGACCAAAAAAGGAATCTTTTGGCAGATAATAAATACCCCGTATATCGGTATTCGAATTCTCTGTTGCCAATCCGAAAGCACAGCTTCCGGATACGACTTCAAAAAGGATAAGTTTATTTGCTTTTAGTTCTTCTATAGTCATTTTGTTCTTTTTAATTTAGATTAATTGTTTTCTAAAGCCTTGATATAATGGAAAACACGATCGCTCCATCCATTGATTTCTGCTGTCCAGTTTCCGGTCTTTATTCCGTGGGTATGGGTAGAGATATCGATAATATAAGAAGTCTTATAGGGTGTAGTATCTGGTTTTCTTTTTAGCCCGGATTGAGCATCGATATCCTGGCTATCTGAGATTACGACAAGTCTTTCGGCATCTTTGGCATAACCTTTCTCCTTCAACCATTCACATAGCTGGTAAGTGAAAATACCACCACCACCTAATTCAGAATATATCTTTTTATAATGTCTGAATATTCCCAGCCCTGCAGTATTATCCCATACCATATGTTTTCCTTTTCGGGAAGAATCGCTACCGGCTGTGAATACCAGAATAAGATCTTCAAAGATATAGGAACCAACAGCTGCCATAGCAAAAGCCAGATCCATTCTGGAAAACTTAGAATTGGATGAGGTTACCTGTCCCATACTTCCGGATACATCTATAGCCAAGATGGTCGTCCCTGCTATTTTCTCCTGAGAGAAACAGTTTTTCATGGCATCGTCGATGTAAGCTGTATATTCCGGTGCATTTCTTTGTGCTGCCAGAAAATTTAAAGGAGTCAGCCAGTTACTTTTTACCTGAGCAATCGCTTCCCGCATTGTCTTTCTGGAAAGCCCCGCTTCCATCATATTTCTAAGATTTCTAAGAATTGCCAGAGACCCCAAACTTTTTTCAGTAAGCATTCTTTCGAAAGTTGCTTTTTTATCAGCTCCCTGAGATAGAGCTACTTCCCATGTATTAGCAGGTTTCAGAGTATCTTCTACCAAAGCTTTTAGTGCCTTTTCATTTTTTGCTGTAGGCTTAGGGTGAACAAGGTTTACCACATCTACCAATGATATTTCCATATTGTTTTTTCGGTATTTGGCAATCTGGTATTCGTCATATTGATCAAAAGCTTTCGCAAGACCTTTTTTTACAGATTTAGACATTTTATAAGATCCATTTCTTGCTTTCAGCATCTGAAGCAGATCTATAGTCATATCAGGTCTGTTGGCTATTTTAGCAACAGTATCTTTTATATTCACATGATGAATTTCATTAGCCAGAATTAATAACCATAATGGAGTATGTCTCAGTTTTTGTTCAAAACGGCATTCCAGT
Organism: Elizabethkingia occulta; assembly: GCF_002023715.1. Lineage (GTDB taxonomy): Bacteria > Bacteroidota > Bacteroidia > Flavobacteriales > Weeksellaceae > Elizabethkingia > Elizabethkingia occulta. The sequence goes on from NZ_MAHX01000013.1 coordinate 509,664, forward strand.
GCCAGATCAATAATCTGTTGTCCGGTTACTTTATAACACAAATTTTCTATTTGCACCATAATTTCATCTACCGGCTGGTAATAGTCGGATTCAAAAAGAAGATTAGCAAGTGTTACTCTTCTCAACAGTTCATAATCGGAATATTCTCCTGCTGCATTTGTTTGTTTTCCCGCAATAATACCGGAACCAAACGCTGTTTTTTTTGAATTTAATTTTGACATTACTATTTTGTTTTTTTAGTTAAAGAAGTGGTTAAAACTAATAAAGGTGTTTTTTTCCTGAACGAAGTAACCTTATATCTCACACCACTCCAGTTATTGAGAGACTGGCCGGATTCGAACCGGCGACCAACGGTCCCAAGCGAAGTAACTTTATCATCACACCTGTGCGCAGGTTAAAATCTGGTAAAGTGTTTTTACGTTGCTCTATCCTCTGAGCTACAGTCCCATTTACTCATGCAAAGTAATTAAGTATATACGCAATGTTTTTGCGTAGTTTATTTTTTTACATGAGTAGTTAAATTTATATTACAAGTTTTCTAAAAACCTGCTCCATTGCTGCTTTATCAGCTTTTCCTCCGGACAAACTTTTAGAAAGCTCTTCATTTTCTGAAATTAATTTTTCCATAAATCCGAAAAGCTCCCAATCATTTGGATGAAAATAAGCTTCACCCTTTGTAGCTTTTAGTGCCATCAGATTTTCTATTTTAGTTTTTATACTAGGTTCAGCTAAAGCTAACAGATCACTGAATAACACAGGTGGAGTTGTTTTTTTTCTCTGCTATCCATTTTCCGGATAACGCTGTCCTAAGGCAATAGAAATAACTTTTTAATTTTACTTTCTCATTCCGGCATGCTTGCAGGTATTTTTTACTCATACTCAGATAGTGATAAGAAACGGCTATTGGCGAGAAACATTGATCTGCCAATGGTCTGAATAATTCTGTAAAGCTTTTGTTTTCTATATACACTATTGGTGAATAAAACCAGCTGAGCAATCCTGCATTGGACTTGAGTAACAGATGGAAGGTTTTGCGCAAATCCCAACCGGAACCATCCAAATCATCCTCTGTCATAAACTCTATTGTTTCATCTTTATCCCATGGGGTTAGATACCAATCCTTGGAATGCCTGTAGATAAAGCGTATATCGTAATCGCTATCCGGAGAAGCAAAACCCCAGGCTCTGCTTCCGGATTCTACAGCGAGTAATATTTCTATATTATATTTTGCTTCGGTTTCCCTTAGCTTTTCTATTATTTTAGTTTTCATCTCATAAATGATTATTTACCTCTCTTAGTTGGATTTTTCGACATCTTTTATTATCGATTCTCTTTAATAATGGTCTTAGGTGTTTTGCATATTCCCGGAATCTGAATCTCCCTTTGATGTAGAGGCTTTTCATTATTTTTTAAATTTATTCTTCCTTTTCCATGGCGCATTTTTCATAACATCGCCAGCCATAATACACCCGTAAGGCATTACTTCATCCAGTATTTCACATAATCCGTATTCTTCAATCTGAGCCCTTACATTTTGTGCATTTTTATAAGCGCTTGGAAGCTCAGAAATATCGATTTCGTTGGAAAAGAATCGGATGTCCAATCCTTTGGTTTCTTCCGCGAAAACTTCTTCATTGGTTATATGTGCCAGTGTTCTTTTGTGCTGGCTTCTGCTGAAGTTTCTTCCTGCACCGTGAGGAGCAAATCCTAAATTTCTGTCGTTTGTTGTTCCCTGAACAATCAATACAGGCTCCGCCATATTCAGAGGGATGAGTCTTGGGCCTGTAATATCCGGCATAAATTTGTCGTCCAGCGGAGTTGCTCCTTTGGCGTGGAAGAATAAATCTCCGTCTCTGAATACGAAATTATGTTCGTTCCAGTATCTGTTTTCTTTTTCCATATCCATTTTTGCTAATACAGCATCATGAATAGAAGTATGGTTTTCTTTTGTCCATTGTCTTATCAATTGTAATGCTTCCCAGTAGGCTTGTCCTTCTTCTGTATCAAAAGGAATCCATGCATTCTCTTTCAGAGTTTCTGGTGAAATATCCTGTCTGAAACGATTGGCTACGTGCATTCCTTTATCATATAATGCGGCACCCGGAGCACGAGATCCATGATGTGTAATCAGCATTGTATTCCCGGTATTTTTAGAAATTCCGACATATAAAAAGTGGTTACCATCGCCCTGAGTTCCCATATGCGAACGGGCTATACTTATTAATTTTTCATCATTCAGGAACATATTTCCTCTGAAAGAATCCATTAATTCTACAGACATAGGCATCTGTTCCCCTCTTGCTCTTCCGCCGTATCCGAAATGTGTTACAGAATGTGCTGTATCCAGTACTACTTTCGGATTTGCTTTTCCAAAGTCTGTTAACATAACAGAGCAACAGATATCTGCACTATGGAATCCCGGATGGATAGCATTTTTAGCAACCACTACACCACCTACAGGAATATGACCTTCCGGTCCTGTAGGACAGGCATCCGGCATTATAGCTCCGGTAGTTAATGTTGGGGTTTTCATCAGTGTCTTCATTGTTCTGATTACTTTTTCCACATTGTCATTTTCACTTTCGTGTTCAGCTCTGATGTTGATGATGAAGTCTTTTGGCTCTTCATGTAACGGAATAGGCTCCGGTAATCTGAACTGTTCCAGATAAGCTGTCATTTGATCTTCATTCAGATTATTTTCGTTGATATATTCTAATGCTTCTGCAAACCATTTTCCTGGTCTGTATCCTAAGCTGATTAATTCGTTTCCTGTAATTTTCATCGTTTTCTTAATTTGATGATGCAAAGTAATTGTGTAAGTGCGCAATGTTTTTGCGCAGATAAAATATTTTTATATTTTTGAAAAAAAAATTGATAATAACAGACAAAGAATATATAAAATGATACTAGAACAATTAGAGCAATCTCCTGAGGCCATTGAATTTAACGATGTTATTGCTTACGTCGACAGCAATTATGATTTCACACCAACTGAATTCAGAAATGGTAATACGGTAAATGAAGCCGGGCAGAATAATGGCTCATGTAAAGTATTCAGCTTTGCTAAAGTAAACAACCTGTCTAAAGAGAATACACTAAATCTTTTTGGTGCATTCTACAGAGAAGATGTATTGAAAAATCCTGAAGGTACAGATCACCAAAATATCAGAAACTTTATAGAATTCGGATGGGATGGAATTGCCTTTGAAGGGGAGGCGCTGAAGAAGAAATAACTTAGTAATGTGAAACATCACAAAGGCACAAAAGATAAGTGATAATATACTGCTTCCAGGGCACAAGGATTTTATCTCAAGATAAATATAGAAGTATCAAAAGAAAAATCTTTGATTTTTCTTTGTGCCTTGATTGCGGTTGAAATGCTATATCTAATCGTGTCTTTGTGTTATAATTTGTATGATAATTGGTCCCTAACTTCTAACTTTGAAAAATGTCTTCTAATAAAAATGCATTGATCCGCTATAAAACGCTGGATAAATGTCTGAAAAATAAATACCGCAAGTATACACTGGAAGATCTGATAGATGAATGTTCAGAAGCCCTGTTTGAATATGAGGGTAAGGAGTCGTATGTAAGTAAACGAACGATACAGCTGGATTTGCAGAATATGCGCAGTGAGAAGTTTGGTTATGAAGCTCCGATAGAAGTATACGAACGTAAGTATTATCGTTATAGCGATCCGGAATACAGCATTCATCATATTTCTGTTAATGAAAACGATCTGAAGGCCATGAACAATGCGATACAGATTCTGAAACAGTTTAAAGACTTCTCCATGTTTCGGGAAATGAATGGCGTATTGCAGAAGCTTGAAGATTCAGTAAATGCTGTTCAACAGAAGTCCATTATTCATCTGGACAAGAATGAGCAGTTAAAGGGTCTTGAATATATCGATGTATTGTATCAGGCTATATTGAACAAAAAGGTACTGAAGATTCTCTATAAAAGCTTTACAGCAAGAGATTTTAGTACCTATACTGTTCACCCGCAATTACTAAAGGAATTTAATAATCGCTGGTTTCTGATATGTCTTTACAAGGGAGCTATGTATAATCTGGCATTGGACAGAATGGAAAACATTGAAACAGATGAACAAACTGTCTATATCGACAAAGATTTGAATGGGGATGAATTTTTTAAAGATGTTGTAGGAGTTACTGTTTCGGAGAGTATGCACCCTCGAAATGTTACCTTCTTTGTGGATAAAATCAATGCCCCTTATGTGAGAACCAAACCTTTACATCACAGTCAGCAGATTGTAGAAGAGAAAGAAGATGGAACGGTTTTCAGTATTAAAGTTCAGCTGAATTATGAGTTAGAACGATTGTTATTAGGCTTTGGAGAAAATCTGGTCTTATACAGACCATTAAGATTAAAGAAGCGTATTGAACAGAAATTACGAAAAGCAATTAGTAATTACAGTGAGTCTGAATCTTTGGAATAGGCTATTAGTTTTTCTTTTTTAAAGAATTTATCTCAGCATCCATTTTTATGTACCAATCCTTCCCATTTCTTTTAATTAAATAAGCTTCTGTAATCTCAGTATATTTCTTTCGGGCTTCGATGCTTTCATTGTCTATTATACAGCCTGTATTCTGATATACAATTCCGTATTTTTTAGTAATACTATCTGTTTGCTGAGCTAGTTTTTCATTATATGCATCTGTAATTCCGCCCGCATATTCATAAATAATCAGGTTATTTCTTATGTCATTTTTTGCTTTAATAATATACTGTTGCTGCATCCCCTCAATTCTTGTTTTTGTTTCAGCATAGATGGGGTATGAAGCTTTTATAATTAATACTATTAAAAGTAAATTCATCACAGGGAATATTCTTAAATATTTTTCCCTGAAGTTTAGCCTTTTCATACGAAGAAAGCTAAAAGGCAAAGAAAAAACAGCAGAAGCAATGATAAACAGGATACCTGGTGTGAAACTAATCTGTTGAAAAAACTTTCCAATATTAAATTTTGTTGGATAGGTCATGAAATATTCTGATGCGAGAAACGCTGCACCTACTAAAATAAGAATGAGAAAATTAATGAGAATCAGTTTTTTCACAATAATGCTAGTATTTTGAACAATTACATTTTCTCCATATAATCCATAATAGTTTTCTGGAAGTCTGTCAGATTCTGATTAGCAGATTTAATAACTTTCCCATTACTGTATATGTTATACTTGCCATTCTGACCACTGGTCTCTGTCCACACAATTCCTTTTTTAATTTTTCCTGTATTGTCTGTATTCAGATAAGCAACAGGTAAAGGTTCAAATTTCTCAGCATAGCGACCATAATATATTTTCAGTAATGCATCTTCCTGTGAAAAGTCATCTGCAAGAGCATTGAAGATAGAATCAATATCTGTAAGATTTGTTTTTTTATCCATTCTCCAGGATAACTTTAACACTTTATCCAACCCACGGGTATCTTCGGGATTGGCTCTGCTGATAATGCTTTCTACTTTTCCATCTTTGTATTGAGAAGAGATAATGCTGTTTGGCGGTAGATTATTGAGGTCTAAATCAATTGACTCAATATACATCAGTTCTTTATTTTGATACTGGAGATCGGTTGTATATCTTTTGTTTTTTAGATAAATTCTGATCAATGCATCAGGTTTCTGCCCGTCTTTTATGTTAATGATATTATCTTCTTTTGTGAAGAAAAGTGTATTTCCATAGTTTACAGCCGCCATATCCACTGTAAAGCTAGTAAGCTTACCATTTGTAAATTGTTTCGTAATTCTTCCACTTTCAATTTCTTTTGTCTCCGATTTTACAGCATTTTGTTTTTGTGCAAAAGATTTTGAATTGAAACAGAACAGGATAAAAAAGCAATACAAATATCTCATGTTTTTATTTTAAGGTTAAATATACTAATGATATTTATCATTGTTTAAATATATTCATAAATTTCTATAAATGGCTTTACAGTTCAGCGGTCATTATTTGATATTAAATTTCACTTTTTTGTTGAAAATTATAAAACATAAATTCTTTAAATTAGATGGTTTTGTTTTTATTTAGAAAAAGACTTTTCTGAAAACGCTGAACAGTTATAAATATAAAATGAGAGCACCAGAGCTCCCGAAATAATACAAACAACAATTTTAATAATATGAAAAAACTATTTTTTTTAAGCTTGCTTTTCATAGGCATTGCAGTGTCAGCTCAACTTCCGGAAGGGAATGCTAATGTCGGTGATGAATATGGTGCAGGTGTTTCACAGACAAAAGCGGGAACAGCCGTAAGCATGGCAGATCTGAATAAAATTCTGAACGAGAGAAAAGAAGTACAGGATATTACGGTAAAAGCTACTGTTACCGATGTATGTCCTAAGAAAGGATGTTGGATTACACTCGACAATCCAGATAAAACAAAGGTATTTGTTAAAATGAAAGATTATGCATTCTTCCTGCCTGCAGCGATTAAAGGAAAAACAATTTTACTGGATGGAAAAGCGCAGTTAAAACAAACTTCTGTTGAAGAATTAAAACATTATGCTGAAGATGCTAAGAAGCCACAAAGCGAGATTGACAAAATAACAAAGCCAGTAACGGAAATCCGTTTACTTGCCAGTGGGATAAGAGTTGCTCAATAACTTATACCTGTATAGAGTGAATAAAAATGATCGGATATTTATTCCGATCATTTTTTATTTTACCAATCGCACAAGGCAATAAAATAATATTGTCAAACTTTGTCAAGGTTTTATAGATGCTGCCTTTTGTGATTAATTCAATTTCCGGTTAAGATTGTAATCCGAATTTCATATTTTTATGAAACTAAAATAGGCACAAAACTAATTTATGAATTTTAATAGGCCTGAATTTTATGGCTATCTAAAAGTTTTTCAGGAGTTTTCATGGACGCAATGGTTAGTATTCAGTCTTGTGGTGAATGTATTTCTATATTTATTTTCCATAGGATTATATCTGTTTGTTGACAAAACATGTCGTAAAGACAAATTACAGAAAGAAGATCATCCTGTTACAAAATCAGATTTTTTATTAAGCCTGTTAACTGTTATTTGCAATAGCAGTATTATGCTGTTGGGAGTTCTATTATGGAAAAACCACTGGATAATATTGGATAGTAATACTCCGGCTGGTATTATATTTTTAGAGGTTATTGCACTTATCCTTCTGATGGATTTCTGTATGTACCTTTTCCATTATGCTGCTCACTCACCTTATATTTATAAAATATTACACGGAAAGCACCATGAGCATGTTAGTACAAACTTTTTAAGCTTGTTTGTGCTTCATCCTTTCGAGACGTTGGGCTTTGGGCTGATGATGATTGTATTGCTGATGTGCTATAATTTTTCTCCTGTTGCTATTGTAGTATATCTAACAATTAATCTTATATGGGGAACCATAGGACACCTGAACAGAGAATTTTTTCCAAAAAAATCAGACCAACTTGGAATCGGAACAACCAAATTCCATAATCTCCATCATATGAATGAAAGTAAAAATTTTGGTTTTTACACTTCTGTTTGGGACAGGCTTTTCGGAACTTATAAGGAGTAACTTACGAAGTTAGAAGTGCAGATCCTGATGCAGAGCTATTCTGTTGCCCTCACTATCTTCAAATTCAGCAACAGCGAAACCATACTTTTCATTCAAGGTTTTAGGATATAAAACTCTTCCGGCATGTTCCTGAACCTTTTTGAGAGTCTTTTCTATATCCTCTGTTTTAAAATATAGAATAACTCCGTTTTGAGTAGGTTTGTAAACATCACCCTTTACCAGAGCTCCTGTTATTCCGCTTTTAGTTTCTTCAAAAGGAAAGAAAGCCATCTCATAGTTGTCCATTATTTCTTTCTCAAAAGTAAAATCAAATATGGCTGAATAGAATTTTTCTGCCCGCTGAAGATCATTTACAGGAATTTCGAAATAAATAATGGGATTGGTCTTACTCATCAGATGTTATTATATTTTGTGCCTTCACTTCGTCCCAGCAGTTAACACAAACAATTTTGTAATCACAGTTGGTAAACCATTCATCGAAATCATCTTCTGTTTCTGCTTTATCGAACACCTGGTTACATTGATCGCACCAGGCATCTGGTCTGCCGGTATCGCCTTCATCATGTTCATGGAAGCCAAGCGGAGCATTACCCGATATACTATGTGCAAGATGGGTACATATCAATGCTATTTCCTGTTTTCCATGCTGTCCGCATTCTACAAATTTTTGTGACATTTACTTTGGTACTTATTTAAATTAGTCTTGTTGTCTGTTATTCGTCATTCCATACACGCATTTCGGCTGTACACCAGCCTGCAATAATGTCCAGTACATCATCAGCATAGTTTTGTAATTCTTCCGCAGATTCGTGTTTAATTTCTTTTACAATGCCTTCCGCATCTGCCTGATGCCCACCCAGATTACGAAATTCTATAAGCAAATCCCTAACCTCAGTACTTAACCCATTTCCCTGTGCGATATAAAACAGGAGTTTTTCTTTTAATGTTTCACGATCCATTTTGTGATTGTTGTTGAAAATTTTATTCATCTTTTTTATAAAAATACAGGTATATTTTTTTTCTGTATTTCAGGTATAAAATATGATAATAAAAAGGTTTTTTTAAAAATACGAATTTATTTTTGAAACCTTACCGAGATAAATGCTTTCAGAAGAAATAATATAATTAAATTTAAAAACAGGTATATTTGACGTATCAGATAAATGCTGAAAACTATTTATATCCGAAAAAACACATTATGCTTTCATCCGCTTCACTCAATTTAGAATCTGCACTTATTTATTTTATAATTCTTTCTTTTCTGGCATCGGGTTTTATTTATACATTAATCGTTCTTATTATCCATGCCTATCAGAAAAAACTAAAAAATTTCAGCTATTATTTTATTTCATATCTTATTTCCGGTATCATCGGAATAGTCCTGATATGCTTGTTTGGCTTCCTGTGGCTGGCATCTCTTAATTAACTTGGCCAGTTTATCAAGCTATAATTAATTATAAAAAAAATACACGAAGCCATAATTTTTAGAAAAATGAATCTTAATTTTGGGGTATGTCAAAAAATAGGAGGTCTAAAGGTCCAAGATTTATACGCCGGAGTATATACAATATAAAAAGTATATTGGGGCTGCTGAGGATCGTATTATCGGACAGGCAGTTTCTATACTTTTCTTGCGTTATTGTCGGGATAACCTCTGCATTGGCAGTAACGGTTCTGAAGACCTTTGCACACAGCGTCTTTCAATTTACCACATATGTTAATAAAATTCTGAAGTTACCCTATCTGAACAGTATACTTCCTATATTGGGTATTGTACTTACTGTACTGATTATTCGTAAATTTCTTAATGGTTCTCTCGAAAAGGGTACGGCTCAGATTATGATTGCTGTTGCCAAGAGGTCAGGGTTTATGCCTAAAAAGCAAATGTATGCACAGATTGTTACAAGCTCATTGACTGTTGGTATGGGGGGATCTGCAGGTCTGGAATCTCCGATTACAATTACCGGTGCAGCTTTAGGATCCAATTATGCCCAGGATTTTCGACTGAATTATAAGGACAGGACACTTTTGCTGGCTTGTGGTGTAGCTGCAGGGATTGCTACTGCTTTCAATGCTCCGGTTGCCGGGGTATTATTCGCTATAGAAGTGATATTAGCAGACATGAGCGTTTCGGCATTTATTCCGATTATGATTTCTTCGGCTACAGGAGCAATTATGTCGAACCTGACACTAAAAGGCGGTATTTTATTATCTTTTAAAAGAGGACTAAACTTCGATTATCATAATACAATTTATTATGTTCTTCTGGGCATTATCGCGGGATTTTTGTCTGTATACCATGCACGGCTTTTCCGTTGGGTAGAACACCGCATAGGAAATTATTCAAAAAGTGTTTATACAAGAGCTTTTGTAGGAGCTGGTATATTGGGGATGCTTATATTTTTGTTTCCCCCATTGTTTGGTGAAGGTTATGAGAATATAAAGGTATTGGCTAATAATCAGGCGGGAGAACTACTTGATAATTCATTGTTTGAAAATCTTAATGGAAATGAGTGGTGGATTATGCTTGTTGTACTGATTACAATGATGATTAAATCTATAGCAACAGGGCTAACACTTGGAAGTGGTGGTAATGGTGGTAATTTTGCGCCTTCACTTTTTGTAGGTTCCTACTTAGGTTACCTGGTTTCCAAGGCTGTTACACTTATCGGTATTAAAAACCTGCCCATAGATAATTTTACTGTTGTGGGTATGGCAGCTTTACTGAGTGGATTATTCCATGCGCCACTTACAGCAATATTCCTTATTGCTGAGATAACCGGAGGTTATGGACTGATTATTCCACTGATGTTGGTCTCTTCTATAAGCTATGCTATTGCAAAAAGATATGATAATTATAGCATGGATATTTATAGTATTGCTGATAAGGGTATTGTATTTACCTCCGATAAGGACCGTAATATTTTGGATAAAATTGATGTGAGCCTATTATACAGTAGCCATCTGAAAACAGTATTTACAGATTTTACCTCGCCGGAAATTAAAGATATATTTGTCAACACCAGCGAGAACTTTATTCCGGTACTGGATCGATCATTAATGATTCAAGGAATTATTATGCTAAATGATGTGCGGAAGCATCTCTTTTCTGAAGAAGAAGTCGACTTTTCCGAATTTATCATACCTGCCAATATTATATCTGTAGAAGAAACGACAGCAAACATAATCAGGATGATGGAAGACTCGCGAAAAGATTATGTCCTGCTTACCAAAGACGGAAAATATACAGGATATATATTGAAGTCTACCATCATGGATGCTTACCGACAAAACCTGAAAAAACTGAGAATAGAATAGTTCTGAAATATTTTTATAACACGGATATAAACCTAAAAAAGCTGCCTCTTACATCTGACTTTGCAAACATAGGAGACAGCCTTCTTTTTTATATCATAGCTGTTTTATACAGTAGTATCTTCTACGGAAGCTTCAGGGGCATTATTCTTTACAGAAGCTATACCATTATCTCTGCCGGCAGAACTTTCATACATTTCGCTTGTACCGATAATCTGTCCGTTGGTTGCTTTTAGATTGAAATAATGTTTACCATTGGATGAGGTTTTCCTGTCGAATTTATTATCATCCTGAGAATTTTTCTTTACCGATTCTATGCCGTTTTCGCAGTTAGCTTTGGTAGAGTAGCCTTCACTTGCTAAGATTACTTGTCCGTTAGTAGCTTTCAGGTTGAACTGAAACTCACCATTTTTTCTTTTTGAAATTTCAAATTTTCCCATAATGTTTTTGTTTAAAGTTAATGAAAATATCTGAAATATAATTCTTTATGTGTTTGTTGGGTAGAGGGAGTTCTAAAGATATTTCCGACTCCTGTTTTTGGCATTTATAGTTTTCTGTACCTTTGCAGCTGGTATTTTGTGCTGAACAAAATGTGAGTTATGAAATACTTTTTTGGCCGGGATTCTCTATGGCCAGAGCTTATACAATCAGTTTTATGAACAATATTTTAAATCTCAAGTCATTCAGGGAGATTAATTTTAAGAATGAATTACTGGCAGGGTTAACGGTTGCTATGACTATGATTCCTGAATCTCTGTCCTTTGCTATATTAGCCGGATTATCTCCTTTAATGGGACTTTATGCTGCCTTCCTTATGGGAATTGTAACGGCAGTTTTAGGAGGAAGACCAGGAATGGTATCGGGTGGAGCAGGAGCAACTGTTGTTGTACTGATGGCTTTGGCGTCATCTCACGGCGTTCAGTACCTGTTGGCAGCTGTTGTATTGGCGGGTATACTTCAGTTTCTGGTAGGAGTTTTTAAATTGGGAAAATTTGTGCGTTTGATTCCACAGCCTGTAATGTATGGTTTTCTGAATGGGCTGGCAATTATCATTTTTATGGCTCAGGTAGCCCAGTTTAAAATAGTACAGGATGGTGTAAGTGGATGGATGAGTGGAAGTATGCTGTATATAATGGCAGGACTTACATTATTAACGATTGCTATAGTACTCATTTTCCCAAAAATCAGTAAAGCTGTTCCTTCGTCTTTAGTCGCGATTATCATAGTATCGGTTCTTGTTTACTTTCTGAATATTGATACAAAAAAAGTTATAGATATTGCATCCGTAAGCGGTTCATTACCTTCTTTCCATATACCGGCTATTCCGTTTACTACAGAAACACTGAAGATTATATTTCCATATTCATTGATTATGGCCGGAGTGGGACTTGTGGAATCTCTACTAACGCTAAACATGGTAGACGAAATTACCAGAACAAAAGGAGAGTCTAACAGAGAAGCAATAGCGCAAGGAACTGCTAATATCGTCAATGGATTTTTCGGCGGAATGGGAGGATGTGCTATGGTTGCACAGACTCTTGTAAATATTGGAGCCGGAGCGAGAACCAGAATCTCTGCAATTATCGGAGCGCTGACTATTTTACTGATTATTCTTGCCGGAGGGCCTGTTATCGAACAGATTCCGATGGCAGCTTTAGTTGGGGTAATGATGATGGTTGCAATAGGAACATTTCAATGGGTTTCACTAAGGATTGTGAATAAAATGCCCAAGTCGGATATTTTTGTCGGAATACTGGTAGCTGTTATTACAGTTGTACTCCATAATCTGGCATTAGCAGTATTGGTTGGGGTTATAATCTCAGCTCTTGTTTTTGCATGGGATAATGCCAAAAGAATACGTGCCCGAAAGTCTATGGATGAAAACGGAAACAGAGTGTATGAAATATATGGTCCATTATTCTTCGGAAGCACAACAGCTTTCATGGATAAGTTTGATGCACTTACCGATACAGACAAAATTATTATCGATTTTAAAGAATCCCGTGTAGCAGATATGTCGGCTATTGAAGCGTTAAAAAAGCTAACGGAACAGTACAAAAATTATAACAAAAAAGTAGTATTGAGGCATCTGAGTGCAGATTGTGTACGTCTACTGGAAAATGCAGGCGGATTTATAGAGGTCAATATCGAAGAAGATCCTGTTTATAACGTAATGCCGGAGTAATTTTACCGAATAAAAATGAAGAAAGGGATCTGAATATTCGGATCCCTTTCTTACAAGTTAAATTACTTTAAATTATTATTGTGTAACGTCTATATTGACTGTTTTTTCCACGTACTTACCATTCGATACCGCTGAAATGGTGATTTTTTCTTTTCCTGTTAACTCTTTGGCTTTGATAATCAGTGAATCTGTTTTCAACTCGTAAGTTGCCAGCTCTGTACCTTTAGCGCTGATAGATTTTACAATAGAAGAAGAAGTATTATCAGCATCAACGATTTTATCATTTAGGGCAATGGCTCTTCTTTTTCCTGGTGCTACAATTATTTTATTCAACAAGATTTCAGGTGCGTTCACATCTTCGAAGAATGGTACAGCCGGGAACCAGTAATAACGTTCGTCTTGAGAGCTGGTACCATTACCGCCATTTACAACGATGCTCTTTTCTAATGTACCGCTATTGCCTATGATATGTATCCAGTTGTAGCTGCCTGCATCGCCCCAGCCATTACGTTTTACTGTTAATACCAGTTTGTCTGTCAATGGATCCACACGTAATCCTGCTCCGTAGAAAGCAAGCTGTACACCCTGATCGTCCTTACCTAAATCATAAAAAGAAGTATTAAGCGATTTAGTTGCTATGTTATATTTTACAACTGAATTTCCTTTTGCCCAGTATAATACGTTTTGTTTTGTACTAGCAGAAAGACTTCCTGCAGTCCATGCATACCATGTTGCACCGATTGGGGCATTGGTAATATCAATTTCATCCGTTTTTTCTAGTGTATAAGGATCAATCTGAATTAACTTTTTATTGGCTCCGATCCATACCTTACCATCTTTACTTTGTACAACAGAAGCAAAGTCAGTTCCACTGATTAATTTTTCTACAGTATTGGTTTTGGTATTGATTACATAAGCTCCTTTCGATTGTGTAATAGCAATTACATAATCACCTACTAAAAGCATATTTCCCGTTTGGCCGCTTACTCCTGTAATATTACCTTCTACTTTTAGCGTTTCGATATTGAATATAGAAATTCCGTTGCCTGTAGAGATATAAGCTTTTTTAGGGTTGATCCCCACAAAGGCACGTCCGTCACCACCGATTTCGGTAAGTACAGCTTTCATTTTTAAAGTTTTGGCATCTGCTACAACCAATCTGTTTTTTTGCTTGGATATTATGTAAGCATTATTTCCGTAAATAGTGGCAAACTGTGTAGTTACTCCAAGTTTTTCACCGTTGTTGGCTGCACGATAGGCTCTGTATATAATAGAACCATCATTTTTAAAATAGTTTACAGATCCGTTATCGTGTCCAAACCAGTCTTCGTTGGCAACATAAAAGCCTTGTGTAGATACTACTGCTGAAGGAGCAGATTCTAACGGTTCAACAAAATCATCATTAGAACATGATGACAACGCTAGAAAGCTCAATAAAGGTAAAGCAAAAGAAGTATATGCTTTTCTCATAATTTTTTTTTAATTTTTTAATAAATAGTTGATATATAGTAGTTTTGTGTTTTCTGTTTATGATAGTGGAGTTATTTTATTCGCAGATCATAAGCGCCCGTAACCTCAGTACTTACTTCTCCCAACATTCCGTTTTCCTGACGGATAGCACTGTACACTTTTACAAAGTCAATTCCGGGTAATTTTACATATTTTCCACTTTTATCTACTGCCCAGGAGATATCGATGTTAGATGCATCATTGTCATTAGTAGCATTGTCAGCATATCCAAATTCGAACGCAGCGGAACTCCATATACCATTGTTCTGTTTAAAATTATCGGCAATTTTGGTTCCTTTAAAAGTGATAGAAGATTCACCAAGCCACGTCGGATAATAGCTTTGTTTATGGAACGAGTTTTTGGTCAGATAGCCTTTGCTCCCCTGATTGTCTTCCCAACGGATATATTCCGTATCTGTCTGCCAATTTGCAGAACCTTTTACCGGAGTTTTAGATTCATCTGGTTTATAGTAGGTGATACTATAGTTTTTAATAGTAGTATCTTTAAAATACTCACTGCCCGCAATTTCATACCACTCATCTTCATCAGGCTTGCCATTTTTATTTTTGTCCCACGCAACCATTATAATTCCGGGTTCGGAGCTTCCGGCAAAAGTATTACCCAAAATTTTAAAATCAGCACCTTCACCATTTGCAACAGTATGGTCAAATCTGAAGGTGACATAGCCCCCAAAGCCTCCTAAGTGTATCATACCATTGGCCCCTTTTGCTATAGCATCGTTGGCTTTTTGTATCATATCTTTTTTAGTGTCCCCGGTATTATATTTTGGCAAATCGTTGGTGAATTGTCCCGGAGCAGGCATATAATCCAGCACTTCGCTAATGTATTTACTATAGACTACGGGCTCGGTGGTGTCATTGTCCGAAGAACAACTGTAGAGGCTTGTAAGGATAATACCTCCCAATAAAAATGTTTTAGCAATGTTTGCTTTGTCTGAAAATTTCATGGGTAATTTTTTTTATTATAGCGTCAATGTTTATTTATATAAAAATGCGAAGTGAGCCGGGATATTTCCGCCATCAGTCTTCCATTTGAAGTTTCCGTTTTTATCAAAACAATACAGACTTCCTGTGGAAACATAATTACCGGCATCGGTTATATACAAATCTTCTGTAATTGGATTTACAGCAATACCATAAGGGGTTTCTATCATTGTTTCGTATTCGGAACTGAATAGTTTTTTGGAAATAATTTCTTTGGTTTTGAGATCGATAATTCCGTAAGACTTTACTGTAGTTTTTGTATTATAGTTGAATGCATTACTTAGATAATAAAGCTTGTCATTGACAATAGTGAAATTACCGACTGGAATATTGAAGGTCTTTTTAATGGCTCCAGTTTGACTGTCTACAATAAATAAATTAGAAGATACCGTTTGATAGTCACCTCTGGAGGTTACATACAGATCGCCATTAGCATCTACTTTTAGTTTATTCAGGTTAATGGCAACGTCGTATTTAGTAGTTTCTTTAAAATTAGCTAAATCGATAACAGAAACTGTTCTGTCATAATTAGGTACACGATAGCCTCCGGAGTTAGCAACATAAAGTTTGTTTTTTACTACAGCCATTTCCTCTGGTTGATATCCAACTATTGCTTCACGGGTAACCGATAATGAGATAGTATCTATTTCCATTACTTTTCCCAATGGTGCTTTCGGATCCACAGATATAGGTCCTGCATAAGAGGAAACATAAGCTTTGCCATTAGCGAAAGCTAAAGACCTACCATTTTCCACTGTAATGCTTTTTATTTTTTTTACGGTTCTGGCATCCAAAACTTCAACTTTATTGGATGCATTTACCACAACATACATCTTGTTACCATAGATTTTAATGTCATTACCTACGTCACCCATCTCCTTTACTACATTTGGATTGGCTTCCGCATAGATATTGCGTGAATAAGTACCTTTAGTATAGTCAAAGTAATCCAGAGTAGCTTTATTACTGTTCATGTTGCCTTCGTTAAGAAGGTAAAAGCCTCTGGTTGCTATATCTTGTGGTGGAGTTATCTCTTCAGTTTCTTTCTGTATGATATACTGATCTCCACGGCAGGAAGCGAGGAAAACAATAAATAACAGATAAGCTAAATTTTTTATTTTCATAATGTGAAATTTAAAATAAACCTGAAGTTGCGTCCAGGCATAGGATAGTTAAGCACAACATCATAGTATTGATTGAAAAGATTATTGACTTCGAAAGATGCTTTCAACTGATGTTTATTCAGCTTAAAAGTTTTTTGTACAGACAGATCGTGGGTGTACCATGGGAGCAAATGGTTGTACTGAATATTATTCTGACTGGAATCATAACGCTCACCTACATATACAAAACTATAGTTCAGACCCCAGGATTTATAATCCGTCATCAGAGCAAAGCTGCCACTATTCCATGGTGTATAAGGAATCTGGTGGCCATAATAACTTTTTTTAGGATCTGTAAAATCTCTTGCTCTCTGGTAAGTATAAGTAAGGAGTGGACGTATGTGCCACAGACCCAGCTCCAGTTCACTTTGTAGATTAACATCTGTTCCTATAATTTCTACTTTACCAAGACTAAGGTTCATCCAGATAAACATATTACCATTGAAGGTTGATGTAATTTTATTAGTTACATTGTTGTAATAACCATCTACATTCAGGCTTATATTTTTTACGATTCCGGTGGAAAAGTTTTTGCGGTAACTAAAACCAACATCGTACTGATGTGTGAATTCTGGCTTTAGAAGCGACACCCCGAGTGTTTTATAATACATTTCGTTAAATGTAGGCAGTCTGAAAACCTGTTTGTAGAATGCTTTTAAATGAAAATCATGTTGGCTGAAAGGCTGATAGCTTAGGAAAAGAGCTGGTGTCCATTTGTTTTCATCTCCAGGTGCAGCATTTTGTAATACCTTATTTTGTACAAAGGTACCGAGTAAGCTTCCCTGAGCTTTTAGTCTTCCCCAACGGTAGTTGGTTGCTAAGGCTAGCAAAGTGGTATATCGCTTAGGATAACTAAAATTATAAAGGTTGGCAGCCATATTATTGTACTGAAAATCTGCCGATATACTTGCGTCCCAGTTGTTGTTGATCTGGTAAAGGGTAGAGGAGGATATGTAAAATTCCCGTTGTATATACTGATTGTCGATTTTTGGACGCTGAGGTGCAAGGGTGTCGATATAGCGATTATAGTCGTATGCAAATTTTGCTTTCAGCTGTGTTTGTACTTTTGGGAAGATCCTTTGCATCCAGCTTCCCTGAACAAAATAATTAGCATCTTTCAATCTCTGACCTTCATCGCCGAATCGCCCGTTTACAATAGCTCCAGGTAATCCGCGGTTAGATAAATATGCATAAGCTCTCACATCCCATTTTCCATTTTTTAGATCCCCATTAATGCTGGTTTCAAACCTTTTAGCTTTTACATCCGCATCATGTCGCTTTGCTATGGTGTCATAGGCTATCTGACCATTAGGATATTTCCGGTAATATCTGAACTTATAAATTCCGTCCGTGTCCATGTATTCTCCGCTAAGAGAAGCGGAAACCGAGTTAGAAATCTTTTGTTCTAATTTGAAAGAAGGATTGAACGTTTGTATAGAACCGCTTTTAGTTCGGACAGTAAGATTAGTTGTTCTATTATCTTTGAAGATTGTTTTTTTAGGCTGAAGATAGATTGTACCTGAGCTTCCAAAATCTTTTGCCGATTGGAAGATGTCACTTTTCTGACCATTGTACAATGTTATCTCTTCCAGATCATCCAAAGAAAACTTGCCAAGATCTACAATTCCATTTTGTGCATTACCAATGGGGATTCCATCATAAAAGACACCTACATGTTGTGCTCCAAGGCTGCGGATATCTACTGTTTTTAGTCCACCAACACCACCGTAATCTTTAATCTGAACACCAGAAAAGTAACGAAGAGCATCGGCAACCGAATTGTTATTCAGCTTTTCAATAATATCCGATGTCAGTTTCTGAGGAGGAATTACAGCACGTGAGTTTTTCTTGAAGATATCAACAGTTTCGACTTCTTTTATTCGTGTTGTATCTTTTTTCTGGGCAAAAGTAAATCCGGCTGCAAAAAGCAGAAATAAGGAGTATAAACAGGAATAGAGTAGTCTTTTTAGCATTGGCCTTACATTATATCAAAAATGTTTAAGCCTATGCAGAGAATATCAGTACGTGACTATCCCGGAGGGAAATCAGGGAGAGTTTATTCAGGTCGATATAGCTTTATTCCACGAAAGCATCAAACATATACTTCTGGCAGGTCTTCTGACTTACTTCTCCTTAGCGCCTTCCCATTACCATGGTAACAGTGACATATTGCTAATTTGTTTTGCGAAGTTTACAGCAGCGGGTCTGTTCAGGATTTACACCTGATTCCCTTTTAAGCACTTTTTAAGGCGCACCAAAAACTGGTGGCAAATATAGGTATTTATAACGTAATGTAAGTAATTGAAATATAAAGGAGTAAAAAGAGAATGCCGGCCACATATTAATCATACAGAAAGCGGCCGGCTTTCTCACCTATATAACTTATTAGTCCATTTCTAAAAATAGTCGAAGTGATTAATAATGAATATTACACAAATATAATATTTTATCACTATAAAGTGAATAATATAATGTATGAATTTATAAAAACAATTAGCAGTTACTGAATAATTTATCGTGAAATATACATTTTGAAATGACCAATATTATATGCCTTATAGATGATCAGGTTTATAACAGGACAGACAAAATGAAAGTAATGTTATATATTTAAAAAGCATTATAAAATCTAAATCAATTTTTTCAGAAACTCACTGGGGCGGTATTGCATAACAGAAAAGAAGCTATTGGTATATGCCTGCAGACTTTTATAACCCGTTTTAAAAGCTATTTCGGAAATCGTCCATTCCTGGTCGCTTAATAATTCCAGACTTTTAATAATACGAAGCATTTGCTGGTATTTACTTAGCGTCAATCCGGTTTCTTTTTTAAATACTCTTTCCAGTGTACGCAGGGATAATGCTGCAATTTCACTTAGATCTTCCATGCTCAGATCTTCGGTGTAATGTTCATGGAGATAATCGATAGCTTTGCACAGTCTTTTGTCTTCCGGTGGGCTGATATGCAGTTGCAGAGAGCGTGCAACAAACTGAGGAAGTTCATTGCTTAGGGCTTTTAAGAATATAGTTTCATTAGGATCTTCTTGTATTTTTTTAGACCACTTTTCAGAATATTTAATCATTTCTTTTAGCACCGGCGGAACTAGGAACACACTGACTTTTTTATAAAACGAATCATCTTTATCGATTTCGAAAAACATAATCATCAGTCTGATCTTTTCGGAGTGCGAATTGGTTTTATGGATATGCCCTGATGGTATCCAGGCAGCATGATTTTGAGGTAAAAGATAAATTTTTCCTTCAACAGTCAGATACTGGAAGCCGCTTTCCACATATACCAACTGGCCTTTGCGATGCGAGTGCAATTCGTCATCATGTATCCAATTGTCTTCAAACCAAACAAAATAGGGCTTTTCTATATCATCTATATTGATAGGATCTTGACTGCAGCTCATGTCGTTTTATATTAATATTATGGCAAATTTAAATAAAATTACGTAATTACTTTTGTACTCTAATCTTTATGACGATGAAGTACGAAACAAGAAAAGAAGCTTCAGTTTTTTTATTGCTGATTAATATTTTAGTTGTAATACTGGTATCCAGTAATCTCAGATCTCCCATAACAGCTGTTGGTCCAGTTTTGGATCAGATAGGCAGTACATTACATCTGGATCATTTTCAGAGTAGTCTACTGACTTCCATACCGCTGTTTATGTTTGCCAGCTGTTCGGTTCTGGTTAGCCGTTTCTCTCACCGGTTCAGCATCAACAGATTTTTACTATATGCACTTATAATCCTTAGTTTTGGTTTATTTCTGCGTGTGTTTGGATCAGTATGGACATTATTTGCAGGATCAGTTTTTATAGGTCTTGGTATTGCCATTGGTAATGTAATTACTCCGGGATATATCAAAAACAATTTTCCGAAGCAGATTGGTCTTATGACAGGGATTTTTGCTGTGGCCATGAATCTTACAGCAGCTTTGGCATCTGGTTATAGTATCAGTATCGGACAATGGACAGGCTACGGCTGGCAGGGATCTTTAGGAATATGGTTAATAATAGCATTGCTTGCTTTGCTGGTTGTAATATTGGAACTTCTCTTTAATAAAAATACGGCAAAGCAGCAGAAAACAGATGTTGCCAAGTCAGATTTCAATATGTTTAAATCTGCACAGGCTTGGAATATCAGTATATTTATGGGCTTACAGTCATTGGTATATTATTGCCTGGTTTCCTGGCTTCCGGCTGTCTTAGGAGATTATGGTATGACGGGGAATGCACCGGGATGGGTACTTTTCACTATTCAGATTGCCATGCTTCCTATTACCTTTATCGGACCTATTATTGCGAACAAAATGAAAGATCAGAAAATAATGATTGCTTTCGTTTGTATTCCTATGATGGCGGGTGTTCTGATGTTTGCATGGCTAAAATCGGACTGGGTATATTTCACAGCAATATTGTTAGGATTATCAAACGGATTATCGTTTAGCTTATCCATATTGTTCTTTTCCCTGCGTACAAAATCCAGTGCTAATGCTATTAAAATATCTGGAATGGCGCAATCCGTTGGTTATCTTATTGCAGCTTTCGGGCCTCCGATTTTTGGAAAATTGCATGACTGGAATTCAGGCTGGCAGAGTTCTTTTTATTTTCTGGCTGTAGCAGTTATTCTGATGTTCTTCTTTGGATTCAGAGCGGCAGGCAGAAGATATGTAGAGGATTAAAACGTTGAATATATAATAATCGTATTTACCTGTCGAATTTTTCTATTTCTAATCTTGGAGATAAGCCCTTTATATACCACGATGCAATAGCCCGTGAGAATTGAGGATATAACTCTCCATCATTAGATAAGGTGATTATGGTTATTTTTTCCTTTGGGAATCTCAAAACATCTCCTAAACCAGGACCACCACTGTGTCCACCGTAAAATATATTTCCGTTATTTTCCAAAGCCCAGCCTACTTTGGAAAATTCGGCGGTTTTATCTCCTATTTTATCGCTGTTGTAGATTAGCTTATTTGCAGCTGTAATAGAAAATATTGTGCTTTTGTCCAGGCCAATTGCCCAGTTACTCATATCATTGATGGATGCATAATAACCACCGCCCGGATAAGTATATTGTGGATAAAGGAATTTGTAGTTAACAAGTTTTCCTTTATCGTTGTAATAGGTTGTAGCTCTTTCCTTGATGATGTCGGTGCGCATGTATCGACCATCCACCTTGAATTCCATGTCAAAAGCTCCATCCGTCATGCCCAGAGGTAAGATAACTTCATCACGCAAAGCTACAGTAAAAGGTTTGCCATATATTTTTTCCAAAATATAGGATAGTACCATGAAATCGGACTGTCCGTACTGCTCTTTTGTTCCGGGTTCAAATGTCAGAGGCTTATTTTTAAGCTGCTTTACAATCTCTTCTGTGGGAAGATAGCTATTGCTGTCATAGAATTCAGGAATGCCGCTGGAATGACTGATGAGGTTTTTAATCTTTATTTTTTTCCAATCTTCCGGAACTGAATCCAGATAGTTATCTAAAGATTGTTCCAAATCTATCTTCTTGTTATAGATAGTTTTAAGGAGAAGGGTAGAAGTGAGTAGTTTTGTGCAGGACGCAATCTGAAAGTTAGTATGGGGCGTAACTTTATTATTCCATTCTATATTTGCTGTCCCATATACAGCTTTCTTTACTATTTTTCCGTCCTTTATTATGGCTACAGCCATTCCCGGAATACTTAAATCTTTCATTTTTTTCTGAACGAAAGAATCTGTCTTGTTATTTGCCTTGTCAAAATTTTCCTGTGCAGGTATTTGTTGATACAAGGCCAGTGCTAAAAAGAAAATTAGAATTGATTTCATTTTGTATTGATTGATGAAAATTTTATGACTAACTATTTAGTTATGTAAAGTTAGCTAAAGATTTTATATATACAACTATTTATTTAGTGATATTGAAATTAATTCCGATAAGCTACCGATAGAAAAATAAAAACCTCCCTGAAAAAGGAGGTTCTGGATTATAAATAAATTAAAAATTTTAATACATAACGCTTACAGCTTCTTTAATAAGATCTGTAACTTCTTTTGGATGTGTTGCCAATGAAGCATGGCTGGCATCCAGGTGCAAGATTCTTCTCGGATCCATACGTTCTGCCATCTCTTTTTGTGTTGCTGGCGGAATCATATGATCCTGATCGGAAACCTGATACCAGTTGGGTTTGGTTTTCCATGCCGGCTCACCAGCTTCTGTTCCGAAAATACTTCCATGAATTGGTTTTTGTGATAAAGACATTACCACTGAATCATCAGGATTCAGATCCTGCGCAAAACTCTCATGGAATTTGTCATATTTAATCCATAAGAAGCCTTTAGAATCCGGGTAAATATTAGCAGCACCTGAAGGCTGTTCTCTTCTTTCAAAAATTCCTCCCATACTTTCTCCTTTATCCGGTGCAAAAGCAGCAATGTATACAAGTCCTACTACCTTGTCGTGATGTCCTGCGCCAGAGATAACGGCACCTCCATAAGAATGTCCAACCAGAATGACTCTGCCTTCCTGCATGTCGATCAGGTCTTTTGTTTTTTGGATATCGTCTTCTAACGATGTTAATGGAAGCTGAACGCTTCTAACGATGTAGTCTTCATTATGAAGATTTTCAATAACATGTCTCCAGTGTGAGCCATCGCCCCACGCCCCGTGAACTAAAATAATTGTCAGATTGTTTGTTTCCATACTGTTATGTTTTGGTATAACAAATATACAACCGGAGGTTTCTAAAAATGCTTCACTTAGGTTAACGTTTTACAGTCCTGTTTCTTATCCTGCTCAGAGACTGAGGTTTTATTCCTAAATAACTTGCAATATGTTTCTGAGGAACTAACTGAAAGATCTGAGGGTTTTCTGACAAAAGGTTATAATACCTTCTTTCGGGAACATAATATAAAAGTTCTTCTATCCTCTTCTGGGCACTTAGAAAGATTACTTCTGTCATTTTCCTTCCGAATTCCTGCCAGTAAGCTTCTTTCTGATAGAGTTTTTGTAAATCGTCTTTATGCAATAACATAATCTCGGAATCCTTAAGTGCTTTAATGTTCATCTTGGATTTTACATTCTGAAGAATACTTTCATAGTCTGTGAAAAAATGATGATTAAAATGGAAATTAAAATTGATGTCTTCTCCGTTTTCGTTGATATAGAAAGTTCGCATAAGCCCATTTTTCAAAAAACCAAGATATTCACATTGCTCGCCCTCCTTTAGAAAAAACTCCGATTTTTTCAAAGTTATTTTTTTAAGGTAACTGCAAAACTCTTCGTAATGTTCCTGATCTACTAAAAATAATGGTCCATATGTCTCATAATTATCAAGTATATCCTTCATGTTTGTGTTTTATGTTATTTGCTTTTGTTTATTTATTGTCCGTAATAAGCGGAGATCAATCTTTCTCTCATTTTATTTAGATATTTAATATCCTTGGTGTTTGATAAAATAATTAATGAAATATTCTTATCAATTAAATGTACCCAGTTAGCACTATGTCCATAGCCTTCCCCTTGTCGTTCGGCAAACA
Organism: Elizabethkingia occulta; assembly: GCF_002023715.1. GTDB lineage: Bacteria > Bacteroidota > Bacteroidia > Flavobacteriales > Weeksellaceae > Elizabethkingia > Elizabethkingia occulta. The sequence continues at coordinate 533,936 of NZ_MAHX01000013.1, forward strand.
TTGTATTTACAGCACCAAACTTTTTAGGATAAACCCATAAGCCTAAGGCGACATCACCTAATTCTTTATTGGATGTAAGCATAATATCCAAGGTCGATTTCTTAATTATAGTATGATTAAAAACTGCCTGATCAAATATCAGTAAATCTTTTGGTGTAGAATACATAGCTCCGGCAGAATATAAATTGTCGATATAGGTATTGGTAGGAGTATGCAAAGTAAAAGAATCTGAATCATCAGCAACGTAGCCATCGTCTATATTTTGCATAATGTCATTATGATGCAGAAATCCTGTATTGTACATTTTCAGAGGTCCTAATATTTCTTCTTTCAGAACCTGTTCAAAAGGTTTATTGTATATTTTTTCAATAATCTTGCCTAGTAAGATATAATCGCCATTATTATAGCTAAACTTCGTACCCGGCTGATCTACTAATTTTTCAGAAAGAAATGTATTAATAAAATCATCCAGATCCCAGATTGTATTATCATAAGCCTGATGAATGAGTTCTGGAGAGCTGATGTCTTTATTTTCACGTCCGCTGCTGTAAGTGAGTAAATTTCTTATTGTTGCTTTCTTAGCTGCTTCACCTTTATATTCAGGGTAATAGGTTTCTATAGGGGCATCCAGATTTATTTTTCCTTTTTCATAAAGCTGCATAATCAATACCGCAGTAAATGTTTTGGTAAGTGAGAAAATATGAAACTTTGTTTTGTCCGAAAATTTGATGTTATAATGTCTGTCTGCCAGCCCGGTATAAGTTAATAGCTCGGTTTTGCCATTTTTAGCTAAAAGTATAGCACCGTTGAAGTTGTCCTTCTTTATACTTGTGTCTATTACTTTATTCACATTTTGAATTTGTGGATAAATAATATTCATTACAAATATTAATAAGCCTGATATTGCGTTTTTAGTATTGCTCATGGCAGCGCTGGGTTTTATTCAGAAATAATAAGATAATAATTGTCCAGATCCCTCAGAATAAACTGATTTGATATTACTGACTCTAAAAAATAAAAAAACTCCGTTGTTGTTTTTTTTCAATGTTCAGCATTGTGGGGTGATAATTCTCACCCATTTATGAAGACACTGGATTACAGTATCACCATCTTTCAGTATTTCGAAAGTTTCTCCACTATGGGCACTGCTGTAGTTCAGCAGCTTTTTTTTGAACTCTGAACTTTTGGATACATTTCTTACTGCAATTATAGTTTCTGTTCTTACCATATTTAGCTTATATCTGTTAACTCAATAATTCTGTCATCCAAAAATTTGAAAATTGATTTGCCTGTTAGTTTGAGAGTATTTCCTTTTTTTAATCCATTAGGCATGTCTGCTGAAAGAACTGCAAAATAATCTATTTCTATCTCGGTCTGATCTTCGGAATGTTTTACCGATGTGATATTCTGCTGTCTTTCGGTAAAGTACATTTTAGCCAATTCAGCCTGTCGTCTGAATTCTTTTTTTCCTTGTAAAAGCAGGTTAGTTTCTCCGTCCTGAATATTTTTAAAAATGATATTGTCGTGGAGATTGGCTACCATCCCGGGAATGTCGAACTGGTTATAAGCATTAATATAACTTCTGATAATATGTTCTTTTCTGCTCATGTTATTGGTGTTTATATGGGTTAGTGTACTTTTTCAGGGTTGTAACGTCTGAACTCTTCTATATCATGATAACCAAATACTTCAATTTCAGGATATTCATCGGTTAGCTTTCGTATTTTATTGATGTTTTCTATGCGCAAATCATTGTCTTCGGCACTTATTCTTGCCAATTCATTTACAGGATGGCTGCTGTCATATAATTCTGCTTTCAGATAGTAAGCATCTGCAACATAAAATATCCATTGGTTATTTGCCTTTATGGCAATACCACAATGCCCTTCGGTATGACCAAACAGGGGAATAAGATAGATTTCAGCTTCAGTATCTGTTTCAATTTTTCTGGCTTCAAAACCATACCACTCATCTGTTGTTTTAGCATAGGTTTTAATGGTAGGCAGATGTGCCATAGGCAGTTTTATGTATCTGGGATTTCCGGAATTAAAACTGTCAAATTCCTCAGCTCCTACATGTACAGTTGCCTGAGGAAAATCGGCAACACCGCCAATATGATCATTGTCCATGTGAGATATAATACAGTCAGTTACCTGCTGCGGGGCAAAACCAAGATTTTTAATTTGTAGTATCGCTGTCAGATCTTCGCTGAAGCGGTAGCCGACCATATCAATAAGCTGTTGACCTATTCTTTCAACAGGTTGTTGTGTGTCCAGAAGTCCAATGCCCGTATCTATAAGGATAAGCTTATTATCTTCTTGAATCAGTAAGCAATGTCCACATACATTATCATTAAATGGAGAAACAATTCTTACACAGTTTAGATGGTGTATTTGGGTCATTTATTTGTAAATTATTAAATTTAGCCAGCTGTGTCTTACTATACTTGCAATTTACTGAAAATTCATAATTTTTCATACAGCTATTTTTCTGAATAACAAAGCTTTTGATTTATTATAGGTATTATTTCTGTGTATTTTGAAAAAAAAGATGATTATTGTAACTTTACAGAGCATTTTTCAATGCCTAAATCTTTTATATGAAAAGAAAAAAGGTCATTATCCGACATTACTTCAGACTTATATTGTTATCATTGCTGGTGGGGTTAATATGTGCATTGATGGCTTTCTCTTTAAAGCATATTACCGAATATCTGGAGGAAAAGTTTTTCTCTTTGGCAAAAGAACATAATTCTTTATTATTTGTTGTACTGCCTACTGTTGGGATTACGGCAATTTATTTCCTTAGAAAATTTTTTTTTCAGAACAGAAAGAATAAAGGAATCACAGAAATATATAAAACTCTGGATCAACGAAAAGATCATTTACCTTTTTTCAAAATACCGTCTCACTATCTGAACGGTTTTCTTACTGTAATTTTTGGAGGTTCTACAGGTGTTGAAGTTTCCACTGTGGTTGCTACAGCTACTGTTGGTAATATGGCTTATGAACAAGGCTTTTCTGCGAAAATGTATAAACGTGAACTGATCTGCGCCGGAGTAACAGCCGGAGTCGCCATTTTGTTCGGAAGCCCGCTTGCAGGTTGGTTATTTGCTATGGAAGTTATAGCCCGCAAGATCAATAAATCTCTGGCGATAAGCTGTACAGCCTCTGCTCTTATTGCAGGACTATTTATCTTTTTATTCGATAGCAAACCTTTACTGGATATTAATATTAGTGGCTGGAAATGGTCGGCAGTACCGTTTTTTATAATACTAAGTTTGCTGGGCGGGATTTTGTCAGTTTATTTTACCATTCTGGTGATCCGTATCAAAGATTTTTTCTCAAAAATAGATAACAATTTTCTTCGTGTAAATCTGGGTGCTCTTATGGTAGGGAGTATGATTTTCTTTTTGCCGGTATTAAACGGTGACAGTTATCATGGCCTTAAAGGAATTCTAAACCAGGCTCTAAATCATAAAGAAGTATCCATGCTTTTACTTTTAGCATTGGTTTTCCTGAAACCTGTGGCATCTTCTTTAACTCTTGGTGCTGGTGGCGACGGTGGTGTATTTGCCCCGAGTATTGTTTCGGGTGCATTGTTGGGATTACTGTTTGCTTTGGCGTGTAATACTTATTTCCATACAGATCTTATTCTCATTAATTTTGTATTGGTTGGTGCTGCAGCAACTTTATCAGCTTCCATTTATGCTCCGTTAACAGCACTTTTTCTGGTTTGCAGTTTAGTGCCCAATGGCTATTTGTTATTCTTTCCTTTGCTGTTGGGAAGCTTTATTTCGAAATTTTTTGCACAGCGTTTATTACCGTATAATGTTTACACTTATGGGTTTAAGCCTACAAAATGATTATAACCTGAACGGATTGTAATTATTTAGGATAGATTATTTTTTCAGCGATTCATTTGCGTTGCGAAGGATTTGTAATGATTTGTTCATTTCATCCTCTTCTAAGTGGCCATAACCCAATCTGAGGGCGGTGAAGTCTTTGTTCTGGTACAATAGTGTACGGGGAATAAAAAGATCGTTTTGCTGACAGTGGGCACTTAGCTGAAAAAGATTAATCGGTGACCGCCATTCCATCCATACCGCAAGTCCGCCGGAAGGAATACTGAATTTTATATGATCCCCCAGATGTTCCTGAAGCAAACCCGCGAACAGATCTCTGCGTTCTTTATATATCTTGGCTGATTTTTTCAGGTGACGGTTAATTTCACCTTCTGCAATCATTTCTCCCAATGCCTGTTCCATAATAATGTCGCCTTGTCTGTCTATAATGCCCAGGTATTTACGCATTTCTGTCATCAGATTTTCAGGTGCTACAATAAAACCTGTTCGAAATCCTGGAGCCAGGGATTTACCAAATGAGCCTACATAGATTACCATGCCATCGGTATCCGAGCTGGCCATCGGCAATATTGCAGTATTGTCATAATGGAATTCAAAATCATAATCATCTTCTACAATAGCGAAACCATATTGCGAAGCCAAAGACAGTAATTCAAGCCGACGTTGGGCACTAAGAGGTACTGTAGTAGGGTAGTGATGGTGCGGTGTTAGATAGAGCATCCTGATTTTGGTGGTTTTGCACAGTTCCTCTATAAGATCCGTGCGAATACCTTCCTCATCTACCGGGATTGTTTTAATAACAGCGCCGGATTTTTGAAAGATCATATTTACAGCAAAATAACTGGGATCTCCTACAACTACCATATCGTCTTCAGACAGAAGGATTTCGGAGATAATATAAATACTCATTTCCGTACTTCTGGTAATCAGAAGGTTGTTTTTACTGATGTGCAGTCCCCGGCTCAGGTTAAGATACTGAGCAAGATGTTCTTTAAAGTATTCGCTGCCTTCGGTATTATAATAACCTATCTTTTTGTAACTGCTTTTACGCTTCAGGTTGGCACTATAAAAGCTGGAATAGTTTCCGATCTGAGATAATCGTGTATCTGGTACACCGTCGTTAAAGATATACGTGCAGGACGAATGTTCAAAAGGATTGTCCAGAAGATTACTTTGGCGGAAACTGAAACCTGTCTGTTGTGGATAAGTTGCAAGGTCTTGCCTTTTCGGAGTCTTTATATTAATGTTTTTGGTAGTTCCGCTTTCAATTACAAATGTTCCCTTATTTGGAATTGTTTCTACCCATCCCTGAGCATCCAGTTCTTCATATGCAGCAATAACAGTTTTTCGGTGTACTTCCAGAATAATGCTCATATTTCTGGTTCCCAGTAATTTCATTCCTTTCATCAGATATCCCCGCTGTATAGCATTGATCATCTGATGAACGATCTGTAGATATACAGGTCGTGACGATTTCTTGTCTATATAGATTATTTTCTTGTATAAAAACTGATCCGGACTACTCATTATTTTAAATCTGGTACCATTTAAGGTCCGGCAAGATAATAATTTTGCTTCAAATATTTATATGCAAAAAATAATAGAAGCGATTATCCTGGATAATGAGATACATGCGAAATGGCTGAATACACTTTCGTTTATGGAAAATGCTGGTGCCCGGAAAATATCTGCCTGTGAAGATCCGGTAACGGTAGATCTTATCCAGCTAAAGCATGCTGCAGAAGAACATCGTCATGCTTATTATCTGAAAAAGCAAATACTGAAACTGATACCGGATTACTGTATTAATTATAAAGCAGATGAAATGCTGGCACATGGATATACCCGACAATATCTCCACAGATTGGATATGCAGGCCAGCCGTTTTCTGAAAGATACTTTTCAGTTAGACGGAAAAGCACTTCGATATGCCTCTTACCTGTTTGTAACCTATGCTATAGAAGTAAGAGCGGATGAACTTTATCCTGTTTACCAAGAAGCATTGGATAAAACGAAGTCCAGAGTAATGGTAAAGTCTATTATTCTGGAAGAGGAAGGCCATCTTGAAGAAATGATCCAACAGTTGGAACGTTTCCACGAGAATTGGGAAAATTATGCCGGAGAAGTTCTGAAGATAGAAAATCAATTGTTTCAGGATTGGATTGACGCTGTAGGAAGAGAAGTTTTATCTTATGAATCAGCCGGAGCACTGGCATAAGGTATTGGCGGACAGACGGGAAAATGGAAATTACCGTAGTCTGAAAATACAGGAAGAAGGAATTGACTTTTTGTCCAATGACTATTTGGGAATTGCAGGTAATAAAGCTTTTCAACAGTATTTACTCGAATTGTTAAATATAAATCCGGAACTGCTTTCCGGAGCTACGGGATCACGATTGATTAGTGGTAACAGTCTTGTTTATGAACAGGCAGAGGAATTTATTACCAAAGTCCATAAGGTAGAAAGTGCCTTATTGTTTCCGTCAGGATACAAAGCCAATCTCGCATTGTTTTCCTGTATCGCAGGAAGGCATCATACAATATTGGTTGATGAACTGGTGCATCGTTCTGTGCATGACGGTTGTGCTTTGTCTTATGCTCAGAAAAAGAAATTCAGACATAATGATCTGAATCATTTAGAGTATTTATTATCCCGTACAACAGGGCCAGTATTTATTGCTGTGGAAAGTCTGTATTCTATGGATGGAGACTTTGCTCCGTTACAAGAAATTATTACACTGGCAGAGCGATATGCTGCATGGGTAATTGTGGATGAAGCTCATGCGGTGGGAGTATTCGGAAAAGGATTGGTACACCGGTATAATTTACAGAATCGTGTTCTTGCTACAGTGATAACGTATGGAAAAGCTTTCGGGATGCAGGGTGCAGTGATAACGGGAAGTAATGTGTTAAAAGAATATCTTATCAATTTTGCTTCACCATTTATTTATTCCACTGCCATGCAGGGATATCAGGTACAAGGAATTATTAAAGCTTATCATTTTCTTGAGACTTATCCACATTTAGAAAATGAATTACAAAACAATATAGAGTACTTCCGGAAGTACCAGATTCATGCTCTGTCTCAAAGTACGAGCCCTGTACAAATTGTACAGTTTCCCACTGTGGAAAAGCTTTGTAAAGCTGTACAAGAGCTAAAACAACAAAAAATAAATACTTATCCCATCTTTTCTCCCACGGTAAAAGCTGGAAGCGAACGTTTGCGGATTACACTGCATCAGTTCAATTCACCTTCGGAAATAGATGAACTAGCCAGTATAATTAAAGATAATTTGAAACATGACTGAAAATGATATTCAGACTGGTTTAACCACAAAAGAGATAAAATACTGTTTTAAACCACATAGAGTTAGTATTGATAATAAGATTTTCACAGAAAATAAATTTTGCACATCAGCTATGTATTCTATATCAGTATCGAAGATACCTTGATATAACGATATACAACTTTGTGCCTATGTGGTTAGAAAAAACAGTGAGAGGCAAATAGTAGAATGAATATTAAATAAAACCACATAGAAACATGGGATTAGTCATGATAATAAGATTTTCATAGAAAATAAATTTTGCACATCAGCTATGTATTCTATATCAGTATCGAAGATACCTTGATATAACGATACACAACTTTGTGCCTATGTGGTTAGAAAAAACAGTGAGAGGCAAATAGTAGAATGAATATTTAATAAAACCACATAGAAACATAGGATTAGTCATGATAATAAGATTTTCATAGAAAATAAATTTTGCACATCAGCTATGTACTCTATATCAGTATCGAAGATACCTTAATATAACGATACACAACTATGTGTCTATGTGGTTAGAAAAAACAGTGAGAAGCAAATAGTAGAATTAATATTCAATAAAACCACATAGAAACATAGGATTAGTCATGATAATAAGATTTTCATAGAAAATAAATTTTGCACATCAGCTATGTATTCTATATCAGTATCGAAGATACCTTGATATAACGATATGCAACTTTGTGTCTATGTGGTTAGAAAAAACAGTGAGAAGGAAATAGTAGAATGAATATTCAATAAAACCACATAGAAACATAGGATTAGTCATGATAATAAGATTTTCATAGAAAATAAATTTTGCACATCAGCTATGTACTCTATATCAGTATCGAAGATACCTTGGTATAACGATATGCAACTTTGTGCCTATGTGGTTGTAAAAAATAACAACAAGAAAATAACAGAATGAATACTAAATACTTTATTACAGGAATAGGTACGGGTGTCGGCAAAACAATAGCCTCTGCTGTATTGAGGCAATACTTTAAGGCAGATTACTGGAAGCCTGTGCAATCCGGAGATCTGGATCAATCTGACAGTATGCTTGTGAAGCAATTGACCAATGATGAATGGAGAATACATCCCGAACGCTTTTGTTTGCAATATCCGGCATCTCCGCATCAGTCTGCTGCTATGGAAGGAATAGAGATTAAGGTGGATGACTTCCGATTACCTGAAACCGATAATATGCTGTTAACAGAGGGTGCTGGTGGATTATTTGTTCCGTTAAATCATGAGGAGTTTATGATAGATCTTATCGAACATTTTAATATACCTGCTATTCTTGTCGTCAAAGATTATCTGGGTTGTATCAACCATACACTTCTTTCTCTGGAAGCACTTGGCTATAGAAATATAGAAGTTGCTTTTGTTGTTTTCAACGGAGACTTTGTTCCGGAAACCAGAGAAGTGTTGTTGAAACATATTCCGGAAAATTCAAAAGTAATAGAGTTACCAGAGATTAAAGATCTTACCAGAGAAGTGATTCAGGAAGTAGCTGACAGTGTTCAGCGGAATTTAAAGTAAAAGAAACAAATGCCAGTAAATACAGGTGTTGAAAAATAAAAGTAAAAGTAAAAATCAAACAATATGACCAAAGAAAAGACATTGCGCCATGACTGGACGAAAGAAGAGTTGCTCGACATTTATAACAAGCCATTGATGGAGCTCGTATATGAGGCAGCGACAGTACATCGCGAATGGCATAAGGCAGATGAGGTACAAATCTCGACTTTATTGTCTGTAAAAACAGGAGGTTGTACAGAAGACTGTTCTTACTGTGGGCAGGCAGCACGCTATCATACCGATATCAAAGTGGAGGCGCTTTTGCCTACAGCAACTGTAATGGCTCATGCGCAAAAAGCTAAAGAAAGAGGAGCTTCCCGTTTCTGTATGGCAGCAGCATGGCGTGAGGTAAGAGATAACAGAGATTTCGACCGTATTATAGATATGGTAAAAGGTGTAAATGAGATGGGATTAGAAGTATGTTGTACCTTAGGAATGTTAACCGAACCACAGGCTAAAAGATTGCAGGAAGCGGGTTTATATGCTTATAATCACAATCTGGATACCTCAGAAGAATATTATGACGAGATTATCTCTACCCGGAAATTCGATAACCGTATCAATACGATAAACAATGTGCGAAAAGCGGGAATTACGGTTTGCTCAGGTGGTATTATAGGTTTGGGGGAAACTCATGCAGACCGTGTAGCAATGCTGAGAACTCTGGCTAATATGGAGATACATCCCGAATCGGTTCCGGTAAATGCTTTAGCAAGAGTGAAGGGAACACCATTGGAAAATAATCCAAAAGTTGACATCTGGGATATGGTAAGAATGATAGCCACAGCCCGTATTGCAATGCCAGCTTCTATGGTGCGTCTTAGTGCTGGCCGTATAGAAATGACAGAAGCTGAGCAGGCATGGTGCTTTATGGCAGGAGCAAATTCTATTTTTACCGGCGAGCGGGAGACATTGTTAGTAACTCCAAATCCGGGAGTGTCGGAAGATATGCAAATGCTACAGAAATTAGGATTGAAACCTATGGTTAAAGAAAGAGAAGTAGCATGCAGCAAGAGTTAATAGTACGTGATAGCAAAGTGAACTGGCATCCTTATACCCAGATGAAAACAGCCAGTCATATTCCTATTGTGAGAGGAGAAGGATCTTATATTTATGATGCAGACGGAAAAAGATATATAGATGCTGTATCGTCATGGTGGGTAACGCTGCATGGACATGCGCATCCTTATATAGCGGCCAAAGTATCACAGCAATTGGAAACTCTGGAGCAGGTAATCTTTGCAGGTTTTACACATCCTAATGCTATTGAATTGTCTGAACGGCTTTTGTCTTTGTTACCCGGTAATCAGGAAAAAGCATTTTATACCGACAATGGTTCCACGGCTATAGAAGTAGCACTGAAAATGTGCCTTCAGTTTCATTATAACCGTGGTGTAAAAAAGAATAAAATATTTGCTTTTAGAAATGGTTATCATGGTGATACTTTCGGAGCAATGTCAGTAAGTGGAAGCGGAATATGGACAAATCCATTTGGGGAGCAACTCTTCGAAGTATTGTTTATAGATGTTCCGACGAAAGAGAATTTGAAAGAAATAAAAGCCTATATAGATTTGTATGCGGACGAAGCAGCTTGTTTTGTTTATGAGCCTTTGGTACAGGGAGCAGGCGGTATGCTAATGCATGAAGCCGAAGCTCTTTCGGAGCTGATGCAGTTTTGTAGATCCAGGGATATTTTACTTATTCAGGACGAGATATTTGTAGGATTTGGACGTACTGGAAAGCTGTTTGCTGTAGATCATCTGTCGGAAGTTCCTGATATTATGTGCTTCTCAAAAGGTCTCACGGGCGGAACGCTCCCTTTGGGGATAACTACCTGCACACAGGAAATCTATAATGCTTTTTATTCGGATGATAAAACAAAAGCATTGTTTCACGGACATTCTTTTACGGCAAGTCCGCTGGCTTGTGCAGCAGCATTAGCGAGTCTGGATTTATTGTTGTTGAAAGACACAGAGGAAAAGATACAGCGTATTGTGCAGCAGCATAAAGAGTTTGCTAAAATATTGGCGGAGCATCCTAATGTAAAAGAAGTACGTCAGACAGGGACAATATTTGCCATGGAATGGAAAATAGATGAGGAGACTTCCTATTTCAGTGATATGCACGAAATATTATATCCTTATTTCTTACAGCGTGGTATACTAATGCGCCCGCTGGGAAATATCATTTATCTGGTACCCCCTTACTGTACCACTAAAGAAGACTTAGAAGAAATTTATCAGGCTATTTTAGAAGCTCTGGATATATTATAAATTGGCTATTGCTTTGGCAAGATTCAATATTTTGGCAGGATTTTTTATAAGATAAAAACCTTATAGGTTTCACAAACCTATAAGGTTTAATTGTAAATATAATATTTAAATAAAGAATGTTTTGAATTTTCAGATTATGTTAAGTCTTAGTAATACAGAATAGCGACCTAACTCTCATACTTTGTGTATCTTTGGTGAATAACCATTAAAACAAATATCATGAGAAAATCTGTTCTGGTGCTGGTGAGTCTTTTCATCACATTAGTAGTGTATGCACAACAAAAGGTAAAACATGTAGTCCTTATCGGATGCGATGGTTTTGGGGCTTATGCCTTACCAGAAGCTGATATGCCAAATCTGAAGAACCTGATGAAAGAAGGTTCATGGTCGTTGAAAGCACGTTCCGTACTGCCTTCGTCCAGTGCTGTTAATTGGGCATCTATGATTATGGGAGCAGGACCTACGTTGCATGGTTACACCGAATGGAATAGTGCTGTTCCGGAGATCTCTTCTTCGGATCTTACAAAAGAAGGAATGTTTCCTTCCATTTTCAGTATATTAAAAGAACAGAAACCTTCTTTGACAACAGCATTGGTATACAGTTGGCAGGGGATAGATCCTCTGGTGCAGAAAGGAACAACAGATATAAGAATTCCCGCAAAAGACAATGACGATTTCTGTACAGAGTCTGCTGTAGAAGTTATCAAAACGAAAAAGCCAGTGCTTACGTTTGTTCATCTTGATCAGCCGGACGGTGTTGGTCATAATATAGGACATCGTACACCGGCTTATTATGAAGAATTAAAAAAGGTAGATGCCCGTATCGGAAAAATTGTACAGGCTGTAAAGGATGCAGGTATAGCCAACGAAACTGTTATTATTGTAACGGCTGACCATGGTGGTAAAGATAAAGGACATGGCGGAAAATCTCTGGATGAGGTTCTGATTCCGTGGGTGGTTTATGGTAAAGGAGTAAAGAAAGGTCAGGAACTGAAGAATACAATTATTACTTACGATACTGGTGCTACTATAGCATGGCTGCTGGGATTGAAAATGCCGGATAGTTGGAGAGGTATTCCGGTAAAGCAGGCTTTCTCTATAAAATAATTCCTGCATAAATATCTTATTTAGAGTGCACTGAAACAAAACATCCGCTTCGGAGAGCGGATGTGGTTTCCTCATCTGGAAAAAATTCTGGATACTTCAGCATTGGAAAAAATAGGAAAATTTCTTGATGTTATCCCTGAGACAGAAACCAATACCTATTATGATGAATTCTGGAAATAATATTTTCAGAATTTATCATTTTCCGGAGGAATCAATATATAAACATTTGCTTCTACTATAGGCTATGATATTAGGATTTATTTTTTAAAAAATTTAGCATCAATTCATTCAGCTTATCAGGCTGTTCAAACGGAATATAATGTGTAGCATTGGGGATAATAGCCAGCTCCGAATTACGGATAAGTTTGTGGATAAGTCTGGTATGTTCATCTTTAATTACATCATCACTTCCTGCAACTACCAAAACAGGGTTGGTAATAACACTCAACTGATTGGACGTGATATCTGGGTGATTCAGCATAAGTTTTACCAGTCGCTGATTAGTCTTGGGATCATTAGCGGTTATTTGTTTTTTGAATAGTTCAATTAATGTTTCTTTTACACCTGCGGGATTCATATTGGCACCAATAGTAACAATACGGTTAACCATTTCCGGATGTTCATAGTTAAAAATTAAAGCTGTATTACCTCCGTCGCTCCAGCCAATAATATCAACCTGTTCCAGATTAAGACTTTTGGTAACCTGATATAAATCTGAAGCAAATTTTTCGTAGCTATAGGCGTCTTGTGTAAGGTCTGTACTTCTTCCCTGACCTCTTGTATCTATAACGATTACACGATAATGCTTGGCAAAAAAAGGAATTTGTTTAGAAAAATCAGAAATACTCCCGTTATTTCCATGCAAAAAGATCAAAGGTTGCCCTTTTCCATATTCTTCATAATATATTTTGGCATCCTTCAGATCTATATATTTTCCTTCTTTATTTTTGCCATATACTGTTTTCTGGGCGGTTTTTTTATGTTCATAATAACTGATAAGAGCTTTAGTGTCTGCATCATTATTATTGTCTGCTTCCTGTTCTTCGGTAATATCCTTTTCTCCTTTAGCTTTATCATAACGAATATCGAGATTGGTAATAAAGCTTCCTTCACTTGCTTCCCAGTTTCCCTGGCTTTGGTATCTGAAAAGCAGATTTTTTGAAAGAGATTTTTTAGCAGAAATACCAAATACAAAACCAATATCTGGTAGTGCTTTATGATCTACTAATTGCAGAGTGACTGCTATTTTATCAAGATTGTTAAAGTTTAATTTATATTGCGATAGGTCAATTTTTTGCCATCCGGTAGTTGAGGTTTTGTAGATAATGTTTTCTTGTAAAAGAGGTCGGTCTGGTTCATTGTTTTTTACACTGTAGATGTTAAGCTTCATCGTTATCTGTTCGAATTTTGAACTTGGGATAATATAGAAATTGTAAGCAGCCAGCCTGGTTTTTTGGTAAACCGTGAAAATATTGCCCTGTTCTATAGTGGGAACATTCTGATCGAACATTTTAGAAAAAGTAAGGAAGGGGCGGGACTTTTGACCTATTGTTTTTTCCTTCAACTTCTTGGAGCCAACTACAACAGCTTCAATGTTAGTAACTTTGTAATCCATCACAATATTACTGGTGGTTTTTAATTCGTTTGCAGGAATACTTTTGTCCGCATATCCGGCTGCCGTAAAGATGATTTCCTTATTCTTGGCTTCATCAGGGATTTCAAGTTTGTAATTCCCACTCCCGTCAGTAATAGTTCCGGTTTTGGAATCTTTTATTCCTATTGCGCAATATGGGATTGTTTTGTTATCCTGATTTTTCACAGTTCCTGTAATAGCGGACTGGGCATGAGCACTGATACTCAATAAAGATAGTAGTGTTATACATCCAAATTTGTACATGTTTCTATGGTATTTTAGATATATGACACCGTATAGTGAAAAAAGTTTCACCAGATTTTAAACTTTAACTATTATTAACAGCTAATCTGGGATTAGTAAAACGCTTTCCCAGCTTGATGAAATTCAACACATAAAAAAAAGCAGCCTGAAATTTCTCAGGCTGCTTTCTTATTTAATCGTCCAGATTTCCGCCAAGTGCTTTGAATAAAAGAACATTGTTTCGGGTATTCTGATGCTGAAATTCCAGTAAATCTAATTCAGCCTGCAGCTTGTTTTTCTGAGAGTTGATAAGCTCCATATAATTTGCATAACCGGTAACATACAAATCGTTAGATACCTCTATACCTCTTTCCAAAAATCCAACTTCTTCAGATTTTAGTTTTAAAACCTTTTCATAAATTTTGGTTTGTTTTAAAATTGACTGAAGTTCATTATATGCTGTAGTAATACTCTTCTGATAATTTAGAAAGGCTATTTCCTGCTCTTTATCTGCAACATTGAATTCATGTTTTAACTGACCTTTGTTGAATATAGGAACAACTAACCCACCTAAAAGCTGTGCTGCTAACGAACTAGGCTTGAATAATGTTTCTGCAGAGAATGAATTGAAACCAATACCTGCACCAATATCTATACGGGGATAGAATGCTGCTTTTGCTGCTTTTGCATCGGCATGTGTAGCTTCCAGTACATAATAATTTGAAGCAACATCCGGTCGGGAATGGATAATGTTTTTTACATCTATAGATTTATTTAGGATATCCATATTGCTTGTTATAAGTACTTTGCTGCGTTTTACTTCACCACCGTAAGATCCGGTAAGCGTCATAACTGCCTGTTCTACCGCTACAATTTCTGCTTTAATATGTTCAACTTCAGCCAGCCAGTTATTGTTTTGTGCCCTGAACTGTTGTACAGCCAGCTCGGTTGCTTTTCCTACTGCACGCTGAGCGGTAATAATTTCGAAAGCCCTTTGTTGTAGCTGGTAGTTTTGTTTATAAATTGCCAGTTTATGGTCCAGTGCTACCAACTGATAATATAAATTGGCTATATCTGTAAAAAGCTCTACCTGTAGCAAGCGCAGTCCTTCTGTAGAAGCCAGATATCTTTTCTGGGCCGCTATCTTTTTATTTTTTAGCTTTCCCCAGGCATCTATTTCCCAGCTGCTTCTTGCTCCTAACCAATAATTGGGGGTGAAATCACGATTGATCTTCTGTTCATCTGTGATATTAGGAGAAAGGTTGGTGTCGTAGTTACCAACACCTTCCATGGTATATTTACCATAATGATCTCCGGACACAGATGTGCCGATATCAAGAGAAGGCAGTAGGTCCATTTTCGATCTTCTAAGGAAACTGTTCGCAATTTCTACACGCTGTTGAGCAATCTGAAAATCGGGATTCGCCTTGACTGCCTGATCATACAGCTGAATTAAAGCCTGATCGTTGAAATAGGTATTTATATTCACCGGTTTAAATTCCGCCTGCTGGTCTTTTGCTGCCGGCAGAATATTTACGGGTAATGCCGGTGCTTTTTTAATATCGGATACCTGCGGAGTAGTACATGAATGTAGCCCCAGTACTACAAGAGGGATGTATATAATTCTATGAAACCTTTTGTTCATCTTTCTTCTTGTTTTCTAGTTTGGCAAAAAATATGTAAAGTCCGGGGATAATAACCAGTCCGAAAATAGTACCGATAAGCATACCACCTGCTGCCGCGATACCAATGGAACGGTTTCCTGTGGCACCGGCACCAGTTGCAATACATAGCGGTATAAGTCCTGCTACAAAGGCAAAAGATGTCATCAGGATCGGACGAAGACGCTGGCGGGCCCCTTCGATAGCTGCAGGAATAATGTCATAACCTTCTTTGTTCCGGGCTATAGCAAATTCAACAATCAAAATGGCATTTTTGGCAAGCAAGCCGATCAACATGACAAGGGCTACCTGTGCATAGATATTGTTATCCAGACCGACCAGTACCAAGGCAATGTAAGATCCGAAAATACCTGTTGGTAAACTTAGTAGTACCGGCATTGGCAACAGGAAACTTTCATACTGTGCTGCAAGAAGAAGGTAAACGAATAACAGACATACCCCGAAGATATATACGGTCTGATTACCAGATAAAATTTCTTCTCTGGTCATACCGGACCATTCGATATCAAAACCTCTCGGAAGCGTTTCCACAGCTACACGTTCTACTGCTGCAATAGCATCTCCGGAGCTGTAGCCTTCAGCTGGTTCTCCATTGATCATTGCCGACATATACATGTTGTAACGGGTAAGAACTTCCGGGCCGTATACACGTTCTATGGTAATAAATGTGGAAAAAGGAACCATTTCTCCAACGTCATTTTTCAGATACAGATTCAGAATGCTTTCCGGTGTATCACGATGTTCCGGACTTGCCTGAACCATTACCTTATACATCTGACTAAAACGGATGAAGTTAGTTGCGTAATAGGATCCAAGCATAGTCTGCAGGGTAGACATTGCATTGTCCACAGATACTCCTTTTTTAGCAGCCATATCATAGTCAATATGGATCATATACTGCGGGAAGGTAGCATCGAAACTGGTAAAGCTATTCTGAATCTCAGGAGCTTCATTTAGTTTTTTGATAAATTCTTTGGTGACCTTGTCTGTATTGACAATATCTCCACCTGAGCGGTCTAGTAAACGCAATTCGAAACCACTGGTGTTACCAAATCCCGGAACTGTTGGTGGTGCAAAAATTTCGATCTGGGCATCGGATATACCTTTGGTTTTCTTTGATAATTCAGCAATAAACTCATTAACAGAGATATTCCGGTCTTTCCAGTCCTTCAGGTTAATCATCGCCATACCATAAGATGCACCTGCAATTTCCGTAACAATGCTGTACCCGGCAAGAGTGGTTACATTTTCTACACCTTCAATCTTTTTAGCTATCTCGGTAACTTCATCCAGAACTTTTTCGGTTCTTTCTACAGTTGCACCTTGTGGAGTTGTAACGCTGACATAAGCCATTCCCTGGTCTTCCATTGGGATAAAACCACCCGGTAAGAATTTGGATGTCGTCCAAGTAAGGCCAATGAATAGGAATAATAATCCGAAAGTTACTGTTGTTCGGGTAGCGAATTTTGAAAGGATATTAGTATAGCCTTTTGTCAGTTTATCGAAACCATTGTTAAAACGTTGGAAGAGTTTATCCACAATATTCTTCTTCTTATTGTGGTCGTGTGGTTTCAGGATAATAGCACAAAGGGCTGGTGTTAGTGTTAATGCATTTACCCCTGAGATTACAATACTGATAGCCAAAGTCAATGAGAATTGTCTGTAGAATACACCTACAGGGCCATCCAGAAATGCAACAGGAATAAATACTGCGGACATCACTATAGTAATTGCCACTACGGCACCTGCAATTTCTTTTGTCGCTGTAATGGTGGCATCCAGAGGACTAAGGCCTTCTTCCATTTTAACATGGACGGCTTCAACAACTACTATGGCGTTATCCACTACAATACCAATCGCCAGAACCAGCGCGAATAATGTTAGTAGGTTAATGGAGAAATCCAATGTCTGCATAAAGGCAAATGTCCCGACTAAAGCAACTGGTACAGCAAGGACCGGTATTAATGTAGATCGCCAGTCCTGTAAGAAGATAAATACTACAATTCCTACAAGGATGAAGGCTTCAATCAGAGTATGCAATACAGAGTCTATGGATGCATCCAAAAATCGGGAGACATCGTAGGCCATGTTGTATTCCATACCCGGTGGGAAAGATGTCTCTTTCAGATCCGTCATTTTTGCTTTTACATTTTTGATAACTTCCGAAGCATTGGAGCCCGGACGCTGTTTCATCATAATTGATGCAGACGGTCTTCCATCAGTTTTGGATACCATTCCGTAGTTCATGGCACCAAATTCTACTTTGGCAATATCTTTTAGTTTCAGAATTGTACCGTTGGCATCCGAGCGGATAGGTACTTCTTCATATTGTTTTGGATCGTAGAATTTTCCGGTATATTTTATAACGTATTGTAGCTGGCTGGAAGTCTTTCCGGATGTTTCACCTACTTTTCCGGGCGCTGCCGCAATATTTTGTTTTTGCAAAGAAGTAATAACCTCGTCTGCTGAAATATGATATGCGGCCATCTTCTGAGGGTCCAGCCATACCCGCATGGAGTATTCTTTCTGTCCCATAATTTCTGCACGGCCTACACCATCAATACGTTTCAGTTCCTGCAGAATATTAATGTCCGTGAAGTTGTAAATAAATTGTTCATCCTGACTTTCGTCCTTACTCGTAATGTTAAGGTACATCAGCATACTGTTTACTTCCTTTTCGGTTGTAACACCGGCACGGATAACTTCTTCCGGTAATTCGTCGAGAACAGTGGTTACCCTGTTCTGTACGTTAACAGCTGCTACATCGGGATCTATTCCGACTTCAAAGAAAACCTGAATAAGGGTTAGTCCGTCATTGGAAGTTACAGTGGACATATAGGTCATTCCCGGTACACCATTTATGGCCCGTTCCAGTGGAAGGGCTACTGCATTAGCAGATACTTCGGCGTTAGCACCTGTATATCTTGCTGTAACAGTTACAGACGGAGGTACAATATCGGGAAACTGGGTGATGGGTAACTTTAACAAAGCCATCACTCCCAATAGAACAATAATTATAGAGATTACTAGCGAAAGAACCTTTCGCCTGATAAACATTTCTACCATTGCTAGTTGATTTTACAGATTATGAAAGGATGTTAATAAGTCTTTTTTATACTGATAGATTCACCATCTCTTAAAGACTGTGTGCCTTCATAAACGATAATATCACCGGATTTTAGTCCGCTGTCCACAATATAAGAATCTCTGAGAGTAGATCCGATACTTATATGTCTCATCTTGACTTTCTTCTGAGAGTCAACTACAAAAACATAGGTTTTGTCCTGAATAGAAAATGTAGATTTCTGCGGAATAAGTATAGCATCCGGTTGGTCTTCCGAAATAATAAGTTTTCCGGAAGTACCATGTTTGATCAGGTGGTCAGGATTCGGAAAAGATACTTTGTATCTGATAGATCCTGTGGCCTTGTCAATTTCACCCTCTGCAGTTCTTAATGTTCCGTTGTATTGGTATTTAATTCCGTTAGGAAGCATTAATTCAATTTTTTGGTGAGCACCAATTTTGTCATTGGCCAACATCTCAAAATACTTGTTTTCAGGAATAGAAAAATAAGCATAGATCTCATTCAGCTGAGATAATGTTGTAAGAAGAGACCCGTTTTCTACCAAGCTTCCTTCTTTATAAGGTATAACATCTATAACACCATCAAAAGGTGCAACAATATTGGTGAAACTTATTTTTTGTAAAACGGTTTTGCGTTCAGCATCTGCGTATGCGCGTTTTGCTTTTGCGGAAGACAGCTTGGCTTTTACCATTTCCAGTTCATTTCCGGCAACAAACTTTTTGTCGTAAAGACTCTGGATTTGTTTAACCTCTACTTCGGCAATACGGACATCTGCTTCTGCCTGCTTCAGGCTGGCATTAGATTTTAAAAGCTCCATTTGTAATTCAGCATCGTTAATCTTGAAAAGTCGCTGACCTTGTTTTACAAACTGGCCCTCATTAACAGAAATATATTGCATAATTCCTGCAATTCTGGAATGAATTTCTACATTCTTTTTTGCTTGGATATCGGTTACAAATTGGTTGCTTACTAAGGTGTCTTTTTTGATAATTTTTAATACCGGTACATTTTTTACTTCCTTGTTACCCTTGTCTTTGGCTTTACTACATGAAGCAATAAGTAATACTGTAACAATACAGATTATTACATGTTTTAAATACATTGTTAAATATTTTAGTTGAAAAGTGAATTTTATAAATTTGATTATAAGTCACTTATCGCTAATATAACTGGAGTAAATGTAGAAAGGATTTAACTGAGCATTTGATGTGGATCGGAAGATCCGTAACATAAACCTTTTTGCCGACTTTGGAAGGAGTTAAAAGGCTGTAAAAATAAGAATCATCGTAGAATACTTTTTTCAGAACATGAATTGTTCTGCCTGATACCAGTATACTATTATCCGTATCCTCACCAACATCAATGGTGTGAACAACAATACTGTCGTATGTCTGCAAAATATTCTTAGTAGTGGAATTGGTCCAGTCGTTACTAAAAATACTTGCAAGAGACAGAAAAAATAATAAGATGTATGAATTTATATTTTTCATTTAAATTCACTCTGTCGTATAACTATTAGCTTCAGCTACAAAAATAGGGAGTTTATTTTAAATATCAGAATAAGTAAAATAAAGGCATATCGGATTTACTTTCGATTATCTTGTTTTTAGAGCATTCAGACGGGGTTTTATAGAGTTATAATTATTTTATTGAAATAAATCATGTCCATATCTGACTGTTGTTCAGATTTCATATTTTGTGTTCTCAGTTGTGCAAAAAAAATGCAATAAGTGTATTTTTTTATTTTAAAAGTGAAAATAATTCATAATTTATTCATTTGTAATTAAAATTAGATTTTAATTCTTAATAATGTATGGCGTCTATGCTGTTGTCTAAATTTTATCTCAAAATATTAAAGTGCATATTTATAATAATATTTGAATATATTTTATCAAATACATTTTTATTTTTTGTTTCTGTTATTTTTAATATTTATATTAATTGATTGTTTTGTTATTTAATTAATATATGTTTCGATGGTATTTGGCTAAATAAATAGTTGTTTTTAAAAAAAATGTGAGTTGAAACTTCAAAATTATAACATTATAATCCTTAAATCTTTTATATAATCTGAATCGTAATACCTTTTGTATGTGTTTAATATTGGCTATTATTCAGTATTTTGCAAAAAAAATGCAATTAATTGCAAAAAAAATGCTTTGTATGTAAAAAATTTATATACATTTGAGTTTATATTAAAAAACGAAAAAATAGCTATGAAGAAAATATTGTTTTTAACATTTATTGGAGGTATGGCATATATGATGAAGGGAAATGAACCGGTGACTAAAAAATATGCTACAGTACAGGGTGCTTTTCAGACGGAAGTAACCGGAAGAGTTGTTAATCAGGAAGACGGATCTCCTATATCCGGAGCAACTGTTTATGCAAAAAGTAATCCTGATCAGAAAACTACTACAGATGAAAAAGGGTATTTCAGATTAAATCTTCCGGAAGGGGAAACTTTTGTTGTGGTAAATTTTGCAGGCTATACTACTGCAGAACATAAACTAGATGGCACAGAAGATTTGCTTATTAAACTGAAATCATCAGAAAATGTAATAGAGCAGGTTGTAATTACTGCATTGGGGGTGAAAAAGATTGGTAAATCTGTTACTTATGCTATTACCGAGCTTAAAGGGGATCAGTTTGATAAAGCTAAAGAAACAAATGTGGCAAATGCACTAACGGGCAAAATTGCAGGTGTGAATGTAAGTAGTACTGCAACCGGTCCAAATGGTTCGAGCAGAGTAGTGATAAGAGGAAACGGATCTTTGAACGGGAACAACCAGCCAATGTATGTGATAAATGATCTGCCGATTGATAATACTCAACTCAATCTTCCTGTTATTGGTAACGGAGCAAACCTTACCAGAATAAATGTAGATAGGGGAGATGGTACTACGGTGATCAATCCTGATGATATCCAGAGTATAACCGTTCTGAAAGGAGGTACTGCTGCTGCGCTATATGGAGCTAATGCTGCAAACGGTGTAATCCTTATTAATACTAAAAGAGGTACTGCACAAAAAGGAATCGGAATAGATTATAATACCTCTTTCACTTTAGAAAATGTTGCTATTGTACCAGACTGGCAATATGAATACGGAGCAGGAGATAAAGGGAAAAAACCTCTTACCCAGTCGGAAGCTGTTAGTACAGGGCGCTGGTCCTGGGGTGCTAAAATGGACGGAAGTGATGTAATACAGTTTGACGGTGTAAAAAGGCCGTACAGTCCGCAAAAGAATAATATCCGGAATTTCTACAGAACAGGAAATACATTTACCAATTCGGTTGCTTTATCTGGTGGAACCGAAAAGGCGGCGGGACGGTTATCGCTTTCAAATATGGATAATAAAAATATTATTCCGAATGCAGATTTTAACAGAAAGACAATTAATATAGCTGGAAATGTCAATTTGACGAACTGGCTGAAATTTGATGTTGTTGCACAATACAATATTGAAAAATCCAACAACAGGCCAACTGTATCGGATGCGGAAGCTAATCCTAACTGGGGCGCTTATATGATTGCTAATACAGTAGATATACGAAATCTGGCTCCGGGATATGATGCAAACGGAATGGAGGTAGCCTGGAATCCTGTTCCGATTGCTACTAATCCACAATATGTTATTAGTAAAATAAAAAATAATGATACCAAGAATCGCTTTATAGGGATGGTGAATATGAAGCTGAACTTTACACCTGATCTGTTTTTGGTAGGACGAGTGGGGCAGGATTATACCAATTATAACTTTACAGGATATATTCCTAAAACAACACTTAATAATCCTATTGGGTATCTACAGAGTTCGAAGATGGCACTATCCACAATCAATTCGGAGGCGATTTTAAATTATAATAAAAAGAATATTTACAAAGATATTTCGGTAAATGCTTTACTGGGTGTGAATTCCCGTACAACTATGAGGGATGAAACCCGGATAGAAGGTTCCGGATTTATTCTTGATAATGTTTATTCTTTAACCAATTTGTCTACTGTAAGCTATACATATCCGTACGGTAAGACAAAAACAAATTCGGTATATGGTGCTGTAGACTTAGATTATAAAAATGTTTTTTTCCTGAACTTTACAGGACGCCAGGATTGGTTTTCAACGCTCTCGCCTCAAAATAATTCTGTTTTCTATCCTTCAATTGGAACCAGTTTGATTTTGTCAGATATTTTTAAAATGCCAAAATGGATTTCTTATGCCAAATTCAGAAGTTCATGGGCGCAGGTAGGCGGGGCAACACCAGATCCTTATGCTCTGCAGCCTTCTTTTATCTTGTCACAAGGTGGTCACAATGGACAGCAACTTCAGGGATATACGAACTACAGGGTGCCTAATGCTACTTTAAGTCCGCTTACATCTACCACTTTCGAGATAGGGACTGATTTGGGATTTTTCAGGAACAGACTGAATGTTGATTTTGCATGGTATGACCGTTCTACGACCAATGATATTGTAGAAACAACGATTTCCAACTCATCGGGAGCAACCACTTCATTGCTCAATATTGGTAAAATGAGAAACAGAGGGATAGAATTACTGATTAATGGTAAGGCTTATAAATCCAAAAATTTCTCATGGGATATTACTTTAAACACTTCTTACAACAAAAATACTGTAGAGGCACTTACAGATCAGCTTAATTCTATTTCTATGGCTACTTCGGTAAATGGTTATGCGATTGTCACCAGTGATGTAGGCAGGCCTTATAGTATTATAAAAGGTTACAGACCTCTTACAGATGCCAGCGGAAATATTGTCTATAATGTAAGTGGTGGCTCTGCAACGATGGCAAGAGGATCTCTGGAAGAACTAGGTTTGGGAGTTCATCCGTGGGGAATAGGGCTTAGTAATGACTTTAAATACAAATCGTTTACACTTAACTTTTTAATAGATGCAAAATTCGGAGGAAGCCTTTTCTCTGGTACAGATTTATACGGAACCAGAATGGGGCTTACAAAGCTTACATTGGAGGGACGTGAAAACGGATTGCCTATAAAAGGAGTGGATGTAAACGGAAAACCTGTTGATATGGTTATTGCTCCGGAGAACTTGCGTAACTATTACGACGGAATGAGAAATATTACTTCCATGTTTGTCTATGATGCCAGCTTTATAAAGCTAAGACAGCTTGTTATTGGATATAAGCTGCCTGCTATAAAAAGATTGCCAGCTATAAGAGAGATATCCGTTTCACTTGTTGCCAGAAATCTGTTCATTCTTTACAAGAAGACACCAAATGTTGATCCCGAATCTGTATTTAGTGCAGGAAATGCACAAGGTATAGAGCAATTCGGAGTACCAAGAACCAGAAGCTTTGGATTGAGTTTAAATGTCAAATTGTAAGAAATCTTATCACATCTAAATTACATAATATGAATAAAATAATATTATATACACTGTTTGTACTGTTGTCTGTTTCTTCTTGTACAAGAGGTTTTGAAGATATTAATACCAATCCTAATTCTGTAGATACACCCAATCCGGATTTTGTATTCAGCAAATCCCAATTGGACGGACTGAACAACAATTACTTTTATACCTCCATCCTCCAGTGTGGACAAATGATGCAGCATTATGCTTCCTATAAAGAAGCGTCTGGCGTTGGGGATAAATATCTGGATAATGAGGTATACTATTCCGCTTATTTTTCGCAGGCTTATCCAAATGCTATAAATCAGGTAACGTTGGTAATAGACAAATTAAAAGATAGTCCTAAGGATAGTAACAAGCTGAATACTGCCAGAATCTGGAAAGTGTATTTGTATCATCGTATTACCGATTTGTATGGAGATATTCCCTATACGGAAGCTGCAAAAGCTTATACAGATAAAATTTTCTTACCAAAATATGACAGTCAGGAATTGGTATATAAAGACATGCTGAAAGAGCTGGACGAAGCAGCATCTGCACTTGATGCAGCAAAAATTGGATTTGGTAAAGCTGATTTAATCTATAACGGTGATATTGTTAAATGGAAAAAATTTGCTTATTCACTAATGCTTCGTTTAGGATTGAGGTTGACTAAAGTGGATGTTAATCTTTCAAAAGATTGGGTAACCAAAGCCATTAATGGAGGTGTTATTCTGAATAGTGCTGATAATGCTATAATGAAATATACAGATGGGCCTAATGATTTCAACCGTAATCCGTCTGCATTTGATCCTATAAGATGGGATTTTTCCAGAGGATCAAATGGAAGAACAAACAATGAAGGGGGTAAGCTAAGTAAAACTTTTATAGATCTGTTGAAATCTACTTCTGATCCTAGAATAAGTGTGTATTCTGGAGTATGGGAAGGATCTGTACAGAATACAACGCCAGCGGCGCAAAAAGGTTTTCCTAACGGAACTAATATAGCGCCCAGTCCTGCAGAACAGGCAACTTATTCCGAACCTAATCAAAGTACAGTTCTCCGGATGGATGCTCCGTTGCTGATATTGGGTAATGTTGAAACTCAGTTATATCTTGCAGAGGCCTCTTTACGAGGATGGTATGGGGAGTCGGTTAAAACACTTTATGAAAAAGCAATAAAGGCTTCTTTTCTTAATATGGGAATATATGGTGCTTCTTATGCAATTAGCGATGCAACACCTTATCTTACAGCTAATCCGTTTAAAGATTCAGGAACATTTGATGAGAAAATGAACCAGATACATACACAATTGTGGATTGGATTATTTGTAGATGAACAGGAAATTTATGCAAACTGGAGAAGAACAGGATATCCACAATTGACACCTGTAAACTTCCCGGGTAATGTGACCAATGCTACAATACCAAGGCGTATAAAATATCCTACGAGCGAGTATTCCGTTAATTCTGCTAACCTGGCAAAAGCGCTGGAACGACAGGGTAGAGATGTTTTTACAACGAGAACATGGTGGGATAAATAATATACGAATAATGAATATTCTGATTCTTTCATTATGTATTGTTGTATTGGTACTGCAGATCGTAAGATTTAAGATTAATCCCTTTATTGCATTTATTACAACATCTTTGTTGGCAGGGCTTACATTAGGAGTTCCTGTTGATAAGCTGGCTGGGACTATCCAGAAAGGTTTTGGTGATATGCTGGGGTCTATTACACTGATTATTATTTTCGGTACGTGTATAGGAAAGCTTACCGTTTCCTCAGGTGCAGCATCTGTAATTGCAGATACTGTTATGAAGTGGACAGGTGAAAAGTATGTGCGTTTGGGACTTATGATTACCGGATTTATTGTCGGAATACCTTTATTTTATAGTGTTGGCTTTATATTGCTGGTGCCTCTTATTTTTTCAGTAGCATATCAGTTTAAGCTGCCTAAGGTTTATATCGCGATTCCAATGCTGGCATCTTTATCTGTCGCACATGGATTTCTGCCGCCTCATCCTTCGCCAATGGCATTGAATAGTATGTTGCATGCGGATGTAGGTCTGGTACTTATCTACGGAATTATTATAGCTATACCGACTCTTTTTATCGCAGGTTTATTATTCTCCAATACACTAAAGAACATTAAAACTACTGAGACCAGCGCATTTAATTCTACAATGAGTGCATCTGCTCCTCATGCTGAAAAACCG
Source organism: Elizabethkingia occulta (assembly GCF_002023715.1). Taxonomy (GTDB): domain Bacteria; phylum Bacteroidota; class Bacteroidia; order Flavobacteriales; family Weeksellaceae; genus Elizabethkingia; species Elizabethkingia occulta. The sequence goes on from NZ_MAHX01000013.1 coordinate 560,308, forward strand.
GGTTTCTGGATAAGTATCACTTCTTCATTATTTCCTGTTTTTGGACTTAGTATTACAACGCTTTTACCTCTGATATGGAAGAATGAATATGTAAGTCTGGTGTGTAAAACTATTGGAGAACCCAGCATTATCATGTTGTTATCATTGGTAATATGTACCTATACCTTAGGTATCAGGATGGGAAAAGATATGAAAACCATTATGAGTGAGTTTACAGAGGCTATTAAAGATGTTATTTTGATTATACTTATTATCGGAGGAGCGGGCAGCCTGAAAGAAATAATGATGGTAAGCGGCGTTAGTCAGACAATTGTGGATAACCTGAGTCAGATCAATATTCATCCTTATCTGCTTGCATGGTTAATGGCTGCATTGATAAGAATCTGTGTAGGATCTGCTACGGCAGCGGGCTTGATGACGGCGGGTGTTTTGTTGCCGTTGTTGCAACTGGATGCTTTGGACGCGAATCTTTTAGTACTCGCTATAGGAGCTGGTAGTCTGATGTGTTCCCATGTAAATGATCCCGGATTTTGGTTATTCAAAGAATATTTCGGTACCAGTATGAAAGATACGGTGAGATCATGGACCGTAATGGAGTCACTGGTCTCTGTGCTCGGAATTGTTTTTATTTTTATACTTAACACTATTATACATTAAAAAATATGATGAATTTGTTACCGCAGGAAAAGTTTGAAACACTCGGATTGTCTTTGCCTCCGGCTCCTGCACCGCTTGGCATATATAAACCTTTTTTAGTAGATGGTAAATATCTGTACTTGTCAGGGCACGGCCCGGTAAGGGATGATAAATCCCTTATTATTGGGAGAATAGGCGAGGATATGGATATAGAACAAGGCAAGCTTGCAGCAAGACAAGTAGGCTTAACCATGTTATCCACTATTGTTACTAATTTTAATAGTCTGAATGCTGTGAAGAAAGTCGTTAAAGTATTTGGTATGGTCAACTGTAGTGCAGACTTCCTAAGACATCCTTATGTTATTAACGGATGTAGTGATCTTTTTGCAAAAGTATGGGGGAAAGAGAATGGTATAGGGGTAAGAAGTGCAGTAGGAATGGGATCATTGCCGGATAATATCCCTGTGGAGGTAGAAGCTGTTTTCGAATTGTATTAAAAACTTTTGAATGAAAGATAATACCTCTTCCATAAAAGTAACAACGTTTGGTGAATTGCTTCTTCGGATGCATGTTTCCGGAGAGAATAGATTTACGCAGACAAAAGAATTGCAGGTTTACACGGGTGGAGCAGAAGCTAATGTCTGTATTTTGCTTTCTCAATTGGGGATTGATACTCATTATGTTACACGATTGCCGGATAACGATCTTGCGCAGCTGGCCATCAACGAGCTTCACAAATACAAAGTAGATACAGCAGATTGTATATATGGTGGTGAAAGAATGGGATTGTATTTTGTGGAATCCGGTAATCAGATAAGAGCATCACAGGTAATCTACGATCGCAGTAATTCTGCATTTTCAACAATAAATGAAGAAGATATTAATTGGGATATTGTACTGTCAGAATCTTCATTGTTTCATTGGTCAGGAATTAGTCCCGGAGTTTCTAATAATGCGGCGTTGATGTGTAAAAAGGCAATATTATCGGCTCATAATAAAGGTATTGATATTTCTTCTGATTTTAATTTCCGCTCCAAATTATGGCAATATGGTAAGCATCCGTCCGAGATTATGCCTGAGTTACTTTACTATAGTACAATAACGATAGCTGATCTGGATTCTTCAGAAATATATTTTGGGCTTGATATTAATAAAAACGATTCCCATTCTGACAGATTTCTGAGAGTGTATGAACTGCTGAAAGAGAAAATGCCATACCTGAAGACACTGGCGATGAGTTTCAGGATTTCGGAGGGAGCTACACAGGTATATTATGGAATGTTATTGCATGAAGATAAGTTGTATGAATCCAAAAAAGCAAGACTGCATATCATTACGGATCAGATAGGTACTGGTGATGCTTTTTGCGCAGGACTGCTTTATGGGCTTACTGGTGATTTTTCCGGACAGGAAACTATTGATATGGCAATAGCCTGTGGGGCTTTAAAACAAAGTATTCCGGGAGATTTCGCGATTATTTCTCCCTCAGAAATAGACCATTTTATTAATCACAATTCCAGTAACAGAATTAACAGATAAAGATTTATGTATGATATTTTAAAAGAACAGGGAGTACTTCCTTTAATTACAAAAATAGGAGTTGAAACTGCCAATATATTGCTCCAATCTGCTGCTGATTCAGAAATTAAAATAATTGAATTTGCAGCCCGGTCCGGAGATTCAAAGGAAGTATTTGCTCAGATGATGCGATTTAAGAATACGCATAATCTTAATGTTAAACTTGCCGTAGGTTCAGTTCTTAATGCAGCAGATGCGGCGGAATATCATAAGATGGGGGCTGATTGTATTGTCTGTCCACATATCGATCCTCAGATTGCAGCCTATTGTAATGATAATAATCTGTATTGGATTCCGGGAGCGGCAACTCTAAATGAAATATTATATGCAAATAAATTGGGAGCGGAGGTTGTTAAGCTTTTTCCGGCTGATGCTATAGGTGGAGCAAACTATGTAAAAGCAATAAAATCTCCATTTCCTGAACTGAAATTAATGCCAACGGGAGGAGTCCGGTTGGAAGAGGATAATTTGAAAGAGTGGTTCTCGTCAGGTGTTGCTTGTGTTGGGATTGGCTCACATTTGTTTTCAGCAGAAACTTTGGCTAATCTGAATTATGAGAAATCACTTGAAGTATTTAAATATTTAAAAGAAACTGTACAAAAAATTAAAGATCAATATGCAGCAAAAATGGTGGGAAATAAATCCTGATACCCTTACAGATACTCCTTTTCTGGCAATATATTCAGATCGTGTCCGGTACAATATAGAAAAGCTTATCGAATCTGTAAATGGTGATCTGACAAAGTTAAGGCCTCATGTAAAAACACATAAGCTTGGAGAGATTCTGGAGTTATTCAAGACTTATGGAATTGATAAAGTAAAATGTGCAACCATTTCGGAAGCGGAGCTGTGTGCTTTGTACAATATTCCGGATGTATTATTGGCATATCAACCGGCTGGTTTATTAAAGCAGAAACGTTGGTTGGAGTTAGTACAGGAATATCCGAAAATTAACTTTTCTGTTATTGTAGATAATTTTGAGATTGTAGATGTTTTGTCCAAACTTGGACAAGATAATGATCAGACTTTTAAGCTTTATATTGATATTAATACCGGTATGAACAGGACGGGTATAGATTTTAGGAGTGATTGGGAAGATCTGGTCCGTAAAATTATAGAAATGCCTAATATTCACCTTTTAGGAATCCATATTTACGATGGGCATTTGCATGGTACAATGGAGGAAAGATTGGATAAAGCTTCAGTAGCATTTTCTGTTATTAGAGACAAATTATATTTCCTTAAACAAGAGCTGAACGTTGATTTGAAGATTGTAGCGGGCGGTTCGGGGACATTTCCTTTTTATGCAGAGCAGGAAGATGTGGAGTGTAGCCCTGGTACTTTTGTATTCTGGGATATAAATTATCAGATTAATTTGCCTGAACAGAAATTTTTACCTGCAGCAGTATTGGTAGGGACTGTTGTGTCTAAACCTACGGGAAATACATTGTGTATTGATATAGGATATAAAGCAGTTGCTTCAGAAAATCCTCTGGACAAGCGCTTGACAATTCTTGATGATACCCATCTTATACCTGTATCACAATCTGAAGAACACATGGTACTTCAGAATAATGGAGACAGGCAGTATCGATTAGGTGAAATAATCTATGCAGTTCCTTATCATATTTGTCCTACCTGTGCTTTATACGAAACTATTCAGGTTGTTAATGTTCAGCAAGATATTATGGATCAGTGGACAGTACTTGCCCGCAAAAGAAAAATAAATATATAAACAAAAATTAAAAACCTTATGTTCATATTCGACGCACATCTGGATCTTAGCATGAATGCTATGGAATGGAACCGGGATCTTAGAAATAATGTAAGCTTGCTACGTCAATTGGAGCAAGGTATGGATGATAAACCAGACAGAGGCAGAGCAACTGTATCTTTTCCTGATCTGCGGAAAGGGAATATAGGTATTGTTGTTGCAACGCAGATAGCAAGATTTGTGAAGCCGGATAGTCTTATTCCGGGATGGAATTCTCCACAGCAGGCATGGGCGCAGACGCAAGCACAGGTCGCTTGGTATAAGTGTATGGAAGAAGAAGGTGAGATGGTTTCCATTACGGACCGGGAATCTTTACAACGGCATATTGCCTTATGGAATGATGGGACACCAAATGATAAAAAACCAATTGGTTATATACTGAGTTTGGAAGGAGCGGATTCTATAGTTGATATTTCTTACCTGGAGAAAGCATATAATTACGGACTTCGGGCTATTGGCCCGGCTCATTATGGTCCGGGACGTTATGCCAATGGAACTGATTCCACAGGGGAAATGAATAAAAAAGGAATAGAATTGTTACATGAAATAGAGCGCCTGAATATGATTTTGGATGTTACTCATTTATGTGATGATGCTTTCTGGCAGGCATTAGATCATTATAATGGACCGGTTTGGGCAAGTCATAATAATTGCAGAAGTCTGGTGAATCATAACAGGCAGTATGATGATGAACAGATTAAAGCGCTTATTGCCAGAGGAGCTGTTATAGGGGGAGCTTTAGATGCCTGGATGTTGGTTCCGGACTGGAAGAGAGGAGTTTCTACACCTTTGGGTATGCAGTGTAATCTGGAAACAGTTTTTAAGCATATGGATCATATTTGCCAGATTGCAGGAAATGCACTTCATATTGGTGTTGGATCTGATCTGGACGGAGCTTTTGGAACCGAACAGTGTCCCTATGATCTGGATACAATAGCCGACCTTCAAAAATTGGTTTCTATTTTCCGGAACCACGGTTATACAGAAGAAGACCTGAAAAATATTTTTCATCAAAACTGGATAAATTTTCTGATGAAGAATTGGGATTAGATAAATGTGAGACTTGGAACTGCATTTTTGTATGATTGCAGTTTCTCGTCACCGGAATCTGCTTCTGTGACAACATAATCTACTTCGGATAGATCTGCAATTTTCATTTTTAATACAGTATTTAGCTTTTCAGATATTGTAAGAATGGCCACTTTTTGTGATGCTTTTATCATCATTTTTTTAACCTGGACGGTATCCCAATCCGAATCTGAAAAACCTCCTTCTATATCTAGTGCATTGGTGCCCAGAATCAATAAATCTGCCTTAATGCTTCCCAATGTGTTATAAACATCTCCGCTAATGCACATCTGGCTGTAAGGAGATATGGCACCGCCTATCATAATTGTTTTAATATTGGGTTTGTCCAGTAATTCGATAGCTGAAATTACTGAAACAGTAAATATTGTAAGATGCAAATCATTCGGAATCAAACGAATGAATTCTCGGACCGTAGTGCCTCCGCCCATTAACAAGACCATGCCGTCGTGTAATAATTCAAGCGTTTTTTGTGCAATAATTTGTTTAGCCTCTCCGGAATAAACCTGTGTGGCTGCAGAAGAGTGGTGGTAAGCCTTTGTCATAGCACCACCTTTTATTTTTATAATTAATGATTCTGCTTCAAGTTCATTAATATCTCTTCTGATGGTATCTTCAGAAACAAAAAGCTGATTAGATAGCGTATCAAAACTTACACGTGTATGCAGATTAATCTCTTTTAAAATATGAGCTTTTCTTTCTTCTTTAGTGTAATTGGCTAAGTGATTATTATCCATGTTTTTTTATTACATACAAATTTAAGTAATTCAGACTTGCTGAAAAACACCGATATAGAATTTTAGTCAATATTATTAATGTATAAGAGTATTATTATATTTCCATTTTTGGTGTTATTTTTTAAAAATACTTGCGCATGTCATCTGAAAAAATCATATTTGTATACCAACCAAATAAAATATTACATTATGAAAAAGTTACAAAAAGATGAGCTTAAAAAGGTTAATGGAGGAATGGCTCCAAAATGCTGCATTGACTGGGATCCTATAAAAAGGAGATGTGAAATGTGGGATGGCGGCTGTCTAAATCCTTAATACAAAACTAAAGGCAGATATTCATATCTGCCTTTAATATTTAATTGCACGCACCAAGAATATCTGAATACATTACTAAAGTCAGGTATAAAATATCCAAAATAAAAAAAATTAGGAGGCAGAGTACAGATTGCTCTTTATTTCTATATTTCGTGAAAAAATATTAGTATTGAAAAAATTTCCATTCTATAAGCAGCCAGATGCCAAGGACTGTGGTCCTACATGTTTGCGGATTGTAAGTAAATATTACGGAAAAAGCATACCATTACAACAGATACGTGGTCTTTCTGAAACCACACGTGAAGGAAGTAGTCTATTAGGACTAAGTGATGCTGCAGAAAATCTCGGATACCGTACACTTGGTGTACAGATTAATTTTGAGGATTTAGCATCCGAAGTTCCGTTGCCTTGTGTTGTCCACTGGAACAAAAACCACTTTGTCGTGGTTTATAAAATTGAAAAAAAGAAAAACGATTATACAGTATATGTTTCTGATCCAAGTTATGGACTGATTACCTATACTCGGGAAGAGTTTATTAAATTCTGGATTGGGGAAAATGCAGATGAAAAAACAGAAGAGGGCATTGCTCTTATTCTGGAAACTACTCCTGCTTTTTATCAGACTGAATGGGATGATACCGAAAGTAAAGCCAGTTTTAAATTTCTTTCAAAATACTTACTGAAATATAAAAATCTGATTTTGCAGCTGGCAGTTGGGCTTTTGGCAGGGAGTTTACTTTCTCTGATATTTCCATTCCTTACGCAGAGTATTGTCGATGTCGGAATTCAGAATCATGATATTAATTTTATTTATCTGGTTTTATTAGCACAGATAATGCTTTTCGTTGGAAGAATGGGAATAGAAGTTATCCGCAGCTGGATCTTACTTCACCTTTCTACCCGGATTAATATTTCTATTATTTCCGATTTCTTTATCAAATTAATGAAACTGCCAATTAGTTTCTTTGATACAAGGATGACCGGAGATATTATGCAAAGGATAAATGACCATCATCGTATTGAACAGTTGTTGACTAACTCTTCTCTCAATACTTTATTTTCATTGGTCAATCTTATTATATTTAGTATTGTACTATTATTTTATGATTACCGTTTATTCCTGATTTATCTTTTAGGAGCAATTCTTTATATAGGATGGATTACTTTTTTCCTGAAAAAAAGGAAAGAGCTAGATTATAAAAGATTTTCACAGATCTCGCAGGAGCAGAGCAAGGTTATAGAGCTCGTTAATGGGATGCAAGAAATTAAAATGCACAATGCTGAGAAACAAAAGCGTTGGGGATGGGAGTTTCTGCAGGTAAAGTTATTCAAGCTTCGTATCAAATCACTTTCATTGGAACAATGGCAATCTGTAGGAGGTAATTTTATCAACCAGATGAAAGATATTCTGGTTAGCTTTTTATCAGCAAAACTGGTATTAGATGGTAATTTGACTCTGGGGATGATGCTTTCCGTGCAGTATATCATCGGACAGTTGAACGGACCATTAATGCAGCTTATTGATTTTATTCGCCAGACTCAGGATGCGAAAATATCATTAGAACGCCTGGGAGAAATTCATGATAAAGAAGATGAAGAGAATGCAGAAGAACAATATGTAAGTGAGATACCTCAGGAGGACATTGAAGTTAGAGATCTTTCTTTCCGTTATGTAGGTTCTGACGCTTATGTTTTTGAACATCTTAACCTGAGTATTCCTTATCAGAAGACAACTGCAATTGTTGGAGCCAGTGGAAGCGGAAAGACAACATTGCTAAAACTGTTGATGAAGTTTTATGAACCACAGGAAGGTGAACTCAGAATAGGTAATACACCACTTAAGAATGTTTCACCTCGTTTTTGGAGGGATCATTGTGGTGTTGTGATGCAGGAAGGTTATGTATTCAATGATACTATAGCCAATAACATTGCAGTCGGAGAAGATTATGTAGATAAGCAAAAACTTCGGAAAGCAGTAGATATTGCTAATATCAAAGAATTTATTGAAGGGCTTCCGCTAAGTTATAATACCAAAATAGGAAACGAGGGCATTGGTGTGAGTGGCGGACAAAAGCAACGTTTGTTTATTGCGCGTGCAGTTTATAAATCTCCGGAATATATCTTTTTTGATGAGGCTACCAGTGCCTTGGATGCTAATAATGAGAAAGTCATTATGGAAAATCTGGAACAGTTTTTTAAAGGAAAAACGGCTATTGTTATTGCTCACAGATTATCAACTGTGAAGCATGCTGATAAGATTATTGTTTTGGATAAAGGTAAAGTGGTAGAAGAGGGTAGCCATTCCGAATTAGTTGCATTGAAGGGTGAATATTACCGATTAGTGAAAAACCAGCTGGAGCTTGGAAATTAAAAAATATTGATAAATATTTTTTCAACATAGTGTGAAAAATCTTATATTTAGATTTACTAATCAATAAATATTTATTATGAAAAAACTTGAAAGAAAAGAATTGAAAAGTTTCTCTGGAAGCGGTTCTAAAGTATGTAATAATCATCTTGTCCCGGGGGATCAGCTTCCGGAAGAAGGAGGTTACTATGATTGTCCTTGTAATACCCAGGTATTTTGCAGAAATATGGGAGCATGTATAACAGTTTCGGCAAATGGAATTCCAGATTTCTGTGAAATCTAAGTCTACTAATTTAACCAAATTAAATATGTTCAATATGAAAAAACTTGAAAGAAAAACACTTAGAAATGTAAAAGGAGGAGCAATTCTACCAGGAGGTCCTGAAGCTTGTGGAGATTGGTGTTTTGGTATATGGCGTCCATGTGAAGCAGAGCATTTAGCTTGTCCAGATGGAGGTAATGATATCTATCCTATTGGCTATCCAGTAAAATAAGAATGCTTTTATAAAAAAGCTAGAAAGAAAAAATCTTAAAATTCACCAAATTAAAAACATTATGAAAAAATTAGTAAGAAATCAATTAAAGGTTGTTACAGGAGGACTTGGATGTAATCCCAGTGCTGGTATTGATTGTCCACGAAATACTGTATGTTGTGCTTTAGAATGGAATAGCCCATCAGGTGTATGTAAAAAATCTCAGGACGACGGTGCTTGCTGGGCACCTAACCCTTAAAATAAAAAACAACCAAATTATTTTTATTATGAAAAAAATTGAAAGAAAAGGACTTAAAGAAATCATTGGTGGTGGGGAGCCTTTACCAGAAGGATGGGGAATCTGTATTGTAAAAGGTGAACATATTCCAACACCTTGCAATGAATACTGTCCGGATAAATTAAGAACTCAGCCTATCTGTATGGCTCCTGTACCGGGAAATCTTTCCTAGTATTCATTAACAGAATATTAATAAAGAATAAGTAAAAGTATTCAATCTAAATAATTATGAATCCTTTTCAAAAAGGATTCATAATTTTATTATATGGAAGTAAAGAGAGATATTTTAGACGAAATAGAATTGCGCTCCGAAGGTGTGCAGGACATCCTGACACGTCCGCCACACTGGATGATCCGCTGGGGAAATACCATTATTTTTATTATTTTGTTACTCATATTATTGATGAGTTACATCATTAAATACCCTGAATTTGTGCCTTCTCAGGTTGTAATTTCTACGCAGAATCCACCAGAGAAATTAGAATCAAGGATTAACAGTAAGATAGAAGCTCTTTTTGTAAAAGACCATCAGGCGGTTACCAAAGGACAACAGTTATTAATTCTACAGTCTACAGCCCGTTATCAGGATGTATTAAAACTTCGGGATATAGTGGATGCTTTAGACAACAGACAGCTAGAGAATTTTCCTTTGGGAGAAACTTCCGGGTTCAAATTAGGGGAAGTTCAGGGAGATTATAATGCTTTTGCTAAAGCCCTGACAGAAGAACAGCTTTATACACGTCTTCAACCATACGCTCCGGATAATATAGCCGCAGAGCAAAGCCTCTCTGAGTCCAGAAACAGGATTCAGGCATTGCAACAACAGAAAAGGCTGGAGCAGGCTAAATATGAGTTGTCTAAAAAAGAATTTGAAAGATCACAGCAATTATATAACCAAGGAGTAATTTCTGCATCCGAATTGGATCAGGAGAGAATTAAGCTCTTGCAGGCTGGTCAAAGTGTGGAAAATGTTAATATGTCAATTTCGCAGCTACAGGAAGGAATTTCCGGAATACAAAAAACCAGAAGTGGAGTTTCTATTAATGCACAAAAAGATAAAGTTAACTTTTCTTCTCAGACGATACAATTGTTTGAGCAGCTGAGGAAATCACTTAACAGCTGGGAACAAAGCTATTTATTTACTTCATCTGCAGACGGAACAGTTAGTTTTCAGCAATATTTAGGAGAGCATCAGTTTGTAAAATCCGGAGAAGTACTTATTACAGTGATGCCTAAGGAAAGAGAAACCCTGATAGGCAGGCTAACAATTCCTTCAACCAACTCCGGAAAAGTAAAGCCGGGACAAAAAGTTTTAATAAAATTAGATAATTATCAGTTCCAGGAGTTCGGAATTGTAGAAGGTCGTGTGCGCAATATGTCCTCAGTACCGGATAAAGATGGTAATTATTATGTTGATGTAAGTCTTCCTAAAGGACTTATAACTTCTTATAACAAAAAACTGTCATTTGATAAAGAACTAAAAGGCAATGCAGAGATTGTAACACAAGATCTCAGACTGATAGAGCGTTTCTTCTATCAATTCAGAAAGTTATTGGGCTACCAAAGCTAAATAATATACAACACCAGAAAAACACCAAAGAAATTATAAATTAAAAATCACAATAATATTGATATGAATTTTGACCAGCTAATACACCAGTTAAAACTCGATAAAGAAGAATTTTATTTTCAGTTTAATTCACATCCCGATTATCCGTCCGCTTTAGCCTTGAGTGATACACTGGATTTTTTCAGAATAGAGAATGATGCTTACGAAATAGAAGAAGATATATGGGGGGAACTACCGGACAAATATATAGCAATAGTAAAACAGAATGAGCAGAGTAAATTTACACTTGTACAACGCACAAAAGATGGTTACGATTTGTTCTCGGATAAAAAGTATCATTATTCTGAAAAAGAATTTTTAGAAAATGTTGGTAACTTTGTATTGATCATGAATGATCAATATCAGGAAAAATCAGATAAAATAGAAAAAAAGAACATATTCTATTTACTTATTGGTTTGTTTCTGTTAATCAGCTTACCATTTAATACATTATGGAGCAGTGCTTTTAATGTTCTAAGTGTTATTGGTATTATGCTGTCTTATGAGCTCTTCTTTCAGGATCTTGGACAGACTTCAGCTATCATTAGTAATATTTGTGGTGGTGGAGTAGGTCAGGGATCCGATAATCGCTCTTCCTGTGATAAAGTGATTGGTTCCGGTACTTTTAGCTTGTTTGGATTAAAACTACAGGATTACAGTTTCATCTATTTCCTGAGCTTATTTTTCATAGGTATATTAATTCCTTTTTCCGGAACTGTTTTATTTGTACTTAGTACAATATCCTTACTTGTGGTTGCCTATTCTTTGTATATGCAATCTGTAGTACTTAAAGCTTTTTGTAAAGTGTGTCTTTTTATAGCTGCAATTCTTATAGGGCAGTTTGTACTAAGTTTTCTGAAATTGAACAGCGGATATCATATCTATCCATTTCTGATTTCGTTGGTACTTATGGGAGGGATTTTTGGACTTATTTATTATTTTAAAAATTTAAATCTGAAATATGATGAACTCAAGAAGAATCATATGAAGAATATAAGGTTCAAAAGAAATTTCCAGTTGTTCAAACGAGAATTGGAAGCAGAGGAACCAATTAATTTTGACAATCCTAAGGAATTATTCTTTGTTGGAAACCCAGGTGGGAAACTTCATATGGCAATAATTTCCAATCCTTACTGTGGATTTTGTAAAGGGGGACACGAAATTATTCAGAAACTATTGGATAAGTCAGAAGATATTTCGGTACAGATAAGATTTAATTATCGGGATTTCCGTGCCGATGAGAATTTTAAAAAACTCTTATCCAAACTATATGAAATTTATTTAAAGGATCAGAAAGAATTTTTAAATGCATTGCATTTCTGGTTTGAAAAAAGAGACCATGATTTATTTTTTAAAACTTATGGTGAAGCAGAAATTAATCAGCCTTTCCTTCATGCACTGGAAATCCAGACACTGGAAAACGATAAACATTCACTGAACTTTACACCAATATTCATTGTTAATAAATATAAGTATCCTGGCGTATATGAGCGCGAAGACATTTATTATTTTATTGATGATTTAATGGAAGAACAATAGTTCTATTTTACATAGTGACATTCATGATTAACAACCAATTAAATAAATATTATTATGAAAAAATTAACAAGAAAACAGGCAAGTAGCATTTCAGGTGGATTGGCATGCAGAAGTGAAGATTATTATTGCCCTGGAAATTCTTATTGCTGCATAAGCAATATGCGTTGTATGATTTCAACTCAAACCTGTAAAGACTAGATCTGTTACGAATATTTAATATTCTCAGATATGAGGGAGCTGTTTAGCTCCCTTTTTTATTGATTTTTTAATGATTATTTCTGCTCTATGACAGGAATAATTATTTATTTTTCTTAAATTGACAAAGATCAATTTTGAATATTCCATAGATATTAACAAAATTAAAATAATATGAAAAAAATTATTTTAGGCATTATAACAGTACTTGTCCTTCTGGTTATAATTGTGCTGGTGAAAACCTATACTTACCCTTTTAAGAAAGTAGATGTAAATGCAAAATCTGCAATAAATATCCCACAGAACGATTCGGCGATATATCGATTTTCAGGAGGATTAAAGATTCCGACTATTTCTACAGGGGAATTAGGTGACTTCGATTATACAAGTTTTGATCTGTTTAAAAAATATTTAAAAGAAAACTATCCTCTTGTCTATGAACACACAGAGTACCAAGAAGTAAATGGTTACGGATTGGTTTTTAAGTTAAAGGGTATTAATTCAGGTTTACAGCCTATTCTGTTTCTTTCCCATATGGATGTAGTTCCACCAGGAGATGCGGATGTTAAAAATAAAGAAGAAAATATTTTCAGACCCCAGGATAAACCTGCACCTTCTCCGAAAGAAGTTGCAGAAGACTGGGATTATGGACCCTTTTCGGGAGCCGTGGCAAACGGACGAATTTATGGAAGAGGAGCATTGGATATGAAGGGAATGCTATTCTCTTTAATGGAATCTTTGACCACGCTTATTAAAGAAAAGCATGTGCCACAAAGGGATATTTATCTTGCCTTTGGTTTTGATGAAGAAGTTGGCGGAAGAAAAGGCGCTGTAAAAATTGCAGAATATTTTAAATCTAAAGGATTGGAGTTTGATGCTGTTTATGATGAAGGCGGAATTATTGTAGAAAAAGGAAGCATATCCGGAATCAATTCTGATGTAGCATTAATAGGATGTGCAGAGAAAGGCTTTCTTTCTGCCAGAATAAAAGTAAAAGGATTGGGAGGACACTCTTCCATGCCACCTATGGAAAGTGCGATTGGTAAAGCCGCTGTTATTATGCAGCGATTGGAAGATAATCAGATGAAACCAATGATTACTCCATTGATACAGGAGTTTTTTGACAATGTTGGAGGAGCAATGCCTTTTACTAACCGTATGGCTATTGCCAATCGTTGGTTACTAAACCCTGTTTTGTTGTCACAACTTACCAAAAATAATTCTACTAATGCATTGGTGCGTACGACTACAGCCCTTACGATGATGAAAGGAAGTGATGGAACTAATGTACTTTCTCCGGAGGTAGAATTTGTAGTGAATTTCAGGTTGCTCCCCGGGAATACAGTTAAAGATGTTAAAAACCATATTGCTAGGGCTACTAAAGGCTTTGATGTGGAAGTAGAAGAGGTAGATAATACAAGAGAAGCATCAGCAGTATCTTCTACAAAAACTAAAGCCTATAAAGTAATAGAATCCGGGATTAAAGAATTGTATCCGGAAGCTTTAGTCTCTCCTTATCTTACAGTTGGTGGTACGGATGCTTATAAATATCAGATTGTTAGTAAGAATATTTATAGGTTTATCCCGTTTAAGATTAATCATGCCGAGCAGCAAAGTATTCACAGTACCAATGAGTATATAAGTATAGAAAATTATATGCGTATGATTCGCTATTTTGAATATGTGATGAAAAATTATGATGAATAATAATTCATTGACTAGTCCTGTATTAGTTTTTCAGGACTAGTCACAACGGATTAGGTGTGATTTAAATGGCTTAAATATAATAAAACAAAAAGGAGATAAAAACTTTATCTCCTTGTAAAAACTATTTTTGTGGATAAGTCTGCTTTTAGGCAAACCTAAAATTTGTATAAGATTTATTAATCGTTTACACATTTAGGCTTACAGTCATCACTTGGATTTACTTCAGGATCACAATAAGCTACACTTTCTTCCATGTGCATATATTTAGGGCATTTTGGGCCGCTGCCTCCACCACCAAGTTCTACGAACCCAGGCTGACCGCCCAAAACAGATTTAAGTTCATTTCTTGTGATTTTTTTTAGATTTTTCATATTTAAATATTTATTTGGTTGAACAGTAAATATACTAATTATTCACATGAATGTGATAAAAAACTAAGAAAATATTAATAGAGATATAAGAGACCTTTACTTTCCGGGAATAATAGTCGTATTTTTGCAAAATGGAACTGGAAGAAACGATTATTGATATTTTAAAAACAAAGAAAACCAAAACGGGCGGAAACTGTGGTACTTATGCTGCTGCAATGTGCTATGACCTGAATATTCCTTACCAGGATGTAAAACCTATTCTGGAAAAACTTGAGGCAGAAGATAAAATCTTTTACCGAATCGGAGTTGCCGGAAAGCTTATTTTCTGGAAGTAACTCTATTCTTTATAAATCCTGTTTAACACCCGATACTATGTCTAAATTAAAAACCACCAGAGAATTGAAGAATCTGACTCAGGAAGAGCTGTCGGAAAAATCAAAGATTTCGGTAAGAACTATTCAGCGTATCGAAGCCGGAACAGAGCCTAAAGGCCACACCCTTCGGGCGCTGGCTCAGGCACTGGATGTACATGAACAGTTACTACAGAATAATGAGATTGTAACTGAAACAAACGATGTGAAGATAATATCAGGAGAAGAGGAAACTGACGTAAATTTTGCATCTATAAAGATTATCAACCTCTCTTCCATACTTTTCATTCTTTTGCCACCTCTCAATATTCTTGTTCCTTTGTTGCTGATGTTTAAGATGAAGCAAAAAAATACGCTGGCCAGGCAGATAATTTCTGTTCAGATTTTATGGACAGTAATGGCACCTGTTATATTTATGCTGGGAATTTTTCTAAAGCTGGGACGTCAGTTTACATTGGTATTAATGATTCTTATTGTGCTGTCCAACCTGTTCATTATTCTGCGTAATGCAGCCGAAATAGACAAAAAGAAAAGACTTTTCTATAAGCTGAATTTCAGTATGATATAAGCTCTGTCAGGGCTTTGTCGGGTTTTTGTCGGGTTTATTTTTAGCAAGGAATTATCCTAAAATATAATCTTTGTAAAAAAATAGCAATGACAAAGTATACCCGTTTTTTTCTCTCCGTTTGTATCCTAATTTTTAGTATTCTTCATGCACAAGAAAATGAGAATAGTGCATTGTATAAAACTATTATAGCTAAAGATAGTCTGCTTTTCTCAGTAGGATTTAATACCTGTAATATTGAACAGACAGAACGATTGTTGAAAGATTCGTTTGAATTTTATCATGACAGAAGTGGTCCTGCGGATAAAAAGAAATTTATGACAGATTTCAAAAATAACCTATGTAGTACGCCGAATACATTTCGAGCAAGGCGAGCTTTGGTTAAAGGAAGTACAACTATTTATCCGCTATATAAAGATGGAAAGTTGTATGGTGCTGTCCAAAATGGAGATCATTTGTTTTATGAAAGCGTAAATAAGGGTGCTGAGAAGCTGGCAGGAGCTGCTAAATTCACCCATCTTTGGATTCTGGAAAACGGAGACTGGAAACTTTCGCGATCATTAAGCTTTGACCATCAGGCTAAACAAAATATCGATCAGAAATTTGGATTCGAAAATGATAAAGAATTGGAAGCATGGTTAAAAGAAAATAAAATTCCTGTATTGGGATTGGGAATTATTGAAAACGCTGCCTTAAAGCAAGTCAAAGTTTTCGGAGAGATAAAGAAAGGAGTTCCGGCGCCTTATAATACTTATTTCAATGTAGCCTCTCTTACCAAACCAGTAACAGCCATGGTAGCTTTACGTCTTGTAAGCCTGGGTAAATGGAAACTGGATGAAGCGCTTGATCAATATTGGACGGATCCGGATATTGTTAAAGATCCGAGACACAAAAAACTAACGACAAGGATTATTTTATCACATCAGACAGGTTTCCCAAACTGGAGATGGCAGAATAAAGATAAAAAGCTGAGCTTTGAGTTCGAACCCGGAACAAAATATCAGTATTCCGGTGAAGGTTTGGAATATCTGAGGAAAGCTCTTGAAAATAAGTTTGGAAAACCTTTACAGGAATTGGCAAAAGAATTTGTTTTTCAACCTTTGGGATTAAAAGATACAGATTACATATGGCATAAAAATACAGTTGAGACCAGATTTGCAATAGGCTATGATAAAGACCTACAACCTTATCCAACTGAAAAACAAATCACTGCTAATGCTGCTGATGATTTAATTACCACAATAGAAGATTACGGAACTTTTTTAGTGAATATTATAAAGGGAGGTAATCTGAAGCCGGAAGTTTATCAGGAAATGATTAAAAAACAGGTGAAAACCGGAAAGGATAAATATTTTGGGCTGGGTTTTGAGATATATGACCTTGGAAATAATGAATTTGCACTGTCACATGGGGGATCCGATAACGGAACACGATGTCTTGTTATTATTTTACCCCAAACCGGACAGGGACTCCTGATATTTACAAACTCGGATGTAGGCTATAAAGTTTATGAAAAATTGATTCCCCAGTACTTAGGGAAACAGGGAGAAAGAATTGTAGATATAGAGATGAAAAAATAGCAATACAAAAAAAATAACCGCACAGATAACTAAATATTTGTGCGGTTTTTGTTAGTTAATCTTTCTGAACATTAATTAGAAAGTCAAATTAATCCTTGCAAAAAGGAATCTTCCGTTCATTCCAAACTGAGATACATTTCTGGAGTATACAAACTGATTCTGATTAGATAGGTCAATCGTTGTAGCTGTTGCAGGATAAGTGATATTTCCGTTAGCATCAACCCCCGATGGTCTTTTTGCATTTACAGGACCATAGTTCAGATCTGGATAAACATCAAAAATATTATTAGCACCTACGGTTAGTCTTATAGATTTGTTTAGTTTATAGCCAACGGAGAAATCTGTTACAATTCTTCCACCCCATACCGGATGTTCTGTTTCTACGGCTTGCCCGTTTATTACCTGAGCTTGGATAATGCCATCGCCATTGACATCAACTGTGTTGGGATCCGTTACTTTTCCAAAATAGACATTTCGCATCAGAAAACTCAGATTTCCTAAATCTAAAGTATTGTTAAGGGACATTTTTAGTCTGGGAATAGCTTCTTCCAGATAGATTTTGCTGGTTTCTGAATAGTACCTGTTGATTTGCCCGGCATTAATTAGTATATCCGATCCTTTAATATCTCCAACTCTGTTTGTTTTTGCAACCATTAAAGCAAAATCCGAGTTAAGCGTTGTTTTTGCGCCAAATCTTGCTTTGTGTGAAATCACAGCTTCAATTCCCTTGGTTTGTGTATCAATTGCATTGGCAAAGAATGTTGCTGCATTAGCTCCAGCCTGTTCAAAAGCATTATAAAGTTTTTCCTGATTAGATCCAGGCGTACCAGGTGCAGATGGTTTGGAAAACTGATCTGTAAGCACCACTCTGTCATTAATTCGGATATAATAACCATCCACCGTGAATGTAAGATTAGCTTGCGGAATTTTTGCTGTAAATCCTACAGAGAAACTTTTAGACTCTTCCTGCTTCAGAGAAGGGATTCCCAAAATTTTAGCAGCTTCGGAATCATTAGAGAAAGTTCCTACCTCATAAGGAACACCACCAACGAACTGAGTAGAAGTAGAATTAAAATAGATCTGTTGCAAAGATGGAGCCCGGAATCCGGTGGAATGGGCTGCTCTGAAATTAATATTATCTGTTATTTTGTAGCGGGTTGCAATTTTATAATTGAAAGTAGAACCAAAATCGGAATAATTTTCAAACCTCAATGCTGCACTTAGCAACCATTTATCGGTAATATCCAGTTCGGTATCCACATAAGCTGCGACTGAACGTCTGCCTTTATTCAATGCATTTTCTGGTCGGAATCCCGGAAATACCTGTGCACCGCCAGGTCTGCCGCTGCCATAGAAATCTGTTGGTTTTAAAGAAGCATCAGTTTTAGGCGTTACCAGATTTCCATTGATGTCATAACTTGCCCATGAAGCTTCTTCGCCTTGTGCTATTTTAAAATTTTCAAAACGGGCTTCTGCACCAAATGCAAGGTTGAAGCCTTTTAACCAGTTGAATTTAGTGTCAAAATCAGCATTAATGGTATTCTGAGAAAAGCCTAATGATCCGGCTTTAAACTCTGTTTTGTCCGAAAAGGACATCGTGGAATTTGTAGTGTTTTTAATCGTATAATCGAATGTATTTTGGCCGAATGTGTTACTTATATCATAATTTACTTTTCCAATTTTTCCTTTAAAGCCTGCTGCAAAAGAAATATCAGTGACTACAGAAGCTATCTCAGGTAAGAAGCCATTGGGGAAAACAGAAGTAAGAGTCCGGCTTTGGTTAGGTCTTCTGAAGAATCCGGCAGCATTTCCGTCTCTGTAGGAATACCCACCGAAAGCATAGCCTCTTATACCGGAGGTAATGTCAAATTCAGAATTTACAAATAGCTGACCGCTTTTTAGTTTGGATTGCCCAATTCTCATATTGAAATCGTCCCTTGTCAGTCCTCTGTAGGCAAGCTCATTTTCGGTGACATCAAAATTAAGTGCTGACTGTAATGCTGAAATAGTTGAGGCCGATTGGATAGCCGATTGTTGTGCACCAGTAAAATAGCCAACATTTCCGGCATACTGGTGTATATAATTTATAATACTTTGAGAGTTGGGTGTGTTGTTGATATTTGAAAAAAGAGAATTGATATCAACACCATTTTGTAAAGCTCTTTGTTCGATAGCATTATAAGCATTAAAAATAGTTCCGGTAGCAGCTCTTGCTCTTCTTGTATCACCACGGCTCATTAATGATCCTGTAAAGTTGATAAAGCCATTAGAACCTATTTTGGTTCCATAGTTCAGGTCTAACTGATACTTGTCACCATCCCATCCTTTTTGGTGATCATTAGATCCTTTGGAATTGAATGCACCTGCTGTTATGGCTGCTGCTAATTGATTAGTGCTTTTTTTCATAACAACATTAATAACGCCTGCAATAGCATCGGAGCCGTATTGTGCAGACGCTCCATCTCTTAGGACTTCAACTCTTTCAATTGCAAACGAAGGGATAGCATTAAGATCTGTGCCAACAGAACCTCTCCCGGGAGTACCATTAATATTAACCAATGACGAGGTATGCCGCCTTTTACCGTTTAATAATACCAATACCTGGTCAGGTCCCAAACCTCTGAGCTGAGCAGGATCAATATGATCTGTTCCGTCCGCAACAGTTGAGGAATTAGAGGTGAAAGAAGGTGCTGCATAATTCAGAATTTGAGTAAGGTCAGTTTGCGGGCTCAATACTGATTGCTGACCGATGTTGATAACGTCAATAGGAACTGGTGTGTCGGTCGCAACTCTGGCCTTGTTTCGGGAACCAATCGTGATTTTTACTTCCTCAATGGTCTTGCTTTTCAGGGTGTCTTTTTCCTGTGCATAGATACATAGATTTCCGGCAAGAAAGCATACGACCCCCAGGGCCATGCTTTTTTTGTGATTTGTGTTCATCTTAGTGTAGTTTTAGAAATAATTATAAGTATAAAAATATTAAAAAAATAATAAAAACAAATTTTAACTGATGTTTTATTAAATAAATTAGCTTTTAATTATTTATAATTATGTTAAATAGAATAAATTGTTATCGATTTATTTTATTTTGTTTATGAAGGTTTTGTGCCTGAAAGAATGCAAATAGATACCGAATAGATTCAAAAAATAATGCATCTTAAATATGAAATTTCTTAGTATTATTGTTTGAAGATAGAATAGATTACTCAGTTTTTTAAATAAAATACAGGTATGAGTTTAGAAGAAATATTTCAGGATAAATCTATAAAAGCTAAAGCAAAGGTTTTTCAAATCGGAGAGTGGCTTATCAGTCAGGAATTACCTGTTGACGAATTACTGGCATTTACAGATTTACAGTCCGGAACCAATAAAGCAACTTGTATAGAAGCAATAGAGTATGCGACTAAAAAATCTGTTCTCATGACAGATGATGCATTGCTTAGTTATGTCACAAAAGCTTTAGGTGAAGAGGAAGCCCGGATTAAATGGGAAAGTGCTAAAGTAATCGGGAATATTTCGAAACAACATGCCGACAAATTAGCCCCGGCAATTGCGGGGCTCTTAAAAAATGCTGAAGATAAAGTAACAGTTGTCCGATGGGCAACAGCCTATGCACTGGCTGAAATCCTGAAACTAAAAATGGATTACAATAAAACCTTACTCCCGAAAATTGAAATACTCTGTGAAAAAGAGGAAGATAACGGGGTAAAGAAAAAATATATTGATGCGATAAAAAAAGTGAAGAAAAATTAAACTTTAAGATCCTTTTACCGAATTTTATCGGAACATTTTTTAGTTGTATAAATTTTTATTGATTGTATTTTATCAGTACAACCGAAGGTTGATCAAAAGGCTGCATAACCGACTGCTCGTGTGCTGCAAATCCGCATTCTTCAAAAAACGGAACCAGCGGATCGTTTTGTAAGGTTTCTATCCAGTAGGCTTCATCAAAGGTTCGGGTTATCGAAACACATTTTTTCCATAATGCCTGTCTGGTTTCCGGATTGTTGTATTCCGGCAAAATATAGAAGGATGAATAATTAATCACTCTTTTCCCTTCCAGTACCTCCGGACGTTGGAAGGAGTTTCGGATAATGGTATAACCTGCAGGTTTGCTTTCTACAAACAAAACCAATAGCTGAGTGCTGAGGTCATTGAGTTCATTAATTACATTCCGGTGATTCAGCTGTTCTTTTATATAGAGGTCCAATTGGCCGGAATCTGCTACATCTTCATACTGTCCTCTAATTTGCGCATTCTGAAGGAAAAAAAGCTGACCAATTCCTTCTTCCGAGCCAATTGTAAATTTTACCTCTATGTCCATCTTGTCTTAATTTTGATGTAAAAGTAGAGGATCTTTTATTTCGGTACAAGGTACAGAATAGTGTAAAATAATCGGTACAGTTAACGGTATAGTGATTTACCAATTTCTTTTATAGACTGAAGCCCGGGAGAGGTTATTCTTTGTGAAAAAATACTTCTGAAATGATGGTCGTAGGCATCTGTAAAAGAAAATGTTTTGCCTGGTGTAAAATGAAGACGGTATTTTTCGCAGTACCTGTAAAACTCTTTCATATCGGTGTCAGCAGGCAGTCTGCTCCATATGCTGTATCCACCTTGTGGAATTGGAGTGTAGGAACCCGGAAAATAACGGTTGAAAATATTTACCAGAGCCAAAGCTTGACGCTCCAGCTGAAGACGGAACGATCGAAGGTGCTTGTCATAACCGGCCGAATTAAGAAGCTGGTTAATAACCTCCTGATTAAACGGAGAAACGGATCTGCCGAGAGAGAACTTTATACGTTCGGCTTTCGGGAAAAATTTGCTGGTTGACATCCATCCCAACCGTATGCCCGGGGCCAGGCTTTTTGAAAATGAAGAGTATGTAATGACAGAACCTGTAGTATCAAAATTTTTAATGCTGCCGGGTCTGGAATTGCTAAAATACAAGTCTCCATAGATATCGTTTTCTATAATCGGGATATTGTATTGGTCTGCAATACAAAGTATTTCTTTCTTATGGTCATCAGACATCAATATACCGGTTGGATTATGAAAATTAGGAGTAAGTACAACCGCTTTTATATTATTCTTTTTACAGGCATTTTCCAGATATCCGATATCAAAACCATCCTTATAGCTCACCGGAATTTCTATTGCTTTTAGATGAAGCGATGCAATAACCTCCAAAACAGAAAATACACATGGACTTTCAACTGCAACAATATCTCCGGGATCTGTAGTGGCTGCCAATGCAATATATAATGCCTGAAGCGCACCGTCTGTAATCAGTATCTCGTCGGGATTTATTATGGCTCCATGTCGTGCAGATCTTCTGGACAAGGCATCCCTTAATTGTTCCGAACCATTTGCAGGATAATAACGCAGTAAAGCTGCACCTTTCTCTTTTATAACCTTTTGCATGGTGCGCAATAGTAATTTCTGTGGAACCATGAGATCCGAAGGTGCTGCAACATTCAGCGGCGTGAATTCAGAATGCCGTCCTGTGCCGGAAGTAAGCAGAATATTCTCCTTGAAAACAGGATCTCTGGAAACCGGATCCGGAATGGGATAAGGTTCGTTAGCTGTTAGTGTATGGTTTGTGACGATATATCCTTGCCTTGGTAGGCTGGTTACAAGTCCTTTGAATACAAGATAGTCATATCCACTCTGGACAGAACTGGTACTCAGATTATATTCCTGTTTTATATTTCTTACGGAAGGTAAATAGTCTCCCGGTTTTAATAATCCTTTATTGATATTCTCCTCGATAACAGATGTAAATATCTTATACTTATAATCCTTCATTCTGCAGGCAAAAAGCTCCTAAGTGTAAATTTAGTAAATATAAATCCGTTTTGTACTCGGGAAACGGAAAGATTGCAAATAAAAACAGCAGCACAGTAATATCTATGCTGCTGTTTTCTTATATAATTTACTTTCTATTTTACTTTTTCCAGAAGGTATAATTTTGCTCCTGAAAAAGCCAATTTAGGCATCAGGTTTCCTTCCAGTACCATAGTTTTGTTATTGACGTCTATAACCGAAATATAATTGTTGGAATTATATTCTATATAGTTCTCTTTTTCCTTAGTTATCGGATTTTTCCCAAATTCCATAGAATATTTCTGCCATTCTTCTTTGTCCGAACTACAGTGTACAGGCTTAAATTTAGATTTTCTGGCATTGAAAATAATCTGATCGAAGCTATCGTTTGTACATTCAGATGTAAAGCTGCTTTCCGGATTCTGGTCCTTTGTGAAATCTTCAAAAGAGCCACGGTATACACCTACCACTTTCCAGGTTCCGTCTATACGGTCTTCATCTATCTTTCCCTTTGCTTTGCTTACCGCCCAGCTGATTCCGTTTACGGTTCCTTTTACAGCTTTGTAGCTTACATTTACAGCTCCTTTTACCACTTTTGCAGCAGTAGATACTACACAGGAATTTAGTAGAAATGCAGCCGAAATTATAAATAAGATCTTTTTCATCTTGTTGAGTTTTTATTTCCGGTTACGAAGATAATGTTTTATAAAAAACTCAATCAAATTATTATTTCTTAAATGGATTAATGACTTGTGAATGTTTTTCACTTATAGGTGAAAATAATGTTATGGTTAATAGCAGATTGCATTCATGTAATATGTAAATTAGAGATCTGCTTTAATTCTTTAGAAAATAATATAACCTTATGAAATTCAAATTGATAACTGCATTATTTATTGCGGTTTTTGCATCTGCACATCTTTATTCTCAAAATACATACGTGTTTTTTGGTTCGTTTAACTGGGACAAGAGTACCGAAGGCATTTATGTATACCAGCTGGATACAAACAGCGGAAAATTATCTAAGGTTACAAGCGTACGAAATATTCTAAACCCATCTTATTTAACTTTATCACCGAATGGGAAATATGTTTTTGCCTGCACTGAAAGCAAAACCAAAGATGGGGGTAGTGTAAGTAGTTTTGAATTTAACCCCCGGAAAAAGACACTAACTTATATCAACAGCCAGAAAAGCGGCGGAGAAAACCCCGTGTATATAACGGTTCACAAAAATGGAAAGTGGTTGATTAATGGCAACTATACAGAAGGAAGTGCCTCAGTGTATCCGGTTTCAGAAAATGGAATGATACAACCTTTTGTTCAGAATTTTCAATTTTCTGAAGGCAGTGTAAATCCCGGAAGACAGGACCGTGCTCATATTCATTCAACCGTATTTTCACCAGATTATAATTATGTTTTTATGCCCGATTTAGGTGCGGATAAAATAAGAGCATACCAATTCGATCAGGATAAAAAAGAGCCATTAACAGAACTTCCTTTTACTAAGGCTGTTTTAGGAAGCGGACCACGACATTTTATATTTCACCCAAATGGTAAATATGCCTATTGTATAGAAGAAATGGGCGGTGCTGTAAGCGTTTATGCCTATGAAAATGGTAAACTAAATAATTTGCAGAGAATTAATACCCATTCGGATCAGTATAAAGAAGGTTTTGAAAGTTCCGATATTCATATATCCCCGGATGGCCGCTATCTATACGCATCGAATCGTGGTAAAGAAAATAATATTGCTATATTTTCTATTCAGGCAGATGGTACACTAAAAACAGTAGGCTATCAATCAACCGGAGGAAAACATCCCAGAGTATTTACAATTGATCCTACCGGAAAGTTTTTAATTGCTGCAAATACAGGAAGCGGAAGGGCTGTTGTATTCAAACGAAACCCTGAAACAGGATTATTGAAAAAAACAGGAAAAGCGAAAGTAGAAAATGTTTCAACAGTACAGGTAAGGGAGTATTAGGTTATGAGTACGCTTACAAGACTTGTCAAGGTTCATATTTAATGCTAAACTAACCTTGACAAGGTTAAATTGATAAACTTTTTACTATTGTTTTCCTAATATTTGAAGTGAAATGTTTTGTTATTTCGGTTCGAGATACTCAAATCATTTCTTGCCATAAGACAAGATCAAAGAATTAGGTTCCTTACTAACTTTACTTTACCAGATAAGATGATGGTAAATTATATAAAGTCTAAATCTAAAATCTCACACAATATGGACAACAAGAGTTACACCACAGAATTTTCTGTCAGCCAGACACCCGGCGAATGCTTTAATGCTATAAAAAACTTTAGAGGTTGGTGGTCTGAAGAAATAGAAGGCGCCACTGATAAACTGGACGAAACATTTTTATATCACTATAAAGACGTCCATCTTTCGAAACTAAGACTGAGTGAAGAAATTCCGGATAAAAAGTTGGTTTATGATGTTTTAGACAATCAGTTCAGTTTTACAGAAAACAAAAATGAATGGCGGGGTACAAAATTGGTTTTTGAAATTTCCGGGGATAATGATAAAACAACTGTAAAATTTACTCACGATGGGCTTGTACCGGAAGAGGAGTGTTATGATGTTTGTACCGATGCCTGGGGAAACTATATAAACAATAGCCTGCATCATCTTATTTCTACAGGAAAAGGAGAGCCCAATCCTAAAGAAGCGGATGGATTCAATGCAGAGATTGTAAAGAAATGGAAACTTAAATAAGGTTGATTAATCACAAATAAACAAATGATTAGATCAATTAACTGGGGTAAGGCACAGGAAAATCATTGATTTGCAAAATTTAATATGCTCTGATAAATTGAAGGGTATTCAGGATAATTTTGCGAAGCAATTCGTGCATAAAAACATAAGAGTATAAAAATAATTATGCCTTGATGTTAGAGAATATCGCTAAGTGTTTTTATCATAATTAATGTCTTAATTAACTTACAGCCTGTTTAAATTTTGATTAAAAAAAGTATTAGGCTTCGACAGGCTCAGCCTGACACTCCTAAAAGGAAGATATATTGGACGAGCAATGTCACTCTGAGTTAAGTCTATAGTGAGCTTGACGAACTATCGAAGAGTATTAACAATAAAATTTAAACAGACTCTTAATGGCAAAAAACTTCACACGAGTTGCTGTGTAATTACTTTAATAATCTATGTAATCCCTTTATGGATAAGAAGCTTATATGTCTATGTGGTGTATTATAAAAATAAGTTACTTACACCTTATTTCCTGTAATACCGCTGAACTTATTACCCAGTTTGTCTTTATAAAAATCACCTTCTTTTTTGAAGCTTTGTGCATCTACATCTTTTAGCAGTTGGTTTTTATAATAGGCATTTTTTGCATCTTTTCCGAAATAATCACCTATGATTATAAATGTCTTGGTATCGGCATCCGGAATGACTTCCTCGTCATAATAAACATTGTTCTTGTCTTTTGAAAAAGAGCTGTTCCCATAGGCAGACTTGTCTTTATCGATTGGAAATAATTGAAACGAGCCAGCGTCGACCTGATCATATTTGAAATTTTTACCCGAGGATAGTATGGTTTTATTGTTTATACTAATAATAGTTGGATCAATGATCCTGATGTTATCCAGAGTATTAAATGTCTTCACTACGGCATTTGAATCTTTTCCAAAAGGTGGGTAATAAATGGTATTTCCTGCTTTTATGTAATATTTGTTAATAGACTCTATATTTCCCGTATCAGGCATTACTGACTTGAAATATTTGGTATCATATAAGACATAAACCGAATCTTTATCCTTATGAAAAAAGTCATTGACGAATGCAAAAGTCTTCCGGTCAGCAGACACCATAGTACCAGCGTAAAAGTAATGGTCTTTGTCCCGTGCCCATTCCTTACGGTTGTTGATGAGTTCATATGTTTTAGGATCTGCTCCTGTAATTGCATAAATGCTCCCATGAAAGTTATAAAATACATGAAAGCGATCTTTTATGATATTGTTTTCCACTTGAAAAGAGGGTATGTCTACCTTCAGATCTTGAGCCTTTTCACGGTAGTATACAAAATCTTTATCTTTGGCTAAATCTTCTTCCAGAACCCGAAACGATTTTGCATCAGCGTTCATTTGTAATACTCCTGCACCAAACCAACTACCACCTGCACAATAGACTATTTTTCCTTTGGAATCAACAAAGTAAGAATGCGATTTTTTTTGATCAACCAGTTTTCCTGTATCCTTACAAGAAATACAAAAGCTGAGTAAGATACAAGCCAAAAAGAAGGTATATTTTTTCATTCGTATAGTATTTGTAAAACAACAGGGTAACTAATTTATCAGCATTATCCGGTATGTGTAGTATTTAAAATGTCTATTCCATCTTTTTCGAGAGGATAAATCAAGCCGGAATAGTTTTTAATCTGCAATAGCGGGAAATAAAACAGAGACAAGATATTAATATTAGATTTTCTTTCCTGTCAGGGCGCTAAATTTATTACCAGATTTGTCTTTATAAAAATCACCTTCTTTCTTGAAGCTTCGTGCATCTACTCCTTTTAGTAAATGGTTTTTATAATAGGCGTTTTTTGCATCTTTTCCGAAATTATTATCCATTAGTTTAAATGACTTCACGTCGGCATCCGGAATTATTTCCTCATTATAGTATACATTGTTTTTGTCTTTTGAATATGGATTGTCTGCATATACACTATTTTTTTCATCAGTGGGAAACAGCTCGAAGGAACCAACATCAACATGATCATATTTAAATTTTTTACCTCTGGATAATATGGTGTTATTATTTACACCAATAATATCCTGATTAATGACTCTGATCTTGTCAATCTTATCAAACGAACTGGTCACGACTTCTGAGCCTTGTCGAAATGGTGGAAAGTATATAGTGTTCCCAATTCTGATGTATTGCTTGTTTAAAGCTTCAACATTTCCGGGATTGGGTAGAATTGACTTAAATTGTCCGATATTAGGTGAAACATAAACAGAGTCTTTGTCTTTCAGAAAATAATCATTGACGAATGCAAAGGTATTCCGGTCAGCGTTTATCATGCGATCGGAGTAGAAGTAATGATCCTTGTCCCGGGCCCAGTTGATGTGATCCTTTACCAGTTCATATGTTTTGGGATCTGCACCTTTAATGATGTTAAAACCTAAAACCTGATCTATATAATAAACATGGAGACGATCTTTCGGGATCTGATTTTCAACATAAAAGGAGTTTCTGTCCACCAGTTTTTGTGCCATACTACGATAGTATACGGAGTCTTTATCCTTAGCTATATCTTCTGCCAGAACCTGAAACGATTTTGCATCAGCATTCATCGGTAATACGCCCAGACTAAACCAGTTACCATTCTGGCAATAAGCAATTTTTCCTTTGGAATCGATAAAATAGGAACCTGATTTTTGTTTATCAACTGGCTTACCAATATTTTTGCAGGAGATGCAAAAGCTTAGTAAAATACAAGCCAGAAAGAAGGTGTATTTTTTCATTCGTATAATGTTTGTGAAACAATGGAATAACTAATATACGCATTATCCTGTTTGTGTGGTTATCCTGTAATCAGTTTTGTATTTTTGCACAGAATTGAATAGCTGTTGATTTAATTCAAAAAAATATGAGTAATAGAAGTTCTGATAATGATCAGGTTGGAATAGTTGCTATGTTTTCGGAATTGGTAAATACCGATTTTCAGGGAAATATGAATGCGCTTTGCTGGCACAGGAATTTAGATGGAGATTTTAAAGAAATTGTAACTCAGCTGCAGTTAGAGGAAAACATTACAGAGGTTTCTCCCGAAGATCTTTTATCACTACAACTGTCAGAACAGGGGAGTGCAGCCAGAGATATTATACTAAACGATTTACAATTGTTGACTGATTTTGGAGCATCACCATCTCTTAATTTGCTGAAATGTTATGAACGTGACGATGAGTTCGATTTTATTTCGACTGATGTCTATTCCTGGCATGTAGACCGTTCACCTGTTGGTACCGATACTTTTTTATGCACTTATTATGGCGCAGCAAGCGATATTATTCCAAATGATCAGGTTGTGCAAAAAATTCTGATTCCGGAAGTCCGGGAAAAGCTGAAAGAATTGCATGATGGCCCAGAATCGGAATTTGAAGACTTCTTAAAAGAAAATTATTTTGACTTACATTACCAATCTAAGCCAGATGCTAAGCCTGTCAATTTAGGATTGGGGCATCTTTGGCGATTGGGAGTGGATCACCCCGAACAAAAAGTCTTACCATGCGTGCATCGTGCTCCTGTTGAACATGATGGTGAATATCGACTTTTGTTGATTTGCTGATCATGTATGAATATAAGCTGTAATCATTGTTTTAAATAAATAAAATAAATAATAAATTTTATTTTAAGGGAAAATATATATGCATTTGCTTTTTTTGAATAACTTAGCGAAACTGCTAATCATAAAATATGTCAATCATTATTTATGATAGTTATAAAGGCCATTATTGCTCACCAATAGAACTTAAAAACCAGCCTAAGGAATTTTATGACAAATCACTCAATATTAAAATTCAAAAACATGCTAAAATATGCATTCTTATTTTGTGCTTTTATAGTATTATCAGGACAAAATGCCCGTTTTGTTTATAAACATTCTTACTTGAAAGACTCATTGAAGCCGGATGCTAAAACAGAAGATGTTACTTATCTGGATGTTTCACCAAAAGGATCTTTCTATTACAAATATGAAGAATATAAAAATGATTCTGTATTGCAGAAAATGAGAAAGAGCAATATGCTAATATCTCAGAAAACACATTATAAAACTTTTATTGAAAAGCAATATGCAAGCCCGGAAACCGATATGTATACCAATTTAATAGGTTCATATTATAAAATAAAAGAGGAAAGGCCTCTGAAATGGGAGGTGCTTCAGGAGAAGTCGGTTTATGAAGGTTACAATGTTCAAAAAGCTTCCACCTTTTTCGCGGGACGCAAATGGACAGCATGGTTTACGAATGAAATACCGATTTCAGACGGGCCTTATAAATTCCAGGGATTACCGGGGTTGATTCTGAAAATCTCCGATGACAAACAACAGCATAAAATTGAGTTGGTAAAGACCTCTGATGTCTTTATTATGTTTGAAAAATCCGATCAACAGTATATA
The DNA here is from genome assembly GCF_002023715.1 of Elizabethkingia occulta. Taxonomy (GTDB): domain Bacteria; phylum Bacteroidota; class Bacteroidia; order Flavobacteriales; family Weeksellaceae; genus Elizabethkingia; species Elizabethkingia occulta. The sequence continues at coordinate 590,490 of NZ_MAHX01000013.1, forward strand.
GAAATACCGGCTAAGAAGTATAATAAATTATATCAGGATAATGTAAAGGATCCGCTTTTACATCTTCGCGAAAAAGGAATAGATCCAAATACAATTAATAAGGTATTTATCAATGGTCAGGAAGTCAATGCAAAAGAATATTTTAAAAATGGTAAAATAAGATTTCAAAAAGAAGAAAATCCCATTGAGCTGGTGAAGGAGTAGGATATTCAATTTTGTGAAGTATTTTTCTGTAAGATATAGATATTTAGAGTAGCTATTGTGAGTAAAGTACTGGCTTACCAATATTGACACAATGTAGCTACTCTATATAAGTTCTTATTATTTTGACTACATTTCCTTTAAATTCACTTCTTTCTTTTCACCATCCTTATCAATAGTAATGCGTTTTTCAATATTGGCTTTATCCGTATAAGATGATCTGCCAGTACCATAATTGGTTGTGGAACCGGCATAACCCCAATAATTGTAATAGTTTGTATAGCCGGACACATACGAGTAATTGTACGAATTGGTAAAATCAAAACTTGTCATAATGATATAGTTGCCAGGCATTAGGTCTGCAAACTCAAAGTGCCCCTCATCGTCATAGGTTCTGGTTCGCTTAATGGAGTGGCCGAAATCTGGGTCCAAAGGCACCTCGGCAACCTTCTTTTGTTTCCGGATTTTTTTATTGACCTCCAGCCATTCATCGTAATAAGCAGAATTTGGGAAAAGCAGAATCTCAGTCCCTTTTGGGGCATATTGTTTTCTTGCCGTGTTCACCAGGCCACCCAGTTTTTTGCCGGAGCTTGATCTTGCAAAGGCGGTACCGATAATGATACTGTTACCATTGGAGATCTGTCGAATCGCCTGATCCTTGTTGAATTTATTTTTGATGGGCTGATAGTCCAGTTCCTCGTTGACGGTAATCTCCCACATGCCTTTGCTCATGGACATTTCACGCTGCCAAAGTCTTCGGTCTTTTTTGTCTATAGCAAAATTGTAGATAGCATTGGTGCTTTCTTCCAGTAAGGTGACTAGCCAGGTGGCATGTTTACCTGTTTTTGGAGAATTGTAACTATAGCTTTTTACTTCCTTAATGGTATAGTATTCTACATGTACATTGGATCCATCATTATAATAGAATTGAGGGATTCGGGCTTTATAACCAACATCTAAAGGGAGTGTTCCGATCATTAGATCCGTCCAGTTGAAATCAATGAATGCTTCGGTAGGACGAAAATTTACCTTTTTATCTTTTTTAGTTTCTTTGGAATAGTAATTACCTGTAATGGTCTCACCAAAGTTGAGGTTTAGCTTTGTTTTCTTTTCATCACCGGTATAGCTGATGGATTTTAGTGTCTGAGAATCTACAACACTTGTCCGGGCATTGACTCTCGAATTATCTTTGGGTGTGAAGGAATTTTTTAAGGTCAGCTGATTGCCCGTTGAGGTGACATCATAGATCAATGATCCTTGTTTGTCCCAATTATTATCCTTGACATAATATACAGTATAAAGCGATTTTTCGGGTTTTATGTACTTTGTATTAATGTCCGGGCTGCCGGGAGCAACCATTTTTTGGCCCCATGCAGCGAAAGGGAGCAAACTGATCCCTAAAAGGATTGGGTATAATTTCATATTCAGTGCAATAGTGTTAATGCGGAACTAAAAGGAGTTTCCAGCTCGGTTCCGTAGTCGAAGATAAAGAAAAACTTAAAATAATAAAAATTTAGCCATATCAATAATTTTTTGCTGGGTATTCATTAATTCTTGAATTATTAAAAGTTGGCTAGATATACATTTTCATGTATAGCAGATGGTAAAGAGTATAAATGTATTTATAGTTAGAATTCTAACATCCTGTGGTTTATGTAATATTTCATCTCTTTTAAAAAGAATCGGATCAAAAATTTCCTTATATTTAATTTTTTCCATTAAAATACATTATCATTTGTTTCATGCTTATTGGCTTATAAATTGATGATAAGAATCTCATTGAATTTTTGATTATTAATGAACAAGTCGATTATAGTTTTAATGTTCTTTTTATGTGGTTTTTTCTCTTTAAAAGCACAGGAAAAAAAAGATTCGCTTTATTATAAAATAGAAGAATTTTCGGATCAGAGAAAAGTTACCAAATTCTTCCATCGTCTCATATTCCGAAGGGAGGCAGATTCTACTTCCGTGAAGTCACGGACAGAAAAGCTGTCTCAGGAAACCTATAACAAAAAATATATCAGAAATATACTAATAGAAACCATAGATCCCTTCGGGTATGGCTCAAAAGACAATAAAGAAAAATTGAAATGGTATGATTGGCTGAAAGATCATCTTCACTCCACAACAAGAAATTCTACAGTTCATAATTATTTACTTTTTAAAGAAGGCGAAGAATACAATGCTCAGAAGCTCTACGAATCCGAACGTTTGCTGAGAAGGATGCCTTTCATCAACAGAGTTAATATCAGTGTTTCTGATAGTGATTCCGGTAAAGACTCTATTGATGTAGTTGTTAAAGTTCTTGATTCTTGGAGCCTGAAGCCAAGAATAAGCTATTCCGGCAGTAAAATTGGGTTGGGTGTGACAGACGAAAATGTGTTGGGATTGGGACATACATTTGACTTCCTTTATAGAAATGATTCCAAAGAAAGACAGAATTATGTTTTAGGAAGCTATACCGCATACAATCTTTTCGGTTCTTATATCAATGCCCAGATTCTGGGCGAACGTGATTTTTCAAGAAATGAAAGAATCAATTTCAATGTCAGAAGAGATTTCTTTTCACCTCTTACAAAATGGGCGGGAGGTTTTAGCTTCGACTATTTTATGAGGAATGTTTTACTTCCCATAGAAACGGATACTACTTATCCGGAGGTTCAGATCAAAGCTTACAGCCAGGATCTGTGGGGAGGCTATCAAATTCCTGTTTCATCAGGTACAAGCGAAAAAGTATCGAGTAATATTGCGGTGATAGGAAGGTTTCAGAATTACCAATACAAAGACAGTCCCGAAATTGATAAATACAAATATTTTAATTCTTACAACAGCTTTCTGATGTCTGTAGGATTTATCCGTAGAAATTTCTCGGTGCAGAGGAATATTTTCCAATATGACCTGCCGGAGGATATAGCCTATGGTAATTCAGTGAATTTTACTACCGGCGCCTTATCGCGAAGTAATAATGTTAAACCTTATGTGGGGATTTCTGCATCTTATGGAAGTTTTACAAAGCTTGGGTATTTCACTCTGAAAGCACAGTTTGGAAGATTTTTTAATGAGAATAGCCGAAACCGCGAGTCTTTCCGTTTGGATGGTACTTATTTTACTAATCTTATAGACTGGAAATTTGCCAAAGTAAGGCATTTCTTTTCTCCAACTTTAGCATTGGGAAATCCACAGCATAATTATTCTTACATTGACAGGATTAATCTTTCATCTCCGGATGAATTTCCTGTGTACAACTCAGATTATATCGGAACTAAAAAACTGGTTTTAAGATATCAGCTTCAGCTATTTATTAATAAGACATGGAAGAATTTCCATTTCAGCCCTTATCTGACGGTGGCAGCCGGATGGCTGGGTATGCCTGATGATAAATTGCTGAGTACAAAAACAAATACTAAGATAGGAATCGGAGTCTTGATTAATAATCCTTTTCTGGTTTTCAACAGGATTCAGATTTCGTTTACCTATTATCCCCGTGTTCCTTTTGATAATAATTCGGTCTTTGATTTTAACAGTAACCGGAATAATCTTTTACCAATGAACAGTTTTGCCACAGAAATTCCGCATTTTGTGAATTTTGGAAACTGATAATGAAATAGAGTAGCATGTAAAGAATGTTGATAGAAAATATTGGCTTTTTTATTTTATTGTTGGAAGCTATTTTCCAATACAGAAAGTAGCTAACATCCTGTTTATAAGTGTTTATAAATAATTAGTATCCTGTTTGGTAAACCAGTATTTGTTATTTATACGGATATACAGTAAAATAAAACCCCGAGGTTAATCGGGGTATTGTAGTTAATAATTTTGATTACAAATTATAAATCTGGGAGTATAAAGTCTCTATAGGGCTTTGATATTTTTTTTGTTTTTAGATTATAATAAACTCCTAATATCTCTTTAGATCCGTATACTCTATAATCTTTTTTCTTTTTATCTTCTTCAGGAACTATAGATTTAGGAATTAAAGAAACAAATAAATCTGTCGGGTTTCCTCCGCTTGGAAGAATATACAACCTATAATAATCAGGATAATTATTTTTTGTTTTTTTTAATTTCTTTTCAAAATCTTTGATAATTGAAAGATATTCTTTCTCTCCCATAAATTTAAAACCAAAATTGCCAGCCATTCCTTCCTGCTCACAAACATTAACTTCCCTGTAAGTCGGTATTTTCTGTGCTTTAACGTTGTAAATTAACGTAAACAGAATTATTAGAATTATTTTCCGCATTCTTTCTTTTTTATGTTGTCTTCTAAAATACTAGAAATTGTAAACCATCGATTATTATCATTTTTTTTCATTGTTTCAAAAGTTTTTGTCCCTTGTAAACCATTCCAAGCTATAGCTTCATATTCTCCGTCAGTTCCAAGATTTGGGTCATATTCTTTTAACGCAGCTACTATTGTAGGGATATAAAAACTACTAATAAACTCATGTTCACTTATGCCAGCATCATACATATTTTCTCTATAGGCTTTCAAAAGGTCTGGTAAGTTTTTTTAATCTAAACTTCAAAAGTCTTTAACTGAATTCCTTCCTCAGTTTTCCATTCCAAAGGTCCGCTTGCTGATCGCGCAAGCGTTGCTGATGCAGCACGAGATGGCGAGGTAAAAACGTAATCTTTGGTGAGTTTATAAAAATCACTTTCAATTTTTAAGGTTCCATCATTCAGCATTTTTTGCCTTTCCAGGCGAATACCGTCAGCTAAAGAAGGCTGCTCGGTAATTATAAATAAAGAATCTTTATAAACAATAAAACCTTCTGTAGAAGGGCTGCCCTTGCTTTCTGCTCCAGCTCCGTTCCGACAATAAAATATTTGATTTTGTACTTCATTGTCTTCAACGGTTTCTTCCAATGCTTCAAATAATTTATGTCCTAAAGTAGCTGTAAGGACTTTGGCATGAGATAAAAATTCTTCCAATTCAGCTTGCTCTGCTTCGGATAATTCGGAACGGGTAGGGGTATTCTGATTGATAGTATATCTCCCTGCATTTAATGCCAATGCGTGTAAACGGTTTTCCAGATATTTTACACTGGCTTTATTCAGGTATTTGTCTTTACTACCAAAAAAGATAACCTCATTCCAAAAATCTTTATCTGCGATTTGTTGAAACAAGCGATTAGCAATTATTTCTGCTTCACCAATATAGGCAGCATCTTCATTATTTTCTCCTTTACCTATGAGAATGTAGACACCCGGTTTTTGAAATTCAGGTCGATTACTGTATTCTCTGATTTTTATGCGAGGTACTTTCACACCTATTCCCGTCCAGTTGCTAAGTTCTGCAGTTGTAAGGCCGTTAGCAGTTCCGTCTACTAAAAATAATCGTATGGTTTTTCCGAAGGTGCTCATATATAGTTAAATGCTACAAATTAATTTTTGAATAGTCTAGCTGTAAATATAACCAAAATCACTACTCCGCCCAATACGGTAAACCGTAAAAGCTATTTTAATGAAAAAAATATAGATTTAATTATTGAATTTTGGGGCGTGTTTTTATAGATATTTTTTTATATTTAACCTCATTATAAAAGGTACTTGCCATGGAACACAAAATACATCAGGGTCGCAATGTGAAACGCTTTAGGGAAATGCTGGGCATAAAGCAGGAGGCTTTGGCTTTTGATATTGGTGGCGACTGGAACCAAAAGAAAGTTTCTCTCCTGGAACAGAAAGAAGTAATTGAAGACGCTTTACTCCAACAAATAGCCGAAGTACTGAAAATTCCCGTGGAAGCCATCCAAAACTTTGATGAAGAACAGGCAGTGAATGTTATCTCTAATACATTTGGCGATAATGCCTGTGTTGGAAATCCACATTCAAATTTCAACTTTAATCCAATAGATAAAATTGTGGGATTGTATGATGAAAAGATTGCTCTTTATGAGCGAATGCTAAAAGAGAAAGACGAAATGATGGCAAGGCTGGAAAAGCTGATTGATAAGAAATAAACTTACAATAGTATAAATGAAAAGCTCAACATTGTTGAGCTTTTTATTTATATGCAGAAAAAAGTCTTTGAGCTGACTTCTTATTTTGTACTTATCACCTGCTTAATCGTATTGATAAAGGCCTGATAGAAAGACGAGTCCTGAGCGTATAGTTTATACAATTCCAAATCATGCTTTCTTTTTTGGGACATTACTTCATCAATAATTTTTTTCAATGCCAATTCCCTGTTCTGGTCGTCTGTGTTCTGAGCTACCTTAAATTCAAATTCGGGATGTGCCTCTATTGATTTTCCTAAAGTCAGAATCGTCACCCGTTGTTCTTCCGGCGTACTGCTCCAGCCCTGAAACCAACGCTCGTTAAAGCTGTTGACAATGGTTTCCAATTCGTCTTTTTCATCCTCACCGTGTACACCTCTGGCATTTGGGTTTTGTGGATTTAATTCGGTTTCGCTATCATCCAGACTTATCGAGGTATTCAATTTTGTCCTTTCCAAACCATAGGTAGATAAATCAACAGATTCCAATAGTTTATCTAACAAATCTCCGTCAGGATCTTTTACGACCATTTTGGGGATCAGAAATTTCAAGAACCAGAATAATTTCTCCCATGCAATCATTTCATAAGGGAGAATAGCCGCTATCTGACCATATATTTTTACAAATTGTTTGGCTTTAATTTTATAATGGGCTTTTTGCTTGTCATCCAGTTCAAGATCTGAATTGAATCTCTGGGCAGCCATATCTATAACAGGGCTTAGCAATTGGGCATCGGCACCTTTAAAATATTTTTCGTTAAAGTCATCTATTTCAGCTTGCTCATAAATCCCCGAGTCGTCTAAACTGTCTTTTAATTCGTGCAGGACATTGATGTCTGTAGCGCCACTTAAACTTGTTGCAGTATAGAAAGGGTCGAATGACTTTTGGATGTCTTCTACAGAGTTAAAGAAATCCAGTACAAAAAGGTCTTCCGTCCGTTTGTCTAGTTTGTTGGCAGAGCGGTTCAGTCGGGACAAAGTCTGCACTGCCAATACGTCCTGTAGCTTTTTGTCAACATACATGGCAGACAATTTTGGCTGGTCGAATCCGGTAAGGTATTTATTGGCAACTACCAGCATTCTGTATTCATCCTCATCAAATTTGTCTTTGGTTTCGCTTTCGGGAAAACCATTGATCTGTGCTTCGGTATATTCTATGCCGTCTACTTTCTTTTCGCCGGAAAACGCAATTACAATTTTAAACGGATTTCCTCTTTTGTTCAAAAGCTCATTCAGTGCCTGATAGTATCTTATGGCAGATTCAATGCTTTGGGTTACAACCATTGCTTTGGCTTTGCCTTTCAGTTTTTTGGTATTTACTACCGATTGCATAAAATGATCCAGCATAACTTCGGCTTTAGTGCCAATGGTTTGCTTGTGTTTTTCGACAAAGGCTTTTAGCTTTTTCTGAGCTTTGGCGGTGTCGAACATTGGATTTTCTTCTATAGATTTTTCCAGCTCATAATAGCTTTTGTAGGTAGTGTAATTGGCTAAAACATCCAGAATAAATCCTTCTTCAATTGCCTGTTTCATGGAGTAGAGGTGGAACGGTTTGAACGAACCATTTTCCTGCTTTACACCAAACTTCTCCATCGTGCTGTTTTTTGGGGTGGCGGTAAAAGCAAAATAAGATGCATTTGTAGTCATCTTGCGGGCTTTCATAGCTTCCAGCATCATGTCCTGATAATCTGCCGCATCAGCATCATCGCCTTTATTGCCAATGGCTTCATTTAGTTTGTCTGCCGAGCGTCCGGATTGCGAACTGTGGGCTTCGTCTATTATTACGGCAAACTGTTTGTGGCTCATATCAGCAATATCCTTTATGATGAACGGGAATTTCTGAATGGTGGTAATGATGATTCTTTTACCGCTTTCTAAAGCCGATTTCAGATCCGACGATTTGTACGCCGGTGCTACGATGTTTTTGACTTCAGAAAATTCTTTGATGTTATCTCTAAGTTGTTTGTCCAGCAATCTTCTGTCCGTTACCACAATTACGGAATCAAACAAAGGCTGATTTATGGGTCTGTTTCCGGCAACAGCTTCGTTTTCCGGATATGCTTCAATCAGTTGATAAGCCAGCCATGTTATGGAATTGGATTTACCCGATCCGGCGCTGTGCTGGATGAGATAGGTTTTTCCGGCTCCATTTTTCGAGGTGTCTTTCAACAGCCTGCGTACAACATCCAGTTGATGATAACGTGGAAAGAATAAGGTTTTCTTTCCTAAGGCTTCGTTTTCGGTTCCGTCAAATCTAACAAAATGCTGGATGATATTGGCTAAGCTTTCTTTTTTCAGGATATACTGCCAGAAATAGGAGGTTTTGTGTCCGAAAGGATTGGGCGGATTGCCCTTACCGAAGTTATCTCCCAGGTTAAAAGGCAGAAAAAATGTCTTTGCACCATCCAGTTTGGTGGTCATATAAATTTCATCGGTATCTACTGCAAAATGTACCAGACATCTTCCGAAATTTAACAGCGGTTGTGTTGTATCTCTTTTGAATTTGTATTGGTTGATACCGTGTACTTTGGCATTTTGCCCCGTCCATTGATTTTTGAGCTCAATTGTGGAAATAGGAATCCCGTTGATAAAGATTACCATGTCTATTTCCTCAAGAGGATTGGTCTGCGAATATCGCAATTGACGGGTTACACTAAACTGATTACGCTCAAAATTATCCTTTATGGACTGGCTGCTGTTTTGCAATGGCGCTACATAAAATAATGTAAAATGTGCATCGTCTACCGCCAATCCTTTGCGTAGTAATCTGAGGATGCCGTATTTTTTTACCAACTTGTCGTAACGGTCAAGTACTTTTATTTTCCAGTCACTCTGCCGTTTTAGCTTGTCCAGTTCTTCGGATTGTGTCTGTTCCAGAAAGTCCCAGAAACGGACTTCGTCCAAAGCAAATCTCGGGTCAAAATCACCTGGTTTTCCTATATAAAAACCATTACCTCCGTAAGGGGCGGCTGGCTCGGCTATTGTCCCATTTTTTATATCTTCCGTCGAAACTCCACACAAAGCTTTTTCTATAGCAGTTTCAAGGGCAAGTTCGTTAGTTTGTGATGGCATGGCTATAATGTTTTTTTATCAACGCTATCATTTTATCCTTGTGGTTTGCAATAGCGTCTTTATTCCATTCTATTTGATCCTTAAAAATATGAAAAGATTTTAACGTGTCATACGTTTCAGTCTTTTCCAGAAACATAGATTTTTTTACGGTCACAGATTTATTACTGTATTCACTGTTTTGTGATACGCTTAGCAATACCAGATTTCCGAAAGAATGCAAATCTTCATTCTGAATTTCAGGATGCTGAATCCTGTTTTCGGGATTTTGGGGATATATATGTTCTACAGAGTTTTTAGAAGTTATTTTGTACTTTTTATACTTTTCGTCTTCTTTATCTTCCCAGTTTTTCCAGAGTATATATTCTAACTTTTGAAACCAATAATGTTTAAATCCTGTTCCGGCACTTTCATTAAAATAAGTTTGGAAATCAAAATCAGGATTAATCTTTTCTTTATTGATGTGCATCCATGAAATTTCTTTGTCAGTTGGTTTTTCACTTAAAGAGAAAGAATTGTCTATTTCCTCCAGTTTTAAAAGTAAATCGTTGGCAGTTGGGGTTATGTTATTATGGTTTTCTTCCAAATAGCCTAAATAGGAAGTTAGCCAATATTGTCGGAGGTAATCTCCTGTAAAGTACAGCACACTTTGCAACATCAGACTGGATGACTTCTGATATTTTGTTCTGCTGTAGTATCCCTCCTCATTTTTGTTATAATTGAGTAACTCCAATGATTCAGATTTTGTATCAATATCTGATATCCATTTTACGATGTATTTATCAAACAAGTAACGTATATCCCATAAAAGGTGAAAAAAGCGTTTTATTTCTTCTTTGTCTTTCCTTTCCGCCAGTTCATTAAATATCTCAATTAATCTGTTGACGTGAAATGTTCCGTTGAAATCTGGTCTTTTTTCTTTCTTTAAATGAATTCTGTACGTGTGTAATAAAAGCTGACCGAAACTGATAATGGAACGGCAAAATATCTCGTCAGAATCTTTTCGCTTTTGTTCATTGTCATTTTCTCTATTTAAAACATTGTAATCATTGATTTGGTCATATGACAGATTATCAATTGAAAATGAATCTTCTGCATTAACAACATCTGATGATTTCTCGTAAAGAAATATGTTCCTGTCAAAAGAAATCATATTTGTCAAGTCAATATTCTTTTTATCCGTTTCCGGAAAAGAGAGTCTTACGTTTCTTTCAAAAAAATTGTTCATGTTTTCACAAGCTTCCCATATTTTGCCATAGACAATTTTGTCATCCAGAAATTTGAGCAGATTGGCTTTGACAATGTCGGTTTGTTCCAGCTGAATTCCGGCACTGTTAATGGTTGAAAACAACTTGTTTAAGTCGGTATTATCGGGTGTCGTGTTTTTAATGAGCTTAACATTTCTATAAATAAAGTTGCCAAAACCCTGTAAGTTTTCTTTAGTTAATTTAAGTTGTTCGATATAGGCTTTAACAAAAGTTATGGCTCTTGCTATATTTTTTAGATATGGATATTCGTTGATGATCTTTTCATCATAGTTTTTTTTGTCAGCCTTATTATCAATTAAGTTTTCAAGATAGTCGCTTACCTCTTTTCTGATTTCAAATCCAAGCCTTAGCTTGTCGTCTTTTTTCAGAAATGTTTCTATGTCTGATTGCGAATTAAGGGTGAACATGACAAAGGCAATAATCCAAAGTGTTGTAAAGCGCTGTTGCCCGTCTATCAGTTCTGCAAGCTCGCCATTTTCTTTCGTAAGAAAGGTGCTTACATAATATTCGGCATCTGTAGAGCTTTGAAAAGATAAATAAAAATCGTCCAATAGCTTTTTAATTTGCTCATCTCCCCATACGTATGGTCTTTGATAGGTTGGAATTGAGAAATTGTATGAGTTCAGGCTTTCAAGATTTACTATAGCAGTATCAAAGATTTTTCTCATTTTACTTGCGTTTTTTGAGCTATTGAATTAATCAGGTCTTTATCAAATTTTTTTGGATTCTTTTTGTACTGTTCAATTGTTCCTATGTCATCAAAATAATTTCTCAACGTTTCTAAATGCAATCCTTTACTGGTATTGTTTTCGAAATAGGAGATGTCTAAAGTATAACTGAACTTTTTTAAATACAGAAGCAATTCGTCTACAGTGAATACTTCAATAATATTGTCTATGAATTGATAACCATATACAAATTTGAAAACACTGTCTTCCCGTACATTGCGCTGATTGGTAACACGTAGTGAGTAGATCATTCTATACAACCATAAACCTGCTTCATAAAGCCTGTAAAACCCAAATCGGCTCACATAAGAAATCAGGGCGGCTTCAAATAATTCTTTCAAAAACAGGGTGCCATTGTTTCCGTGTAGCACCTTATTTCTAAATTCATAATAGTTTTCCGGAACTCTGTAATCATTAATAGAACCAAATAATATTTCGTGAAGATGAATATATTCGTTGATATAATCCAAAGTGTTGTTGCCGTTTGCCAAGGGCTGTTTTAGTTGTTTGTAATGGCTTTCGTGCAACTGAAACATTCTTCCACCATCATTTTTTACAGCACTGTAATGGTAGGAGATATCTTCATGGTTATTTTTGGTGTTGATTGTATATTCATCAATAATAGAAGCTTTTATTCCTCTTTCATCTTTATAATAAGGGAATGATCTCCATTTGCGATTGTCCCAAAAACGTACTTTTGTGAGCAATTGCACAAGGTATTCAACTTTAGAATTTTCAAAAGCTTCCCATCTTCGGGCCTGATAGTTGATTGTTTTCGGACAGCTGATAGCGCGCAGATGATGCGCCTTTAAAATATCACTTCCGTCCAAACGTACTCCGCCTGTATTCTGGGTTTCAAAAAATGTATAAGCCAAATCTTCCGTATCGGTTACAATAAGGGTTACATTGATATTGGAAAAATCGAAATAGTCCAAAACATTTTTTTCTCGGTATTCAAAAATGTTTTTTTTAGCAATACTTTTCAAATACGATAAGTTGTACTTTATATTTTCGATGGTTTTGCTGGCAGAATAGGTAATGCCCGATTTATAATCAGGATTGGTTATTTTCTGTATTAATAATGAGGTGGTTAATCGTTGCTGGCCGTCAATAATTTTGAGAAGTCCATTTTCCTGATGCAAAAGGATGCTTCCAAGATAGTACATCGGTTTTTCTGCAATTGTAGATTGGTGGTGCTCAATGACACTATCCAAGAGTTGGTTGATCTGCTTCTCTTGCCAAACATAAGGACGTTGATATTCCGGAATAGATAATTGTCCTTTGATGCTTGTACCTTCAATGGCTTTATTTTTTGTTTCAAATAAATCTTGTAAAGTACAGCTGATTACTTGTACGCTCATGTTGGTGTTATATCATTTTTTATTTTTACTTCAATAGCTGCTATAATTATTTATTGCGGGATATACTTTTTATGGAAATTCAGGCTTTTAAACTTTTATAAATCGTTGGTCGGTTTTAGATGATTGCCAAATATAAAAAGAAACTGTTCTATATTTTCTCCGTTGACATTCAGTAATTGGGATACTTCAAACATCACCTGAAGATATGTTTTATACATTCTTCCTGCATTGTGCAGAGATACTTGAGAAAGAGATTCAAATTCTTTGAATATTCTGTTTTTAAAAACTCTTATGAGCCGTTCGTCTAATATAAGTGCGGGAATTTCCCCAAATCTAAAATTGGAAAAATACAACAGTTTGGAATAGGTGGATAATCCTAAACCTGTTATTGTACTCAATTGATTTTGCATTACAGCTACATCATCAACTTTCAAAGTAGCTGTGTTTGAAACGGCTAAAATTTCTGTAAGTTTATCTAATTGCTTGTAAATATTCTCAAAATTATTTCCACGCATTCCTTTCGGATACCCCCAAAGAATAGTTTTCAGGATTAAAAGATCCGGATTGTTGGTTTCGCGTATATCCTGTCGACTTATGCATATACTTTCTGCTCCTTTAAAAAGTTCAGTATAATGATTTCCTGATAACCGTTTTGCCCAGTTGCTTGCTTTAACTGTGAAAGCCTGATCTGCTACCGGAAGCATTTTAATCAGGTCAGCATAGCTTTGTATCGAAATGGCTGACATTTTTTAGCTTACTTTTAGCTTACCCGTTACTACATTGTCAATCAGTACGGTTTTATATTCTTTTAGTTTTTCTATTTCCTGTTGTTTTAAAGAAATGGCTTTTGAGATTTTTTCTTCTATTTTTTCTAAATAAGCGACAATTTTGACTTGCTCTATGTTAGATGGAATTGGGAATGAAAAATTATTGAAATTTTCCGTAGGAAATCTCCATCTACCTAACATTGATACTCCTTGTCCATTAGCGTAGAAAGCTTTATTGGAATAACAAAGTTGGAGCAATTGTAAAAGATATTTTTTATTAGCATTGGGTAAAATAGATTGGAAAACGCGATAATCTGGGCTAATTACACCATCATACTTAGTTATATCTACCCAACCTGTGAGTAAATCCATATGATTCATAGCAAATTCACCTTTGTTGCAGAATTGATAATTTGAATAATCTGAGGCAATTTGCCCCTCTCCATTTGAAATGTCTTTGATTTTTATACCTCTTTGTGTAATTGATAAAATATTATAACCTTCTCTTCCAGCAATTCTTTTTAAAATTTTGAAAACATATTTTAGTCTCATAACTTTCCAATGCTCCGGAATCTCACCAACCCATTCTACGCCACTGTCTTTAAATTTAACCTTGTCATCCAAGCCTTTGGTTACAGCTTTTTGAATAAGGATTTGACGACGTTCTTTTAGTAGTTCTATTTCTTTTTCCTTGATGAAAATGGTTTGGTCAATTTTAGCCGTTTTATCATCCAGAAAAGATGCAATGGTTTGTTGTTCGGGAAGAGGAGGAAGAATAACCTTTAATTGTCTTATATTCTCTTTGTTTAATTTAGGCTGAGCTGATGATAATGCTGTTATTTGAAGCCACTGCCAATATTTAGATGAATTTATGAGATAAAATGTGTAATTTATCAATAGGATATTATTCAACTTTAATAAGAACATATTGGGACCTAGAGAAGCTTTGTAATTAATATCAGGCATTATACAGCATAGCCCAGCATAAGCACCTACATTAGCAATTAATAATTCACCTCCAAAAAGCTCAGATTTTTTGAGATATTTATGACTTTTTTCGTCAATATATATCCCGCCATTTTCTAGATTTTTTCTTAAATCAGTTAACCGGATTAGTTTTGAATATGAGACATCATCAATATATGTTACATTTTTGGCTAAATCTCCAAATGATCCATTTGCGGTAAAATCAGTCAAGACATCTATTAATTGCCTGAAGTTTAAACATTGCCATTTTTCAGGAATCTCACCGATCCAATCCACACCGCTGTCTTTGTATCTATCGTAGCGCTTCATTCCTAAAAAATTAAGATTTCTGTCAACAATCCGTCACCTTCTTTTTCCAATGCCAATATTTCTTTTGTTACTTCCTTCAAAGAACGCAAAGGAGCAGGTTTATAAAAATATTTATTAAAGCTTAGCTCATAGCCAATCTTTACGGAGTCCAACGCTATCCAGCTTTCTTCTACAAAAGGTTTTACTTCTTTCAGGAAATATTCCTGTATATTACTTTTTAGCGGGATGCTTTCGCTGTCGCGTAGGTCAGATTCTGTTTCATAGAGAATATATTCAGCTTTTTTGTCCGTAGGGAAATAGCCGTAATAAGATAAGTCTTTTTCTTCACAACCTAAATAGTCCAACAAATCAGCAAGCTTCTGGCTGTTTAATTTTTCTGTTTTTTTAATGACTTTATCGGCTTCATCATCATACCAGCTTACGGCATCCAGAATCTGTTTTTTCTCAGTGGCAGACAGTTTTGTTTTATTCTTTTTCAAAACTTCATCTACTTTGCTGGTAAACAGGTTAAAGTTGGTGTAGATTTCAGTGCCCAAAACCTCCATTAGTTTAGAGGCAGTCTGATGTAATTCTTTCTGTTTTAGCCAGGTTTCTTTTTTCAGAAAAGCAGCTTGTTGCTTTGTATTGATGTTAAGTTCTTCTTTGTCAATATAATCTGCTATTTCTTTTTTATATTTTTCGAGCCCGGTATAAACTTCCATTCCGTATTGTTCAAAAAGGTATTTTGAAAACTCGGCTTGTGTTTTATCCCATTTTAAAACCTCAATCTTTTCTTCCGTAAACTGTGCTTTCAGTCGTTTCGGACGTTCGATATTTATTTTATAATATCCAAAGTCAGCATTGTCAAAAACTTTGCTCGCTAGTTTTTGTTCGCCTTCTTTTTCTTGTTCACTCAGGTTTAGGTAGCAGTTCAAAATCTCGCTGATATGATCTTTACTCAGCTCACAGTTTTTGTTACCAAGATTCTTGCGCAGTTTCTGGTACATTTCACTGGCGTCAATCAGCTGTACTTTTCCTTTACGCTGGCTGGGTTTATTGTTGGTTAATATCCAGATATAGGTAGTAATACCGGTATTGTAGAAAATATTGTTGGGCAATTGGATAATAACATCCAGCAGATCATTTTCTATAATATGCCTTCTGATGTTGCTTTCACCACCGCCTGCATCACCTGTGAAAAGACTGGAACCGTTGTGTACAGAAGCAATACGGCTTCCGATTTTGTTTTTATCGGTAAGAGGCTTCATTTTGTCCACCATTTCCATCAGGAAAAGTAGTTGTCCATCAGACGAACGTGGTACAGCGTCTACGTATTCTTCTTCGCCCCAGTAATTTTTCAGTTTTATTTTGAAACGGTTGTCGATAACGTCTTTTCCATCTTTGATGTATTTCTGTTCAGATGCCCAGCTCTTACCATAAGGCGGATTGGACAGCATAAAATCGAACTTGGTTCCGGCAAATTCATCAGTAGAAAGCGTAGAACCTACTTTGATGTGTTCAGGATCTTTACCCTTAATCATCATATCCGATTTACAGATGGCGTAGGTTTCATCATTCACCTCTTTCCCAAACATATATACCGAAGTACTGGTGGCTTTGATTTCACCTTCCGGATCCGTAATAAAATTTTCAGATTCTGTAAGCATTCCTCCTGTTCCGCAGGCAGGATCATAAATAGTAATCACCGATGGAATCTGATCTTTAATAGGATCAAAAACCATATGTGTCATCAGGTCAATTACTTCTCTTGGCGTATAGTGTTCTCCCGCTTCTTCATTATTTTCTTCGTTGAATTTTCTGATTAGTTCTTCGAATACATATCCCATTCCCAGATTCGTCAATGCGGGTAGCTTTTTTCCTGCTGAATCCAGTTTGTCAAAAGGCGTAAGATTAATATCGGGGGAAGTAAATTTTTCCAAAACATCCAGCAAAACATCTTTGTTGGCCATGTGTTTGATTTGAGCCCGTAAATTAAACTTACTGATGATTTCCTGTACATTGGCACTGAATCCATTCAGGTAGTCTTCAAAATTTCCTAAAAGAATTTGCTGACTGTTGGTAGCACTTCCGTAAAGACTTTGAAGCGTCCAATCGCTAGTGTTGTAGAAAACATATCCTGATGCAGCCGTCATTCCTTTGTCATCCCATTCTGTGAATTTCATAGTACTTTTTTGAAATTCCACTTCTTCCAGAACGTGTTGTTTAGTAGGTTCCAGTAAAGCATCTAATCTTCTTAAAACTACCATTGGCAGGATTACATCCCTATATTTTCCTCTTACGTATACGTCCCTAAGACAATCATCGGCAATGCTCCAGATGAAACTAACTAACTTGTTATGAACAGTATGGTTCATGTATATTTTTATATATTAATTAATAGCGAAGGTCTACAAATAACCTATTCATAGAATGATTTTCAAATTTAAGATAAAAAAGCAGATTTCCGTTGAGGAAAACCGTAAATGAAAATCAGAGTTTCATTACTTCCCGATACAAAACTTGCTAAAGATATTCCCTAGTACCTCGTCATTGGTAAATTCACCCGAGATTTCACCAAGGTATTCTATAGCGTTGCGGAGTTCGTAGGCGAGGAGTTCCGTGGTAATCTGCGAAGAAACCGCTTCTTTTACCCGATTAACAGCATCCAGAGATCTTTGTAGCGCTTCGAAGTGACGCTGATTGGTAATCACCACATTGCCTTCTTCGGATTTCATTTGCTCTACAAAAGAAGATAACTCATTTTTAAGCTCCTGAATATTGCGGTTTTCCAGTGCTGATATTTTTATAAAATCAAAAGGATGACTAATCTCCTTGCGGAAAAGGTCTTCAATCGCCTCAAACTGTGTAGGAACAACTTCGTCTATTTTAGTAAGGCAGATAATAAGTTCAAGTTTGTCGCGCAGAAGGGATCTCAGCATCTCGAAATCTTCAGAGAAATCAGCTGTGGCAGCATCAGCAAGGTAAACCAATACTTCCGCCTGTGCTACTTTTTCTTTAGCTTTTTGTACACCAATCGCCTCAATCTCATCCATTGTTTCACGAAGACCAGCTGTATCAATTAATCGGAAAGCATGACCTTTGATGTGTAAAACTTCCTCAATAGTATCACGCGTGGTTCCGGCAATATTGCTGACAATAGCGCGCTCTTCTTTTAGTAAGGCGTTCAATAATGTCGATTTTCCGGCATTGGGTTTACCGATAATAGCTACAGCAGTACCGTTTTTAATGGCATTCCCATATTGGAAACTCTCGATAAGAGAACTGAGTTTATATTCTATTTTATTCAGTAATCCATTTAGTGCAGTTCTGTCCGCAAATTCCACATCTTCCTCGGCAAAGTCAAGTTCCAGTTCAATCAACGAAGTGAAGTTCAGCAAGTCTGTACGCAATAAAGAGATTTCCTGAGAAATACCACCTTTCAGCTGGTTCAAAGCTACCTTTCTGGAAGCTTCATTTTCCGAAGCGATAAGGTCGGCAATAGATTCCGCTTGCGAAAGGTCGATTCTGCCATTCATAAAAGCACGAAGTGTAAATTCTCCGGCTTTTGCCATGCGGGCACCGTTTTTAATCAGCACCTCCAGTATTCTTTTGGCAATATGCGGAGAACCATGAAAAGAGATTTCCACAGAGTTTTCGGTGGTAAAAGTTTTTGGGGCATGAAATACCGCAACCATTACCTCATCGATTACCTCATCTGCGTCTTTTATAAAACCATAATGTACGGTATGGGAAGTTGCCTTTTCCAGATTTTTACCTTCAAATACGGTATTTACAATACGAAAAGAATCGTCTCCGGAAACCCGAATCACCCCGATAGCACCCATTCCGTTGGCAGTAGCTAAAGCACAGATAGTCTCTTTATTCATAGGTGCAAATTTACGGCTTTTTTCATTGGTATTGTAAATGGCTTATTTTGGAAATACATATCGTTAGTTGGAGTGGAATTATTAGTAGTGAAGCGGAGAATAATTCTGTATTGAGAATTCCTTTTAAACATTAAGGAATTTATTTTTAACACGAAGGCACAAAACAGGTTTATGCTTGTTATATTTTTAAGGCACGAATTGCTTCGCAATATTTTATAGGTTAGTGAAATTTTCGGTTATGACTCAGGGAATATCCATTTTGAGTCTCTGAAAATCTTTGATTTTCCTGTGCCTTAAAAGTAGTGTTATGTCAAGATCACTTTTGTGCCTTTGTGTCTATAAATTTTTCTAAACGCAAAGATTTTTTGCACTTTATGCTGCTTTAAAGGAACGCGAAGCCGCTAACACTTAGCAATGAACTTAACTGTCTTAATACCTAAATGATGAAAATAATTTTACCTTTAGGTGAAACCTTTGTGCTCTAAAAGCGGTGATATGTCAACAATACTTTTGTGTCTTTGTGGTTAAACCTGTCTTCTCGCTACGCTCCAATTAGTTTCGTACTCGAAGTTACGGGATTGCCTCTTTTAAAAGTACATATCGTCAGTTCGAGTGAGATTATTAGTGAAGCTGAGAATAATTCTGTATCAAGAACTCCTTTTAAACATTAAGGAATTTATTTTTAACACGAAGGCACAAAACAGGTTTATGCTTGTTATATTTTTAAGGCACGAATTGCTTCGCAATATTTTATAGGTTAATGAAATTTTCGGTTATGACTCAGGGAATATCCATTTTGAATCTCTGAAAATCTTTGATTTTCCTGTGCCTTAAAAGCAGTGTTATGTCAAGATCACTTTTGTGCCTTTGTGTTTATAAACTTTTCTAAATGCAAAGATTTTTTGCTCTTTATGCTGCTTTAAAGGAACGCGAAGCCGCTAACACTTAGCAATGAACTTAACTGTCTTAATACCTAAATGATGAAAATAATTTTGCCTTTAGATTAAATCTTTGTGCTCTAAAAGCGGTGATATGTCAACAATACTTTTGTGTCTTTGTGGTTAAACCTGTCTTCTCGCTACGCTCCAATTAGTTTCGCACTCGAAGTGACGGAATATATAAACCACATAGATACATAGTTTTTTATACAGTGAAGAGTTACATAGGTTACTAAAGTAATTACACATCAGTGGACTACAAAAACTTATGGACAGGGAAATGAAGGCGTTAAGAATTGTGGAATTATTTTCGTTAAAATATGGATCGCGAAGAGCGCAAAGTTTTCTTTCTTGTTATAATACTTTAAAGTAATGTAAAGCTGTAATGATCACTGAAAGCTTAACTGTCTTAATATCTAAATGATAGAATTATTTTTAGTTTTTCTAATTGTATTCTTAAACTTTTGGCTTGATCCAAAAGTTACAAAAGATCAAGCCTTAGTTTCTCGGCGGTCAAACTAGCTTTCAATCTCTAAAATGCTCAGAACTCGCTATGCTCAAACAATGATCATTTTTTAACGAGCTTTTCAAGCTTTTGACACTCGCCTGCAAAACTGAAGGCGCTTTTAAATATCGAGTTTGGACTGGAATGCAAAGCAGCTAACGCTTAGTAATGACAACTAAAAACTTAACTGCCTTAATATTTGAATAGTGAAAATAATTTTACCTTTAGGTGAAACCTTTGTGCCCTGTAAACAGTAGCATATCAACAATACTTTTGTGCCTTTGTGGTTAAAGAATTTCTCGATACACGTCACTTTGTTCCGCACTCGAAGTGACGGGATTACCTATTTTGAAAGTACATATCGTCAGTTCGAGTGAAATTATTAGTAGTGAAGCGAAGAGTGATTTTGTATCGAGAACTCTTTTTAAACATTAAGGAATTAAGATAGTTTAGAATTAATAGCAAAGAACGCAAAGATGTTTTACCTGTTGTACTGCTATTTAAGGAATACGAAGCCACTAACACTTAGCAATAAAAGCTTAACTGCCTTAATGCCTTAATGATGAAAATAATTTTACTTTTAGATGAAACCTTTGTGCCCTAAAAGCAGTGATATATCAAAAATACTTTTGTGTCTTTGTGGTTAATCAACTTCTCGATCCAAAATTCTTTCAGAATTTCACTCGAAGTGACGGATATCGTTCCCTTTTATGATATTGACAAAACAAAAAATCTCGTAGCCACGCTACGAGATTTTAATATTGTTGAAAAGTCCTATTGACTACAATGGACTTACTAATTCCAAGAACCAGTTTTTAACATCCCCTTCAAGATGAGGAGCAAGTTTCTCTTCACAAGTTTTATGGTAGCTGTTCAGCCACTGAATTTCATCTGCAGAAAGAATCTCCTTTACAATAATATCCTTGAAGAACGGACATAAAGTTAATGTTTCAAACTCATAGAAAGTATTCCATTCTGTTGTTTCAGCCTCTCTTACTGCAATAAGGTTTTCATGACGAATACCATACTGATTAACTACATAATAGCCGGGTTCGTTAGACAATACCATTCCCGGAAGCAATTCTTGTGGATTAAGGTCTTTACGAATACTCTGAGGACCCTCATGAACATTCATAAAACTTCCTACACCATGTCCGGTTCCGTGATTATAATCTTTCCCAGCCATCCATAGTGGTAATCTTGCAAAGGCATCCAGTTGTACACCTCTGGTTCCTTTCGGGAACTTCACCATAGAAAGTCTGATCATGCCCTGTAATACCAATGTTGAGTCTTTCTTGAACTCATCAGTCACAGCTCCTAATGCCAGAGTACGGGTAATATCGGTTGTTCCTTCAAGGTACTGACCACCGGAATCTACAAGAATACTGCTGTCATTGGTTACCTCCTTGCTGCCTTCAGATTTTGCAGAGTAGTGGATAATAGCACCATTACCTTTATAACCGATAATGCTGCCAAAACTTTCACCTACAAAGTTAGCGCCTTCTGCACGGAAGCCTCTTAGTTTTTCACCAATGCTGTATTCATTCATCGGTTCTTTACCTGCCTGATGCGTTAGCCAGTACAGGAATTTTACCATAGCAACACCATCCCTTTCCATTACGGTACGGAAACCATTTAATTCAGCTTCATTTTTCTGAGCTTTCATCAGATTTCCCGGAACAGCAGCTTTGATAAAGGTGTTTGCTTCTTTTAATGTATCGAAAACAGACTGATTGCTGTTTGGTGAAACAAGTATATTTTGTTGTTTTATTTGTCTCAGGTGATTGAAAAATTCGTCATAAGGCATCATCTTCACTCCAGACTCATCCATTTGCCTGCGGGCATCGGTATCCAGTTTTTCAAGATCAGTGAAAAGGATAGCATCATTTTTAGACAGTACAATATAACCTAAGAATACAGGATTAGACTGTACGTCGCTTCCTCTAAGGTTCAGTGTCCATGCTACATCATCCAGACTGGAAATAATATGTACATCGGCATGCTGATCTTCCATCTTCTGGCGGATAGTTGCAATTTTATCCGAAACTGATTTCCCGGCTCTTTCTACCGGATGTACATAGATTGGATTTTTTACTGCAATGCCACGATCTGTCCAGATCTCTTTAAGTAAAGGAAGATCCGTTAAGGTAATATTTTTAGCACTGAATTTTGAATCAAGAGCCTCCCAGTTGCTGTGAGAAGTAGCCAATGCATTTACTGCTACTTTACCGCCTGCAGGGATTTCAGAAATAATCCAGTCGATATAATTTGGTGTTCCTTCGATACCATCTTTGAATAAATCGATACCCGAACCTTCCAACTCAATAGGAGCCTGCGTAAAGTATCTTCCGTCTGTCCATAATCCGGCTTTGTCTTTGGTGATAACCACAAAACCTGCGGAACCAGTAAATCCTGAAAGCCAAGATCTTTCCTGCCATTCCTGAGGTAAGTATTCACTCATATGTGGGTCTGCTGAATAGACAATGAAAGCGTCGATATTATTGTTGTGCATAGCGCCACGCAATGCTGCAATTTTTTCTTTTGAAGTCATAACTAAGATTGAATTTTGCGGGGTGAAGTTACGAAATTACGGAGGTATAACAGTGAATAGAAAGGGATAAAATTTAACAATAATTATTTTTTAAGTAACCCCAATTACGGTGTTTAGTAAAGGCGGATTTTAGCTTTAAGAACTGATAATAAAATCTCTGATTTTTAACTTACGTGTACTTTAATAATAAATGAAGGTATAAATCCCATGTTTCTAAAGTGTTTAAAAAAAACAATACTCCGCGTATTTTATGTTTATAACTTAGTTTGCAGAGACATAGTACCATTGAATTTTGTAATATTTTAATGGTTCTCGGAGTATATTTTTTGTTGTTTTCAGCCTGTAGAACAGAATAGATATTTTATCTGATATATTTTAAAAAGTGGCTTTTATGTCGTAAATTTGTGAGAATAAATCTAAAAAATTATGTCAAAAGCAATTTCGCAAGTGCCTTTTGCACAAAACGAACCGGTAAAAACATACGCTCCAGGCTCTGAAGAAGTAAAAAGCCTGATCGCTACATACAAAAAAATGTATGCTGAAGAACTGGAAATACCAATGGTTATCGGTGGGAAAAACGTTACAACAAAAGAGAAAGTAACGATCCACCCGCCACACGACCACAAACATACTGTAGGCTTTTATCACCAGGGAACTATGAAGCATGTTGATGAGGCCATTAAAGCAGCATTAGCAGCTAAAAAACAATGGAACGACCTTGGATGGGAGCAAAGAGCAGCGATCTTCTTGAAGGCAGCAGACCTTATTGCCGGACCTTACAGAGACAGAATCAACGCAGCTACAATGATCGGACAGTCTAAGAATGTTCATCAGGCAGAAATTGATGCAGCTTGTGAATTAATTGACTTTTTGCGTTTCAATGTAGAGTTTATGACTGAGCTTTATGCTGAGCAGCCGATATCTGATGCAGGAATCTGGAACAGAGCTGAATACAGACCTTTAGAAGGTTTCTGTTTTGCAGTAACGCCGTTTAACTTTACAGCTATTTCTGCTAACTTACCATCATGTATGGCATTGATGGGTAACGTTGTGGTATGGAAGCCATCCGATAAGCAGGCTTACTCTGCACACGTTATTATGGAAGTATTCAAAGAAGCTGGTGTACCGGATGGTGTAATCAACATGATCTTCACTGATGGTAAAGAAACAGCTGAGAGAGTATTGGCTCACCCTGATTTTGCAGGTCTTCATTTCACAGGTTCTACAAAAGTATTCCAGGGAATGTGGAAAATGATTGGTGACAATATCCATAACTATAAATCTTACCCAAGAATTGTTGGTGAAACTGGTGGTAAAGACTTTGTAATGGCTCACCCGTCTGCTGATGTTGATGCTTTGGCTACAGCGTTAGTACGTGGTGCTTACGAATATCAAGGACAGAAATGTTCTGCAGCTTCCAGAGCTTACATTCCTAAATCTATCTGGAAAGATGTGAAGAAGGTAATGGAAAAACAAATGAAGACTATCAAAGTAGGAACTACTGAGGATCCGTCTAACTTTGTAAATGCAGTAATCGACAGAAACTCTTTCGATAAGTGTAAAGGTTACATCGACAGAGCTGAGAAAGCTAAAGATGCTGAAGTAGTTATCGGTGGTAAGTGCGATGATAAGAAAGGTTACTTTGTACACCCAACTGTTATCGAAACAACAAACCCACACTACGAAAGTATCGAGCAGGAGATCTTCGGACCAATCTTAACAGTTTATGTATACGAAGACAAGAAATGGGCTGAAACACTTCAGTTAGTAGACAGTACTTCTCCATATGCATTAACAGGTTCTATCTTCTCTCAAGATCGTTATGCAATCAACGAGGCTTACAAAGCATTAGAAAATGCTTCCGGTAACTTCTATATCAACGATAAGCCAACAGGTGCCGTAGTAGGTCAGCAGCCTTTCGGTGGTAGCCGTGCATCTGGTACTAACGATAAAGCAGGATCTAAAATGAACCTTCTTCGTTGGGTATCTGCAAGAAGTATTAAAGAAACTTTTGTTCCGGCAAAAGACTATAAATACCCTTATTTAGGTTAATATTCAACCAGATATATAATGAAAGCCCCGGATTTCCGGGGCTTTTTTTGTTTTAATAAAAAGGTTATAAAGGTTATGGATGTTATGAAGTTATAACTGTTAGTTGCAAAAGCGTAAATGTGTTTAATCTGTTTAATCTGTTTGGGAATTATATTTAACACTAAGGCACGAATTGCTTCGTAATATATGATTCTTTATAGCCTTGGCAAGGATTTAAACCTTGCCAAGGCTACTTCTTAATGTCTAAATGGTAGAAATAATTTTGCCTTCAGGTGGAATCTTTGTGTGCTAAAAGCAGTGATATATCAACAATACTTTGCGCTTTTGTGGTTAAACAACTTCTCGATACACGTCACTTTGTTCCGCACTCGAAGTGACGGGATTACCTATTTTGAAAGTACATGTCGTCAGTTCGAGTGAAATTATTAGTAGTGAAGTGGAGAATAATTTTGTATCGAGAACTCTTTTTAAACATTAAGGAATTAAGATAGTTTAGGATTAATCGCAAATTCGCCAAGGAATTTATTTTTAACACTAAGGCACAAAACAGGTTTATGCATGTTATATTTTTAAGACACGAATTGCTTCGCAATATTTTATCAGGTTAGTGAGATTTTCAGTTACGACTCAGAGTATCTATTTTGAATATTTTAAAATCTTTGATTTTCCTGTGCCTTAAAAGTAGTGTTATATCGATATCACTTTTGTGCCTTTGTGGTTAAACAACTTCTCGATACACGTCACTTTGTTCCGCACTCGAAGTGACGGGATTACCTATTTTGAAAGTACATATCGTCAGTTCGAGTGAAATTATTAGTAGTGAAGCGGAGAATGATTTTGTATCGAGAACTCTTTTTAAACATTAAGGAATTAAGATAGTTTAGAATTAACCGCAAATTCGCCAAGGAATTTATTTTTAACACTAAGGCGCAAAACAGGTTTATGCATGTTATATTTTTAAGACACGAATTGCTTCGCAATATTTTATCAGGTTAGTGAGATTTTCAGTTGCGACTCAGAGTATCTATTTTGAATATTTTAAAATCTTTGATTTTCCTGTGCCTTAAAAGTAGTGTTATATCGACATCACTTTTGTGCCTTTGTGTTTATAAACTTTTCTAAACGCAAGGTTTTATTTCCTGTTATACTGTTTTAAAGGAGTATAAAGCCGCTAACGCTTAGTAATGAAATTAACAGCCTTAATATCTAAATGGTGAAATCTTTGTATTCTACAAAAGATAGCATATCGATATCACTTTTGTGCCTTTGTACTTAGATAAATTAGATTAAGCTAGAACTTATAACTATATTCGATTATACCATATTTTCAAAAGGCTGTACACCATATGTATTCTTTACTTCAGCCATTACAAAAGTACTGTGTGTATTTCCGATGCTTGTAAGTGATCCCAATTTGTTAAAAACAAAATCCTGGTAATGCTTCATATCCCGGGCGTGAACTTTCAACAGGAAATCGTAATCACCAGAGACATTATAACACTCAACAACTTCATCAATGTTGTGAATATCATCAACAAAAGTATGACCAATATTACGATCGTGCTGCTTTAGTCGGATATTGCAAAAAACAATAAGTCCCTGATTTAGCTTTTCCGCATCCAGAATGGCAATATACTTCTTGATATAGCATTCTTTTTCCATGCGTTTAATTCTTTCAAAAACTGGAGAAGGTGATAGGTTTACCTGTGCAGCCAGCTCTTTTACGGTCAGTTTTGAGTCGTTGTGGAGGATTTTTAGAAGCCGTAAATCAATTTCATCCAGTTGAAACATAGAATAATTTTTGGTTAAAGGTACAATATTTTGATGTTTACAGAATAATATACTGTGTAAATAATATTTATAATTTATTATACTGAATTTTATATGATGTTATGGAATATAAATTGGCTAAACTAACTTTGTGAAAAATAAAAATAGATCTGTAGAAGTTGGTTTTACCTAGCGGTGAATGAAAAGGGAATCATGTGAAAATCATGAGCTGTCGCGCAACTGTGAATACCATAGAAGGTTTTATCCGTGATCCACTGTGTATGCGGGAAGGAGGATAAAATGGTATAAGTCAGGAGACCTGCCAATTTCTGAACAGGCAACTACTCTCGCGATTTGGAGTTGTGGTCTTACAGTACTTTAGTTTGTGGAGTATCCACGGGCAATGGACTTGTGCTACTGCTTACAGCCTATGGGCGTGTGAGAGTTGTCTGGCTGTGAATACTGGAGATAACTAATAAAATATAATAAAATGCAAACACACAACCTGGGTTACCCGCGTATCGGGAAAAAGCGAGAGCTAAAAAAAGCCTGCGAGCAGTATTGGTCCGGAAAAATTATTCAGAAAGAATTACTGGATGTAAGCCGTAGAATTATCAACGAAAATTTAAAATTACAGCAGGAAGCAGGTATAGATCTTATTCCGGTTAACGATTTTTCGTTTTATGACCATGTATTGGATCTTACGCTTACTCTGGGAGCTATTCCACAACGTTACCACGATGTAATCCTGAATAAGGCCAATAACGAGCTGGATCTTTATTTTGCAATGGCACGTGGTTACCAGAAAGACGGACTGGACATCACAGCTATGGAGATGACAAAATGGTTTGATACCAATTATCATTATATTGTGCCGGAGTTCTGCAAAGGACAGAGTTTTAAATTATTCTCCAACAAGATTATCAATGAGTTTATAGGTGCTCAGCAAATAGGAATAAATGCTAAGCCTGTAATAATAGGACCGGTTTCTTATTTATTATTAGGGAAAGAAAAAGAAGAAGGTTTTGAAAAATTGGATCTTATTGATAATCTGTTGCCGGTATATCTTGAAATACTAAAATCTTTACAGTCTCATGGTGCTGAATATGTACAGATTGATGAGCCTTTTTTAGCTTTGGATCTTACAGATAAAGCGAAAGAGGTTTATACGGCTGTATATGCCAAAATTCAGAAAGAGCTTCCGAAGCTAAAAATTATCCTGACTACTTATTTTGAAGGCTTGGAAGACAATCTGTCTTTAGCATTGTCCTTACCTGTGGATACACTTCATGTGGATTTGGTGAGAAAGCCTGAGCAGTTAGAAAATATACTGGCAGCTATACCAGAGAATCTGAAGCTTTCTTTGGGAGTTGTAGACGGAAGAAATATCTGGAAGAATGATTTTGAAAGCTCACTTCAACTCATCAGAAAAGCTAAGGAACAACTAGGAGAGGAACGTATTCTGATTGCACCGTCCAGTTCGTTGTTGCATGTGCCATATGATTTGGATCTGGAAACTAAAGAAGAAAGCTTACCGGCAGAAATAAAGCAATGGATGGCTTTTGCTAAACAGAAAATAAAAGAAGTAGCATTACTAAGAGATTTATCTTCAGAAAATTCTTCTGATGAAAGTTTAGTTGCTTTTGGGGAGAATAAAAAGGCTATAGAAAACAAAAAAGTTTCCGCGTTGATTCACGATGCGAAAGTACAACAGCAAATGGGCGCTTTGGAAGCGATACCAGTATCCCGTCAATCTGCTTTTGCACAACGTAAAGTGCAGCAGCAGGAAATCCTAAAATTACCACTTTTCCCAACTACTACTATTGGTTCTTTTCCACAGACAAAAGAGGTGAGAAGTTGGAGAGCTCAGTTTAAAAAGGGTGAAATTTCAGCTGAACGTTATACTGATCTGCTAAAAGAAGAAACCAAAAGTACAATTCAGCGTCAGGAAAAAATTGGTATCGATGTATTGGTGCATGGAGAGTTTGAAAGAAATGACATGGTGGAGTATTTCGGAGAACAACTGAAAGGCTTTGCTTTTACTGAAAACGGATGGGTGCAGAGCTATGGAAGCCGTTGTGTAAAACCACCTGTAATTTATGGTGATGTTTCACGTCCGAAACCTTTAACTGTATTTTGGTCTCAATATGCACAATCGTTAACTTCCAAATGGGTAAAAGGGATGCTGACAGGACCGGTAACTATCTTACAATGGAGTTTCGTGAGAAATGATCAGTCACGTAAAGATACTGCCAATCAGATTGCATTAGCGATCCGTGATGAGGTATTGGATTTGGAAAAAGCAGGAATCAGAATTATTCAGATCGATGAACCTGCAATAAGAGAAGGGCTGCCACTAAGGAAAAAAGATGCTGCTGATTACCTGAAATGGGCTGTCTTGGCATTCCGTATTTCGGCTTCTTCCGTAAAAGACGATACACAAATTCATACCCATATGTGTTATTCTGAATTTAATGATATTATCAATCATATTGCGGATATGGATGCGGATGTAATTACCATAGAATGCTCACGCTCCCAGATGGAACTATTAGATGCATTTGCGGATTTTGAATATCCGAATGATATAGGGCCTGGTGTTTATGATATTCATGCGCCGCGTGTACCATCGAAAGAAGAGATGGTGAGACTTCTTGAAAAGGCTGCAAAAGTTATTCCTTCTGCTCAGCTTTGGGTAAATCCTGACTGTGGATTAAAGACCAGAGGTTGGGATGAAACAGAAAAAGCATTGATTGAAATGGTTAATGCAGCGAAAGAAATGCAGAAAGAATTTGCTGCAATAGTTTAATTTTTAAGCTTCAGATAGGGATAATGTCAGAGATGTATGTTACATTTGTTAACGTTTAAAAGAAATATTGAAAATGAAAAAACTGATCTCTACATTATTCCTATTTATAGGATTACTAGCTTTTGCTCAGGCCGGAATTAAATTCGACGAAGGTAATTTTTCCAGCCTTTTGGCTAAAGCTAAAAAAGAAAATAAACTTATTTTTCTGGACGCTTATGCCAGCTGGTGCGGACCTTGTAAATTAATGGCTAAAAATATTTTTACATTACAGTCTGTTGGTGATTATTATAATAGCCATTTTGTGAATGCTAAAATGGATATGGAGAAAGGAGAAGGCGTTGCCCTTGCAAAAAAATATAATGTAAGAGCTTATCCTACTTATCTGTTTATAAACGGAGACGGAGAAATTGTTCACCGTGTATTAGGATATGTTGAGGAAAAACCATTTATCCAGTTTGCTAAAGATGCAGAAGATCCTAAAAGAAATATTGGTGCATTGAAAGCGAGATTCGAAAAAGGAGATACAGATCCTGAATTTCTTAAGAATCTGGCAATGTTGACAATGTATGAAGATGCTAACCTTTCGGGTAGAGTTGTACAAAAATATTTTGCAGTAAAGCCTAATAAAGATTTTACACAGGAAGATGTCCAATTGCTTTTAACCGGATTAATGAATACTGAAGATCCGAGATACGAAATCTTTAAAAGTAAAAAAGAAGAGATTGTAAAAATAGTACCAGCTGCTCAATACGAAGCATTTGATAAAAATATCAAAATGAATACTATTGTTAAAAAGGCATACAATCCGGATACTAAAACATTGAACACAGAATATTTCCTTACGGAAACAGAAAAAGTTTTTGGAAAAGAGCAGGCAGAAAAAATGCTGGTAAGAGTTAAGGCTAGCTATGCTTTGAAAAATAAAGATTTTGCTACTTATGAGAAACTAGCTTTGGAGCAATACAAAGATTTTTCTAAGGCCAATTCAAACGAACTTAATTCTGTTGCATGGAATTTCTTCGAGAATGTTAAGGATAAAAAGTCTTTACAGACAGCAATTCTTTGGGCACAGGAATCTGTGAAGAAAGATGAAAGCTATGCCAATACTGATACTTTAGCTAATTTGTATAATAAAGTCGGAGACAAAAAGAATGCTAGATTATGGGCTGAAAAGTCTGTTGAATTAGCAAAAAAATCTGGTGAAGAATCTGCTGAAACTCAGAAGTTACTGGATAGCTTAAAAAAATAAGCTTTAAAAGTATTAAAGTTATATTAAAAAAGCTGCTTTTAGGCAGCTTTTTTTGTGGGCAAAATCTAAAATCGATAATTTCGTACCGAAAATTTAATTATGAAAAAAATATTAGCGGTTTTTATCCTAATGCTTTCCCTTGGCGGGATGCGTGCACAGGAGTATAAAAATCATATAAAGGGAAATATGCTTTTTGCACCTCTTGGGATTTTGAATGTAGGATATGAACACGCTTTTAATCAGCACTGGACTGGGCAGGCTGATGTTTTTATTTCTCCATGGAAATCTTTTGCAGGAAGAAATTTACAGATTTATATGGGGCATTTGGAGGCCCGTTATTACTTTACAAAAGCTATGGAGAAATGGTATGTAGGAGCTAATGCAGGTATTGGAGTTTACAATATGCAGAAATGGAACTATTGGAATTCTAATATGTATCAGAAAGGATTTAACTTTATGGTGGGTGCAACTATTGGTTATCAGGTGAAGCTAAGCGATCGTTGGAGTATAGATTTATATGTTGGTGGAGGTACTTCTCAAAGTTTCTATCATGGGTGGTATAAAGACAAATACCCGAGACAGCGTTATGATTCTGCACAGGCTTGGAACAAGAGTGGTGAGTTTATTCCGTTCCGCGGTGGAGCAATGATTTCTTATAAATTTTAATCATGAAAGATTTATTTAATAATTCCAAATATTACGTTATTATCGTATTAACCTTTGTTATTGTTTTCCTGATGAATTATATAGGAAATGATGCACCAGATAAATTATCCAGAGCATTAATGAATGGAGGAGCCGGAGCAGTAGGAATTGCCATTGGGCTTATTATTTATCAGCGCGGTAAAGGCGGAGATAATAAACATCACGATATAGACTAAAAAATAAAAGGCTCCGAAATTCCGGAGCCTTTTTCAATATTTATAGAATATTTCGTGCTTTTAGTAGTTGTTA
Organism: Elizabethkingia occulta; assembly: GCF_002023715.1. Lineage (GTDB taxonomy): Bacteria > Bacteroidota > Bacteroidia > Flavobacteriales > Weeksellaceae > Elizabethkingia > Elizabethkingia occulta. Next base: position 621,872 of record NZ_MAHX01000013.1, read on the forward strand.
TATCAACTGTAAAACCGAAAAACTGTTTGTCTGTAATTTTATTACGAATGTTTTGTATACAACATTTAGCAACAGATATAATACAATTAACTTTGCACTAACTTCTAACTTCTAACTTCGTAATTAGTTAGTTAGGGTAGACAACATATTTCTGTCTAATCTTTTCAAAGTTCTCAAGCCCTTTTTTCCAGGAAGCTTTAATTTGCTCTTGTGATTGTCCGCTTATAATTTGTTTCCTTAACTGATCAGACCCGGCAAGTGTATCGAAGAAAAGGTTTTTCAGGAAAAAATCACCTTTACCTACAGGACTTTTGTAATCTTTATAGGCTTTGATTAACCATTCCAAATTAATTCCGGTTAATGCTTCCGGATAATTTCTCAGGTCTTCACCGTAACATTCCTGTCCATTAAGAGGTGGGTTTTTGGAACCATAAGACGGTTTTGGGGTAAACTTAAAGCTAAAGTTTTTGGTATAAGGGGATCCATAAGCCTGGAAAGGAAATTCTGTTCCGCGCCCCAGAGATACATTGGCTCCTTCGAAAAAGCAAAGACTTGGATACAGGTTTATTGCTTTATCATTCGGAAGGTTAGGTGATGGTTTCTCCAATATACCATAACGTTGCTTCTTGTGGTAGTTAGCCATTTTCACAACAGTGTATTTAGCTTTAATATTATTCTTAAGCCAGCCTTCACCGTTTACCATATTACCATACTCACCAATTGTTAAACCATATACAACCGGAATTTCGTGCATGCCTACAAAAGAAGTCCATTTTTTATTCAGTATTGGTCCGTCGGTATAGCCGTCGTGTGGATTGGGTCTGTCCAGTACAATAACTTCTTTACCAGCTTCCGCAGCAGCTTCCATTACATAGGTTAATGTTGAGATGTAAGTATAAAATCTTACTCCGACATCCTGTAAGTCGAAAAGGATAATATCGGAATCACTGATTTGTTCCGGTTTGGGTTTTCTGTTGTTTCCGTATAATGAAACAATAGGTAAACCAGTTTTTTGATCTGTATCACTTTTAACGTGTTCTCCAGCATCAGCATTTCCTCTGAAACCATGTTCCGGTGTGAATATTTTAGTAATATTTACCTTTTTGGAAATAAGAAAATCTACGATATGGGTATGTTTGCTATCGCTTAGTACTCCTGTCTGATTGGTGAGTACGATTATTTTTTTATTTTTTAGCAAAGGCAGGTATATCTCCGGCTGATCGGCTCCGGTTTTAAATGTCGTGGTGCTCTGTGCATTAAAAAATGACTGAAAACCAAAATAGATTAGGCAGATCAGAACTAAATTTTTAATTTTGAGGCTAAAATTCATACGCTTGAAATTTCCTTTATATTATTCACGCAAGATAGCATTTTCCAAGGATAACAAAAATAACCTTTCCCGAATTATCATATTCATCGGAAGGCTTTCTGTAGCACTAGGGATTATAGTATCTCTTATTACAGTTTGTACCGGATTAGGAGCGAAGAAAGCGATTAAGGAAAGAATGGCAGATTTTTCCGGTCATATTTCTGTAAAGTCTGCACAATCAGATAACTCTTATACTTCCTCTGTACTGAATAAAGTTGGATTGGAATATAATAAAATTCAAAAAACTCCTTCCGTTGCCTCTGTACAATCTTATGCTATGGTAAGTGGTATAATGAGGAATGAGAAAAGCTTTGATGGAGTTGTTTATAAAGGAGTGGGTAAAGATTTTGACAGAGAACGCTTCGAAAAATTTATGATTTCCGGAAGTATTCCGAAATATGATGAAAACGGATATAATAATCAGGTTATCGTATCTGGTAAAATTGCTACAGACCTTGGACTAAAGGTAAAAGATTCTATAGTAGCTATATTTTCTAAAGAAGATCAAAAGCCAGTTTACCGAAAATTTGAAGTAGGCGGAATTTATAAAACAGATATCAAGCTTATTGATGATCTTTTTGTAATAGGAGACATTAATCAGGTTCGTAAGATTCAGGGAATGGAAAAATCTGACATTGGCGGACTGGATATTTATCTGAAAGATATAGATGACATAGACAAAGAATACCCTAAGATAGAAGAGCTGATAGGCTATAAAAACTATGCAGAAAAAGCTACGGAAATGTATCCGCAGATTAACGACTGGGTGAATATATTTGATACCAATATCGGGCTGATTATCGCTATTATGCTTATAGTAGTTGTTATCAATATTATTATGGTGTTGCTAATTCTTATTATTGAAAGAACTAATTCTATTGGTGTATTGAAGACATTGGGTGCAACTAATTTTCAGATTCGTTCGGTATTTATTAACAATACACTTCTTATTATGGTTCCGGGGCTTGTAGCGGGGAATCTTATTGGATTAGGATTATTATTTATCCAGAGATACTTTGGGATTATAAAACTGAATCCTGATAATTACTTTATCAGTGTAGTACCGGTAGATCTTAATATTCTTTATATTCTTGGTATTTCTGTAGGAATCCTTCTGATTGCTGCTTTAGCGATGATTGTACCGAGTTACCTGATTAGTAAGATATCGCCCGTAAAGTCTATAAAATATAACTAGATGTTTTATCTGATAGTTTTTGTCTGCAGCTTTCTTGCGTTTGGCATAAGTGCAATATGCGGGGGAGGTGCAGGTCTTATGCTTATTCCTGTGCTTAATCGTTTCTTGCCGGTAGTTCAGGTTCCTGCTGCTTTATCAATTGGTACTGCCAGTAGCTCTGTATCACGGATTGCTATTTTCTATAAAGACATTAATTGGAAAGTTATTCGCTACTTTCTGCCAACTGCTTTGCCGGCGGCATGGTTGGGAAGCTGGATGCTTAGTTATATTAATCCAATCTGGGTAGAATTATTAATGGCTGTTTTCCTTATCAGTAATCTTCCGCAAATCTTTAAAAATAAAAAGAAAGATTATGAAACAGAAAAAGGACTGAGATCATGGTCCTTGCTTATCATTGGTTTCTTTGCAGGATTTATATCCGGAATTACCGGCGCAGTAGGGCTATTGTTCAACAGGTTCTATCTGAGATTCGGAATGACCAATCAGCAGATTGTAGCAACCAGAGCTGCAAACGAAGTAGTATTGCACATTGTGAAGCTTATTATGTATATCTATTTCGGACTGTTTACATTAATGGTACTAAAGGTAGGATTGGTTGTTGCAGCAGCGGCAGTACTTTCTTCCTATGTTATGAAGAAAGTTTTACCAAAGATCAGTATGAAATGGTTTCATCAGATCGGATTCTCTGCGATGGTAATATCTGGAGTCATTATGTTGGTCGGTTTTTTTGCGAAAGCGCAGAAGGATGAAAATGCCAGTTTGTATACCTCCTGGGAAAGAAAAGGATTCAGAAGCCATTTAACATGGTCTGAAGATAACTATACTATTGAATTTAAATGGTCCGAAGGTTTCGAGTTTGAGAAAGTCATTACCTACGACCAGTTACCGGAAGACAAGAAACGTTATGTGGACAGTCTTCCGATTCAGTATAAACACAGAGTATTTGAGGTTGTTAAAAGCTTTTATGGAACTGGTTATGAAGTATATTTTCTGGATGAAAATGGAAAACTAATTAAGAAGCTCGATTTCTAAAAAAGTAATATATTTCTTTTAAATTAAAAAATTACCATAATAATAAATTAAATCATAAATGGAATACGCAAATAATATTCTGGAAACTATTGGGAACACACCATTAGTAAAGCTAAACAGAGTGTTGGGTGAAGATTTCCCTGCTTTGGTTTTGGCCAAAGTAGAAACCTTTAATCCGGGCAATTCGGTGAAAGACCGTATGGCACTGAAGATGATAGAAGATGCAGAAAAGGACGGAAGACTAAAACCTGGAGGAACCATTATTGAAGGTACATCCGGAAATACAGGAATGGGACTGGCTTTAGCTGCGATTATCAAAGGATACAAATGTATTTTTGTAACCAATGATAAGCAATCTAAAGAGAAATGCGATATACTGAGAGCTGTTGGTGCAGAGGTTATTGTATGTCCAACAGATGTACCGCCGGAAAGTAAGAGATCTTACTATTCTGTGTCTAAAAGACTGGCGCAGGAAACTCCTAATGGCTGGTATGTAAATCAATATGACAATCCATCTAACAGACAAGCCCACTATGAAAGTACTGCGCCGGAGATCTGGCAACAAACTGAGGGTAAACTTACTCATTTTGTTGCAGGAGCTGGTACCGGTGGAACTGTTACGGGTTGTGGAACATTCTTCAAAGAAAAGAATCCGGATATTCAGATAATCGGTATAGATACTTATGGTTCTATTCTGAAACATTTTCATGAAACCGGAGAAATTGATAAGTCTTTAATTCATACCTATATTACAGAAGGTATTGGCGAGGATATTATCCCGGAGAATTATGATATGAGTGTTATTGATCATTTCGAGAAAGTAACTGATAAAGACGGAGCAATATATGCAAGAAAACTGGCGCTGGAGGAAGGTATCTTCTGTGGGTATTCTGCTGGAAGTGCTATTGCAGCTTTGGTACAGATGAAAAATCGCTTTACAAAAGATGATGTAGTTGTTGTATTATTACACGATCATGGTAGCCGCTATGTAGGTAAAATTTACAATGATGAATGGATGAAAGCGCAAGGCTGGTTATAAAGCATAAAAACAAAAAAACCTGAAGTTTCTACTTCAGGTTTTTTTGTGGGTAATTTATTTCTTTCTGATCAGGAATAATCCGATAAATGTTAGTAATCCGTTGATAAGCAACAGCTCCAATCCTATTTTAAAATCTCCGAAAATCTGCTCCTGATATTTATCGATAAAATAACTGATTATAGGTGCAGCAACACATACGTAAGGTACCAAATGGTCTTTTACTGTGTACTTTGTGAAAATTCCGAAGACAAATAAACCTAATAATGGTCCATATGTAAAGCCTGCTAATTTCAGGATAATCCCGATCATGGAACTGTCATTGATCCATTTAAAAACAAGCACCATAATAAGGAAAGATATTGCAACAATAATGTGCACTCTCTTTCTTACTTTTTCCTGCTTCTTCTCTTCCCAGCCTTTGTTTTTAATATTCAGAATGTCAATGCAGAAAGAAGAGGTAAGGGCTGTCATCGCACCATCTGCGCTTGGAAATAAAGCGGAAATTAATGCAATAATAAAGATAACAGAAATTACAGGAGACATATGCTCCAGAGCGATTGCCGGGAACAAACCATCACCAACAGCTGCAACATGCTCTCTGGCTCCATAGAGGTGTAATAATCCTCCCATATAAAGGAATAAACCAATAACTACCAACATAATAAAGCCAAGGCTTACCATATTTTTCTGAGAATCTTTCAGGTTGGTTACAGAAAGGCTCTTTTGCATCATTTCCTGATCTATACCTGTCATGGTAATTGTAATAAAAGCTCCGGCAATAATCTGTTTAATAAAGAAATTCTTCTCCATAGGATCTGTACCAAATATCTGAGTATATCCCTTTTCATGCATTGCTGTAAGACTTTCACCTACACTTATTCCCATATGTGAAAGCATATAAATTGTGCAGATAATTAATCCGCCCAGCATACATGAAGTTTGGAGAGTATCTGTCCATACAATAGTTTTCACACCACCTTCGTAGGTGTACAGAATAATCATTCCCAGAATAATAATAGTTGTAGCAATAAAAGGAACACCTAGTTTATCCAGAATGGTCATCTGCAGGATATTAACAACCAGGTAAAGTCTTGCAGTGGCGCCTACTAAACGCGAAATAATAAAAATTGTAGCTCCGGTTTTTTCGGATAATTTTCCCATTCGCTGCTGTAGATAGCTGTATATAGAGGTGAGTTTTAAACGATAGTAGAGTGGGAGAAGTACATAGGCGATAATAATGTATCCTATAAGGTATCCCAGTGTAATCTGTAAATAGCCGAAATTATCTTTTCCGACTGCACCCGGTACGCTCACAAATGTGACACCAGATAAAGAGGTGCCAATCATCCCGAAGGCGACCAGCATCCAGTTACTGTTACGGTTTCCGATAAAAAAACTTTCATTATTACTTCCCTTTCCGGTTCTGTAAGAAACATAAAGTAGAATAGCGAAGTAGGCGAAAACAATTAATAGCAGTATAACTGGAGACATTAATGAAATTTTAAATTTCACAAATGTAGTTTTTTTTGAATATACAGACGAAGAACTTTGAAATGAAATGAAGAATACGCTGAAACCACATTTAACTCACTAAAAATTGAAATAATTAAAAAATGTTTATGATATTAATATAAAAAAATATATTTTAGTGAAGTTTTAAAGTTATAAATCTTATATATGAAAATTTATAATAATTAATACAACAACCAATCTAAAATAAAATATTATGAAAAATTTAAAAAAACTTTCCAGAGAAAATCTGAGATCTGTTGCCGGAGGTTTGCGTAGTTGCATGGATGGCTGTGGACCAGGAGAATGTTGTTCAAATGGGGCTTGCAGACGAGGGCCTAATACAGGGCCGAGACCATATCTTTGTGATCCACCAATCCTTGACTAAATTCTTAACTGATAAAATAGCCAGAACTTATTCTGGCTATTTTATTTATGCTAACTGTATATTAAAGTTTTCATCAAGAGATAAAACGCCTTCTTTCAGGTCTGTAGAATGTTCTGTAAAACCTTTTAGTTTAGAAGTTTTTCCTTTTGAAACTAAATCCTGTATTTGTTTTTCTGTAATTTTCTTACCAAACAAAATAAAAGGAACTTTGAAACCGCAATTTTTAAAATCGGAACAGCCAATGGCCGTTTTGCCTTTCATCAGATGTTGATCCTTACATTTAGGACACTTTTCCTGCTCCCATTCAATAACCGTACTTTTTCTCGGAGCTCTTTCTTTTTTCTCTTTAACTTCCGGGATCTGATGTAATGATATCACCTTGGCTTTTTCATTAATTACTTTTCGGGTAAGATCTGTAACCATTTGGATCAGCTCTTCCTTGAAATGATTTGCCTCGTAAGCTCCGCTTTCTATTTTTCGTAGCTTAAATTCCCATTCCCCCGTAAGTTCTGGGCTTTTCAGAAGCTCGTCTTCTATAGTATCAATAAGTTCTATACCAGTATTAGTTGCGTATAGATTCTTTTTCTTTTTGTCAATATATTTTCTTTTGAAGAGTGTTTCGATAATGTTGGCACGGGTAGAAGGTCTTCCGATACCATTGTTTTTCATTAATTCGCGCAATTCTTCATCTTCAACCTGCTTTCCTGCAGTTTCCATAGCCCGCAGCAATGTAGCTTCGGTATAAGGTTTTGGAGGAGATGTTTTTCCCTGATGAATAACCGGAATATGTTCACCACTTTCACCAACTTTAAATTCGGGGATATTTTGTTCTTCCTCTTTATTTTTTTCAGAACTCTCCTTCTTGTCCTTGGCATAAACGATTCGCCAGCCAGGTTCCAGTATTTGCTTTCCATTCGCTTTGAAAGGAATCGTACCAACTTTTCCTTCTACCAGTGTATTGGATATTTTACATTCCGGATAGAATACCGCAATAAATCTCCGGGCTACCAGATCATAAACAAGTTTTTCTTCCTTACTCAGATTTTGAGAAGGAGGTACTTCTGTCGGAATAATTGCATGGTGATCAGTTACCTTGGTATCATCGAATACCGTTTTAGACATAGGTATAGGCTGCGATAGTAGAGACTCTGTATATTCTCTGTAGAAATACATACTGCGCAGAATTCCGCCAATTTTTGGATATAGACTTTCGGATAAGTAAGTTGTATCTACACGTGGATATGTTGTATGCTTCTTTTCGTATAGACTCTGGATATATTTCAGCGTACTTTCTGCAGAGAAACCATATTTTCTATTGGCTTCTACCTGCAATCCGGTAAGGTCGAAAAGACGTGGGTTTTTCTCTTTTCCTTCTTTAATCTCAAATGAAACAATCTCAAAAGGATGCTGCTTCAGATATTCCAGTCCTTTTTCCGCTTTTTCCTGAGTTTTTAAACGATCGATGGCTGCATTAAACAGTACTTCCCGATAAGTCGTTTTTAGTTCCCAGTATTCTTCTGTTTGGAAAGCATCTATTTCTTTTTGTCGCTGTACCAGCATTGCCAGTGTTGGAGTCTGAACTCTTCCGATAGAAAGAACAGCCTTATTGCCACCAAATTTTTTGGTGAATAATCGGGTTGCATTTATGCCCAATAGCCAGTCGCCTATAGCGCGGGCATTGCCGGCAAGATATAGATTTTTGTAATCTTCAGCTGGCTTCAGGCTTGCAAAACCTTCTTTTATAGCATCTTCGGTAAGTGAAGAAATCCATAATCTTTTTACCGGTTTATTGCATTTTGCTTTTTGTAATACCCATCGTTGTATCAATTCTCCTTCCTGGCCGGCATCACCACAGTTAATTACTTCTTCACAGTCGCCGACTAATTTTTCAATAACCTTAAATTGCTTTTGTACACCGCCATTGGAAATAAGCTTTATACCAAAGTTTTGCGGGATAATGGGAAGGAAAATTAAATTCCAGGATTTGTACTGAGGTCCATAATCATGTGGCTCTTTAAGTGTGCATAAATGACCAAAGGTCCAGGTGACCCAGTAACCATTGCCTTCGAAATAACCCTGCATAGGAGTATTAGCGCCTAATACTTTGGCGATATCTTTAGCTACACTTGGTTTTTCGGCAATACACAACTTCATGAGAGTCAATTAAGGGGATGCAAATTTCCGTATTTTTTCGAGAACTTTTAGCTCCATTGGGGTGGAAAAATACGGAAATTTATTTTAACTGCTCATTATGAGTTACTCACAAACCAATTTATTTTTGAAAAACAAGATTCCCGTGATGGATCAGGGTATGGACGGGAGCCATTCTGGAAACCGCTTCAGCAGAACAACTTGCATCTACCAGAACAATATTGGCAGCAGCTCCGGCCTTTGGCCATTGCATATTTCCTTTATCATCCAAGGGCGTAATATTCTGTGTTGCCAGTTTTAGCATTCTGGAAAGATTATATTCAGTTCCGTAGCCATAAAGTTCGGCGGCCAATTTTGCTTTTTGAAGCATGTTGCCTGAACCAAAAGTTCCCCAATGATCCTGTACATTGTCATTACCAATTAATACATTTACACCATGCTTCATTAGAGTAGGAATGGGCATAATAGTGCTTTTGAATGGTATGGAAGAGGCGATGCCAACCTGTGCTGCTGCCAGTCGCTCTGCAATTTTTTCAGTTTCAGCAGGAGAAAGATGTCCCAATGCAAATGCATGGCTCACAAATGTCTTGCCTCTCAGTTCAGGATTTTCCAGAGCTTTATTAATCAAAAATTCTATTGTTTTTATTCCGGATTCTCCTGTTTCATGAAGGTGGATGTCTATTCCTTTGTGGTTATCCAAAGCCAGCTGTACAATAAAGTCCATTTGTTTTTCGATATTTCCATCGATGTTGAAAGGATCTAAACCTCCAATAAAATCAACGCTTTTTAATTGTGCAACTTCTTTCATTATAGGAGCTGTATTGGTGTAGTATACTCCATGCTGAGGAAAGGCTACTAGTTCTGCCTGAAAAGAATCTTTTTTATTTTTTAGTGCCAGTTCCAGATGTTCCAGAGATTTTAATCCGGAAGTAGGATCTACATTGAAATGAGTTCTGGCATAATGGGTACCATAAGATTGGATAAACTCTATCAGTTTTTCAGCGCGTTCTACAGAGGTTTTTAGTAATTCAGGAATGATTTTCTGTTCATAAGTGATCATATCCTTTACAGTTCTTCTGGTTTGTGAAACAGCTTTCCATGGAAGTCCGAATAATGTTTTGTCAATATGAATGTGCATATCCTTGAATGCCGGAAGCATAAGATGCTTTTTGGCATCTATAGCTTTTGCATCAGGATTGTTGGGGGTAACAGCTTTTATTGTATTGTTTTCGATTTCTACACAGAAAAGTCCGGTTTTTGTTCTGATAACTTCCTGCTGATCATACTCAAAACCAGTTTCTAAAAGAACGTTTTTTAAGGTATAATTATTTGTTTGTGACATAGGAATGTAATTAATGATGACAAAGTTATTACACCCTGCTTTTGCGGAAGGTGTACAAATTATGCTTTGTGGTGTATAATTTATTTCTTCTCCTTGAACTGTGAAGGAGTCATTCCGGTATGCATCTTGAAAAACTTGGAAAAGCTGGCATGATCGTAAAAGCCTAATTCGTAAACAATTTCCTTTACAGATATATCAGTAGACATCAGAAGCCTTTTGGCCTCTAATAAAGTACGGTTCTGAATCAGGGACGATGCAGAAGCATTCAGGTGCTTTTTGCAGATAATGTTGAGGTAGTTAGGTGAAATGCTTAGCTTGTCTGCATAAAAGTTAACAGAACGTTCCTGCCTGAAAAACTGATCCGTTAAGTCAAGGAATTTTGACAATAGGGGAGAGGAACTGTAAATTTTAAAATCATTAAAAATGCCCTCGGCAATTCTGCTGAGAATAAGTGCGATAATCTTACATCGGGTACTGATGACATCCCATAAAATAGGTGTTATTTCTAATTCCTTGTGAATAGCACTGAATTCATACAGAAGCGTATCGAATTCATCTTCCGAAATACTGATAACGGGGTGCTTGTGATAATAAGCCAGTGGAAAACGCAGAGACGGAGACATTCCTTCAAATAAAGTTCGGCCTATCATAAGTTGATAACCTATGGTTTCGGGCTTTATCTTCCATTGATGTACCTGTTCGGGAAATAAAAGGTGTACCTGATAATCTGATAAAGAATAGTCGATAAAATCTATATTATGAATCCCTTCACCATTTTTAAACAAGAGTATAATAAAAAAATCATGTTTGTGTGGAGAATCAATAGATCTTTCTCCGTGTAATTCATGGAAAAGTAAATCACAATCGGCAGGAATTCCATGATTGAACTCCTGAATACCTAATACAGGAAAATGATCGGACTGATCATTCATATGCGCTATTTTATTTTTAAAAATAGTGATTTTTTATAGTATTTAATAATATTTTTTGTGTTGAATTATGCGATGTGAACTAATCTTAAAAACCATACAGAAACATGATTTATATAATATCAATCTAAACTGTCTCAGTGTTTCTGCATGGATGAAAAAAAATTAGAATATCACATTCAGGAGAATTCTAAGATTCGAGTATTTTAACAATTTCTTTAAACCCTAAAGATTTTGCGTGTTGTAAAGGCGTTCTTCCGTCATGATCCGAAATATTGAGATCGGCTCCGGCATCTTTTAATATTTGTACAGCTTGTTGGTGTTTTGTGCCACCATTGCCTAAAATAACAGCTTCCATTAGGGCTGTCCAACCTAGTCTGTTAACATGATTTACAGGAAACCCTTTTGTATTGGCCAATAATCTTACAGTCTCCACATGTCCGCGTTCACTGGCCGGAATAAGCGCTGTTCCGTAGTATCGGTTGAAGATGTTGAAACGTGCGCCATGAGCAAGGTATAGTTTTACAAGTTCCGTCTGCCCGCTAGCTCCTGCGTATAAAAAAGGACTATCTAGCTTATCATCCTGTTGGTTGACATCTGCACCATACTGAATCAGTAATTTGGCAGTGTCTGTTGCTCCGGAAATAGTAGCAATGAGTAGTAAAGAACGTTTGTTTCTATCTTCTGTATTGACGTTTGCACCTTCTTTTAAGGCTTTCTCAATTAATGCAGGCTGATTATTTTTAACAGCGTCTATAATATGTACTGATGTGCTTTCCACTTTATCTTCTCTTACCTGAGAGTGGCAGTTACTTAGAATGCCAAAAGAAAGCAAAAAAAGAATGACTCTCATATATTTTATTTTAATGATGATTAAAAAACAACGTTCCCTTGATGGATCAGTGATTTTACAGGCGATATTCTGGATACAGCTTCTGCAGAACAGCTGGCATCTATTAGTACAACATCTGCTGCATCTCCGTTTTTAGGCCATTGCTGTGTGCCCTTATCGTCCAGAGGCAATATATTATAAGTTGCCAGTTTTAAACTTCTGGATAATAAAAATTCTGTTGAATAGCCATAAAGCTGAGCCATAAGATTTGCTTTTTGCAAAACGCTTCCGCTTCCCCATGTATTCCAATGATCTATAATACTATCATTTCCGGTCCCAATGTTTACACCGTACTTGTAAAGTGTAGGTATAGGCATAATAAGGCCTCCGAAAGGAATTGTAGACATAATACCAACTTTTGCATTAGCCAGCTTTTCCGCCATTTCTTCCTGCTTGGACTTGTCCAGTTTTGCCAGAACAAAACAATGGCTCAAAAAGGTTTTACCTTTCAGGACAGGGTTCTCATTTACTTTATTAATTAGGTATTCCAGTGTCTTAAGACCCGATTCTCCTGTTTCATGCAAATGGATATCGATCCCTTTGTTGTGATCTAGCGCCAGCTGAACAGTAAAATCCATTGTCTTTTCAATCTGTCCGTCTACATTGTATGGATCTACCCCGCCAATATAATCTATATCTGTTTGAGCAGCTTCCTTCATCCATGGTGCAGAATCGGTATAATAAACACCGTGTTGTGGGAAAGCAACGAGCTCCGCTCCAAAAGTTGTTTTTTTATTATCCAAAGCCTTTTGCAAATTCTTTAGTGAATCCAGTTTGGAAGTAGTTTCTATATTTACGTGGCTTCTTGTATAAGATGTACCACATGATTGTAGTAATTCAATTAACTTTTCAGCATGATGTGTAGATGTTTTCAGCATATCAGGTAAGATTTGCTGCTCCAGGGCTATCATGCCTTTTACACCCCCTTGTCTTCTTCTTACTGCCTGCCACGGGCCACCATAAAATGTTTTATCAAGATGGATATGCATATCTTTAAATGCCGGAAGCATAAGAAGACCTTTAGCATCGATTGCTTTTGCAGAAGGATTGTTAGGTGTTACAGCTTTGATTTTCCCGTTTGATATTTCAACACAAAATAATCCGGTTTTTGTTGCAACAACTTCATTTCCGTCGTATTCAAATCCAGTTTCCAGCCTTACATTTTTCAGTAATATATTTTTCGCTCCTTTCAGCGTCTTATCGCTAGTATGGTTAAAAGGACTTGCTGCTAACAAGCCCGGGCTTATTGCTAATCCTGCTACAGCTAAAGCTGAACTTTTAATAAAATCTTTGCGGGTAATACCGGAAGCATTCATGATACTAAAATTTTAATAGCAAAAATACCAATTGATCCGCCGGTACAGATGTAGGTATTATATTATTGTCTGTAGAAATTATAACTTCGGTACGATTCCGTCAGAATAAGTTTTTATAATTCCATTGTTAGCAAAATCATATCTGTACATTCAATACCATTTTCCCATATAGGTTCAGGGTAATTGTTTTTGAAGAAATTTTTTCGGATCTCTGAAATTCTGAATCCGGATTTCTGGTACAGATAAAGCTGCCCCGTACTGGAATTTCCGGTTCCTATAACTAGTTTTTTATAAAAACCATTTTTAGCTCTTAGTATCGCGTCTTTCAGCAACAGGCTTCCAATTCCCTGATTTTGAAACTTTTCGTGTATGGCTATGTTTTTAATTTCTGTAGTATTAGAATCCCATGGATAAAGTACATAACATCCTACAATCTCAGTGTTGTATTTTGCCAGATAAAGTTGCCCGGTAGTGATGTATTGGTCAATTAATTCTTTTGACGGATCAGCCAGTAATAAAAGATCATAAGGAACAGGTGTTTCATGAGTGTGGGGATGTATTGTTATACTGTCTTTCAATGCTGTTGGTTAAAAATAAGAAAACTAATATAAGAAATATAAATTCAGAATTAAAACAACATATCAGGAGTTTTTCAATTGTATATTAATTATTTATAATATCATTTTCATGGTGTTTATATCGAAATATATCTATAAATATATGTATATTGAAGGGTAAATAAATTCTTTTTGGGAATAATGTTTGCAATAATGTAAATATTAAAATTAAACATGAGATCTGCTAAGAAGAAGTTTTTTAAATATGGGTACTTAAGCTTTTTTTTGTTGTGTTTTGTATTGGGATGTAATAAACAGTCAAAACAATTTTCAGGAGAAAGTTTTAATAAAACTTTGCTTAAAAAAAACGAACAGCTTCGTCTTTCAGGAGATTATAAAAGTTTGGTAAAACTTAATCAGCATTATCTTGCCAAAGCTCAAAGAGAAAAATATAAAGAAGGGGAAGCCCTGTGCTATATCAATATTGCCAATATGTATTCTACAATTGGTAACTATAAAAGAGGTCTTGAGTATATTAAAACGGCTGAAGACCTTCTGAAAGATAAGTCTTATCCGCCACTTTCAGCTAAACTTTATCAGGAATACGGGCAGCTAAATAAAGTACTTGGACTGCATGATAATGCTTTGAATTATAATACCAAAGCGCTATACTTTATGCGTAAGGTATCTGCTGAAGACCGAAAAAGCTATTTTCTGGGAAGGGTATATGCCAACAGAGCAGATTTTATGTATGCTAAGAACCGCCCGGATTCTTCTCTGATCTATTTTCATAAGGCGCTGAATATAGAAAGAAACCCTTTGTATATGGCTCTTCTAGCTAAACATCATTTGTTATATACAGGTCGTAAAGATTCTGCTAATATTTATTTAAAAGAAGCCGTGGGCAAACTGGGAAAAACGCCTGTAGTAACTTCAGAGGCAGGAATGGTGTATCAAATTTCGGGACAATATTATAATGTTGTAAATAAACCCGAAGAAGCACTGGATTATTATGGAAAAGCTTTGAAAGTTTATACCACTACCAACAGAATTTATCAGGTTCCGTTTGTGTATCAGGATATTGCAGGTATTTATAAAAGTTTGGGAAATACTGAGCAGGAGCACAATTTTATGATAAAATATGCGGAGGCTAAAGATAATCTCAATTCAAGGCAGAATGAAACGCTTAATCTTTCAATAGAAAAATTATTAGCAGCTAAAGATGAAGAATTTAAAACAGATAAAAATAAAATTTTCCTTTATATCTTTTTAGGTGTTACTTTAAGTTTTATTATTTCCTTTTATCTGTATAAAAGAAACCGGAAATTACTGCTTAAGAAATATGCTGTAAAGCATGATGTGAAAGAAGCGAAGGGGGAAGCTGATAAGTCAGCTTACAGAAATATCTTTGATGAGCTTGTTGTTTTAGCAAAGCAGAATGATTCCACCTTTCTCACAAGATTTCAGGAATTATATCCCGGATTTATAGATCGGCTGCTCGAAATAAATCCTAATCTTGTAAGTTCTGAACTGGCTTTTTGTGCTATGATCAAGCTGAATTTTACTTCGAAAGAAATTGCGAACTATACATTTATCCAACATAAATCGGTACAGCAAAAGAAACACAGGCTCCGTAAAAAGCTCAATGTTCCGACAAATCAGGACTTATATGTTTTTTTTCAAAATCTATACTGATGCATTTATGTTTCTGTAAATCAATTTATTACACTTGGTGAAGTATGTGTGTAGTATTGTTTTTTTTGTTAGTTTTTACCAATTATGATAATATTTGCAGTCTTGAAAACACATTTGACGAAAGGATAGCTGTCGTATAAAACCCCAAAGAAGCATTCATAAGTTTGTAATTTTAGTCAATGGGAATTTTAGTCAAAGGCGGCTATTTTTATGAATTGAAAGAACACAAATAATTTTTAATATAAATGAAAAACACAAATTTGTTATTAATAGCAACGGTAGCTACATTATTGGCTATAAACTCATGTGGCGAAAAAAAGAAAGATTCGGAAAAAGTAGTTTCTGCTAAAACAGATTCCCTGAATTCAACAGTTGAACCGGTAACATCTAAAATGGGAGATACTACCGAAAATTCTGTAGATTGGAATGGAACCTATAAAGGTGAATTACCATGTGCAGATTGTGAAGGAATTGCTACAACTATTGAGCTTAAAAGTGATAATACCTTTGTTCAGAAAAATGAATATAAGGGAAAAGGAAAGGATAATGCTTTTGAGGAAAAAGGAAGTTTCGAATGGGATAAATATGGTAGTATTATAACTCTGAAACTAAAAGATGGCGTACAGAAGTACAAAGTTGCAGAGGGATATATTACTCATCTTGATCAGAATGGTAAGGAAATAACAGGAGACTTGGCCAAAAAATATATTTTAAACAAACAATAATGAAAAAAACAGCATCTATTCTACTGGTAGCAGCTCTTACGGTAATGTCTTGTCAGAGTACTAAAAAAGTTTCTGATAAGGAAATGACAAAAGAAACAGGAATGAATATGAAAGTTCCGTTCACCTTAGCTAAAAATTATTTTATCAAAAATACTGTAGAAGATAAACCAACTTTTGTAGAAAAAATTACGTCAGAAGAGGTTTTCGAAAAACTTTTTGGAGCGGCGGCAACCATGAATAATATGCCTACAAAAATTGATTTCTCCAAGCAATACGTTATTGCAGTAATCAATCCTTCTACAGAAATGCTAACAAATCTGAATATGCCGACACTTTCTAAAAGTGGAGATATTATAACACTGGCTTATGAAGAAAAAGTAGAAGGTAAACAAAGTTATTCAATGAGACCAAATCTTATCCTTGTAGTAGATAACCAATATCAGGGAGAGATTAAGACGGTTAAGAAATAAGCTCTTAAACAGAAAACAACATCATAGATCAAAGTAAAGCGCAACCCCGAAAGGTTGCGCTTTGATGTTGATTGAAATATCTGTGATTGTTAGTAGCTTACTTCATGAACTTTTACGGCACGTCCGCTAGGGTCGTTCATTTTTTTGAAAGCCTCATCCCATTCCAAAGCTACAGGTGTAGAGCAAGCAACAGATGGTACAGAAGGTACCGTTTGTGCAGCACTATCACTAGGGAATAATTCGGTGAATATGCTTCTGTAGCGATATTCTTCCTTACTCATAGGTGTGTTAATAGGGAAGCGGTATTTAGCATTTGCCATCATTTCATCGCTTACTTCATCCTCTGCAATTTGTTTCAGTGTATCAATCCAACTGTAACCTACACCATCGCTAAATTGCTCTTTCTGTCTCCATGCGATGCTTTCTGGTAAGATATCTTCGAAAGCCTTTCTCAGAACCCACTTTTCCATTCTTTCAGGTGTTATCATTTTGTCCTGAGGGTTGATTGTCATTGCAACATCCATGAATTCTTTATCCAGGAATGGTACACGGCCTTCTATACCCCATGCCATCAAAGATTTGTTAGCACGAAGACAGTCATAAAGGTGAAGTTTGCCAAGTTTTCTTACGTTTTCCTCATGGAATGCCTGAGCACTTGGTGCCTTGTGGAAATAAAGATAGCCTCCGAATAGTTCATCGGAACCTTCTCCAGATAGTACCATTTTAATTCCCATAGATTTTATAACTCTTGCCAGAAGGTACATAGGAGTGGAAGCTCTGATAGTAGTTACATCATAAGTTTCCAGATGATAAATAACATCACGGATTGCATCCAAACCTTCCTGAATAGTATATTTTACTTCGTGGTGAACAGAGCCTATATGATCTGCAGCCTTTCTGGCAGCAGCAAGATCCGGGGATCCTTCCAGCCCAACTGCAAAACTATGTAAACGCGGATACCAGGCTTCCTGTGTATCACCGCTTTCAATTCTTTTAGATGCAAACTTTGCTGTAACGGCAGCAATAATAGTAGAATCCAGTCCGCCGGATAAAAGTACGCCGTATGGCACATCGCTCATAAGCTGGCGGTGTACAGCATCTTCTAATCCCTTTCTAAGGGCTGCTATATCAGTAGAATTGTCTTTTACAGTATCGAAGCTTTCCCAGTCTCTTGAGTACCATTGCTGATATTCTTCACCATCTTCGCTGTATAATAGATGTCCGGGTTTGAACTCTTCAATTTTGTTGCAAACACCTTCCAGAGCTTTAAGTTCCGAAGCTACATAGAGGTTTCCGTGCGCGTCCCATCCCCGGTACAAAGGAATAATTCCCATGTGGTCGCGGCTGATAAGATAAGTGCCTTTTTCTATATCATATAATGCAAAAGCAAATATACCATTTAGCTTTTCTAGGAAATCTTTTCCGTGTTTCTGATAAAGTGCTAAAATTACTTCACAATCAGACTGTGTCTGGAATTCGTATTCAGGAAACTCTTTTCTTAGTTCCAAGTGGTTGTAGATTTCGCCATTTACTGCTAAAACAAGATTTCCGTCTTTAGAGAAAAGAGGCTGCTTCCCTGAAGTAGGATCTACAATTGCCAATCTCTCATGAGAGAAAATTACTTTTTCGTCCTGAAAAATACCCGACCAGTCCGGTCCACGGTGTCTGATTTTTTTAGACATTTCCAGTACCTGAGGTCTTAATGTTTCCGTTTTTTGTTTTGCATCAAATAAGCATACTATCCCGCACATTTTCTTATGTTTTTAATTTTTAATTTATTTTATTAATGCAAATATGGGGTTTGATTATTTTTCAAACAAGTAAAAATATTTGATTTAGGAAAAAATACATGAATTAATTTTATAACAGGATTTTTTTAAGAATCCCAAAAAAGAATCCCACCCTAACTGAAAAAAATTAAGATGGGAAATTTGTATTGTCAATAAGTGGATGGTCAATTAAGTCAATATGTGAATGAGTCAATGAGTGAATATATAATCTTTTGTAAATTTCACCTATTCACCTATTCACCTATTCACCTATTCACCTATTCGCTATTCCTGTCCTAAGAGAACACCTGAAACATTCCAAAAGCTTTGGCTGCTGCCTTCCGGAGCTCCCTGAGGAATTTTTACCTGCATAGTATGTTTACCTGCTTTAAGGTTCCCCAGATTAATATAAACGGGATTGGTAGTAGTTCCCGGACACCAGTTGGAACGGCTAAGATCTGAAGAAGAAAGACCGTCTTCGAAGTTTCCTGATGCAGGATTGAATAATCTATAAGATCCACAATCTGTTCTCCATGGTGTAAAAGCATGGGCTAATTTGCCATCCAGATAAATAGAATTTTCTTTTGGTACAAATTCATCACCTTCTCCCCAACCACCATGTCCGGTTGTAATATAGCGCAGTTGTGCATTTTTAAGATCCTTAGCCAATGTGAACTCAACTTCAACTCCTTTATCAGAGCTAAACATAGTAGGGTAGTCCTGACCTGCCATTTCCATTACGTTGGTCGTATTGAAAACAGGTAATACAAAATTGTTGTTTACAATTTTCTGTTGATCCGGGTGAATGGTTAATTCTAAACTTATCTGATGTCCACCTTTATCATAGTTCCCGATAAATGCTCCAACCAGTACCTCTTTCCCACTTAGTTGCGGACGAAGTTCAGTGATATCCTGGCGATATGGTGTATTGTTGTGCCAGTTTTTACCTTTCAACTGAATCTTTTCATTAAAATGACCAATTCCGAAAGGTGTGAAAAATCTCATCAATTCAATAAACGGAAGATAATCCGGAGTTAAAGCAATACCTTGATAAGATTTACCATTTCCGTTCTGGTATACCGGAAGTGATTTTACACCTTGCGTAAGACCTGTATAATAAGATTTAGCCCTTTCCTGCGGAATGATAAACACATCTCCTGTTCTGTCGTATGCATCACCATTAGATTTTTGCTTTAGCTCCACAAAGATTGTATTGCCTTGTTTAATTTCAGGAATTTTTACTTTCTTCAGGATAATAGTTCCGTTACCGAAACGTTGAATATAGTGATCAGATTTAGAAGCATCACTAAAGTTGATGGTTTCGTTTTCGAAAACAGGAATAGTGATAAATCTGCTCTTCCAGATCATATCTTTGTAAGTAAGCGCATCTTTTTCAGTAATATTCTTTCCATTAAATAAAGATTGATCATCCAGTGACTTTATTTTTTTTACTGAAGTTGCTTCAACAACAGAACTTCCGTTTCTCACCGTCTTTAATACCAGACCTAAATCTTGTCCCAATATACTTGGACCGCCTTTTACTTTAAGATCGTTCGTATACCATACTTCTATAGTATTGGAATTTACACTTGTTACTGCTTTCTTTACATTATAACCCAGTATTTTTCCGGTTTCGGATGTCGGTTTGAACTCCTGTTTAGCCAGGATGGTATTATCGCTTGTCTTTACAATTTCGTTGTTATTAAGAAAGGCGAACTGGCTAACTTCATTGTTTTTTCTGTTAATTTCATTAACCTCAAAAGGGAAATCAGCTTTCTTGTTTTTTATTTTCTCATTGAATAATAGTGTTTTATCACTATTGGTAATGCTGATGATGTGGTTTTGACCAGGGTTTACTTTTCCTTCGAACGAATTCTGATAAGTAACTTCATAAGTCTGGGCGAAAATCATCTGGGCACCTGTAATAAGGCTGCACAGTAAAATTTTTTGCATAAGATTAGTTTTTCGGCAAAGGTAAAAAAAAGAGCATTAACCTTTCTGGAAAATGCTCTTCACTATGATTTTGGCTGATATTAGCCTTTTCTTTGAATTAATGCCATATAGAATCCATCATAGCCATGACTAGGCATAATTTTTTCTTCACCGATTAGTTCATATTCCGGATTCTTTTCAATAAAGTTCTTAGTCTGTAATGTGTTTTCAGAAGGAAGGATAGAACATGTAGCGTATACCATTTGTCCACCTTTCTTTATAATTTTAGAATAATCCTGAAGGATATTTTCCTGTTCCTTTTTTATTCTGTCTATAAAGTCCTGATCGATTTTCCACTTACTATCCGGATTTCTTTTTAGTACTCCTAGTCCAGAACATGGAGCATCTATCAATAATCTGTCCGCAGAGTTATGAAGTCTTTTGATAACTTTATTGTCATCGATAACTCTGGTTTCAATATTATGAGCGCCAGCTCTTTTAGCTCTACGCTTAAGTTCAGCCAGTTTCCATTCGAATATATCAAGAGCGATAATCTGCCCTTTGTTCTTCATTAAAGCAGCAATGTGTAATGTTTTACCTCCTGCACCTGCGCAGGCATCAACTACACGCATACCCTCTTTTACATCAAGGAATCTTCCGATTAACTGTGAAGAAGCATCCTGTACTTCAAACATTCCTTTTTTAAAGGCCTCAGTAAGGAAAACATTTTTCTTTTCCTCCAGTTCCACAGCATCTTCATAACCACGAACAGCGTGAGATTCTATTTCACTTTTCTGTAGTTCTTCGATTAATTTTTCTTTTGTTGTCTTCAGAGTATTTACACGAAGTACTGTTGGAGCAGGATCGTTTAATGCATCCATTTCTTTTTCCCAGTTAGCACCTAATTCTTTCTCAAGAGTTTCGGCAAGCCATTCCGGAATTGAATATTGTACAGCTTTTGTAGGTACAGTTCCTTTCTTTAGTTTGTTAAGGATGTCGGCAATTTTAATACCTTCAAATTCTTCAAACTTTTTGTAATGAGTTTTTGTCCACAAAAGATATGCAAGGATCATTCTGTATATGTTACCCGGTTTTGCACCTTCGCCCATATAATATTCAAGGCGTTTTTTCCAACGGATAATATTATAGAAAATCTCAGAAACAACAGCTCTGTCCTGGCTTCCCCATTTTCTGTGTGCTTTGAGAAGTCTCTCGATAACCTTGTCGGCATATTTATTTTTTTCGAAAAAGGTTTCCTGTAGTGCATCGTGGATGCCAATAAGTAGGTTTCTGTGAATAAGTTCCATAATTAGATCTGCAGTTTTGCACTGCAAAAATACGTTTAAATTAGAGGAAACGCAAAAATGCCTAAATTAAGCTCTGAGAAAGGAAAGATTTGACTTAGGTCTCAGAAACCTTATCTTTGCAAAAAATATAATTATTATGAGCGATACGATACTTTGTCCGAAGTGTAATTCGGAATTTACATATCCGCAGGATAATCTTATGGTATGTTCCCAGTGTTTTTACGAGTGGGATCCGTCAGATGTTTCAGCAGACAGTGATGATAAAGTTTTTGATTCCAATGGAAATGAATTGCAGGATGGGGATTCTGTTGTCGTAGTAAAAGATTTGCCTGTAAAAGGTGCTCCAAAACCAGTAAAAGCCGGAACAAAAGTTAAAAATATAAGATTAAGACCAGGAAGTGATCATAACATCGATTGTAAAATTGATGGATTCGGATCAATGGCCTTGAAATCCGAATTTGTGAAAAAAGGTTAATCAATAACTTTCATTTAAGTTTACTTATACAGACTTTATCCTGATGGATAAAGTTTTTTTTTATATTTAGTTACAGAAAACTGAACCCATGATCCTTGTATATACTATTGTACTGATAACCATACTGCAAATTACAGCCTATATTTTGTTGGATAAATACAAATTAAAGAACTGGAAATATTTGATTCTTGTGCTTATTCTGCTAATAGATATTAGTATGCCTCCCGATTTTTTTATAGAGAAAGACCCGAATGAGATTGTAAAATGTGGAAATCAGGAACTTGGGATTAAATTATTCTTTATGATTCTGGGAGGTACGATAGCGATAATAACCCATTTTATTTATGTTATGGTAATGAAATATAGGGTTAAAAATAAGAAAGTATAGACTGGCAGAGTTACAAAGTCTTGAAGCTGAAGTTTTCACAGAATCATAAAAAAAGGAAAAATTTGGCAGGGTAACTTTCAAAAAACTTTCATTGCGAACGCTAATTTCAGTCTTACAAGGCAGAAAGAGAATAACCAAAAATTTCCTTGAATATCTTCTTGGGCAAAGATAAAAAAAATGTTTGCAAACCAAAAATATTGGATGTAAATATTTAATATTTAAGTTTTTAAAGCATATTAAAGAAAAATTATTTTCAATTTTCCTGCTTTCTTTTGGGCAGTATATACAATAAATGTATGACCTTTAACATTGACAAGATTTCTGTAAAAACCTCCCGAAAAACCGGATTCTATAATTTTCGCATCTGTTCCTTCATTTTCAGTAAATTTTAACTGATGTGGAAAATAAAACCAATTTGATAAACCAAGTTCCTGTTGCTGCTCAGGTGTTAGAAGATTTACTTCCCCCAACAATCTTGCTACGTAAGGATTGTATGGAGATTGGAACAAAGCTTCAGGCGAATCTTTCTGAATAAGACGTCCTTCCTGTAAAACGACCACTTCATCTATCCATGGCAGGATTTCTGTAATATCGTGCGTACTGATAATTAGGCTGATATTTTGTTCACGGACATAGGCAAATAGCTTATCCCGTAATTGTGTTTTTCTTGAAAAATCGAGATTACTGAAAGGTTCATCCAGAAGCAATAATTTAGGCAACTGAGACAAGGCTTGTGCAATAGCAACACGCTGTTTCTGTCCACCACTTAGATTCTTAGGATATTCATCCATATAATCTTCCAGTCCGACAATTTCCAGAAGCTGATAAACTTTATCTCTCTTTGCCTTAAGATCTATATTCGAAAGAAATTTGCCCACATTGTCATACACTGTAGAGTAGGGCATCAGATCATAATGCTGAGTCACAAGTTTCATATCCTTTTCACCCGGGATTATATTTGCTTTCGGACCATATATTTCCTTATTGTTGAAGAATATTTTTCCCTTATACCAATCGTTTAAACCATATATAATGTTTAGCAATGTTGTCTTTCCACATCCGCTTTCACCTATCAACGCCATAATCTTTCCCTGCTCTAAGCCGAGATGAAGATTGTTGAAGATAAGTTTGTCCTGACTATAACCAAAGTCTATTCCCTGTATACTGAGTAACATTTTGCAAAAATAATGTTTTGTAGGTTTATTAGTATTTTTTTATTAAATTTACGAAACTAATTGTTAAAATAAATTACAAAATAATGAAAAAAAGATTTTTATGGGTGTCTGCGTTGGCTCTTATGGGAACTGTTCTGGTTATTTCCTGCGGGAAAGATAAACCAGTAACAAGTGAGTCCGGTGCAGTGACTACAACTAAAGACGGAGCCGTTTTCGCAGTTGATACACTAAATAGTAAAATCGAATGGACAGGTTATAAGATTTTTAAATCAGATAATACTTCTCATTTCGGGACTATTAAGTTTGAAAGTGGCGAAGTTACGGTGAAAGACGGTAAACTGGAATCCGGTAATTTTGTAGCATCCATGAATACCTTAACTTCTGAAGATTTAAAAGATGATAAAGAAAATCAGGCAAAGCTTGATGGCCACCTTAAGAGTGGAGATTTTTTTGAAGTAGAGAAATTCCCTACAGCGTCTTTCGAGATTACTAAAGTTACTCCGAATGAAACCGGAGATTATAATACACTCATCGATGGAAACCTTACATTAAAAGGAGTAACGAAGCCAATAAGCTTTAATACCAATGTAGTGGTAAAAGATGGTGTAGCAACGATTAAATCTGAGAAAAAAGACATCAACAGACGTGACTTTGGTGTTAACTTTACTTCTCCTGCCAGCAATGGTGTTATTAAGGATGAAGTAAGCTTGCAGATTAACGTGAAAGCATTAGAAAAGAGATAGTTTTAAGTAATATGTGATGGAGAAAATCTGCTTTTGGAAACAAGAGTGGATTTTCTTTTTTATAAAAGTCCGATAAAAACCTTAAATTTGTGCTGCAATTTTTATAAGATGCTAGAGAAAATAGAAGAATTACTGGGTCAGGTACAACAATTTCATACCAAAAATAAAGAAGAAATCGAGAAGTTCCGTATTGCCTTTCTTGGTAAGAAAGGAAGTGTAACAGAGCTTTTTGAGAAGTTTAAAGATGTTCCGAATGAACAGAAAAAAGAATTCGGGCAGAAAATTAATACCCTGAAGCAGGCTGTAAATGCTAAGATTGAAGATCTGAAAGCAGGTATTTCTGAAGAAACGACTACCGAGAAAATAGACCTTACAAAACCTGGTTTTCCTGAAGAGTTAGGAAGCAGGCATCCTATTAATCTGGTTAAGAACAGAATTATTGAAATCTTTAAATCTATTGGTTTTGCTGTAGCAGACGGACCAGAGATTGAGGACGACTGGCATAATTTTACCGCATTGAACTTACCGGAATATCATCCGGCAAGAGATATGCAAGATACTTTCTTTATCGAGAAAGATCCGGATATTCTTTTAAGAACGCATACTTCTTCTGTACAGATCAGATATATGGAAAACAACGAACCCCCAATGAGAATTTTGTCGCCGGGAAGAGTTTTCCGTAACGAAGCTATTTCATCACGTTCACACTGTATATTCCATCAGATAGAAGGTTTGTATATAGACAAGAATGTATCATTTGCAGATCTTAAACAAACAATTCAGTACTTTACTACAGAATTATTTGGTAAATCTCAGATCAGAATGCGTCCTTCTTATTTTCCATTTACTGAGCCAAGTGCTGAGGTAGATGTATATTGGGGACTTAATTCTGAAACCGATTACAGAATTACAAAAGGTACAGGTTGGTTAGAGATTATGGGTTGTGGAATGGTAGATCCTGCTGTTCTGAAAAATGTAAACATTAATCCTGACGAGTACAGTGGTTTCGCTTTTGGTATGGGAATCGAGCGTATTGTAATGTTGCTTTACCAAATGTCTGATATCCGTATGTTCTTTGAAAATGATGTACGTATGTTGGAGCAATTCAAACATTTGTAAGATTCAGATTATTCTGATAAAAATAATAAATGGCCGGAGATTTCCGGCCATTTTATTTTGTTAGTAATTAATAAAGTCAATTATTTATTTAGCAAAACGTAGTGGATACTTTACATTAGAATATTCTATAAGGTCAGCCTTTAGAGATCCTACAGCCAGCTCGGCTTTCATTTGGATAGGAATATGATTAGCATCATTTGTTACCCACATGGTAACCCCTTCTTTAGCCTTGAAAACTCGTCCACTCATTACCGAAGGGATAATTTTCAGACAGTTGATTCTACCAAACTTTGTACTCATCATTTCAGTACCTACAACTTTTAGCATAAAAGGATAGATTTCATCATCG
Organism: Elizabethkingia occulta; assembly: GCF_002023715.1. Classification (GTDB taxonomy): domain Bacteria; phylum Bacteroidota; class Bacteroidia; order Flavobacteriales; family Weeksellaceae; genus Elizabethkingia; species Elizabethkingia occulta. The sequence continues at coordinate 647,738 of NZ_MAHX01000013.1, forward strand.
ATCCATACGTTCAGCTTAACAGAACTTCCCACTTTTAACTGGTCAGTACTTAACGTACGCAGATAGTAGAATGATGATAACATATCCTGTATATCACTATTAACATTAAAGTTACGCGTCTCATTTTTTATTCTGTCATGTAAACTTACAGTATGATTACTATGGTTGAATGTAGATGCCAGATTTTTACGGTAGCTTCCTTCACTTACATTTCTTACGTAGAAACTTGGCTGATCAGTTCTTAGATTAATATAACTTTCATAGATATCATCCACTTTAAAAAAAGCCCGTACAGCTCCGGAGCTTTTTCCTTCACCTCTTACGTAAAGATGTGGCGCACCGTTATATGTAGTTTTTTTGGTGGAGAGTGTTGCAAATCCGGCATTCAAAAATCCGTAATGAATCCGGTATTTTAATATTTCTCCTGAATTGACGCTGTCGAACTGAGCATTTATAAATACGACACTAAATACAAATATTGCTGTAAAAAAATTCCTCATACACAATTTTATAACTATATGTTTTCAAAAACTTTGCCAAAGCCTAAAGTACAAATTTCATCGGTATTTACGATGAAAAAATTATTAATGTTTTATGAATTCAATGACGAACATCATGAAAACCAATCAGGCTATTTGCAATGGTATTCCTATCTTTGTTTTTTCTAAATAATAACTGAGCGATATGATTGAAACTGATATCATTATTATAGGAGCAGGTCCTACAGGACTATTTGCCGTTTTCGAGGCAGGATTACTTAAGCTAAGATGCCATATTATAGATGCTTTGCCACAACCTGGAGGTCAGCTGGCTGAATTATATCCTAAGAAACCAATTTTCGACATCCCGGGATTCCCTTCGGTAGATGCAGGTGTATTGGTTAATAATCTTATGGAACAGATTAAGCAGTTTGAACCAGGCTTCTCATTAAGTGAAACTGCTGTATCTTACGAAAAAACTGAAGACGGACTTTTTATCGTTGAAACCAGCAGAGGGACTAAAATAAAAGGAAAAGCTATTGCTATCGCCGGAGGTTTAGGAAGCTTTGAACCAAGAAAACCACAACTTGATAATATTGAAGCTTTTGAAGAAAAAGGAGTGGAGTACTTCGTAAGAAATCCTGAAATGTACAGAGATAAGAAAATTGTTATCGCTGGTGGAGGGGATTCTGCCTTAGACTGGTCTATTTTCCTGGCAGAAGTGGCTTCAGATGTAACATTAATTCACAGAAGAAATGAATTCCGTGGTGCATTGGACTCTGTTGAAAAAGTACAAAAACTAAAACAGGAGGGTAAGATTAATCTGATTACTCCTGCTGAAGTAGTAGGTCTGCAAGGGAACGGAACACTTTCAGGAATCGAGATTGAAAAAGACGGAGAGCGTCTTTCTATTGAAACTGATTATCTGATTCCTTTATTCGGATTAACTCCTAAATTAGGACCTATTGCAAACTGGGGGCTAGAAATAGAGAAAAACTCAATTAAAGTAAACAATGCACTGGATTACCAAACGAATATTGAGGGTATCTATGCGATTGGGGATATCAACACTTATCCTGGTAAAATGAAGTTAATCCTTTGTGGTTTCCACGAAGCGACTTTAATGTGTCAGGGAATCTATAACCGTTTAAATCCCGGTAAAAAATTCGTACTGAAGTATACAACCGTGAGTGGGGTAGATGGATTTGACGGTACCAGAAAAGAAGCTGAGAAAGCAGTAGTGAAGTCAATTGACTAATTGATTTTTACATATATAATTGAAGAAGCGCTCGGGAAACTGAGCGCTTTTTGTTATTGCTTCGTTAGTATGTATTTGTCCCCATTTTCCCTCAATAAAGTTAATGTATTAGCTTTTAGATTGTAATTCCAGGTTCCGTCTAAAATTAATGACCAATCGAATTGTGCAGTCCAAAAACATGAATTTTTAAATATAATTGTATTCCCATTTTTGTTATAAGAATAGTTCCCATTACAAATAGCAGGTGGCTTTTGGGCATTACTGTTACCTTTAAATAATCCGTTTTCAAGGCTTAATTGTACTTCAGCACTTTGTCCGTTTCTTTCAAAGAATCCCAAATACTGCCCCTCAATATTTTGATTCTTCATAATGTTTTCATCATTATTGCAGCCAAAAGAGACTAACACTATTATAATAAGAAGTAAAAATCTTGTTTTCATAATTATTTTTTTTGATGTTATATTATATAGATGTATTTTTTTTATAATGGTTGCGTAACATCGTTTTTACTTGATTATTACGAAAAATATTCTGAAAGAGTATGTCTACTTCAAAATGCACAACAGGTTAATCTTATTTAAAAATAAAAAGAGAGTTGTCTAAATGACAAACTCTCTTGGGTATTTGTATAAATGTGCCTTGACGTTTAAAGCATATTAAAACTTGAGGTCTAAACCTATATAAAAATTGGCTCCCATAATTGGTGCATAAACCATTCCGCCATCGAAGTAGTTACCAAAAGGATTTTTGGCATCCAGAATAGCATTTTTCTGCTTGTAATTCGTCAGGTTTTCACCACCGGCATATATTCTTACCTTTTCATTCAGATTTTTCGAAATCTGGGCATTTAAAGTCGTATATGCATTGGAATAATCCGGAAGTCTGAGTTCTTGTGGGTTACTCTGTGTGAAAGGGATTCTTTGTTTTCCAATCCAATTTAATGTAGTGTCGAAACTCCAGAAACCACCTTTGTCATTTTTATTAGTTGCATATGCAGCATTAAAGAAACCTCTGTGTTTTGCCATAAAAGGAGCCTTTCTTCTGCCTGAAAGATAATCGGTTTCTACATTGTAATACTTGTAAGCCAATCTCAGATCCAGATTTTTTGCAGGAGTAAGATCCCATTGTACTTGTACACTATTCGCAAAAGATTTTCCTTCCAGATTATAAAACAAAATCTTGTTGGTATACTGATCCAAATCTGTAATGACCTGATTCTGGAAATCTGTTCTGAAAACATCAGCTATTATTGTGGATTTTTTATTGAAAATTTTAAATTCCTGCTGTAGGCTCAATCCATAGTTCCATGCAATTTCAGGTTTTAGTCCGTAGATATTTCCGTTGTTGGATAAAATCTCGATACTTCTGTTGGATGCAAAATACTGCTGACTTTCTGCAAAAATATTGGCAGTTCTGAATCCTCTCCCAGCAGATAGTCTTAGAATAGTTTTGGGAGCGATATCATATTTGAAATTAAGCCTCGGTGTAAACTGAGTACCTGCAAGATTATGAAAATCCACACGCGCCCCAGCTACTAAAACATATTTGGTACCAGTTAAGGTATATTCTGCAAAAAAGCCCGGAACAGTCTCCTGCCTTTTGTAATTTGTTGTCAGGTAATCTTCATTGTAATCATCTAATAAAAAGCTTGCTCCAACTTTGTACTTATGGTTGGTATTTCCAATAATACTTTCAAAAATTAAATTGGAATAAAAGGTAGACTGTTTTCCAAAGTAATTACGTAGTCCAAAGAAACTGTCCTGCTGATGATAAGTAAACTGATTCATCCAGCCTAAGCTTTGGTATGGTTTTCCTTTGAAAACATAACCGGTCTTATTCCATGCCTGAAAGCGGGAAATGTCGATTCCTACACCATATAAATTTTGCTGGCTCTGGTTAAGTCTTTTGTTGTAACCAATTTGGCCGGCAGTTCTTTCATCCTTTACAAAGTTAATTCCGAAATGAGAGCCGAATCCGCTATTATTAAGATCATTATAATTAAGAAGATAAGCTGCATTTAGCTGTGTTCCCTTTGGGCGATCCAGAAAGCCGTCATTGTTCATATCGGTGTCGCCTAAAGTTCCGTTACCGTGTAATAATATACTTTGATTCCATTTTTCGGCAACCTGAGAGGTATGGGTAATATTGGCTTCAGTACGTCCGTTAAAATCAGAGAACAGATTAAGCTCTGTTGTCGGTTTTTCATTTTCAGATTTCAGAAGTTCCGTGTTAATCTGTCCTGTAATACTTTCATATCCATTAACTACAGTGCTTCCGCCTTTTGTTAGCTGAATCCCGCCAATCCAGCGTCCTGGTATAAAGTTCAGACCGTATGCAGATGCTAATCCTCGTATTTCCGGAAGTTGTTCCTTGGTAAGGCTGGTATATTTCTGATCCAATCCCAGCATTTTAAGCTGTTTTGTTCCGGTTACAGCATTGCTGAACGAAACATCTACCGTTGCATTGGTTTCAAAACTTTCAGAAAGATTACAACATGCTGCTTTTAATAATTCTTTTGGATTAATGTTGAAAGTCAACCCAACCTCCTTCTTGTTTAGGGCAGTTGCCTCAGCAGCTTTAGTTATCGTAACTCCACCAATTTGTTTTTCTTTTCCTTTATCACTTTGCTGGTGGTCCTCTTTTTCATTTTTTATTTCGGTATTTGCTTTATCTGAATGCACCTTTGTATTTGCTTCTCCAAATGCAGTAGTACGGTCGAAATGGCAGCATGCAGGCAGACCTGAGTATGTTTTATCGTCTGCTTTAAACTTTTCATTATCATGCCCGGCATCTGCAACTTTCTGCAGAACTTTTTCAGCAGTGGTTTTAGCCGGATCTAATTCAAGATAAAGTTTTTGCTCATCCGCCTTCCATTCAGCACTTAATGCACCAGCATCTTTAGAAGCTTTTTCTATGCGGGCTTTGCACATGTCGCAGTTTCCTTTCACATAGTATGAAGCTTTGCTTACAGTATGTTCTGAATTCGGTTTGGCATCTCTGTTATAATGACAGCATGCAGGTAATTTGTTATAAATGGCATCTTTAGCTGTGTATTTTTCATTATCATGACCTGCATCGGCTACATGCTGAAGGATTACATCGGTATTCGTATTGTCCGGATTATACTCCACAGTTAATATCTGTGTTTCCGGGCTCCATTGTGCAGTTTTTACACCTTTAGTTTTTGCTGCTTTTTCTATTCTGGCTTTACACATTTCGCAGGCTCCTTTTACATGATAAGTTTCTTTTTTTAGAGAGCTCTGGGCGTTAATGTTCATAAACAGAAATAGATTCAGGAGCAACAGTCCTGATCTTAAAATTGATTTCATTCTGTAAATTAATTTAGTTCTAATCGATTATGTGCAGCTTTTTTACTGCTTTTAATAATAAAACTAAACGAGTTTAGGCGGTTGCCAGATGTTGAATGTTCTGTTCGGAATAACAGGAAATGAATAGGAGAAAACAGAGGTATCTTTGATAACAGAATTATGCAAAGGAGCCTCTATTGGTTCTAAAATAATATTATTGACATATCCTGAGCATGTCTGACAGCTTTTACAGCTATCTTTACAGGACTTATTTGCATGTCCGGAATTCTGATCACAACAGTTTTCGTTATGCTCATTTTCATGTTGGCAACAACTTTCTGAAGACTTTTCAGTAGTATGGCAATCCATTTTCTGAGATGCTGTCACAGAGAACTGTTCCGGATACATAAATGCCCCCAGAAACATCAGAAATAATAGTAAATAGCTTTTTATTGCCATAGTCAGGGACAAAGATAAAACAAAATCTAATAAGAAATACTTTGCGGAAGCTTCTTTGTAGCTGATTTAAATTACCTTTTTGATAAACAAGTATGCTTTTTTCTTTCGTAAATTTGTGGATAAGATTTAAATTATTATGTCAGACGTTAAAGTAACCATTATAGATAGAGAAGGTGTTGAACATGAAATTATGGCACCTACAGACATGTCGATGAATCTTATGGAAACCATAAGAGCCTATGAACTTGTAGAAGAAGGAACTTTCGGAATATGTGGCGGAATGCTAATGTGTGCTTCTTGTCAGTGTTATAAACTAAGCGACACAGAGGTTCCTGACATGGGGGATGAAGAAGAGTCGTTGTTATATAGTGATGGCGTAAATGTAAAAGAAAATAGCCGCCTAAGCTGCCAGATCCCAATTACTATGGATATAGAGGGACTGAAAGTAGAAATAGCGCCGGAGCCATAATTAATACACAGATTATGTTCTAAAAATATAAAACCCGCTTTTGGCGGGTTTTTATTTTATATTATTTCGTTGGAATTTCTTTCAGAATATCCTGAAGGTAACCCCAGAACTTCTGTACAGATGTTATATTTACCTTTTCCTCCGGAGAGTGTGCACCAGTAATGTGAGGACCGAAAGATACCATTTCCATTTCAGGATAATTAGCACCAATAATACCACATTCTAATCCTGCGTGACATGCAACAACACGTGGCTGTTCCCCAAATTTCTGAGTATAAATTCTTTCAAGAACCGATACGATTTCAGAATTAGGATCAGGCTGCCATCCTGGATAAGATCCTGTGAATACTACATCCAGACCTGCCAATTCAAATGATGCACGCAGCTGATCTGCCACAGCCATTTTAGTTGAATCTACAGAAGAACGGGAAAGGTTAAGTACTCTTAGTTTTCCTTCCTTCAGTTCTACTTTTGCTATATTGTTAGAAGATTCCACAAGACCTTCTACCTCAGGGCTCATTCTGTAAACTCCATTATGAGCAGCTTTTAGTCCTTTGATGAAAGATTCTGAATCTGCTGTACTGATTCCTGATCCGTTTGTCTGTGCTTTGCTGATTGTAATCGTAAGATCTTTTTCTACTGATTTGAATTCATTAAGAATATCAGCTTTCAAAGCTTCCGCAACTTTTAAATATGCATCTGCATTTGCTACACTAAAGTTAGCTCTGGCTTCACGTGGAATAGCATTCCTTAATCCACCTGCATTGATATCAGATAATTGGATGCTTTGACCGATACCTGCAAATAAGAATCTTCCTAACAGAACATTTGCATTTCCTCTGCCTTTATCGATATCCATTCCGGAATGTCCTCCTGTAAGACCTTTAATCTCAATAGCGATTCCTTCTCCCTGTATAGCTACAGTATTGTATTCTTTTGATGCAGTTACATCAATACCTCCAGCACAACCTATATCGATTTCATCATCTTCCTCTGTATCCAGATTAAGAAGAATATCTCCATGTAAAACTCCTGGCTTCAGACCAAAAGCTCCGGTCATTCCTGTTTCTTCATCGATAGTAAACAAAGCTTCTATTGCAGGGTGTGCAATATCTGAAGATTCCAGAATACTCATAATAGTAGCAACTCCAATACCGTTGTCCGCTCCTAATGTTGTTCCATCAGCTTTTACCCAGTCACCATCAACCAGCATGTTGATTCCCTGAGTATCAAAGTCGAAATCTGTATCATTGTTCTTCTGACACACCATATCCAGGTGAGACTGTAATATCGTCGTTTTTCTGTTCTCCATTCCCGGAGTAGCAGGTTTACGGATGATAACATTTCCTGTTTCGTCTTCCGAAGTTTCCAGACCTAAAGATTCTCCAAAATTTTTGATGAAAGCAATAACTTTCTCTTCCTTTTTAGATGGTCTTGGAATAGCATTAAGTGCTGCGAAGTTTTTCCAAATGGCTTTTGGTTCCAGATGTAATAAATCCATTTTATTGTTTGATTATTTTATAAATTGAAATTAACTCGTTCATGATTTCAGCGGTTGGTATATGCCTGGCATATTTTGCGTTTTGTCCCGCCCAGTAATTTGTGAATTGAGTGTCGTTATGTTTTTTAGCTAGATTTCTCATAGCTTGTGTAAGAACATTCTGAATAGGATATTCCGGTATTGTAAGCTGATTGAGTTCTGTTAGCTTCATAAAATCGTTGCAGATTCCACGTGCCCATCTTCCGGTATAGCTTCTGGTTAAGACGGTAGATGTATCTGTAGATTCTTTAATTAAGTCCCGGTAAACATCGGTAGCAGCGCTTTCTTCTGCTGAAATAAAGTGACTGCCGATTTGAACTGCATCTGCACCCATATCGAACGCTGCAGCTATAGTTCTTTTATCATACAGACCGCCAGAAGCAATCACAGGAATGTTCACGGCATCTTTTATCTGTGCAACAAGTGCAATAAGGCCTATATATGGAAGACATTTTTCGTTAAGAAAACTACCACGATGGCCTCCGGCCTCAATTCCCTGTGCAACGATAGCATCAACACCCGATTTTTCAAGTTCCACAGCTTCTTCTACACAAGTGGCAGTACCAATAGTATAGATATGATGAGTCTTCAACTTTTTTATGCTTTCTTCATCCAGCATTCCAAAGGTAAAACTTACATATTTTATCTTTTCATCAATAATCAGATCGATTAAATCCTGGTATGGGTAAAACTGATAATTGAATTCAAAATCCTGGGCCCAATTTTTTTCTTTTAAGATGCTCTGGATAAAATGAGCCATCTTTTCCGTTGCAATTTTATTACTATTGATATCCGGAGCTGTATTAGCAAAAAGATTTACTGCAAATTCATTTTTAGTGAGCTGCTTTGTTTCCTGAATCAGTCTGCGGGATACTTCCGGGGAAATTCCGCCTAACGGAAGAGAACCCAGTCCACCCATATCCGAAACATCAGCTACCATCTTAGGTGTTACTACACCCAGCATAGGAGCCAAGATTATGGGATATGGAAGGTTAGAAAGAAAAGTAGGGTTCATTATACAGACAAATTTACAAAATAAAAAACCGTCAATTCTATATTGACGGTGTGTATTTTTATCAAATTAAATTTAGCCTCTTGCTCTCTCCAGCAGAACCATCATCATGAATGAAAGAATAAGTCTGGATTCATCATTTTCAGGTACATCAGCAAACTTTTGCAGCATAAATTTTCTTCCGAAAAATGAAGGCATCTTTTTTAGCTGAAAGATTTTGTTGCCCTGTTTGTCTGTTAAGGTATAGGATGGGTTTAGTATGTATCCTGTAAACATACCTATAATAGGCAGTTCACCAATCATATTATCCCATACTTTTACCCAGCCATTATCTTCACGGATGGTATAATCTTCGCTCCCATCTTTATCCATTCCGATGTAGGTAGACTTCCATATAGATTTCATTCCTCTTCGTCCAATTTTACCAAGAGATTCTCCCGTTCTGCTTTCAGAAATTGAATAATTTGCATTGAAGTCCAGCCAACGGTCTGCCTTAATGCGAAAAAGTTCCTCAGTTTTGCTTTCATTGTTGAAGACAACTACATCTTCTTTTAATTTGAACATTTTCTGACGAACATACGCGATTGTATTGTCATTTTTGTCTTTTGCAACGAAATCGTTAGCCAAAGTAGTAATTTTGAATTGTAAGAATAGCGGGTATTCAGGATTTTTCATCAATAATATATTATAGTTAGGGCTTGCAAAAATAGCGTAAACATAAATGGTCAACAAACTTTTTTATAGAAAGAAGGTAAAATGATAACTTTGCAGATATGAATTTTCCAAGTAAAGTTTTAGAAAAGGCCGTTGAAGAGATTTCAGGGCTTCCGGGGATAGGCCGGAAATCGGCAACAAGATTGGCTTTGTACCTGTTAAAGCAACCTCAGTCTCAGGGAATGGCGTTGGGAAATGCTATTCAGGCGTTGGTAAATGATATTAAATATTGCAAGATCTGTCATAATTTTTCTGATCACGATATTTGTGAAATTTGTGCAAATAGTAATCGTAATGAGAGCCTGCTATGTGTAGTAGAAGATGTACGGGATGTAATGGCTATAGAGAATACAGGACAATATAATGGTAAATACCTTGTTCTGGGTGGAAAGCTTTCCCCAATGGAGGGAATAGGTCCTAATCAGTTAAAAATTGAAAGCCTGATCAGTAAAGTGGAAGCTGGGGGTGTAAGCGAAGTTATATTTGCACTAAGTGCAACTATGGAAGGGGATACAACAGCGTACTATCTATACAAGAAACTAAAACATTATCCGTTGAATTTCTCTGTTATTGCAAGAGGAATTGCAGTAGGGGATGAACTGGAATATGCAGATGAGGTTTCTTTGGGTAGATCTATTAAATATAGATTGCCATACCAGGAATAAAAAATCAGGAGTACAGAGTAAAGAACTGTCTGATTTCTCATACAGTGATACAGAAAATATAGTGTATGATGATTAATAAGGAGCTCCATTAGGAGCTTTATCTTTATAGATTATATTTAAAAAAATTCAGAGCGTTCCGGAGGAACGTTATCTTAGATAAGTGAAAAATCAAAAACTTCAAAATTACTATTACAATGGAAAGGGATTTTCCATATTAGCCGAACCTTTTGCTTAATCCCCAGCTTGTGTTACCTTATTGTATCAGAATATAGTTCTTATAAAAGAAAAACTGCTTAAAAAAACTCGTAAGAGCCCTAGTAAGCAGTTTCTTCTAAACTAAACTATTAAATCTATCTATTTTGCAGTCTGCGCTGGCGCAGAGGATTGCTGTGTTGTTTGTGGGGCTTGTGCCGTAGGTTTCTGAACCGGGGCTTGTGGGTTATTTGGAAGCTCCTTTTTTGTTGGTTGTGATTGAGGAATTACTGTTGATGGTTTTCCGGTAAGAATAACACTCAACATAATCAGAACAATGATAAAAATTCCTAATGACCATGTAGCCTTATCCATAAATTCATTGGTTCTTTGTACTCCGAAAGAAGCTGAAGATGTACCTCCAAATGTACCAGAAAGGCCACCTCCTTTTGGATTCTGGGCCATGATAACAATGATCAGAAGCACACATGCAATGATAATAAGAACCATGAAAAGGCTAAATATCGTACTCATTTATTTTAATTTTCAGTTGGCAAATATACAAAAATATTGATTCATTTGAATATAATTTTTGTATGAAAAATTTAAAAACACTATTAAATTTATATATTCTGGATCAGAGAAAGTCTGGCCATGGATAAAATAGCTGATCAGAAAAATTTTATTATCTGAACAGACTCAGGTTATATTTTTTTACAAGATCAAGGATCATATGGTAGCCTGCTAAGGAATTCCCATGCTGATCCAGGGCAGGGTTGTAAACTCCGATTCCCATTTTTCCGGGAATACTTACCGTAATACCACCACCAACTCCGGATTTGCTTGGTAAACCTACTGTACGTGCATATTCTCCACTGAATTCATACATTCCGGCAATTAGCATCTGGGATTCTATCAGCTGGGCAATATCTGCATTTTTATAAGTAGTATCACCATCGTAACGTGTGCATTGATGGGCAAAGAAATAGCCTATCTTAGCCAGATCTTCAGCGGTAACCTCTATCGAACATTGCTTGAAATAGTTATTCAGCTTATCTTCATCACCATTTATCAATCCGCTGTTTTTCATTATATAAAACATGCCACGGTTGCGGTGCCCGGTTTCCCGTTCGGAATTATAAACCTCTTTGCTGTAGTTTATATTGCTGTTTTTGGTAATGTAACGAACCATTTCCAGTATTTTTTTGAAAGGCACTTCACCTTCTCCGTCTATTAGAGAAGTTGTTAGAATAGCACCTGCATTCATCATAGGATTTAATGGCTTTCCGGTTGTTTCCAAATTTGAAAAATGATTGAATGGTTTGTCCGTGCCAAAATAGCCAATTTTATCAAAGATATTTTGCTCTCCTTTTTCCCGGACAGCAATCATTAACGATATAATTTTTGAGATACTCTGAATGGTGAATTTTTTATCAGTATCACCTACATTTATAACCTTTCCATTTTCATCAATTACAGATAAGGCAATAGATTTTGCATCTGCTTTACCGAGTTCCGGGATGTAATCCGCAACTTTTCCCTGTTGGTAATATGAACGGTTCTTTTCCAGAATATCTTTTAAGACTTGTTCTGTAATAGCAGAACCATCTGTTTTTTGTGATACTATAGCTTGAGCCTTAAAAGCTGTACTAAAAGATAATGTACTTGTAGTAAGGAGTATTCCAAAAACGAACGTCGAAATATTTTTTTTCATACTGAATTATAAATATTGGGCTGCTTCTGAAATGATAAATCAGAAATAGCTTTTTAAAGTATTGTTTCCAATTGTATTTTACTGATAGCGCTGATGTTCTTTTGGTTTGGAAAAACGGTTAATAATAGGCTTGAAAAATGCCTTGTACTTTTCGGCATCGAACAGCTGAGAATCTGTCAGAGCTTTATAAGTCATCCATACTCCGAACGGAAGTAAGATCATGTTGGGCAGCCATGTAGCCAGATATGGATTCATTTCTCCTTTCCAAGCAATGTTTTCTGTCATCAGGTTGATAACATAGAATAAGATAAATATCACAATGGCTATAATTACGGGAAGACCCATTCCTCCTTTTCTGATTATAGATCCAAGAGATGCTCCAATCAGGAAGAAAATGACACAGGTGAAGGAATATGAAATAATACGTTGCTGGTACATTACGACCTTGGTGTAGTATTTAATAATATCTATAATCTGGTCGTTCTTCATCAGATAAGCACTTTTTGCAGCCTGCAATTTATTATGAGCATAATACAACGCTTCCATTTTCTTATCTCCCTTCAGGGAGTCAAGCTTAAAAGGCTGTTTAACCAGCTTTTTGTCCGTTTTAATCTTATCGATATAGGATACATAACCGTTTTGCTGACTTACAATATCTTGAGAAATCGTATTGAAAGCATCTTTGTCATCCTTTCTTTTCTTTTTCAGTGTTTTGGCAATCTGATTATAAGTCTGGAACTGATAATCATCTGTAATGTTTTGCTCCTCCAGAGCTTTGTTTAAAAGTAAAGAAACGTCGAAGTGCTGTACAAGTGAATCAAACTTTATAGCCTGATTAGACTGCTTTTCTCTTTCTTTAAAATCTTTATTAGCAATCTGATCCTGGAAAATATATCCGTTATACAGAATCAGTTTAAGGTAATGCTTGTCTACAGCCTGAACAAACTTTCCGTTCTTGGCAACTACCGTTTGGTTGTCCTCGTATGAGTTGGCTACTTTATGGATAAAAACGCCGGTTACATTTTCTCCGTTTTCTCCCTTTATTTCATCAAATTTTATTGTCATTCCCGGTACCGTGTCGATAAACTGTCCGGGTGTAAAGTTTAGTGCAGGACGGGAGGAGGCGATATTATAAAGCATATTCTTTGCTTTACGCTGAAAGTCCGGAATAATATTGTTGGAGAAAAAGTAGAGGAGTACGGAAAGTAAAATAACCATAATGAGCAGTGGCCTCATTACACGGAGTAATGATATCCCTGCGGACTTCATGGCGGCCAGCTCATACCGTTCCCCAAAGTCTCCAAAAGTCATGATAGCTGCAAGCAGAATAGTCAGTGGAAGTACCATTTTTACAACGGTAACCCCCATGTAAAAAAGCAGTTTTGAAATTTCCCAGGCACTTAATCCTTTACCGGCCAGCTGCCCCATCTGCGTCCAGATAATGTTTACAATGAAAATGAAACAAAGGACACTGAAGATAAACAGGAAAGGACCGAAAAAGGTCTTTATAATGTATTGGTCAAGCTTTTTTATCATATATTCTATATAAAAAGCCACATCTTTGTGTGACTTTTTTATGCTTTGCTTATTTTATTATAACTACAATTCTGTAATCAGATAATTTTTATAATTGGCTTTGTTAAAAGTGAAAATTGAAGGAGAAAGGTTCTGATTTTCTATATATTTTGAAATCTCAATTACCGCAACTTCATTATTCTCCGAAAACTGTTCTAATTTTACCAATTGTTTCTTAGCTGAATTGACGAACAAATTTACATATTTTATCCCATTATTTGAGACCGGAGTCATTTTTATATAATCAGTATTGATTCCGCCAACGTTTTTCTTACCCATATACTGTACTGTATATCCGCTTTTATAAGAATCAATATAATTAAGAGGGGAGAACATTGCTTCGCTACCTGTAGGTTTTGCAATAGTAACTTCCTTATCATCACCGCTGATACTGTATACTTTATTACCATCGAAGATTTGTTCTGTACCCATAATATTCAGCTTGTACTTACTGCCCGCTGAATAGAAAATACCGGTAACTGCTTTTCCAGCTGTACCGCTTCCGTTACGGTAAACGAATTTGAAATAGTTATTTTTTTTCGATTTGTAGTTTGTAGAAACACCGTCTAAAATAGTTTTTGCATTTGCATCTATTTTTTGTCCAAAACCTATAGTAAAGGCCACAGCAAAAATTCCGACAGATAATTTCTTTATAATGTTTTTCATCTTTTTTGTTTTTAGATTATTTGCGCAATTCTTCCAAAAACTGTTCCAAAGAATGCATATCTGTAATCAATACTTCCCGTGCCTTGGCTCCGTTAAAGCTTCCGACAATACCAGATGCTTCTAACTGATCCATTATTCTTCCGGCACGATTATATCCCAGTTTCAGCTGACGCTGTAACATAGATGTTGATCCTTGTTGTGTAGAAACAACAATTTTGGCAGCCTCATCGAAAAGTACATCTTTTTCATTAGGATCAAAACTTCCGACAGAAACAGTTGATTCATCTCCTGAATATTCAGGTAACTGATACGCTTCCGGATAACCTTTTTGTTCCCCAATGAATTCAGCAATTTTTTCAACTTCGGGAGTGTCTACGAACGCACACTGCAGACGGATAAGATCATTTCCATTGAAGTAAAGCATATCTCCCTTTCCTACTAACTGCTCAGCTCCTGGTGTATCCAGAATTGTTCTGGAGTCAACTCCGGAAATTACTCTGAAAGCAGCACGAGCAGGGAAGTTAGCCTTGATCATACCAGTAATAACGTTTACCGATGGTCTTTGCGTTGCTACAATAAGATGTATACCAATAGCACGGGCAAGCTGTGCCAGACGGGCAATTGGCATTTCTACTTCTTTTCCGGCAGTCATGATAAGGTCTGCAAACTCGTCCACAACGAGTACTATATAAGGAAGATAGCGATGTCCGTTTTCAGGGTTTAGTTTTCTTTCCGAAAACTTTTTGTTGTACTCTTTAATATTTTTACAGAAAGCATTCTTCAGCAATTCATAACGATTGTCCATTTCAATACAAAGAGAGTTCAGTGTATTGATAACCTTTGCATTGTCTGTAATAATAGCATCACCACCATCTGGCAATTTTGCTAAATAGTGTCTTTCTATTTTTGAGTATAAAGAAAGTTCAACTTTCTTAGGGTCAACCATTACGAACTTTAGTTCGCTAGGGTGTTTTTTGTAAATAAGTGATGTCAGGATAGCATTGATACCTACAGATTTACCCTGGCCTGTTGCTCCTGCCATTAGTAAGTGCGGCATTTTTGCAAGGTCAGCCATAAAGATTTCGTTGGAAATTGTTTTACCAAATACAACAGGGAGATCCATATCGGTATTTTGGAATTTTGGTGAAGCTATTACCGAACGCATACTTACCATGGATGGAGTTTGGTTTGGTACTTCGATACCAATAGTACCTTTCCCCGGCATTGGCGCAATAATTCTGATACCCAAAGCAGAAAGATTAAGTGCTATATCGTCCTGAAGTTTTTTAATTTGTGCTACACGGATACCAGCTTCAGGTACAATTTCATAAAGTGTAACAGTAGGACCTATCGTTGCTTTTATTTCTGTAATACCTACGTTAAAATTTTTAAGAAGTCCGACAATACGGTTTTTATTTTCTTCAAGTTCGGCTTGATTAATATTAATGTTCTCGTTGCCGTAATCTTTTAATAAAGAAACAGAGGGCATCTGGAATTTGGCAAGGTCTAGTTTATGATCATAAAGTCCGTGCTGATCTACCAGACTCTGAGATTTTTTATCTGCCTCATCCAATATTATAACTTCTTCCTCCTTTTGTTCTACTGTAAAAGCAATATCTGGAGTGCTTGTTACTTTATGAGCAGGAATATCATTATTTGTAACATTTGATATTGGAGCGGTAGTATGATTAGGCGTCTCTATAATAGGAGGTGGTGTAGGTATATGAACAGATGCTGCTTTAGGAAGTTCTTCAGTAATCACAATTTTATTTTCTGCCTCTTCAGTTTTTTTATCAAATGGAGAAGGTCTTTTAGATTGTGTAAGGTTTACTTCTTTTGGTGTTTCATCTACAACTGGAAGTTCTTCTTCTTCATTGTCGTCGGAATCATTATCCATTGTGGAAACTTTATTTTTGAATTTCCCTAAAGTGTTTTCATTTAGTTCGTCCATCTTGGCTTTGATGTTGGATGGGCGCAGATTAAACTCTAAAACGAAATATAATCCGATACTTAGAAGAAGTATCATCCATAATCCGAAAGTTCCAATAATAGCATTTAGATAATCCATAATCTGGAAGCCATATACACCGGATAATACCCCCTGACCTTTTGTAATAACACCCATAAAAATCGGTAGCCAACAGATAAAAAACAGACTATGAGAAATGGTTTTCCAAGGCTTGAAATAATTTTTTTTCAGAATCAGTGTTCCGAAAACAAATAATAAAAAAGCAACAATGAAACCTGCTATTCCGATAGATTCAAAAATGAAAAAATTACCCAGCCAGTCACCAATCTTTCCAAATATATTGGAAGATTTAATAGACTTGTCTAGCATTGTTCCTGCCTGGCTTTGGTCGGCCTTCCATTTCATAAGATAAGAAATGAAAGAAAGGGTAAGCACTATGGAAAGGAAAACGAATGTTACGCCGGAGATAATTCTTAATTTCGAAATGGTCTTAGTCTTAGCAACTTCTGGCTTTTGATTCATTCTTTTTCTGTGTTATATAAGGTCTTTGCAAATTTAGAATAAAATAGCAAAAAAACTAATGTTGTTTTGATTGTAAAAAGAGAGCATTTGGGTAATAGAAAATATAGTGAATAACAATAGACATGATTTTTCTCCATGTTGGCTTATAATAGTTTTTTTGGTGTAATTTTGCCGGATGTGTTTTTAGAGTACCCATAATGAAGAAATTACAGGATATACTTATTTCTACCAGAACAATGGCTGTATTGTTACTGGTTTATGCCATTTCGATGGCAGTAGCTACGTTTATAGAAAATGATCATGGAACGCCTACGGCTAAGGCTTTGATTTATAATGCTAAATGGTTTGAATTAGTGATGTTACTTCTCATCATTAATTTTATCGGAAATATTCAACGATACAGACTGCTTAGGAGAGAGAAGTGGCCGTTATTAGTATTCCACCTTGCTTTTATTCTGATCTTTATTGGAGGGGCTATTACACGTTACATTAGTTTTGAAGGAATGATGCTGATTCGTGAAGGTGAAACTTCTAATCAGATTGTTAGTGAAAAACAATATTTTAAAATACAGATAGAAGATAAAGGTGATATCCTGAATTATGAGGATGTACCTTATATTATGTCTCCATTACATCATGATTTTAATGCTACTTATGATTTCAGAGGTGAAAAGTTTACTGTGAAAACGTTGGACTATATCCAAAGAAAGAAAGATTCCTTGGTAGTTTCTGAGAACGGCAAAAATTATCTTCATCTGGTTTCCACAAACGATCAGGGTAGAGAAAATATATTCATCGCACCGGGAGAGGCAAAGAGCGTAAACGGTATGTTGGTTGCTTATAACCGCAAAATTGAAGGTGCTGTAGAAATTCACGATGAAAATGGATTTCTTCAGATCAAATCTCCATCCGATGCTCAGTATATGACGATGGCAACGCAAAAAACAGGTGTTGCTAAAAAAGATGCTCTGGATTCCTTAAAACTAAGAAGTTTATATACAATTGGTGATTTGAAGTTAGTTGTACCTGAAGGTGTGAAGAAAGGGAAGCTTATAGAATATGAAGGAGATGTGAAAAAAGATGCCGCTACGCCGGATCTTTTAAGATTAATGGTTGAAGGTCCTAAGACAAAGCAGCCTGTTGATATATTAGTTGATAAAAATAATCCTAATATGGCAAAGCAGATCATGGTAGATGGTAAAAACATTATGTTAGGATTTGGTCCAAAAGTTTTGCAGACACCATTCTCGATAAAACTTGATAAATTTGTAATGGAAACTTATCCTGGAAGTAACTCTCCATCTGCATACGAATCTCATGTGCAGATTATAGAAAATGGGAAGCAAACACCGTATAAAATCTATATGAACCATGTTCTTAATCACGGCGGATATCGTTTCTTCCAGGCAGGGTTTGATCCGGACAGAAAAGGGACTCACCTTTCTGTAAACCACGATTTCTGGGGAACTAATATTACTTATGTAGGATATACATTCTTATTCCTTGGACTTTTCGTTTCATTGTTCTGGAAAGGAACACGCTTCTGGCAATTAAACAAAATGTTAAAGGATATTAGCAAGAAGAAAGCTGTTGTTGTAGCATTTTTATTATTTTCTTTTAGTGCTTTAAATGCACAAAACTACGATGGTGGTAAAGGAGAAATCGATATGCACGGACAAGAGTCTCATGGAGCTCCTAATGTTAAAAAAATAGAAGGAGGAATGACTGCCGGCCCTATGAAGCCTAAAGTGTTGGATCCTGAAACTGTAGTTAAAGAATCACATATTAATAAAGAGCATGCTGATAAATTTGGTTATGCATTGGTACAAAATATAGAAGGGCGTATTGTTCCGGTTAATACTCTTGCATTAGATGTTCTTAGAAAATTGTATAAAAGAGATTCTTTCCATGGAATGGATGCAAATCAGTGGTTCCTTTCTATTACAACTAATCCCTTTATGTGGACACAGGTTCCAATTATTAAAGTAACGACAAAAGGGGGTAGCGAGCTATTAAGAAAGACAAAAGCAAATGAAGACGGCTATACGACATTATTGAATCTTTTCCCAATGGATCCTGCTACAGGACAGCCTCGTTTTGTACTGGAACAAGATTATAATATTGCTTTCCGCAAGAAACCCGTAGAGCAAAGCATGTATGATAAAGGAGTTATTGAAATGAATGACCTGGTTCAGGTTTTTAATGGTATACTTTCAGGTCAGTATATGCGTATAGTTCCCGTGCCGAATGATAATAACCATACATGGCATTCTTGGCTGGATAATAAATTCGAACCGGATGAAGCTTCTCAGAAGGTAATGGGACCATATTTTGCAAGTGTTATAGATGCTACAAAAAATGGGGATTGGGCTACTGCAGATAAAGAATTGGTAAAACTACAAGACTACCAACACAAGTGGGGATCGAAGATTATGCCTTCCGAAACAAAAGTAAATGTCGAGGTATTTATGAACGGATTGAATCTGTTCTTTAAGTTGCTTATTGGCTATACAATGATCGGAGGATTATTATTGATATTAGGTTTTATTTATTTGTTTAAACCAAATAAGATTCTGAAAATTGTAATAAATGTAATCATTTGGATCGGAGTTATAGGATATATAGCGCATTTCTTTGGTCTTATCGGTCGTTGGTATGTTTCTGGACATGCGCCTTGGAGTAGTGGTTATGAAGCTATTATGTTTATCTCATGGGTTGGAATTACAGCTGGTCTTATCCTCTATAGAAATTCCAATGTACTTATACCAGCGGCAGGTTTCCTTGTAGCAGTTATTATGATGGGATTTGCACATGGGGGAGCGCAGCTTGATCCTCAGATTACTCCTCTGGTACCAGTGCTTAAGTCTTACTGGTTAATTGTACACGTAGCTATTATTGCATCCAGTTACGGATTCTTTGCACTTTCAGCTATTATTGCAATGATTACATTGCTATTCTATATTGTGGCTAATTCTGATATCTATAAAAAGCATAATGATAAAACAATCAAAGAGTTAACTATTGTAAGTGAAATGTCATTGACAATAGGATTGTTCGCACTCACTGTAGGAAACTTCCTTGGAGGTATTTGGGCAAATGAAAGCTGGGGTCGTTACTGGTCTTGGGATCCTAAAGAAACATGGGCTTTTATTTCTATTATTATTTATGCTTTTGTACTACATATGCGTTTAGTACCAGGACTTAGAGGTAGATATACTTTCCACGTAGTGACTATGTTCTCATTCTGTTCCATGATTATGACTTATTTTGGTGTTAATTATTATCTTTCAGGATTACATTCCTATGCGGCTGGAGATCCAATTCCGGTTCCGGCATGGGTTTATATGAGTTTATCTTTCATGCTTGCTTTGAGTATTGCAGCATGGTTTAAGTATAAAAAATTCCATAATGCTAAATCTTCGTCTAATAATAAATCGAAGAAAGCTGAGGAGAGAACGGAGATTGAACCTTAATCAGGATACAATAAAATTAAAAGCCAGGATATTTCCTGGCTTTTTTGTTTGTAAATATTTTTATTTGATCTCTTTGTAGGAATAGCTAAGATTGGCCCATATTAAAAAATCCTGAGCTGAAACCATTTCTGAGGGAGTTTTGAAAGGAGCTGTTTTTGATGCTTCCTGCTGGGAGGTTCTTCCAAAATTAAGACCGCTTCTGTTGTATAAAGAGGAATTATCATTTTCTCTCGGAGCCCTGTGGTAGACTATAACTTTCTTGTAAATAGTAAGCCCGGTTTTATCAGAAGTATGTAATCCAAAGAATTCTGGTTTAGTCCCCTCAAGGAATATAGAATCTTGTTTTGCTTTAATTTTGTAGGCTAGTTTCAATTTGCCATTTATAACAAACAAAGAATCTTTTTTGTAATCAACAACAAGTTTATCATCTGAAGTATCCACTGAAAACCAATATTGGTTTAACATATTTACATCAACTGATGTTTCTGTCCCTTTTGGTCCTTTTAAAGCCACTCCGTTTTCAATTTTATAGCTATTATTAAACTGGTAAGTGTATGTTTTTTTTGCTAGTGTTATTGGCGGTTTAGTGTTGTCACCACCATCTCGGTTGTCATTGTTGCTGCAAGAGCTTAAATAGCCGGTAAGGATAATTAGAAAAAGTCTATCTATGCGCATATACAGTAGTTTTAGTAGGTTGTGCTTTCGCGTCTAAAATTAGGAATATTCCTAGTAGTAGCATATTAAAATAGCTTAACCTGATTTTATTCATATTTCTAATTGTAGTGACTTTTTTGATAGAAAATAAATTTATTACTTTTTTATATTATTAATTTCATATCTTTATGATATTAAATTAATATCAATATGGAAAAAAATCTGAAACCAATGTCTGGTTATGTGGCACTACTTATAAGTATCTTGTTACTATTTGGTGCTGTTACTCTTTTCTTTACAGGAATGCAGTATAATCCTTTCTTGTCCGTTATGGGGGTGTTGTGCTTTATTCTTGCAATATTTTTTATGAAAGGTCTTATGATTATCCAGCCTAATCACTCCAGAGTGCTTAACTTCTTTGGAAAGTATGTAGGAACTGTTAAAGAGAACGGATTGTTCTTTATCAATCCTCTTTACTCTTCACAAAGAATGAGTCTTCGTTCAGAGAACCTTCAGGGACAAACATTGAAAGTAAATGATAAAATGGGAAATCCTATTGAGATAGGAGTTGTTATTGTTTGGAAAGTAGGGGATACCTACAAGGCAGCTTTTGAGGTGGAGCGTTATACCGATTTTGTGAAAATGCAGAGTGAAGCGGCAGTTCGACATTTAGCGATGAGTTTTCCTTATGATAATCTTGAAGATGATCATGCACCGATAACCTTAAGAGAAGGTGGCGATAAAATTAATCAGATCCTGGAGCAGGAACTTACAGACAGGCTTTCAAAAGCAGGAATTGTAATTCAGGAAGCCAGAATCAGCCACCTGGCTTATGCCTCCGAAATTGCAGGAGCTATGCTTCAGCGTCAGCAGGCTACCGCGATTGTAGCAGCAAGAGCTAAGATTGTAGAAGGTGCTGTCGGGATGGTAGATATGGCCTTGAAGAAACTATCGGAAGAAAACATAGTAGAATTGGATGATGAAAGAAAAGCGGCTATGGTAAGCAATCTTATGGTTGTACTTTGTGGTGAAAAGGCTGCACAGCCTATACTAAATGCTGGTACTTTGTATAATTAAAATGTAGACTAAGCGAAAGCTTAACAGAAAAAATAAAAATTTTGAGCGCAAAAAAAAGCTTTGTCCTCCGGATTGATGAAGAAACTTATAAGCTTATTGAAAAATGGGCTTCAGATGAATTTCGGAGTGTAAACGGACAGATTGAATTTTTAGTTCATCAGGCTTTGATAAAAGCCGGACGAAAGAAAGAAAAGGACAGTGAAAAGCCGTTAGATACTAAATAAACATAACGTATAAAAAAGCAGCGGGGAGTTTCTCCCCGCTGCTTTTTTATATACTTTTCTATTGTAATTACAAATATTCATCCGGAACCTGGATGTTATTTTGCTTCAGATAGTCTATAAGACTTTCATGTTTCTGCTGCATATTGTTGGTGCAATTTCCTGAAAGGCTGCAAATTTCGGAAGGGCTAATCTCCAGTATATCTGCAACTTTTAATAGGGTTGTCATATTCATTTTGACTTTGCAATTTTCCAAATCAGAATATGCTTTTTGAGAGATTCCCAGCTCCAGAGCCATGTACTCCTGGGTTAAATCTTTATTTCTCCGGATTTGTCTGATACTGTTGCCACATTCTTTCATCACTTATGCTTTTAGTAGATTTCGGTATACTTTAGTAGTTGGTCTACTGGTACACCACAAAGATAACGAATACCTTTGAAACACAAATAAAACAGGTAAGAAATACTGTTTTTAGCGTAATTCTTTAGCTATTTTTTGCTAATCAGTTAGTGGAATATAACCTTATAAAATAAATACAGTAGAAAAATGGAGGCGCAAAAGTTTCATTATGACAACAATATTGTCCGGGCATTTTTATATGCAACAATAGCGTTTGGTCTCGTAGGCTTTCTTCTTGGGCTTACGGCAGCTTTAATGTTGTTCTACCCTGAGTTGCCAGAATTCCTTTTCGGTACGGATGATACAACGATTCAGAGTTTGAAAAGCGGAAATATTCAGGGACTAATTAATACACAGGGAGCACTTGGTTTTGGTAGAATAAGAATGCTGCATACCAGTGCGGTGATTTTTGCTTTTGTGTGTAACTCGTTTTTCTGCGGTGCTTATTACAGTATGCAGAGGCTACTGAAAACCAGAATGTATAGCGATACACTTTCATGGATACATTTCTGGTCTTGGCAGTTAATGATTGTAAGTGTGGTTATTACATTCCTTATGGGGATTAATACATCTAAAGAATATGCGGAGCATGAATGGCCTATCGATATCTTAATTACTTTCTCATGGGTTATCTTCGGTATCAATATGTTTGGTACAATTGCTAAGAGAAGAGTAAGACACTTATATGTAGCCATTTGGTTCTTTATTGCAACCTGGATTGGGGTAGCTTTACTTCACATTGTAAACAACTTAGAAGTTCCGTTAAACTTCTGGAAATCATATTCAGTATATGCGGGGGTAAAAGATGCATTAGTACAATGGTGGTACGGTCACAATGCAGTAGCATTTGTACTAACAACACCAGTATTGGGGCTTATGTACTACTTCATGCCGAAGGCAGCAGACAGACCAGTATTCTCCTATAAATTATCTATTATTCACTTCTGGTCTCTAATCTTCGTATACCTTTGGGCTGGTCCTCACCATCTTCAGTATACTTCTTTGCCTGGCTGGGCTCAGGCATTAGGAACAGGTTTCTCTATTATGCTTATTGCACCATCTTGGGGAGGTATGCTAAATGGACTGCTAACGCTAAGAGGAGCTTGGGATAAAGTAAGAGAAAATCCGGTACTAAAATTCTTTGTAGTAGCTGTTACATGTTATGGTATGGCAACTTTTGAAGGACCGCTTCTAGCAACTAAATCTCTAAATAAAATTGGTCACTATACCGACTGGGTAATTGGTCATGTACACTTAGGTGCATTAGGATGGAATGGTTTTATGGCCTTCGGTATTATATATTTCCTTGTACCATTAATGTGGAAAACCAAATTATGGTCTGTGAAATTAGCTAACTGGCATTTCTGGCTGGGGACTCTGGGGATTATTTTCTATGCAGTACCAATGTATATCTCTGGTTTCACACAAGGTTTGATGTGGAAACAATTTAACCCGGATGGTACTTTAATGTACAAAAACTGGTTAGATACTGTAACAGCAATTATTCCATACTTTAAGCTGAGATTCCTTGGTGGTGTATTATACCTGACAGGAGCGATATTAATGGTAGTGAATGTATTCAAAACAGTAAGAAAAGGAGTATTCGAGAAAAATGTTCCAGCAGAAGCACCAGCGTTAGCAGTTATTGGTAATGACAGGAAAGATGGCGAGCCTGTTCACTTATGGATTGAAAGAATGCCAACGGTTTTATCCATCGGAGCATTTGTTACACTGGCAATAGGTGGTGCGGTTGAAATAATTCCTACGCTAAGCGTGAAGAGTAATGTACCAAATATAGCAGCTGTTAAACCATACTCACCGTTAGAATTAGAAGGTCGTGACTTATATATTCGCGAAGGATGTAACTCTTGTCACTCTCAGATGATCAGACCTTTCCGTGATGAAATTGTAAGATTTGATGGTAAAAACGGACAATACTCCAAAGCAGGAGAGTTTATATACGACAGACCTTTCTTATGGGGATCTAAGAGAACTGGTCCGGATTTACAAAGAGAAGGTAATAAGAATCCGGACTCATGGCACTTTAAACACATGTATAATCCAAGAGTAACATCTGCAGGTTCTATTATGCCACGTTTCCCATGGTTGATTACGAATGAACTGGACCGCTCGGAAATGGTAAACAAAATGAAGCTAATGAAAAATGCATTTGATGTACCATATACCAAAGCACAGATAGATTCTGCAAACGTATGGGCCGATAATCAGGCTAGTGTAATCGTACAGAAAATTTACTCCGAAGCTGCAGATATTAAAGAGCAGGTAGCACAGGAAAAAATTGCCAAAGGCGACAAATTTATTCCGATTGAGAAGAGAGAAATTGTAGCGCTTATCGCTTACCTGCAGAGACTTGGGGTAGATATTAAGACTACAGATGTACAAACAGCCTCTATTAAATAACTTTAAATAATTTAGTTATGAAAGTAAGAACACCGATTTCAGTTTATATAGTGCTTACATTCTGCCTGATAGCTTTAGCTTTCGAGATGTTTGCTCCCGAAGTTCATTACCTTACATCTCCCTATTTTTGGGTTGTAGTGATCATGTCAGCCTTACTGTTGTTAATAGTGAGTTCTCTTCAGGATCTTGTAGAAAATGAAAACTTTAAGAAGTTAACTGATGAGGAGAAGAAGCTTTATCTGGAGCAAAAAAAGATTCCTTTTTTGCGAAGATTGTGGAATTCTGCTGTTAAAAAGCAATCTCAGAAAGAAGAAACAGATCTTATTATAGACCACGGTTTCGACGGGATTACAGAGCTGGACAATGCTTTGCCTAAGTGGTGGATTGGTTTATTCTACTTCGGAAATATTTTCTGTGTTATTTATATGTTGGCTTATGTATTCACAGATTATGCCCATCAGGATGCGGAATATGAAAAAGAACACAAAACAATGCTGGCTTCTATTGAAGAATATGAGAAGACAGCTCCAAAAATAACACTTGAAACTGCTAAATATGATCCTTCTAATATTGCTGAGGGGGAGCAGTTATTCAAAACCAATTGTGCAACCTGTCACTCGGAAGGAGGTAAAGGTGGAATAGGACCAAACCTGACAGACAATCATTGGATTAATGTAAAAGAAAAAGATGTATTTCATAATGTATTCTGGATGCTGGAAAATGGATCTCCAAACAATCCAACGATGAGACCATTTATTAAGGATGGCACAATCTCCGGCAGGGATGCAGAAAAGATTGCAGCTTATGTATACCATATTAATCAGGAAACTCCTCCTGTGAAGGTTGACCAAGGAGGAGCTTCCCCTCAGGGAGAAGAGGTTAAATGGGAAAAATAAATTGAAGAGTTGTCGGTTAGTGGTGAACAGTACCTGCCAAATAGTATATCCATAAATTTCTACTGTATACTGCTAACTGTCAACCAGTAAAATATGTCTCCTGAATTCTATCTCATTTGCGTAAAGCATTTTTACTGATCAGCAACTTGAGATAGAATTTTTAAAATCTTGATGATAGAATAACTTCGTCATCATTTTTTCAATCGTTTTTTTTATAAAACGGGTCATCAAAAAGCTTTTTGATGACCCGTTTGTTTTTTACTATTCTTTATATATAAGCAATAATTATATTTTATTAAATGCCATCTGGTGGATTTTTTCAAAAGAAATGACAAATACTAATCAAAACTTCTGCTATATAATTATTTTAACGTTTACGTATTAAATCAGAAGGTGTAGCGTAAGAAAATGGAATGTGTTTTTCTTTTTTAGATATATAGTAAAATCTACCTTGCACAGATATAAACAATAATATTTTGTCTATATAACCCCTTCTGCTCCGGTTCCAATTACCTAATGAAGATCTCTCATTAAATAAAATTATCAGCAATTATCATAACTACCGGAGCAGATTTATAAGATAAATTAAAATACTGCAAACAACTTCCTGCCAAGTGCCAGGTATTTATTTTTTCATAATGTTGTTTATTGTTTGTAGTACTACAGGCAGATAGTTGGTTAGTGTATAGCGTCTGCCTGTTTTATAAAAAATAAATAAAGGATCATTTTTTTTAATGATTCTTGTGATTTTATATATTGAATTTTTTTAATTCTTCCTGAAGTTTTGTACCTGGCGTCAGGTGTATCGTATTGAAATCCATAGCTTCTGCCGCACGGATATTTTCATAATTGTCGTCTATAAACAAACATTCTGAAGCATTAAGGTTATATCGGTTCAGTAATAGCTGATAAATACGTTCGTCAGGTTTAATAAGCTTTTCTTCTCCGGATACTACAATTCCATTAAAAAGACTAAAGAAGTCATAATTCTGGTAAGCGTAAGGGAAAGATTCTGCAGACCAGTTGGTGAGACCGTATAGTTGATAGCGGCCATGCAAATTTCGAAGTATATTTACATTCTCTTCAATGGCTCCTTTTAGCATCACAGACCATTGACTGTAATACAACGCTATTTCTTTTGAAAATTCGGGGTATTGATTTTGTAATATTTCTGTAGCTTCCTGGAAACTGCGGCCACGGTCTTGTTCAGCATTCCATTTGAGTGTAGCGATATGATCCAAAAAGTAATTCATTTCTTCGTCTGTACTGAAGACATTCTGATAGAGATATTTGGGATTCCAGTCCATAAGGACACCGCCGAAATCGAATATAATGTTCTTAATAATCATTGATAATGGTGATATTGGTGTTGTTGTTATTTCCTTTTATTGATTTTATTTTTCCAGTTTTGTATGAGTCAAATTCATTGAAATAAGAAAATACGATACCACCGATGGACCTTATTTTTCCTTTTTCATAGCTATTGAAAGAGCTATAATAACTGAAATTTATATTTCCTATAGATTTTATATTACCGGTTAAACCGTCACTAAGCTCACTGTAATATTGAAATATTTCTCCATTAACGGCTCTTATTTTACCACGATCATTTGATGTAAAACTGTTGTAGTACTCAATATTATTGTTATTTGAATTTTTGATTATAGGATTACTATTGTCTTTTGTATAATCGAAGTCAGAATCTTCAGTAGTACTTACAGACTGTCCGTTTGGGGTAATTATATTATCGAAATATCCGGGATTTCTACTTTTCTGAAAAAGTGATAACACTTTCCCTTGTGAATCCATTGCAATAAAGGTATTATCAATATTGAAGAAGATAATAAAGTTTTTGCTCTTTTGAAACAGCCTGATTTCATGGATATCCTGAGCCTTAGTAAAAGAAAATAATATAAGAAGTATAAGGATGTAGTATTTTCTGATCATGGTGAATAGTTGTTTCTTAAAAGTGGCATCAATATTTATGCCCCAATCCGGAATCTAAGTACCAAAATTACTAAACTGGTAACCATTTTGTGTTAAGCTAGCATAAATATGTTGTAAACCGTTGCTTAAGATAATTTCTCCAGCCCCCAATACAGAATTATACCGAGCGGTTTGTTCAAAAGTTTTTTCGGTAATTTTTATCTGCGGAGCTTTGCATTCTATAAGAATTTTCGGTTCAGCTTTTTCAGTAACCAACAAGTCAATCCTTTTGGTGAGTCCATTTAATTCTATTTTTTTTTCAGCTATAAGAGCTGAAGGAGCATAGATGTTCAGGCTCAGGAAATGCTGGATCCAGTGCTGGCGTACCCATTCTTCCGGAGTTAGTAAAAGGTACTTTTTGCGCAGTACATCATAAATAAAAAACTTATCTTTGTCCTGCCTGAATTGAAAATCAAATTGTTTACTGAAATTAAGTTTAGGCAGTTGCATAGATTATGAAAGATTTAGAAAACATCCTCAAAAATATTAAAAATAAGGCATTTCAGCCTATCTATTTTTTTCATGGTGAAGAACCTTATTTTACAGATGTCGCAATAAAATCACTGGAAAATGATGTGCTTACAGAAGATGAAAAAGCTTTTAATCAGACCGTAGTATACGGGAAAGATACTTCTTATGGTGAGGTTCTTTCACTTGCGAGACAGTATCCTATGATGGGGGATAAGCAGTTGATTATTGTAAAAGAAGCCCAGGATCTGAAATTAAATGAAGAGGAGGGTGATATTCTGTTAAAATATATCGAGCAACCTGTTGAGTCTACGATTCTGGTATTTGCTCATAAATATAAAAAAGTTGATTCTCGCAAGAAATTTGTAAAGCAACTTGATAAGAACAATTGGCTGTATTACAGTGAACCCGTTAAAGATTATCAGTTGGCAACCTGGATTCAACAACAGATTCAGGCCTTCGGCATTAAAACAGCTCCGAATATTTCTCATCTTCTTGCTGAATATCTGGGGAATGATTTGTCCAGGATTTCTAATGAACTCAATAAGCTAAAACTAATTCTAAAACCCGGAGAAGAATTGGATGGAAAGCTGGTAGAGCTTCATATAGGTATTAGTAAAGATTATAATGTTTTTGAACTTCAAAAGGCATTGGGTGTAAAAGATGCTGAAAGATCAATGAGGATTGCCTATTATATGGGAAAAAATGTAAAGACCAATCCTTTGCTGCTGATTATTGGTAATTTATTCAATTACTTCAACAATATATTAATGTATCATGCAATGCGTGGACAACCTGCTGCGGCTATTGCTTCAGCAATGGGGGTGAATCCATACTTTTTGAAAGACTATGAACAGTCTGCTAAATTTTATCCGATGAAGCATGCGACGCGTATTATTTCTGTCTTGCGGGAAATGGATATGAAGAGTAAAGGATTAGGAGCTCATAATACAGATGATGCAGAGTTGCTTACCGAGATGGTTTATAAGATACTAAATGTAGATAAGACGAAGGTAAAAGTATAATTTAACGATTAATAGGGAAATATAAAGACGTAATTACGATGGTGCAAAACGTACATCTAATAATTTATATATCCAACAAACTTTATTAATAATTTGCTATAAAAGTTATTGATAAAACTCAATATTAAAATTTGACAAAGTAATATAAGATTACCGAAATTTGTATCCGAACTGAGATTATATGGAAAATATTTTAGATTGTGTGATCGTAGGCTCTGGGCCTGCAGGATTTACAGCAGCAATTTACGCTGCAAGAGCAGACATGAAGCCAGAACTGTTTACCGGACTTGAACCGGGCGGGCAATTAACTACAACAACCGAAGTAGAAAACTTTCCGGGATATCCATCAGGAATTACAGGACCTGAAATGATGATGGATTTGCAAAAACAAGCGGAGCGTTTTGAAACCAAAGTTCACTACGAGATGATTAGCACTGTAGAATTTGCTAAAGAAGCAGGTGGTGTACACAAGCTAAGCACAGGTAGCCGTGAAATACTGGCTAAAACTGTAATTATTTCTACAGGAGCAACAGCTAAATATCTTGGATTAGATGATGAGAAAAAATACAGTGGTGGAGGTGTATCTGCTTGTGCTACTTGCGATGGTTTCTTCTACAAAGGAAAAGATGTTGTTGTTGTTGGAGCAGGAGATACTGCTGCTGAAGAAGCTACTTATCTGTCCAAGATCTGTAATAAAGTAATTATGTTGGTTCGTAAAGATCATTTCCGTGCTTCTAAGGCTATGGTTCACCGTGTAATGAATACTTCTAATATTGAAGTAAAATTCAATCATGAGCTAATAGCTATTGAAGGTGAAAATAATCTTGTAGAAAGAGCTGTAGCAATTAATAATGTTACCAATGAGAAATCTACAATAGATGTTCACGGTATTTTTATCGCTATCGGTCATAAGCCTAATACAGAAGTCTTTGGTGGTCAGCTTGATTTAGATGAAAATGGTTATATCCTTACCGAAAAAGGATCTACCAGAACAAACCTTCCAGGTGTATTCGCAGCAGGAGATGTTCAGGATCATATCTATAGACAAGCGATTACAGCTGCAGGAAGTGGCTGTATGGCTGCGATGGATGCTGAGAAGTATCTTAGCGGCCTTGAGCATGCTGAGAATTAAGATTCGATTTGAATAAATATAATTATAAAAATGCGACAAGTTTTAATTAAAATTTGTCGCATTTTATTTTTGTCAATGTTAACGAAAATTGTAAAACAGCCTGAATATAATGGTTTGTAGGAATTGTGTATTGAAATTTTTGTGATTGATCCCCAGTATTTTAAAGGTGTAATAGTAAATTATTAAATAAAATATTTGGAGTGTAACGATAAAACCCCCTATATTTGCACCACTAAAAATTCAGAACAGAATTTGAAAGGAGAGTTGGCAGAGTGGTCGATTGCGGCAGTCTTGAAAACTGTTGACTGTAACAGGTCCGGGGGTTCGAATCCCTCACTCTCCGCAATTTGGAGAAACAAATAAAATCAAAAGTCTTTAAATCGTAGTGTTTAACGGCTTTTTTGTTGATTTGAACTATCAAAGCATAACAAAAGAATGCAAAGCGGAAGAGAGTAATTCGGTGAGTCACCGAAAGCATCATTTCCTACTCACCCGAAAGTTATTGAACAGCCTGTTCATCGCTTGAACATCTTGTAGGTTTTAAGATTCACAAATACATTCATCAATCTTAAAATCTAAAGTTATGGAAACTTACAGTGTACTTTTTTATGCAAAAAAAGTTAAGAACAATCCCGGAATTTCTACTATTTATTTGAGAATTACAGTTTCAGGTAAAAGAACTGAAATTTCAACAGGTCAAGTGATAAAGAGCTCACAATGGGGCATAAAGTCAGGAAAGGTGACAAGCAATACTCCTAATGCCAAACAGTTGAATTCATTGTTGGAAGGAATCCGATCAAAATTATTTGAATGCTATAGTGCTCTATTCAATAGTGGTAAGGAAATAACCTGCGAAAGCTTACGGAATAAATACTTAGGAGTTGAGAAAAAGAAATTCACTATCATTGAGATCTTCAAGGACCATAACTTGAAGATGAAGGAGTTGATAGGTAAAGAATTTTCAAAAGGAACTTGGGAGAGATATGAAACGTCACTACGTCATACTGAGGCATTCATGAAATGGAAATTTAATATTATGGATATTGATATCCGTGAGATCAATCCGGGATTCATTGCAGACTATGAATTTTATTTGAGAACTGTAAGGAACTGTTCCAATAATTCAGCTGTGAAGTACATCAAGAATTTTCAGAAGATAATCAATATTTGTCTTAGTAATGAATGGCTTAGTAAAAATCCCTTTGTGAGCCATAAATCAAAGATAGAGACTGTAGATGTGAGATTCCTGACAGAATTGGAATTGAAAAGAATTCAGTCAAGGAAATTCGTTTCTGAGAGGTTAAGAATTGTAAGAGATATTTTTGTATTCTGTTGTTTTACGGGATTAGCCTATATTGACGTCAAGAGCCTTACAAAACAGAAAATGATCAGGGGAATTGATGGTGGGTTATGGTTGAAGATCAAAAGAACAAAAACCAAGGTTGAGGCAAGCATTCCTATATTGTTTGAAGCACAAGAAATCATAAGCAGGTATGAAGACCATCCCAAATGTATAAATGAAGATACGGTACTACCAGTGTTAAGTAATCAGAAAATGAATGAATATTTAAAGGAGATAGGAGCTTTATGTGATATAGATTTTGACATTACATTCCATACGGCAAGACATACATTTGCCACCACTGTTACTCTTAATAACGGAGTTCCACTAGAAACTGTCAGCAAAATGCTTGGACATACTAATATCCGAATGACGCAGCATTATGCTAAGATTCAAGATAAAAAGATAGGACAAGATATGTTGATATTGAAAGATGTACTAAATAAAAGTAAAAAAGTAATTTAGAAGTATGTCTATATCTATTGAATATGCCATAAAAGGCAGTATTCAAAAAACTGGGCAAATATGAAATTGTGCTAAGAATAGATTCTCTACAAATTAAGAGAGGTTTTTTTAGCCATATAAGATACCGGATATAAAAAAAGAGGAGACCTTTTGGGTCTCCCTTTCTGTATATCTAAAAATTTATTACTGGTAAGTTGCTTCTTCTTACAAATAGCCTTCCTTTTGATTATCGATATTTTTCCAATAAAAATAAATTAAAATATCCTATTTAAAAAAAAGTAAATAATACCGTTGAATAATTAAAAATTGTATCTTTTTCATTATAATACAAATAACTTTTACAAAATGTAGAATCAACAACTATTTCATAAAAAGAGTTATTTATTTTTGCTTTTACAACATCTGCTTTTTCAGACTTACCAATACTTAAAATTTTATATTTGGCATTTTTACTTTTAAGATACTTAATCAGATCTTCCTTATTTCTTGGCTTATTAATGTCTGATTTATGATATTCTTTTCCGATATAACTCCTATAAAAATCTCGAAAAACTATTTTATTATTCATTTCTATAAAAGACAAGTTTTCACCTTTTAGTTTTTTATAAAAATACTCACTAGTTTCTTTATCTCTATTAATACTTATTAATGTATAAATTTTTCTTGGATATTTTCTATTTTCATCTGATGGTTCTATAATTGTGTAAATATAAGACCGTGAAGAATCTAATTTTTGAGGATTATTTCTTAAGTATCCATTATCATATTTGTAAAAATTATTTTTAGAAAAAGGGATATTTTCTATGATGTCTATATCCTGTTTTACTTTTTTTGTTTGACAAGAAATAATCAAACCAAAGATTACTATATAATATATAATTGACTTCATCATATTTCGGTAATTGGTTGTTTTATATTTTTAATTTGACTCTCAACAATTGTTTTTACACTTAAAAAGCGTTCTAAAGCTGATTGATTATTGCTGATGTAGCTACTATCCTTCTTAGGTTTTGGGGTAATATTTCCTTTCGGATTAAAATATTCATTTGTAAATAGAACATCATATACATCTGAAATAATAATAGGACCTCTAAATTCAAATAGCTTGTCAGTAAGTTTCATTACATCATCAGCTGTACAAAGATAATTTATTAAGGATATACTTTCTTGTAAAGCTTTAACCCATGCGTAAGCTTCAATTGTTATAGGTAAAGAAACAATTCCTACAATCTTTTTAAAATTATCTAATTGAATTTTCTTTTCTTGTGCAATAGAATATACGAATGACATCTCCATACTACGATTATAAATAGAAACTTTCTGTAAGAGTTTGAAAAAATCAGACTCTGTATTGATTTTGAATTCTGGAAAACCTTGTATTTTGAACAGTTTATCTATAAATATTTCTTTATGTAATAAATTTTCTTTTGTACCATTAATAAATTTTCTACTAAAGTTATGTTTTAATTCTATTATTTTATCAACTGTATCATCTAGGGCTGCTGTTGGTCTTCTTAAAACTCTTTGTGCCAAATATCTGAATTCTTGATAATGTCCAGAAACGAGGTATCCCCCTCTATCCATATAGAATGTACATGTCTTTATTATCCTTTCATGTTTGGGCTTATCAATTCCAATTCCAGCTATATGGAGTTCACAAAAATTATCTTCTACCCAGCTTACAGCAGTAAGGCAGGCATCCAAACTATCTGTATACCTGTTTCCTGTATACATTTGAATAGATTGGTTCAATGTAAAAGCAACACAAAATGAAGTGCTAACCCTTCTATGGTAAGGATATAAATCTTTTTCCTCTTGTCCTAAAACCAATTTTTCAGGTAAGTATATTTTACTCATCTTTTTTCAATCTTTTTTTTGTGTTTTGTAATGTTTCACCAAGTTCCTCAAATTCGCTAGTAACAAAATAGATTTTATCCTCAGAAAATTTTATAAATTCTTCCTTTTCATCCATTCTTGCACATTGTACACTGGTAAGCTGTATTGGGCCTCGGATTTTTCGTACTCTATCTGCTAATACCTGACCATCATCAATAGTACCTGTTAAATAGCTAAGTACTCCGAATACCTCTTTAAAAACAGATGTCCCTTTATATTTATCAAAAGAACTGGCTAAAAACGGGCTGTCTGTCTCTAGTGCAATTTTATCAGCTGTTTCATTTACTTTACTTAGGAAACTTTCTGCATTTTCCGTTCCTGCAAATACATAGGAAATATCAGCCCGGCGATTGAGACGACTCGCTTCTTTTACAAAATCTCCAAAAATATCATAAAACATGTGAGACTCTGTTGTTTTAGTTCCAAAGTTGATATTTCTTTCCATTCCGTTGGAAAAAATGAGCTTATGATCCAACAATACTTCATCATGGAGGTCTTTTCCCTTTGACCTTAGGTCATACTGGGTTCTTTGAAAAACTATTTTATCACTACCTTTCTGCTTTTCTATATTCCTTTCCTGAGAACCAATCTTCCTTTCTGTTTTATAGGTAATTAAATCCATTCCTCCCTCTACAAGCTCACCACGATTGTTCATATAAATATTTAATAAATACACCCAATTATGAAACTTATACTCATCAGTGGAATTTAAATTATATGCCTCAAAACGGATTATAGAAGTTATTCCAGTTAGGCACATCTCTACATTAAAATTACTAACTCCTAAATCAGCAATTGGTATTTTTTTATTGGTAGTATGTGCAAATACACAATGATACCAATCATGCCTGGGATAAGATTTCCAAGGCTCATAGGGTTTGGAGTCACCAAAGACGATACCTCCCTCATTGCCTTGTTCCTCATACTTTCCTCCGGCAGAGGAAATAATATTCCCATCAGAAAACATATAATGATCACCTCCGGTTATCTTAGTATATTTTCCCTTTACAATTCTTATTCTACTCATGTTTAATGGGAGTTAGATTTTTCACCACTGTTGTTATATAATGTCTTTTGGGAATACTTTTTTATATTTCCTTCCGATTGTACCTCCATATCCTGACTACTGTATTCCTTCCTCTCTTTTTTAGATTCAGATACAGTGTCTCCATCAATTATTTCCATAAGCTTCCCTGTAATAAAATGGCTTGAATTTCCTGCAATGGTACTCATATAATTTACTCCTACTGCTTGTGTGTAATTCAACGTTGCTGATGCCATGATATTGGTTCCTGCTATGACATTTATGTTTTGTCCGGCATTGATGCTTACATTCTGCCCGGCATTAAATGTCATATTCTGAGGAGCGGTGACTGTAATATTCCCTTTGCCATCCATAAAGTAAATATTTCCACTTGGATCTTCAATATGTATACTGCCTTCCTTATCATTAAAGATAACCTTGTTACCACTTCTGGTCTGTATTGATTTAATATGATTATCTATATTTCCACCAATTCCTGTTCCACCATGAAACATCCCACCCATTACAAAAGGTCTGTCTGGGTGACCATGCTGGAAGTTAACCATTACCTGATCACCAACCTCAGGAATGGCAACATAACCTCGGTTTTGAGTAATCTGGTCAGTTCCACCTGCATCAGGGCTCATAACACGAATAAAGTTTGTAGTATCATGCAATTGCCAATCAAACTTCACCTGAACTCTTCCCTGTCCTTCAGCATCTGTATTGGAGATTACGGTTGCTATTTGTGGTAAAGCAGTCGGAATAGTGAATTCAGCTTTTGGTAAGAATCCTGTGTCTGCTGCAATAGCTACAAAGTTACCAGTATAATGCCCAAGTGTATCTATCTCATGGTTTACTTCAGTTATCATTACTTTGGTAAAGTAAGAAGTTTCATTACTATCAGCTTTTCTCATTTTAACATCTGCCACACATCCCGGATACAGGAAAGGAACAGTAGTTTTCCCTGAAACTGTAAATACTTCTACAGCTTGGCTTCCTGCTTTACTGGTCTGGGAATTGGTGATGTCCATATCAGTTCTGGCTTTTATAGGAGCAACCTGAAGTGACTGTGTTTTAAAAATAGTATTGTTATTTTTATAGGCAGTCTGTGCCAAATCTCCCTTGTGACTAATCGGAGTTTGTCCCGATGTTAGTTTTGTGTTACCACTGCTGTTATAGCCGTAAAAACTAGGATTGATATGTACGGCTTTTAATTCTACATTGATATCAGAAACATTACTCCCATAAATAAGTTCCAGAACTTTATTCTGAGGTGGAAGGTTACCAAAATGTAGTACTTCACCATCATAATAAAACTGTTCGCCATAAGCCTCCGCCATTCTACTTAAATAATTATAATGGCTTTCCTCATATTGGGTACTATAAACAATTTGTGAAGAAGCTTTAGCATCAACACGATAGTCATATTTACCTTTATCTATACCTTGTTTAAGAATTTCAGTGGCAATAATGCCCATATTAACAGGCTGTCCACCTCCAAAGCTTTGAGTATGTGGAGCAGCATCTAAAAGTATGGTCGGACTAAAGCCTTTCAGTACAATGTTTCCGAGGCTATGATTATCCTGACTGAATCCTACTTTTGTTATGACTCCAACAAATACTCTTTCGGGGCTCTTGTCCACATCTTTATACATGATTCTGACGGTTAGTCTGCCACCAAGAAATTTATTGACATCTTCTAATGTATGATCCTGTCTGTTTTCAAGACTATCATGTGCCAGAATAAGCTCAAATTCATGATGGTTTCTGGTACTCTGTTTTAGCTTAAAATCTTTAAAGTGTGGAATGACTTCACCATTCACAATGCATTGTAGTTTTACAACACGATTAATACCTGCAATACTATTCTCTTTAATAGCATTGGCATTATCCGGAGCTTTGTAGCCGTCAGATTTGAAGAAAATATCTTCAGGAGTATTTTTCTTTTTCATATTTTGTTTTTGTTTTAGTGTTTTTTGATAAGTATCTTTAAGGAATAATAATCAGATAAAATTATTGTTGATAGATATTGGCTGATCTCTATAAGAAAACAGCTTTTCAGGATGCTCAATAATTAGCCAGTTTCTTAGGCGTTCTGCCATGTACAATGTCCATACTCTTTCAAAATCATGGCTGAAATCCTCATCAGATTCACAACTGATAAGACTAATATTTTGAGGTTGAACTCGATTATATAGGGTCATTTGTCGTGGAATATCTGCCACTACGATCCAGCGGTAGTTCCTTATTTTGTCTTGGACAGATCCAATGATGAAATCATTGGTAATCTGATGGATTTTATAAATCATTTGTGTGATCTTGGTGTTTATATCCAAAAATAGTGATTTTTTTGAAAATAAATATAAAATGTTTGAAAATTAGCAGATTATCAAAATCCTAAATAGTTTATATCTTTATAAATCCCAGTATTAATTAACATTGTAACTATTACAATAGCTACAATGTTAATTATCTATTTTTCAAAACTGGTAAATTATTTTTATAGAAATGGATAAAAAATATAATATTAAATAAAGTTAAAAAAACGC